>NZ_BIFF01000002.1:0-1176786 GCF_003865225.1 Nocardioides sp. LS1
TGACCAGGCGGGCCTTCGACATGACGGGAGGATCTCGACAGGTGTCATGACACCTGCCCGGTCGCGGGGGTGTCGTGTCCGGGATGTCGTGAGACATGTGTCCGGTATGTCCTGAGCCAGCACACTGTCAGCCCGACCGAAGAGATCGCCCCTGACCTGCGGAAGCGGGTCAGGGGCGATGCAGTCTCGCCTCCCGGGTGACCTTCGTGCCCGCACGGTGGGGCCTTGGGCCCTGCCGTCCCGGTGCCGGCATCCCGAGGATGAAGTCATGCCGACTCCCTCGAGAGCGACTGGATCGCGCACGGCGTCGGCCGTGGGCCCGGCAGATCCGTCCTGGGCCGGCCTGTACCGGCTGGGCGGCCTGTCGGCCGCGCTGTTCGTGCTCCTCGTCGTCATCCCGGTGACGCTCGTCTTCGCCGCGCCCGCTCCGCCGGTCGACGGTCGCGCGTTGCTGCCGTACATCGCCGCCCACAAGACCGTCTACCTGATCGAGCTGGTCTGCTTCGTCGGGCTGAGCGTGCCCGCGCTCGTCGTGTTCACCGCGGTTTCCGTTGCACTGAAGGACGCAAGCAGGAGCATGGCAGCCGTCGGGGGACTGATCGGGGTTGCCTCCGAGGTCATCGCGCTCGCCCTGGGCAGCAGCCCCCAGTCCCTGCACGGCGGACTCGTGGTGCTCAGCAACTCCTACGCCGCGGCCCGGACGGACGCCGAGCGGGCCGGCATCGTCAGCGCTGCGGACGCGCTGATCGCTGCCACCAACGCAGTGTCGTGGGCAGGGATCCTGACAGCAACCGGGATCCTTCTCCTGTCCCTGGCCATGAGGAAGGGCTCGTTCGGGCGTGCGGTCCCCGTGCTGGGCGTGCTCACCGGTGCTCTGGGGATCGTGAGCGAGGCCCTCCGCCCGATGATCGGACCGGCGTACCTGGTCTACGGCCTGCTGCTCCCGGCCTGGTTCGCGCTCGCAGGGTGGAACCTGCATGGCCTCGGCCGACGAGGGACGCCATGAGCAGGATCCGCGGAACCCTGGACATCGCCCGACCGGTCGAGGAGGTCTTCGACTTCGTGGCCGACCAACGCAACGAGCCGGCCTACAACCCCAGGATGACGGCGTCGACCATGCTCACCGACGGCCCGGTCGGAGTCGGCACCCGCTTCGCCGCGACCGTGCTCAGCCGCGGCAAGCCGCTCGGCGTGACGATCGAGGTGACCGGCTTCGACCGGCCGCGCCGGATGGCGACGCGCAGCGTCATGGCGGGCGCCGTGGTCGAAGGCGAGGTGCGGCTCGAGCCCACCTCGGGTGGCACGCGGTTCTCCTGGGACTGGACGGTGACCCTCGGAGGCCCCGGCCGCTTTGCCGGCCCAGCGATCGCACTCATCGGGAGACACCAGGAGAGGACCATCTGGACGGGCCTCAAGCACCACCTGGAGCAGGACGTCTCAGGGGAGGCCCAGGGCGAGAAGCGCGCCGATGCACAGCGCGACGAGACCGAGCGTCACGGCGTAGACGGCTGACATGGAGCGGGTGGCGGCGTACTGCCCCATCAGGTCCCGGTCGCGCGCGATGCCGAACATGAAGCCGAGCAGCGGCAGCAACAGCACGGCGTTGAGCACCTGCGAGAGCACGAGGATGCGGATCAGCGGGAGGCCCGGCGCGAGGACGACACCCGCGCCGACGGCCGCGGTCGCGAGGTAGGAGACGTAGAAGAGCGAGGCGTGCTCGAAGTCGTCGTCGAGCGCAGCCTCGGCGCCCGCGAACTCGCAGATCGAGTACGCCGTCGACAACGGCAGGATCGCGGCGGCGAGCAGGGCTGCGCCGACCAGGCCCAGGGCGAAGAGCGTGCTGGCGAGGGGTCCGGCGAGGGGCTCGAGCGCGCCGGCCGCGTCGGACGCCGACTCGATGGTGACGCCTCGGGCGTGCAACGTCGCGGCGGACGCGACGACGACGAAGAACCCGATCACCCCCGTCAGGACCGCGCCGGTGATCACGTCGACGCGCTCGTAGCCCAGGTCGTCGGTCGTCAGCTTCTTGTCGACCGCATAGGACTGGATGAAGCTAAGTCCCCACGGGGCCAGGGTCGTGCCGACGGTCGCGGTCACGATCAGGACCGCCCCGTGGCTCAGCGGCATCGTGGGCAGGACGAGTCCGGTGGCGGCCTTCCCCCAGTCGGGATGCGCGAGGAACCCCGCGGCGACGTACGCGACGAACACGGTGGCCAGGCCCATCAGCAGGTGCTCGACGCGGTGGAAGCGGCCCCGCAGGACCAGCGCCGAGACCACGACCGCCGAGATCGGCACGGAGACCGCAGGCGGGACGTGGAAGAGCCCGAAGCCGGCGGCGATGCCGGCGAACTCGGCGCAGGTGGTGCCGACGTTGGCCAGGACGAGGACGACGAGGGCGAGGGCGCTCGCGCGCACGCCGTACCGCTGCCGGATCAGGCCGATCAGCCCCTGGCCGGTCACGACCCCCATGCGCGCCCCGAGGCTGTGGAAGACGACGAGGGCGACGGTCGAGAGAAGCAACACCCACAGCAGCTGGTAGCCGTAGCTCGCGCCGAGGACGGAGTACGTCGTGATGCCGGCCGGGTCGTCGTCGGACAGTCCCGCGAGCAGCCCGGGGCCGAGCACCGCGACCAGCATGGCCACGCGCGTCCGGCGCGCCGCCACCGTCGGCGGACCGGTCGTGGCCATCAGTCCCTGCCGACCGGGAGCGGCCGGTTGTGCCGCCAGCCCCGGTGACGAAGGAAGCGGCGTCGCGGCGAGGGTGTGGACAGCGGATGGAGTGCCGGCTCGAGTCGTCCCCGGACGTCCGGGTGGGTCATCGAGACCGCCTCGGCCGCCCGGGCCCGCCCCACCGTCCGGATGACGTCGTGGGCGTCCTCGAGGTTGAGCCGGGTGATCAGCTGGGCCAGGCCGTGGGCATCGAGCCGGTGGACCGCGGCCGTGCTCGTCGCCAGCTGGATGTCGTGGCCACGGGTCGAGGTCAGGTGCAGGTCACCCCAGTCGACGGCGTCCTCCGGCAGGTGCTCGGCCAGCCGGCCCAGCCCCAGCCGCCTGACCAGGGCGCGCAGGCTCACGTCGACGGCGACCAGCTCGAGCCGGCCATCGGGCGTGCGGTTGAGCAGGACGTCGGAGACCCGTGTCATGCGATGGTTCCGGACGTCGAAGATCTGGGTGTCGAGCACGTCGCGGTGCAGGAGCAGCTCGTCGGTCTCGAGGTCGGAGTCGCCGCCGAAGGGCGTGACCTTCGGGGGCAGGTCGACCGTGACGGTGGTCGGCTCGAAGGCGGCGACGGCAGCCCAGGGGAGCAGCAGTCGTCGCCGGTCGGCGGTGGACACGACGAGCCGGTCGACCGTGGGGTGGTCGGTGCCGATCCGCATGGTGAGGTCCCGCAGCCGCCCGACCTGGCTGCCGTCGGCGGACCGGACGCGCTTGCCGGTCTCACGCGACAGCACCAACATGGGCTGAGTGTAGGGCGACGGCGGAGGGGTGGTGCGGATGCGTGCCTGGGCGGTGAGCGGGCGTCCGGGGGGACGTGACCGCGTCGTCCGCGTGGACCGTGCGGTGCCGGAGCCGGGGCCCGGCGAGGTGCTCGTCAGGGTCCTCGCGTGCGGTGTCTGCCGGACCGACCTCCACCTGTCCGACCTCGACCTGGCGCCACGGCGGCCGGAGGTCGTCCCGGGTCACGAGGTCGTGGGGGAGGTGGTGGCGGCCGGGCCCGGTGCGGACCGGTTCGTGCGCGGCGCCCGCGTCGGGATCGCCTGGCTGCGCTGGACCTGCGGCTCCTGCGGTCCCTGCCGGCGTGGCCGGGAGAACCTCTGCCGGCTCTCGCAGTACACCGGCTGGGACGCCGACGGCGGCTTCGCCGAGTACGCCGTGGTGCACGAGGCGTTCGCCTACGCCCTGCCCAGCGGGGCCGACCCCGTGGCGCTGGCTCCACTGCTGTGCTCGGGCATCATCGGCTACCGGGCGCTCAAGCGCGCGAACCTGCCACCGGGCGGCCGCCTGGGCATCTACGGCTTCGGGGCGAGCGCCCACCTCACGGCGCAGGTCGCGCTCGCGCAAGGGCACGAGGTGCACGTCCTCACGCGCAACGCCGGCGCCCGCGACCCGGCCACCGACCTCGGGGTCACCTCGGTCGGTGCCGAGGACGACCTCCCGCCCGTGCAGCTGGACGCCGCCATCCTCTTCGCGCCCGCGGGCAACCTGGTGCCGGTGGCGCTCGCCGGCCTCGACCAGGGCGGCACCCTCGCCGTCGCGGGGATCCACCTCAGCGACATCCCGCCGCTGGACTACCAGCTGCACCTGTTCCGGGAGCGCACCCTGACCAGCGTGACGGCCAACACCCGTGCGGACGGCGAGGAGCTCTTCCGCATCGCGGCGGCCCTGCGCATCGAGCCGCGGACCACGACGTACGCCTTCGACGACGTCGACACGGCGCTCGAGGACGTATGGCGCGGCTCCGTGTCCGGAGCGGCCGTGGTCCGGGTCGACGAGGGCGACAAGGGATGACCGGCCCTCGCGCCGATGACCATCGACACTGGGCGCGACCGGGCGTGAAGCGGTTGCGTGGGGTCATGGACACGACCGAGGAACGGCGCCTGATCGGTCATGTCGAGCATCGGTTGACGACGCAGTTCCCGCACGTCCCGGCGTCGGAGATCCGGCTCCTGATCGCCGGGCTGCTCCAGAGGTACGACGGCAGCCGGGTCCGCGACTTCGTCTCGCTGCTGGTGGAGCGCGAGGCCCGCGACGTGCTGAGCGCTGGTCAGCCGGCGAGTGCCCTGAAGGCCTGGTAGACGAGGTACGCCGGCCAGAGGATGCCCTCGACGACGGCCCAGACGTGCCACCAGAAGCCGTCGGCCTGCTGCCAGAACCAGACCCAGGCGCCCAGGATGCCGATGCCGTAGATCGCGCCGCCGCCGGCGGCGGTCCCGGAACCCCGGTCAGCCATGGTCGAGGACCTCCTCCAGCGGGCGTCGCGGCGTCAGGGGGACCGGCTCGTTCGTGGGTGTCGGCCACCCGACCCTGAGCAGGAGCTGCGGGCAGGAGTCGTCCTCGAGGACGTGGTGGGCCAGGTCGGCCCGGGTGCGGGCGACCTCGATCGGCTGGCTGAACGGGACGACCGACAGGCCGACGACCGTGCAGGCCAGCCAGATCGCGTCCAGGGCCTCGCCGACGCGCAGCCACGACAGCCGGTCGTCGGAGGCGGTCGAGAGGACGAGCCAGGAGGGGGACGGGTCCGCGCGCTCGACGTACGGATCGGACAGGGAACCGGGCGGGAAGCGGGTCGCCTCACCCGCGGCTGCGGCAGCCGCGGTGAGCAGGTTGCTGACCGGGATTCCCTGCCGGTCGAAGAACGGGTGCACCCACGACAGGAGCTCGTCCCGGCGCGCGCCGTCGGCGTCCTGCACCTCCATCGCCTGGCGCAGCAGACGGGGGACCAGGCCGGTCGTCCCGCCGGGCGCGGCGGTGACCACGACGCCGAAGTGCGCCGCGATCGCGGCCAGCTCGTCGAGCCGGGCCGGGGGGACCGCCCAGGAGGAGACCTGACGACGGTCGGTACGCCGGTCCTCGACGGCCTGCAACAGCTGCAGGTCCCGCAGGTCCGGTGGGCGCGCCGCGAAGGTGACCGTGGCCAGGTGCTGGGGTCGCGCCGGCTCGGGGAGCCGCGCGACGGCGGCGGCCCACCCGTGTCCCGCCGCGGCGACGACGAGCTGGTGGAGCGCGGCACCGCAGCTGACGGCCAGGTCCCGTCCGTCGGGGTCCGTGCGGGTCAGCTGCCGGTCCGGGGCGACGTGGAGGCGGAGGTCGTGGTCGGTCGCCTCCCACTGCCACGGCTGGGTGTTGTGCACCGACGGCGCTCGGCACGCCAGCCGGACCAGCTCTCGCAGGGTGGCGGCATCGGGGAAGGTCATGGCTCATCGGAGCACGCCGCGCGGAGGGGGAGACAGGGCCATTCCGCCGCGGCGTACGGGACCTTCGGGCCCCACTCCGGCTGCCCCGGGATCATCGGAGCGAGAACGGCGGATAGCGGTCGGTGACGAGGAGGATGGCGTAGGCCTCGACACGCAGCCACCACCGACCGACCCCGACCACGAAGTCGAACAGCCCGCGCGGATACCGGCCCGTGACGAGGATCGCGAACCACGCGACCACCACCGCGAGGAACGCGCCCACGCTCAGGAAGGCCAGCACCACGAAGTGCGGGATCGCGAGCAGCCACTTCACGAGGGGCAGCCAGCGGTTGAGGTCCCGTTCGACGTCCGGGTAGTCGATCTCCAGGTGGACCTGCTGCTCCTCGACGGTCGAGGGGTACTCGTCGGTCACCAGCACGGCGTAGGCACAGACCCGGGCGCCGAAACGGGTGAGCTCGCGGGCGAAGTCGAACCACCAGCGTGGGTAGCGGCGCCGGAACAGGATCATGAGCACCGTGGCCAGGAAGAGACCGCTGACGATCCCGCCGCTCGTGGAGCTCACGGCCTCCCCGCTCTGGTCGTAGACCGTCCGGGTCTCCCCGGCCGTGAGCACCCCGTAGACGACGGCAACGGGGATGATCAGCACGATCCTGAACAGCGTCTTCACCCGGTCGTGCTCCGCGGAGTAGTCGACGTCCAGACGCGCGGGGTACGCCGCCGGAGCCGCGGGTGTCGGGGGTGTCGTCGGGTCGGACATGGGGGATCTCCTGGCGGTCAGGCAGGCAGCAGCAGGCTGCGCCGGCGGACGGCAGCGGTCCCGATCACGCCGAGCGTGAGGCACGTGCCGGTGAGGACGAGCAGTGGCAGAGCCGACGCACCCGTGGCGGGCACGGACGGCACGTGGGTGAACGGCGAGACGTCCATGACCCGCTCCGGCAGACCCAGGGCCGGGCCGAACATCGGTCCGAGCAGCAGCGCCGCGATGACGATCGTCCAGGCCAGCGGCGAGGCCAGCCGGGGCAGCAGGCCGATCGCCGCGAGGGCGCAGGCCCCCACGACGAGGATCGCCGGGAGCTGCACGAGTCCCGCGGCGACGGTCTTGCCCAGCTGGGTGGGGGTGTCGCCGAGTGCCTGCCCTGCTCCGATCCCCATGCCGGCGGAGTAGAGCAGCATCAGGGCGATCCCGCCGCCGACCGAGTTGAGCAGGTGGCCCAGCACCCACCGTGGCCGGCTGACGCCCGAGGCCAGCAGTGACTCCAGGGTGCCCGCGGCCTCCTCGGCCCGCATCCGCAGCACCATCTGGACGACGTAGATCGCGACGATCATCGCGCCCATCGCCGCCATCGACGCGTCGTACGCCTCGAGGATCTGGTCGGCCCCGCCGAAGCGCTCGTAGAAGTCGCGCGCCTGGCCGGTGACGTCCTGGATCTGCGCGGACATGGCGCCGAAGATCAGCCCGAAGGCGAGCATGCCGACCCCCCAGCCGAGCAGTGCGCCACGCTGCAGGCGGAAGTCGAGCCCGGCGGGGCTGAGCAGCCCGGTCGCCGCGTGCGGATGGCCGCGACGCTGGGGCCACAGGCCCGCACCGACGTCACGACGTACGACGAGCGAGCCGGCGACGCCGAGCAGGCACGCACCCAGGGCGGCGAAGAGCGCCAACGGCCACACGTGGTCGCCCCCGAACGGCCGCATCTGCTGGGCCCACCCGAGGGGGGAGAGCCAGGCCGGCCAGGCGCTGTTCACCCGCGTCCCCTCGAGATCGGCCGTGCCGAGCATGTTGCCGATCCCGCTGAGCAGGAACGCCCCGGCAAGGACGGCGCTGGCGAACCCGGTGGCCGCGCGGGACGTCGAGGCGAGCTGCACCGTCACCGCGGCCACGGCCGCGAAGGTCAGCCCGACAGCCGCGACCCCGGCTCCGGCCGTGAACGCACCCGCGACCGGCTGGCCGTTGACCACCATCGCCAGCCCGAGCAGGCCCGCCATCACGGTGTCGGCGACCGCAGCGACGATCACGGCCGCGGCGAGGTCGGCGTAGCGGCCCACCACCGTGGACCCGACCACCTCCGCCCGGCCGAGCTCCTCGCTCTGGCGGGTGTGCCGCACCACCGCGAAGACGTTCATCAGTGCCGCCATGACCATGAGCCAGACGTAGTCCCGCACCATCACCGCGCCACCCACGCTCGGGCCCGAGGTGAGGCCGAGCGGGCGCAGTCCCACGTTGCTGGTGGGCAGCTGGGCCTCCCGCACGACGTCCGCGTGGGTCACCAGGGACCGGACGAACATGGCCGTGGTCGCGGTCAGGAAGGCCGTCAGCCCGAGGACCCAGATCGACAGCGTGACCCGGTCCCGGCGAGCCGCGAGCCGGGTCAGCCGGATCGTCCCCGACAGGGCGTTCATCGCGCGGGCACCGCCTCGGTCGGCGCGGCGACGGAGTCGGCGTGCGTGTCGTAGTGCCGCAGGAAGAGCTCCTCCAGGGTGGGGGGTGCACAGGTGAGGGACCGCACCTCGTAGCCGACGAGGCGCTCGAGCACCCGGTTCAGGTCCCCCGTGTCGACGCCGAACCGCGCCTTGGTGCCGTCGCGCCACAGGTCGTGGACGCCGTCGAGCCCGCCCAGCCCCACGAGCGGACGCGTGGTCTCCACCGCGACGGTGGTCCGGGTCAGGTGCCGCAGCTCGGCGAACGTGCCGGACTCGGCGACCCGGCCCTCGCGGATGATCGTGACCCGGTCGCTCAGGGCCTCGACCTCCGAGAGGATGTGGCTGGAGAGCAGGACGGTCCTGCCCTCGGCGCGCCGGGCGCGCACGACCTCCTGGAACTGCGTCTCCATCAGCGGGTCGAGGCCGGACGTGGGCTCGTCGAGCAGGTAGAGCTCGACGTCGGACGAGAACGCAGCCACCAGGGCCACCTTCTGGCGGTTGCCCTTGGAATAGGCACGGCACTTCTTGGTCGGGTCGAGGTCGAACCGCTCCAGCAGCTCCGCGCGTCGCGCGGGCACGAGCCCACCCCTCAAGGAACCGAGCAGGTCGATCACCTCGCCGCCGGTGAGGTTGGGCCACAGGTTCATCTCGCCGGGCACGTACGCCAAGCGGCGGTGAAGTGTTGCGGTGTCGCGCCAGGGGTCGCCGCCGAGGAGCGTGACCTCACCGGAGGTACGACGCAGGAGACCCAGCAGGATGCGGATGGCCGTGGTCTTGCCCGCGCCGTTGGGGCCCAGGAAGCCGTGGACCTCGCCGGTCGGGATCGCGAGGTCCAGGTGGTCCAGGGCCCGGGTGGTGCCGAAGTCCTTGACCAGCCCGCGGGTCTGGATCGCACGCTCGGTCATGCCACCACACTTCGCCTCGGAGCAGCCCCTGATCAGGGTCCAACCACCCCGGCCGCGGGACCTTGGTCCCGCACCGACCTTTCCCCACGTTGGGGGATGCCGCTGCCCCTGCAGGGCGGGTAGAGCCGGGAAGGACCGCATGTGCGTCGCCACCGGGGCGGCCGGCGGCCTGGGAGGCTTGAGATGTTGAAGGCAGTGGGAGTTTCCGCGGGGGTCCTCGCGATGGCGGTGATGGCGGTCGGGTCCACGGGTCCGGCCCAGGGATCGGGTGCGCGGCAGGCGGCCGGCAGTACGGTGCGGGTCTACTCGACCAACACCGAGGAGAGCTTCGTCGACGTCGCTAACGACGGCCCCGGGCTCGGCGACATGTTCGTCTTCCGCTCCAACCTGGCCCGCGGCGGACACCGCGTCGGCCACACCGGCGTGGTCTGCACGATCACCTCCGCCCACCACGACGAGTCGCAGTGCCTGGGTTCGGCGAAGATCAACGGTCAGGGCGAGCTGACCATCCAGGGCCTGATCGCCGGCAACCCGAAGTCGTTCTCCTTCGCGATCACTGGTGGTACGGGCGCCTACGAAGGTGCCCAGGGCACGCTGACGGTCTACGAGGTGTCCAACAAGGTGGAGCGGCTGACCTTCACGATCACCCACTGATCGGCCGGACGCGACCGTACCGTCGTCGTACGGTGTCCCCACGTCCGGGCCCCCGGGCGTGGGCACACGGGAGGGTCCTCGATGCGCGTGGCGGTCCGCGGCTGCCAGCTGGTGCTGCTCGTCCTGGTGGCGGCCTTCGCGGTCACGACCGTCCCCGGTGTCCGCGGCGACGGCTTCGACACCGCGCTGGACGGGTGGCTCCAGGGATCGGCGTACGTCGCCTGCGCGCTGGTGGCCGTGCTGCGGCCGGTGCGCTCGGTGGTCGCGCGCCCGTTGTGGGTGCTGGTCGCCACCGCTCTGGTGCTGCGCGCGCTGGGCTTCGTGCTCTACCTCGGCTACGTGCGCACGCTGACCCCACCGCCCTACCCCTCGGTCGCGGACCTCGCGTGGCTGGCGATGTCGGTCGTGCTGCTCGTCGCGCTGGCGGTGCGGGCGCGGTCGCTGGCGCCGCGCGTCTCGACGACGCTGGTCCTGGACGCCGTCCTGGGTGCCCTCACCGTCGCAGCCGTGTCCATCGCCCTGCTCTACGACACCCTCGAGCACCTGACCCGGGCCGGCACGCCGGGTGACGTGGTCGCGACCAACCTGGCCTACCCGGCCGTGGACGTCGCGCTGCTCATCGTCGTGACCGGTCTGCTGATGGCCTCGCAGTGGCACCCGCCGACCAGCGACCTCGTGCTCGCCGTGGGCGTGGTCGGCTTCGCCGTCGGCGACACGGCGTTCCTCTACCAGCTGACCGCGGGGACCTATCATCCCGGGAGCTGGCTCGCGGCCACCTCGCTGGCGGCCACCGCCGCGATCGCGCTGGCGGGCTGGAGCGGCCCCGACCGGGAGCCGGAGCCGGTCGAGCTGCCGCCCCCGGGGATCGGCGTCCCGGTGGTCTTCGCGCTGGTGTGCGTCGCCATGTTCCTGGCGGCGTCCCTGGGGCACCTGCCGCTCGGCAGCATCCTGCTGACCGCGGCGGCGCTGGTCGTCGCGATCGCGCGCGGGGCCCTGACGCTGCTCGAGGACCGGGCGGTGGCCGGCCGGGTGCTCCGGACCACCAACGAGGAGCTCGTGCGGTTCCAGGCGCTCGTCGAGGCGTCCGGCGACTTCATCGCGATCGCCGCGCCCACCGGGGCCGTGCTGTACGTCAATCCCGCGGGCCGACGGATGGTCGGGCTGCCGCCCGACGTCGATGTCGCCACCACGACGATCGAGGACTACCTCACCGAGGAGGGCCAGCAGCTGTCGGCCCGCGTCGAGGTGCCGGCCGTGCTGGAGCGGGGCCACTGGGAGGGCCAGTCGACCCTCCGCAACCGCAACGGCGGCCCGCCGGTGCCCGTCGCGATCTCCAGCTTCCTGATGTACCGCCCCGACGGGGGCGGGCCGTTCGCGCTGGCCACCGTCCAGCGCGACATCACCGAGCGGCTCGAGTCGGAGCGCGCCGTGCAGGAGCTGGCCGACCAGCGCCAGGACCTGCTGGGCCGGCTCGTGCAGGCGCAGGAGGACGAGCGGGCGAGCATCGCCGCCGACGTCCACGACGACTCCGTGCAGGCCCTGGCCGCGGTCGACCTCCGCCTGGGGCTGATCCGGCGCAAGCTGGTGGACGCGGCGCCCGAGCTCCTCGAGAGCGTCGACAAGACGCTGGAGACCGTGCAGGTCGCGACCGGTCGGTTGCGCCACCTCCTCTTCGACCTCGAGCTCCCGGCCCTCGAGCTCGGCGTCGGCACGGCGCTCGAGGACGCCGCGAGCTACGTGTTCGAGGACAGCGACATCGAGTGGGAGATCATCGGGCCGAGGGACCTCGGCCTCGCGCCAGCGGCCCGGGTGACGGCGTACCGGATCGCCAAGGAGGCGCTCATCAACGCCCGCCGGCACGCCCAGGCCCGGCACGTCACCATCACGCTGGAGCGCGAGGACACCGCTGCCACCGTCACGGTCGAGGACGACGGCCGGGGAGTGGACACCTCACAACTCGTCGATCGGCCGGGTCACCTCGGCCTGTCCAGCATGTATGACCGGGCCACCATCGCCGGTGGTCGCCTGGAGATCGACAGCCGACCCGGGGAGGGGACGCGGGTGCGCCTGTGGCTCCCGTTGGGATCAGGCGGCTGACGCGACGGGCGGCTCGGCGGCCAGGACCGCGCGGACGCACTCCTCGCCGAGGCGGAACAGCTCCTCGGTGTGGCTGAAGTCGAAGACCGTGCCGCAGTCGAAGGCCTCGTCGAGCTTGAGCCGGACGATCTCGACGTCCTGCGGGAACTCCGGCTCGTCGCGGTAGCGGACCGATGCCACGAGCGAGGCGATCAGCACGTCGAGCGGGCTGCGGAGGTGGCGGTGGGTCTGGGGGGTGCGCGTGACGTCGAGGACGAACACGCGGTCGCCGGGCTGGACCTCGTCGAGTGCGCCGGAGAGCGGGACGTTCTCCGAGATGCCCGCGTCCACGTGGGTCGTCGGGCCGTCCTTGCCGCGCAGGACGACCGGCGGGAACAGGCCGGGCAGCGCGGCCGAGGCGGCCAGCAGGTCGGTGACCAGGCCGTGGCTGTGGTGCACCGGGCGGCCCGTGGTGATGTCGGTGGTCGCCACCCGCACCGGGGTGGGGAGGTTCTCGAGGTGGTACGTCGGCACCCACGTCTGGACCAGGCGACGGAAGGTGTCGGCCGAGAAGAGGTAGGGGCGGCGGCGGGCGACGTTCATGAGGATGCCGCGACGGGGGCCGCAGATGGACTCCTCGCTCATGCCACGCCACTTGTCGGCGAGGGCCTCGATGCCCTCCGGGCCCGGGTGCGAGCCGACGAAGCAGGCGTTGATCGCGCCGACGGAGCCGCCGATCAGCAGGTCGGGCGTGATCCCGGCGGCCTGCAGTGCCCTGAGCATCCCGACCTGACCGGCGCCGCGAGAACCGCCGCCTGAGAGAACGAAGATGTTGCGTGCCATGGAGTGGTGATGCCCCGGCCGGGCACTCCTCAATCCTCGTCGTCCCCAGGGCTGTGTGTGGGCTGGACCACGGTGGGCCCAGGAGGGCGTCGGTAGAGCAGGTCTGCTGCCAGGTCGGGCCGGTACCGCGCGAAGAAGTCGGCGTCGTTGGGCTTCCACACGCCGTGCCACAGGTCCTCCTGCGGGTTGTTCCAGACGTGGGTGTCGCGCCAGATTCCCTGCTCGGTCGCACGGTCGAGGTCGACGTCGACCCAGACGGTGAGGTCGAAGCGCTCGAGCAGGCCCGGCACGAACAAGCCGATGCCCTCGACGAGCACCACGGCCTCCTGCTCCTCGTCGAGCACCTCGCGGGCGAGCCGCTCCCGGTCGACCACCGACCAGTCGTCGGAGCGCGAGGTCGGTGGTCGCTCGAGCAGGTAGTCGTCGGAGGAGACCACGACGGATCCCTCCAGCAGGTCCTGGAGCTCGGCCGCGAGCGTGGACTTGCCTGAGCCACCGAAGCCGGAGATGCCCACGACCGGTGGCCGGCCGGCGGTGTGCAGCGACCGCGTCAGGGTCGCGAGGGCGTGGGGGGACTCGAGATGCGTCGACACCCGGGACAGGTTAGGGGAGGCCCGTGGGTGGGCGACACGTCTGTACAAGCTCGCCCCAATGTCGGGTTCCGGGCGGGAATCGAGGATCATGGTGTCGTCAGATCCACTGCATCACCGTCTGGGGGGACACGATGCGCGCAATCACCCATGGGCTGGGCACCGCCCTGCTCCTCGTCGCGACGGCCTTCTTCACGCTCGTGCAGATCGCGCACGTCGACCGGGCCGTGCAGCAGATCAGCGGCCGCGACGGCAGTGCCGACCAGGTCAGCCTCGTCTCGCACACCGGCAAGGGTCACGCCCCCGCGCACCGGCAGCGCTGATTCTCAGGACATCACGCCGACGCGGCTGCGGACGAAGCCCGGGAACACCGTGCTCGTCGGCGCCGCGAAGCGGGCCTCCACGACCTCGGCGAGGACGCTGCGATAGTCGGTCGTCACCGTGAGGTCGGAGTCGAGGTCACCCGAGAGACCCGGCCACTGGGCGTGGTAGCCGCCGACGACGCCTGCTCCCGCGAGGAACATGACGTTGCCGTAGCCGTGGTCGAGCCCGTAGTTGGCGTTCTCCGCGACGCGGCGACCGAACTCGCTGAGGCAGACGACCGTGACCTTGCCGGCCAGCGCTCCGAGGTCGTCGAAGAACGCGGCCAGCGAGCCCGCGAAGTCAGCGGCGTTCGTGTTCATCCGCCCCCACTCCACGGTGCCGAGGTCGGCATGCATGTCCCAGTTGCCCTGGTCGACGGTGATCACCTCGACACCGACGTCGCCGCGGATCACGCGCGCCACCTCGGCCAGCGCCCGCCCGAGGTCGGACCGGGGATAGGTGTCGACGTGGTCCGGGGTCGAGCGGACCGGGTTGAAGTCGTCGACGGCATCGAACGTCGATTGCATCGCCCGGCCCAGGGGGCTGGCGTTTCCGTCCCACATCCGGTGCAGTGAGGCGCGGCGGCCTCCGGTCTCGTCCCACTGGTCGTCGCCCGGGATCCACACGCCGTCGATGTCGCCGGCCGACATGACCGGCTGTGTCCCGAACAGCGACGTCGGGATCGTGCCCTCGCCCATGTTGAAGCCCTGCAGCGGGCTGCGGGACGTGTCGGTGCCGATCAGCCGGTTGAGCCATCCCTCGCGGACCGAGGACCCGGGGTTGGCGTCCTCGACCTCCTCCATGGCGGAGAAGTGCGACCGGTTGGGTGCGGGCAGTCCAGTGGCGTGCACGGCCGCGAGCCGGCCGGCGTTCCACAGCGGGAGGAGCGGGGCGAGCTCGGGGTGCAGCCCGAACATCCCGTCCTTGACGAGCAGCCGGTCGGACGGGATCGCGATGCGGGGGCGCGCGGAGTAGTAGACGGGGTCGGCGTGCGGCACGACCAGGGAGAGGCCATCGGCGGCGCCCCGCAGTGACACCACGACGAGGACTGACGAGGCCGGCGTGATCGCCGCGGCCGAGGTGGTCACCACGGCCGAGCCGAGCACCGTGGTGGCCCCGGCCAGCGCGACGGCTCCCGTGAGGAGACCTCGGCGGGACAGCGCGGCGTACTCGCTGCAGCAGGGGGGTGTGTTCATGGGGTTCACCGGGTCAGGAAGGCGGGGGAGTCGAGGAAGGTCGTGAGCAGGCGCGGCATGTTCCACTGGACGAGCGGGTGGTCACGGGTGATCCGCTCGGTCGGCGCCAGGTCGACGGCCAGGCAGCACGCCTCGAGCAGGGCCGCGTCCGACCGTCGGTGCAGGAGCTGCTGGGCGAGGTGGTCGACCAGCAGGTTGAAGCGGATCGGGAACTCCGGGACCCACCAGGCCGGCTGGTGGTAGGCGATGCCCGCCTTGGGCCACCAGCCACCGGCCATCCCGAGGTGGATGTCCATGGAGGCCAGCAGCCGCGACGGCGTCGCCCACGAGTCGTTGTCGATGGGCTGGCCGTCGGGGCGCGGCCACGAGAACGGCATGCAGCCCAGGCTCGCGGCCTGCCAGAGCATCGCGTTGGCGGTGTACTTCTCGCCCGGGGACCCGGTCGGTGGCCGGGCCACCGTGACCCGCAGCGCCCGGTAGGTCGCGACGAGGTCCTCGCCGGGGTCGCGCACCTTGACCCCGACCGACGAGGCGAACGCGGGCGACGCGACCAGGGCCCGCAGGACGGGACGGATCTCGGTGTCGTGCGCGAGGTAGACGTCGGCGAGCTGGTCGACCAGCGCCTGCGGCGGGTCGTCGCCGACGAACTTCACCGCCAGCCGGCGCGCGACCCTCTGTGCGGTGGCCGGGTGGTGCGCGAGGTAGGAGAGGTAGCGCTCGGCGACCGGGCGCCCGTCGGCGTCGGGGTTGGGGTCGGTGAACTCCATGACCTGCACCGGGCCGCGCCAGTGCGTCGAGGCCTTGTACGACGCCTCCCACGTGCGCCAGACGTCCACGGCGTACCCGGTGAGGATCCGGGCGGAGCTCTTGACGTCGTCCTCGGTGTAGGCGCCGCGCCCGACGGTGTGGAGCTCCAGGAGCTCGCGGCCGAGGTTCTCGTTGGGGTGCTTGGCGGTCGAGATCGCGTTGTCGAGGTAGATCAGCATCGCCGGGTGCAGCACCGCGGCGCGGAGCAGGTCCTCGAAACGGCCCAGGGCCTGCGCGCGGATCGTGTCGCCGTAGTCCTTGCGGTAGGTGAACGACGCGTCCCCGTCGGCCGGGACGTTGAAGTGGTTCTCCCAGAGCTCGGTCATCGTCTCGAGCAGCTGCCGGCGCGACCCCATCCGCCGCATCAGCACCCACCGGGCGTAGTCGAGCATCACCTCCCAGCCGCCCTCGACACCCGCCTCGTTGCGGTCGGCGAGCTCCTTCGGGCCGCGCGCCAGGCTCGGCCACCAGGAGAGGTAGGCGCCGGTGCCGGGGTCGGGCACGGACGCCGGGTCGAGCTGGCCCTCGAACCACGCCCTCGGCCCTCCGGCGTCGCGGACCTGGCGGGCCAGGGCGGGCGTGACGCCGTAGGAGAACCGGCCGACGAGGTGGCGCCCCTGCGCGGACAGCAGGGGAGCGCCCACGTAGTGCGCGGGGGTGTACGACGCGGCGCGCGCGGCAGCGGCGGGCAGCACCACCGGGGTGGCGACCGCGGTGCCGGCGCCGGCGAGCAGGGACCGACGGGTGGGGGACATGCAGCGACTCCAGAGAACGACGCGACGAGCATCGAGTATGCCCCGGTCCAGCCCTCCGCGACGGCCGAACGGGCAACTCCGTGGCCGTGGCTTGTAGAGTGCTGTCCAGTCAGTGACCACGCACCGAGAGGTTCACCAGCCACTCCGATGGACGGCTCCCAAAGTCGCCGGCTCTCCCCGCTCTGGCCGGGAGGGCACCGATGATCTCCTGGCTCCTGCTCGGCGCCGCCCTGCTGCTGATCGTGGCGTGCGGGATCTTCGTCGCCGCCGAGTTCGCGTTCGTCACTGTCGACCGCACGCGCGTCGACGCGGCAGCCGCCGAGGGTGACCACGGGGCAGTCGGCGTGCAGCAGGCGCTGCGCACCCTGTCCACCCAGCTCTCCGGCGCCCAGGTCGGCATCACCGTCACCAACCTGGCGATCGGCTTCCTGGCCGAGCCCGCCATCGCCGACCTGATCGACGGTCCGCTCGGCGCGCTGGGCACGCCCGCGGGCGCCGTACGTCCGGTGGCGGTCGGCATCGGACTCGCCCTCGGCACCATCCTCACGATGATCTTCGGCGAGCTCGTGCCCAAGAACCTCGCGCTGGCCAAGCCGATGGAGGTCGCCCGGGCAACGCAGCGCTTCCAGCGCGCGTTCACGGCCGTCAACAAGATCCCCATCCGGGTGCTCAACGGGTCGGCCAACGCGTTTGTGCGCCGCCTCGGCATGGAGCCGCAGGAGGAGCTGCGCTCGGCCCGCAGCTCGACCGAGCTGGCCAGCCTGATCCAGCGCTCGGCCGACCAGGGCACGCTCGACCAGGAGACGGCCGAGCTCATGGAGCGCTCGGTGGAGTTCGGCTCCCGCACGGCCGGCGAGATCATGACCCCGCGCGTGCGCACCACGAGCGTCGAGGTGGGCGACCGCGCCAGCCTCGTCATCGACCTGGCCCGCGAGACCGGCCACTCCCGCTTCCCGGTCTACGACGCCGACGAGAACGTCGTCGGCACCGTCCACGTCAAGAACGCCGTGGCCCTGCCGGTGAACGAGCGGGCGACCACCCGCGTCAAGCACCTGATGGCCAAGCCGATCGTGGTGCCCGACTCGCTGCGCCTCGACCCGCTCATGGCCCTGTTGCGCAAGGACGGCTTCCAGATGGCGATCGTGCTCGACGAGTACGGCGGCCACGCCGGCATCGTGACGCTCGAGGACGTGATCGAGGAGATCGTGGGCGACATCGCCGACGAGCACGACCGCCTCGGCGCCCGGGCGCGCCAGCGCCGCGACTCCTCCTGGTCGCTGTCCGGGCTGCTGCGCCCCGACGAGGTCGAGGACCTGACCGGGATCGAGCTGCCCGACCACGAGGACTACGACACGATCGCGGGGCTGGTGCTGCAGGTGATCGGCCGGATCCCCGAGGTGGGCGACATCGCCGAGGTCCCGGTGCCCGACCACTCCGATCCCGACGAGCCGCGCGAGCAGCTCGCCGTGCTCACCGTCGAGCTCATGGACGGCCTACGCATCGACCGGGTGGGCCTGCGCCTGCACGACGGCGGACACCGGGCCGACGCCGGGGCGGGGGAGTCATGAGCAGCGGTGGCGCGATCGTCGTCGCGATCCTGCTGCTCCTGGGCAACGCGTTCTTCGTGGCGGCCGAGTTCGCCCTGGTCTCCGCCCGGCGCACCCAGATCGAGCCGCGCGCGGAGGCCGGCAACCGCTTCGCGCGGACGACGCTGCGCGCGATGGAGAACATCTCCCTGGTGATCGGCGTCAACCAGCTCGGCATCACGGTCTGCTCGCTGGTCCTGGGTGCGGTCGGCGAGCCGGCCGTCTCCCACCTCCTCGAGCCGGTGCTCCACGCCGCGCACGTCCCCGACGGCTTCCTGCACCCGATCGCGTTCGCGGGGGCCCTGGCGATCGTGGTCTACCTCCACGTGGTGATGGGCGAGATGATCCCCAAGAACATCGCGCTCGCCGGCCCCGACCGCGCCGCGCTCGTGCTCGGCACGCCGATCTGGGCCATCGTCACCGTCCTGCGGCCGGTCATCATCGTCATCAACGCGATCGCGGCGGCGTTCCTGCGGCTGGTCGGCGTACGCCTCATGGACGAGGTGAGCTCGACCTACACCCGCGAGGAGGTCGCCGCGATGGTGGAGGAGTCCCGCGGTGAGGGCCTGCTCGAGGCCGACGAGTACGACCGCCTCGCGGGCGCCCTCGGCTTCACCGAGAAGAACGTGACGTCGGTGCTGATGCCGCCCGACACGCTGACCACCGTCGCCCGCGGCGCGTCCGGTGCCGACGTCGAGGCCATCTGCGCGGCCACCGGCTTCAGTCGCTTCCCGGTGGCCGGTGACGGCGGTGAGCTGCTGGGCTACCTGCACATCAAGGACGTCCTCGAGCCCGACGAGGAGCGCCGCGAGCGGCCCCTCGACGACAAGTGGATCCGGCCGTTCGCGCCGGTCACGTCGGACGACACGCTGCACGAGGCCCTCGAGACCCTGCAGCGTCGCGGTGCGCACATGGCGCGGGTGGTCGACGCCGAGGGGACCACCATCGGCCTCGCCACGCTCGAGGACGTCATCGAGGAGCTGGTCGGCGAGATCCGCGACGCGGCCCATCTCGAGGAGCCGGTCTGAGGTCTGCTGACGCCACCGCGCGGGTGCGCACTCGTGGGCCCGCACCGACGGTTAAGGTGTGCACGCACGACGCTCCAGACACTCCCCATCACACTCCAGAGAACGGCGAACAGGCACCCGTGGCGGACGACTCGACGCGGAACAACCGCGTGTGGACCCTCCCCAACCTGCTCAGCCTGATCCGGCTGGCGGGGGTCCCCGTGTTCCTCTGGCTCGTCCTCGGGCCGGAGGCCGACGGCTGGGCGCTGGGCCTCCTCGTGGTCTCCGGGATCACCGACTTCCTCGACGGCTGGCTGGCGCGCAAGCTCGACCAGACCTCGGTGGTCGGGCAGATCCTCGATCCCGTCGCCGACCGGCTCTACATCCTCGCCGTCGTGGTGGGACTCGCCCTGCGCGACGTCATCCCGTGGTGGACCGCGGTGTCGCTGCCGCTGCGGGACGCGCTGATGTGGGGGCTCGTGCCCCTGCTGCGCACGCGGGGCTACAGCTCACTGCCGGTGCACTTCCTCGGCAAGGCCGCGACGTTCAACCTGCTCTACGCCTTCCCACTGCTCCTGCTCGGCGACGGTGAGGGCATCGTCGCCACCCTCGCCCAGGTCTTCGGCTGGGCGTTCGCCCTGTGGGGCATCGGGCTCTACTGGTGGGCCGGGATCCTCTACGCCTGGCAGGTGCGCAGGCTGCTGGCCACCACCGAACGCCGTACGACGGTCCGCCATGGCTGACGTGCCGGACCCGGCCGTCCGGCCCGCGCCGCAGCTGCCGGCCCGGGTCACCCTGCCCCTGCTGACCCTCATCACCCAGCAGTCGCTGGACGAGGACTACCTCCACGTCGCCGAACGCCGCGCCGCGACGTCGCCGGGGCCGGCCCGGATCCGCCCGCACCGCACCGCGGCGGTGGTGGTCGCCGTGTTCGGGGTGCTCGTGACGACGGCGGCGGTGCAGACCTCGCGCAACGCCAGCGTCAACGACGCGTCCCGGGCGACGCTGATCTCGCAGATCTCCGCCAGGCGCGACTCGGTCTCGCAGCTGCAGGACGACATCGTCGCCCAGCGCGAGCGCAACACGAGGCTGCAGGAGACGCTCGCGCGGACCACCAGCGCGGAGCAGTCCGCGATCACCCGGATGCGCCGGCTCGAGGTCCGCACCGGTTTCGTCCCGGTGAGGGGAGAGGGCGTCCGGATCACGATCGACGACCCGCCGGGGGCCGACGGGACCGAGGCGGTGCGCGACGAGGACCTCGCGCTGCTCGTCGACGGCCTGTGGCAGGCCGGCGCCGAGGCGATCGCGATCAACGGCCAGCGCCTGACCGCCCTGAGCGCCATCCGCAACGCGAGCATCGCCATCCACGTCAACAGCCGGCCGATCTCGCCGCCGTACACCGTCCTGGCCATCGGCGACACCCGCACCCTGCAGGCCAACCTGCTCGACACGACCCACGGGCTCGCGTTCTTCGACGTGGCGCAACAGCTCGGGTTCGTCTACGAGCTGCACAATGAGGACACGCTGTCCCTGCCGGCCGCGCCGGAGCGGCTGCTGCGCCTCCGAGCCGCCAAGGCCGGGACCGCGGCCGACCAGAACAACCACGTCGACGAGGAGAACACGCCGTGATCGCCGCACTCGGGCTGCTCGTGGGCATCGTCCTGGGCCTGATCTTCCAGCCCGACGTCCCGCTGGGACTGGAGCCCTACCTGCCCATCGCCGTCGTGGCCGCCCTCGACGCCGTCTTCGGCGGGCTCCGTGCCTACCTGGACGGCATCTTCGACGACAAGGTCTTCGTCGTCTCCTTCTTCAGCAACGTCGTGATCGCCGCCGCGATCGTCTACCTCGGGGACAAGCTCGGCGTCGGCGGCCAGCTCTCGACCGGCGTCATCGTGGTCCTCGGCATCCGGATCTTCTCCAACGTGGCGGCCATCCGGCGCCACCTCTTCCATGCATGAGCGCGATGACTGACCAGAGCAAGCCACCGGCCGGCCCCCAGGACACCGGACGCCAGCGCCTCACCCAGGCGCTGCGCAAGCCGTCCCGCGCCCAGGCGATCGTCGGCGTGCTCCTGGCCGTCGTGGGCTTCGCGGCCGTCACGCAGGTCCGGGCCAACGAGGTCGACAGCACGTACGCCGGCTACCGCGAGCAGGACCTCATCGACGTGCTCAACGGCCTGGCCGGCACCACCCAGCGCGCCCAGGCGGAGATCTCGCGCCTCGAGGCGACCCGCCAGGACCTGCAGTCCAGCACCGACGCCCGGCAGGCGGCCCTCGACCAGGCCCAGGCTCGCTCGGACACCCTGAACATCCTGGCCGGGCTGGTGCCCGTCACCGGCCCCGGCATCCGGATCACGATCAAGGAGGTCACGGCGCCGGTCAGCACCGACGACATCCTCGACACCATCGAGGAGCTCCGCGCCGCCGGCGCCGAGGCCATGCAGATCAACGGCCAGGTCCGGGTCATCGCGCAGAGCTCGATCCAGGACGCCGAGGGCGGGTTCTACGTGGACGACACGCTCCTGGAGGCGCCGTACGTCATCGACGTCATCGGCGACCCGCACACCCTGGCCGGGGCGCTGTCCTTCCCCGACGGCCCGACACAGCGCTTCGAGGAGTCCGGTGACGAGGTCACCGTCGACGAGCTCAACTCGCTCGACATCGAGGCGGTCCGGCAGCCGGTGCAACCTCAGTACGCCCAGCCCGACCCGAGCCAGTAGCCTGCGCACGTCAGGCGCCACCCGTTCTGCGACAGGAGACCCCTTGTACCCCGACGACCTCAAGTACACCACCGAGCACGAGTGGCTGCGGACGCCCGGTGAGCACGCGGGCTCGGTCCGGATCGGGATCACCCACTACGCCCAGGACGCCCTCGGCGACATCGTCTACGTGTCCCTGCCCGAGGTCGGCGAGACCGTCGAGGCCGGCAGCACCTGCGGCGAGCTGGAGTCGACGAAGTCCGTCAGCGACGTCTACGCGCCCGTGAGCGGCGAGGTCGTCGCCCGCAACGAGTCCCTCGATGCCACGCCCGAGCTGGTCAACAACGACCCGTACGGCGGCGGCTGGCTCTTCGAGGTCGTCCCCACCGACGCGTCCGCGACCGACGAGCTCATGGACGCCGCGGCCTACGAGGCCTCGCTCGAGGCCTGATCGGCGACCACCTCGCCGGGAGCGTCGGCGTGCTTCGCGCGCCCGCCCCGCAGAGGCCCACCGGACTGATAGGTTCGGACCAACCGTCAACCTCTACCCGGCCCTGAGGGTTCAGGCCGGTCGAGGGTGACGACGACCCGACCCGGAGGATGACCGATGCCGTTCTGCACAGCGTGTGGGAAGCAGAACCCCGACGACGCCCGTTTCTGCGCCCAGTGCGGGACGCGACTGGTGTCCGCGGACACGCCCGCGACCCCTGCGCCGCCGTCGGCCGACAACGCCGGGGAGTCCACCGCGACGATCTCGATCTCGGTGGGCGCGGACAAGACCGAGACGTCCGACCGCCAGCTCAACGCCGTGGACGCGGCCGCCGTCGACGCGCTGCCCGTCGGGCACGCGCTCCTGGTCGTGCAGCGGGGCCCGGGCTCCGGCAGCCGGTTCCTCCTCGACGCAGACCAGGTCAACGCCGGGCGCCACCCCGACAGCGAGATCTTCCTCGACGACGTGACGGTCTCGCGTCGGCACGCGGAGTTCAACCGCAGCGGGGACACCTTCACCGTCAGCGACGTGGGCAGCCTCAACGGCACCTACGTCAACCGCGACCGGATCGACAAGGTCCTGCTGAAGGACGGCGACGAGGTGCAGATCGGCAAGTACCGCCTCGTCTTCTTCTCCGGGCACGCGGGCTGACGTTGTCCTCGAGCATGCACCAGCCCGCAGCCACCTCGGGGTCCCGGACGCGGATGAACATCGGCGAGGTGCTCGACCGGCTTCGCCCCGACTTCCCGGGGATCACGATCCCCAAGATCCGCTTCCTCGAGGACAAGGGACTCATCAAGCCCGAGCGCACCGCCGCCGGCTACCGGAAGTTCTCCTCCGACGACGTGGAGCGCCTGCGCTACGTCCTGCGGATGCAGCGCGACCACTACCTGCCGCTGAAGGTCATCGGGGAGCACCTCGACGCCATCGACCGGGGCCTCGAGCCGCCGCCGATCGAGGCGGTCGTGCCGACGGTGCCGCAGGTCGCGCTCGCAGCCGACGGACTGCCCAGCGCCGAGTCGTTCACGCGCCGGGACAACCTGCGCCTCTCGCGGCGTGAGCTGGTCAAGATCGCGGAGATCTCCGAGGACCTGCTCGACCAGCTCGAGCAGTACGCCCTGATCACCCCGCGACCCGGCACCGGCCACTACGACACCGACGCCCTGGTGATCGCCCGGACCGCCCGCGAGCTCGCCGACTTCGGGTTCGAGCCGCGCCACCTCCGGGCCTTCAAGACCGCGGCCGACCGCGAGGTCGGACTGGTCGAGCAGGTCGTCGCACCCCACAAGCGCAGCCGCGACACCGCCGCCAAGGCGCGCGCCGAGGAAGCCGTCAGCGAGATCGCTGCCCTCTCTGTGCGGTTGCACGCCACCCTCGTCAAGACGGGCCTGCGCTCCTCCTGACGCGTGCGTCCGGCGTGGCGCCGGCGTCGCCCGAACGCCCATCACCCAGCGGAGTAGGGTGATCGTGTGCGCGAAGTCGATGTCATGGGAGTCCGGGTCGAGATGCCCTCGAACCAGCCGATCGTGCTGCTGCGCGAGGTGTCGGGGGAGAGGTACCTCCCGATCTGGATCGGGGCGGTCGAGGCCACCGCGATCGCCTTCGCCCAGCAGGGCGTGGTGCCACCGCGACCGCTCACGCACGACCTCATGAAGGACGTCCTCGAGGCGACCGGCAACGAGCTCACCGAGGTGCGCATCACCGACGTCAAGGACGGGGTCTTCTTCGCGACCCTGGTCTTCGGCTCGGGCGCCGAGGTCAGCGCCCGGCCCTCCGACTCCATCGCCCTGGCCCTGCGGACCGGCTCGCGCATCGTGTGCGCCGAGGAGGTCCTCGACGAGGCCGGGCTCGCCGTGCCCGCCGAGCAGGAGGACGAGGTCGAGAAGTTCCGCGAGTTCCTCGACCAAGTCACCCCCGAGGACTTCGAGTCCCTGTAGGGGGAGCCTGAACCATCACCCTCAAGTTGAGGTTGAGGGTTCCGACACGCCGCCGACGTCGTTGACCACCCTCAGGTCGAGGCTTACCTTCTAGATGTCTCTGTTGTAACTCCACTGTTGTGGTGCGCCCACCGCGGGCGCCGCGCGACACTTCCCCCTCGGGAGTTACGGACAACGGAGTAGACCCGCGGAGGACCGTGTGAACGAGAACGAGCAGGAGCTGGGCACCAGCGTCGAGACCGCGAAGGCGGTCGAGGCTGCGGAGGAGCAGGGTCTCCTCTTCAGCGACGACGTGTCGCCGCTCCCGAGTGACACCGGTTACCGGGGTCCCACCGCGTGCAGTGCCGCGGGCATCACCTATCGCCAGCTCGACTACTGGGCCCGCACCGGCCTGATCGAGCCCACCGTGCGCGGCGCCAAGGGCTCCGGCTCGCAGCGCCTCTACAGCTTCCAGGACATCCTGCTGCTCAAGGTCGTCAAGCGCCTGCTCGACGCCGGGATCTCGCTGCAGCAGATCCGCACCGCCGTCCAGCACCTCCGCCAGCGTGGCACCGAGGACCTCACCCGCGTCACGCTGATGAGCGACGGCGTCTCGGTCTACGAGTGCACGAGCAACGACGAGATCATCGACCTCCTCCAGGGTGGCCAAGGCGTGTTCGGCATCGCCATCGGCGGCGTGTGGCAGGAGATCGAGGGCACCCTCGCGGAGCTGCCCAGCGAGCGCACCGCCGAGGACGACGCCCCGTCGGCCAGCGACGAGCTCGCGGCGCGTCGTGCCGCCCGCCAGACCGGCTGATCACCGGGTTCCCAGCACTCTCACAACGGTCCGTCGCCCTCGTGGCGGCGGGCCGTTGTCGCGTTCCCTGCTAGATTGGCGCTGCTGACAATCCCGCACGGGAGAGTCTTCGCCCGGTGGCCAGCGGCCTCCGGAGCGGAGCGCCGAAGGGGCAATTCCTCCCCGGAACCTCTCAGGCGCCCGGACCGTGCGGACGAGGCAACTCTGGAGATCGCCCCCCGCACCGGGGAGCCGGACGACAGAGGGGGAGGCGACCCGATCGACCGCTGATCCGAGGAGCCACCCGTGTCCGACGCCCCCCGCCACCCGGGACAGTCGCTGTCCGAGCTCGACGGCGCACTGCCGTTCGTCGAGCGCCACATCGGGCTGCGCCCCGACGACGAGACCGCGATGCTCAAGCACCTGGGCTTCGCCTCGCTCGAGGCGCTCATGGAGGCGGCCGTGCCCGGCGGCATCCGCGCCGCCGCCGAGCTGGACCTGCCGGCCCCGCTGACTGAGGAGGCGGCCGCCCGCGAGCTGCGCGCCATCGCCGCGGCCAACCGGCCGGGGGAGACGATGATCGGCCTGGGCTACCACGGCACGATCACGCCGCCCGTCGTCCGGCGCAACGTGCTCGAGGACCCGAGCTGGTACACCGCCTACACGCCGTACCAGCCGGAGATCTCGCAGGGCCGCCTCGAGGCCCTCATCAACTTCCAGACCGTCATCGGCGACCTCACCGGACTCCCGACGGCCAACGCGTCGCTGCTCGACGAGGGCACCGCGGCCGCGGAGGCCATGACGCTGGTGCGCCGCGGCAACCGAAAGGCGTCCGGTCCCTTCGTCATCGACGCCGACGCCCTGCCCCAGACCATCGACGTCGTGCGCACCCGCGCCGAGGCGATGGGCATCGACGTGGTCGTCGCCGACCTGACCGACGGACTGCCCGACGGTGAGCTGTGCGGCGTCCTGGTGCAGTACCCCGGCGCGTCCGGCCGGGTGCTGGACCCCCGCCCCGTCATCGAGGCGGTCCACGAGCGCAACGGGCTCGCGGTCGTCGCGGCCGACCTGCTCGCGCTCACCCTGCTGGAGTCGCCGGGCCAGCTCGGCGCCGACGTCGTGGTGGGCTCCTCGCAGCGCTTCGGTGTGCCGCTGTTCTACGGCGGCCCGCACGCCGGCTTCATGGCGGTCGCCGCCGGGCTCGAGCGGCACCTGCCGGGTCGCCTGGTGGGTGTCTCCGTCGACGCCGAGGGCCGGCCCGCCTACCGGCTCGCGCTGCAGACCCGCGAGCAGCACATCCGCCGGGACAAGGCGACGTCCAACATCTGCACCGCCCAGGTCCTGCTGGCGGTCGTGGCCTCCATGTACGCCGTCTACCACGGCCCCGACGGCCTGAGGGCGATCGCGACCCGCGCCCACCGCTACGCCGCGGTGCTCGCCGCGGCCCTCGCCGACGGCGGCGTGGAGGTCGAGCACGGGCACTTCTTCGACACCCTGACCGTGTCGGTGCCCGGCCGTGCGGCCGAGGTCGTCGCCGCGGCCCGCGCCTACGGCCTGCAGCTGCGCCTCGTCGACGCCGACCGGGTCGGCATCTCCACCTCCGAGACCACCACCCGGTCCACGGTCACCAGTGTCCTGAAGGCCTTCGGCGTGGGCGGCGACATCGCCGCCCTCGACGCGGCCACTCCGGACGCCCTGCCCGAGCCGCTGCGTCGTACGACCGAGTTCCTCACCCACGAGGTCTTCTCGACCCACCACAGCGAGACCGCGATGCTGCGCTACCTGCGGCGCCTCTCGGCCCGCGACTACGCGCTCGACCGCGGCATGATCCCGCTGGGCTCGTGCACGATGAAGCTCAACGCGACCACGGAGATGGAGCCGGTGTCGCTGCCCGGCTTCGCCGACCTGCACCCCTTCGCCCCGGCGGAGGACGCCGCGGGCTACCGCCAGCTCGTCGACGAGCTCGAGGGCTGGCTGGCCGAGGTGACCGGCTACGACCGCGTCTCGATCCAGCCCAACGCCGGCTCTCAGGGTGAGCTCGCCGGGCTCCTGGCGATCCGCGGCTACCACCTCGCCAACGGCGACGCCGGGCGCAACGTGTGCCTGATCCCGTCGTCGGCCCACGGCACCAACGCCGCCTCCGCAGTGATGGCCGGCATGAAGGTGGTCGTGGTCAAGGCTGCCGACGACGGCGCGGTCGACCTCGACGACCTGCGTGCCCAGTGCGACAAGCACGCCGAGGACCTGGCCGCCATCATGGTCACCTACCCCTCGACGCACGGCGCCTACGAGGACACCATCACGCAGCTCTGCGAGATCGTGCACGCCCACGGTGGCCAGGTCTACGTCGACGGCGCCAACCTCAACGCGCTGCTCGGCTACGCCAAGCCGGGCGAGTTCGGCGGCGACGTCTCGCACCTGAACCTCCACAAGACCTTCTGCATCCCGCACGGTGGCGGCGGTCCCGGCGTCGGCCCGGTGGCGGTGCGCGCGCACCTCGCGCCGTTCCTGCCCTCGCACGCGATGCACCCCGAGGAGGCCAAGCGGTCGGGCATCGGCCCGATCAGCGCCGCACCCTACGGGTCCGCCGGCATCCTGCCGATCTCGTGGGCCTACATCCGGCTCATGGGGGCAGCGGGCCTGACCCGCGCGACGGCGACCGCCGTCCTCTCGGCCAACTACATCGCCGCGCGCCTCGGGGAGCACTACCCGGTGCTCTACAAGGGCCACGGCGGCCTGGTCGCCCACGAGTGCATCCTGGACGTCCGGGGCCTGACCAAGGACACCGGCGTGAGCGTCGACGACGTGGCCAAGCGCCTCATCGACTACGGCTTCCACGCGCCGACCATGTCGTTCCCCGTTGCGGGCACCCTGATGGTCGAGCCCACGGAGTCCGAGGACCTCGCCGAGATCGACCGCTTCTGCGACGCGATGATCGCGATCAAGGCGGAGATCGACCGCGTGGGCGCGGGCGAGTGGAGCCCTGAGGACTCGCCGCTCCGCGGTGCCCCGCACACCTCGCGCGCGCTGGTCGGCGACTGGGACCGGCCCTACTCCCGCGAGCTCGCGGTCTTCCCGACCGGCATCGACCCGGACAAGTACTGGCCGCCGGTCGCGCGGATCGACCAGGCCTACGGCGACCGCAACCTCGTGTGCGCCTGCCCGCCGCCGGAGGCCTTCGCCGAGTGACCGGCCGGCTGCAGGCGTGCGTCGAGGGCTACCAGGCGACCGGCCGGCTGCCGTCGGTCGTCGCCGGCGTGCTGCGCCGGGGAGAGCTGGTCGAGGTCGCCGGGGCCGGTGACGTGCCGGGGCCGGACCCGGCGGACGTGCAGTACCGCATCGGGTCGATCACCAAGACCTTCGTCGCCGTCGCGGTGCTGCAGTGCGTGGCCGACGGGTTGCTCGCCCTCGAGGACCGGATCGGCGCTGTCGTGCCCGGCACGGGCTACGCCGACGCGACCGTCGCCGGGTTGCTGGGCCACGTGTCCGGGATGCAGAGCGAACCGGTCGGTCCGTGGTGGGAGCGGTCCCCGGGCGTGAGCCTGGACGACCTGCTGGCCGCCAACGACGGCACCGGTGCGGTGGCCGGCCCGGGGGAGTACTTCCACTACAGCAACCTCGGCTTCGCCCTCCTCGGTGAGGCGGTCGCCCGGCTGCGCGGGCAGTCCTGGTGGGCCGTCACCCGGAGCCGCATCCTCGAGCCGCTCGGCATGGGGCGCACGACGTACCTCCCGGTGGGCGCCTCCGCCCAGGGCTTCAGCGTGGGGCACTTCGACGGGACCCTGACCCGCGAGCCGCACCAGGACACCGGGGCGATGGCACCGGCCGGACAGGCGTGGAGCACGGTGCAGGACCTGGCCGCCTGGGGGCGCTTCCTGACCCAGGGCGACCCCCGGGTGCTCGACCTCGACGACCTCCGGGACGCCTACCGCCCGGGCCAGGGCGACTACGGCCTCGGCTTCCGGGTGGTGGAGGCGCACGGCCGACGGCTCGTCGGTCACACCGGCTCCATGCCGGGCTTCCTCGCCAGCCTCTTCGTCGACCCCGGGACCGGCGACGGCTCGGTGCTGCTGACCAACGCCACGACCGGACTGGTGACCGACGCCGTGCCGGCGCGGTTGCTGGGCGACGGGCCGGTCGAGCCGTCGGCGCCGTGGACACCGACGGTGCGCGTGCCCGACGCCCTGGCCGGCGTGCCCGGCGTGTGGTTCTGGGGCAACACGGCCTTCGAGCTGCGCTGGCACGACGAGCGGCTCGAGGTGCACAGCCTCGCGCTGCAGAACCGGCAGGACGTCTTCGAGGTCCAAGGCGACCGGGTGGTCGGCGTCGCCGGCTACCACCGGGGCGAGACGCTCCACGTCGTACGTCGTGGCGACGGCTCCGTCTCGCACCTGGACTGCGCGACGTTCGTCTACACGCGGACCCCCTACGACCCCGAGGTCGAGATCCCCGGCGGGCATCCCGCCTGAGCGCGGGACGGGCGCGGCCCGCCCGTCACTCGATGTCGGTCTTCGTGGTGGTGAGGTCGTAGAAGAAGGCCGTGCCGCAGGCCAGCGGCACGGTGCGGTGCCGCCACGTCAGGGTCAGGTCCTTCGACAGCTTGCGGTGGAAGCCGTCGACCACGACGTGCTGGCCGGCGTCGTCGAACTCGTCGTGGACGGCGATCCGCTTGCCGTAGCGGGCGGCGTGGCCCTCGACGACGGCACGCTTGCCGCCGACCCGGAGGGCGCCGTACACCTGCTTGTCCTCGATGAACCCGCCGGCGACCTCCCGGCTGTTGCCGACCTGGTCGTCGCCGTCGCCGATGACGACCTGGATGACGTTGGCGTAGACGTTGTTCTCGTAGAGGCTGGCGTAGACGGGCTTGCCCTTGATCGTGCCGGTGCACTCGATGACGTTGCCCCGCTCGTGCGTGGTGGTGGTCGTCTGGGCGTGGGCGGCCGGAGCGAGGGACGTGCCGAGCGTGGCGACCGCGAGGGCGCCGAGGGCGAGCTGGGTGGTGCGCATGGTGGGGGTCCTCCTTGGTCGGTCCTGCAGTCGTGTCCTGCGGGGTTGTGCGGGGTATACGCACGACGGCCCGGCCCGGTTGCACGACGCAGGATGATGGAGGGGTGAGCGCCGTCCTGAAGGTCGTCCGGGCCCGACTCGCGGCGCACACCGACGCCCTCGCCGGGGCCGACAGGGCGATGCGCGCGGGCGACGCCGAGGGCGTGCACGACGCCCGGGTGGCCTGCCGCCACCTGCGGGCCGACCTTGCGACGTTCCGCACCGTCCTGGACCGGGCACGCACGGAGCCGGTGCGCGACGAGCTGGCGTGGCTGGTACGCGCGCTGTCGGCTGCGCGGGACGCGCACGTCGTCCACGCCCGGCTGGCCCACCTCGCCGACCACGAGCTGGCGGTGCACGTCGTCGGCCCGGTGCGTGACCGGCTCGACCTGAGCTATGCCGCGGCCCTGGCGGGCGCCGAGGAGGACGTGCAGTCGACGCTGGCCTCGGAGCGGTACGCCGCGGTGGTCGCTGCGCTCGAGTCCTGGCGCAGCGACCCGCCGTGGGCGCCGGGGGCGAAGGCGGTCACCGCCGCCGACCTCGAGCCGGAGCTGCGGCGTCACTGGAGCCGGCTGGTGCACCGCGCCGACCTGGTCGCCGGGGCCGAGGACCGGGACCGGGCCCTGCACGACGTGCGGAAGGCGGCCAAGCGGCTGCGTTACGCCGCCGAGGCCGGCGACGAGCTGTGGGGGGACGAGGCGCGCGAGCTCGCCCGGACCGCCAAGGGCCTGACCCAGGCGCTCGGGGACCACCAGGACACCGTCGTCACCCGCCTTGCCCTCGAGACGCTCGCCGCGGACGCACGCGCCGACGGGGACAGCGACTTCACGTTCGGCCGGTTGCACGCCCGCGAGCAGGCGCGCGCCCTCGAGGCCGACCAGGAGTTCGTGCGCCGGTGGCGCCGGGCCCGCCGGCACCACGGATGACGCGCCCGGCGATACCTACATCGCCTGGGAGACGCTCGACATGTTGAAGTCCGGGACCCGCAGCGCGGGGGTGGCGGTGCGCGAGAAGTAGTCGTCGCCCCACTCGCGGCTGAAGCTCGGCACCGTGGCGCTCGCGTGGGAGAACCGGTTGAGCAGGTCGACCGGGCTCTCGTTGAACCGGTAGTTGTTGACCGCGCCGGTGATCTCGCCGTTCTCCACGAGGTAGACCCCGTCGCGGGTCAGTCCGGTCAACAGCAGCGTCTGCTCGTCGACCGCCCGGATGTACCAGAGGCAGGTGAGCAGCAGGCCGCGCTCGGTGCCGGCGACCAGGTCGTCGACCGAGCCCTGGCCGCCGTCCACGTCGAGGACCAGGTTGTCGACCATCGGCGTGACCGGCTGCTGGGTCATCGCGGCCGAGTGCCGGGTCTGCAGCAGCGAGGTCAGCTCGCCGTCGCGGATCCAGTCGGTCCGGCCGAGCGGCAGCCCGTTGTCGAAGACGGAGCTCTCGTTGCCCGAGGCGCTGGCGGTGACGAACGGGGCACACGCGAGTCCGGGATAGCTCGGGTCGGAGAAGAGGTTGACCCCCGGCTTGGCGATCCGGTCGCCGATGCGGGTGCCGACGCCGCGCTTGGAGTAGACCGACTGCCCCTCGTGGGCGACCCGGGCACCGGCGTACCAGTAGGCGTCGATCATCAGGTCGGCGACGGCGGTCGGCGGCAGGATCGTGTCGTAGCGACCGGCGGGCAGGTCGACACGCCGCGACCCCCACCCGAGCCGCTGGGCGACGGTCTGCTCCATCGCCAGGGCGTCGACGTCGGAGAAGTCGCGGGTGGCGCCGCCGACCCAGGCGCTCTGGCTGAGGTCGGCCGTCTTGCCCGTGCAGGCGTAGTGGCCGGTCGGCTGGACGTGACGCAGGCGGAGGCCGGTCGTCGAGCCGAGGTAGGTCGTCACGACCTCGTGGTTGACGAAGCCGTAGAGCACCCGACCCGCGCCCGAGGCGCGGCCGAACGCCTCGCCCAGGGCCGGCGCGAAGGCGTCGTACACGTGGATGTCGGTGGCCCCGGGCGCCTCGTCCCAATCGGCGGCCGCGTCGCCGGTCACGAGGTCGCTGGCGTCCTCGGCCGGCGATCCGGCACGGGCTGCGGCGTCGGCGGCCTCGACCAGGGCGGTCACCTGTGCCTGCGAGCTCGCGCTGCCGGACACCGACCCGGTCGAGACCCCCTCGGAGCTCCGGACGAACGAGATGACCGTGACGCTGACGGCGTGCATCACGCCGTTGGTGGTCAGGGTGTTGTTGGCCCAGCGCAGGTTGGCGCTGGTGGCGTTGCGGAGGATGACGATGCAGTCGTCGGCCGTCGACGTGGCGACGCCGTGGTCGACGAGGGACTGCGGGGTCATCACGAGCGACTGGCGCGGGGACTGGGTGCTCATCAGTGGCCTGCCTCGTCGTTGGTGTTGAGGATGCGGACGTTGCGGAACAGCGACGTCGGGCAGCCGTGGCTGACGCTGGCGACCTGGCCGGGCTGGGCCTTGCCGCAGTTGAACGCGCCGCCCAGCACCCAGGTCTCCGGGCCGCCGACGGCCTCCATGGAGTTCCAGAAGTCCGTCGTGGTGGCCTGGTAGGCGACGTCGCGGACCTGGCCGACCAGCTCGCCGTCGGTGATCGTGTAGAACCGCTGGCCGGTGAACTGGAAGTTGAAGCGCTGCATGTCGATCGACCAGCTCTTGTCGCCGACGACGTAGAGGCCACGCTCGACCCGGCTGATCAGCTCCTCGGTGCTCGGCCCGTCCGGAGCCGGCTGGAGCGAGACGTTGGCCATCCGCTGGATCGGGATGTGCCCGGGGGAGTCGGCGTAGGCGCAGCCGTTGGAGCGGCCACCGTTGAGCTCGGGCTTCATGTGGCCCATCGCCCGGTCGAGCTGGTAGCCCACGAGGACGCCGTCGCGCACGATGTCCCAGCTCTGGGTCTCGACGCCCTCGTCGTCGTAGCCGATCGACGCGAGGCCGTGCTCGACGGTGCGGTCGCCGGTGACGTTCATGACGCCGGAGCCGTACTGCAGCGTGTTGAGCTTGTCGTACGTCGCGAACGAGGTGCCGGCGTAGTTGGCCTCGTAGCCGAGCGCGCGGTCCAGCTCGGTGGCGTGCCCGATGGACTCGTGGATGGTCAGCCACAGGTTGGACGGGTGGATGACCAGGTCGTAGGTGCCGGCCTCGACGCTGGGCGCCTTGAGCTTCTCGGCCAGGAGCTCGGGCACCTGCTCGATCTCGTCGTCCCAGTCGTAGAGCGCCTTGTCGGTGAGGTACTCCCAGCCACGCCCTGCCGGCGGAGCGATGCTCGCCATCGAGTCGAAGGTGTCGGCACCGGCGCCCATGGCCTCGAAGGCGGGGTGCAGGCGGACCCGCTGCTGGGTGGTGCGTGTGCCGGCGAGGTCGGCGTAGTACTTGTTCTCCTGCACCTGCTCGAGCGACGCCGAGGCGTGGTCCACGGCTGCTCCGGTGCGGAGCCGGTTGGTCCAGTCGATGAGCACCTCGGCCTTCTCGGCCGTGGGCACCTCGAGCGCGTTGACCTCGTAGGGACTGATCCAGGTGACGTCGTCGTACACCGGCTCGGGAGCGATCTCGACCGGGGAGCTGGTCATCTCCGCGGCGACCAGGGCGACGGCCACGGCGGAGTCGGCGAGCCGCACCGCCTCGTCCGTGGTGAGCACGACGCCGGACGCGAAGCCCCACGCGCCGCGATGGATGACCCGCACGGCGAAGCCGAGGTCCTCCCGGTCGCTGGCACCCTGCAGGACGCCGTCGCGGACGCCGAGGTGCTGGTAGCGGACCCGCTCGAAGCGGAAGTCGGCGTGGGTGACCCCGAGCTCCCGCGCACGCGCGAGGGCGGCATCGCCGAGCTCGCGGTAGGGGAGTGAGGTGAAGGTCGGATCGAGGCCGGAACCACTCATGGACGGGAACCTATCCGATGGGCGCCACCCGATTTCCCAGCGAAACGGACTCGGTAGGGTGCCCATCATGAATTCTCCCGCCTGGTTGGGCATCGGCGCGCAGCGATCGGGCACGACGTGGTTCACCGACCTGCTGACGCAACACCCGCAGGTCGGGCTCGGCACCAACGGCAAGAAGGAGCAGCAGCTCCTGCACAAGCTGGCCGACGACCGGATCACCCCGGCGGAGTACCTCGACCTGTTCCCGTCCGACGGCATCCACCGTGGTGACTGGACCCCGCAGTACCTCCGGCACGCGTCGTGCCCCGCGGGCGCCGCGCGGCACGTCCCGGACGCCCCGATCCTGGTGCTGCTGCGCGACCCGGTGGAGCGCTTCCGCTCCTCGATGCGGCTCGCGGCCACGCGCGGCAAGTCGTGGCCCTACCCGGTCCCGATCACCGTCCAGACCTGGAGCGGCTTCTACGCCGACCAGCTCGACGCCTGGGCCTCCCAGGTCGGCCGCGACCGGATGCACGTGATGGTCTACGAGAACATCCGGAAGGACCCCCAGGCCGCGGTCGACACCGTGTGGGGCCTGATCGGCGTCGACCCGGTGCCGCTGCAGGAGGTCGAGCGCGAGTCCGGGTCGTCGTCGAAGGCGGAGTGGGACTGGACCCCGGGGCTCAAGGAGTCCCTGCAGGTGATGTACCGGCCGCAGGCCCGGCGCCTCGCCGACGACTGGGGCCTCGACGTGTCGTCCTGGGGCCTGACCGACTGAGGCAGTCGGACACCCCTCACCTGACCGTCCCGCGGGCCACCCATGCACTGGCGGTGGCGGTGAACGGACCGCGCGGCAGCCGGGCCCGGCAGGCCTCGAGGAGCGCCTCCTTGCCGTCGTCGTCCAGACCGGCCACGTAGGCACCGGCCGGCCCCACCCCCAGGGTGTACGGCGCCCACCACGCGTCGACGTCGTCGTAGTGCCGCTCGACGTCGTGGCGGGTCTCCTCGACCCGGCCCAGGCCGGCGGCGCGGAGCAGCTCGCCGAGGTGTCCGGCGTTGACGCCTGCGTAGTCGCGCTCGCCGGGGTTGTCCGGGTCGAGCGACTGCACGGCCTCGAAGAACGTCGAGAGGGGTCCGCGGCCGCCCCCGTGGTCCCAGACGCTGGCGGCCACGACCCCACCGGGACGGGTCACCCGCGCCATCTCGGCCAGACCCGCGACCGGGTCGGTCATGAAGTGCACGACCAGCTGGGCCAGGGCGTGGTCGACCTCCCCGTCGTCGAGCGGCAACGACTCCGCCCCGGCTTCGGCGACCCGGACGCCCGGGAAACGATCCGCCGTGGCGGCCACGAACGACGGTGACGGGTCGACGGCGACGACGTGGTCCGCGCCGAGGAGGTCGACCAGCGGCCGGGTGAGGATGCCGGGACCGCACCCGACGTCGAGCACGGTCTGGCCGGGCCGCACGCCGGCGTACGCGATGAGCTGGGGCGCCAGCCCGGTCGACCAGGCACCCATGAACCGCTCGTAGGACTCGGCGGCGACGTCGAAGGTCACGGATCGAAACTAGCGGTGGCCGGCATCATCGCGACAGGGCCAGCGTCGACCCGCGCCGGGACTTGCTGACCCGGAGCTGGGTCGGGATCCGGTCGCGCATCTCGGCGACGTGGCTGACCACGCCGACGACACGGCCGCCGTCGCGCAACGAGTCGAGGGTGTCCATGACGTCGTCGAGGGTGTCGGCGTCGAGGGAGCCGAAGCCCTCGTCCACGAAGAGGGTGTCGAGGTCCGCGCCGCCGGCCTCCTGCGTGATCACGTCGGCGAGCCCCAGGGCGAGGGCGAGGGAGACCACGAACGTCTCGCCGCCCGAGAGGGTCGCGGGGTCCCGGGACTCCCCGGACCAGTCGTCGCGGACGAGCAGGCTCAGGCCGCCCCGCGTCTCGCCGGCGCCCCGTCGCCCGGTGTGCTCGAGGGAGTAGCGCTGGTCGCTCATCCGCGCCAGGCGCTCGTTGGCGGCCGCCACGACCTGGGAGAGCCGGAACGCGAGCACGTAGGCCGAGAGCCGCATCTGCAGGCGGTTGTCGGGGGACTTGCCCTCGACGAACGCGGAGAGGCGCGTCGTCACGTCGAGCTCGTGGCGCAGCGGCGCCCAGGCCACGAGCGCGGCCTCGAGCTCGCGAGCCAGGGCGGTGAGCCGCTGGTGGCGGCCGGCCCAGCGGGACTCGAGCGTGCGCCCGTCTCCGAGTGCGGCCAGCGCATCGGCGTGGATGCGCTGGAGCGCGTCGAGGTCGACGGTGTCGGTGGCGAGGAGCTCCTCGGCTCCCGGCTCGTCGAGCAGTGCGGTCACGGCCGCCAGCTTGCGCTCGTGCTCGGTGACCCGGCGGTCGAGAGCGGCGATCTCCTGGACGTCGAGCCGGGCCGCGACCGCGGCCTCGGTGGATGGGAACCCGGACTCCTGGGCCGCCTCCGCGAGGGCCCGGTCGGCGTCGCACCGGGCGTCGGCCGCGATGACGAGGCCCACCAGCGCGTCGGCGGCACGGTGAGCGGTGTCGGCCCGGTCGGCGAGGTCGTCGAGGAGTCGGGTCAGGGAGGAGGCACCCGAGCCGGCCACCAGGTGATCGACCTCGGCACGCAGCGAGCCGGACTCCGCACGGAGTGCGGTGAGGCTGGTCGCGAGGGACTCGGCCCGCAGCTCGGCCTCACGGATCTCCGCCGCGAGGCGTTCGTCGTCGGCCTCGAGCGTGGCGACCGCGTCGAGGCGGGCCGTCGCCTCGCCGGCGCAGGCCCGGAGCCGCTCGAGCCCGGACGCCTCGTCGTCCGCCCGGGCCTGAAGCACCGCGGCCGGGTCGGGGCCGGCCTGCTGGCGGAGCACCGCCAGGCGGGTGCCGAGGTCGCGGACCCGCTCGTCGTGCAGGTGCTCGGTGGCCTTGGCGTCGTCGAGCGCCTTGAGGGCGGCCTTCTCGGCGGCGGCGTCGGGTGCGTCGGGGTGGGAGGTGGCCTTGTGGGGGTGGTCCGCGGAGCCGCAGACCGGGCAGCAGGCGCCCACCGCGAGCGCGCCGGCGATCTCGGCGGCCATCCCGTCCAGTCGGGCCTCGCGCAGGTCCAGCCAGCGCTCGCGCAGCTCCACGGCCGTGGCCGAGGCGACGGCGAGCGCCTGGCGCGCCGCGGCCAGCTGCCCCTCCACGGACAGGAGGTCCCGGTGGGCCCGCAGACGGTCCTGCAGGTCGGCGACCCGCGCCTCGACGGCCGGAGTGGCGGCCGCGGCAGCGGTGGCTTCCTGCGCGGACGCCCGCGCGGCGACCAGGCGCTCGGGGAGTGCGGCCCGCTCGCCTGAAAGGGCGGTCAGCCGCGTCGTCACCGCCGCCTGCTCGCGCTCGGCGCCGACTGCTCGCTCGTCGACCTCGCGCAGCCGCGCCTCGCGGGGCAGGGCGGCGCGCACGGCGGCGGCCTTGTCGAGCGCCTCAGCGGCGGCAGCAGCCAGGGTGTCGGCGTCGACGACGAGCAGCCCGAGCACGTCGCCGGCCCGCTCGGTCGTGGCGTGCGCCAGGGCCTCCGCGCGGACGTGGGCGGCCGTCGCGGTGGTGGCGAGACGGTGCAGCGGGATGACACCGGCGGCGCGCCGCGCGGCGTCGAGAGCGGCCACCGCGCCGGTGTGCTGGTCGGACATCGCATCGAGCCGGTCGCGCTCGGCACGGGCGGCCTCGAGGCGACGACGCCGGTCGACCACGGCGCGGGTCTGTTCGAGGTGGGTGCGGGTCTCCTGCTCGTGACCCGCCGCAACGAGGACAGCAGCGGCGGCCCGGTCGCGGCGCTCGAGGGCGTCGGCCACCAGCGCCGTGGCCCAGGGCTGCAGGTCGGCGACCTCCCAGTCCTCGGGGACCGGCACGTCGGCGGTCTCGCTCAGGCGGCTGACCAGGTCGGCGACACCCTCCCGGGCCGTGTCGGAGGTGCGGCGCAGGGCGATGCGGCGGTCGCGCAGCCAGCCCTCGACCTGCTCGAAGCGGCCGGTGCGGAACAGTTGCTGGAGCAGCTTGTGGCGCTCGTCGGAGCGGGCCCGGAGGAAGGCCTGGAACCGTCCCTGGGGCAGCATGGCGACCTGGGTGAACTGGGTGACGTTCATGCCGACGAGACGGGTCACGAGGTGGCCGGTCTCGTCCAGCCGCGACGACAGCGGCTGCCACTCGCCGTCGACCCGCTCGGACAGGGTGACCGAGGCCTGCTCGGTGGTGAAGCCGCTGCCGCGCTTCTTAGGTCGCTCCCAGGCGGGGGAGCGGACCAGCCGGAACCGGCGCCCCGACAGGGTGGTCTCGAGCGTGACCCGCGGGCGTACGCCGGGCGCAGCCTGGTCGGACCGCAGCCGGCGCGCGGCGTTGCGGTCGCCGGGGACGTCGCCGTAGAGCGCGAAGCAGACCGCGTCGAGGACGCTCGTCTTGCCGGCACCGGTCGCGCCGGAGAGCAGGAAGAGCCCGGCGTCGGAGAGGTGGTCGAAGTCGACGGTGACCGTGTCGGCGAACGGCCCGAAGGCGGTGACCTCGAGCAGGTGGAGGCGCATCAGGCCCCCCGGTCCGGGGAGGCGGGGACGAGGACGTCGAAGTCGGGGTCCTCGCAGCAGGCGTCGACGGCCTGCTGGAGCAGCGCGGACTCCTCCTCGGTGGCTCCGGTGCCGCGCATGTCGCCGACGAAGTCGAGGGCGATCCGGTGGTCGGAGCGGCCCTGGGTGCGGGCCAGGGGCACCTCCGAGCGGTCCCCGGACGCGGGCTCGAAGGAGAGGACGAGGGTGTGCGGAAAGCGCCGACGCAGCTGCTCCATCGCCTGCAGGGGGCGGACGTCGTCGGTGAGGGTGGCCTGCACCCATGACCCCTCGTGGGGGACGTGAGCCGGGTCGGCGAGCAGCTCCGCGAGCGTGCCCCGCAGGCGGGCCAGCGGACGTGGGACGGGCGCGGGGACGAACTCGGCCGACTCGAGACCGTCGGCACCGAGCTCGACCAGCCACGAGCCCTTGACCTGCGTCGCCTCGGAGAAGGAGTAGGCCAGCGGCGAGCCGCTGTAGCGCACCGTGTCGGTGAGCGTGTGGCGCCCGTGCAGGTGGCCGAGGGCGGTGTAGGAGACGCCGTCGAAGACCGACGTCGGGACCATCGAGACGCCACCGACGGAGATGTCGCGCTCGGAGTCGCTGGGCCGGACCTGATCGGGCCCGCCCGCGACGAACGCGTGCGCCAGCACGACCGACCGGGTCGCGGAGGATCGTGTGGCGAGGTCGGCCCGGACCCGCCGCATCGCCTCGGTCAGCGCGGCCTCGTGGGAGCGCGCCGACAGCCCCCACGGCTCACGCACCGCGTCGGGGTCGAGGTAGGGGAGCCCGTGGACCGCGACCGGCCCGTGCCGGTCCTCGAGCAGCACCGGCGTGCCGATGGCGGAGGCGTCCGTGCGGATGAAGACCCCCGCCGCGTCGATCAGCCGCGAGCTGAACCCGAGCCGCTGGGCGGAGTCGTGGTTGCCGCTGGTGATGACGACCCGGGCCCGCGAGGCGGCCAGCCGGGCGAGGGCCTCGTCGGCGAGGCGGACCGCGTCGACGTGGGGCAGCGCCCGGTCGTAGACGTCACCGGCGACCACCACGAGGTCGACCTGCTCCGACTCCACGACGGCGATCAGGTGGTCGACGTACGACGCCTGGTGCTCGAGCATCCCCTCACGGTGGAACGACCGGCCGAGGTGCCAGTCGGAGGTGTGGAGGATGCGCATGCGACCAACCTAGGAACGACCACCGACACTGCGGCGCACCCACGCCGGAGCGACCTCAGGTGTAGCGCACGCAACGCTCCCCGGAGGTGAAGCCGAACAGCGCCAGGCCGGACTCCCGCGCCAGCGCGACCGACAGTGACGTCGGTGCCCCGACGGCCACCAGTGACCCGACGCCCGCGGCGATCGCCTTCTGCACGAGCTCGAAGCCGGCCCGCCCGGAGACGACCAGGACCGCCTCGGCGGGGGAGTCGCCGGCGAGCACCCGGGCACCGGTCACCTTGTCGACGGCGTTGTGCCGGCCCACGTCCTCGCGGACGACCAGGGCCTCGCCCGCGGCGGTGAAGAGCCCCGCCGCGTGCACGCCCCCGGTCCGGGAGAACACCGCCTGCCCGGCCCGCAGCAGCCCGGGCAGCGACCGCACGACGTCGGGTGCGGGCAGCTCCCCGGACCACGGGACGGCGCGCGGCGCGGCCAGCGCCGCGGCGACGCTGTCCTTGCCGCACACCCCGCAGGCCGACGACCCGCTCGACTCGGCGACGTGCCGGTGGCCCGGGTCGTGGAGCGGGGGCGAGTCGAGGGTGACGGTGACGACGTTGAACTCCTGCTCCGGTGCCAGGTCGGCGTCCGTGCAGTAGGCGACACCCTTCACGGACCGGGTGAGGCCCTCGTGGACCAGCCACCCGGTCGCGAGCTCGAAGTCGTGTCCGGGCGTGCGCATGGTGACCCAGACCCGCCTGGCCGGTGCACCCGGCCAGGCGAGCCGGATCTCGAGCGGCTCCTCGGTGACGAGCCGGTCCTCGCGGGCGTGCTCGCCGGTGGGGGTCAGCTCGTGCACGCGGGTCCGGACCGTGGGGCCCGGACGCCGCGCGCGGTCGGGGGTCATGACGCCGGGAACGCCTGTCGGATCGCCAGCCGGCGCTGGAGCTCGTCGGTCGCGTCGACCACCCGGCGACGGACCGAGAGGTCCAGCCCGTCGCTGTCGATGAAGGCCTTCGCGGCCGCCACCGTCTCCTCCGTCAGCGAGGTCGACGGGAAGAAGACCGCGGCCGTGTCGGCCAGCACCCAGCCGCTCCGCTTCTCGACGGTGCCGGGCAGGTCGGCGAAGTAGCGCTCGACGTAGGGCTCGGTGAGGTGCTCCTGGCCCGAGCGCCACATGCCGACGCCGGCGGCCTCCAGCTCGTAGTTGGGTACGTCGACCTCGCCGGTGAACCGGGCCCACGCCCACGCCTTCGCCTCGGCGTCGGGCAGCGAGGCCACGGCCTTGGTGTGCTCGACCCGCGAGCGGGCCGTCGGCTCGGCGTCCAGCGCCGCCTGGAGCTCCTCGCGGTCGGTCTCGCCGAGCACGGCGAGCTGGACCAGGATGCGCCAGCGCAGGTCGAGGTCGAGCCCGATGCCGTCGGGCAGGACCCGGCCCTCGAGCCAGGACCGGAGCTGCCCGGGGTCGGTCGAGGTGGACACGGCGGCCTGGAAGGCCGACAGCTGAAGGGTCGATCCGGCGGCCGCGGAGGTGACCTTGCCCATCGCGGCGTCGTGGATGCGGCGCAGCGCCGAGGCCGGCTCGGGTGCCAGCGGGGCGACCTTCGCGACGGCCCACGGCATCGTGTAGAACACCGCGTCGTCGCTGTCCTCGACCGGCAGGCCGGCCTCGAGCAGGTCGATCACGTCGGCCGGCGCGATCGCGGCGTTGTGGAAGGCGCTGCGCACGTTGTTCCAGACACCCGCGCGCAGGAGGGTGTCGTCGGTCGACGGCAGCAGGCCCTTGAGCGCCGCGACCGTGACGTCGTCGGGCTGGACCAGGGCCCAGGTGTCCTCGTAGGGGTCGAGCAGGAAGGCCGAGTCGCCGGCCTCCACGGGTGTCTCCGGGCCCGTGATGGACAGCGTCGAGGTCTCCCACTTGCCGTCGACCGCGCGCGCGACCCGCAGGGTGTGCGGCCGGTCGGCGGGGTGGTCGGCCGGGGGCGTGCGGCGGACGACACCGGCCGCCCGGTCGAGCACGATCTGGTCCGGCCCGGCGGTGCGCAGCCAGTGGGAGGTGAAGGACGAGAGGTCACCCGCCCCGGCCTGCTCCCAGCTCGCGAACAGGTCGTGCATGGTCGCGTTGCCGAAGCGGTGCTGGGTGAAGTGGTCGATCGCGCCGGCGAAGAACACGTCGTCGCCCAGCGTCGCGTTGAGCTGCTTGAGGATGCTCGAGCCCTTGGCGTAGGAGATGCCGTCGAAGTTCTGCAGCGCCGACAGGGCGTCCTCGGCGCCGTTGCCGGCGACCGGGTGGGTGCTGGGTCGCTGGTCGGCCACGAGTCCCCACTGGCGGCGGGCGTAGGCGTTGTGGGTCCACGCGTCGTCGTACTCCGTGACGTCGGCGGTGACGCGGTTGCCCATGTACTCGGCGAACGACTCGTTGAGCCAGAGGTCGTCCCACCACTTGGGGGTGACGATGTTGCCGAACCACTGGTGGGCCATCTCGTGGGCCACCGTGGTCGCGCGCTGGATGCGGACCCCGCGGGTCACGCGGGAGGAGAAGATCAGCGGGTCGCGGAACGTCACGCAGCCGGGGTTCTCCATGGCGCCGGCGTTGAACTCCGGGACGAACGCCTGGTGGTAGTTGCCGAACGGGTAGCGGATCCCGAACAGCCGGTGGAACTCGTCGAAGCACTGCTTGGTCATCGTGAACAGCTCGTCGGCGTCGGCGTCGAGGTCGCGCGCGATGCTGGCGCGGGCCGACAGGCCCAGCGCGATGCCGTCGTGGTCGTCCGTGACCAGGTGGTAGGGCCCGGCGACCAGCGTCACGAAGTACGTCGACAGCGGCTGGGTCGTCTCGAACTCCCAGGTGCCGGGCTCGACCTGCGTGCCCGGGGCATTGCCGACGACCACCCAGTCGGTGGGTGCGGTGACGAGGAAGGTGTAGGGCGCCTTCAGGTCGGGCTGGTCGAAGCACGGGAAGATGCTGGGTGCGGCGTCCATGAAGCACATGCCGTAGACGTAGTGCTTGCCGTCGGCCGGGTCGACGCTGCGGTGCAGGCCCTCCCCGTCGTTGCGGAAGCGCATGACGGCGTCCACGACCAGCTCGTTGGCGCCGGCGACCGTGTCGAGCGGCAGGCGGCCGCGCACGAGCGTGTCGACGTCGACGGGGGCGCCGTTGAGGCGGATCTCGCGGACCGACACGGGCTTGAGGTCGATGAAGGTGGGGCCGCCCTGCGACTGGAAGCGCACGGTCGTGACCGACCGGAACGTCTCGTCGGAGCTGGCCAGGTCGAGGCGCACGTCGTAGCCGTCCACGGTGAGGAGGTCGAAGCGCGCGAGCGCCTCCGCGTGCTGGAGGCTCTGCGTGGGAGTCGAGGTGGGATTCGTCACGGCGGTCACCCTAGACGCCGACCCGGCCAGTTGGCACCGAGGTATCGGATCCGCAACGGGTCTTGCCATACCCACCTTCGGGGACGCCTCTGGAACCTACGCTCAACAGGGACGAAACTCGGAGGCAACCAAACGGCGGCCGGAGACGTCCACCTTGCAGAGGGCGTGGTGTCACGCCCCACTTTTCGGGAGAAGGGGCGTCCACATGTCGCACTCGTTCAACAGTCGCCGGGGCCGTGGCCTCGCGGCGCTCACCTCGGTGGCGGGCCTGGCCCTCACCACCGCCACCATCGTCGGCTCGCCGGCCGCGCAGTCGGCCCCGCCGGCCGAGGACTGCAAGGCGGCCTTCCCGGTCGCCGACCTCGTCAAGGGTGACGCCGTCACCGCGCTGTCGGTCACCTCGGGCACCGCGCCCGACACGTTCACCGGCACCGTCCTCGGCGTCCTCGACGACGGCATCGCTCCCGACCTCGACATGGTGATGGTCGAGATGGATGCCCCGAGCCCCGACAAGATCGGCGGCATCTGGCAGGGCATGTCGGGTTCGCCCGTCTACGCCGCGGACGGCCGCCTCATCGGCGCCGTCGCCTACGGCCTCTCGTACGGTCCGTCCTGGGTCGCCGGCGTCACGCCGTTCGAGGACATGGACGAGTACCTCAACGCCTCCCGTCCCGCCAGCATCAAGGTCACCGACGCGCAGGCCCGCACCATCGCCCGTCACTCCGACGTGACCCAGGCGCAGGCGGCCGAGGGCTTCAGCCAGCTCAAGATGCCGCTCGGTGTCTCCGGTGTCGGCTCCACCCGCCTGGCCAAGGCCGAGCGGAAGGCCGGCGCCCACAGCTGGATCCCGAAGAACACCTACGCCACCGGCAAGGCCGCGGCCCCCGGTGTCGGCGCGGGTGAGGAGACCGTCGTTGCCGGCGGCAACCTGGCCGCCTCGCTGTCCTACGGCGACATCACCCAGGGCGGCGTGGGCACCGCGACGTCGGTCTGCGGCGGCAAGGTCGTGGGCTTCGGCCACCCGATGACGTTCCTGGGCGAGACGACGTTGAGCCTGCACCCGGCCGACGCGATCTACATCCAGCCCGAGTCGCTCGGTGCGCCGTTCAAGGTCGCCAACCTCGGCGCCCCGGTCGGCACCATCACCGACGACCACCTGACCGGCATCACCGGCAACTTCGGCGCGCTGCCCGACACCACCGACATCACCTCGTCGGTCACGTTCGGCACCCGCTCGCGCACCGGCACCAGCCACGTGTCGGTCAGGGAGGCCAACGCCTCGACGACCTTCTACCAGCTGATCTCCAACAACGACCGCGTCCTGGACTCCTACACCAAGGGCTCCGGGCTCCTGTCCTGGACGATCAACGGCCACCAGGACGACGGCACGCCGTTCTCCTTCTCGGTCAGCGACCGCTACGCCTCGGACTACGACATCTCCTTCGAGTCGTCCTTCGACCTTGCCGACTTCGTCTACTCGCTCAGCAACATCCCGGGCGTCAACATCGACGACGTCAGCGCCACCTCGGAGCTGAACAAGGACAACTCGGTCTACCGGGTCAGCAAGATCCAGCAGAAGGTCGGCGGCGAGTGGGTCACCCTCGACCGCAAGCACCCGGCCGTCGCCAAGGCCGGCTCGCAGCTGAACCTCCGCGCCGTCCTCGACAGCGCCACCGGCGACAAGACGGTCCCGCTCTCGGTCAGCGTGCCGGACTCGGCCGCCGGCAGCCGGGGTCGCCTCGAGGTCCTCGGTGGCCTCTACACCTACTCGCGCAACCAGTACCCCAACACCCTGGGCCAGGCGCAGAAGTACATCGACACCTACGTCCGCAACGACCAGGTGCAGGTGAGCCTCGACCTGTTCAGCCGCAAGGCCGACAAGGAGATCTCCAAGGTCAACACGACCGACGCCCAGGACAAGGTCGTCGCCGGGCGCAAGGCGGTGCGCGTCAAGGTCATGTGACCGCACTGCACGTGAGCACGTCGGCGGGCCGGGAGATTCTCCCGGCCCGTTCGGCGTTCCGGGCGCGTCGCCCTAGTCTGGGGGAGTGGAGGATCGCGTGGAGGAGAAGCAAGCCCTGCTGCGGCTGATCCGGGACTCGGTGATCGGCGAGGACCACGTGATGGAGACGCCGTACGGCGCCCGTCGCGTCACCTACGCCGACTACACCGCCTCGGGCCGCGCGTTGAGCTTCATCGAGGACTTCATCCGCGACGAGGTGCTGACCAGCTACGCCAACACCCACACCGAGTCGAGCGGCACGGGCCTGCAGACCACCCGGCTGCGCGAGGACGCCCGCGCGATCATCCACGAGGCCGTCGGCGGCGACGAGGACACCGTGGTGCTGTTCGCCGGCTCGGGCTGCACGGGCGCGATCGCCAAGCTGATCGGCGTGCTCGGGCTGCGGGTGCCGTCGGTCCTCGAGGACACCCACCACCTCACCGAGCACATCCCGCCCTCGGAGCGACCGGTCGTCTTCATCGGCCCCTACGAGCACCACTCCAACGAGATCCCGTGGCGTGAGTCGATCGCGGACGTCGTCACCATCCACCAGGACGTCGACGGGGGAGTGGACCAGCAGGACCTGCGCGAGCAGCTGGAGAAGTACGCCGACCGGCCGCTGAAGATCGGCTCGTTCTCGGCCGCCTCCAACGTCACCGGCATCGTCTCCGACACGGCCGGCATCTCGACGCTGCTGCACGAGCACGGCGCGCTGAGCTTCTGGGACTTCGCCGCGGCGGCGCCGTACATCGACATCTCGATGCGGGCGGTCGACCCCGACCGCCCGCTGTCCTACAAGGACGCGATCTTCATCTCGCCCCACAAGTTCATCGGCGGCCCGTCCACGCCGGGCGTGCTGGCGGCGCGCCGCGAGCTCTTCGCCAACCGCGTCCCCGACGTCCCCGGGGGCGGCACGGTCGTCTACGTCAACGACGACGACCACCGCTACCTCGACGACCCGACCCACCGCGAGGAGGGCGGGACCCCCGCGATCATCGAGTCGGTCCGCGCGGGGCTGGTCTTCCAGCTCAAGCAGGCCGTCGGCACCGCCACGATCCGCGAGCAGGAGGACCGCCACCTGAAGCGGGCCATCACCGCCTGGCGCGACGACCCGGGCATCGAGCTGCTCGGCAACCTCGACGCCAAGCGGCTCTCGATCGTCTCGTTCATCATCAAGTCGCCGTCGGGCCGCTTCCTGCACCACAACTACGTCGTGGCCCTGCTCAACGACCTCTTCGGCATCCAGTCGCGCGGCGGCTGCTCGTGCGCCGGCCCCTACGGCCACCGGCTGCTCGGCATCGACCTGGAGCGGTCCCACGAGTTCGAGCGCGAGATCACCGGCGGGTGCGAGGGCATCAAGCCGGGCTGGGTCCGCGTCAACTTCAACTACTTCGTCAGCGACGCGGTCGTGGACTACCTCGTCGAGGCGGTCCGGTTGGTCGCGCGCGACGGCTGGCGGCTGCTGGGCGACTACCGCTTCGACGTGGTGACCGGTCGCTGGCGGCACCGCGACGGCGTGGTCACCCCGCCGCTGAGCCTGCACGACATCTCCTACACCGGGGGTGTCGCCTCGATGCCCGCCAACCGCGCCACCGGGGGAGAGGAGCTGCTCGTCGAGCACCTCCGCGAGGGCGCCGCGATCCTGGCCGCGGCCGAGGGGCCCGACCTGAGCGGCCACCCCGCCAACGTCAGCGCCGACTTCGAGCACCTGCGCTGGTTCGACCTGCCGGAGAGTGCGCTCGACTGATGCGGCGACGGGGGCTGGTGGTGGGCGCGGGGGCGCTGTCCGTGGTGCTCCTCGTCGGGGGGTACGTCGCGTGGGACCGCTGGCCGCGCGCGCTGCCGGACCATCCGGGAGGGTTCCGCCTCGCCGGCGCCGGTGAGGTCCTCGTCCCGGTCCCCGAGGACTGGCCGGTCCTGGTCGGCGGGTGCGCCGACCCGTCCGTCCCTGCGCTGGTCTACGAGACCGTCGCCGACCAAGGGACCAAGTGCTACGGCGGGGTGCACCCGCCGGTCTCGACGATCACCGTGCTCGAGCCGCACTCCGGTCTCGAGGACGCCGCCCCCAACGGCCTCCACCCCACGGGGGAGACCGTCGAGGGGCACGCCATCGTCGCGAACGAGACCATCTGCGAGCTCCCGTCGACGCCCGTGTGCACCCAGACATTCGGCCTGCCGGACTTCGACTCCTACTTCACCGTGACGCTGGTGGAGCGTGAGTCGGCCGATGACATGACCGAGCTCCGCACCGGCATGCGCCTGGTCCCGCGCGGGTGGACGACGGTCCCGTTCGTCCAGAACACCTACCCGCCGAGCCCGGTCGACGGGGCGCTCGAGGCAGCCGGCCTGCAGGTGCGGACGACCCAGGAGCCGCACCCCTACGACGCCGGGTCCTTCCTGAGGACCCAACCGCCGCTCGGCACGGCGGTCCGCAGGGGCAGCACCGTGCTGGTGGTGCTGAGCAGCGGCCCGCAGCCCTCCTGAGCCGAGGGGGCTACTTGATCGTGACGGTCTTGCGGAGGGTGGTGCCCACGACGGTGTCGCTGCCGAGGTAGCTGAACCGGACGTTGGTCGGGCCCGCCGGGAGCCCACGCAGCACGCGGGCGGCACGGCCGGATCGGTCCAGGGTCAGCTCGGCGAGCAGGTGGCCGTGGGACACGATCCGGACGACGCCGGCGACGGTCGGGACGCCGGGCGCGCCCAGCGCGACGTGCACCGCGAGGCGGCCGGTCCCGGGACGGCTCGAGCGCAGCACCATCGTCGGCACGGTCTTGACCAGGCCGCTGGGCCGGACGGTCTGCACGAGGTCCTCGTAGCCGGCCCGGGTCAGGGTCAGCGACGCCGAGACGTGGTGGCCGAGGTCGTCGCTGGTGAGGGTGTACGACGTGCCGAGGGCGCCCTCGATCGGGACTCCGTCGCGGAGCCACACCACCGTCGTGTCGGCGACGCCCGGCGACCAGGTGCCCGGGTCGAGGGTGAGCACGTCCCCGAGCCGCGGCGTGCCGCCGAGGGTGGCCGGGTCGCGCACGGTGAAGGTGGCCCTCTGGACCGCGGCGGTCGCCGGCGAGGTGGCGCTCACCGGGTCGTAGCCGGGCTTGGTCGCCGTGACCGTGACCGAGATCGGCAGCCCGACCTGGGCCGGACCCGGGGTGTAGGTGGACTGGGTGACGCCCTCGAGCAGCTGCCCGTCGGCGTACCACTGGTAGGTCAGCTCGGCCGGTGCCGGCTTCCAGGTGCCGCCGCTGGCCACGAGCTCGTGGTCGACCGTGGCCTCGCCGGAGACAGTCGGCGCCGTGAGGCTGCTGATGACGCCGGGCTCGACGTACGACGTCTTGTCGGAGACGACCGAGGTCGTGGGGTAGCCGGGGCGGGTGGCGGTGACCTTGACCGAGATCCGCTTGCCCTGCTGCTCCTGGGCGAGGGTGAGGCTCGGTGCGGTGGCGCCCTCGATCGGGTCGGAGCCGGCCTTCCACTGGTAGGTGTAGGTGGTGTTGCTGCCCTCCGGCGTCCACGAGCCGGGGCTCGCGCTCAGGGCACCGCCGACCTTGGTCACGCCGGTGACGTCGGGCTTGGCGACGTTCTCGAGCCTGACGTCGTTGAAGTGCACGAAGCCGCTGGGCCAGCTGCCGCCACCCCGGGTGATCCGGGCCCAGGAGAAGTCGCCGCCCCAGCTGTCCTGCGACACGATGATCTCGTTGCTGGAGATGACCTGCTCGACGTAGGCGACGTGGCCCGCGGAGCCGGCGGGGCTGGCGTTCTCGCGCCACCAGGCGACCGCGCCCACGGCGGGCACGTCGTCGGTGATGGACTTCATGTAGATGCCCCAGTACTCCGCGTTGCCCCCGCCGCTCCAGGGGCGGCTGTTCGGCAGGCCGCTCTGGACCATCCGGTAGGCCGCGTAGTTGGTGCAGTTGTGGCCGCTGTACATCATCCAGTACATCTGGTCGTTGGCCGCCTGGTAGCCGCTGTTGGAGTAGCCCCGGTCGCGGCAGCCGACGTAGCCGGTGCACAGGATCGAGACCCCGGACGCCTGCCGGGCGGACTGCCGGGAGACGTCGGCGCGCGCCGGCGCGAGCGGCCCGAGGGTCGCCAGCAGCAGCCCGAGGACGAGCCCCAGGATCGGGCCGGCGAGGGCGCGGTGCGGTGCGCGGTGTACGGAGGACACGGATGGGAGCATAGGGACGAAAGTGACGTGAGTGAACAGATTGACGGAATGTCAATCGTGTAATTCGGCGTGTCGCGAAAAAGTCAGGCTGGCGCCCCGGTCGGGCGGGGGAGGTCAGCCCAGCCGGACGAGCATCTTCCCGGTGTTCTGGCCCGTGCCGAGCCCCAGGAACGCCTCGACCGCACGGTCCAGGCCGTCGACGAACGTCTCGCGGTGGACGAGCCTCCCATCGGCCAGCCATCCAGCGGCCTGAGTGAAGAACTCCTTCGCCGCGTCCGCGTGGTCCGAGACGATGAAGCCCCGCAGGGTGAGCCGCTTGCTGACCACCATCATCAGGTTGCGCGGCCCGGGCGTCGGGGCTTCGGCGTCGTAGGTCGCGATCGCGCCGCACGCGGCGATCCGCCCGAAGTCGTTCATGTGGAAGATCGCGCCCTCGAGGTGGTCGCCGCCGACGTTGTCGAAGTAGACGTCGACCGGGCCATGCTCCCTGAGCTGCTGGGCGACCGGCCCGTCGTGGTAGTCGAAGGCCGCGTCGAAGCCGAGCTCGCCGGTCAGCCAGGCGACCTTCTCCGGCGAGCCGGCCGAGCCGATCACCTTGCCGGCGCCGAGCAGGCGCGCGAGCTGGCCCGCGACCGACCCGACGGCCCCGGCGGCACCCGAGACGAAGACGGTGTCGCCCTGCTTCAGCTCGGCGATCCGGGTCAGGCCGACGTACGCCGTGAGCCCGGTCATGCCGAGCACGCCGAGGTAGGCCGACGCCGGGACGCGGGAGGCGTCGACGACCCGGACGGCAGCCGCGGGCAGCAGGGCGTGCTCGCGCCAGCCCGCCTGGTGCAGGACGGTAGCCCCGACCGGGACGGAGTCGTCACCGCTCGCCACGACCTCGCCGACGGCGCCACCGTCGAGGGGGCGGTCCAGCGCGAAGGGCGGGACGTAGGACTTCACGTCGTTCATCCGGCCGCGCATGTAGGGGTCCACCGACATCACGGTGTTGCGGACCAGGACCTCACCGGCCCCGGGGTCCGGCAGGTCGACCTCGACCATCCGGAAGTCGTCCGGCGCCGGGGTGCCAAAGGGACGGGAGGCCAGGTGGATCTCGCGCGTGGAGGTCGTCATGGACCGATCCTGCCAGCCGCGCGAGGCGCGCCCGGGAGGGGTGTCCAGTGGCCCTGTGGAGGTGGGCGACATCACGTCGTCGACGATGCCAACGGACGTGGTCGCTGTCCCTAGAATGTAAGAGCCGTGTTTGCGGCACTACTCATTACATGAACTGACCCGGCAACGGAGCCGGGACGAGGAGATGAAGGCACCATGACGACGCAGCTGCACCTGGCCTACGGGATCGTCGAGGGACGCGCCCACCACGACGTGGACCAGGCGATGATGCGGAACGTGGCGCTGGCCCGCAAGGACGCGCGCCGCGCCCGACGGACGCGACGCGCGACCAAGCGCTGAGGCTGCCGGCTCAGGCCTGGAGGCCGAGCGCGAACTCCACCTTGCCGGCGGGGTCGACGGCCGCGTCGAGGACCTTGTCGTCGAGCAGGAGGGCGGCGTTCGGGTCGAGGTAGACCGTGGCCCCGTCCTGCTGGACGATCTGGTCCCCGGGCTCGGGGCTCTCGGTGGCGCTGACCGCGAAGGTCGGCTCGGCCGCCTCCTCGGAGCTGATCCGCAGGCCCGCGGTGTCCGCGAGGCCGGGCTGCGTGGTGATGTCCTTGACGATCGTGCTGGCGTTCTCGGTGAGGGTGAGCATGCTCGCGCCTTTCCGATGTGCTGGTCGATGGGCTGGCCAATGGTTCTGGCTGGTCCCCTCCACCGTGTCCGTCGGCCGTCGCCGACACAAGTCGAGGTCGGTCCCGGGCGTGTCGGGCGTGTCGGACTCCCCGGGGCCGGGGCGTGCGGGTCTGGAATGCTGGGCCGCATGAGCCCCGACCCGCTGACCGACAGCCAGCCCGAGAGCCTGCCCGACACCCACCGCCGGATCGACCTGGTCCGCATCGGTGAGGGCCGCTACAAGGCCACCAACCGTCGCGGCGGTGTGCTCCCCATCGGCTCCGGGTCCGACCCCGACTTCAGCCCCGTCGAGCTGCTGCTCGCCGCGATCGCCGGCTGCGGGGCGATCGACGTCGACCTGATCACCGGCAAGCGCGTGGACGCCACCTCGTTCGCGGTCCGGTCCGAGGGCCACAAGGTCCGCGACGAGCAGGGCAACCACCTCGTCGACCTGCGCGTCACCTTCGACGTCACCTTCCCGGAGGGCGAGGCCGGCGACCGGGCCCGCGAGATGATGCCGCGCGCCCTCCAGCAGACCCGCGACCGGCTCTGCACCGTCGGGCGCACCGTCGCGCTGGGAGAGCCCGTCGAGTACGCCGAGGGCGACCTGGCGTGAGCGTCGACGTCACCGTCGAGACCGTCATCGACCGCCCCGTGGGCGAGGTGGCGGCGTACGCCGGCGACCCCACCAACGCGCCGCGCTGGTACGTCAACATCCAGAGCGTCGACTGGCGCACCGAGCCGCCGGTCCGCGTCGGGTCGCAGATGGACTTCGTGGCTGCCTTCCTGGGCAAGCGGATCGCCTACACCTACGAGGTCACCGAGCTGGTGCCGGGCGAGCGGCTGGTGATGCAGACCGCCCAGGGCCCGTTCCCGATGCGGACGACCTACACCTGGGTGGCCGTGGGGGAGGGGAGCACCCGCATGACGCTGCGCAACGACGGCTCCCCCCGCGGCTTCTCGCGCGTCGCGGCGCCGGTGATGGCCACGGCGATGAGGCGGGCCACGACCAAGGACCTCGCCGCGCTCAAGAAGATCCTCGAGGGCTGAGGTGGGCCGCGCCCGCACCCGGCCGTGGACGGCCGTGCCGCGCCAGGACGGGCGCCGCTTCGTGGTCACCGGTGCGACGAGCGGCATCGGGCTCGAGACGACGCGCAAGCTCGTCGGTGCGGGCGCGCACGTGGTGCTGGCCGTTCGCAACGTCGAGAAGGGCGAGCAGGTCGCCGCTCCGCTGAGGGCGTCCCTCGTCGGCTCGGTGGAGGTGCGTCGCCTCGACGTCTCCGACCTGTCCTCCGTGCGGGAGTTCGCCGCCGGCGTCGGCGATGTGGACGTGCTGGTCAACAACGCCGGCGTGCTGGGCCTGCCGTTCGCGCGCAGCGTCGACGGGTTCGAGCTGCAGCTCGCCACCAACCACCTCGGCCACTTCGCCCTGGCCAACCTGCTGCTGCCGCGGATCGCCGACCGGGTCGTCGTGGTGGCCTCCCAGTCGCACCGGTCCGGTGAGCTCGACCTCACCGACCTGGACTGGACACGCCGCGGCTACCGCCCCTACGCGGCGTACGCCACCTCCAAGCAGGCCAACCTGCTGTTCCTCGGTGAGCTCCAGCGACGGCTGACCGCCACCGGCTCCCGGCTGCGGGCGACCGGTGCGCACCCGGGCTACACCTCGACCGCGATCCAGGGCGGCACCGGCAATGCCGCCTTCACGCGGCTGGCCGGGATCGGCAACGCGCTGCTGGGCATGCCGCCGTGGCAGGGGGCGCTGCCGACGTTGTACGCCGCCACGATGGACGTGCCGGGCAACACCTACCTTGGCCCGCACCGGTTCCGCGAGCTCAACGGCTGGCCGGTGCCGGTCGGACGGTCCCGGAACGCCAGCGACCCCGACCTCGCCCGGAACTTGTGGGCGGCGTCGGAGTCGCTGACGGGGGTCGCCTTCCCCCTGTGAGGCTGGTGGGCCGGTCAGTCGGCCTTGACCGAGGAGATCTCGACCTTGTCCTTCGGAGCACCGTCCGGGCCGCCGTCGGCGGTGCCCTTGTCGGCGATGCCCTTGACGACCTTCAGACCGGCGTCGTCGATGTGCCCGAAGACGGTGTAGGCCGGCGGGAGCTGGCTGTCGGCGTAGACGAGGAAGAACTGCGAGCCGTTGGTGTCCGGGCCCGCGTTGGCCATCGCGAGCGTGCCCGCGCCGTAGGTCTCGCTGCCGTCGAGCTCGTCGTCGAAGGCGTAGCCCGGGCCGCCGGCGCCGGTGCCGGTCGGGTCGCCGCACTGGAGCACGAAGATGCCCTGCGTGGTGAGGCGGTGGCACTGGGTGCCGTCGAAGTAGCCCTGGTCGGCCAGCGACACGAACGAGTTGACCGTGCACGGGGTCTTGTCGGCGTCGAGCGTGGCGGTGATGTCACCGGCGCTGGTCGCGATCGTGACCTTCTCCTGGCCGCTGACGGCGGCGTGGTCGGGCGGCAGGTCGACCTTGTCGGCCGGCGGGCGGCCGTCGTCGGTGTAGGTGCAGGCCGGTCCGGTGGCCTCACGCGAGGGACGGTCCGTGGCCGTGGTCGAGGCGTCGCCGCAACCGGCCAGGGTGGTGACGGCCACGAGGGCGGCCGCGGAGATGAGGGAGCGCTTCAGCATGCGGCCGATCGTAAAGGGCGGGGTCAGCTGTTGCGGCCCCGGGCCGCGACCGGCCAGGCGCGCAGGGCGCCCGCCTCGTCGGCGTACAGCGTCTCGACGAGGTTGACCGCCGCGCACACGTGGTTGGGCACCACGTCCACCTGGCTGCCGAGCGGGGGCGGCGCCTCGTCGCCCATCTCCACCACGGCGTGGTGCTCGGCGAGCATCACGATCCGGGCGTCCGGGTGATCGAGCAGTCGCCCATGGCCGGTGCTGTAGGACGCACGGTCGGCGCCCAGCACCTTGCTGCCCGCGTCGAGGACGACCCGGCCGCCGGCGTGGCTGACCACGGTGGCGCGACAGGTCAGTGCGATCTGGCCCGGCTCCATCACGCCGAGCTCCCACTGCTGGGCGTCGCCGAGGCAGTAGACGCCCGGGCGGATCTCGGTGACGACGTCGAGGTCGGTGTCGGCGATGCTCGGCGTCGAGCCGCCGCTCAGCACCCGCGGCTCGATCCCGACCGCCCTCAGGGAGGTGGCAGCCGCCGCGAGGGCCGCCGACTCCTGAGCCGCCGCGGTGGCCCGGCCGGCACCGGGGGCGTAGCTGTGCCCGGGGAACGTGAAGGCCCCCCGCACGGTGAGCCCGGTGCGCCGGGCCGTGTCCGCCACGGCGCCGGCGTCCTCGGGCCTCACCCCGCTGCGGTGCTGACCACTGTCGACCTCCACCATCACCTCGATGCCCGAGGTGCCGAGCAGCCGGCTGGCCTGGGCGACGCCCTCGACCGAGTCCACGCCGATGGCCACGCGTGCCGAGGACGCGAGGTCCTCCAGCCGCCGTGCGGCGGGGCGGTGCAGCCAGAGCGGATAGGCGATGAAGATGTCGTCGAACCCGTGGCCCGCGAAGGTCTCGGCCTCGCCGATCGTCGCCACGGTGATGCCCACCGCGCCCGAGCTCATCTGGAGCCGGCCGATCTCGATCGTCTTGTGCGTCTTCACGTGCGGGCGCAGCGCGACCCGTGAGGACGCGGCGCGGTCCGCCATCGCGCGCACGTTGGCGCGCAGGCGGACCAGGTCGATGCGCAGGAACGGCGTTGCCGGCTGGGCCATGCGGCCAGACTAGGGGGCTTCGCGGCGTGGGTAGGTTCGCTCCCATGGATCTTGGTGTGCACTACGCGAACTTCAGTCACCCCGGTGGCCCGGCCGCCCTCGCCCCACGCCTCGCAGAGACCGCCCGCGTCGCCGACCAGGGCGGCGCGTCGATGTTCACCGTGATGGACCACTGGTTCCAGATGGAGAACCTCGGCGGTCCTCCGGAGCCGATGCTCCAGGGGTACACCACCCTGGGCTATCTGGCCGCCATGACCGAGCGGGTGCGGCTCAGCCTGCTCGTCACCGGAGTCACCTATCGTCACCCCGGCCTGCTGGCCAAGACCGTCACGACTCTCGACGTGCTCTCCGGCGGTCGCGCGATGCTCGGCATCGGGGCGGCGTGGTACGACCGGGAGCACGCCGGTCTGGGCGTCCCGTTCCCCTCGACGTCCGAACGGTTCGAGCGCCTCGAGGAGACGCTGCAGATCGTGGGCCAGATGTGGAGCGACGACGACGGACCGTTCGAGGGCAAGCACTACCAGCTGGCCGAGACCGTGTGCGTGCCGGCTCCCGTCCAACAGCCGCGGCCGCGCATCCTGATCGGCGGCAGCGGTGAGCGCAAGACCCTGCGGCTCGTGGCGCAGTACGCCGACGCGTGCAACCTCTTCAGCATGGGGCGGGACGCGGTCGGCCACAAGCTCGACGTCCTGCGCCGGCACTGCGACGACGCCGGTCGCGACTACGACGAGATCGAGAAGACCGTGCTCGCCATGGCGAATCCGGCCACGGAGCGCGATGAGTTCCTCCGGGAGATGGCTGCCTACGCCGAGCTCGGCATCACCCTCGTCACCGCCATGCCCCGGGGCGACGACCCGGTCGGCTGGACGACGACCGTTGTCGAGGACGTGCTCCCGGCACTGCGGGACCTGTAGGGCCCGAGATCCGTACCCTTGCTGTTATGTAACCAGTCAGGTACGTTTCTCGTCATGGACGCGGTGATGCAGGCCCTGGCCGATGGCAGTCGCCGTACGGTGCTCGGGATCCTGCGCGACCACCCGGCGACGGCCGGCGAGCTGGCCGACGCGCTGCCGATCGCCCGGCCCGGCGTGTCCCGTCACCTGCGGGTGTTGCGGGAGGCCGGGCTGGTCGACGTGGAGCAACGGGGGCAGCGCCGGATCTACCGGCTCCGCACCGAGCCCCTGGCCGAGCTCGACGCCTGGCTGGGGGACTACCGCGTCCGCTGGGAGCAGCGGCTCGACGCCCTGCACACCGAGATCGCACGCGGCAGGAAGGCCGCGCGCGCCGACGACACGAAGGCGGGGGAACCATGAGGATCACCGGGACGATGCGCGCGCTCGACGAGGAGCGGGGCGCGGTGCGGGTTGAGGACGTCTACGACACGGGCATCGCGGACCTGTGGGAGGCCTGCACGACACCCGAGCGGCTCGCGCGCTGGATCGCGGAGGTCACCGGCGAGCTCCACCCGGGCGGGACGGTCGAGGTCGTCATGACCAGCACCTGGGCCGGATCGCTGCGGGTCGAGACCTGCGAGGCCCCGCACCACCTGCTGCTCACGTCCGCCCCGGGCACCGACGAGGAGTCGCAGATCGAGGCCTGGCTGACGCCCGAGGGCGAGCGGACCCGGCTGGTCGTCGAGGAGCGCGGGTTGCCGCTCGGGGCGCTGCACTTCCACGGCGCGGGCTGGCAGGTCCACCTGGAGGACCTCGGTCGTGCGCTCGCCCTGGACGGTCCCGCCCACGACGGCGGCTGGTCGGCCGAACGGCCGGCCGGGGCGTGGCACGGGCGCTGGCAGGACCTCACGCCGACGTACGCCGCGCTGGGCCGCGGTTGACGGGTGCTCAGGGGAGGGCCGTGTGGTCGGGATGGCCGTGCGTGCGCTCGTCCTCCTTCCACTCAGCCTCGTAGAGGTGCCGTCGACCGCCGACCAGCGCCTCCCGCGCCCCCTGCTCCAGCGCCTTGAACGTGGCGTAGTAGCCCGCGTCGTACTCCTCGAGGACCTGGAAGGTCCAGCGCCCCTCGAGGACGTTGCGGCCGAGCAGCTCGCGGTCGAGGCGGTCGGCGAGGTCGGTGTGGCCGGCGCACCGGAGCAGCTCGACGGCCCGCCCGAGGGCGAGGTCGGCGGTGCCGATGCGCCGGTGGAAGGCGTAGAGCAGTCCTCGGGCCTCCTCGACCACCTCGAAGGCCTCCGAGAGCTTCCCCAGGGCCAGGACCGTGGCGTCGTCGACGCCGGCGGGCCGTCGGTGGCCGGGGTCGGGGAGGTCGTGGTCGTCGTGGTTGAGGGCCGCGTTCATGGCTGCTCCGCTCGGGATCCGCTCGCCCGAGACGTGTTGCCACCATCGTGCGGCCGGAGGCGGGCGGTTCACTCCACCAAATGGGGCAAATGGGGGAAGTGCTGTCCTAGGGTCGTCCGGTGCCTGCCTCGCCCCTCGACCCGCCCCTCGACCGGATCGCCCTCATCTCGGACGTCCACGGCAACCTGACGGCCCTCGAGGCCGTCCTGGCCGACATCGACGCCCGGGGGATCACCCGGATCTTCAACCTCGGCGACTACGTCGGCAAGGGCCCGCGCGGCCGCGAGGTGGTCGACCTGTGCCGGGAGCGGTGCGAGGTCAACATCCTCGGCAACTGGGACGACTTCCTGCCGGACCCCACGCGCGAGTTCGACACCGACGCGCTGCGCTGGTGGCTCGAGCAGCTCGGGCCGGGGCAGGGGGAGTGGCTGCGGTCCCTGCCGTTCTCCCACGACTTCACGATGAGCGGACGCCGGATCAGGTTGTTCCACGCCTCGGAGGAGACCGTGCACCGGCGGGTGCGGTTCGACCACGACGAGGCGGAGTTCCTCGGGCTCTTCACCAACACGGCGGCGACCGGCGACGGTGCGCTGCCCGACGTGGTCGGCTACGCCGACACCCACGACCCCTACTACGAGACCGACCGCGAGCGCCGTACCGTCTTCAACACCGGCTCGGTCGGCAACTGCATGGGGGACCCCACCCCGGTCTACGTCATCCTCGAGGGCGTCATGGACGGGACCGAGGAGGCGCCGTTCGGCATCCAGTTCGCCCGGGTGCCCTACGACTGGGAGCACGAGCTGAGGGTCGCCACCGAGATGGGGCTGCCCGAGCTGGACGGCTACACCGTCGAGATCCGCGACGGCGTCTACCGGGGCAACCTGAGGGCCGGCGAAGCGCCCGACTACCACCGCTCGCCGCGTTGACGACCGCACCCGACGGCCAGGACTACGTCGCTGACACCCGGTCCTCCTACGACGCGATGGCCGAGGCGTACGCCGACTTCGTCCGGCACGAGCTCGACACCTTCCCGGTGGCGCGGGCGATGCTGGCCGTCTTCGCCGAGCTCGTGCTGGCCGGCGGGGGAGGGCCGGTGCTCGACGCGGGCTGCGGCGTCGGCCGGATCTGCGGCCACCTCGGCGGGCTCGGCCTCGACGTGAGCGGCGTCGACCTCTCGCCCGGCATGCTCGCGATCGCGCGACGCGACCATCCCGACCACGCCTACACCGAGGGCTCCCTGCTCGACCTGCCGGCCGAGGACGCGTCGTACGACGGAGCGCTGGCGTGGTACTCCCTGATCCACGTGCCGCCCGCCGACCAGCCCCGGGCGCTGGCCGAGCTGCACCGGGTCCTACGCCCGGGCGGCCACCTGCTGCTGGCCTTCCAGGTCGGCGACGAGCCGTCCCACCGCACCGACGCGGCCGGCATCCCCGTGCGGCTGACCTTCCACCGGATCAACCTCGACGCCATCCAGGTGCTGCTCCGCGACGCGGGCTTCGACGTCGTGAGCACGACCTGGCGCGAGCGCGAGCCCGCCGAGAAGTCACCGCAGGGCATCGCGCTGGCGCGGAAGCCGGTGGCCTGATGCACGAGGGCGAGGTCGTGGCGACCGTCGAGCAGGTGACGGCCCTGGTGCACGGGCAGTTCCCGCAGTGGGCCGACCTGCCGGTCACGGCGGTGCCGATCGGCGGGAGCGACCACGCGCTCTTCCGGATCGGCGACGAGCTGGTCGCGCGGATGCCCCGCATGGACTGGGCCCTCGACCAGGCCGGGACCGACGCGCGGTGGCTCCCGGTGCTCGCTCCGCACCTGCCCGTGGCGGTGCCCGTGCCGATCGCGACCGGGGCGCCGGGGGAGGGGTATCCCCACACCTGGACCGTCGCCCCCTGGATCACCGGCGACACGCCCAGTGCCGTGCCGGTCGACCTCACCGTGCTCGCCGAGGACCTGGGCGGTTTCGTCCGCGCCCTGCGCACCATCGACCCGACGGGCGGGCCGCCGAAGACGGGGGAGGACCGCGGGGTCCCGCTGGCCAACCGCGACGCCAGCACCCGAGCGGCGATCGCTGAGCTCGGTGACCGGGTGGACGGAGAGCTCGTGACCCGGATCTGGGAGGACAGCCTCGCCGCGCCCGAACACGCCGGTCCGCCCCAGTGGATCCACGGCGACCTCCTGGCCGGCAACCTGCTGTGCCACGACGGGCGGCTCTGCGCCGTCATCGACTGGGGCGCCATCGGGGTGGCCGACCCGGCGGCCGACATCGCGCCGGCCTGGTCGCTGTTCGACACGTCCGGCCGGGCGGCGTACCGGCGTGCGCTGGGGTGCACCGACGACGAGTGGCGGCGAGGGCGCGGCTGGGCGCTGTCCACGTCGCTGATCGCGCTGCCGTACTACTGGGACACGTTCCAGACCTACCGGGACGGCTCGCAACGCACGATCGCCGCGGTGATCGAGGACTTCGGCTCCTGACTCAGGGGCGCCACTCGTCGCGCAGCAACGCCCAGACCTCGAGGTCGTGGAAGTCCTCGCGGACCGGGAACGCCTGGCGCAGCGTGCCCTCGTGGGTGAAGCCGAGGCGCTGGGGGATGGCGCGGCTGGGGAGGTTGCCGGGGGAGCAGCGCCATTCGACGCGGCGGAGCCCGCGCTCACCGAACGCCCAGTCGACCATGCTCTCCACGGCCCTGGTGACGATGCCCTGGCCGCGTGCCTCCCGGGCGAGGAAGACGCCGATCTCGGCGGTCCCGGCGCGGAGGTTGATGCTGGGGAACAGCGTGCCGCCCACGAGCACGTCATCGAGCCAGATCCCGAAGAGGCGACGGGTGTCGTCGGCCCGGCCGCGGGAGAAGCTCTCCAGGAAACCCTTGGTGGCCTCGCTGGACTCGAAGTGCTCCCACGGCAGCCAGTCGTAGAGGTCGGTGCCCGAACGCCGAAAGAACGCGGCGAGCTCCTCGGCGTGCCAGGGCTCGAGGTCACGCAGTTCCGCGGGGTCGATTCGGCGTCGCATCAGCACGGGGGCACGGTAGCCAGCCCCTGGGAGCCGGAGGGCGAACGACACCCGTGTCGTTCCCGGAGGGGAGTGGCACTGGGTGTCAATGTCGGGGGCGTGTACGGCGGGCCCGATTGCGATGCGGTGCGAGGGAGTGATCAGTGGAGCCAGAGATCGTGCGGCTACTGGTGGACGCGCTCACGGCAGAAGAAGAAGACAGGCGCGACCTCCGCCGCGTGGTCGTCTCCGCGAGCGACTTCGACAGCGCGGTCAGGGGCGCTCACCTGGTCTTTCCGGAGTGGCGCCTCGGCCAGACGAGCTGCAACGTCCTCCGAGCCTGGCGACCAGATCTGTACCTGGAACTGGCCGGAACCGAGGTGGACCCCTTCTACCGAGACGACCTCCTGCCCGAGTTCTATCGCTGGCTTGCTGACCGCACGGCAGGGGACTGACGAAACTGCTCCTGCTCCATCCGATGGCGGTCAGTCCATAGAAGATGACATAATGTCAGTTATCGGCGATGTGGGGACGGCGGTCGGAAGGGGCTTAGATCCCGCCGAGGGCCGCTCCGGACGCATGCCGTTTGGTCCCCAACGGCATGAAATGGCAGTCCAGACGTGCCGTTGGTGACCAAACGGCATGGTGCACGCGTCCGGCGTCCGTCGCCATGAGGCTCCGGGACGCCGAGTTCTGTCAGAGCGATTCTCAGCGACGTCGGGTCGCGACGCCGGCGACATTTCGGCGTCGCGGGCACCTGTGTGGCCGCCTGGTTGCCGAGAATGCCCGTCGACGAGGCACGACCTCGCGCCGGCGGTCAGGTGCTCCACGCCCCGGCAGCTGCGCCGACCCGACCCCCGGATAACTGCTGGATACCGGGCATTATGCAGCAAACGACAACCATGTAGTTCGAGCAACGGCGTTGGGGGTGGTCGTCGCTAGCGTCGCCGTCCATGAAGGGCAACCTGCTGGTGCACGACGCCATCGACGGCTGGTTCCTGGCGCGGGCGCCGCGCAAGGACTCGCCGCACACGCGCGCGGCCTACACGCGTGACCTGGGCGCGATCATCGCCGTCGCCTCGGCCCACCTCGGCCGCCCCGTCGACGATCTGCGCATCGGCGACCTGACGCTGTCCGTGCTGCGCCACGCCTTCGGCACGTGGTCGGAGGGGCGGGCTGCGGCGAGCATCCGCCGGGCCCACTCGACGTGGAGCGGCTTCTTCGAGTACCTCGTCTCCGAGGAGCACCTCGACGGCTCCCCCATGCCCGGCGTCGGCAAGCCCAGGTCGCCCCAGCGGCTGCCCAAGCCCTTCGCCGAGGACGACGCGGCCCGGATCGTGCGCACCCTCACCGACGCCGCCGTACGCCGCCGCCAGCCCTGGCCCGAGCTCGACGCGGCCGTCGTGCTCACCGCGATGGTCACCGGCGTGCGCTCGGCCGAGCTGCTCGCCGTCGACATCGGCGACGTGACCCGCACGAGCGGCAACGAGCGCATCAAGGTGCTCGGCAAGGGCGATGCTGAGCGCTCGATCCCGGTGGAGCCGGTGCTTCTCGACTTCCTGGACTCCTACCTCGACAGCCGGCGGGCCAGGTTTCCCGGCACCGCGCGCCAGCGCGGCGTCACCAGCGACGGCGACCCGTGGGCCTGGTGGCGACCCCACGACCCGTTGTTCGTCGACCGGACCGGCCAGCGGATGCGCACCGGCGCGCTGCAGTACCTCGTCGAGCTCGTCTACCGCGACGCCGGCGTCAACGCCGCGCGTGCCCGGGGTGCGCTGGTGCACGCGCTGCGCCACACGGCTGCCACGCGACTGGTCGAGCGTGGCGGCACCGCGGTCGAGCTGATGGACTTCCTCGGCCATCGCTCGCTCGCGACCTCGCAGGGCTATCTCGCCTCGACCGCCGCCGGGGTGCGCGCCGCCGCGGCCCGCTCCCCCGTCTACGGGCTGCTGTCCGCGCCGGTGCCGGCCTCGGACGACGACGCCCGCGACTGAGAACGCTTCTCAGCCTCCGACGTACGCCGCCAGGTGCTGTCCGGTCAGCGTGGAGCCGTCAGCCACCAGCGCGGCCGGCGTGCCCTCGAAGACGACCAGTCCCCCGTCGTGCCCCGCGCCCGGGCCAAGGTCGATGATCCAGTCGGCGTGCGCCATCACGGCCTGGTGGTGCTCGATGACCACCACCGACTTCCCGGACTCCACGAGCCGGTCGAGCAGGCCGAGGAGGTTCTCGACGTCGGCGAGGTGCAGGCCGGTCGTGGGCTCGTCCAGCACGTAGACGTCGCCCTTGTCGGCCATCTGCACGGCCAGCTTGAGCCGCTGCCGCTCACCGCCGGAGAGTGTCGTCAGGGGCTGGCCGAGGGTGAGGTAACCGAGGCCGACGTCGGCGAGCCGCTCGAGCACCTTGTGGGCGGCGGGCGTCGCGGCGTCGCCGTCACCGAAGAAGTCGAGCGCCTCGACGACCGGCATCGCGAGCACCTCGGCGATGTTGCGGCCGCCCAGCGTGTACTCCAGCACCGACGCCTGGAACCGGCGCCCCTCGCACTCCTCGCACAGCGACTCCACGGTCGCCATCACCCCGAGCTCGGTGAAGATCACGCCGGCGCCGTTGCACGCCGGGCAGGCGCCCTCGGAGTTGGAGCTGAACAGCGCGGGCTTCACGCCGTTGGCCTTGGCGTAGGCCTTGCGGATCGGCTCGAGCAGTCCGGTGTACGTCGCCGGGTTGCTGCGTCGCGAGCCCTTGATCGCTCCCTGGTCCACGACCACGACGCCCTCGCGCTGGGCCACCGACCCGTGGATCAGCGAGCTCTTGCCGGAGCCGGCCACCCCGGTGACGACGCAGAGGACGCCGAGCGGGAGGTCCACGTCGACGTCGCGCAGGTTGTGGGTGTTCGCGCCGCGGACCTCGAGGGTGCCGGTCGCCGTGCGCAGCGACTCCTTCAGCGAGGCCCGGTCGTGGAGGTGACGGCCCGTGGTCGTGTCGCTGCCGGCCAGGCCCTCGACGGTGCCCTCGAAGCAGATGCTGCCGCCCGCCGTGCCCGCGCCGGGGCCCAGGTCGACGACGTGGTCCGCGATGGCGATGGTCTCGGGCTTGTGCTCGACGACCAGGACGGTGTTGCCCTTGTCGCGCAGCTGCAGCAGCAACTGGTTCATCCGCTCGATGTCGTGCGGGTGCAGGCCGATGGTCGGCTCGTCGAAGACGTAGGTGACGTCGGTCAGCGACGACCCGAGGTGACGGATCATCTTGGTCCGCTGCGCCTCTCCCCCGGACAACGTGCCCGAGGGTCGGTCCAGGGACAGGTAGCCCAGCCCGATCTCGGTGAAGGCGTCGATGAGGTGGCGCAGGCCCGCCAGCAGCGGCGCGACCGACGGCTCGTCGAGCTCGCGCAGCCACTCCCCCAGGTCGGTGATCTGCATCGCGCAGAGCTCGGCGATGTTGCGGCCGCGGATCTTGGAGGACCGTGCCTCCGCGCTGAGCCGGGTCCCGTCGCAGTCCGGGCAGGTGGTGAACGTGACCGCCCGCTCGACGAACCGGCGCACGTGCGGCTGCATCGACTCGACGTCCTTGGAGAGCATCGACTTCTGGACCTTGGTCAGCACGCCCTCGTAGGTGAGGTTGACGCCGTCGACCTTGATCTTCTCCGGCTCGCCGTACAGCAGCTTCTTGAGGTCGCGGGCGGAGTACTTCGCGATCGGCTTGTCCATGTCGAGGCCGGCGCCGCTGAAGATCCGGCCATACCACCCGTCCATGCTGTAGCCGGGCACCAGCAGCGCCCCCTCGGACAGCGACTTCGACTCGTCGTAGATCGCGGTGAGGTCGAAGTCGTTGAGCGCCCCCATGCCCTCGCACTTGGGGCACATGCCGCCCTGGTAGACGGCGTTGCGGACCACGGACGTGGAGCCCTGGCCCTTGTCGGTCTTCATCATCCCGCTCGCGACGCGGGTCGGGACGTTGAAGGCGAACGCCGTCGGCGGCCCGATGTGCGGGGAGCCGATCCGGCTGAAGAGGATGCGCAGCATCGCGTTGGCGTCGGTCACCGTGCCGACGGTCGAGCGGGGGTTGGCGCCCATCCGCTCCTGGTCGACGATGATCGCGGTCGTCAGGCCGTCGAGGTAGTCGACCTCCGGCCGCGCCAGGGACGGCATGAAGCCCTGCAGGAAGGCGCTGTAGGTCTCGTTGATCAGCCGCTGGGACTCCGCGGCGATGGTCGCGAAGACCAGCGAGCTCTTGCCCGAGCCCGAGACCCCCGTGAACGCCGTCAGCCGGCGCTTGGGGATCTCCAGGCTGATGTCCTTCAGGTTGTTCTCGCGGGCGCCCTGCACGCGGATCAGGTCGTGGCTGTCGGCGGGTGTGCTCTGCGGGGACATGCCTGGCGGCTCCTCGGTCGTGGTGGTCGGTCGTCTCAGGCGCGCTGGTTGATGCGGAGCAGGTTGCCCGACGGGTCACGGAAGGCGCAGTCGCGGACGCCGTAGGGCTGGTCGGTCGGCTCCTGGAGCACCTCGGCCCCGCTGGCCTCGAGCTTGCCGAAGACCAGGTCGAGGTCGTCGGTGGCCAGGGTCAGCGCGGTGTAGCTGCCCTTGGCGATCAGCTCCAGGACCGTACGTCGCTCGTCGTCGGTGATGCCGGGGTCGGTGGCCGGTGGGTGCAGCACGATCGAGGTCTCCGGCTGGTTGGCGGGACCGACGGTGATCCAGCGCATGCCGGCGTACCCCACGTCGTTGCGGACCTCGAAGCCGAGCGTGTCGCGATAGAAGGCGAGCGAGGCCTCGGGATCGGTGTGCGGGAGGAAGGCGTAGTGAATGGTGATGTCCATGCGGCTCACGCTAGGTCCGGCCCCACCCCGTGCGCTTCTTCATTCCTGATCGATGTGGTCGGTCGATGTGGTCATGGTCGACCTGATCGGCCTGGTGACCTGGCGGGCGTGGCACGACGGCATCGCCGCGGTGGCGCCGTCGGTCTGCGCCTTGTAGGTGCTCGGCGGCACGCCGACGAGCTCGGTGAAGCGGGTGCTGAACGTGCCCAGCGAGGAGCAGCCGACGGCGAAGCAGACCTCGGTCACCGAGAGGTCTCCGGTGCGCAGCAGGGCCATCGCGCGCTCGATCCGCCGCGTCATGAGGTAGCTGTAGGGCGACTCGCCGTAGGCCCGCTTGAACTCACGGCTCAGGTGACCGGCCGACATGTGCGCGTCGCGCGCGAGCGCCTCGACGTCGAGCGGCTGCGCGTAGTCGCGGTCGATCCGGTCCCGGACGCGCCGGAGGCGCATGAGGTCGCGCAGACGCTGCTGCTCCGCGGGGCTGCTGGTCACGCCCTCATCGTGCCACTGACGGAGCAAGGGACGCGGCTCATGGCGGTTCGGCGGCGCACCCGTGGCCGGCACTGACCATGGCGCATGGCCCGTTCGGGCCAGGGGCCGGGACACGATCCTCTCGACTTGTGCACGACGCGCTCAGGTTGCCCGCAACCTCCGGACTTTTCGGCTCATCGAGAGGCAAGGTGGAACAAGCGCGTGGGGGACGCGCAAGGGGACACCGGAGGGACTGGACATCATGTGGGACACCGTTGACGACAACCATGGGCACCACCTGTCGCACGACATGCCGTGCGCGCACTGCGGCCACGCCGTGCACACCTACCTGGCCTGCTCGGACACGTGCGACTGCCAGCCCGTGTCGATGCCGGGTGCGCAGCTGACGCCGGCCTGATCAGGCGAGGCCGTCCACCGTCGCGACGCGGCGCAGGACCGGCCGGTTCAGGTTGCCGTCGCGCACCTCGCCGGCGGTCCACCACATCTTCATGCCCTCGGGCTGCAGCTCGAGGATGGCGAGGTTGTTGTCGTACCACGGCCCCGCGAGCATGTCCCAGTCCAGCCCCGTCAGCGGCACCTTCGCCGCCTTGGACAACCGGCGGGCGAAGCGGCCCGCCGAGCGCCGCGCGGCCCGGGCCGTGAGGCGCTGCATGAACGGCGGGAGCGGGTTGCGGATCGGTGAGCACACCGCCTGCAGGATCCTGGTCGAGATCTCGCGGCTCTCGACCCGCTCGTCGGGCCACGCCTCGGCGACGTAGCTGTGGTGCACGTCCCCGGACAGGTAGGTGATCGTCTTGGGGGCACTCCCCCGCTCCCCCGCGGCCACCGCCAGGGTCAGGTCGACGACGGAGCGGAAGCCCTCCTGGAACGCCGCCCAGTGCTCCATGTCCGCGGCCTGCCGCAGCTTCTCGCCCACCCGTGCAGCGAGGCGGCCCCAGGCGCCCTGGGACACGGCCTCGTTCCAGGCCTCGGCGTGGTGCAGTCCCGGCGCCAGCAGCAGCGGCAGGGAGGTGCCGACCAGCACGTGGTCGAAGCCGCCCTGCATCTTCTCGTCGAACCACGCCAGCTCGTCGGCGTCGAGGATCGAGCGGTGGTCGGGGGCGAGCTCCCGTGCGGCGCGCGAGTCGATGACCACGAGCCGGGCCTGGGTGTCGAAGTCGCGGGAGAAGCTCCACCGGTAGCTCGTGGGCTCCTGGTCGGCGCGGTCGGCCAGCTCGTCGAGCTCGGTCGTGATGTCCAGCTCGCCGGGTCCGTCGTACGTCGCGATCCGCTGCCAGAGTGCGTCCTCGGCGCGCTCGGCGGCGCTGAGGTTGCCCAGGTGCTGGTAGACCCAGTAGGCCGCGAGCCCGCCGACGATCCGCTCGTGCCACCACGACGTCTGCTCCATCTCCTGCTTCCAGGAGTACGACGTGTTCCAGTCGTCACGGATGTCGTGGTCGTCGAAGATCATCGCGCTCGGCAGTGTCGAGAGCAGCCAGCGGTTGGCCGCCTCGCTCCAGGCGAGCGCGTAGAGGTGGGCGTACTCCTCGTAGTCCTTGATCTCCTCGCCCGGCGGCTGCTCGGTCCCGCGGCGGGCCTCGATGAACTCCTGCATCGCCTCGCTGGTCTCGTCGGCATAGACCTGGTCGCCGAGGAAGAGCACGAGGTCGGGCCAGCGCTGGGTGTCCTCGGGCGAGGCGTCGCTGGTGATGCCGGCCATGAAGAGGGCGTAGGAGCGGAGCGCGTCGATGCCGTGCTTGGCGGTGCCGGCCTCGTCGTGCGGCAGGCTCACGCGGCACGACCCGAACGCCATCCGCAGGGGCTTGCCGGGCTCGAGCGTCGCGATCACCGACGGCGGGAACTCCCCGGCCTCCGGGCTCGCTGCGGGCCACACGCGCTCGCCGTCGACGTCCACGACGTACGCCGTCCGGCTGCCCGGCGCCAGCCCGGTGACCTCGACGAGCGCGTAGTGGTGGCCGTGGGCGCCGAACGTCGGGGCGCTGGCGCGGTGCTCACCGGCGCTGACGGTCACCGTGGCCGCGGCTGCCGTCTCGACCCAGATCGTGGCCGACGTGTCGTCGACGTGGCGGAGCAGCGGGCCGAGCACCAACGAGGTCATGTGCCGGACTGTAGTGGTCCGGCACATGACCTCGTCAGGGGTGGTTCGGGAGCAGGCTCAGGGCTGGAGCAGCACCTTGATGGCCCGGCGCTCGTCCATCGCCCTGTAGCCCTCGGCGACGTCGTCCAGCGACATGGTGGCGTCGAAGACGAGGCCGGGGTTGATCGCCCCGCTGGTGACCAGGTCGAGCAGCTCGGGGAGGTACCGGCGGACGGGGGCCATGCCGCCGGCGAGGCCGACGTTCTTCTGGAACATCCGGCGCACCGGCAGCTCCACGCCGTGCGGGACGCCGACGAAGCCGACGGTCGAGCCAGGGCGGGCGACGGCGAAGGCGGTCTTGATCGACTGGTCGGTGCCGACGCACTCGAGCACCGCGTCGGCGCCGACGCCGCCGGTGATCTCCATGACGGCCTCGGTGCCCGCCTCGTCGCGCTCAGCGATGACGTGGGTGGCACCGAACTGGCGGGCGATCGCCTGGCGGGGCTCGTGGCGGGACATCGCGATGACCTTCTCGGCGCCCATCTGGGCGGCCGCGAGCACGCCGCAGAGGCCGACCGCGCCGTCACCGACGACGACGGCGGTGCCGCCCTTGCGCACGCCGGCCGCGACGGCCGCGTGCCAGCCGGTGGCCATCACGTCGGAGAGGGTGAGCAGCGAGGGGATCAGCGAGGCGTCGGGCATCCCGTCGGTCTTGACGAGGCTGCCCTCGGCCTGGGTGACGAGGGAGTACTCCGCCTGGCCGCTCGCGGTGAAGCCCAGGTTGTCGCAGGCCGCCTGCATGCCGACGCGGCAGTGCGGGCAGGTGTTGTCGCAGTGGTCGAAGGGGACGATGACGAAGTCGCCGGGCTTGAAGGAGGTGACGGCCGAGCCGACCTCCTCGATGACGCCGACGCACTCGTGGCCGATGGTCGACCCGGCGTCGATGTCGTTCTCGCCGCGGTAGGGCCACAGGTCCGAGCCGCAGATGCAGCCGGCCGTCACCTTGACGATCGCGTCGGTGGGGGCGGTGATGGTGGGGTCGTCGACCTCCGAGAGCCGGATGTCGCGGGGGGCATGGATGGTGGTGGCACGCATGGGACCAATCCTTGCATCCGGGCCCAACGCCAGCAGATGTGAGCCACGGCGCGCTTTCTTGTCTTATCTCATATATGAGTTACCTTGGCTGACATGACTGAGGGATACAAGGGACGCATCGGCAACCTGATCCGGGACGCCCGCAAGCACCGGGGCCTCACCCAGCACCAGCTGGCCGAGCTGCTCGCCACCAGCCAGAGCGCGATCAACCGGATCGAGAAGGGCCACCAGAACCTCTCCCTCGAGATGCTGGCCCGGATCGGTGCCGCGCTCGACTCCGAGATCGTCGCGCTCGGCGCCGGCCCCACGCACCTGCGCGTCAGCGGCCCCACGACCCTGTCGGGCAGCATCGACGTCAAGACCTCCAAGAACGCCGGCGTCGCGCTCCTCTGCGCCTCGCTGCTCAACCGTGGCCGCACCACGCTGCGCAAGGTCGCCCGCATCGAGGAGGTCAACCGCCTCCTCGAGGTGCTCAACTCCATGGGCGTCCAGACCCGCTGGCTCAACGCCGACAACGACCTCGAGATCATCCCGCCCAAGGATCTCGACCTGGCCCGGATCGACGAGGCCGCGGCGCGCCGTACCCGCTCGGTGCTCATGTTCCTGGGCCCGCTGCTGCACCGCTCCGACGAGTTCGAGCTGCCCTACGCCGGCGGCTGCAACCTCGGCACCCGCACGATCGAGCCGCACATGGCCGCGCTGCGTCCCTTCGGCCTCGAGGTCAAGGCGACCGACGGCTTCTACCACGCGATGGTCAACCGGGCGATCGAGCCGACCCGCCCGATCGTGCTCACCGAGCGCGGCGACACCGTCACCGAGAACGCCCTGATGGCGGCCGCGCTGCACCCCGGCACGACCGTGATCCGCAACGCGTCGTCCAACTACATGGTCCAGGACCTGTGCTTCTTCCTGCAGAAGCTCGGTGTCGCGGTCGACGGCATCGGCAGCACCACGCTGACCGTGACCGGCGTGAAGGTGATCGACGTCGACGTCGACTACGCCCCCAGCGAGGACCCGATCGAGGCGATGTCGCTGCTGGCGGCCGCGATCGTCACCAAGTCGGCCATCACGATCCGCCGGGTCCCGATCGAGTTCCTCGAGATCGAGCTCGCGCTGCTGGAGGAGATGGGCTTCGAGTACTCCCGCTCCGAGGAGTACGCCGCCCTCAACGGCAAGACCCGCCTGGTCGACGTGACCACCCAGCCGTCCGAGCTGCACGCGCCGCTCGACAAGATCCACCCGATGCCGTTCCCCGGCCTCAACATCGACAACCTGCCGTTCTTCGCGGTCATCGCCGCGGTCGCCGAGGGCCAGACCCTGCTGCACGACTGGGTCTACGAGAACCGCGCGATCTACCTCACCGAGCTCAACAAGCTCGGCGGCCAGGTCAAGCTCCTCGACCCGCACCGCGTGATGATCGAGGGCCCCACGCACTTCACCGGCACCGAGATCGTCTGCCCGCCGGCGCTGCGCCCGGCCGTCGTCATCCTGCTGGCCATGCTGGCGTCCAAGGGCACCTCGGTGCTGCGGTCGACGTACGTCATCCACCGTGGCTACGAGGACCTCGCCGAGCGGCTCAACCTCCTCGGCGCCAACATCGAGCCCTTCCGCGACATCTGACGGCTCGACCGGGGGTCAGCGGAAGAGGGTCTCCACCCAGGCGCGGGCGTGAGCCTTCGCCGCCGGCGGGGCGACCTTGTCGGCGCTGATCCGCGGGATGGGCGTGGTCTGCTGGCTGGCGTTGCGGTGCCAGTCGGTCTCGGCCTCGATGAGCGAGCCGAGGTCGGCGCGGGAGAGGAAGACGCCGTGCCCCTCGGGGCACTGCATGACCTCTGCGTCGGAGCCGAGGGGGCGAGCGACCATCTCGGCGTCGCAGCGAGGACAGGTGAAGGAGTCCATTCCCCGACCGTACCGCTCCCCCGACGTGTTGGCGGCCCGTGCACGCCGATCGGTGGGGATACTTCAGGCGTGACCTCGCCGCGCACCGGATACGCCTACCTCGACGAGGTGCTCCGACAGCCCGGGGCCGTCCTCGCCTTCGCCCACCGGGGTGGTGCCTACCACCCGGAGATCGAGGGCCTCGAGAACACCATGGCGGCGTTCCGGCACGCGGTCGAGCTCGGCTACGACTACCTCGAGACCGACGTCCACGTCACCCGCGACGGCGTGCTGCTGGCCTTCCACGACCGGGTGCTCGACCGCGTCACCGACAGCCGTGGCGCGGTCGCGGAGATGACGTACGCCGAGGTCAGCGAGGCGCTCGTCAGCGGCACCGAGCGGGTGCCGCGGCTGGCCGAGCTCTTCGACGCCTTCCCGGAGGCGCGCTTCAACATCGACCTCAAGTCCGAGGGCTCCGTCGCGGCGCTGGCGCGGTTCGTCGAGGAGCGGCAGGCCTGGGACCGGCTGCTGGTCGGGAGCTTCTCGCGTCGGCGGCTCAACGCCTTCCGGCGGCTCACGGCCGGTCGGGTGCCCACCTCGGGCCACCCCGCCGAGATCGTCGCCTTCCGCTTCCTGCTGACCGGCCGGCTCGCCGACCGGCTCACGCGCGGCCGGGTCACGGCGCTGCAGATCCCGCACCGTCGCGGCCGCTGGGTGGTTGCCACGCCGGGGCTCGTACGCCGGGCGCACGCGGCCGGCAAGCACGTGCACGTGTGGACCATCGACGAGCCCGCCGAGATGCACGAGCTGCTCGACCGTGGTGTCGACGGCCTGATGACCGACCGCACCGACATACTCAGGGCGGTCCTCGTCGAACGCGGTCAATGGAGGGACGTCCCATGACGGCAACACCCGGCTTCGCCGACCTGACTCCGTTGGCGCGGGCCCGGGAGCAAAAGGCCTGGTACTGGTACGACTGGGCCAACAGCGCCTACGTCACCACCATCGGCACGGTCCTGTTCGCGCCGTACCTGATCTCGGTCGCCGAGCGGGCCGCCTGCGGCTTCGTCACCGACGAGGACAAGGGCCTCAAGTGCACCGACAACCTGCACGTCCTCGGCCTCGGGATCTCCCCCGGCTCCCTGGTCTTCTACGTCGTCACCATCGCCACGATCGTCTCGGCGCTGATCCTGCCGGTGGTCGGCGCGGCGGCCGACCGGTCCGCCAAGAAGAAGTCGATCATGGCCGGCTTCGCCTGGGCCGGCAGCCTCGCGGCGGCCCTGATGTTCTTCGTGACGGGGACGGACTGGCAGCTCGGCGTCCTGTTGCTGTTCGTCGCCAACATCTGTCTCGGGTCGTCCCTCGTGGTCTACGACGCGATCCTCTGCGAGATCGCCCTGCCCGACGAGCGGGACCGAGTCTCGTCCCGGGGCTGGGCGCTGGGCTACCTCGGCGGCGGCCTGCTGCTCGCCGTGAACCTCGCGGTGGTCACCCTGCACGACTCGCTCGGACTCGGGACCGGGATGGCCGTCCGGCTCAGCATGCTCTCGGCTGCGGCGTGGTGGGCGATCTTCACGATCATCCCCTACCGCGGCATCCACAACCGTGAGCCGCTGGCCGTCGAGCGGGAGCCCGGCGGCCTGGTCCGGCAGAGCTTCGGCCAGCTCTGGGCGACGTTGAAGGACATGCGGAACTACCCCATGACGCTGACCTTCCTGCTGGCCTACCTCTTCTACAACGACGGCATCCAGACCGTGATCGTCTCCGCGTCGACGTACGGCGACAAGCAGCTCGGCTTCGACACGTCAGTCCTGATCGCCACGATCCTGCTCGTGCAATTCGTGGCGTTCTTCGGCGCGCTGCTGTTCGGCCGACTGGCCGCGACCCGGGGCAGCCGCCAGGTCATCCTGGGCGGTCTGGTCATGTGGATGGTCGTCGTCGTGGTCGCCTACTTCATGCCGGAGAAGAACGTCGTGATGTTCCTGGCCCTCGCCGTCGGCATCGGCCTCGTCCTCGGCGGCACGCAGGCGCTCTCACGGTCGTTCTTCAGCCAGCTGATCCCCCGCGGCCGGGAGGCGGAGTACTTCTCGCTCTACCAGGCCTGCGAGCGGGGCACGAGCTGGCTCGGCACCCTCGTCTTCGGCGTCGTGCACCAGCTGACCCACTCCTACCGGCCGGCGATCGTCGCCCTCGTCGTCTTCTTCGCCGTGGGGATGGTGCTGCTTGCCCGCGTCGACCCCCGCCGGGGCATCGAGGAGGCCGGCAACACGGCTCCCCAGGTGGTCTGAGCCACAGCCGGCGATTGTCGGAATCTTGGGCGTCCCACTACCGTTGAGAAGATTGAGGCTTGACTGGACTGGGTAGACGTCTTATTGGCGTCACGACTCGGGTCCTGATCCGTCTCGGTCATGTCAACGGGGGAAACAAGATTGGGAGGTGGCTCATGGCAGAGCGCACACTGCGTGGAGCGCGACTCGGGGGCCAGAGTTTCGAGGACGAGCGCGGCATCGAGTTCGCAGCCCGTCAGCAGGTTGGCTACCGCTGTCCGCAGAACCACGAGTTCGAGATCACGATGTCGGTCGAGGCCGACATCCCCGCGGTCTGGGAGTGCCCGCGCTGTGGAGCCGAGGCGCTGAGCGTCGCCGGCATCCAGCCCGAGGCCAAGAACGAGAAGCCGGCCCGCACGCACTGGGACATGCTCCTGGAGCGTCGCTCGGAGAAGGAGCTCGAGGACATCCTCAAGGAGCGCCTCGAGCTGCTGCGCGGCGGCGAGATCGGCCCGGCGCACCTGCACCGTGCCAACGCCAAGAAGCGCAAGGCCTCGGCCTGACGCACGGCGCCTGACCCCGCTGGGGTCACTCGTCCACGACCTCGCCCCGGACCACGGATCCCCCGGATCCCGGTCCGGGGCGACGCGCATTTCCGGGCCCCACGATCGGTCCGGCCGCGAGCAGGCGCCGCGTCACGATGGTGGTGAGCAACCGGCGGGCGACGGGCCGTGTGAACGGCAGGATCAGCACGATGCCCAGCGCGTCCGTCACGAAGCCGGGGCTGAGCATCAGGGTGCCTCCGATGAGGATCAGCGCCCCGTCGGCGAGCTCCGCGGCCGGCATCCGGCCGGTCTGCAACGCGGACCGCAGCGCCTGCCAGGCCCGTCCGCCCTCCCGCTTGATCAGCCAGCTGCCGAGCAGGCTGTCCAGGACCAGCAGGACGACGGTCCACCACGCGCCGATGACCTGGCCGACCTGGATCAGGACGTAGATCTCGACCAGCGGCACCACGACGAAGACGATGAACAGCACCCACAGGGTGATCCGGCGTCGGCGGGGACTCATGCCCCCATCATGCCCGGGTCATCCACGCCGGACGGCGCGACGGAGCCGCTCGGTGCGCTCGCGCACGCCCCAGGCGGTGATCCGCTTCAGCGACTCCGTGGCGACGGCACCGCTCATCTTGGAGTCTCCGCGGACCCGCTCGACGAACTCGATCGGCACCTCGCGGACGGTGAGCCCGGCCCGGAGCGTGCGGACGGCCATGTCGGTCTGGAAGACGTAGCCGGTGGACTGCACCGTGGCCAGGTCGATCTTCTCCAGCGTCGTACGACGGAACAGGCGGTAGCCGGCGGTGGCGTCCTTCACCTGGATCCCGAGGAGCATCCGGACATAGAGGTTGCCGCCGCGCGAGAGCGCCTCGCGACGCCGCGGCCAGTTCACCACCGAGCCACCCGGCACCCAGCGCGAGCCGATCACCAGGTCGGCGGTGTGCAGTGCATCCAGGAGCAGGCCGAGCTGCTCGGGCTGGTGGGAGCCGTCGGCGTCCATCTCCCCGATCACGTCGTAGCCCTCGGCGAGCGCGACCGCGAAGCCGTGGAGGTAGGCCGCACCGAGGCCGCCCTTGGCGGTGCGGTGCAGCACCCGGACCTGTGGGTCGGACGCGGCGAGCTCGTCGGCGATCTGGCCGGTCCCGTCGGGGGAACCGTCGTCGACGACGAGGATGTCGACGGTCGGCTGGGCGCGGCGCACGCGCTCCACGATCCAGGCCAGGTTGGCCGCCTCGTTGTAGGTGGGGATCACCACCACGACGCGACCGAGGTCGTCGGTGTTCACGGGCAACTTCTCATTCGTCGGGTTCGTCGACACGCGGAGAGTGTCGACGTCGACGATACGGGAGCAGACCTGCCAAGAGGCTGATCAACGACACACCGGTGAACACTCGTGCCGGCCACGCGCCGAGTCGCACGGCCGGTGTGACGGCGGTGTCCAGGCCGATCCGCTCCTCCAGCACGTCGCGGGTGCGGGTCCCGGCCCGGTCCAGGACCCGGCCGTCGGGGGCGATCACGCCGGAGACTCCGTTGGTGGCGGCGACGACGACGTAGCGGCCGGTCTCGATCGCGCGCAGCCGGCTGATCGCGAACTGCTGGTCGATCTGGTCGGTGTGGATGAAGGTCGCGTTGGAGGTCTGCACGGTCAGCATCTCGGCGCCGCGGGAGACCTGGGCGTAGAGCCCGTCGTCGTAGGCGACGTCGAAGCAGATCGCGTCGGCGACCTTGACCCCGGCGATGGTCAGCGGCTCGGTGCGGGTGCCGGCCAGCATGTCGCGGGAGATGAGCGCGAGCCGTCCGAAGTTGCCGCTGAAGAACGACCGGAAGGGGATGTACTCCCCGTAGGGCACCGGGTGCCACTTCGTGTAGCGGTCCCCCGCGCCCACGCCGGGCTCCCAGACGATGCCCTGGTTGAGGACGTGCTCGGGGCCGGCCTCCACGATCGCCCCCACGAGGAGAGGTACGTCGATCGCCTGTGAGGCGGCCCGGATCCCCGCGTTGGTCTCCGCGTCGAGGAACGGGTCGACGGCCGTGGAGTTCTCGGGCCAGATCACGAAGTCCGGCCGCGGCCGCTCCCCCGCGTCGACCTCGCTCCCCAGCTGGATGGTCGCGTCGACGTGGTTGCGCGTGACCTGGCGGTAGTCGAGCAGGATGTCGTCGCCGTTGCCCGGCACGTCGCCCTGCACGGCCGCGACCGTGATCTCGCGGTCGGCGTGGAAGCCCCACGGCACCAGGGTGGGGAGCACGGTGAGGCCGAGGACCGCGGCGAGTGCGCCCGCCGCGACCAGCCTCGTCCGCCCGGTCTCGACGACGGCCCCCGCGAGCAGGCACCCGGCCAGGGCGAGCAGGAAGCCCAGCCCGGTGCTGCCGACGTACGCCAGGGCGTCCTGGACCGGGGTGTCGACGGTCGCGAACGCGAGCCGGCCCCACGGCATGCCGCTGAAGGGCCAGGTGCTGCGCACCGACTCCATCGTCACCCAGGCCGCGGCGACGGTCAGCGGCCAGAGGCGCTGTCGGGCCAGCACGGCGGTGGCGCTGCCCAGCGCGCCGTAGAAGAGCGCCTCGATGCCGGCGAGAGCAGCCCATGCGTCGGACCCGACGGCCCGCATCCACCAGATCAGCGGGAAGTAGAACCCGATCCCGAAGACCAGGCCGGGGATCCAGGCACGCGTGGCAGGGACGCCGCGGGTGGAGAGGACGAAACCGGCGACGCCGATCGGGACCAGCCAGGCGGCGGCCACGGGCTCGAACGCGAGAGAGGTGAGCCCGCCTGCGATCAGCGCGAGGAGGGACCGTCGGAGCACGTGCGCAAAGGTAGCCGAGGGTCCGACTCTGGTTCATGCAGGTCGCGGAAGGCCCCCGGACCCTTCGGACCACCCAGGGAACGACCGGCTGCCGAGGCCGGGGTGTTGTCTAGGGGACACGGGGTCCTTCCGCATCCGCCCTCATGGGGCGAGCCGGCCTCCGCGGACCAGGACTGGACGAGTGGTTGGCACCCCACCCTCTGACCCGGCCACTCGGACGGCGGCTCGCCGACCACGATCTGCATGGACGGACCGGCATACCCTGCGGTGGCACCGGCCCGCCTGTCAACACCCTGCTGACCTGCGAATTCGGCCGAAGTCGCAGGTCAGGAGCGTGACCTGGGTCACGAATCCGAAACGGAAAACTTCTCGTGCCCCCGGCGTGTCCCGCGCGAATCGCGGGAGCGGTCCAGATGTCCGGACCGCTGCGTCCCGCGATGCGGACCTCTGCTCAGCCGGGGACGACGACGGTGCCGGTGGCGCTGGTGGCCAGCAGCGGCTCGGCCAGGACCTCGGCCGCGCCGGGTGCGGCCTCGGTCGCGGCACCGCGCGCCACGACGTGCACCGCGAAGTCCATGACCCGCGACCGGGTGCCGACCCGGGTGAGCTCGCAGGTGATCTCCAGGACGTCGCCGGCGCGGACGGGTGCCCGGAACTGGACGTCGGAGTAGGAGGCGAACAGGCCCTCGTCACCGTCGGTGCGGATGCACATCTCGGTGGCGACGTCGCCGAAGAGCCCCAGGCTGTAGGCCCCGTCGACCAGGTTGCCGGCGTAGTGGGCGTGTGAGTAGGGCACGTAGCGACGGTGCACGACGACGGTGCCGACCTTCGCCTCGGTGGTCGAGCCTGTCGAGACCATCAGGATGCCTTCCTCGTGGACGGGGTGGGTGCGAGCTGGGCGACGAGGTACGACGCGACCTCGCCCGGGGTGGTGCCGCGGCCGAAGACCCGGTCGACGCCGAGCTCGGCGGCCGCGGACTCGTCGAAGCGGGGACCGCCCACGATGAGCAGCGGACGCCGGTCGGAGGGGTAGGACTCACGGAACGCCGCGGACATCTCGCGGGTGTTGAGCAGGTGGGCGTCGCGCTGGGTGACCACCTGGGAGACGAGCACGGCGTCGGCCTTCTCGGCGCGAGCCCGCTCGACGAGCTGCGGGACGGAGACCTGGGCGCCGAGGTTCACGACCTTGACCTCCCGGTAGTACTCGAGGCCCTTCTCCCCCGCGAACCCCTTGATGTTGAGGATGGCGTCGATCCCGACGGTGTGGGCGTCGGTGCCGATGCAGGCGCCCACGACGACGAGGCGCCGGCGCAGGCTGCGCTTGACCGCGGCGTTGACCTCCTTCGGCGTCAGCAGGGGGTAGTCGCGCTCGACGACCTCGACCTTGCTGACGTCGACGAGGTGGTGCACCCGGCCGTAGACGACGAAGAACGTGAAGTCCGGGCCCATCGGCTTGGCGTGCACGACCAGGGCCGGGTCCATGCCCATCTTGTTGGCCAGCTGGGCCGCGGCCCCCTCGGCCACCTTGGAGTGCGGGATCGGCAGGGTGAAGCTGAGCTGCACCATCCCGTCGCCGGTGGTGTCGCCGTACGGGCGGACGATCGTGCTCACTTCTCCTCCAGGAGCTCGGACGCCGGGTTGTAGTAGGCGCTGGACTTCGCAGCGACGCCGTCCAGGCCGCGTCCGGCGTCCTGGGGGCGCTTCATCAGGCCGAAGGTGCCGTCGGCGATCGCGTCGAGCAGGCCGTGCTCGTGGTCGAGGATCTGGCCCATCAGGTCGATCGACTCCCCCAGCACCTGGCGCGCCCGGTTGGCGATGAAGCCGTCAGGCTCGGGGCGGAAGTCCTGGTGGAGGTTGCCGGCGGCGTTCATGACGTAGCGGACGTTCTGCAGGGCCAGGTCGCGGTCGGACAGCCACGGCGTCACGACGGCCTCGGTCATCATCCCGACGAGCAGGATGCCCTGGCCGGTCAGCGCGCCGACGAGGTTGAAGAACCCGTCGAGGAGGTAGCCGCGGAACACGTCGCCGGTCATGTGCCGCGTGGGCGGCATCCACTTGAGCGGGGCGTTCGGGAACAGGTCCCGGGCGAGCATCGCGTGCGCCAGCTCGAGGCGGAACGAGTCGGGCACCTCGGGGTCGATCTCGAAGGCGTGGCCCAGGCCGAGCTGCCAGTCCTCGAGGCCGGCCTCCTTGGCGAAGTACTCGTTGAGGAGCTGGCTGGTGGTGACGGTGTGGGCGGCGTCGACCGCGTCGGCGGTGGTGAGGTAGTTGTCCTCGCCGGTGTTGATGATGATGCCGGCGCGGGCGTGGACCTGGCGGCTGAAGCGCTGGTCGACGAAGGTCCGGACCGGGTTGATGTCGCGGAAGAGGATGCCGTACATCGAGTCGTTGAGCATCATGTCGAGCCGCTCGAGACCGGCCAGCGCCGCGATCTCCGGCATGCACAGGCCCGAGGCGTAGTTGGTGAGCCGGACGTACCGGCCGAGCTCCTTGCTGGACTCGTCGAGCGCGGCGCGCATCAGGCGGAAGTTCTCCTGCGTCGCGTAGGTGCCGGCGAAGCCCTCGCGGGTCGCCCCCTCGGGCACGTAGTCGAGCAGGCTCTGCCCGGTCGAGCGGATCACCGCGATGATGTCCGCGCCCTCGCGGGCCGCCTGCTGGGCCTGCGGGATGTCCTCGTGGATGTCGCCCGTGGCGACGATGAGGTAGATCCACGGCTTGCGCGGTGCGTCACCGAAGCGCTTGATCAGCCGGTCGCGCTCGACCCGACGGGCGTCGATGCGCTTGATGCCCCGGCCGACCTGGGTGCGCGAGGCCCTGCGGGCGCGCTCGGCGTCCTTGCCCTCGGGCAGCCGGAACGTGACCGAGCCGGCCGAGGCCTTCTGGGCCAGCGTGGACAGGTCGTCGGCCTCGCCGCGGAGCAGGGCGTCCCAGACCGGGAGCGCGACGCCGTGCTCGAGGCCGGTGTCGGCGCGGACGACGTCCATGAGCCGGTTGACCCAGGGCGTGCCCTCCGCGTCGGCACCCTCGAGGCCGGCCAGGCGCAGCGTGGCCCGCTCGACGGCCACGGTGGTGTGCTTCTTGGCCATCGTGACGATCGGGCTGCCGGCCTTGCGGGCCAGTGCCCGGGCCTGCTTGACGGTGGCCGGGTCGAGGTCGAGCTTGCCCCGGGTCATGCGTGGGCCTCCAGACGGCCTTCGAAGAGCCGGCGTACGCCGTCGTGGGTGCGCAGCAGCTCCATGGCGTACGCCGCGTGGCCCGGCACGTAGCCGTTGCCCACCAGCATGGTCACGTCGGCGGCGACGCCCTCGGCGCCGAGTGCGGCGGCCGAGAACGAGGTCGCCATCGAGAAGAAGATGACGGTGCCGCGGTCGGCGGTCGCGAGGATCGCGCCGCCCTCGCAGCCGGGCACGTCGACGCAGACGACCGTGATGTCGGCCGGTCCCCCTGCGGCCGTCACCGCATCGCGCAGGGCGATGGGGTCACGGGCGTCTGCGACGACGACCTCGTCGGCGAGCCCCGCGTCGCGGAGCAGTGCTGCCTCGCGCTCGTGCGGGACCACACCGATGGCCCGGGCCGCCCCGGCCTGCCGTGCCGCGGCGAGGCTGAGCGAGCCGGACTTCCCACCCCCGCCGATGACGGCGACCGTGGGTCCCCCGGTCGTCGAGCCTGCCGAGACGTAGCCCGCGACGACCCGGGCGGTGAGCGCGGGGGCGCCGCACACGTCCATCACCGACAGGCTGAGCGCCGCCGGCAGGTCGTCGGGGATGACGGCCGCGATCGAGCGGCCGAACAGGACGGCGTAGCCGTCGCAGGGCACCTGCTCGCCGCGACCGTCCCAGCGGGACAGGCCGTCCTCGATGACGAGCGGCGTGAGGGTGAGCGAGACCAGGGTGGCGATCCGGTCGCCGACCGACAGACCGAGGGGCGACTCGGGGCCGACCTCCTCGACGACGCCGACGAGCATGCCGCCGGAGCCGGTCTCGGGGTTCTGCATCTTGCCGCGGCTCGCGACGATGTCGAGGACCTCGGCCCGGATGGCCTCCCCCGCTCCCCCGTGCTTGCGCTCGAGCTGGCGGTAGGACGCGGCGTCGAGGTTGAGGGTCTCGACGCGGACCCGGACCTCGTCGGGCCACAGCGCCCGGGTGGTGTCGAGCCGCTGGGCTGCCTGGGGCAGCACGGTCGCGTCGTCGAGGACGCGGTGCAGGCCGGTCGGATCGCTGGCTCGGGGCGACTTCACCGTCGGTCCTCCGTCGTACGTGACTGTTGGCAGGAAATTCTACGGCGTGGCATTCGACAGGCCGCAGGATCTCCTCGTACTCTGGCAGAGGAGACGTGCCACGCACAAACGACGCGCCGCCGCCACGACGACCCTGAACCCGGGAGCGCCCCATGAGCATCGAAACCGCCATCGGTCTGGAGACCGGACAGCCCTACCCCTACCAGCGGGTGGAGCTCGTCGAGCCCGACTGGACCCGGTTCCCGGGGTGGCAGGACGTCTCTGCTTCCGACTGGGAGTCGGTGCAGTGGCAGCGCGCCCACTGCGTCAAGAACGTCCGTCAGCTCCGCGAGCTGATGGGTGACCTGCTGGACGAGCGGTTCTACGCCGACCTCGAGCGCGACCAGGCCGAGCGGGCCACGATGTCGATGCTCGTGCCGCCGCAGATGATGAACACGATGGTCCCCCAGTCGACCCCGGCTGGACCGGGCTCGCTGACCGACGCGTTCTACGCCGACCCGGTCCGGCACTACATGATCCCGGTGTTCAGCGATCGACGTACCGACTGGTCCTCGCACCCGCACGCCACGCGCGACTCCCTGCACGAGCACGACATGTGGGTGGCCGAGGGCCTCACGCATCGCTACCCCACCAAGGTGCTGGCCGAGCTGTTGCCGACCTGCCCGCAGTACTGCGGCCACTGCACGCGGATGGACCTGGTCGGCAACTCGACCCCGACCATCGACAAGCTCAAGTTCGTGGGCAAGCCCAACGACCGGCTCGAGTCGATGCTCGACTACCTGCGTCGTACGCCGCAGGTGCGCGACGTGGTGGTCTCCGGCGGCGACGTGGCCAACATGCCGTGGCCCCGCCTCGAGGCCTTCCTGATGTCGCTGCTCGAGGTCGAGAACATCCGCGACATCCGGCTCGCCACCAAGGCCCTGATCGGCCTCCCCCAGCACTGGCTGCAGGACGACGTCCGCGCCGGCATGGCGCGCGTCGCCGGCCTCGCCCGCTCGCGCGGGGTGTCCTTGGCGATCCACACCCACGCCAACCACGCCAACTCCATCACCCCGATCGTCGCGCAGGCGTCGGCGGCGATGCTGGAGGCGGGGGTGCGCGACGTGCGCAACCAGGGCGTGCTGCTCAACGGCGTCAACGCCGACCCGCACGCGCTGCTCGACCTGTGCTTCCGGCTGCTCGACGGCGCGCAGATCATGCCCTACTACTTCTACATGTGCGACATGATCCCGTTCTCGGAGCACTGGCGGGTCTCGGTGGCCGACGCACAGCGGCTGCAGCACCACATCATGGGCTACCTCCCCGGCTTCGCCACCCCGCGGATCGTCTGCGACGTGCCGTTCGTCGGCAAGCGCTGGGTGCACCAGGTGTCGTCGTACGACACCGAGCGCGGCATCTCGTACTGGACGAAGAACTACCGGACCTCCATCGAGGCCACCGCGTCCGACGCCCTCTCGCGCACCTATGAGTACTACGACCCGATCCACACCCTCCCCGAGGCCGGCCAGCAGTGGTGGGCCGACCACGCCGACCTCGACGAGTCGGAGCTGAAGGCGGCCGAGGTCGCCGAGGCCTCACGGCGGATGGCCGCGCTGCAGGCGTACTGAGGGCCGCTGGGGGCCGGCCGGGCATGCCGTTTGGTCCCCAACGGCATGAAATCGGGGTCCCGACGTGCCGTTGGTGACCAAACGGTGAGCTGCTGGAGCCTCGGATGTCACGGGCGTCTCTGGCGCCCCAGGACGCCCAGTGGACCCGGCCGTCGCGGCGAGCGATGCCGTTTGGTCCCCAACGGCATGTTCGACCCCGTGAAACGTGCCGTTGGGGACCAAACGGCAGTGCTCAGCACCTCCGGGCCGGGTGTTGTCCGGTCGGACTAGGCGGGCCGGTTCTCGTACGGCGTCGACAGCACGATCGTGGTCCGGGTGGAGACGTTGGCGGCGGACCGGATCCGGGCGAGCAGGTCCTCGAGGGCGGCGGGGGTGGCGACGCGGACCTTGAGGATGTACGACTCGTCGCCGGCGACCGACCAGCACGACTCGATCTCGCGGATGTCGGCGAGCCGGTCCGGGGAGTCGTCGGGCTGGGAGGGGTCGATGGGCCGGATCGAGACGAAGGCCGTGAGCGGCAGACCGATCTGGTCGTGGTCGACGATCGCGACGTAGCCCTTGATCATGCCGCGCGACTCGAGCCGCTTGACCCGCTGGTGGACGGCGGAGGTGGACAGGCCGGTGGCCTTGCCGAGGTCGGTGAAGGACATCCGGCCGTCGGTGGCCAGCAGCTCGAGGATCTTGCGGTCGGTCGCTTCGACGTCGGACGTGCTCATCCCGGAAGCGTAGCGGTCGCGACGTGGCAGGATGCCGCCCGTGACCAGCACCGACACGGGCCGATTGATGTTGCTCGACACCGCGTCCCTGTACTTCCGCGCGTTCTTCGGCGTCCCCGAGATCAGCGGCCCCGACGGCACCCCCGTCAACGCCGTGCGCGGGCTGCTCGACTTCATCTCGCGGCTCGTCGGTGACTACGGCCCGACCGACCTGGTCTGCTGCTGGGACAACGACTGGCGGCCGCAGTGGCGGGTCGACCTGATCCCGTCGTACAAGGCGCACCGCGTCGTCGAGGAGGTGCCCGGGGCGGCGCCGGACGTCGAGGAGGTCCCCGACCCGCTGCAGGTCCAGGTGCCGATCATCCTCGAGGTGCTCGACGCGCTGGGGATCACCGTCGTCGGCGCCGACGGCTATGAGGCCGACGACGTCATCGGCACCCTCGCGACCGGCGCCGGCCAGCCCGTCGACATCGTCACCGGCGACCGCGACCTGTTCCAGCTCGTCGACGACGAGGCCGACGTCCGGGTCCTCTACATCGCCCGCGGCGTGGGCAACCACGAGCGCGTCACCAACGAGTGGGTGCGGGCCAAGTACGCCATCGACGCCCACCAGTACGCCGACTTCGCCACCATGCGCGGCGACATGTCCGACGGCCTGCCGGGGGTCAAGGGCGTGGGCGAGAAGACCGCGGCGACGCTCCTCGAGCGCTTCGGCGACATCGACGGCATCGTCGCGGCGGCGCACGACCCCGACGCCGACATGGGGCCCGGCCCCCGCGGCAAGATCAAGGCCGCCCTGGACTACCTCGAGGTCGCGCCCACGGTGGTCGCCGTCGCACGCGACATCGACCTCGGTACGCCGGCCACCGCGCTCCCCCGCACTCCCCGCGACCCCGAGCGGGTGCTGGCCCTGGCCGAGCGCTACGGGCTGGAGAGTCCGATGCAGCGGCTCGTCGAGGTCCTCACCGCACGCTGAGCATCTCCCCCACCGCGATCCGGGCCGCCGAGGGGCAGCCCTTGGTGAAGCCGTAGAACGGGCCGAAGTCCCGGGTCGCGGCGAAGCCGGTCACGAACAACCCCGGCAGCGTCGTCTCCATGCCCTCGTTGAGGTCCGGGAAGCCGTCGGTCACCGACACCCGGTCGAGCACGCCGGCGAGGTAGGGCACCGCCCCGAGGTCGGCGCGGTAGCCGCTGGCGAAGACCACGTGGTCGGCCTCCAGGGGACTGCCGTTGGAGAGCTCGAGGACGAGCGTGCCGTCGGGACGGTTGCCGACGTGGGTGACGGCCGTCCCCGGGTGCCGGCGTACGACGTCGGGCAGCAGTCGCGGCACGAGCCACGGCTCGAGGGTCAGCCGGCCGACCTCCCAGAACCTCGTCGCGATCGCGGCCCGCTCCGCGTCGGACAGACCGCGCCACCAGCCGCGCGTGCGCAGCGTCTCGTCGACGTAGGCGTCCACGAAGCCCCAGCTGACGCGTTCGAAGGCCGGCACCTCGTGCCGGTGCACCAGGTCGACCCGGGCCGCCCCGTGGTCGCACAGCAGCGCCGCCCACTCGTAGGCGCTCTGCCGCCCGCCCACCACCACGACCCGGGCGCCCGCGAGGTCGCCGAAGGTCACCAGGTCGCTGGTGTGGGAGAAGCGGTCGGACGGCACGTCGGTGACCCACTCAGGGAGGTCCGCGAAGAACCCCACTCCCGGCGCGGCCAGCACCTTCTCGGCGCCGAGCCGCGAGCCGTCGGAGAGGGTCGCGACGAAACCGCCGTGGTCGAGGGGCTCCAACGCGGTCACCAGGCGCCAGTCCACGTCGAGCTTCTTCTGCTCCGCGAACCAGTCGGTGTGGTCCAGGAACACGCCGATCGGGATCGGGTCGTGCTCGGCAGGTGCGAGGCCACGGTCCTCGAAGTAGGCCGCGAAGGTGTGCTCCCCGGCCGCGTCGAGGTGCCAGTCCGGGCCGGAGCGCAGGAACATCTCGGCGGGCATCCGCCGGCGCCAGAACGACATCGGCTCGCCCTGGATCCGCGTCGGGATGCCGTGCGCCCGGGCGTGCGCGGCCGCGGCGTAGGCGTAGGGCCCGGCGCCGATCACGAGCAACCCGGTGTGGTCGTCCATCGGCTCTCCCTCGTCACCCGCACCGACGCGGGCAGCACGGCGCCCGCTCCCGAGACCGTACGCCGATCACGGGGCCCGCCGGGCCGGAAACGGACGTCAAGTCGCGGCTGGGGCCGCGCCGTACAGTCGGGGGGCATGAGCCATGTCGCAGTCGTCGGGGGCCACGGACAGGTGGCCCGACTCCTCCACGAGCCCCTCGTCGCCGCCGGTCACCAGCCGGTCGCCCTGGTCCGGAACGAGGCCCACCGAGGCGAGCTCGAGGGTCTGGGGGCGGAGGTGCGGATGCTCGACATCGAGCGGCAGGACGCCGCCGCGTTCGCCGCGGCCTTCGAGGGTTGCCAGGTCGTCGTGTTCGCCGCCGGCGGCGGCCCCGACGGCAACATCGAGCGCAAGCGCACCGTGGACCTCGAGGGCTCGCTGAAGTCCATCGAGGGGGCCCGCCTCGCCGGGATCCGTCGTTTCATCCAGATCTCCGCCATCGGCGTCGACGCGCCGCTGCCCGAGGGCACCGGCGACGTCTGGCGGGCCTACGTCGAGGCCAAGCGGGACGCGGACGCCGCCCTGCGGGCCAGCGACCTGGCGTGGACGATCCTGCGACCCGGTCGCCTGACCGACGACCCGGCCACCGGGCTGGTCGAGCTCGGGGAGCACGTCGAGCGCGGCGACGTCACGCGCGCCGACGTCGCCGCGGTGGTGGCCCGTCTGGTCGACGAAGACCTGAGCGTGGGGCACCAGTGGAACCTCGTCGGCGGCGACACCGGTCTCGACGACGCTCTCGCCCGCGCGGTCCGCGACTGAGGGGCAGAGCGGCGACCGGTGGACGTCCGACGGATCGGCCGTCCACCGGCCTCGCAGGTCACCGGGTCCGACAGGGGATCGGCCGGTGGCCTGGATGTTTGCGCAGACCGTGATCGGCGGTCGTGCGCCGTGGTCCCACCCGGAGCGACGAGCCACAGAAGGGAACGAACCCCTGCTGTTCCCCTCGCGACTTCCGGGACACGCACGACCCCCCGGTCCGAGGACTCATGAGTGGGCCTGGCGTTGGGACCACATGACGAATCTAGGGGCGCCGTGGCTCCTCGCACCAGCACCAACCTGGGGTAAATCGCGGTTCGACCCGAACTCACAGGCTCCCGCAACAGAGGCGTAACGAAGCGGACCAGACCAGCGGCCGGGTCGACCCTCAGTCGGCGAGCCCGGAGTAGGCCACCACGCCGCGCCGCAGTCGCCGCACGACCTCGCGCGCGGTCTCGCGCAGCTCGGCGTCGCCGGCCGCGTCGGCCACCTGACCCGCCAGGTCGAGGAGCTGCTTCATCCAGCGCACGAAGTCACCGGCGGCCAGCTCGATGGCGCCGAGGACGTCGTCGAGGTCGTCGCCCTCGGCCCAGCGGTACGCCGCCCACGCGAACCCCAGATCGGGCGCGCGCAGGAAGTCGAGGTGGTGCTCGCGCTCCAGCGCGTCCAGCTCACCCCACAGCTTCACCATCTCCCCCACGACCGGCTTGACCGGGCCGCCGGGGATCCGCGGCGAGCTGGCGTCATCGGGACGCCGGGCCTCGAAGACCAGCACCGACAGGGCGGCCGCCAGCTCGGAGGGCGTGAGGCCGTCCCACAGGCCGTGCCGCAGCGACTCGGCGGCCACCAGGTCCATGTCGGAGTAGAGCCGCATCAGGTGCCGTCCGCGGGGGGTCACCTCGTCACCGTCGAGGTACTCCAACGCCGTCAGCACCTCGCACACCCGGTCGAACTGCCGCGCCACGGTGTTGGTGCGCTGCTCGACCCGGCGCTTGAGGGTCCGGGCGTCGCGGTCCAGCTTGAACCACCGCTCCGACCAGCGGGCGTGGTCCTCGCGGTCGGGGCACTGGTGGCACGGGTGCGCCTTCATCTCGTTGCGCAGCCGGGTCACCTCGCGCTCCGTGCCGCTGTCGGCCGGCGCCTTGCCGGGCCGGGTCGGGGGCGAGGTGAGGTTGTGCGTGCGGGACCGCAGCGCCGAGGCGAGGTCGCGGCGCATCTGCGGGTTGCGGCCGTTGAAGTTCTTCGGGATCTTCAGCCGGGTCACCGCGGCCACCGGGGTCGGGAAGTCGATCATCGCCAGCCGCCGGGCCTGCCGGTCGGCGGTCACGACGTAGGGGCGCGGGCCCTCGGCGGAGAACCCCGGGTCGATGACGACCGCGAAGCCGGCGAACTTGCCGGTCGGCACCTCGATCACGTCACCCGGCTTCAGCTGCGCCAACGACGCGAGCGCCTCCTCGCGCCGGTCGTTGCGGCGGGACTTCGCGGCGCCCTTCTCGGCGTCGCTGATCCGGCGGCGGAGGGCGGCGTACTCCATGAAGTCGCCGAGGTGGCAGGTGGCGGCCTCCCGGTAGCCGTCGAGCGCGTCCTCGCTCTTGCGCAGCTGCCGGGCCAGCCCGACGACCGCCTTGTCGGCCTGGAACTGGGCGAACGACTGCTCGAGCAGCTCGCGGGAGCGCTCGCGGCCGAACTGGTGCACCAGGTTGACCGCCATGTTGTACGACGGCCGGAAGGACGAACGGAGCGGGTAGGTCCGGGTCGAGGCGAGACCGGCGACCTCCCGCGGGTTGATGCCGGGCTGCCAGAGCACGACGCCGTGGCCCTCGACGTCGAGGCCGCGGCGGCCGGCCCGGCCGGTGAGCTGGGTGTACTCCCCCGGCGTGATGTCGGCGTGGGTCTCGCCGTTCCACTTCGTCAGCTTCTCGATGACGACGGTGCGGGCGGGCATGTTGATGCCGAGCGCCAGGGTCTCGGTGGCGAAGACGACCTTGCACAGGCCGCGGAGGTAGAGCTCCTCGACGCACTGCTTGAACGCCGGCAGCATGCCGGCATGGTGCGCGGCGACGCCGCGGGTCAGGCCGTCGAGGAAGTCGTGGTAGCCGAGGACCTGCAGGTCCTCGTCCGGGAGGTGTCGGCAGCTCTCCTCGACGAACTGGTAGATCGCGTCGCGCTCCTCCGGCGAGGTGAGACGGATGCCGGCGTTGAGGCACTGGGTGACGGCCGCGTCGCAGCCGACCCGGCTGAAGATGAAGACGATCGCGGGCAGCAGTCCTTCGCGGTCGAGCCGGTCGATGACGTCGTAGCGGCTGGGGATCCAGACCCGGCGGCCGTTGCCGACCTGCTTGGGCCCGCCGGCGTTGCCACGCCCACCCCCGGCCTGCGAGCGTCCGCGCGGGGACCGGCGGTCCTTCATCCGGCTCGAGGCCCAGTCGTCCCGGGCGATCCGGAGCAGCTCGTTGTTGACCGGGGCGCCCTCCTTGACGAAGCCGGCCTTGGCGTCGACGTCGGAGTCGGCGAAGAGGTCGAGGAGCCGCTTGCCGACCATCACGTGCTGGTAGAGCGGCACCGGCCGCTTCTCCTCCACGATGGTGGTCGTGTCGCCGCGGACGGTGGCCAGCCACTCGCCGAACTCCTCGGCGTTGGACACGGTGGCCGAGAGCGAGACCAGCGCCACCGACTCGGGCAGGTGGATGATCACCTCCTCCCACACGGCACCCCGGGCGCGGTCCGCGAGGTAGTGCACCTCGTCCATGACCACGAAGCCCAGGCCGAGCAGGGTCCGGGAGCCGGCGTACAGCATGTTGCGCAGCACCTCGGTCGTCATCACGACGATGGGCGCCTCGCCGTTGACGGAGTTGTCACCGGTGAGCAGGCCCACCTGGTCGGGCCCGTAGCGGGCCACGAGGTCGTTGTACTTCTGGTTGGACAGCGCCTTGATCGGCGTCGTGTAGAAGCACTTGCGCCCGGTCTCGAGCGCCAGGTGGACGGCGAACTCGCCGACGATCGTCTTGCCCGAGCCGGTGGGCGCGGCGACCAGCACGCCACGCCCGTCCTCGATCTCGTGGCAGGCGCGCGCCTGGAAGTCGTCGAGGGGGAAGGAGTAGAGGCTCTCGAAGGCCCGGAAGACCGGGTGCTTGCGGCCGTTGCGGTAGTCGGCGTACCGCTCCGCCGGCGAGAGGTCGTCGGCCGTGCTCATGGCCCCCACCCTACGGGCGGGGTCAGCAGAGGACGGTCAACGCTCCGGGGGCGCACTCGATGGTCAGCGGCAGCGGGCCGAACCGTTCGCCGTCGGCGTAGGACACGATGCCGGGTGCGGCGACGGTGACCGTGCGGACCCGGTGGTGCTCGTACTGCGGGTGGGTGACGTGGGTGCCCTTGAAGAGCTTGGGGTAGGTGCGGATCAGGTCGGGCTTGGTCATCGTCTTGATGATCACCACGTCGAGCATCCCGTCGTCGAGGACGGCGCCCTCGGTGATCCGCAGCCCGCCCCCGAAGGACGGGCCGTTGCCGACGGCGACGAGCATCGCGTCGAGGCGCTGCACCACCCCGTCGAGCTCAAGGGTGTAGGGCAGCGGCTCGAAGGTGCGCAGCTCCGCCAGCGTGGCGAGGTTGTAGCGCATCTGCCCCTTGGGCCAGGTCATCCGGTTGGCGCGCTCGTTGACGATGGCGTCGAAGCCGGCCGCCAGCACGGTCACGAAGTACGACGAGCCGCTGCGGGCCAGGTCGATCGTGCGGGTCCGGGCACCGATGACCCGGTCCGCGGCCGCCAGCGGGTCCTTGCGCGGGATGTCGAAGTAGCGCGCGACGTCGTTGCCGGTGCCGGCCGGGATGATCCCGAGGCTGGTCGACGTCGTGGCGACGGCCTGGGCGCCCAGGTGGACCATCCCGTCGCCGCCGCAGACCACGAGCGAGTCCACCCCGTCCGCGACGGCCTGGCGGGCCAGGTCGAGGGCCTCGTCGGCGTTGCCGCCCTGGAGGTCGCGGACGGTGATGCCGGCCGCGCGGAGCCGGGGCAGGACCGCGGCACGGGCCCGTGCCCCCTTGCCCTTGCCCGACGTGGGATTGGTGAGGAGCGCGATCTCGCGGGAGCTGCCGGTCACGCGCCGAGACTAGCGGCCGGAGGGGGTGCGATCAGCGCGAACGACGGTGCTTCTCCGAGCCGATCCGGAGCAGCGCGGCGTAGCGGTCGGTGGAGGCGCCGACGGCCTTGGCGAGCCGGCTCAGGGCGTCGAGGACGACGTCGGCGCTGAAGGACGTGCCGGGCACGGCCATCGTCAGGCGGCCCTCCACGGTGACCAGGAGGATCTGGCCGTGCCGCCAGGCCTGGTGGGCGTGCAGGCGCGCCCGGTCGTCGGCGACCGGGACGGGGTAGGCCTCGTCGACCGCCAGCAGGTCGCAGGGCAGCTCGTCCTCTCCGGCGCTGGTCAGCCGGCCGAGCACGTGGTGGCCCGTCCGGACGCCGAGGTCGGGCTCCCAGACGACGTCGCTCTCGCCGAGCCAGGCGGGCAGGTCGAAGGGATCGACGTCCACGAGGTCGAAGGTCTGGGGCCCGCTCACGGGGAGCTCTCGGGCGCGGTCACAGGGGCGAGATCTCGTCGTCGGCCCACTGGTCGGTGCCGGTGGCGGCCCGCTTGCGGACCTTGGCGCGGTCGACGGTGCGGGCCACGACCTCGGCGATGAGGAAGAGCACCAGCATCGGGATGGCCAGCATCAGCATCGAGAACGGGTCGGTGGAGGGCGTGGCGACGGCGGCGAAGACGAACGTGCCGAGGATGATCCAGGGCCGGTATCGCCCGATCGCCTTGCCGGACACGACGCCGGCGAGGTTGAGCATGATCACGAACAGCGGGATCTCGAAGGAGATGCCGAAGACCAGCAGCATCCGGGTCAGGAAGGAGAAGTACTCGCCGAACTCGACGAGGTTCTGCAGCTGGGCCGGGGTGAACCCGATCAGCACCTCGAGGCCCTTGGGGAGCACGTAGTAGCCCGTCGCGACACCCACGAAGAACAGCGGGCCGGCGACCGCGGCGAAGACCCGCGACCACTTCCGCTCCTTGGGGTGCAGGCCGGGGACGATGAAGCCCCAGATCTGGTAGAGCCAGTAGGGACTGGAGACCACGATCGCCGCGACGCCGCACAGCTTGAGCTGCAGCATCAGCGGACCGGTGGCGCCCGCGACGTACGCCGTGGTCTGGGTCTTCTGGTCCAGCGCCTCGCGGGCCTGGTTGTAGGGGCCCAGGACGAGCTCGAGCAGGCCGCCGTGGGGCTGGCCGTAGAAGAACAGCGCCACGAAGAAGATGACGAACAGGAACAGCGCCGACCGGATCAGCCGGGCGCGGAGCTCGCGGAGGTGGTCCGAGAGCGCCATCCGGCCGTCGGGGCCGACGGGGTGCTGCGGTGCGCCGCGCAGCAGGCGCACGACACCGCCGACAGAGAACGCCACGGAGGGGTCAGGCAGTCGTGTCGTCGCGGTGCTGCTGCTCGCGCGCGAGGCGGTCGCGCTCGGCGTCGAGCTCGGCCTGGCGGGCGTCGAGCGCGCGCTGCTCGGGCGTCTTCAGGTCGTCGTCGTCATCGGTCAGGCCCTTGGTCTCGGCCTTGAAGATCCGCAGCGCACGGCCGCTGCCGCGAGCGAGCTCGGGGAGCTTGGAGGCCCCGAAGAGCAGGATCACGACGGCCAGGATGATCAGGAGCTCGGGGGTCCCGAGGCCGGCGATGGCGAGCGAGTTCATGTGGGTCCTCACGTGGTGGAGACGGACGTCTTCATCCTACGCCGGGGTGGTTGTAGAGGCTGAGGGCAGCCTGTGCGGCGTCGGTGAACGTGGTGGTGAGCTCCGGGGGGCTGATCACCCGGGCGTGGGGGGCCAGCCGGAGCAGCAGGCGCTGGAGCCAGCGCTCGTCGGCGACCTGGAGCGCGACCTCGAGACGGCCACGGGCGCGCTGGCGGACCGACTCGACGGGGTAGTACTCGACGACCCAGCGGGCGGCCGGCTCGAGGAGCAGCCGGACCCGGGTGGTCTCGGACGACTGGGCGAAGAGGCCGTCGCCGAGGTCGCGCGGGGCCTCCGGAGGGGTCTCGATCGCGGTGTCGAGGACCTCCGCCTCGTGGATCCGGTCGAGCCGGAACAGCCGTGGCGCCTCGGCGCTGTGGCACCACGCGTCGAGGTAGGCGAAGCCGTTGGCGGTCACGACGCCGCGAGGGTCGACGGTGCGCTCGGACTCCTCGTCGCGGGACGGCACGAAGTAGGTCAGCCGGACCTGGCGCTGGCGCCGCGCGGCGTCGCGGAGTCGGGCCTCGAGGCGCGACAGGTCGGCCTCGACCGGCTCGTCGCCGGGGTCGATCCGCGGCGCGGCGGTGCCCTCGGCGGCGGCGGCCTCGAGCTTCGCCAGCGCGCGGTCCACCACGACCCGGGTCTCGTCGGTAGCGCCGTTGCGCAGCGCCCGCAGGGCCACGATGATCGCGGTCGCCTCGGTGGGGGTCAGCCGCAGGGGTCGGGCGAGGTAGTCGGCGTTGGAGACGCGGATGACGCCGTCGGCCTCGGGGCCCTCGAGGGCGTCGAGGTCGACGTCGATCAGGTCGTCGGGGTAGCCGCCCGGCAGGCCGCACATGAGGAGGACCTTGAGGTCCTTGACCAGCTGGTCGGCGGGCACGCCGAGCGCCGCGGCCGCGTCGTCGAGGCGGACCTGGCCGCGGGCGTGCAGGAACGGCACCAGGGTGAGGAGCCGGGCGACCTGGTCCTTGGCGCCGCTGGGTGCGGGTCGGGCGGTGGTCATGCCGCTCCCCCGACCGCCGCGGTCAGCCGCGCCACGACCTCGTCGCGCAGGGTGGCCGGCTCCTCGACGAGGACGTCGGCGCCGTGGCCCAGGATCTCGTCGGCGAGTCCCTGACCGTTGCGGACCACGACGAGCCGGTCCCAGGCCGTGCCCGTGTCGGGGCCGTCGACGCCCGTCTCGACGCTCTCGGCGACGCGGCGCAGCGCCAGACCGGCGCCGGCGCGGACCAGGACGACCGCCCGCTCGGTGGTCGGGGCGGGCGCGAGCCGGCGGGCGGTCTCGCGCAGGTCGGTGCCGGCGGGGACGTCGTACGACGCAGGCTCGCCGGTCTTGCGCGCGGCGCCCTCGACGCGGGAGAGCCGGAAGACGCGCTCCTCGCCGCGGTCGGTGTCCAGGCCGACGGCGTACCAGCGTCCGGAGTAGCGCACGACCCCCCACGGCTGCAGGTGGCGCGTGGTGGCGGTGGGCTGCCCCGAGCGGCGGTACTCGAACTCGACGGGGGTGCGCTCCTGGGTGGCCTCCCAGAACACGTCGAACGCCGGCTCGTCGGCGGTCAGGCGGGGCTGGGCGATGTCGAGCGCGGACACGTCGAGGGGCACGCCGAGCGCCGTCAGCTTGCGCACGGCCTCGGTCGTGGCCTCGGCCAGGCGGGCGTGCTCCCACACCCGCGTGGCCAGGCCGATGACCGCCGCCTCGTCGGCCTCGAGGTTGATCTCCGGCAGGGCGAACTCGTCGGGACGGATCCGGTAGCCGGGCTCGTCGTCGAAGAAGGCGTCCATGTTGCCGACCTCGATCGGCACCCCGAGGCTGCGGAGCTCCTCCTTGTCGCGCTCGAACATCTTCTCGAACGCGTCGGTGGTGGAGTCCGGGTAGAGGATCCCGCGGATCCGCTCCTTGGAGACGTAGGTGCGCTGGACGAGCAGCATGATCAGCAGGTTGAGCAGTCGCTCGGACTTCCGCACCGTCATGCCACTCCCCCGTCCACGTGCCCCTGTCTACTACGCCGTCAGCTCGCGCCGAGGATGTCGACGACGAAGTAGAGCGTGTCGGTGCCCTTGATCCCGGCGGAGGGCTGGCCGGCCTTGCCGTAGCCGTCGGCCGGCGGGATCGCGAGGATCATCCGGCTGCCGATCTTGGCGCCGACGAGCGTCTTGTCCCAGCCCGGGATGACCTGGCCGGAGCCGATGCCGAACGAGACCGGCGCGCCCTTGCTGTAGGACTCGTCGAAGGGCTTCTTGCCGCCGTAGACCTGGCCGAGGTAGTTGACCGTGATCGTCTGGCCCTTCTTCACGACCGCACCGGTGCCCTGGATGAGGGCAGCCGAGTGGAGCTTGCCGTCCGGCTTGGGGGCCTTGGAGAAGTCGAGCGAGGTGACCGCGCCGTCCTTCTGGACCAGCTTCGGGGCCCAGGCCGGCGACGGCTTGGCGGCGCCCTTGGGGGCGTCGAGCGGCGGGGTGGGCTCGCTCATCAGGTCGATGATGATCAGGACGGAGTCCTTGTTGCCGATGCCGAGCTGGGTGTTGCCGCTGGCGCCGAACGCCTTGTCGGCCGGGGCGGTGACCGCGATCCGCGAGCCGATCGTGGCGCCCTTGATGGCGTCGACGAAGACCGGGCTGACCTTCTGGCTGTCGATCGTGAGGTCCTGCGGCTGCTTGGCGTCGTAGGTGCTGAACGCCTTCTTCTGGGTGAAGCCGTTGCCGATCCAGATGTTGGTGGTGACCGTGTCACCGTCGGCGACGGTCGCGCCGTCGCCCTTGGTGATCGTGGTGTTCTCGACCGTGTCGGCGGTCATCTGCCCCTTCCAGTCGACCGTCGGCTCGCTGCCGAAGTCGCCGGAGATGGAGACTGCGTCGAGGGCCTGGGAGCCGGAGTCGGACGAGGACCCGTTGTCGCTGCCGCAGCCGCTGAGGGCGGCGACGAGCACGAGCGGGAGCAGGGCGAGCGGGAGGCGACGGAAACGTCGGGACACAGGGTTCACCTTCGGACGGGAGCAGAACGCGCACACCCTATCCGGCGTACCTGAAAGGCTTCTGATGACCGGCTACATGCCGTCGATCAGGCGCTGCACCCGCTCGTCGTGGGCGCGGAAGGGGTCCTTGCAGAGGACCGTGCGCTGCGCCTGGTCGTTGAGCTTGAGGTGCACCCAGTCGACGGTGAAGTCGCGCCGGCGCTCCTGGGCCTTGCGGATGAACTCCCCGCGGAGGCGGGCCCGGGTGGTCTGCGGCGGCACGGACTTGGCCTCGAAGATCTTCAGGTCGGTGGTGACCCGGGCGACGGCGCCGCGCTTCTCCAGGAGGTAGTAGAGGCCGCGGCCGCGGTGGATGTCGTGGTAGGCGAGGTCGAGCTGGGCGACCCGCGGGTGGCCCATCGGCAGGCCGTGCTTGGCGCGGTAGCGGTCGATCAGCTTCCACTTGATGACCCAGTCGATCTCGCGGTCGACCAGGCCGAGGTCGTCGGACTCCACGGCCTTGAGGCCGCGCTCCCACAGGTCGAGCGCCTGCTCGATGACCGGAGTGCTGATCTCGCGGCGGTCCACGAAGTCGCGGGCCTTGGCGAGGTACTCGGCCTGGATGTCGAGCGCGCTCGCCTCCCGGCCGTTGGCCAGGCGCACCTTGCGCCGGCCGGTGACGTCGTGGGAGATCTCGCGGATCGCGCGGATGGGGTTCTCCATGGTGAGGTCGCGCATCACCACGCCCTCCTCGATCATCCGGAGGACCAGGTCGCAGCTGGCGACCTTGAGCATCGTGGTGGTCTCGCTCATGTTGGAGTCGCCGACGATGACGTGGAGGCGGCGGTACTTCTCGGCGTCGGCGTGCGGCTCGTCGCGGGTGTTGATGATCGGCCGGCTGCGGGTCGTGGCGCTGGAGACGCCCTCCCAGATGTGCTCGGCGCGCTGGCTGACGGAGTAGCTCGCGCCCCGCGGGGTCTGCGTCACCTTGCCGGCGCCCACGATGATCTGGCGGGTCACGAGGAACGGGATCAGCACGTCCGCGAGTCGGGAGAACTCCCCCGCCCGACCGACGAGGTAGTTCTCGTGGCAGCCGTAGGAGTTGCCGGCCGAGTCGGTGTTGTTCTTGAAGAGGTAGATCTCGCCCTGGATGCCCTCGTCGTGCAGCCGCTGCTCGGCGTCGAGCAGCAGCCCCTCGAGCACCCGCTCCCCCGCCTTGTCGTGCGTCACCAGCTCGACCACGTCGTCGCACTCGGGCGTGGCGTACTCGGGGTGGCTGCCCACGTCGAGGTAGAGCCGCGCGCCGTTGCGGAGGAAGACGTTGCTGCTCCGCCCCCAGCTGACGACCTTCCGGAAGAGGTAGCGAGCCACCTCGTCGGGACTCAGGCGGCGCTGGCCCTTGAACGTGCAGGTCACGCCGTACTCGTTCTCGATGCCGAAGATGCGCCGGTCCACCCACCCAGAGTAGTGGCCGGATGGCTGGCGTCCGGCTACTTCGGGGACTCGGTCATTGCCGTTTGGTCCCCAACGGCAGGAAAACGGGCCCCGGTCATGCTGTTCGTGACCAATCGGTGACACCCATCTGTCTGTTCCAGCGCTGAACCAGGCGTCGACGTCCGGGTTCGGAGTAGAGCGAGTTGTCGACCAGGGCCCGCCAGGCACGCAGTCGCGCCATCACATGGCCACGCTCCAGGTCCCGGTCGACCTCGTGCATGGTCACCGCGGGATGGTTGAGCAGGTCGTCGAGGGTGAATCCGCGCCGTTGGTACCCGGCACGTGCGAGCCCGCGTTCTCGGCGCAGGTCGACACGGTGTTGGTCCTTGCGCCGATGGACCGCGCCGTCGTACTCGTGCAGCTGTTTGGTCCCGACGACCAGCAGGTCAGCCTGACCGACCACGTTGCCGGCCTCGTCGTGGAGAAGGGCTTGCGGCTCGACTGGCACTTCCATGCACTCGTCGAACAGGCGCAGGACGGTCTCGCCTGCGGACTGGGACTTGGCGGTCGAGGCCTCCCACGCAGCGCGCAGGTTGCGTACGCCGGGTCGCCTGCTGTTCAGGACGCGAGCCATCGCTGCGGGTGTGATGTGCCCCAGGCGGCGCGCCGAGTCGATGATCACGACGAGGTCGAGGTGGCCGAGGTCCCGCGCGAGCCGCAGCAGGATCTGGTCCACCGGCTCCACCGGAAGACCGTGCACCAGGCGCGGCGGTGCGGGCCGCAGGACCCGCGAGCAGAGAAGACCCGGCCGGCGAGGTCGCGGATCACCCTGCCCGACCACGGCGAAGACCGGAAGGTGCTCGGGGAGGGTCGGCGTGTGCCATCCGAGCAGCGCGGCAGCGGTCAGGTGGGTGAAAGCTGCGCCCGCCGGCAGGACCAGCTGCCACACCTTCAGGTCGAGAAGGAACTCATCGAACGGTTCGAGGCCCTCCACCACCTCACGGAAGGCCCCGTGACTGATGCGTTGAAAGCCCGTCAGTCGGATGTTGCCGCGCAGGATCGCGGGCGGCCGTCTTGTGGTCATGTGGGAAGCCTGCTGCGCCACCGGATCGTGGAAACCGCCGCGAAGCAATCTGTGGACGACCGACGTGCCGTTTGGTCACCAACGGCATCAATTCGGCCGCGAAACGTGCCGTTGGGGACCAAACGGCAGGCCCCCGAGGCCCGGCGGTCAGAGGGGTGGGGCGGTGGGGGGCTCGCCGGTGGTGGGGTCCTCGAGGGGGGCGACGCCGCCGCTGGAGGTGTCGGTGGGGTCGGCGGGGTCGTCGGGGGTGGGCGCGGACGAGGCCGGGCCGGGGTCGGTGTCGGCCGGCTCGGCGGGGGCGTGCTCGGCGGGGCCCCGCTCGCCGAGGAGCACGTCGAGGCGGGCCGGCGAGAGCCGGGAGAACTTGCGCGGCTGGATGCGGGTCCGGTCGAGGACGGCGACCTCGAGGTCCTCGGTCGGGATGACGCGGTCGCCGGCGTCGGAGTGGCCCAGGGCGCCGACGGCGAGGGCCAGCGCGGAGGCCAGGTCGGAGCCCTCGGCGTAGCTCTTCTCGAGGTGGGAGGCGACGGTGTCGGCGGCGCCACCCATGACGGCGTAGCCGTGCTCGTCGGCCACCTGGCCGTCGTAGGTGAGCCGGTAGATCTGGTCGGCGGCGGCGGTGTCGCCGATCTCGGCCACGAAGATCTCCACCTCGTAGGGCTTCTCCCCACCCGAGGAGAAGATCGTGCCGAGCGTCTGGGCGTAGGCGTTGGCCAGCCCGCGTCCCGTCACGTCGCGGCGGTCGTAGGCGTAGCCGCGCATGTCGGCCAGGCGTACGCCGGCGATCCGGAGGTTCTCGAACTCGTTGTAGCGACCCACCGCGGCGAACGCGATCCGGTCATAGATCTCCGAGACCTTGTGCAGCGCCTGGGAGGGGTTCTCGGAGACGAAGAGGACGCCGTCGGCGTACTGGACGGCGACGACCGACCGGCCCCGGGCGATGCCCTTGCGGGCGAAGTCCGCGCGGTCCTTCATGAGCTGCTCGGGCGAGACGTAGAACGGCATGCTCATGTCAGCGGCCTCCCTGCTCGAGCGACGCGGCGGGGCCGTCGGGGCGCGTCATCCGGCCCGCGATGACCCGGTCGGCGATCTCGGCGACCTCGGAGTCGGGCATCCGGCGTCCGCCGTCGGCGGTCATCACCTGGACGACGGGGAAGATCCGGCGGGTGATGTCGGGGCCTCCGGTCGCGGAGTCGTCGTCGGCGGCGTCGTACAGCGCCTCGATCACGGCCTGGACGGTCAGGTCGGCGGTCAGGTCGTCGCGGTAGAGCTTCTTCAGCGAGCCGCGGGCGAAGAGCGAGCCGGAGCCGACCGAGTGGAAGGCCGTCTCCTCGTAGCGACCGCCGGTGACGTCGTAGCTGAAGATGCGCCCCTGGGAGTGGTTGAGGTCGTAGCCGGCGAAGAGCGGCACGACGGCCAGGCCCTGCATGGCCATGCCGAGGTTGGCGCGGATCAGGGCCGCGAGCCGGTTGGCCTTGCCGTCCATCGAGAGCGTGCTGCCCTCGATCTTCTCGTAGTGCTCGAGCTCGGTCTGGAACAGCCGCACCATCTCGACCGCGAGGCCCGCGGTGCCGGCGATGCCGACGGCGGAGAACTCGTCGGCCGGGAAGACCTTCTCGATGTCGCGCTGGGCGATGATGTTGCCCATCGTCGCCCGGCGGTCACCGGCCATGACGACGCCCCCGGGGAACGTCGCCGCCACGATCGTGGTGCCGTGCGGGGCGAGGTCCCCGGCGTGGCCCTGCGGGAGGGTACGCCGTGCGGGGAGCAGGTCGGGGGCCTGCTGGGAGAGGAAGTCACTGAAGGACGAGGAGCCCGGGACGAGGTACGCCGCGGGCAGGCGCGGTGACTGGCTCACTGGCCACCCTTCTGGATGAACGACTTCACGAAGTCCTCGGCGTTGGTCTCGAGGACGTCGTCGATCTCGTCGAGGATCGCGTCGACGTCGTCGTCCAGCGACTCCTTGCGCTCGGCCACGTCGCTCTCGGGAGCTGCCTGGGTGGCGTCCTCGGTCTCCGAGGACTTGCGGGGTTGCTTCTGCTCCTGTGCCATGTCGTTCTCCTTCGGCTCACTACGACCCTAGCGAGTCGGTGGTGTCCCGGTGCGGGACCGACGCGGAATTTCAGCGGGTGAGTGCGGCGAACAGCTGCTCGGCGGTGTCGCAGCGGTCCAGGAGCTCACCGACATGGGCCTTGCTGCCCCGCATCGGGTCGATCGTGGGCACCCGCTGGAGCGACTCGCGCCCGGGCAGGTCGAAGATCACCGAGTCCCAGGAGGCGGCGGCGACGTGCTCGGCGTACTTCTCCAGGCAGCGCCCGCGGAAGTAGGCCCGGGTGTCCTCCGGCGGGTCGTGCATGGCGACCTCGACCGCGTGGTCGTCGAGCAGCCGCTCGATCCGGCCCATCCCCACCAGCCGGTGGTAGAGGCCCTTCTCGGGCCGGATGTCGGAGTACTGGTAGTCGATCAGCTGCAGCTTGGCGTCGTCCCAGGCCAGCCCGTCGCGGGAGCGGTACTGCTCGAGCAGCTTGAGCTTGGCGACCCAGTCGAGCTCGGTCGCGCACAGCATCGGGTCGCGCTCGAGCCGGCCGAGCACCGACTCCCAGCGGGCCAGCACGTCGACCGTCTGGGGGTCGGCGTCGTTGCCGAGCCGGTCCTCGACGTACTTGCGGGCGAGGTCGAGGTACTCCAGCTGGAGCTGCACGGCCGTGAGCTTGCGGCCGTCGCGCAGGCTGATCGTCTGCTGCAGGGTCGGGTCGTGCGACACCGCGCGCAGCGCCGAGACCGGGCCGTCGACGGTCAGGTCGCCGGTGAGGAACCGGTCCTCGATCATCGCCAGCACCAGCGCGGTGGTGCCGACCTTGAGGTAGGTGGAGATCTCCGACAGGTTGGCGTCGCCGATGATGACGTGCAGGCGGCGGTACTTCTCCGGGTCGGCGTGCGGCTCGTCGCGGGTGTTGATGATCGGGCGCTTGAGCGTCGTCTCGAGGCCGACCTCGACCTCGAAGAAGTCGGCGCGCTGGCTGATCTGGTAGCCGTGCTCGCGGCCGTCCTGGCCGATGCCGACCCGTCCCGCTCCGCACACGACCTGCCGGCTGACGAAGAACGGCGTCAGGTGCCGCACGATGTCGGCGAAGGGGGTCGAGCGCCGCATCAGGTAGTTCTCGTGGGCGCCGTACGACGCTCCCTTGTTGTCGGTGTTGTTCTTGTAGAGCGTGATCGGGGCGCCACCGGGGAGCTGGCCGGCGCGGCGCTGCGCGTCGAGCATCACCTGCTCCCCCGCCTTGTCCCAGCGCACGATGTCGAGGGGCGTGGTGACCTCGGGCGTGGAGTACTCGGGGTGCGCGTGGTCGACGTAGAGCCGGGCGCCGTTGGTGAGGATGACGTTGGCCAGGCCCATGTCCTCGTCGGTCAGCTGGGAGGGGTCGGCGACCTGGCGGGACATGTCGAAGCCGCGCGCGTCGCGCAGCGGTGACTCCTCCTCGAAGTCCCAGCGCGCGCGGCGGGCCTTCACCGTCGCCGACGCATAGGCGTTGACGACCTGCGAGGAGGCGACCATCGGGTTGGCCAACGGCTGCCCGACCACCGAGATGCCGTACTCGACCTCGGTGCCCATGACGCGACGCACACTCATGCGGCGAGCCTACGCGTCGGCACCAGTGACGGGCGTCGCCTCGCGGGGGCATCCTGAGGCATGGGCATCTGGGCGGAGCACGTCGTTCCCCGCATCGTGGAGAAGTCGTGCGGCATGAAGGAGATCGGTCCCTTCCGGGACGAGGCGTGCGCCGGGCTGACGGGCCGGGTGCTCGAGATCGGCTTCGGGTCCGGCCACAACGTCGACCACTACCCCGCCGAGGTGACCGCGGTCGCCGCCGTCGAGCCCTCCGACACCGGGTGGCGGCTCTCGGAGCGGCGACGCGAGCGCAGCCGGGTGCCGATCGAGCGGTCCGGCCTCGACGGCCAGGCGCTGGACGCGGCCGACGCGAGCTTCGACTCCGCCCTCTCGACGTTCTCGCTGTGCACGATCCCCGACCCGGTCCAGGCGCTGCGCGAGGTGCGCCGCGTGCTGCGATCCGGCGGGACCCTGCACTTCGCCGAGCACGGCCTGGCCCCCGACGAGCGCGTACGCCGCTGGCAGCACCGGCTCGAGCCGGTCCAGCGCCGCGTCGCCGACGGCTGCCACCTGACCCGTGACATCCCCGCGCTCGTGACCGAGGCGGGCTTCGAGGTGACCGCCCTGCGCACGACGTACCTGCCGGGGCCTGCGCCGAGCAGGCCCTTCGGCTACGTCTACGTGGGCCGGGCGGCGCGGGCCTGACCGGTCAGAGGTACTGACCGGTGTTGGACACCGTGTCGATGGACCGGCCCGGCTCGGTGCCCTGCTTGCCGGTGATGAGCGTGCGGATGAAGACGATCCGCTCGCCCTTCTTGCCGGAGATGCGGGCCCAGTCGTCGGGGTTGGTGGTGTTGGGGAGGTCCTCGTTCTCCTTGAACTCGTCGACGCAGGCCTGGAGGAGGTGCTGGACGCGCAGCCCCTTCTGGTCGTGGTCGAGGAGGTCCTTGATCGCCATCTTCTTGGCCCGGTCGACGATGTTCTGGATCATCGCGCCGGAGTTGAAGTCCTTGAAGTAGAGGACTTCCTTGTCGCCGTTGGCGTAGGTGACCTCGAGGAAGCGGTTCTCCTCGGACTCGGTGTACATCCGCTCGACCGCCGCCCGGATCATCCCGGCCACGCAGGCGGCCCGGTCGTTGCCGAACTCCGCGAGGTCGTCGGTGTGCAGGGGCAGCGTGGCGGTCAGGTACTTGGAGAAGATGTCGCGCGCCGACTCGGCGTCGGGGCGCTCGATCTTGATCTTCACGTCGAGGCGGCCGGGGCGCAGGATGGCAGGGTCGATCATGTCCTCGCGGTTGGAGGCGCCGATGACCAGGACGTTCTCGAGCAGCTCGACGCCGTCGATCTCGCTGAGCAGCTGGGGAACGATGGTGTTCTCGACGTCGGAGGAGACGCCCGAGCCGCGGGTGCGGAACAGCGAGTCCATCTCGTCGAAGAACACGATGACCGGGGTGCCCTCGCTGGCCTTCTCACGGGCCCGCTGGAAGACCAGGCGGATGTGCCGCTCGGTCTCGCCGACGTACTTGTTGAGCAGCTCGGGGCCCTTGATGTTGAGGAAGTAGGACTTCCCCTCCTGGCCGGTCTTGGCCGCGACCTTCTTGGCCAGGCTGTTGGCGACCGCCTTGGCGATCAGCGTCTTGCCGCAGCCGGGAGGGCCGTAGAGCAGCACGCCCTTGGGCGGCTTGAGCTCGTGCTCCTTGAACAGCTCGGGGTGCAGGTAGGGCAGCTCCACGGCGTCGCGGATCTGCTCGATCTGGTTGATCAGGCCGCCGATGGCGGAGTAGTCGATGTCCGGGACCTCTTCGAGGACGAGCTCCTCGACCTCGGACTTCGGGACCTTCTCGTACACGTAGCCCGCGCGCGAGTCGAGCAGCAGCGAGTCGCCGGCGCGCAGGGTCTGGGCGTGCAGCGGCTCGGCGAGGCGCACGACGCGCTCCTCGTCGGCGTTGGCGATGACCAGGGCGCGGTCGCCGTCCTCGAGCAGCTCCTTGAACATCACGACCTCGCCGACCTGCTCGAACTCGAGCGCGGCGACGACGTTGAGCGCCTCGTTGAGCATGACCTCCTGGCCACGCTGGAGGTCGTCGAGGTCCACCGAGGGGCTGACGTTGACGCGGAGCTTGCGGCCGCCGGTGAAGACGTCGATCGAGTCGTCCTCGTTGCGGGCCAGGAACGTGCCGAAGCCGGCCGGCGGCTGGGCGAGCCGGTCGACCTCCTCCTTGAGCTTCATGATCTGGTCGCGGGCCTCGCGGAGCGTCTGGGCGAGCCGCTCGTTCTGCGACGTGACGCCCGCGAGCGAGCGCTGGGTGTCGGCCAGGCGCAGCTCGAGGCTGCGCGAGTGGGACGGCGCGTCGCTCAACCGGCGGCGGAGATCGGTGACCTCAGCCTCGAGGAAGCGCAGCTGGTTCTCGAGCTCGTCCGGGCTGCGACCACCCGCGCTGGAAACGCCTTCTGATGTGGACATCAGCGTCACCTCCTGTGCAGTTGACCCTACCCGCGTAGGCCCCCAGAGGAAGGGGATAACCCGCGGTGTTGGTCACGATTTGGGCCAGGAGTGGTCACTCCGGGTCACTCCGCGGCGTCCTCCGGGACCCCCGGGGGGCGCGGACCGGTGTAGTCCGGTCCGTAGGCGCCCGGCGCCGGACGGCGCTTCTTCAGCGGTGGCCGCTCGCCCGGCGCCATCCGGCGCGCGGTCACGAGGAACGCGGTGTGCCCGATCATCTTGTGGCCCGGGCGGACCGCGAGACCCTCCACGTGCCAGTCGCGGACCATCGACTCCCACGGCTGCGGCTCGGTGAAGCCGCCGTGCACGCGCACCGTCTCGCAGAAGCGGGACAGCTGGGTCGTGGTGGCGACGTACGCGCAGACGATGCCGCCGGGACGGAGTGCGTCGGCCGCGGCGTCGAGGCAGTCCCACGGTGCGAGCATGTCGAGGATGATGCGGTCGGCCTGGTCCCCCGAGGCCGGCAGCTCCTCGGCCAGGTCGCCCAGGCGCAGCTCCCAGGCGGGGTGCTCGCCGCCGAAGAACTGGGTGACGTTCTGGCGGGCGACGTCCGCGAACTCCTCGCGGCGCTCGTACGACGTGACCTTGCCGTGCGGCCCGACGGCCCGCAGCAGCGAGCAGGTCAGGGCGCCCGAGCCGACGCCGGCCTCGACGACGTGGGCGCCGGGGAAGATGTCGGCCATCGCGATGATCTGGGCGGAGTCCTTGGGGTAGACCACGGCCGCGCCGCGCGGCATCGAGACGACGAACTCCGAGAGCAGCGGCCGGAAGACGAGGTACTCACCGCCGGCCGAGGACGTGACCGTGAAGCCCTCCTCGCGGCCGATGAGCTCGTCGTGCTCGAAGTGGCCGCGGTTGGAGAAGAAGCGCTTGCCGGGCTCGAGGGCGATGTTGTGCCGACGGCCCTTGCTGTCCAGGAGCCGCACCCACTCCCCGGCCCGCAGCGGGCCGCGGTGCACGCCCGACCAGGCCTCCTGCGGGATGTCGTTCACGGGCTGGTCAGGGGTCTCGGACATGCGCCGAACCCTAGGACATCGCTCCGGTCGGTCAGCGACCGGAGGCGCGGAAGGCGCGGTCCACGTCGGCGGTCGAGAGCACGCCGTAGATGCTGCCGTCCTCCTCGAGGAGGAGGTACTCCTCGGCCGGGGCCCGGCTGATCGCAAGGACGAGGTCCTCGCCGGTGATCGTGGCGGGGAGGCTGAGGCCCTCGCCGAGGGTGCGGGCCACCGCGGAGACGGCCACCCAGGGGCGCCGGTCCTCGGGGGTGGCCAGCAGCGCGGCCTCGCTCACCACGCCCACCGGGTGACCGCTGCCCGTGACGGTGACGATGGATCCGGCGTGGGCCTCCTGGGCACGGCGCACCGCCTCGGCCAGCGGCAGGTCGTCGGGCACCGCGAGGGTACGGCGGGCCAGGTCGCGGGCGACCAGGCTGGGCAGGCGGCGCCGCAGCCGGGCCGAGGCCATGGCCGCGGTGGACCCGGACCACAGGAACATCGCGACGACGAAGGCGAGCACGAAGTCGAGGACGTCGGGGCGGGTGCCGAAGATCGCCTCCTGGGCCAGCGGCCAGGCCAGCACGGCGACGGCGGTGATCCGGCCGCCCCACCCGGCGACGATCGTGCCGCGGTGGACGTTGCCGGTCACGCCCCACACGATCGACTTCAGCACGCGGCCGCCGTCGAGCGGCAGGCCCGGGACCAGGTTGAGGACGCCGACGAGCAGGTTGGCCCCGGCCAGCCCCTCGACGGCCATCAGCAGCAGCCCGTCGGGGGTCAGGAACCACAGGCCCAGGGCCAGGCCGCCGACCGCGAGGGAGGTCAGCGGGCCGACGACGGCGATCCAGAACTCCTGGCGCGGCTTGCGGGCCTCGCCCTCGATCGCGGTCATGCCGCCGAGGAAGTGCAGGGTGATCGAGGTGACCGGGAAGCCGTAGCGCCGCGCCATGAGCGCGTGCGACGCCTCGTGGAGCAGCACCGAGAGGTAGAGCACGACCGCGAAGGCCAGCCCGGCGACGTACTTCAGGGGGCCGAGGCCGGGCGAGACCTGCTCGACCCGCGGAGCCATGATGATGGCGATCAGGCCGGCGACGAGGAACCACGACGAGGTCACGAGGACGTCGCTGCCCGCAATCGTGCCGACCTTGAAGGTCCCCGGGGGTCGGCGGGGTGGCGCGGGGGCATCACCGGAGCGGTCATCAGGCACACCTCGAGGCTATCCGACCGGTCCCTGCACGACCGGGGCGCGTGTCCGGGGCGAGTGTCCGTGGCCTCACCTAGGGTGGCCCGCATGAGTGAGGTGCAGCGTCCCGCGTCCCCCGCCGAGCGGGTGTCGACGCCCGTCGACGGCGTCGACGTCCTCGGAGCGCTGTCCCCGAGCCGCGCCGGCGACTTCATGACCTGCCCGCTGCTCTACCGCTTCCGCACGATCGACCACCTGCCGGAGCCCTTCTCCCCCGACGCCGTGCGCGGCACGGTCGTCCACAAGGTGCTCGAGGACCTCTTCGACCTCCCCGCCGAGCAGCGCACGCCCGAGCAGGCCCGCGACATGCTGGGCCCGGCGTGGGATCGGCTGCTGGAGGAGGAGCCGGAGATCGCCGAGATGTTCGTCCCGCCCGCGCGTGGCCACACGGGCGTGCCCGAGCTGGGCGCCTGGCTGACGTCGTGCCGGGAGGTGCTCGACCGCTACTTCACCATGGAGGACCCGCGTCGCCTCGAGCCCGCCGAGCGCGAGCTCTACGTCGAGACCTTGCTGGAGTCCAAGCTCCTGCTGCGCGGGTTCGTCGACCGCATCGACGTCGCGCCCGACGGCGCGATCCGGGTGGTCGACTACAAGACCGGGCGCTCGCCGGGCGAGATGTTCGAGGCCAAGGCGCTGTTCCAGATGAAGTTCTACGCCCTGGTGCTGTGGCGCACCCGCGGGGTGGTCCCGGCGATGCTCCAGCTGGTCTACCTCGGCAACGGCGAGATCCTCCGCCACGTCCCCGACGAGGCCGACCTGCTCGCGACCGAGCGCAAGGTCGAGGCGATCTGGCACGCGATCCAGCGGGCCGAGGAGTCCGGCGACTGGCGTCCCAACCGCGGGCGGCTGTGCGACTGGTGCAGCCACCGGGCCGTCTGCCCGGCCTGGGGCGGCACTCCCCCGCCGCTGCCCGAGCGCCAGCCGCTCACGCTGGCCGAGCCGCTCGACGACCCGCTCACCGAGCAGCTGGCCGGAGGGCCGACGGGCTAGCGACCCGTCAGTCGTCCCCGAGGCCGTTGCGCTCGACCCAGAGCGCGGCCTGGGTCCGGTCGGCGACACCGATGCGGGCGAAGGCGGAGGTGAGGTGCGCCTTGACGGTGCGCTCGCTGATGTCCAGCCGCCGGCCGATCTGCTTGTTGGCCAGGCCCTCACGGACCAGCCGCAGCACCTCCGTCTCGCGGGTGGTCAGCTGCACGTCGCGGGAGCCGGCCCGGATGCCCAGGAGGGTGCGGGCGGCGCGCGGGTGGATCGGGGACTCGCCCCGGCTCACCGCCCGGATGCCGTCGAGCACGTCGTCGGGATCGGCGTCCTTGAGGAGGTAGCCCACGGCGCCGGCGTCGAGGGCGGCGAGGATCCGCTCGGAGTCGGAGTAGGACGTCAGCACGAGCACGTCGACGCCGAGCTTCTCGGCCACGATCGTGCGCGTGGCGCTCACCCCGTCGACCTCGGGCATCTGCAGGTCCATGAGCACCACGTCGGGGCGCAGCCGGCGTGCGGCCTCGAGCGCTTGGGCGCCGTTCTCGGCGTGCCCGACCACCTCGATGTCGGCCGTGCCGCTGAGCAGCTGCTCCAGCCCGGCCCGGATCACCGCGTGGTCGTCGACCAGGACGACGCGGATCGGCGCGGCCTCAGCGCGCGTCATCGGACGTCCATCTCCATGTGCACCGTGGTCCCCTCACCCGGAGAGGATCGCACCTCCATCCGGCCGCCGCTGTCCCGGACCAGGCTGCGCAGCCCCCGGAGGCCGAAGTGCCCCTCCTCGCGGGGGGCGTCGACGTCGAAGCCGACCCCGTCGTCGACGACCTCGAGGGAGACCTGGCGCGCGTCGCCACGCACGGTGACGGCCAGCGTGGAGGCCTGCGAGTGGCGGATCGCATTGCGCACCGCCTCCTGGGCCACCCGCCACAGCGCGGCGGTCTGCGGCACGGAGGCGAACTCGGCGCCCTCCACCGAGACCGAGGCCGCGATGTCGGCCGTCGCCGCGGGGGCAGTCAGGTCCGCGAGGGCGGCCGCGAGCCCCTCGGGGTGCAGGTCGGGTGGGTGGATCTCAGCCAGCAGGGACCGGAGGGCCTTGAGGCCGTCGCGCAGCGAGCTGCCCGCCATCGCGAGCGTGGAGCGGGCCTCGTGGGGGGTGCCGGGCTCGCGCTCGAGGGCGGAGATCGAGAAGGCGGTCCCCGCCAGGTCCTGCACCACGCCGTCGTGCAGGTCGCGGGCGATCCGGCGGCGCTCGGCGTCGGAGGCGTCGATGGCGACCTGCAGCAGCCGTTCGCGCTCGTGGCCGGCGCGGGTGAGCCGGCGCGTCAGCAGGCTCAACATCAGGGTCACGATGATGACGAGCAGCAGGAGCGGCCCGATGGTCACGAGGCGGAAGGAGGAGAAGATCTCCTGGCTGCGGGACTCGACGTCGGTGAGCGGGTAGCTCACCTCGAGCAGCAGTGGGGTCCCGTCGGCGGCCCGGATTCGGGTGTAGGTCTCGACGAGGTGCTCGCTCTCGCGGAGCTGGAAGCTGGTGCGGGCCGAGGCGAGGGTGGCCCGGCGGTCGTCGTCGAGGGGCTCGCCCAGGCCGATCAGGCGCGCGTTGGTCGAGTAGATGACGCTGCCGTCGCCGCGTCGGACGCTGAGGGTGTCGAACCCCTCGACGCCGCGCACCCGCTGCCGGGCCACCTTGTCGAAGCGGTCGATGGCTCCCGGCTTCAGGTTGATCAGTGACCGCGGGATCTTGAGGCGCTGCACGAACTGGCCCAGCAGGGGCGTGGTCCGGGTGGCCTCGGCGATCGCCTCGTCGGTCGCGGCCCGTGCGGCGAGGTTCTGCGTGCCGAGCACGATCGCGACGAAGGTGAGCACGCCGACCACGAGGAACACGGTGACCGGGCTGCGCAGGTATCTCATCGGCCCAGCCCGGGCAGGGGACGAGCGAGGCGGGACACGGACGGCCTTCCTGACGCGGGAGTGCACAGGATAGGCCGGGTCGGCCTCCGTCAGAGGTCGACCTCGCCGCGGCAGACCTCGCCGGTGTCGTCGTTCTCGGCGCGGAACACGACCGTGTCGGGACCAGCCAGGTCCACCATCGTGCGCACGACGCGGAAGGAGAGATCGGCGTCCTTGGCCTTCACGTCGCCGGTGTAGGAGACGTCGCCGTTGTGCTTGAGCCGCCACGACCAGACGTCGTTGTCGTCGCTCCACACGACCCCGACCACCTGGAGGTGGCCGTCGTCGTCGGGCGTGACCTTGAGCTTGTAGGTGCTCGGGCCGCTGCAGGAGTCCACGTCCTTCGCAGTCCCGCCATCACTCGCCACCGCGCCAGGCGCGATGGAGAGGGCCGCTGCACTCAGCACGAGGCTGAGCACGATGGCGGGACTGCGTCGGATATGCATGCGAAACCAGCTCCTGGTTGCGGAGGCGGGTTCCCCCGAGTGGCACGATCCTCTCCTGAAGAGGTCTGGACCGCCATTGTCCGGTGGTACTAGCACCCGTGCCTAGTCATCGAGGGCCAATCGGCCCTCAGCAGGACGCACGGTACGTCGCCCACACGGCCGCGACGTCGAGGTCGGCCAGCGTGTCGGCGAAAACCCGCCGCTCCCCCGCGAGCACGGTCACGTGGTTCGGCACGACCAGCACGCCGCAGCCCGCCGCGACGGCGGAGCGGGTGCCGGTGTCGGAGTCCTCGATGGCCAGGCAGTCGGCCGGGTCGACGCCGAGCCGCTCGGCGGCGGTCAGGTAGGGCTCGGGGTGCGGCTTGCCGCGGCTGACGGAGTCACCGGTGACGACGACGTCGAAGGCCGAGGCGGGCAGCGCCGCCAGGATCGGGTCGACGAAGCGCTGGTAGGACATCGTGACCAGGCCGCAGGGCACCCCGCGGTCGTGCAGCTCGTGCAGGAGCTCGACGGCACCCGGCCGCCACGGCACCTGCTGGCGGACCCGCGCCACGACCCCGTCGAGGAGCTCCTCGACGATGTCCTCGGGCTCCCGGTCGATGCCCATGTGCCGGCGGATGTAGCGGCCCGACTCGAGCAGGTCGTTGCCGACCAGGTTGAGGGCGTGCTCGCGCGACCAGGTGCCGCCGTACCGCTCGGCGAGCGCGAACTCGGTCTCGATCCAGTAGGGCTCGGTGTCGACGAGGGTGCCGTCCATGTCCCACAGGACGGCGGAGGGCAGGTCAGTCATCCGGGTCGTACCCGAGGCTGGGCGAGAGCCACTTCTCGGCCTCGGTGAGCTCCCAGCCCTTGCGCTCGGCGTAGTCGACGACCTGGTCGCGCCCGACCCGACCGACGACGAAGTACTGCGCCTGCGGGTGGGAGAAGTACCAGCCGGAGACGGCGGCGCCGGGCCACATGGCCATGCTCTCGGTCAGCGTGATGCCGGTCGTGGCCTCGACGTCGAGCAGCTCCCACAGGGTGCGCTTCTCGGTGTGCTCCGGGCAGGCGGGATAGCCCGGGGCGGGCCGGATGCCGTGGTACTTCTCGGCGATCAGGTCCTCGTTGGCGAGCTGCTCGTCGGGCTCGTGTCCCCAGAACTCCGTGCGGACCCGCTGGTGGAGCCGCTCGGCGAAGGCCTCGGCGAGCCGGTCGGCCAGCGCCTCGAGCATGATCGCGGAGTAGTCGTCGTGGTCGGCCTTCATCGACGCGATCCGGTCCTGGGCGCCGAGCCCCGCCGTGACCGCGAAGGCCCCGACGTGGTCGGCCAGCCCGGTCTCCCGGGGCGCCACGTAGTCGCCGAGGGAGCGGTTGGGCACGCCCGCGCGGTGCTCGCCCTGCTGCCGCAGGTTGTGCAGCGTGGTGAGCACTTCCGACCGGGACTCGTCGGTGTAGACCTCGATGTCGTCGCCGACCGCGTTGGCGGGGAAGAAGCCGAAGACCGCGTTGGCGGTCAGCCACTTCTCGGCGACGATCCGGTCCAGCATCGCCTGGGCGTCGTCGTAGAGCGCCCGGGCGGCCTCGCCGGTGGCGGGGCTGTTGAGGATGTCGGGGAACTTGCCCTTCATCTCCCACGCGTTGAAGAAGGGCTGCCAGTCGATGTAGTCGCGCAGCTCCGCGAGGTCGTAGTCGGTGAGCACGTGGGTGCCGGGCGCCCGCGGGGCGGGCGGCGCGTAGCCGTCCCACTCGACCGGGGTGCGGTTGGCGCGCGCCTGCTCGATGCTCACCATCGGCCGGTCGTGCTTGGCGGCGTGGCGAGCCCGCAGCGCGTCGTAGTCCTCCTGGACGTCGGCCATCAGCTGCTCGCGACGGGTCGCGTGCAGCAGGGAGGCGAGCGTCGGCACGGAACGCGAGGCGTCCTTGACCCAGACCACGGGGGCGTCGTACTTGCCGTCGACCTTGACCGCAGTGTGCGCCCGGGAGGTCGTGGCGCCGCCGATGAGCAGCGGGATGTCGAAGCCCTGGCGCTGCATCTCCGAGGCGACGTTGACCATCTCGTCGAGCGAGGGCGTGATCAGCCCGGACAGGCCGATGGCGTCGGCGCCGATCTCGCGGGCGGTGTCGAGGATCTTCTGCGCGGGCACCATCACCCCGAGGTCGATGACCTCGAAGTTGTTGCACTGCAGGACCACGCCGACGATGTTCTTGCCGATGTCGTGGACGTCGCCCTTGACGGTGGCCATCACGATCGTGCCGTTGGTGTCCTTGGCGGTGGCGTACTCGGGGTTGTCGACCTTCTCCTGCTCGATGAACGGGATGAGGTAGCCGACGGCCTTCTTCATCACGCGCGCCGACTTCACGACCTGGGGCAGGAACATCTTGCCGGCGCCGAACAGGTCACCGACGACGTTCATGCCGTCCATCAGCGGGCCCTCGATGACCTCGATCGGGCGACCGCCGCGGGCCGCGATCTCGGCGCGGAGCTCCTCGGTGTCGTCCTCGACGAAGCCGTCGATGCCCTTGACGAGCGCGTGGGTGATCCGCTCGCCGACGGGCAGGCCGCGCCACTCCTCGACGCCGGCCTCCTCGACCTCGCCGACCCGGTTGTGGGCCTCGGCGATCTCGAGGAGACGCTCCGCGGCGTCGGGGCGGCGGTTGAGGACGACGTCCTCGATCCGCTCGCGCAGCTCCGGCTCGACCTCGTCGTAGACCGCGAGCGCACCGGCGTTGACGATGCCCATGTCCAGCCCCGCGCGGATGGCGTGGAACAGGAAGACGGCGTGGATCGCCTCCCGGACCGGGTTGTTGCCGCGGAACGAGAAGGACACGTTGGAGATGCCGCCGGAGACCAGGGCACCGGGGAGGTTCTCCTTGATCCAGCGGGTGGCCTCGATGAAGTCCAGGCCGTACGACGCGTGCTCCTCGATGCCGGTCGCGACCGCGAAGACGTTGGGGTCGAAGATGATGTCCTCGGCCGGGAAGCCGACTTGCTCGGTGAGGATCGAGTAGGCCCGCTGGCAGATCGCCTTGCGGCGCTCGAGGTTGTCGGCCTGGCCGTCCTCGTCGAAGGCCATCACGACCGCGGCGGCGCCGTACTTGCGGCACAGCGTGGCGTGCGCGACGAACGCCTCCTCGCCCTCCTTGAGGGAGATCGAGTTGACGATCGGCTTGCCCTGCACGCACTTGAGGCCGGCCTCGATGACCTCCCACTTGGAGGAGTCGACCATCACCGGCACCCGGCTGATGTCGGGCTCGGAGGCGACCAGCTTGAGGAAGCGGTCCATCGCGGCGACGCCGTCGATCATGCCCTCGTCCATGTTGACGTCGATGACCTGCGCGCCGCTCTCGACCTGCTGCGCGGCCACCGTGAGGGCGGTGTCGTAGTCGCCGGCCTTGATCAGGTTGCGGAAGCGGGCGGAGCCGGTGATGTTGGTGCGCTCGCCGACGTTGACGAACAGGCTCTCGCCGGTGATGTTCAGCGGCTCCAGGCCGGCGAGGTGCATCGCGGGGCGCGGGCCCGCCGGGTCGCGGGGCGCGGCGGCGGCGACGGCCTCGCCGATGGCCCGGACGTGGTCGGGGGTGGTGCCGCAGCAGCCGCCGACGATGTTCAGCAGCCCGCTGGTGGCGAACTCCCCCAGGAGGGACGCCATCTGCTCGGGCGTCTCGTCGTACTCGCCGAAGGCGTTGGGCAGGCCCGCGTTGGGGTGCACCGACACCGCGGTGTCGGCCAGCCGCGAGAGCTCCGCGACGTAGGGGCGCAGGTCGGCGGCACCCAGCGCGCAGTTGAGGCCGATGGCGAGGGGGCGCACGTGGCGCACGGAGTTCCAGAACGCCTCGGTGACCTGCCCCGACAGGGTGCGGCCGGAGGCGTCGGTGATGGTGCCGCTCATCACGACCGGCCAGCGCCGGCCGTGCTCCTCGAAGAGCGTCTCGAGCGCGAAAATCGCGGCCTTGGCGTTGAGGGTGTCGAAGATCGTCTCGACCAGCAGGAGGTCGGAGCCGCCGTCGACCAGGCCGCGAGCCTGCTCGAGGTACGCCGCGACGAGCTCGTCGTAGGAGACGTTGCGGGCGCCGGGGTCGTTGACGTCCGGGGAGATCGAGGCCGTCCGGTTGGTCGGGCCGAGCGAGCCGGCCACCAGGCGCGGCTTGTCCGGGGTCGAGAACTCGTCGCAGGCCAGCCGCGCGATCCGGGCGCCCTCGAGGTTGATCTCGTAGGCGAGGTCCTCCATGCCGTAGTCGGCCTGGGCGATCGAGGTCGCGGTGAAGGTGTTGGTCTCGACGATGTCGACGCCGGCCCGGAGGTACTCGCGGTGGATCTCCGCGATCATCGCCGGCTGGGTCAGGTTGAGCAGGTCGCTGTTGCCCTTGACGTCGCGCTCCCAGTCGGCGAAGCGCTCGCCCCGGTAGTCCGCCTCCCCCGGCTGGTAGCCCTGGATCAGGGTGCCCATGGCGCCGTCGAGGAGCAGGATCCGCTCGCGCATGGCCGCGCGAAGGTCCTCGGTGAGGTCCGGGCGCAGGTGCGGGGCGGTCGTCTCGGGCAACGCGAGTCCTCTCGTGAGGGCCGGATCTCCCCCGTGTGGCGAGCCCGACCTCCACCAGCCTAGAAAGGCTGTCCACAACGTGGACCGGCTTTTCACATGCTGGCTACGGATCGCCATCGTCCCACCGGCCCGTGGACCCGACGAAATCCTCGCCGGACCATCCCCCACACGCGGGAGGGGTCAACGACTACGCGGTGACGCCTCGATGACTAGGCTGGAAACGTGATCGAGATCGACGACGCCCCCGACCTGGTGGACCCCGTGGTGATCGCGGCCTTCGAGGGGTGGAACGACGCTGCCGATGCCGCCTCCTCCGTGGTCGACCACCTCATCAAGGTGTGGAACGCGCGCATCGTGGGCGCGATCGACCCGGAGGAGTTCTACGACTTCCAGGTCAACCGGCCGGTGGTCGGCACCGACGACAACGGGCACCGTCGTCTGACCTGGCCCAGCACCCAGATCGCGATCGCCTCCCCGCCCGACCTGGACCGCGACGTGATCCTGGTCCGCGGCATCGAGCCCAACATGCGCTGGCGGCAGTTCTGCGCCGAGCTCCTCGCGGCCTGCGACGACCTCGGTGCCGAGCTGGTCATCACCCTCGGCGCACTGCTGGCCGACACCCCGCACACCCGCCCGATCCCGGTGACCGGGACGGCCACCGAGCCCGAGCTGGTGGACCGGCTCAAGCTGGAGCAGTCGACGTACGAAGGCCCGACCGGCATCGTCGGGGTCTTCCAGGACGCCTGCGTGCGCCTCGACATCCCGGCGGTCTCCTACTGGGCGGCCGTGCCGCACTACGTCGCGCAGCCGCCCTGCCCCAAGGCGACGCTCGCGCTGATCGGCCAGCTCGAGGACCTCCTCGAGGTGAGCATCCCGCTGGGCGACCTGCCCGAGGACTCCCGTGCCTGGGAGCGCGGCGTCGACGAGCTCGCCGAGGAGGACGAGGACGTCGCCGACTACGTGCGGGCGCTCGAGGAGACCCGCGACACGACCGACCTGCCGGAGGCGTCCGGCGAGGCGATCGCGCGGGAGTTCGAGCGCTACCTCAAGCGCCGCGACGACGACGAGTAGCGCTCAGAGCGAGAGGCCGAGGGCGGCGTCGAGCACCGAGATCATCGTGACCGCGGCGTCGCGGTCGCTGGTGTCGGCGAGCTGGTCGATGCCGAGGGTGGCGTCGGCCCACGCGTCGACGGCTGCCACGGCCCGCGGCGCGTCGAGGTCGTCGGCCAGCGCCGCGAGGATCTCCTCCACGACCGGCGCGGCCGGCGCACCGGCGCCCAGCGACAGCGCCTTGCGCCAGCGGTTGACGTCGTCGAGGGAGTCCCAGAGCTGGGCGTCGAGCCACTCCCAGTCGCTGCGGTAGTGGTGGCGCAGCAGCGTCAGCCGGATCGCCATCGGGTCGACGTCGCTGTTGCGCAGCGCGGACACGAAGACCAGGTTGCCGCGCGACTTGGACATCTTCTCGCCGTCGTAGGCGACCATGCCGGCGTGGGCGTAGGCCTTGGCGAACGGCGCGTCGGTCACGACCTGCGCCTCGCCCGCGCACATCTCGTGGTGGGGGAAGACCAGGTCGCTGCCGCCGCCCTGGACGTCGAAGGCCTGCCCGAGGAACTCCAGCGCCATCGCGGTGCACTCGATGTGCCAGCCGGGGCGGCCCTTGCCGAACGGGCTCTCCCAGGACGGCTCACCCGGGCGCTCGCCGCGCCAGACGACGCAGTCGAGCGGGTCCTTCTTGCCGGCGCGGTCGGGGTCACCGCCGCGCTCGGGGAAGATCCGCAGCATCTCGTCGCGGTCGAAGCCGGAGACGTCCCCGAACTTCGGGTCGGCGGTCACCGAGAAGTAGAGGTCGTCCTCGACGCGGTAGATCGCCCCGGTCTCCTGGAGCTTCTCGATGAGTGCGATCACCAGCGGGATCGACTCGACGGCGCCGACGTAGTGGTCCGGCGGCAGCACGCGCAGGGCGACCATGTCCTGGCGGAACAGCTCGGTCTCGCGCTCGGCCAGCTCGACCCAGTCGACCTTGACCTTGGTGGCCCGCTCGAGCAGCGGGTCGTCGACGTCGGTGACGTTCTGGACGTAGGTGACGTCGTGGCCGGCGTTGCGCCAGGCCCGGTTGAGCAGGTCGAAGGCGACGTAGGTGGCGGCGTGGCCCATGTGCGTGGCGTCGTACGGCGTGATGCCGCAGACGTAGAGCCGGGCGGCACCGTCGGGGCTGGTGGTGACGCGGCCGCCGGACGCGGTGTCGTGCAGGGTCACGGGCGGGCCCTGGACGGTCAGGGTCGGAACGGTCGGCGACTGCCACGTACGCATGTCGTGCAGCCTAGAGGGTGCGCCTCAGAACGGTGGCCACGGGACCGCGGGCCACTCACCGCGCGGCGTGGGCATCCGGCCCCGGGCGACCAGCCGCTCGCACCGCCGTCGGGTCGCCTCGATCTCGAGCGGGCTGATGTGGAAGCCGAGCTCGTCGCCCAGCGCGCCGTCCAGCGCCTCGCGCACGGCGCGGACACCCGCGAGCTCCTCGGCCGTGAGCGGCTCGTCGAGCCAGCCCCACAGGACCGTGCGGAGCTTGGGGTCGGTGTGGAAGGTGACGCCGTGGTCGACGCCGTAGCGGTGTCCGTCGCTCATCTCCAGCACGTGACCACCCTTGCGGTCGGCGTTGTTGACCACGATGTCGAAGACCGCCATCCGACGCAGCGGGGTGGTGTCCTCGTGGATCAGTGAGACGGGCCGGTCGTGGCCGTCGATCCCGTCGAAGACGTGCCTCCAGCCGTCGGGGACCTCTCCCTCGGCGACCAGCGTCACCGCGACCTGCTCCTCGTCGGGCTCCTGCCAGCGCTGGACCATGCCGAGGCCGTGCGGTCCCTCGCGGAGCCAGGTCTGGGGGACGACGTCCCAGCCGATGGCCTCGGAGACGAGGTACGCCGCCAGCTCGCGTCCGGCCAGGGTGCCGTCGGGGAAGTCCCACAGGGGCCGCTCCCCGGCGACCGGCTTGTAGACGACCTTCACGTCCCCGATCTCGCCGACGAACGTGGCGTTCGAGGCAGGCAGCACCCGCCCGTGCAGGACGATCTCGTCCTCGAGCAGCGCCGAGTCAGGCGGTCCGACGCGGGTCACCGGCGATCACGGGTCCCGGCGACGGAACCCGTTGGCGCGCACGCAGAGGTGGCCGTCGGGGTCGATGGGGTTGCCGCAGAACGGGCAGCTCGGACGCCCCGCCTCGAGCACCTGCGCGGCGCGCTTGACGAAGGCCCGCGCGGCACCGGCCGGCAGCCGGACCAGGAAGATCTCGTCGGGCTCGGGCTCCTCGAAGTCCTCGTCGACCTGCTCCGGGGAGATCACCGCCGCCTCCATGTAGGGGAAGACCTCGATGACCACGCGCTCGTCGTCGGGGTCCCACGAGAGGGTCATCGTGCCGGCGCGGAACTCCTCCTCGATCGGCTGCTCCAGCGGGTCGGCGTCCTCGAGGCCGATCGGCGCGACGGCGGGGATCATGGCCTCGTTGAGCTCGCTGGCCATCACCTCGTCGAGCAGCTCGTCGATGCGTTCGGCGAGGGCTGCGACCTGCTGCTTCTCCAGGGCGACGCTGACCAGGCGCGCGCCGGAACGCGCCTGCAGGAAGAAGGTGCGGGAGCCGGGCTCGCCGACCGTGCCCGCGACGAACCGTTCCGGCGGGTCGAATCCGTGGACGAGGGGTGCCATGGCGCCAACCCTAGGACGTCGCGGAAGCGGGACCCGCTCCCCCACCCACGGCCGCGTCGGCGCTCTTGCGTGCCCTGCCCTTCGCACTGCCCTTCGAACCGGCCTTCGGGTGGGGTGCGAGCCAGCCGAGGTCGCCGGCGTGGGTGTTGGTCGCCAGGACGTAGGGGCGGCTGCTGGTGTAGCGCACGATCGAGATCGACGCCGGGTCGACGTTGATCCGCTGGAAGAGGTCGAGGTGCATGCCCAGCGCGTCGGCCAGGATCGACTTGATGATGTCGCCGTGGCTCACCGCGACCCACACGCCGCCGGCCCCGTGCTGCGACTCGACCGCCGCGTCGTGGCGACGTACGGCGGCCACGGCGCGGGCCTGCATGGCGCCGAGCGACTCACCTCCGGGGAAGGTCGCGGCCGACGGCTGCGCCTGGACCGTGGCCCAGAGCTTCTCCTTGGCCAGGTCCTTGAGCGGCCGGCCCTGCCAGTCGCCGTAGTCGCACTCGGTGATCGCGCGGTCGCTGGAGATCGTCAGAGGGCCGTGCTGGGCTCCCATGATCGCCTTGGCAGTCTGCCGGCACCGCTCGAGGGGGCTGCTCACGATCGCGGCCAGCGGGACCGTGCGGAGCCGCTCGGCCGCGCGCGTGGCCTGCCCCTGCCCGGTCTCGTCCAGCTTCACGCCCGGGAGCCGGCCCGCCAGCACGCCCGTGGCGTTGGCGGTCGTCCGGCCGTGTCGCACGAGGATCACGGTTGCCATGTCCGGGACTGTAGTGGGACTACCGTGACCACGTGATCGTCGACAGCGCCCTGTACCGCAAGGGAGTCCGGGTCCCCGTGGACTGCGGGCCCTCCGACCTCCACGAGATGCGCTCCCGGGTGACCGAGCCCGGAGACTTCGTCTGGATCGGGCTGCACGAGCCCAGCGAGGCCGAGCTCGAGGACGTCGCCGTCGCCTTCGGGCTCCACCACCTCGCGGTCGAGGACGCCGTCAACGCCCACCAGCGCCCCAAGCTCGAGCGCTACGACGACAGCCTGTTCCTGGTGCTCAAGACGCTCTGGTACGTCGACGAGGAGGACGCCGTCGAGACCGGGGAGATCAACATGTTCGTCGGCGAGGACTTCATCGTCACCGTGCGCCACGGCCACGGCTCCGAGCTGCACTCCGCGCGCGAGCACCTCGAGGAGCAGGAGGCGGTGCTCAACCACGGACCCTCCGCAGTCGTGTACGCCGTGTGCGACCGGGTCGTCGACGGCTACACCGACGTCGTCGCCGAGCTGGAGATCGACGTCGACGAGGTCGAGGCGTCGGTCTTCTCCCCCGCCCGCACCAACGACTCGGTCCGGATCTACACCCTCAAGCGCGAGATCGCCGAGGTACGCCGCGCGGTGATGCCGCTGCGCGAGCCGATGCGGCGGTTCTCCTCCGGCCTGGTCCCCGGCATCCAGGAGGAGGCCGCGCCGTTCTTCCGCGACGTCGCCGACCACCTGGCCCGCGCGGCCGAGGTCGTGGACACCCTCGACGGCCTGCTGTCCACGGCGTTCGAGGCGCACCTCGCCCGGATCTCGGTGCAGCAGAACGAGGACATGCGCAAGATCTCGGCCGGTGTCGGGCTGGTGGCCGCGCCCACCCTGATCGCCGGGGTCTACGGCATGAACTTCAACCACATGCCCGAGCTCGGGTGGTACTGGGGCTACCCGTTCTCGATCGCCCTCATGGTGCTGACCTCGGTGGCCCTGTGGGTGTTCTTCAAGAAGTCCGGCTGGCTCTGAGCCCGACCCCGGGCCCGCCAGGGGTCAGGTCGAGGACATCGTGTTGGTGGCCAGCAGCCCGATGAGCACCAGCGCGAGCACCACGCGGTAGGGCACGAACCACACGATCGAGTGGTGCGCGACGAAGCGCAGCAACCACGCGATGGCGGCGTACGCCACGACGAAGGAGACGACGGTGCCCACCACCGTCTCCCCCACCCCGATGTCGCCACCCAGGGCGTCCTTGAGCTCGAAGAGCCCCGCGGCCAGCAGGGCCGGGATGGACAGGAAGAAGCTGAGCCGGGTGGCGGTGACGCGGTCCAGGCCGCGGAGCAGGCCGGCGGAGATGGTGGCCCCGGAGCGGGAGACGCCGGGCACGAGCGCGGCGATCTGGGTGACGCCGACGACGATCGAGTCGACGAGGCCGAGCTCGCGCTCGGTGCGGGTCTGCCGGCCGAGGCGCTCGGCGACGACCATCACGACGCTCCACACGAGCAGGCCGGTCGCGACGACCCACAGCGAGCGCAGGTCGTTCTTGATGACGTCCTTGAGCAGCAGCCCGGCGATGCCGACCGGGATGGTGCCGACGATGACGTACCAGCCCATCCGGTGGTCGAGCTGGCCGCGGTACTCCGGCTTGACCAGGCCGAGGGTCCAGGCCCGGACGATCTTCCAGATGTCCTTGAAGAAGAAGAGGATCACCGCGGCGATGGCGCCCATCTGGATGACGGCGGTGAAGCCGGTGACGGCGGGGTCCTCGAGGTCGAGGCCCAGCATCTTCTCGACGATCGTGAGGTGGCCGGTGCTGGAGACCGGCAGGAACTCGGTGAGCCCCTCCACGATCCCGAGGATGATGGCGTCGAAGTAGTTCATGGTGGTCGCAAGGGTACGAGTCCCACCTGCCGTTCACCTGAACCCCCGGGTGAACCCTGCGTGTCCGGACTTCGACGTGGCGCGCGTCGTCCCGTGCGTCTGCCGGATACGGTTGCGCCCATGCAGCAGCGGTCTGTCGGCGCCACCGGCCTCAAGGTGTCCCGGCTGGGTCTCGGGACGATGACGTGGGGTCGGGACACCGACGAGCACGAGGCCCGTGACCAGCTCATCGCGTTCGCCGAGGCCGGCGGCACCCTCCTCGACACGGCGGCCGGCTACGGCAACGGCGCGTCCGAGGAGCTGATCGGCACGCTGATCGGCGACGTGGTCGCCCGCGACGAGGTCGTGCTGGCCACCAAGGCCGGCATCAGCTCGGCCCGCGGGGCGCGGCAGTACAACACCTCCCGCGGCCACCTCCTCGCCTCGCTGGACGCGTCCCTGAAGCGGCTCGACGTCGAGCACGTCGACCTCTGGCAGGTCCACATCTGGTCCGACGAGACGCCCCTGGAGGAGACGCTGTCGGCCTTCGACATCGCGGTCTCGTCCGGCAGGGCGTCGTACGTCGGGGTGTCGAACTACACCGGCTGGCAGACCGCCCAGGCCGCCACCTGGCAGCGCGCCGTCCCCGGCCGGGCGGTGCTGGCCTCCACACAGGTGGAGTACTCCCTGCTCAACCGGGCCGTCGAGCACGAGGTGATCCCGGCCGCCGAGGCGCTCGGCCTGGGCGTGCTGCCCTGGTCGCCGCTGGGACGCGGCGTGCTGACCGGCAAGTACCGCTCGGGCACGCCGGCCGACTCGCGCGCCGCCTCCTCGCACTTCGCCAACTTCGTCAGCGCCTACTTCGGCGACCGGTCCGCGCAGATCGTCGAGGCCGTGGCCCGCGCGGCCGAGGGGCTGGGCTGGAGCTCGCTCGAGGTCGCCCTCGCCTGGGTGCGCGACCGGCCCGGCGTCACCGCCCCGATCGTCGGCGCCCGCACCGCCAACCAGCTCCGCGGCGCCCTCGGGGTCGAGGAGCTGACCCTGCCCGCCGAGATCGTCGAGGCCCTCGACGACGTCTCCGGGGACTGAGCCGTGGCCTCCCGCCACCTGAGCGTCCGCGACAAGGCCCGGGAGCGGGCCCGCGGGGTCGAGTGGGAGTTCGACCGGGTGACGTTCTCGCGGGAGTTCCCGCGCGGGGTGGTCACCAAGCTCCTCGTCGAGCGCGCCGAGCACGGCGGCTGGGAGCTCGACCGGGTGCACATCACGCCCGACGGCACCCGCCGCGTCGTGCTGCGGCGCAAGATCATCCGGGCCGTGCGGACGGCCTGAGGAGCGCCGGTCGGCCGCGGCTTCAGGTCGCGGCCGTGGAGGGCCTCTCGCCCGACTGCTGGCTGCGGAGGTGGGCCAGCGCGTCACGCGTGTGGGACTTGACCGTGCCCACCGAGATGCCGAGGGCTGCGGCGGTGTCGGCCTCCGAGAGGTCGTCGAAGTACCGCAGGACCAGCACGGCGCGCTGTCGTGGCGACAACCTCCTGAGGTCCTCGAGCAACGTCAGGCGATCCGCGGTGTCGGGTCCCTCATGCTGCGGCACGTCCGGGATCTCCTGCGTGCTCATCTCGCGCCAGCGGCGACGCCGCCACCGGTTGACCGACTCGCGGGCGAGGACCTTGCGGACATAGGGCTCGGGGCGGTCGCCGATGCGGGTCCACCTCGGGACCACCTTGATGAGGGTCGTCTGGACGAGGTCCTCGGCGTCGTCGGGGTCACCGGTGAGCAGGTAGGCGGTGCGCAGCAGCGCGTGCCTGCGGGCGACCACGAACGCCTCGAAGTCGGCGTACCCGGTCATGACGCACCGCCCTGCGGGGTGAGCGCCTCTCCGATCAGGTCGGTGGCAAATGTGGCTCGCAGCGGTGCGCCTTGCAGGGCGACCACCCGACGCAGGTTGGGATCGCCGAAGGCAGGGCCGTCGTGGACGTCCAGGGCGACCACCTGGTCGTTGGGGTCGTGACCCAGCAGCGTGTGGGTGCCGATGACACCCAGGACGTCGCACAGCCAGGGCACCTGGAACTCGGATCCGCCCTGGGGATTCTCGGTCCCGAGCCTGCCGGTGCTGTCCGTGACGGTCGGTGGCGTCGAGCAGTCCGGGTGCTCGAGGACCGGCTCGGGAGGCACGAGGGCGAAGCCCGCGGTGAACGCGTAGTAGTCGACCAGCCTCGGCTCCGTGCCCGGCTGCCACACCCAGGCGTCGGCGTCCCCGCCCCTCGCGCCGTCGTGGCCGAACAGGTGGGTGGCATCGACCCAGGTGAAGCCCGGCCGGGTCAGGATGGCGGGCCTGACGTCGTCGCCGGTCACCAGGTCGTGGACGACCAGGTCTCGCGTCGGGGACAGGTAGGCCACCCGTCGGCCGTCGGTCGACAACGCCACGTCCTGGCCCGTCACCTCGGAGTCGTACCGGGGCAGGTCGAGCGACAGCGTGCCGAACGTCCCGGTCTCCGCGACGAGGGCGACGACCTCCGGCACCCTGCCGCCCGAGCGAGGGGTCAGCCAGAGCGCCGCGAGCGGGCCGGGAGCCGCGCCCAGCCTCGGCAGGTCCGCGCGCCCGGGATAGTTCAGGGGAAGCGTGAACCCCACGGTCCCTGCCGGCTCCACGCGGGAGTGGTCGTCCGCTCCCCCGGCCAGGCCGACCCCGATCCCGGCACCGATGGCGCCGACCACCAGCAGGCTGGCTGCCACGACCGCCACCCGCCGGCGGCGGGCCCGCTTGCCCCGCGACCAGAGCTCCGCGGCGGGCGCTCCGCCCGTGGGTGCGACCTCGGCCAGCGCCGCCAGCCGGTCCTGCAACGTGTCCATCGGTGCCTCCCATCCCAAGCCTCACCCATCAGTACGCGATGAGCGAGGCCCCCGGAGGGGTGGTGGGGCCGGCCAGTTGTCGGGCCACGTGCGCCGCGACCTGTGCCGGTGACCCGGGCGGGAACGGGAGGACGCTGCTGGCGTTGACCTCGCACAGCACGAACCGCGGTTCGCCCTCGCCGGGACCTGAGTCGGCGATCAGCAGGTCGATGTCCCACAGCGCCGGCAGGTCGCCGGCCCGGAGCCCTACCTGCAGGAGCATGTTGGGCACCCACTCCGTCTCCAGGCGATGACGCAGGGTTGCGAAGGCGGGCTCTTCGGGCGGGTACATGGTCTTGGGTGACGGAAGCCCCATCACCTCGAGCGCCGAGGGGCCTGTGCCCGTGACGACCCGGAGCGGACCGTCCGGGACGGCTCCGCTGGGGTACTGGCGGGCGAACCCGACCACCTGCCCACCCACGAGATAGCAGCGGACGATGCCGCTCGTGACGCCACCGATGAACTCCTGGTCGACCAGCGCGCCCGCTCCGCCCCAGGCGTCGAAGGCGCCGGCACAGGTGTCGACGAGCCGGGTCAACGGCATGGTCACGCTCGATCCGTCCCGGATCCGCGCATGCTGGACCTCCACGACGTGCGCGGGGCCGGGCGCCGTCGCCGACGGGCCATTGGGCAGCCGCACCTTCCACACCGTTCGCCCGCCGTTGCCGCGGGTCGCCTTCAGGACCCGGACCCCGTCGGCGGCGAGCCGATGCGGAAACTCGGCGTGGAACTGCTCGACGCTCCGGTACACGTGGGCGTCGCTGCCCCACGTCATCTGCCGGGTCGCCACCAGCACCTCCTTGGTGCCCAGCCGGTCGACCGTGTCCGGGTGAGCGCTCACCCAGACCCCGGCCGCGGCGACCCGGCGCAGCAGCTCGTCCAGGCCGTGCCGGTCGCCGTCGTCGCTGAGCGGGTCCGCCCACACCAGCACGCCGTCCACACCGTCGAGTGCCGTTGCCAGCTCAGCCTCCCGACCCTCGGCGTAGGGCACCGGGACCACGTGGAGGCCGCGCTCGCCGAGCGCCTCGGCCATGGGCGTCAGCCGCGGGCTCAGGGCACGTTCCGGCCCGGGCGCCCGGAACAGCACCGCGACCCGCACGACTTCGTCGGCGTCGACCACGCCCCTGCCGACCATGACCCGAGACTAGGGTGCGGCGGCTTCGCACGGCGCGGTCGACGGACGGGAGGCCGCCACGGATGGGAGGCTGGCACCGTGCGGACACTGACCTACGCGATGAACGTGACCCTGGACGGCTACATCGCCGCGCGCGGCGACGACATCGGCTGGGGGGTGCCCGGAGCCGAGCTGCACCAGTGGTACAACGACCGAGCCCGCGAGATCGGGGTCTCCCTCTACGGCCGCAAGCTGTGGGAGGTGATGAGCGCGCACTGGCCGACCGCCGACCAGCAGCCGGACGCCGACCCCATCGAGGTGGAGTTCGCCCGCATCTGGCAGGCGACGCCCAAGGTCGTGTTCTCCTCGACCCTGGACGAGGTCAGCGGGAACGCCCGCCTCTTCACCGACGACGCCGTGGTCGAGATCGCCCGGCTGAAGGCCGAGGACGGCGCCCCGATGGAGATCGGTGGGGCCACCCTGGCGGGCGCGGCGATGCGCGCCGGCCTGATCGATGAGTACCAGGTGGTCACGCACCCGGTGCTGGTCGGCGGCGGCACGCCGTTCTTCAGCGCGCTGGACTCCTGGGTGGACCTGCGCCTCGTGGAGACCAGGACCTTCCCGGACGGCGTGGTCCTGTCCCACTACGAATCCCGGCGCTGACCCACCCAAACCGGACGCAGGACGTCCGCCTTCGGGAGTAGGTTGCCGGCGTGTCCGACTACACGATCAAGGCACTGACGCCCGAGACGTTCGACGACTTCGCCGCTGTCGTCGAGCGGAACAAGGGCATGTTCGCGAGCTGCTGGTGCACGTGGTTCCACCCCGCGTGTGCGGAGAAGGGCCAGACCGCCGAGGGCAACCGGGCGCTCAAGCAACGCCTCGTGGCCGAGGGGATCGCGCACGCGGCCCTGGTCTACGACGGCGACCGGGCCGTCGCCTGGGCGGAGTACGGCTCCCCCGACGAGCTGCCCAACATCCACCACCGCAAGGAGTACGACGCCACCGCCGAGCGACCGCCCGACTACCGCGTCACCTGCATCCTGGTCGAGCGCAGCCACCGCGGTCAGGGCCTGGCGGCGGTCGCCCTGCGCGGGGCCGTCGAGCTGATCGCGCAGGCCGGCGGGGGCCGCGTCGAGGGCTACCCGCACGACACCGCCGGGGTCCGGAAGAAGAACGCGTCATTCCTCTACAACGCCACCCGCACGATGTACGAGCGCGAGGGCTTCACCTACGACCGGCCCAAGGGCCAGGGCAACTGCGTGATGGTGCGTGAGGTGGCCGCCAGCACGGGCGCCGCGTGAGACCTCAGATGTCGTCGAGGAACCGGTCGAAGACCCGGGCCCCGAACTCCAGCGCGTCGACCGGCACCCGCTCGTCGACCCCGTGGAACAGCGCGGTGAAGTCGAGGTCGGACGGCAGCCGCAGCGGCGCGAAGCCGTAGGAGCGCATCCCGAGCTTGTTGAAGTGCTTGGCGTCGGTGCCGCCGCTCATGAGGTACGGCGCCACGATCGCGTCGGGGTCCTCGGCGAGGATCGAGCGGCTCATCGCGTCGACCAGGTCGCCGTCGTACGGCGTCTCCCACGGCTGCTGCTTGGAGACGTAGTCGATGTCGATGCCGTCGCCGCACAGCTCGGCCAGGGTCGCGAAGAACTCGTCCTCGAAGCCCGGCAGGAATCGGCCGTCGACGTGGGCGGACGCCTCCGTCGGGATGACGTTCACCTTGTAGCCGGCGTCGAGCATGGTCGGGTTGGTCGTGTTGCGCAGCACCGCGCCGAGCATCCGGGCCGCTCCCCCGAACTCCTCGACCAGGGCCTCGGCGTTCTCGGGCGTGGCCTCGGTGCCGGCCAGCTCGGCGACGGCGGCCAGCAGGGTCTTCATGGTGGGCGTGAGGCGGACCGGCCAGTCGTGGGCGCCGATGCGGGCGACGGCGGCGGCGAGCTCGGTGACGGCGTTGTCGCGGTTGATCATGGAGCCGTGACCGGCCCGGCCGCGGGCGGTCAGCTTCATCCAGGCCATGCCCTTCTCGGCGGCCTCGATGAGGTACATCCGGCGACCGCGGACGGTGGTGCTGAAACCACCGACCTCGCCGACCGCCTCGGTGCACTGCTCGAGCTCGTCACGGGCCACGCCCAGCAGGTGCTCGGCGCCCTTGTGGCCGCCCGCCTCCTCGTCGGCGGTGAAGCAGAGCACGACCGGACGGTCCGGGACCCGGCCGGCCCGGGCGCGCGCCCGCACGACCGAGAGCAGCATCGCGTCGAAGTCCTTCATGTCCACCGCGCCCCGGCCCCAGACGTAGCCGTCGCGGACCTCGCCGGAGAACGGGTCGACCTGCCAGTCCTCGGGTGCCGCGGGCACCACGTCGAGGTGGCCGTGCAGCAGCAGGGCGCCCTGGTCGGGCCGGGCCGCGCCGGAGCCGCCCCAGGTCGCGATGAGCGACGTACGGCCGGGCTCGGACTCGTGGAGGCGGCTCTCGATGCCGACCTCGTCGAGCAGCGAGGCCACCAGCTCGGCGGCCTTCCGCTCCCCCGGACCCTCCTCCTCGCCGTAGTTGGAGGTGTCGATCCGGATCAGGTCACGGCACAGCTCGACGACCTCGGCGGCGGGGTCGTGACGCGGGTCGGAAGCGGCCTGCAGGCTGGGGTCGGACATGGGGTCGGACATGGGGCCAGCATGTCATCTCCCTGTGGTGGGGCCGATGTGAGTTCTGGGGCTTCCCTTTGATACGGTTCCTTCGCACTCGTCCGGGTGGCGGAATTGGCAGACGCGCTAGCTTGAGGTGCTAGTGCCCGTATTAGGGCGTGGGGGTTCAAGTCCCCCCTCGGACACCAGCAGGACACCGAGAAGGACCGGGTTTTCGACCCGGTCCTTCTTCGCATTTCGCACCCCGTCGAGACCGCTACGCCGGCAGCAGGCGGCGCCCGGTGATCTCGCGGGCGGCGATCCGCACCAGCAGGCTCCGCTGGCCCTCGGCCCACGGGATCAGCTCCGTGGCAGCCGGATGGTCGGCCACATCGACGTACGTCGCGTGGCCGCGCAGCAGGACGCTCCACCCGGACTGGGTGTAGTCGTCGAACTCGTCGATCTGGAAGGACGCGTCGGCCGAGCGCAGGTGCGACGCGAGCGTGGCGTGGGGCGAGAGCCGCAGCAGGATGTTGCGCCCCTCCACGACGTAGTTGACCGGGATGACGACGGGGCCGTCCTGGTCGCAGTAGGCGACCCGGCCCACGTGGTGCTCGCCCAGCTGCTCGAGGCACTCCGCCTCCGAGAGCTCCTTGAGGTGGCCGGGGAACCATCGTTCGTTGGTGCTCATCGCTGTCCCTTTCGTCGATACCCCGAGGGTCGCGCCGGCGACGCCTCTCCCTCCAGAGCCGGGCGGCCCGTGGCGGCGGGACCATCGACCCGCTCCCCCGCGCGCTCGCGGAGGCCGATGAGCATGTCGCGGGACATGACGAAGTCGGCGGGCACGATCAGCAGGTGCGCCCCCAGGGTCAACCACCACGGACGGGTCCGGGCCCGCCAGCGGAAGACCAGTCGGGTCGCGCTGCCGCCGGGCTCGGGGGTCAGGACGAAGCTCCACGTCCAGTTGATGCGAGCCCTGTCCCGGAGCCGCCAGGACAGCGGCAGGTGCGTGGTGGACTGCAGGACGAGTCGCTGCCCGGGCTCGCACTCGCGCACCACGAAGAAGCACTCGGTGTCCGGGCGGCCGTCGGGGACCAGGTCTCCCACCTCGAGCTGCTGGAAGTCGTCGAGCACGCGGTCCGCGCTCGGCAGGTTGTCGGGGAACAGCAGCACGTCCACCCAGCGGGCGGTGTACCAGCCGCCGCGGTGCCAGCCCACCTGGGCCAGCCACGGCCAGACACGGTCCGGCGGGGCCGGGATCGTGATGGCGTGGGTGACCCGGGTCTGCGGGCGACTCACGAGGTCGTCGCCGGGCATGGCCGCCCGGCGCTCCTCGCGGGAGGTCCCGTAGGTGCGCCCCAGCCACTGGAGCGCGAGGTAGCCGACTGCGAGGCCCGCGGCGCCGGCCCGCCGCCGGGTGATCACGGGGCACCCCGCACGGCTGCGGAGCGGCCCAGCCAGATCAGCAGGCCCCCGATGGCCGTGTAGAGCGGGTGGAAGAAGCTGAGCCCACGGATGAACGCCAGCTCGACCACGATCCACCCCACGAGCACGACGCCCGTGACGACGGCCGCCAGCGGCGTACGCCGGTCGCCGAGCAGCGCGAGCACGGCGAGCGCGGTGTTGGGCAGCGCCACGGCAAGCGCCAGCGCGACCGCGGCGAGGACCGGGCTCCCGGCGGGCAGGCGCGCCTCGATCGTGGCGCCGAGGTCCAGGCTCCCCGAGGCGAGGCCCCAGGCGCCGCCGACGGCGGCGACGGCGTTGAGGGCCGCCACCCAGCCCAGCACGCTGCGGTGCGGCTGCGGGCGCCAGGTCCCCGAGGACGCCGCGACCGGGTCCGCGCGGTGCAGCAGCACCGCGGCCGGCGCGATCCCGACCAGGGCCAGGACGAGGAACACCGGCACCAGGGCGTCCGAGGCGACCGAGGAGGCGGGGTCCGCGGCGTGCCCCCACGCCTGGTCGATCGCCACGCCGAGGGCCTCGACGACCCAGAACACCGAGCCTGCGGCGGCCAGCGCCCAACGCCGGGGATCGGCCCGCCAGACACCGGCGCCCAGCCAGAACATCACCGGCAGCCAGAAGGCCAGGTCCTGCACGAAGACCGGGTTGGTCGTCAGCCCGGTGCCGTCCAGGAGGTCCGTCGGGTGCGACCCCGCCAGCGCCGGCAGCACCTTGGCCAGCCAGGCAGCGGCGTTCAGCGCCGCGACGACCCAGATGTAGACCGCGACCCATCGGGCCGGCGTCACGACGCGCTCCGGGGCACGTCGCCAGACCCGGAGCGACCCGGTCACCAGCGAGAGGATGGCCAGCCCCAGCATCGCCTCGTAGAGCAGGAAGAAGCCGTTGAAGGGAGTGGCGAGCACGAACATGACGGCGTTGTAGAGCAGGTACGCCGTCACGCCGGTCACGACGATCTCGCCCCGGCGCGACCCGCGGGCGGCGGCCATGGCGGAAGCGGCGAGGAGGGGCAGGCCCACGACGAGGATGACCAGGGCGGTGCCCCGTGCCGACCCGATCATCGCGGCGGGCCCGGACAGGACGTCCGGGAGCAGGACGGTGCCGGCGGACGCCACGAGCGTCACGGCCCCCAGGGCCACGGTCAGGGGCCCGACGGCGAGGCGAGGAGGGGGCGGGCTGCCCACGGGCTGGCCGGACGGGGGTGCGTCGTGCTCGCGCACGAGGCCGGGGGACGACTGCCGGGTCATGCCTCCACGCTCGCGGGCCGGGACGCCGGGTCCAAGGGTCGATGCTCCGTCGCAGGCGGGACCAAGGTCATCCGGCCCATGACGGCGCACGGCGGCGGCCCGGGTCCCTGTGGACCCGGGCCGCCGCCGTCGAGGCACTGCCCGCAAGGGCTAGCGCAGGACCTTCCAGCGCTGGACGATCGAGGTGCGTGCCCACAGCTTCCCGGCACCCCAGGTGTCGCCCGCATAGGTGAGGCCGAGGACGACCATCGACACGGCGCCGAGGATGTGGTCGTCGATGACCGGGTTGTTGTCCGGGAGCAGGTAGACCGACCACATCATCAGGTAGAGCAGGGCTCCGGCCGCCGCGGCGATCCGCATGCCGATCCCGAAGGTCAGTGCGGTGCCGATGCCCAGCAGGCCGAGCATGAACAGCCAGTCGGCCCACGCCGACCCGGCGATCGAGTGGTAGAAGCTCTCGAACGGGCCCTTGGCCCCGAACTTCAGGAAGCCCTCGGTGGGGCTGCCGCCGTGGATCCACGCCGCGTCACCGAACCGGTCGAGGTGACCGGCCTGGTCGTAGCCGGTGTGGTAGCCGAGCGCGAGCAGCTTGTCGAAGAACGCCCACAGGAAGGTCAGTCCGAAGGCCATCCGGAGGACCGCCAGGGCGCGAGTTGCGTAGGTGGTGAGGCCGCGCGGCTGCTCGGCCACGTGGTGCGTCACCAGGCCGCTGTGGATGCGGTCGTGGATGGTGGTCATGGTGACCCTCCTCGGTGTTGTCGTCGGATGTTCTTCTGCCTCCATCCAACGGCTGGCCGGCACGGCCCGGGAGAGGAGGACGTCGCCGCCGGGCGGGTCCTTGGACCCCCACCCGGCGGCGAACGGCCCCTCGACGAGGGCGTCAGGGCGCGGGGCGCAGCTTGCGCGGCACGCCGTCGTCGGCGGGGCGCGCCGGCGGCGACAGGCGCACCTTCACGTCGACGCAGGCCGCACCCGCCTCGGACATGATGACCGGGTTGAGGTCCATCTCCGCGAGCTCGGGCACCTCGACCGCCAGCTGGCCCACGGCCTGCAACAGCGCCTCCAGGGCCGCGACGTCCACGGGCTTCGCGCCGCGATGGCCGGCGAGCAGCGGCCAGATCCGGAGCCGCCGGACCGCACGGGCCGCGTCGACCGCGGTCAGCGGCGGCAGCAGGAAGACGCGGTCGTCCCACACGTCGGTGGCCACTCCCCCGGCGGCCACCATCACCAGCGGCCCGAAGCCGTCGTCGCGGACCACGCCGACCGCGACCTCGACGCCCGCCGGCACCTGGGCCTGGACGAGCAGCTCGGGCTCGGGCACGCCGAGCTTCAGCTCGAGGTCTGCGGCGGCCTCGAGCACCTCGTCGGGGGCCTTGAGGCCGGGCCGGACCAGGCCCCGCTCGGTCTTGTGCACCACCGCCGGGTCGGCAGCCTTGAGCACCACCGGGTAGCCGATCTCGTGCGCGGCGGTGAGGATCCGCGACAGCCTCCGCTCGACCCGGCCACCGAGCACGTCGATCCCGTAGGCCGACAACAGCTCGCGGCACTGTGCGGGCCGCAGCCAGCCATCGGTGCCGGCCTCCGCCGGCGCGGCGTCGACCACCGGACGGGCGCGGTCCGCCGCACCCGGGATCCGCACGACCGCGGGCAGGGCCGGCGTGTCCAGCCATGCGGCGTACGACGCGGCGTGGGCGAGGGCGCGGGTGGCGTCCTCGACCGACCGGAAGGCGGCGAACGCACGCGACGAGTCCTCGGGGACCGCCGCGCCGCCCAGGGCGACCAGCAGCAGCGGCTTGTCGACCCCGGCCGTCCGCGCGTCGGCGAGGCCGCGCAGGAACCCGTCCGCGTCGGTCACCTTCGTGGCGGCGACGATGACGAGCACCGCGTCCACCTCGTCGGAGGCCAGCACGGTCTCGGTCGTGGCGAGCAGGCCGTCGGCGCTGGCCGCGGCGCCCAGGTCGATCGGGTTGCTCAGACCTGCGGCGCCCGGCATCCGGGCGGTGAGGGCCTCCTGGAGGACCGGGCTGAGCTCGGGGACGACGAGCGCCCCGGCGGTCGCCGAGTCGGCGGCCAGGACTCCCAGCCCGCCGGCGTTCCCGACGATGGCCAGCCGGGGGCCGGACGGCAGCGGCTGGCTGGTCAGCAGCCGGGCCGCGTCCGCGAGCTCCTCGAGGCTGCTGCAGCCGATCACGCCGGACTGGGCGAACAGCGCGTCGACACCCACCGTGGGTGCTGCCGCGGCGGCGGTGTGGGAGGCACCCGCCCGGCGTCCACCGGTGGACCGTCCGCCCACCACGGCCAGGAGGGGCTTGCGCTGGGCGAAGCGTCGGGCGATCCGGGCGAACTTGCGGGCGTTGCCGAACGACTCGAGGTAGAGCGCCGCGGCGCTGACGCGGGGGTCGTCCATCCAGGCCGCGAGCAGGTCGTTGCCGGAGACGTCGGCCTTGTTGCCGAGGGACACGAACGAGGCGAGACCGGCGCCGGACTCCCGGGCGAGGTCGAGCAGCCCGATGCCGACACCGCCCGGCTGGGACGCCACCGCCAGGCCGCCGGGCTGGGGCAGGCCGCGCGTGAACGTGGCGTTGAGACGTACGTCGGCGTCGGTGGTCATCACGCCCAGGCAGTTGGGACCGACGAGCCGCATGCTGTGCCGGCGGGCGATCGCGACGAGCTCGCGCTGGGCCTGTGCGCCGTCGGCGCCTGCCTCGCCGAAGCCGGAGGTCAGGATCACCGCGGACCGGGCACCCGCGTGCGCCGCGTCGCGGACCACGTCCAGCACCCGGCCGGCCGGGACCGCCACGACGACCAGGTCGATGGGGCTCCCGATCGCGGCCAGGTCGGGGACGACCCGGGCTCCGGACGCCTCGGGGAGCGCCTCGGGGCCGCCGGGGTGGACGACGTACACCTCGCCGGTGAAGCCGCCGTCGACGACCTCCTCAAGGACCGCACGCCCGACGCCGCCGCCGGAGCGACGGACGCCGACCACGGCGATGCTGCGGGGGTAGAGGAGGGGGGCGAGCGACTGGGCCTCGGCACCGGCCTCGCGGGCGTCGGCCGCGGCGACCGCGCGCTCGGTCGCCGTCGTCCCCATGTGGAAGGTCACGACGCCCGTGTCGGTCCGGCGCTGGAGGTCGAAGCCGCAGTCGGCCAGGACGCGGAGCATGGCGTGGTTGTCCACGAGGACGTCGGCGGTGAACTCCAGGATCCCCCGGCCGCGCGCCTCGGCGGCCAGGTGCTCGAGCAGGAGGGTGCCGAGGCCGAGACCGTGTGCGGAGTCCGCCACGAGGAAGGAGATCTCGGCGGTGCCCTCGGCCATCACCTCGGCGCTGGCCACGGCGACGAGGTCGCCGCCCACCAGGGCGACGAGCGCGAGCACCTCGGTCGAGCCGACCGACGCGGCCAGGTGCTCGGCGTAGTCGTGGCCGGCCGCCCGGTTGAGCCCGAAGAACCGCATCCGGAGGTTCTCCTCGGCCAGGTGGTCGTGCAGGGCGAGCAGTCCCTCGTGGTCCGACGGCACGACGCGACGGATGGTCGCGATCGTGCCGTCCGCGAGCAGTACGTCGACCGCCGCCACGGGCTGGGCCGGCGCGCTGGTCATCGGCTCTCCATCGTGGAGAGCAGGCGGAGGTACTGCTCGTCGTCGATCTCGCCGGCGGCCAGTCGTCGGCGCAGCAGGGCCACCGAGTCGTCCTGGGGTCGTCCGGTCAGGCTGCCGGCCCCGTGCCGCGCGGTCAGGTAGCCGGCCGCGAACATGGCCGCCGCCGTCACGATCCACACCAGCACCAGCAGCACGGCGGTGAGGCCGTCGCCTCCACCACCCATACCGAATCCGTCCATCATCGCCCTGCCTCCTGATCCTCGACGCTGCGTCGCCCTCGACGCTAGAAGGGCGCGGGACGGCTGATCAGGGCACAAGGTCCCGAGCGGGATGACCGTCGTCCTGCACGCACGACGGCCTCCGGACCCCTAGCGTGTCCGCATGGAGGCGCGCATCCCGGTCCCCGACTGGGCCCGGCACTACGAGCGGGGCTGGCTGCGCGGCGACCTGCTGGCGGGCGTCACGGTGACGGCGTACCTCATCCCCCAGGTGATGGCCTACGCCCAGCTGGCCGGGCTGCCGGCGGTGGCGGGGCTCTGGGCGTCGGTGGGCGCCCTGCTCGGCTACGCCCTGCTGGGGTCGTCGCGCCAGCTCTCGGTGGGGCCGGAGTCCACGACGGCGCTGATGACGGCGGCCGCCCTCGGGTCGGTCCCCGGAGCGCTGGCCGACCCCAGTGCGTTCGCGGCCGCGCTGGCGCTCGCGGTGGCCCTCTTCTGCCTGCTGGGTCGGCTCGGTCACCTCGCGGCCCTGTCCGACCTGCTCTCCCGGCCCGTCCTGGTCGGCTACCTCGCCGGGATGGCCGCGATCATGGTCAGCTCCCAGCTGAGCAAGCTGCTGGGCTTCACCGTCGTCGGCGACGGCTTCCTGCAGGAGGTCTCGTTCACGGTGCGCCACCTGGGCGACACCCGCGTGCCGGCGCTGCTCCTGGGCGGCCTCACCCTCGTCGCGATGCTCGTGAGCTCGGCCGTCTGGCCGCGCGCCCCGGTCGCCCTGGCCGGGATCCTGGCGGCGACGGCAGCCGCGGCCCTGCTCGACCTGGAGGCGCACGGAGTGCGGCTCGTCGGGACGGTGGCCGTCGGGGTGCCGCACCCCGGCCTGCCCGCGATCTCGGCCGGGGACGTGACCGGCCTCCTGCTCCCCGCGCTGGGGGTGGCGTTCGTGGGCTTCACCGACAACATCCTGACCGGCCGGGGGTTCGCGGCCCGCCACCAGCAGGCGATCGACCCGCAGCGGGAGATGCTCGCGCTCGGCGCCGCCAACCTCGGGTCGGCACTCCTGCACGGCTTTCCCGTGAGCAGCAGCGGCAGCCGCACCGCAATCGCCGACGCCGTCGGCGGCCGGAGCCAGCTCACCAGCGTGGTCACGGTCGTCTGCACCGTGCTGGCCATCGTGACGGCCGGTCCGGTGCTGGCGGCCTTCCCGCTGCCGGCGCTCGGCGCCGTCGTGGTGTACGCCGCGGTGCGGCTCGTGGACGTCCGCGAGCTGGTCCGCTTCGCCCGGTTCCGCCGCAGCGAGCTCGTGCTCGCCCTCGCCACGACCCTGGCCGTCCTCGTCGTGGGCGTCCTGGACGGGATCCTCGTGGCGATCGCGCTGTCCGTGCTCGACCTGCTGCACCGGGTGGCCCGCCCGCACGACGCGGTCGAGGGCTATGCCCCCGGCGTGGCCGGGATGCACGACGTCGCCGACTACCCCGACGCCAGGCGCGTGCCCGGCCTGCTCGTCTACCGCTACGACTCGCCGCTGTTCTTCGCCAACGCCGAGGACTTCCACCGCCGCGCGCTGGCGGCCGTCGACGCCAACGAGACGCCGGTGGAGTGGTTCGTGCTGAACACCGAGGCGATCGTCGAGGTCGACATCACCGCCGTCGACGTGCTGGAGACCCTGCGCGCCGAGCTGGAGGGACGCGGCATCGTGATGGCGCTCGCCCGGGTCAAGCAGGACCTCCGCGGCGACCTCCTGCCGACCGGGCTCCTGGACCGGATCGGGGAGGACCACGTCTTCCCGACACTGCCGACCGCCGTGGCCGCCTTCGAGGCGTGGCGGGACCACCGCCGTCCCGACGCAGGGTGACCGCTCAGCTGCCGAGCAGCTTCGTGGCGAGCACGGCCGCCTGGGTGCGTCGTTCCAGACCGAGCTTGGCCAGGATCGTGGAGACGTAGTTCTTCACCGTCTTCTCCGCCAGGAAGAGCCGCTCGCCGATCTGCCGGTTGGTGAGCCCCTCGGCGATGAACCCGAGGACCTTGATCTCCTGCTCGGTCAGCCCCTGGAGCTCGGAGGCGACCTGGGGGCCGGAGCGCACCCGGTCGAGGACCCGCACGGTCAGGGCGGGGTCGATGAGCGACTGGCCGGCGGCGACCAGCCGGATGGCGTTGACGAGGTCGCCGCGGCGTACCTCCTTGAGGACGTAGCCGGCGGCCCCCGCCATGATCGCGGAGAAGAGGGCGTCGTCGTCGTCGTACGACGTGAGGATCAGCGCCCGCAGGTCGGGGTCGACCGACCGGATGGTCCGGCACACCTCGATGCCGGAGCCGTCGGGGAGGCGGGCGTCCAGGACCGCGACGTCGGGGCGCAGCGCCGGGATGCGGCTGGCCGCCTCCTCGGCCGAGCCCGACTCCCCGATCACGGTGATCTCCCCCGTCGCCTCGAGCATGCTGCGCAGGCCCGCCCGGACCACCTCGTGGTCGTCGAGCAGGAACACCGTGATCTTCGGGGAGTCGGTCATGGGCCCATTCGACCAAGGTCGGGGTGTCGACGGGAGGAGCACGAGGTCCCGCTCCCCCCGACTCCCGGCCCGTGAAGGCGGGACCAAGGTCCCCTCACACGGGCGCCGGCACGACGGCCACGGGGCTCGACGCGTGCTCGACCACCGCTGCGGTGATGGTGCCGAACAGCACGCCGGACACGGCGCCGCCGTGGTGGGCGCCGATGACCACCAGGTGCATGCGTGATCCCTCGCGGACCAGGCACTCGTCGGGCCGGCCGCGGCACAGCTCGGTGTGCACCGGCACGTCCGGGAACTTCTCGGCCATGTCCTTCACCGTCCGCGCCAGGAGCAGGCGGGCCTCGTGCAGCCGGGCGTTGCGCTCGGCGTCCGTGGCGGCGGACGCGGCGAGGTCGACCGCCGGGCAGTGCATGACCGTCAGCGGGAGGCCGTGCGTGGAGGCCTGCCGGTAGGCGAACTCGAGGGTCCCGGCGGAATGCTGCGTCCCGTCGATGCCGACGAGCACGCCGTGCCGCTCCAGCCCGGGGTTCCCGGGACGGACCACCACCACGGGGCAGGTCGGGTGGCGGGTCAGCGCGACGCCGACCGAGCCGAGCAGCAGGCTGGCCACGGGTCCCCGCCCGCGCGACCCGACCACGAGCAGGGCCGCGTCGGACGCGGCCTCCAGCAGGGCTCCGCGGGGATCGCCGAGGACGACGCACTCGTGGACGTCGACGCCGGGAGCATGGTCCAGGACCGCAGCCCGGGCGGTCGCGAGCAGCGCGTGGCCGTCGGTGACCAGCGCCTCGAGCACCGCTCCACGGTCCACGCCCGGCTCCCCGGCCCAGGTGGTGGCGGCCGCCCCGATGGTGTGCAGGAGGGTGAGCGGGCGGTGCTCCAGCGACGCCTGCTCCGCCGCCCAGGCCACGGCCCGGGTCGAGGAGGTCGATCCGTCGACCCCGACGACGATGCTGCCGGGGCGGACCTCGATGCCTGTCACGGGAGCCCCACGTAGCCGTGCTTGCTCTTCCAGAGGAAGTACTTCTCGAAGGCCAGCTTGAACGCGTGGGCCTGCGGGCCGGGGATCAGCACCCCGTGCTTGCGTGGGGGCATCATCTTGTCGGCCAGGATGATGACGCCGTTGTTGCCGGCGTCCATCACGCAGAGCGCCGGGATGTCCCCGAAGGCCTTGTGCACCATCGGCTCCTCCCCGCGGACCTGGGCGACGATGTTGCTCGCCGCCGCGTGCGCCTGCTGCTCGGTCGGGAACCCCGTCTTCGGGACGCCGACCGGCACCGCCGTGGTCCAGGGGACGTCGACGGCAGCGGCCACGCCCACGGCGTACACGTGGGGGTACTTGAGGGACTGGTAGGTGTCGTGGACGGCCACGAAGCCCCGGTCGTCGGTCAGTCCGTCCACGGCGCTGACGACGTCCTGCCCCCGGAACGCCGGGACCACCATGGCCCAGGCGAAGTCGAGGGTGCGTCCGTCGGACAGCCGCAGGGACCGCTCGTCGACCGACTCCATGGCCGCGTTCGTGATCGTCTCGATCCCGTTCATCCGCGTGAACATCCCCAGCAACTGCTCGCCGTGCGGCAGGCCGCCGATGCCGAAGTGCCCCAGGAACGGCTCGGCGGTGACGTAGGTGAGCTTGACCTTCTTGTCGAGCCCGGCCCGCTTCAACCGGTAGGCGGTGTTGAAGAGGAACTCGTACGCCGCGCCGAAGCACCCGGCCCCCTGGGTCGCGCCGATCACGACGTCACCGGGGTCCTCCAGGAAGCGGGTCCAGTCGCGCGCGGCCGCGAAGGCGTCCGGCACGGTGGTGATCGTCGAGGCGTGCCCACCCAGACCGATCCCGGGGACCGTGTCGAGGTCGTTGCGGAAGCCGGTGGCCAGGACGAGGTAGTCGTAGTCGTGGCTGGCTCCGGACTCGGTGACGACGGTCTGCGCGACCGGGTCGATGCGCGTGGCGGCCTCGTGGACGAAGTGGACACCGTGTGCGTCGAGCGTCCGGTCGACGCGGAAGCTGATGTCCTCGAAGGTGCGCTTCCCGAAGGGCACCCAGATGAGCGACGGGGTGAAGACGAACCGGTCCGACGGCGAGACGACGGTGACGTCGACGTCGGGGCCGAGCTCGCTCTTGAGCGCCAGCGCCGCCGTGAGGCCGCCGAAGTTGCTGCCGAGCACGAGGACGTTCGTGGACATGGTCAAGACCTCCTGTGGTCGTCCGGGTGCTTCGACTCTCGCGGGCCCGGACCGCCCGCGTCAGGGCGCTTCGGGCACCGTCCGGAGGACCAACGTCACCCGGCCGAGCCGGTCGGGTCGACGACCAGCACCGGACACGCGGCCTCCCGGAGCAGGGCGCACACGACCGGTCCCAGGTGGCTGCCGACGGGCAGGAGGTGGTGGTGCCGACCCAGGACGAGCGCGGAGCACTCGCGTGACTCCGAGAGCAGCGCGTCGACCGGCCGACCACGCCAGGCCACCACCTGGGCAGCCACGTCCGGGAACTCCTCCAGCACCGGGGCGACCCGTCCGCGCAGGGTCGTCTCGACGTACGCCGGGTCCTCCACGACGCAGACCAGCCGCAGCGTGCCGGTGGTGCGCTGGGCCATCTCGAGGGCGGTGCGCACCACGGAGAGGGCGGGTTCGGGCTCCACTCCGACGCAGACAGGTCGCTCGTCCCACTCCTTGCGGCGCCAGGCCGACGGGACGCACAGGACCGGCACCTGCGACCTGGCGGCGATCCCGCCCAGGTGGGCCAGCGCGGTGAGCCGGCCGTGGTGCTCGGGCCCCCGCTGCACGACCACGACGGAGGCCTCGCTGCTGCGTTCCACCACGCCCCCGACGACCGAGCCCTCCAGCAGCTCCGTGGTGACGGCCACCTGCCCCTGGGTCCGTTCGCGCAGGCGTTGCTCGGCGCGGTACAGGCGGGAGAGCGCGGCCTGGCGCCCCGGCGGGTCGGCGAGGGGCAGCCGGTCGGGAGACGTCGGGACGAGCAGGCCGGGACCCGACGCGGCGTGCACCAGCACGACGTCGCTCCTCCGCGCTGCGGCCTCGACGGAGGCGGCGTCCAGCAGGGCGTCCAGCTGGTCCTGGGTCCCGACGGCGGCGAGCACGGGGCGCGGCATCTCGCTGCTCATCGTGGCTCCTCAGCCGACGGCGGTCGGGGTCGGTTCGACGACGACCACCGGGCACGGTGACAGGCGCGAGCAGCTCTCGCCGACCTGGTCGTGGTGGCGAGGCGGGATGGTGGGTCGCGGAGCGCCGACCACGAGCAGGTCTCCCCGCCGGGCGGCGCGCACCAGGACGTCGACCGGACGGGCGTTCGCCACGTCCACCGTGATGGCGACGGGTCGTCGCCCCGCGCGCTCCAGGGCGATGTCGAGGGCCTCGCGCTGCACCAGCACCGCCCGGGCGCGCGTCTCACAGAAGTGGCCCGGCACCTCGTGGATGAAGACCTCTCCCGGCTCGGGCCACGCGGTCACGACGTGGACCGTCCGGCCCCCGGCCGTCGCGACCTCGAGGGCCCAGGTCAGGGCCTGGATGCTCGAGTCCGAGCCGTCGACGCCGACCACCACGCGTCCGCGCGCCGCGTCGTCCCGCTCCGTCATGATCGTCTCCCTCTGGTTCCCCGCTCATGTTGTTTCGGCCCGTCAGTCGAGCCGGACCCGCTCACCCAGGCGCGGTACGACGGCGCACCAGCCGAGCTCGTCCCGCACCCGCTGCGCCATCGCCTCGGCCGCACTCGGCTCGCCGTGGACGACGTACACCGTGCTGGGCGGCTCGGTGGCCCGGCCCAGCCACGCGGTCATGTCCTCGGCGTCGGCGTGCACCGAGAAGTCGTCGACCTGGACGACCTCGGCCCGCACCGGGACGTAGCGCCCGTGGATCTTGACCTGCCGGACCCCGTCCAGGAGCTGGCGTCCCCGGGTCCCCTCGGCCTGGTAGCCGGTCAGGATGACGGTGTTGCGGCTGTCGGGCAGCTGGTGGGCGAGGTGGTGCACGACCCGGCCGCCGGCGGCCATGCCGGACGCGGAGATGACGATGCAGGGGAACGACGGCCGGTTGAGCCGCATCGAGTGCTCGGGGTCACGCACGGCCCGCAGGTCCAGCCCGTCGAGCGCCTCGAGCAGGACCCGTGCCTCCGGCCGCAGCTGCGGGGAGGGTGCGGAGACCGCGCGGCGGTAGACGTCGAGCGTGGCCAGGGCCATCGGGCTGTCGACGAACACCGGCAGCCGCGGCACCCGGCCGTCCTGGGTGAGGCGGTGGAGCGCGACGAGCACCAGCTCGGTGCGGTCGACCGCGAAGGCCGGGATGAGCACCGATCCGCCCCGACCGACGGTGCGCCGGATGGCGGCCGCGAGGTGCTCGGGGTCCGGGTCGGGGTGCCGGCGGTCGCCGTACGTCGACTCGATCACCATCACGTCCGCGGGCGCCGGAGCTGCCGGCGGCAGCAGCAACGGGTGCCGGTCCCGGCCCAGGTCGCCGGTGAACAGGACGCGCGCCGGACCCGCCTCCAGGAGCACGGTCGACGAGCCGAGGATGTGCCCGGCGGGACTGAGCGTCCCCCGCACGTCCCGGGCGAGGTCGGTCGGCACGCCGTACTCGACCGGCTCGAAGAGCGGCAGGGTCTTCTCGACGTCGGTGTCGTCGTAGAGGGGCAGGGCCGGGTGGTGCTTGCTGTAGCCCGAGCGGTTGGCGTAGCCGGCGTCCTCGGCCTGCAGGTGGGCGCTGTCCCGCAGCACGATCTCCGCCAGCTGGGCCGTCTCGCGGGTGCACACGATGGGGCCCGAGAACCCGTCGCGCACGAGTCGCGGGAGGAAGCCGCAGTGGTCGAGGTGGGCGTGCGTCAGGGCCAGCCCCTCGATGCTCGACGCGGGGATCGGCAGCTCCTCCCAGTTCCGTCGCCGGAAGTCCGGGAGTCCCTGGTAGAGGCCGGCGTCGACCATCACCCGCTCGTCGCCGAGGTCGACGGCGAACCGGCTCCCGGTCACGGTGCCCGCGGCGCCCAGGAAGGTGAGGAACGGGCTGGCGCTCATCGCGGTGCCTCGGGTCCGCGCACATCCATGACTGCCTCCGCTCTCGGGACTGTTCGTGAGACCACCCTCGCGAGCGTTTGCCGCGCCCGACAGGGTCCTTGGTCATCCGTTGGGGGCCATTGGCGCGACCGGCCGCGGGCCCCAGACTGGCCACGGAGGAGGCGCGATGCCGGACCAGCAGCCACGAGCACCGCTGATCGGTCCCGCCGTGGATTCGGTGGACGACGACCCGGCGGACCTCCTGCTCCGGGACGCGGCGACCGTCGTCGACCGACTGGGGTCCGGCCCCGACGGCCTCAGCCAGGACGAGGCGGCGCGCCGCCTCGTCGAGAGCGGCCCCAACGAGCTGTCGGTGGCGAGGACGTCGGGCCTGCTCCGCGCCCTGGTGCGCCAGCTCACCCACCCGCTCGCCCTGCTGCTCTGGGCCGCGGCCGTCCTCGCGGCCGCCACCCAAGGGGCAACCCTGGCTGTCGCGATCACCTGCGTCATCGGCATCAACGCGGCCTTCGCGCTCGGCCAGGAGCGGCACGCCGAGCATGCGGTCGCGGCGCTCGCGCAGTACCTCCCCCCGCACGCCACGGTGGTCCGCGGCGGCCGGGAGCTCTCGGTGGAGGCACGCCAGGTCGTGCCCGGCGACCTCCTCGTCGTGGAGGAAGGCGTCGCCATCTGCGCGGACGCCAAGATCGTCACGGGTGCCGTCGAGTGCGACCTGTCCGCGGTCACCGGCGAGTCCGCCCCCGCCCTGCGCCAGGCCGGGGCCGATCCGCAGCGGAGGCTGGTCGACGCGGGCGACGTCCTGCTCTCCGGGACCACCTGCACGTCCGGGGAGGCCCGGGCAGTGGTCGTGCACACCGGCATGGTGACCGAGCTCGGCCGCATCGCCGGGCTGAGCAGCCGGACCAGCCACGAGTCGAGCCCGCTCGAGCAACAGGTACGCCGGGTGGCCTGGCTGATCGCCGCGGTGGCCGTCGGTGTCGGGCTGGCCTTCCTCCCCCTCGGCGTGCTGGCCGGCCTGGGGCTGGGCGACGCCGCCGTCTTCGCGATCGGGCTGCTGGTCGCCAACGTCCCCGAGGGCCTCCTCCCGACCATCACCCTCGCGCTGGCCGTGGGGGTCGCCGAGCTGGCCCGGCGCGGCGGGCTCGTCAAGCGCCTCAGCGCCGTCGAGACGCTCGGGTCCACGGACGTGATCTGCACCGACAAGACCGGCACGCTCACCCAGAACCGGATGCAGGTGCACAGCCTCTGGGGGCCGTCCGGCCGCTCCGCTCCCCATGACGCGACCGCGGAGGCGATGGCGACGGTGCTGCGGCGGTGCACGAGCGCCGACCCCGGGTCCGGGCACGGCGACCCCACCGAGCTGGCCCTGCTGAAGGGGGCCGACCGCCTCGGCGTCCCCGACGACGGCGGCACGGTGACGCGCACCTTCCACTTCGACCCACGCCTGCGACGGATGTCGGTGGTGGTCGTGGGCGGCGCCGGCCGCCAGCTGTGCACCAAGGGTGCGCCCGAGTCGGTCCTCGAGCTGTGCGACGCGGTCCTCGACGAGGAAGGTCGGTCGCAGGCGTGGACGCCCACCGACCGTGCCGACGTCGCGCTCCGGCTCGACCGCCTCGCCGACCAGGGGCTCCGGCTGCTCGCCTGTGCGGTCCGGCAGCTCGGACCGGACGACGACGACCCGGAAGGCGACCGGGAGTCACTCGAGCGGTCGCTCACGCTCGTCGGGTTCGCCGCCCTGACCGACCCGCTGCGGGACGCCGTACCGGACGCCATCGTGCGGGCCCACCGTGCGGGCATCACCGTGCACGTCATCACCGGTGACAACGGACGAACGGCCGGGGCGATCGCGCTGGGGGCCGGCATCGGGGCCGGGCACGGCCGCCCGCACGTGGTCAACGGGTCCGAGCTCGAGGCGATGGCCGACGACGAGGTCGACGCGATGCTGGGCTCGGGGCGCGAGATCGTCTTCGCCAGGAACACGCCCGAGGACAAGCTCCGGATCGCCTCGCGGCTCCAGGCGCTCGGGCACGTGGTGGCCATGACGGGCGACGGCGTGAACGACGCCCCGGCCCTCCGCCGGGCGGACATCGGCGTGGCGATGGGGCGGTCGGGGACCGACGTCGCCCGCGAGGCCGCGACCATGGTGCTCACCGACGACGACTTCGCCACGATCATCGGTGCGGTGCAGGCGGGACGTCGCGTCTACGACAACGTCCGCAAGTTCATCCTCTACATCTTCGCCCACGCGATCCCGGAGATCGTGCCCTTCCTGCTGTTCGCGCTCTCCGGCGGGGCGATCCCCTTGGGGCTGACGGTGACCCAGATCCTCCTCATCGACCTCGGGACCGAGACGCTGCCCGCGCTCGCGCTGGGCCGCGAGGCCGAGGAGCCCGGCATCATGGCGCGTCCCCCGCGCCGGCGGAGCGAGGGGATCATCACCCGCCAGATGCTGCTGCGCGCGTGGGCCCTGCTGGGCATCACGTCCGCGGTCCTCGTGACCGCCGGTTTCCTCGGGGTGCTGTGGTCGGGCGGCTGGCGACCGGGTGACTCCGTGGCCCCCGGGACCCGGTTCCACGAGCGCTATCTCGAGGCGACCTCGATGACGTTCGCCGGGATCGTCGCCTGCCAGGTCGGCACCGCGATGGCCGCGCGCACCGACCGGGTCTCGCTGTTCCGCATCGGGTTCCTGACCAACCCGCTGCTGCTCCTGGGCATCGCCTTCGAGCTCGCGCTCACCGCCCTGGTGCTCTACACGCCGGCCCTCCAGGACCTGCTCGACACGCGCCCGCTGGGCGTCGCGCAGGTGCTGGCGCTCGCCACCTTCCCCGTCGTCGTCTGGGGCGTCGACGAGCTCTACCGCTGGCGACGCCGCTCGGTCAGGGCGTGATGCCCGCGGGCGTCGCTCCCGCCATCTCCGCGAGCCGCCGCCCCCACGCGTGCGCGCGCTCGGTCTCGCCGTCGGCCAGCGGCCCCTTGAGGTCGGTCACGTAGAAGCTCGTGGGATGGTCCAGCATCACGAGCCCGCGACGCCGCAGCCGCTTGGCGGCACGGCGGGCCGCCGACCCGGGCAGGTGCCGCACCTTGTCGATGCGGGTGTCGAAGACGGCGGCCGCCACGTGCGGCTTCCCGGCCTCGTCGAGGCCGTCGAGCCACTCCCGGAGGCCGGTCGGGGCGTGCGCGGGAGCGGCACCCTGCTGCACGGCGCTGTCGCGGGTCGACCGGCGGCTCATCGAGAAGCCGTGCGTGGGGCCTCCGACCACCAGGACGTCGCAGTCGGCGAGGACCCCTGGACCGGCCGCGGCGACGTCGAGCACCGCGGTCTCGGACCCGGCTGACTCGAAGCCCGCCGCGACGGCCCTGGCCACGTGCTCGGTGTTGCCGAACATCGACTCGTAGACGATCACGGTGCGCATCGTGCTCACTCCTCCCGTGCACCGGCGGCTTCGAGCTCCAGGTCCTGGACCTCGGCGATCACGTCCTGGGCCGGCAGCACCAGCACGGGGCAGGGCGACCGCTGCAGGAGCGCTCGCGCCGTGCTCCCGAGGTTGGCCGCCGGCGGGAATCCGTGGGCCCGCCGGACCAGCACCAGCAGGTCCGGGCCCTCGACCTCCTCGAGGAGGGCGTGCACGGCCTGGTCGTGGACCGACCTGACCTCGACGTCCACGTGCGGGAACTGTGCCCGCTCGCCCGCGAGGAGCTCCTCGACGTCCCCGGTCGCGGCGGCCGTCCAGGCCGCCTCGCGGGTGCGGGTGACGATGCGGTCGTCATACATGTTCGGCAGGGACCAGGCGTGCACGACCACCAGCCTCGCCCCGCGCGCCGATGCCTGCCGGAAGGCGGCGGCGAGGAGCTCGGCGGAGTGGCGGGACGACTTCAGCCCGACGACGACGCGCCCCGGGCCGGTCGGCGGGCTCCAGTCCGCCGGGACGGAGACGACCGGACTGCCGGCGCGCGCCATGACGCCCATCGTGACCGCGCCCGTGTAGATCCGCCGGAGCGGCGTCACCGTCTCGTGTCCCAGCACGATCATCCGGGCGTCACGTGCCACGTCCACCAGGGTCGGCACGGTCCGTCCGACGCGCAGGAGCTGGCGGCACTGCACGGTCCCGGCGTGTCCCGCGGCCGCGTCGGCGGCCTGCTGGAGCAGGGTTCGACCGATCGCCTCGACGTCGCTGTCGAGGTCCGTCGGGAAGATGTCGGTGGTGGGTGCGAGCGCCGTGAAGTCCGGGAGGACGTGGACGATGTCCAGCCCCACCCCGAGCCGTTCTGCCTCGAGGGCGGCGTACTGGACCGCCCTGGCGCTCCCGGCGCTGCCGTTGGTGCCGACAACGATGCCGTTGCCCAGTTTCTCGGACATGGTCTGCTCCTCGCTGGCGTCGGCCGGTCAGGCCCGGTAGCTGTCGTTGGGGACGACCACGGCCCGGCCCCGGATCGTGCCGTGCTCGAGCTGGCGGTAGGCCTCGGCGGCGTCGTCGAGGGTGAACAGCGTGGTCTCGGCGCGGAGCAGGCCGCGCGCGCCGAGGTCGAGGACCTCCACGAGCTCGCGCCGGTTGCCCCAGTACGTCGTCTGGACGCTCACCTCGTAGGGCAGGCCGAAGAACGACACCGGCAACGTGCCGCCGGCGATGCCGACGATGGTCAGGTCGCCGACCTGCCGCATGCTCGCCGCGGCCAGTCCCAGCGTGTCGTCGGACCCGACGAAGTCGAGGACCACGTCGGCGCCCACTCCCCCGGTGAGCTCGCGGATCGCCTGGACCGTGTCGGGTCCGGGAGCGAACGCGTGGTCCGCGCCGGAGGCGACGGCCAGGTCGCGGGCGGCGTCACGCGGGTCCACGACCACCACCCGGGCAGCCGTCGTGGCCCGGAGCACCTGGACCCCCAGGTGACCGAGGCCGCCGGCACCGATGACGACGGCGGTGGCGCCGGGCACGAGCTTCGCGGCCGACCGCCGCACCGCGTGGTACGGCGTGAGGCCGGCGTCGGTCAGGGGCGCTGCCTGCACCGGGTCGAGCCCCTCCGGGAGCGGGACCAGGTGCCGGGCACCCGGGACCAGCAGGTACTCCGCCATCCCGCCGTCCAGGCCGAGGCCGCCCCCACCTCCGGGCACGGGCGCCAGGTCCGGCCGTTCGCAGTAGGTCTCGAGGCCGTCGAGGCACCGGCTGCAGGTCCCGCAGCCCCAGGCGCCGACCACGGCGACGGGCTGGCCGGGCTCCAGGCCCGTGACGCCCTCGCCGAGCGTGTGCACCCAGCCGGCGTTCTCGTGGCCGAGCGTGAAGGGGGGCGCCCACGGCAGGAGTCCCTCGTCGAACTCCCGCATCAGGTGCAGGTCGGAGTGGCAGGCGCCCGCGGCCCCCACCTGGACCAGGACCTCGCCCGGGCCTGGGCTCGGGACGGGCACCTCCTCCAGCACGGGATCGCTCTTCCATGCCTTCAACCGCAGCGCGCGCATCTGCCCGTCCTTCCGTCGCTCCCGACCCGGTTCGGCCGGTCGTCCCCAGCCTCGCGAGCCGGGCCCGGAGCGCTGCAGAGGCGGAGGGCCACCGAGACGGGACGTTGGTCCCTAGAGGACCGCCGCGGACGCGGGAGACCGTGGGGCAACGTCCCAGGAGGAAGCCATGACCGACCGATCCGCCCTGCCCGTCCTCGTCGCCGTCGACGACCCGGAGAACTTCGACGCCGCCCTGCACTTCGCGGCCAGGGAGGCGACCACACGAGGGTCCGGGCTGGAGATCCTGCACGCCTACCACGTGAGCCTCACCGGCCCGGAGAACGCTCTCCTTGACTTCGGTACGGCGGAGAAGCTCGCCGACGAGACGCTCCGCCTGGCCGTCGAGCACGCGACCAACGTCCTCGGGGACCAGGTCGAGGTCAGCGGCACGCTGATCCGCGGCCCGGTCGTCCAGAGCATCGTCGACGTGAGCGCCGAGAGCCGGCTGGTCGTGCTGCAGCGCCGGGACCTGTCCCGCCTGGACCGGATCGTGACGCGGTCGACGTCCAGCGGCGTGGCCGCGCACGCCCACACACCCGTGGCCGTCGTCCCCGAGGGCTGGGCCCCCGTCGACGGCCCGGACCCCGTCGTCACCGTGGGGGTCGACGTACCGGCGCGTGGCCACGACATCCTGCGCCAGGCCCTGGCCGAGGCCCGGTGCCGTCGGGCGACGCTGCGCGTGGTCCACACCTGGTGGTCCCCGGGCTACTTCGACGACATCGAGATGGACCGCGTCGGCAGCGCCGGCTGGGCGACCGAGGTGGCCCAGGAGCTCAAGTCGGTCGTGGACGAGCTCCACGCCGACTTCGGCGACGTCCCGGTCACCATCGAGACCCAGCACGGGCGCCCGGCAGACTCGCTGGTCGAGGCCTCCCGGACGTCGGTCCTGGTCGTCGTCGGCCGCCACGACCCGCTGGTGCCCATGGGCTCGCACCTGGGACCGGTGGCCCGGACCGTGCTCCGCGCGGCCGAGTGCCCCGTGCTCCTGGTCGCCCCCTCCGACAAGCATCGGGGCTGGCGCCGGGCCGAGTGACCCTGTGCGGCGGGCCTCCGGACCCTGCCGTCCGGGTCCGCGACCCGGTGTGCTGGGAGCAGGAACCGAACCCTCGACAGGAGGCCCGACCATGTTGGTACGCGACGTGATGACATCGCCCGCCGTCACCGTGACCGCGGACACGCCGCTCAAGCAGGTGGCCCGGTTGCTCGACGAGCGCAGCGTGACCTCGCTGCCGGTGGTGGACGGCCACGGTCACATGGTCGGGGTGATCAGCGAGGCGGACGTGATCCTGGTGGCCGTGCCGCACGACGCCCGTGCGCACGAGACACCGCGCTCGCTCACCCGGGAGCCGACCTTCACGCGGGCCGCGCAGGTCATGAGCCGCCACCCCGTGACGGTCTCCTCCTGGGCCGACCTCGCCGAGGCCACCGACCTCATGACGAGCACGTCGGTGAAGAGCCTCCCCGTCGTGGACGACGGGGTGCTGGTGGGCGTCGTGAGCAGGCGCGACGTCATCAGGACACTGGCCCGCAGCGACGACCGGATCGAGGCCGAGCTCGACGACCTCCTCGACGGGCTCGACGACGGCTGGCTGCTCGAGGTGGTCGACGGCGTCGTGATCGCCGACGGGCCGGACGACGAACGGGAGCGGGCCATCGTGCGCGCGCTCGCCTCGACGGTCCCGGGAGTCGTGGCCGTCCAGTTCCGGTGACCCACGGCCGAGCCGGCCGGGTCAGCAACGTCAGGAAGGAGCAGGGTCGCCATGAACATCTCACCGGACACCGCACCGAGCGCCTCGCTGCGCACGTCGGGAACGATCGTGGTCGGGGTCGACGACACCGCCACGAGTGACCGCGCCCTGGCCTGGGCGGCCGACCAGGCCGCCTTGGAGCACCGGGGCCTCACCGTCCTGCACGCCACCGGCGTCGTGCCGTCCGGCCGCGGTGCCGCCGACACCTCGCTCCGCAGCGGCGGCCACCAGGTCACCCGCCGGGCGCACCGCGTCCTCCTCGACGGCGCGTTCGGGGCCGACGTGCACGAGCAGGCCGTGCCCGCCGCTCCCGTCGCCGCCCTCGTCGACGCGTCCGCCGGCGCCGCACTGGTCGTCGTGGGCTCCCGCGGGCCCGGTCAGCTCGGCACGTTCGTGCTGGGCTCGGTGAGCCGGGCCCTGGTGGGGCGGACCCTGTGCCCCCTGGTCGTCGTGCCGGACCAGCAGCCGGACCGACCGGACGCGACGGGCGGCGTGGTCGTCGCCGTCGACGACCGCGAAGGACGGCGCGACACCCTGGACTTCGCCTACCGGCAGGCGGCCCTGCGGGGCCTCCCCCTGACGATCCTGGGCTGCGTGCTCGGCTCGGCGAGCGAGTCCGCCGACGAGCAGAAGCGCCGCATCAGCGAGGCCAGTGCCGGCTTCGCCGACCGCTACCCCGACGTGGTGACCACCATCGACGTCGACCGGGGCCGGATCGAGGAGGCCGTGGTCCGGGCCGGTCGTGGCCAGGCCCTGCTGGTGATGGGCTCGCACGTCCACTCGTGGATCTCCCGGGTCGTCCGCGGCGACGCCGAGCGCCAGGTCGTCACCCACGCCCCCTGCCCGGTGGCCGTCGTCCCGTCCGGAACCCCCGACCCCGCTTCTTGAACCATTCCAGAAAACGCGGCAGACTGCGGTCATGCCCACCCCCCAGGACGTCGAGCGCATGCTGCGCGAGGCCGGCCTGCGGGTGACCCGGCCCCGCGTCGCGGTGCTCACCGCGGTGCACGACCACGCGCACGCCCACACGGACTCGATCATCTCCGTGGTGCGCCAGCACCTGGCCGACGTCTCCCACCAGGCGGTGTACGACGTCCTGCGCGCGCTGACCGACGCCGGGCTGGTCCGCAGGATCCAGCCGCCGGGCTCGGTCGCCCGCTACGAGTCGCGGGTCGGGGACAACCACCACCATGTCGTGTGCCGCGCCTGCGGCGCCATCGCCGACGTCGACTGTGCCGTCGGCGACACCCCCTGCCTCACCGCGTCCGACGACCACGGCTTCTCCATCGACGAGGCCGAGGTCGTCTACCGGGGCCTGTGCCCCGACTGCTCCACCTGATCCAGCACCAGAACGCAGCACCCCGAACGAACCTCACGTCAACCGGAAAGGCCCTCCCGTGTCTGATCAGCCCGATGCCGTAGTTGGAGAGATGAACGAGAGCGAGGGCGGCTGCCCGGTCGCTCACGACCGCGCGCCCCACCCGACGCAGGGCGGTGGCAACCGGGGCTGGTGGCCCGACCGCCTGAACCTCAAGATCCTCGCCAAGAACCCCGCCGTGGCCAACCCGCTCGGCGACGACTTCGACTACGCCGCGGCGTTCAACAGCCTCGACCTCGCCGCGCTGAAGCAGGACATCACCGAGGTCCTCACCACGTCGCAGGACTGGTGGCCGGCCGACTTCGGCCACTACGGCCCGTTCATGATCCGGATGGCCTGGCACAGCGCCGGCACCTACCGGATCCGCGACGGTCGCGGCGGCGCCGGGGCCGGCATGCAGCGCTTCGCGCCGCTCAACAGCTGGCCGGACAACGGCAACCTCGACAAGGCCCGCCGCCTGCTGTGGCCGGTGAAGAAGAAGTACGGCCAGAGCATCTCCTGGGCCGACCTGATGATCCTGACCGGCAACGTGGCGCTGGAGTCGATGGGCTTCAAGCCCTTCGGCTTCGCCGGTGGCCGCGAGGACGTCTGGGAGCCCGACGAGGACGTCTACTGGGGCCCCGAGACCGAGTGGCTCGGCGACGAGCGCTACACCGGCGACCGCGAACTGGAGGACCCCCTCGCCGCGGTCCAGATGGGCCTCATCTACGTCAACCCCGAGGGCCCCCACGGCAACCCCGACCCGCTGGCCGCCGCTCGCGACATCCGCGAGACGTTCCGCCGGATGGCCATGAACGACGAGGAGACCGTGGCCCTCATCGCGGGCGGCCACACGTTCGGCAAGACTCACGGTGCCGCCGACCCCGACCAGTACGTCGGCGACGAGCCCGAGGGCGCGCCGCTGGAGGAGATGGGCCTGGGCTGGAAGAACTCCTTCGGCACCGGCAAGGGCGCCGACGCGATCACCAGCGGGCTCGAGGTCACCTGGACCTCCACCCCGACCCAGTGGAGCAACGGCTTCTTCGACCACCTCTTCGGCTTCGAGTGGGAGCTCACCAAGAGCCCTGCGGGAGCGCACCAGTGGCAGCCGAAGGACGGCGCTGGAGCGGGCACCGTCCCGGGTCCCGACGCGGGCTCGGCCATGCGTCCTCCGACGATGCTCACGACCGACCTGTCGCTGCGGTTCGACCCGATCTACGAGCCGATCTCGCGGCGCTTCCACGAGCACCCCGAGGAGTTCGCCGACGCGTTCGCCCGCGCCTGGTTCAAGCTGACCCACCGCGACATGGGACCGATCCAGCGCTACCTCGGCCCCGAGGTGCCGCAGGAGCGGCTGCTGTGGCAGGACCCGATCCCTGAGGTCACGGGCAGGACCATCGGCGCCGAGGACATCGCGGCGCTGAAGGCCCAGGTCCTCGACTCCGGGCTCACGGTCGCGCAGCTGGTCTCCACCGCCTGGGCCTCGGCCTCCACCTTCCGGGGCAGCGACAAGCGCGGCGGCGCCAACGGCGCGCGGGTCCGCCTCGAGCCCCAGAACACCTGGGAGGTCAACGACCCCGAGCAGCTGGCGACCGTCCTGCGCACCCTCGAGGGCGTGCAGGCGGCGTTCAACGCCAGTGGCGGGGCGCAGGTCTCGCTGGCCGACCTGATCGTGCTGGCGGGATGTGCCGGTGTCGAGCAGGCCGCCCGCAACGCCGGTCACGACGTCGTCGTCCCGTTCACCCCCGGGCGCGCGGACGCCTCCCAGGAGGACACCGACGTCGAGTCCTTCGCGGCGCTCGAGCCCACGGCCGACGGCTTCCGCAACTACCAGGGCAAGGGCCAGCGGCTGCCGGCGGAGTACCTCCTGCTCGACCGGGCCAACCTGCTGACCCTCAGCGCTCCCGAGATGACCGTGCTGGTCGGCGGGCTCCGGGTCCTGGGCGCCAACGCCGGCCAGTCGCGCCACGGTGTCCTCACCACCACCCCCGGCTCGCTGACCAACGACTTCTTCGTGAACCTGCTCGAGCTGGGCACGACGTGGTCGGCGGTCGACGACTCGCAGGAGGTCTTCGAGGCCCGCAACGCCGCCGGTGAGACGACCTGGACCGGGACGCGCGCCGACCTCGTGTTCGGCTCCAACTCCGAGCTCCGGGCCCTCGCGGAGGTCTACGCGAGCGACGACGCCCGGGAGAAGTTCGTGCACGACTTCGTCGCCGCCTGGTCGCGGGTCATGGACCTCGACCGGTACGACGTGGCCTGACCGACTGACCCACCTGCCGTCCGGGTCGGCCCTCACGGGCCGGCCCGGGCGTCAGCCCCCGACGATCTCCTCGAGCTCGTGGACGGCGGCCGCCAGCCGGTCCGACACCCGCTCGACCCGGGCCGGGTCCGGCACGGTGTCGGTCTCCCTGACGTGCTGCTCGATCGCCAGGCACGCGGCCTCGACGTGCTGGGCCCCCACGTTGCCGGCCGAGCCCTTGAGCCGGTGGGCGTGCCCGGCCACCGCGGCCGTGTCGCCGGCGGCGACGGCGCTGCGCAGCAGCGCCAGGTCCTCGGCGGAGGACGCGATGAACGCCGGCACCACCGCCCGCAGCAGGCCCAGGCCGTCGTCGGGCCCGATCCGCCGCAGCGAGGCGATCCGGTCGGGGTCCAGGACGTTGGCCGCCGGCACGGGCGCGCCGACCCAGCGCCGCAGCGTCACGCGCAGGTGGTTGACGTCGACCGGCTTGGCGACGAAGTCGTCCATCCCGGCTGCGAAGCACCGGTCCCGGTCCTCGTCGAGGACGCCGGCCGTCATCGCGATCACGGGAGTACGCCGGGTGCCGTCCTCGCGACGCCGCAGCTCGCGGGTCGCGGCGAACCCGTCCATCTCGGGCATGTGGCAGTCCATCAGGACCGCGTCGAAGTGCTCGCCCTCCAGGGCCTCGAGCGCGTGCCGGCCGTGGGAGACGATCACGGCGTCGTACCCGAGCTCGGTCAGCAGGCCGAGCGCCACCATCTGGTTGACCGCGTTGTCCTCGGCGACCAGCACGCGTCGCGAGCCGGCCGAGGCCGGCGAGGACCGCAACGGCACGGGGTTCGGCCCCAGCGTGTCGAGCTCCTCCAGCGAGGGTCGTCGCCCGGCATGAGGGGACTCGGACGCCGTGACGGTCGTGGCCGGGAGCTCGAGCTCGAAGCGGAACGTGCTGCCCGCACCGGGCTCGCTGTCGACGAGCAGGTCCCCGCCCATCTTGTGCACCAGCCGGCGCGAGATCGCCAGGCCCAGGCCCGTGCCGCCGAAGCGGCGCGTGGTCGAGGCGTCCGCCTGGGAGAAGGGCTCGAACAGGCGCGCCCGGGTGTGGGCGTCGATCCCGATGCCGGTGTCCTCGACCTCGAACCGCAGCCGGTCCTCGCCGTCCCCCGGCACCCGGACGACGCGGACCTCGACGTGCCCGGCCGGGGTGAACTTCACCGCGTTGCCGGCGAGGTTGATCAGCACCTGCCGGATCCGGCCGGCGTCGCCGAGCACGGCGGTCGGCACGTCGGGGGCGCAGACGGTGCGGAGCTCGAGACCCTGGTCCGCAGCTGCGCTGGCGAGGAGCACGCCGATCTCCTCGACCAGGCGCTGCGGGCCGAAGGCGACCTCCTCGAGGTCGACCTTGCCCGCCTCGAGCTTCGAGAAGTCCAGGATGTCGTCGATGATCGCCAGGAGTGCCTCTCCGGCGCCCCGCACGCCGGCGGCGTAGCGTCGCTGGACCTCGTCGAGCGAGGTGTTGAGCAGCAGGCCGGTGAGACCGATGACGCCGTTCATGGGGGTGCGGATCTCGTGGCTCATCGTGGCCAGGAAGTCCGACTTGGCGCGTGAGGCCGCTTCGGCAGCGGCCTGGGCGGTCTCCAGCTCGGCCTGGCGCGCCCGGGCGACCGTGACGTCACGGATGATCGCGGAGACCCCGGTGATCGCCTCGCCGTCGTAGATCGGGGAGACCGTGAGCGAGACCGGGACCAGGGAGCGGTCACGGCGGACGAACTCGGTCTCGAGGCTGCGCCGGGTCTCCCCCGCCATCATCGCCCGCCGCTGGATCTCCTCGGCCTGGCCGCGCAGCTCGGGCCGCACCAGCATCTCGATGTGCTGGCCCACGGCCTCGTCGCTGCGGTAGCCGAAGAGCCGCTCGGCGGCGGCGTTCCAGCTCGTGATCACGCCCTGGGGCGTGGAGCTGACGATCGAGTCGTCGGAGGACTCCACCAACGAGCGGAAGCGGGCGTCGGCGCTGGACAGCATCGCCAACGCCTCGCGGCGCTGCTCCTGGGCCACGCGCCGCACGGTGACGTCGCGGAAGCTCCACACCCGGCCGACGATCTCGTCGTCCACCCGCTGCGGACGTGAGTAGCGCTCGAAGGTCCGGCCGTCGCGGAACTCCAGGACGTCGTTGCTCTCCTCGGCCGGGTGCTCGTAGAGCTCGTGGACCTTGCTCACGAAGACCTCGGGGTCGACGAGCTGGTCCAGCACGAAGCCCAGCAGCCGGTCGTCGTCGCGGGAGGCCATCAGCTCCTCGGGGATCCCCCACATGGCGACGAACTGGGAGTTGGCCCCCGCGATGGTGCCGTCGGCGGCCACGACGAGGATGCCGTCGGCGGTGGACTCGAGCGTGGCGTTCACCAGCGACAGGGCGTTGCGCAGGTCGTCGTCGTGGAGCTGGCGGTGGGTGACGTCGCGGACCGTCGCGACGATCGGCGCCCCGCGCTCGGGCAGTGGCGCGAGGTGCACCTCGACCGGGAACGACGTGCCGTCGCGGTGGCGGCCGAGCAGGGTGAGGTCGGTGCCGAGGGGTCCCGGGGCGACGTCGCCGTCCGCGATCATCCCGGCCAGGCTGTCGGTCAGACCGGACGGGATCAGGACCGCGTGGTCGCGGCCGACCAGGTCGCTCCGCTCGTGTCCGAACATGCGCTCCGCGGCCGCGTTGACCCGCACGACGGTCCCGTCGGTGGCCACGACGACCACGGCGTCCGCCAACGCCTCGACGAGGTCGTCCGAGCTGTGTTGATGCGTCACCTCAGACTCCCTCCGAGCCCGTCAGCGGTGGGTTGGACCCCTTTGTACCCCACGGTCACGTCGTGGGTCGGACGACCTGACGAACTGGTCCCATCAAGTCCAGTCGGAGATCTGACGGCGGGAGCCTAGGGCACGCGGGCCGTGTCACACGTGCACCGGGGCCGCGAGTCCCGGCACGGCCGTCTAGCCTGAGCGCGTGCCCGAGCAGACTGCCCCGTTCCGCGTCGGCTTCGTCACCGGGGCGACCCCCGACAAGTGGGCCGGGGTCTGGCGCCAGCGGCACCCCCGCGACCCGCTGGAGCTGGTCCCCGTGGAGGAGGGGACGCAGGAGGACGGGCTGCGCAGCGGCGCGCTCGACATGTGCCTGGTCCGCCTGCCGGTCGACCGCACCGGGTTGCACTGCATCCCCCTGTACGACGAGCTGCCGGTCGTGGTCGTCGGCAAGGAGCACCTCGCGACGGTCGTCGAGGAGGTGTCGGTGGAGGACCTGGCCGACGAGCAGCTGGTCCTGCCGCACGTCTCGGGCTGGACGCCGGACGTCCCCCAGCTCGACTGGCCGCCGATGTCCGTGGCCGATGCGGTCGAGGTGGTCGCCTCCGGCACGGGCGTGCTGATCGTGCCCATGTCGGTGGCCCGGTTGCACCAGCGCAAGGACACCACCTACCGCCCCGTCCACGACCTGCCGGCCACCAAGGTCGGCCTCGCCTGGCTCGTCGACAACGACGACCCGCGCTGCCAGACCTTCATCGGCATCGTCCGCGGCCGCACGGAGCGCAGCTCGCGCGGCTGAGCCCTCCTGGGAACCACCGGCCGGACTGCGGTCCGGATCACAGTGCGGGAGATCACCATCACGCCGAACCTGCGTGTGACCTGCAACGACCCGGGAACGATCGGGGTCGACCGTACTCTCAGTTTGCCTTCAGGTACCCCTGTTGAGACGGTCGAAGACCCCCGAATCGACCGCAACGAAGGAGGCGGGGCCCCGACGGGCTCCGACTGACGTGACGACAGACCAGTCCACACCGCCCACTTCCACGACCTCCCCGGCCGCTGCACCCGGCCCGGGTGAGGTCGACGACCTGCACCCCGCCCTCGACGTCCCCGTCGAGGAGGCCGGCCACACGCGTGCCGGACTCGACAAGGTCGTCTTCGGCGTCTCGGCCGCCATCGCCGTGGCGTTCCTCGTCTGGGGCTTCCTGAGCACCGACTCGCTCGCGTCGGTCTCCGGCGACTCCCTTGCCTGGACGATGGCCAACACCGGCTGGCTGTTCGTGACCACGTCGAGCGCCTTCGTGGTGTTCGTGCTGTGGCTCGCGCTGAGCCGGTTCGGGAACATCAAGCTCGGCCGCGACGACGAGGAGCCGGAGTTCAAGACCGTCTCCTGGGTCTCCATGATGTTCAGCGCCGGCATGGGCATCGGCCTGATGTTCTACGGCGTGAGCGAGCCGATCACCCACTTCGCCACGCCGCCCCCGGGCACCGGCGAGGCGGGCAACCCCGAGGCCGTCCAGCACGCGATGGCCACCACGCTCTTCCACTGGACCCTGCATCCGTGGGCGATCTACGCCGTCGTCGGCCTCGCGATCGCCTACGGCGTCTACCGCAAGGGCCGCCTCCAGCTGATCTCGGCCGCCTTCGAGCCGCTCCTCGGCAAGCACGCCAACGGCCCGTGGGGCAAGGTCATCGACATGCTCGCGATCTTCGCGACGCTCTTCGGCTCGGCCGCCTCGCTCGGCCTCGGCGCGCTGCAGATCCGCTCGGGCCTGCACATCGTCAGCGGCTGGAGCGCCACCGGCAACGGCGTCCTCGTCGGCATCATCGCGATCCTGACCGTGGCCTTCGTGCTCTCGGCCGTCTCCGGTGTCGCCAAGGGCATCCAGTGGCTGTCCAACATCAACATGGTGCTGGCCATCGCGCTGGCCGTGTTCGTCTTCGTCGTCGGCCCGACGATCTTCATCCTGAATCTCGTCCCGACCTCGCTCGGCTCCTACCTCGGCGACCTCGCGATGATGTCGTCGCGCACCGGCGCCGAGGGCGCCAAGACCAACGCCTGGCTGCAGAGCTGGACCGTCTTCTACTGGGCCTGGTGGCTGTCGTGGACGCCGTTCGTCGGCATGTTCATCGCCCGCATCTCGCGGGGCCGCACGATCCGCCAGTTCGTCAGTGGCGTGCTGCTCGTCCCGAGCCTGGTGAGCCTCGTCTGGTTCTGCATCTTCGGTGGCGCGGCCATCAAGCTGCAGCAGACCGGCACCGACATCGCCGGCGCCGGTGGCGTCGAGACGCAGCTGTTCTCCACGCTGCAGGCCTACCCGCTCGCGACCGCGGCGAGCGTCATCGTGATGATCCTGGTCGCGATCTTCTTCGTCTCCGGCGCCGACGCGGCCTCGATCGTGATGGGCACGCTCTCCGAGCGCGGCACCATCGAGCCGTCGAAGCCGACCGTCATCTTCTGGGGCGTCGCGACCGGTGCGGTCGCCGCCGTGATGCTCCTGGTGGGCGGCACCGACGCGCTGTCCGGCCTCCAGACGATCACCATCGTGGCGGCCCTGCCGTTCGTGCTGGTGATGGTCGGCCTGGCCGTCGCGCTGGTCAAGGACCTGCGCAACGACCCGCTCATGGTGCGCCAGAAGTACGCCGCCGAGGCCGTCGAGGCGGCCGTGGTGGCGGGCGTGACCGAGCATGGGGACGACTTCGTCCTCTCGGTCGAGCGCGACCCGGAGGCCAAGCCCGAGTAGGTCTCGACAAGCTCGACCACCGAGCGCAGGCTCGGCCACCGAGCACAGAACGACCCGAGGGCCGCTCGTCACCAGCTGGTGGCGAGCGGCCTTCCTTCGTGGAAGCCCGCGGCGGACTGGACGCCGACCACCGTCCGCTCGTGGAACTCCTCGAGCGTCGCGGCCCCGGCGTACGTGCAGGCCGACCGGACACCCGAGCAGATCTCGTCGATGAGGTCCTCCACGCCGGGGCGCGCCGGGTCGAGGTACATCCGCGAGGAGGAGATGCCCTCCTCGTAGAGCCCCTTGCGGGCCCGGTCGTAGGCCGACTCCGTCGACGTCCGGTTGGCCACCGCGCGTGCGGAGGCCATGCCGAAGGAGACCTTGTAGGACCGGCCGTTGCTGTCCTGGAGCAGGTCGCCCGGGGACTCGTGGGTGCCGGCGAACCACGACCCGATCATCACGCTGGAGGCGCCGGCCGCGAGGGCCAGGGCCACGTCGCGCGGGTGCCGCACTCCCCCGTCGGCCCAGACGTGCCGGCCGAGCTCGCGGGCCGTGGCGGCGCACTCGAGCACCGCGGAGAACTGGGGCCGGCCCACGCCGGTCATCATCCGGGTGGTGCACATGGCGCCCGGGCCGACGCCCACCTTGACGATGTCGGCACCGGCGTCGATGAGCGCCCGGGTGCCCTCGGCGGAGACCACGTTGCCGGCCGCCACGGGCACCTGCGGGTCGAGCGCCCGCACCGCCGCCAGTGCCTCGAGCATGCGGTCCTGGTGGCCGTGGGCCGTGTCGACGACCAGGCAGTCCACCCCGGCCTCGAGCAGGTCCGCGGCCTTCTGCGCCACGTCACCGTTCACCCCGACGGCCGCGGCGATCCGGAGCCCGCCGCGGGCGTCGACGGCCGGGCTGTAGAGCGTGGCCCGGAGGGCGCCCGTGCGGGTCAGGACGCCCACGAGGCGGCCCGTGCCGTCGACCGCCACCGCGACCTGCGCCCGGGCGACGTCCATCGCCTCGAAGACCTGCCGCGGGTCGGCGTCGGCCTGGATCGTCACGGGCGCCGGGTTCATCACCTGCTCGACCTGCGCGAAGCGGTCCACCTCGACGCAGTCGGCCTCGGACACCACCCCCACCGGACGACCGTCGCGCACGACCACCGCGGCCCGGTGGGACCGCTTGGGGATCAACGACAACGCCTCGGCCACCGTCTGGTGCGGGGTCAGCTCGATGGGGGTGTCGAAGACGGTGTGCCGGGACTTCACGAAGCGGACCACGTCGGCGACCACGGGGATCGGGATGTCCTGCGGGATCACCGTGATGCCACCGCGTCGGGCCACCGTCTCGGCCATCCGCTTGCCCGCGATCGCTGTCATGTTGGCGACCACCAGCGGCAGGGTGGCGCCGGTGCCGTCGGACGTCGCGAGGTCGACGTCGTAGCGGCTGGCGATCGCGGAGTGCCGCGGGACCATGAACACGTCGTCGTAGGTCAGGTCGTGCGGCGGGATGGCGTCGTGGAGGAAGTGCACGTCGCAGAAATCTACGGCAGCCCCGATACCCCTAGGGTGGTCGCCGTGACATTCGTCGAGCCGGGCGCCCCCGGCCAGCTCGCCGCCGCCGTCCGCGAGGGCTTCGCGGCGTCGTACGGCGCCCCCGCCGCCGTCGTGGGCCGCGCCCCCGGCCGGGTCAACCTGATCGGTGAGCACACCGACTACAACGCCGGGCTCGTGCTGCCGCTGGCGCTGCCCCACGCCACCTACGCGGCGGTCGCCCTGCGCGAGGACGACCGGGTCCGGATCGGCAGCCGGCAGAAGCCGCAGCCCTGGGTGGCCACCCTCGACACCATCGGTCCGGGACAGACCGACGGCTGGGCGGCCTACGTCGCGGGCGTCCTGTGGGCGCTGCGGGAGGCCGGCTGGCAGACCCCCGGCGTCGACGTCTACGTCGACGGCACCGTCCCGCTGGGCGCGGGGCTGTCCAGCTCGGCCGCGCTCGAGTGCTCCTTCGCCGTCGCGCTGGCCACCCTGCTCGGCAAGGACCTCACCCAGGCGGGCCGCCGGACCCTGATCGAGGCGTGCATCCGGGCCGAGACCGAGGTCGCCGGCGCCCCCACGGGCGGCATGGACCAGACGGTGTCGATGCTCGCCGAGCCCAACGCCGCCCTGCTGATCGACTTCGACCTGCAGACCGCCGGGCCGGTGGCGCTCCGGCTGCCCGAGCACGGCCTGGCCGTACTGGTCACCGACACCCGCGTCTCGCACGCCCTCACCGACGGTGGCTACGCCGCCCGGCGTGCCGACTGCGAGGCCGCGGCGGCCGCGCTGGGTGTCGCCTCGTTGCGGCACGCCGGCATCGCCGAGGTCGAGTCGCAGCTCACCAACGACCGCGTACGCCGGCGGGCCCGGCACATCGTCACCGAGATCGACCGCGTGGCCGAGACGGTCGAGGCGATCCGGGCCGGCGACTGGCTCAGCGTCGGGTCGCTGTTCCTGGCCTCGCACGTGTCGATGCGCGACGACTTCGAGATCTCCTGCGCCGAGCTCGACCTGGCGGTCGAGACCGCGCTGGGCGCGGGCGCCATCGGCGCGCGGATGACCGGCGGCGGCTTCGGCGGCTCCGCGATCGCGCTGGTGCCGCTGGACCGGATCGACGGCGTGGCCGGGGCGATCGACGCGGCCTTCATCGCGGCCGGCTTCCGGCCGCCCAACCACCTGCTCGGCGAACCGTCGGCGGCCGCCGACGTGGTCACCGAGAACGGACTCTCTAGGTCGAGCTGACCCCGATCCGCCCCTCGCGGAAGGCCGAGACGAAGCGGTCGTGGTCCTCACGGACCTGCACGGCGTACTCCATCCCGAAGTCGGTGATCCAGGCCGTGAACTCCCTGCGCCGACGCTCGACGCTGCGCGCGATCGCCTCCTCGACCTGGAAGTCGACGAGGTCCTGGTCGCTGTCCTCGTCGGAGGCGCAGTGGATCTTGGCGGTGGCGCGCCCGAGGAGACCCACCACGTCGGCGATCTCGTCGGGCTCGGTCAGGTCGGACCAGTCGAGGTCCACCTCGTAGGGCGAGACCTCCGCGACGACGTACCCGACCCCGTCGAGCTCGGTGTAGCCCAGGAGCGGGTCGGTGTGCACCTGCAGCGCCCGCTGGCTGACCACGGTGCGGTGCCCCTCGTGGTCGAAGTACTTCTCCACCTCGCCGGTGTCGACGAAGCGACTGACGGCCGGCACATTCGCCTGCTTCATGGACAAGAGCACGTCGTTGTCCAGCGCCTGGCTGTAGCCCTCGACGAGCAGGTTGTACGCCGGGAGCCCGGCGCTGCCGATCCCGAAGCCGGACTTCCCCGCCACGTCGCGCAGGTCGTAGAACAGGCGGCGGTCGAAGCGCTTGTCCTCGGGGATGGTCTCGAGGTAGCCCTCGAACGCGGCGACGACCTTCGCGCGCTCGCGCTTGCCGAGCCGGCGCACGGACGAGTCCTCGCGCAGCATCCGGGACCCGTCGACCAGCACCGTGCTGGCGTCCAGCAGGTCCGCGCGCCGGCGCAGCCGTGCGGCCACGAGGGCGGCCTGGACCGGGCCGGTGGTGTTGTCGAGGTGCAGCGCGAAGTCGTCGTCGTCCTCGCTGCGCCGGTAGTCGTCCACCTGGGAGAGGTAGGCCCGGACGTAGCGCCCGATCAGGGAGCGGACGTCGTCCTCCGGGAGCGCCTTCTGCCAGCCGACCAGGGCCAGGGAGGCGGCGAAGCGCTGGAGGTCCCACGTGAAGCGACCCAGGTAGGCCTCGTCGAAGTCGTTGACGTCGAAGACCAGACGACCGTCGGAGTTGAGGTAGGTGCCGAAGTTCTCGACGTGCAGGTCGCCGTGCACCCAGATCCGGCCGCTCTCGTCGTCGACGTAGGGGTCCTCGGCGGCGGCCCGGTCGGCGTAGAACAGGCAGGCCGTCCCGCGGTAGAACGCGTGCGGGTCGGCGGCCATCTTGCGGTACTTCCCCCGGAACGCCACCGGGTCGGCGGCCATCAGGGGGGCGAACGCGTCGTCGAGGACGGAGACGATCAGGTCGGTGCGGTCCTTCTTGGTGGTGGGCACCCCGCCAGTCTGCCCACGCAGGGGTCGACGTACTCATCCGGTCGCGGGTGCCGATCCGGCACCCGCCCGTTCGTGCTTGAATCGAGGGATCGACCCAGACCCATCGACCCAGACCCATGACACCGTCATCGAAGGGAAGTCGCGTGGCTCACCAGAACCCGCTCGGCAGGATCAAGAACCTCGCGGTCGGCGCGTGGAAGGACCCCCGCAGCACCGCCGAGACCGTGGTGGCCCAGGCCCGCGGGACCGTCGCCCTGGGCAGGGTCGTCGTCGGGCAGGTGAGCACCAGGCTCCAGGAGCGGCGCGGGCACGCCACGGTCCCAGCGCCCCGCGCGCCGACACCGGAGGCCCCCGCCGAGGCCGAGGCCCCCGCCGCGCCACCTGTCGAGACAGTTCCCAACCCGGCCCGCGTCGCCCCCCGCGTGGCGAAGCAGACCCCCGAGCAGAAGGCCCTCCAGCAGGCCGCCGCGCCGCGACGTGCCCCGGTCAAGAAGGCGGCCCCCGGCGCCAAGCTCCCGCCCCGGAAGCCCTCCGCCGGCGAGTGACGACCCGGCTCCCCGACCCCGCGCTGGTCGTCCTGGTCGGCGCCGCCGGCTCCGGCAAGTCGACGTGGGCGGCGGCGCGCTACCGGGCCGAGGAGGTCGTCTCCTCCGACACCCTGCGCGGGATCGTCGGCAGCGGCCCGCACGACCTCGACGCCTCCGACGACGCCTTCGCGCTGCTCGAGCGGATCGTCGACGCGCGGCTGGGTCGCGGCCTCACGACCGTCGTCGACACCCTCGGCCTCGACGACGCCCGGCGTTCGCGCTGGCTGGCCGCCGCCCGCTCGGCCGGGCTGCCCGCGGTCGCCGTCGTGCACGACACCCCGGCGCCCGAGTGCCGGCGCCGCAACGCCGCCCGGGAGCGGCCGGTGCCGGCACCCGCTCTGGCCGGACAGCTCAAGCGGGTGCCCGTCGTACGCCGCTCGCTGGAGACCGAGGGCTGGGACGTCGTCCATGTCGTCTCCCGGGACGAGCCCCGTGTGCCCGAGGACGCGGCGAGGCGCGTCGTGGGGCACACGCCGCGGGGATCGGAGGAGGGGCGGCGGAGCTCGCAGGGGCTGCGGATCGTGCTGCAGGTCTCCCGCTTCCCGTGGGGCGAGGACCCGACCGCCTGGTTGACCGGCATCGCCCGGGCCGCCGACGACGCCGGACTGGCCGGGATCGCCCTGATGGACCACCTGGTGCAGATCCCCCAGGTCGGCCGCGCGTGGGACCCGATCCCCGAGCCGTGGGTGACCCTCGGGATGCTCGCCGGGCTCGGCACGGGCCTCGACCTCGGCACGCTCGTGACGCCCGTGAGCTTCCGACCCGCGGGGATCATCGCCAAGCACGCCGCCACGCTCGACGTGCTCAGCGGCGGCCGGGCCTTCGTCGGGCTGGGCGCCGGCTGGTGGGACCGCGAGCACGCCGGCTTCGGGATCCCGTTCCCGCCAGCCCGCGAGCGGGTCGACGCGGTCGAGGCGGCCGTCGAGACGATGCGGGCCCTGTGGGGCTCCGGCACCAAGGCGTACGCCGGCGAGCGGGTCAGCCTGCCCGAGACGACCAGCTACCCGCGGCCCGCGCACGACATCCCGGTGATCGTCGGCGGGAGCGGTGACCGGATGTTGCGGATCGGGGCGCGGCTGGGCGACGCGGTCAACGTCCGCACCGAGCTCGTCGACAAGGCAATGCAGGCCGTGAGCGGCACGGACGTGAAGGTGACCGTCCTGGACCTGCCCGTCATCGGCCGCGACCGCGACGACGCCTGGGCGCGGGTGGAACGGCTGCGCGGCCGCACCGCAGCGGCGGCGTACGCCCGGCGCACCCACGCCGGCACCCCGGCCGCGCAGCGCGACCGTTACGGGGCGCTGGCCGACCGGGGTGTCGACACGGTGTTCGTGGCGCTCGCCGACCTCGACGGCCCGGAGGACGTCGGGCGGCTCGCGCCCCTCGCGAGGTAGGGACCTACTTCAGCTCGGCGCTCGAGAGGCCCAGGATCCGGCGGGCCACGATCAGCTGCTGGATCTGCTGGGTGCCCTCGAAGATGTCGAGGATCTTGGAGTCGCGCGCCCACTTCTCCAGCAGCTCGGCCTCGCTGTAGCCGATCGAGCCGGCCAGCTCCACGCACGACAGCGTGATGTCCGAGCCGACCCGGCCGGCCTTCGCCTTGGCCATCGAGGCCTCCAGCGAGTTGGGCTGGCGGTTGTCGGCCATCCACGCGGCCTGGAGGACCAGCAGGTGCGCGGCCTCCCAGTCGGCCTCCATCTGGAGGAACTTCGCGGCCGCCGCGGACTGCAGCTGCGCCGGACGGTCGTGGTCGACGACGACCCCGGCGTCCGCGAGCAGCTCGCGGGTCAGGTCGAGCGAGGCCCGGGCGCAGCCGACGGCCATCGCGGCCACCAGCGGGCGGGTGTTGTCGAAGGTCGCCATGGCGCCGGCGAAGCCCTGCTTGACGTCGACCTCGGGCGAGCCGAGGAGGTTCTCGGCGGGCACGCGGCAGTTGTCGAAGATGATCGTCGCGGTGTCGGAGGCGCGGATGCCGAGCTTGTGCTCGAGCCGTTCCACGCGCATCCCCTCGGTGCCCTTGGGCACCACGAACGACTTGATCGCGGCCCGGCCGAGCTCGCGGTCCAGGGTCGCCCACACGACGACGGCGTCGCAGCGGTCGCCGGAGGTGACGAAGATCTTCTCGCCGTTGAGGACGTAGTGGTCGCCGTCGAGCGTGGCCGTGGTCTTGATGTTGGCGGAGTCCGAGCCGGTGCCGGGCTCGGTGATCGCCATGCCGGCCCACACGCCGTCGAAGCGCGCCAGCTGCTCGTCGTCGGCGACCGAGGCGATGGCGGAGTTGCCCAGGCCCTGGCGCGGCATCGAGAGGAGCAGGCCGACGTCACCCCAGCACATCTCCGCGATCGACATGACCGAGGCGAGGTTGGTGCCGTTCTTGACGGTCGTGTCGCCGTCGGCCCCCTCACGGCGTACGCCGGCGGCGCCCGCACCCTCGCTCGCCCCGGACTCGGAGAGCCCGTCGATCATGGCGGCGAGCATGTCGAGCTCCTTGGGGTACTCGTGCTCGGCGCGGTCGTACTTGCGCGAGATCGGCCGCAGCATGTTCATCGCGACCTGGTGGGCCTGCCCGACCAGCGGCCGGAACTTCTTGGGATCGTCGAGGTTGATCATCAGACCAGCACGCTTCCTTCCATGACGCCGATGGCCCGGAGGTCGCGGTACCACCGCTCGACCGGGTGCTCCTTGACGAAGCCGTGGCCACCGAGCAGCTGGACGCCGTCGAGGCCGATCTGCATGCCCTTGCTGGCGCACAGGTTGCGGGCCAGCGCGACCTCGCGGGAGAAGTCCTTCCCGGCCGCGGCCCGGGAGGCCGCCTTGTAGGTCAGCAGCCGCATCGACTGCAGCTCGATGGCGATGTTGGCGACCATGAAGGCCACCGACTGGCGGTGCGCCACCGGCTCGCCGAACGCCTCGCGCTCCTTGACGTAGGGGGTCACGTAGTCGAGCACGGCCTGGCCGGTGCCGACCGCGAGGGCGCACCAGGCGAGGCGGGAGAGGCGCACGCACTCGAGGTAGGTCGAGCCGTCGGTCGCGCCGAGCACGGCATCGGCCGGCACGGTGACGTCGGTGAGCGTCAGCCGGGTCAGGCCGGCCGCTCGCACGCCCATGGCGGGGTCGCCCTCGACGGCCAGGCCGTCGGTCGAGGACTCCACGAGGAAGAGGACCGGCTGGCCCTCGAGCTCGGCGCCGACGACGAACAGCTCGGCCTCGGCGCCCCGGACGACCAGGCTCTTGGTGCCGTTGAGGACGTAGGAGTCGCCCCGGCGGACGGCCGTCGTGGACGGCTGGAGCACGTCGAAGAGCACGGCCGGCTCGGTCAGCGCGAGCGCCGCGGCCGGGACGTCGTCCCCGGTGAAGGCGGGCAGGTAGGTCGCCTGCTGGGCCTCGGTGCCCCACAGCGAGATCGCGGTCGCGACCGAGCCGGGGGCCAGTGTGGCGACGGCCAGGCCCATGTCGCCGCGGGCGAGCGCCTCGGCCACCAGCGTGCCGGCCATCGCGGAGCGCTCCTCGGAGATGCCGCCGAGCGACTCCGGCACGCCCAGGATCGGCAGGCCGATCTCGAGGCTGGCCTTGAGCAGCGCCTCGGGGGCGGTGCAGGTCTCGTCGGCCTCGGCGGCGGCGGGCCGCACGACCTCGTCGGCGAACTCCGTGACGACGTCGACGAGCATCTGCTCGTCCTCGGTCGGGGTCAGGTCGAAGACGCCCTTCGGCGTGGCCGCGGGGACGCGGACCCCCGGGGCGTCCTTCTTGCCGCCGCGCGCGAACGTGCGGCTGGCGGCGGTCATGGTCTTGAAGCCGTTGCGGGTCACGGTGAAGACGGCCTGCTCCGTGCGCTTGCGCAGCCCGATCCGGTCGATCAGGTCGCTCTGCGCCACGAGGCTGAGGGCCGCCACGGCCAGGCCGATCGGGTCGCGCGACTCCTGCGAGGACAGGCCGTGCCTGCCTCCGGGCTTGAGGCTCTTGGTCAGGGACATGCCTTCAATGTAACTCCGAGTTACACATTGCGCTACAGGCGCCTGCCGTGGCCCGGGTCACACGGTCCTGCGAGACATTCGGCCGCCGGGGCCCTCCGTTCGGCGGTCGAGCCTGTCGAGACCTAGGATCGCCGCCATGTCCGACGACGACCAGCCGCACGCCCCCCACGGACCCCTCCCCGAGGGCGGCACCGTCCGCCCGATGACCCGCTGGGGCACCCCGGTCATGCACCGGCCGCAGCAGCTGGTCACGTCGTACGACGCCGAGCTGCGCGCGCTGGTCGCCGACATGGTCGCCACGATGTACGCCGCGGACGGGGTCGGGCTCGCCGCCTGCCAGATCGGCGTCGACCAGGCGGTCTTCGTCTTCGACTGCCCCGACGAGTCCGGCGAGCGCACGGTCGGCGTCGTCTGCAACCCGGTGCTGACCCTGCCCGAGGGCAAGGACCGGCACCTCGACGACGGCGACGAGGGCTGCCTGTCCTTCCCCGGCGCCTTCGTCGAGTGTGCGCGCCCCGACTTCGCCACCGTCACCGGCACCGGCCTCGACGGCGAGCCGGTCACGTTCTCGGGCGACGGCCTGCTGGCCCGCTGCCTGCAGCACGAGACCGACCACACGCTCGGCACGGTCTTCGGTGACCGCGTGTCGACCAAGAACCGCAAGCGGCTCCAGAAGGCCCACGACAAGGCCGCCGAGGACTACCCCGCCGACTGGCCCGTCGGGGTCATGGACGACGTCGAGGCCTGAGCCCTTTCATGGGTGGATGAGCACCCCGACGCTCGTCGCGCACCGCGAGGACGCCCCCCGCACCGTCGGCGCCGAGCTCGCCGACGTCCTGCTCGTCACAGTCCTGGCGGCGACCATCACCGGCGTGCTGGTCGCCGGGCCGGCCCTGCGCCTGGGCATGTTCCTGCTGCGGGTCACCTCGCCCGGGTCGGTGGTCGGGATGCAGAGCGACGACGACTTCACGATCGGTCGCTTCACCCTCGGCGGCACCTACAACCTGTTCCTGATCGGCGTGGCGACCGGCTACCTCTCCTGCATGGTGTGGCTGCTCGTCGAGCCGTGGCTCATCGGCGCGCGCTGGTTCCACCTCGTGACCGTGACGGTGACGGGGGCCCTGTTCGTCGGGCCGATGCTGATCCACGACGACGGCATCGACTTCCATGTCCTCACCCCGCAGGCCTTGGCGGTCGCGGTCTTCCTGGCGATCCCCGCGCTCGTCGCGCTGGCGGGGCCGGTGACCCTCGCCTGGGTGGACCGGCACCGGCCCACGGGTCACTGGCGCTGGATCCTCCCGCTCCTGTGCTTCCTGCCGTTCCCGCCGGCGCTGGGCATCGCGGCCTTCGTCGCGGTGGTGCTCGTCGCGGTCGTCTGCCTGCGCCTGACCGTGCAGCCCCGGCTGCTCGAGTCGCGGATCGGCGCCACGTCGGTCCGGGCGCTCTTCATGGTCTTCCCGGTCAGCGGGGCGATCGCGCTGGTCGGTGACCTGGCGGCGCTCGCGGGCTGAGCCCGGATCAGGACGGCGGGCGGCCCGTCGCGCGCAGCACACCGGTCACGCGCGCCACGTCGGCCCACGCCCCGGGCAGGTCCACGACCGCCAGCGCCGAGGTCGGCATGCCGACCCACTCCCCCGTCAGCTGTTCGACGAGGTCCTCCATGCCGGGGTTGTGGCCGACCAGCACGACGGTCGCGAGGTCCTCGGGCAGGCCGGCGACGACGTCGAGCAGCCCGTCGGCGGAGGCGGCGTACACGTCCTCCTCGAGGCGCACCGGCGGTGGCGTCGCCAGCTCGGCCGCCGCGAGCTCCCACGTGCTCCGCGCGCGAACCGCCGGGGAGACCACCGCCAGGTCGATGCGCTCGACCCCGTTCGCCAGCCAGCGCCCCGCCTCGGGGGCCTGCCGCCGCCCGCGTGCGGCCAGCGGCCGGTGCCGGTCGTCCTCGTCGCCCGACCAGTCCGACTTGGCATGCCGGAGCAGGACCAGCGTGTGGTCGGTCATCCACCCATTCTGGGGCCTCGCACCGCCTCCGCGATACTGGCGCGGTGAGCACTCCCCCGGTCCGCATCGTCCAGCTCGACGCCGCCACCATCGGCGCCCTCGCGGACGGCGACCTCGACCGCGCACGCCGTACGTCGCCCGTCGCGCTGACTGCCTGGCTGGCCGGCCCCGACTGCGTGCGCACCTGGCGCTACCGGGCCACGCAGGTCGTCGACGCGCCCCAGGACCTCGACTGGATCACCGGCGTGCTCTGGGCCGACGACGCCGGGGTCGCGGTCGGCAAGGCCGGCTTCCACGCGGCCCCGGACGCCGACGGGATGGTCGAGATCGGCTACGCCGTGGACCCCGACCACCGCCGGCGGGGCTACGCGCGGGCCGCCCTGGAGGCGATGCTGGCGCGGGCCCGCCGCGAGCCCGACGTGCACGTCCTCCGGGCGACCGTCTCGCCCACCAACGAGGCGTCGCTCGCGCTGATCGGTCAGTACCCGTTCGTCGAGGTCGGCGAGCAGTGGGACGACGAGGACGGGCTCGAGACGATCTACGAGATCAGCGTCGGGCCGTGACGTAGCAGGCCACGGCGGTGGCCGCGGCGACGTTGAGGGAGTCGATCCCCTCGCGCATCGGGATGATGGCGCGGCGGTCGGCCGAGGTCTCCCATCGCGCGGACAGGCCGTGGCCCTCCGAGCCGAGCACCAGCGCGACCTTGTCGACGCCGGCGACCGCCTCCTCCACCGGGGTGGCGTCGTCGGCCAGCGTCAGCGCGACGGTGGTGAAGCCGAGCGCCGAGAGCGTCGGGAGGGCGTCGTACCAGTCGGGCAGCCGCGTCCACGGGGTGCTGAAGACGGCGCCCATGCCGACCTTGATCGAGCGGCGGTAGAGCGGGTCGGCGCACCGCGGCGCCAGCAGCACCGCGTCGAAGCCCAGGGCGGCACCGGACCTGAAGATCGCACCCACGTTGGTGTGGTCGACGAGGTCCTCCATCACCAGGACGGACCGGGCGCCCTCGAGCACCTCCTCCAGGGACGGCAGCGGGCGTCGCTCGAGGGAGGCCAGGGCCCCGCGGTGCACGTGGAAGCCGGTGACCTCCTCGGCGAGCGCCTCGCTGAGCACGTAGCAGGGGGCGTCGGTGGTGCCGAGCACGTCGGCCAGGCCCTCGAGCCATCGGGGTGCCATCAGGAACGACCGCGGGGTGAAGCCCGCCTCGACCGCACGGCGTACGACCTTCTCGCCCTCGGCGAGGAAGAGCCCGTGCTCGGCCTCGAGGTGCTTGCGCAGCTCGACGTCGCGCAGGTCGCGGTAGTCCGCGAGGCGGGGGTCGGCCGGGTCGGAGATCTCGTGGAGCGTGGCCATCACGCGAAGTGGTCCGGGTGGGCCACCGCGACGACGTCGCCGACGACGATGATCGCGGGCGGGCGGACCCGCTGGGCCTCGAGCTCGGTCGCGAGCGTGCCGAGCGTGGCCAGGACCGTGCGCTCGCCGGGCATGGTGCCGTCGCAGATGACGCCCACCGGCGTCGAGGCCGGTCGACCGCCCGCGACGAGGGCCTCGGCGATCGCCGGCGCGTTCTGGACGGCCATCATCAGCACCACGGTGCCGGTGAGCCCGGCGACCGCGTCCCAGTTGACCAGGGACTCCTCGTGGCCGGGCGGCAGGTGCCCGGAGATGACGGTGAACTCGTGCGCGACGCCGCGATGGGTGACGGGGATGCCGGCCACGGCCGGGACGGCGACCGGACTGGTCAGCCCGGGGATGACGGTGACGGGGACGCCGGCCTCGCGGCAGGCGAGGACCTCCTCGTAGCCGCGACCGAAGACGAAGTTGTCGCCGCCCTTGAAGCGGACCACGACCTTGCCCTCGAGCGCCCGCTCCACGAGCACCCGGTTGATCTCTTCCTGCTGGGCCGAGCGGCCACGGGGCAGCTTGGCCACGTCGATCAGCTCGACGTCGTGCGGGAGCTCGCTGAGCAGCTCGCGCGGTGCCAGCCGGTCGGCCACCACGACGTCGGCCTCCATGAGCGCCTTGCGCCCGGCCACCGACATCAGGTCGGGATCGCCGGGTCCGCCCCCGACCAGGATCACGCCGGGCGTCCGGTCGCGCTGGTGGCGGGAGACGATGGTGCCCTCGCGCAGCCCCTCGAGGATCTCGTCGCGGACGGCGGCGGAGCGCCGCGGCTCGCGGTTGCCGAGCACGGCCACGGTGACGCCGGCGTGGCGGCCGACGGCGGGCGTCCAGGCGGTGGCCTGCGTGGCGTCGTCGGCGCGCACGCAGAAGATGCGCCGCTCCTCGGCCGCGCGGCTGACCTCCTCGTTGGCGTCGTGGTCGTCGGTGGCGGCGATGACGTACCACGCGCCGTCGAGGTCGTGCTCCTCGAAGCCGCGCTCGACCCAGGTGACCTCCCCCGCGCCCACCAGGCCCTCGATGGCCGGGGTGACGACCGGGGAGACCACCGTGACGACCGCACCCACACCGAGCAGCGCGGGCACGCGGCGCTGCGCCACGTGACCGCCCCCCACCACCACGACGGCGCGACCGGCGAGGATCAGTCCCGAGGGGTAGGGCTTGAAGTCGTCCACCGGACCATCATCCCGGTCCTCGCCGCCGGGAGCGTTGGCCGGGCCCACCTGCCGGACTACGTTGGGCCACGTCATCCCACCTCGGCTACGCACACGGCCCGGACCTCACCAGGAGCGACATGAGCCTCGACCGCCCGGTCTCCCCCAACCCCTACGACCTGCTGCCGCCGGTGCCGCCGTTCACGGTCACCAGCGAGGACGTCACCGACGGCCAGCCGTTGCGCGACGCCCAGGTCGCGGCGCACGGCAACACCTCGCCCCAGCTCTCCTGGGAGCCGGGGCCGGAGGGCACGCAGAGCTACACCGTCACCTGCTTCGACCCCGACGCGCCCACGCCCAGCGGCTTCTGGCACTGGGTGCTCGTCGACCTGCCCGGTGACGTCACCTCGCTCGACGCGGGTGCCGGCGCTGAGGGCGCATCGCTGCCGGGCTCGGCGTTCATGTGCCGCAACGACGGCGGCGCGGCCGCCTTCATGGGTGCGGCCCCGCCCCAGGGCGACCAGGTGCACCGCTACTTCTTCGTGGTGCACGCGGTGAAGGAGCCGACCCTCGGCGTGGACGCGGACGCCTCCCCCGCGGTCGTCTCGTTCAACCTGGCGTTCAAGACCGCCGGCCGCGCCATCCTGCACGGCACCTACCAGCACTGAGAGCCGGCACCGGCGTCAGACCCGACGCAGGAGCTCCTCGAACGGCACGGTGTCGCCGAACTCCCCGGACAGGTCGCGCACCGATTTGCTCGGCGAGCGGCTGACCAGGTCGGCCAGGTCGGCCGCCGCCCGGTCCACCCGGGCGGCGAGCTGGCCGTCGGCGGTGCTGCCGAAGTCCTCGCTGGCCGCGAACACACCCGTCGGCACCACGACGGCGTGCAGGTAGGAGAACAGCGGCCGCAGCGCGTGGTCCAGCACCAGGGAGTGGCGGGCCGACCCGGCGGTCGCGGCGACGAGCACCGGCGTGCCCTCGAGGACGCCGGGCTCGAGCACGTCGAAGAACATCTTGAACAGGCCGCTGTACGACGCGGAGAACACCGGCGTCACGGCGATCAGCGCGTCGGCGCGGCGTACGGCGTCGACGACGTCGGCGAGGTCCCCGCTCGCGAAGCCGGTGAGCGTCGCATCGGCCAGGGCATGGGCCAGCGGCCGCAGCTCGACGACCCGGACGTCCACCGCACCCTCGACCGCCTCCTCGATGGCCGCGGTCGCGGCCGCGGCCAGGCGGTCGGCCAGCAGCCGGGTCGAGGACGGGACGCCGAGGCCGGCGCTGACGACGACGATGCGGGTCATGCGACCGGCGCGGCGTCCCGGGCCGCGAGGCGGTTGGCGTGGGTGGGCGCGTCGGGCACGTGGGCGGGGCGGAGCGCGTCGAACTCGCGACGCAGCACCGGGATGACCTCCTCGCCGAGCAGGTCGAGCTGCTCGAGGACGGTCTTGAGCGGCAGGCCCGCGTGGTCGACGAGGAACAGCTGGCGCTGGTAGTCGCCGGCGTACTCCCGGAAGCCGAGGGTCTTCTCGATGACCTCCTGCGGCGAACCGACGGTCAGCGGGGTCTGCGAGGTGAAGTCCTCCAGCGACGGCCCGTGGCCGTAGACCGGGGCGTTGTCGAAGTAGGGACGGAACTCGTTGACGGCGTCCTGGCTGTTCCGGCGCAGGAAGACCTGGCCGCCGAGCCCGACGATGGCCTGGTCGGCCGTGCCGTGCCCGTAGTGCTCGAACCGCTGGCGGTAGAGCCGGACCATCTGGGCGGTGTGCGAGGCCGGCCAGAAGATGTGGTTGGAGAAGAAGCCGTCGCCGTAGTAGGCCGCCTGCTCGGCGATCTCAGGGCTCCGGATCGAGCCGTGCCACACGAACGGCGGCAGGTCGTCGAGCGGCCGCGGGGTGGCCGTGAAGCCCTGCAGCGGCGTGCGGAAGCGCCCCTGCCAGTCGACGACCTCCTCGCGCCAGAGTCGGTGCAGCAGCCCGTAGTTCTCGATGGCGAGGTTGATGCCCTCGCGGATGTCCTTGCCGAACCACGGGTAGACCGGGCCGGTGTTGCCCCGGCCGAGCATCAGGTCCATGCGGCCGTCGGTGAGGTGCTGGAGGGTGCCGTAGTCCTCGGCGATGCGCACCGGGTCGGTGGTCGTGATCAGCGTCGTCGACGTCGACAGCAGGATCCGCTCGGTCTGCGCGGCGATCCAGGCCATGGTCGTGGTCGGCGAGGAGGCCACGAAGGGCGGGTTGTGGTGCTGGCCCACGGCGACGACGTCGAGGCCCACCTCCTCGGCCTTCTTGGCGATCTCGACCTGGGCCTTGATCCGCTCGTGCTCGGTCGGCGTGCGGCCGGTCGTGGGGTCGGGGGTGATGTCCCCGACGCTGAAGATGCCGAACTGCATGCCCACTGCTGATCACTCCCTGGGAAGATGGTTGAATCTCGAACTATAGGGGAACCCGAACCCGGCAAGACCTATTCCCGCCATCATGGCCCCCGTGACGTCGCGCCGCTGCCCCGCCTGGGTCCCCCTTGCCGTCCTGCTCCTCACGGTCGGCCAGCTCGCGGTCGCGGAGTGGGTGCCGGGGATCGACCGGTTCGCCGACAAGGCGTTCGGGGCGCGGCTGGTCGCCTACCCGCTGCTGATGCTGCTCGCGCCGGCGCTGTGGTGGCTGCTCGTCGGCCGCCGCGACCGCTTCGCGCCGCCGCCGTACGGCGCCTTCACGCTCGTCGCCCTGCCGTTCCTCGTCGACGTGACCGGCAACAGCCTCGACCTCTACGACGCGGTCGTGTGGTGGGACGACCTCAACCACTTCGCCAACTGGCTGCTGCTGTGCGCCGGCATCGGGCTGCTGGTCTGCCGCACGGTGCAGCCGGGCTGGGCCGTCGTGCTGCTCGTGACCGGGCTCGGCGCGGCGCTCGCCATCGGGTGGGAGCTCGGCGAGTGGTTCACCTTCATCCGGCACGGGACGGAGCTGGACACCGCCTACGAGGACACGCTCGGCGACGAGGCCCTCGGCACGCTCGGAGCGCTGGTCGCCGGCTTCGCCGTACGGCGGTCGCTGAGGGGCTCAGTGCTGCGTGCGTGACGGGGTCGCCACGACCACCACGTTGCTGAGGTAACGGGTGCCGTCCCAGTCCTCGCAGGTGATGAGGACCAGGCGTCCGACGACGTCCTGGCTGAAGAGCCGCTCGGCCTGCCGGGCGATGGTGCCCTTGGCGTAGACGTGGACCGAGCGCACGCCGTAGCGGATCCAGCCGTGGTCGGTGCGCACCGAGACGCGATCGCCGTGGCGCATCGTCTCGAGGTCGTCGAGCGCGCCACCGCCGGTGTGGACGGTGTGGCCGGTGACCAGGGCGCTGCCACGGGCCGCGCCCGGACGCGCGCCGTCGGCCCACCAGCCGAGAACCTGCGGGTCACTGGGCGGGGTGAGCGTCCCCCCGGGCGCCTTCACCGGGACGACCGGAGCACGCACCCCGAGTCGCGGGATGACCACGCGTCGCGGGGCCCCGGGCACCCAGCGCGCACGGGTCGCCTCCGCGACCGGAGCGACCGACGCACTCGCCGACGGGGGCTGCCCCGGTCCGGCGGACTTGGCCGGCGGGGCCTGGCCGTACCAGGCGAACCCGGCCCCCACCACGAGGAGGAGGCCGAGCACGCCGAGCACGGCCGGGCCCCAGGGGCGCCGGCCGCGCTCGGCGGTGCTGTCAGAGCGAGTCGTCACGCGCGGGTGGAACCCAGGCGACGACGCGCGGCGAACGCGATCAGGGCGAGGCCGAACGCCACCCCGATGAGCGGCAGCGGCGAGCGCATCCAGTCGGCGAAGGTGCGGGGGCCGGACTCACCGGCGTCGACCGAGGTCGGAACGCCCTGCGACGCCTGGGTGCCCGCGACCTGGGTGTCGTCGCTCGAGGTCTGCTGGCCGGTCGAGGCCTGGACGCCGAGGACCTCGAGGTCGTCGCCGGAACCGCCGTTGCCCTCGGTCTCGGTGCCGGTGTCACCGGTGTCACCCGTGGTGCCGCCGGTGGTGCCGCCGGTCGTGCCGCCGGTGTCACCCGTGTCGCCGGTGTCGGTGTCGTCCTCGCAGGGCGCGACCCAGAAGACCTTGGTCTTGGTGTCGTTGCCCTTCGACTTCGGCGTCGCGACGGTGAGCTTCACGTGGAAGCCCTGCTTCGGGTGCGGCTCGCCGTCGAAGGACAGCGTGTAGGTCTCGGTGCCGTCCAGGCCCGAGTCGGTGCCGGCGCCGGACGCCGGGTCGCCGCCCACGAAGACGCTGGAGGGGCCGTCGACGGTGAGGCCGACGTCCTTGGTGGGCGCCTGCATGGCGAAGCTCACCTGGGAGACGATGTCGGCGCCCTCGTCGTAGCCGTACCACTCGACCTGGAAGGTGCAGCCCGGGTGCGGGGAGTTCTGCGGGATGCCGTCCATCTCGCCGAGGGGCGCGATCTTCACGGTGCCGTTGTTGCCGGCCGGGTCGCCGTGGTCGCCCTTCGGACCCTTGGGACCCTTGGGACCCTTCGGGCCCTTGTCGCCCCCGTTGCCCTGGTCGCCGTGGTGGCCGTTGTTGCTCTTGTCGCCGTGGTGACCGTTGTTGCTCTTGCCGTCCGAGTTGTCGCCCGAGGTGTCGCCCGAGGTGTCGCCGGACTTGTCGTGACCGTGGCCGTGCTGGCCCTGGGTCTGGGTCTGACCGGAGGTGTCATCGGCCTGTGCCGGGAGCGCCGCGGCGCCCCACGACGCGGCCACGAGGGCGGCGGTGGCGGCGAGGGATCGTCGAAGGGTGACGGGTCGAGACATCGTGGGGCTCCAGGTTTCTGCCAGCGGTGGCTGGCCGGTGAGATCTGAGTCGGACGGTGTTCGCATCCCGGAGAGGTCTCGGGGAGCTCGTCCGGTGGATGGGTAGTCCCCGGGTGCACTCGGGTTGAAACACCGAGTTACGAAATAAGTCCGAACGGACAGGTGCATGTGAGGCAGCCCACTGTCAGACTGGGTGCGGACCCTCCCCGGTCTAGACAAGCCCCGCCTCGGAACGGAGCCCTCCATGACCCCGCGACTCGCCCCCGCGATCGCCCTGCTCGCCTCACTGCTCGCCGCGATCGGCACGACGCTGGCCGCCGCCCCCGCCCCCGCCTCGGCCTCGATCTGGCGGGTGCCCGCGCCCCACACGGCGATCGACCCCCTCCTCCACCTCACGGAGTACGAGAACCGGATCGCCTTCAAGATCAACCAGCACCGGAAGGCAGCGGGCCTGGCCAAGGTGCGCTACTTCGGGTCCTGCATCGACGGCTACGCCGAGCGCTGGTCGCGGCACCTGGCGCTCACCGGCGCGTTCGAGCACCGCGACCAGATGAAGATCCTCAACGGCTGCGACCTGACGTGGGTCGGCGAGACGCTGGTCCGCGGCACCGGGATCACGCCGGGCGACGTGGTGAAGGCGTGGTTGCACTCCCCCGAGCACCGCGCCGTGATCATGAAGCCCCGGGCCAACCGCGCCGGGATCGGCGTCCGGATCGACCCCCAGGGCCGCTTCGTCGGGGTGCTCAACTTCGGCGACATGAACTGACCAACCCGACATCCGGCTCGAAATCCGGGCGTCCCGCGGGCATCCGGTGTGAGAGGGTGCTGCCTCCCCACCCACCCGACCCGGAGGTCCCGTGATGCTGCACGTCGCCATCGCGACGCGCGCGTTCCGGCGCTACTCGACCTACCGGGCCGCGACCGTGTCGGGCATCTTCACCAACTCGGTCTTCGGGGTCATCTACTCCTACGCCTACCTCGCCCTGTGGGCGCAGCGCCCGCACGCGGGCGGGTACGACGCCACGGACGCCGTGACCTATGTCTGGATCGGCCAGGCGCTGCTGATGACGGTGGCGCTGTGGGGCGGCGGCACGACCGACGAGCTCGCCGAGCGGATCCGCACCGGAGACGTCGCGGTCGACCTCTACCGCCCGGTCGGCCTGCTGGGGTGGTACCTCGCCGGCGACCTCGGCCGCGCGGCGTACCACTTCCTGACCCGGGGCCTCGGGCCGACGGTGATCGGCCTGGTCGTGTTCCACATCCGGCTCCCCGGCACGCCCGCGGCGGCCCTGGGGTTCGTCGCCAGCCTGGTCCTCGCCGTGATGACGAGCTTCGCGATCCGCTTCCTCGTCGCCTCCTCCGCGTTCTGGCTGCTCGACCAGTCGGGGGTCAAGATGCTGTCCGGCGTCTGCGCGATCTTCTTCACCGGCATGGCGCTGCCCCTCGTGATCTTCCCCGAGCCGCTGCGCTCGATCGCGCTCGCGCTGCCGTGGGCGTCCTACCTCCAGACGCCGGCCGACATCTGGCTCGGCAAGGACGCCGGGTCGGACCTCCTGACCGCGCTCGGCGTCCAGGTCCTCTGGCTGGTCGTGCTGTTCGCCTGCTGCCGTGCGGTGCTCGCGGCCGCCACCCGCAAGGTGGTGGTCCAGGGTGGGTGATCTCTCCGTGCTCGGGGCGGCGGCCGACTACCGACGGATCGCCGCGATGTGGGTGCGCTCGGCGCTGGCCTACCGGGGCTCGTTCGTGACGATGACGATCAGCAGCTTCCTGATGACGTTCCTCGACTTCGTCGCGATCGGGCTGATGTTCCACGTCATCGACCGGCTCGCGGGCTTCGAGCTCTGGCAGGTCGCACTGCTCTACGGCGCCTCGGGGATCGGCATCGGCATCGCGGACATGGTCATCGGCAGCGTGGAGCTGATCGGCCAGCACATCCGGATGGGCACGCTCGACGCCATGCTGGTGCGCCCCGTGCCGCTGCTGGTGCAGGTGTGTGCCGACCGGTTTGCCCTCCGCCGGTTGGGCCGGATCAGCCAGACCGCCATCGTGTTCGGCTACGGCGCCTGGCACGTCGACTGGGACCTCGCCAAGGTCGCGGTCGCCGTCCTCATGTGCGCCGGCGCGGTCGCGATCTTCTTCGCCCTGTTCGTGGGGGTCTCCTGCGTGCAGTTCTGGACCCACGACGCCTCCGAGATCGCCAACGCGTTCACCTACGGCGGCAACACGATGACCCAGTACCCGCTCACGATCTTCCCGACCGAGGTCGCCAAGTCGCTGACCTTCGTCATCCCGGTGGCCTTCACCAACTGGTACTCCTGCCTCTACCTGCTGGACCGCCCCGACCCCTTCGGCGCCCCCGCCTGGTTCGCCCTGCTGCCGCTGCCGGTGGGTGCGCTCATGGTCGGCCTGGCCCTGCTGGTCTGGCGCGCCGGCGTCCGCACCTACACCTCGACCGGGAGCTGACCGTGACCACACCGCTCATCGACGTCCGCGACCTCGAGCGCACCTTCGTCGTACGCCGCAAGGAGGGCCGCCTGCGCCGGCGGGCCGAGACGGTCCACGCCGTCCGCGACCTGACCTTCAGCATCGACGCCGGCGAGATGGTCGGCTACATCGGGCCCAACGGCGCCGGGAAGTCCACGACGATCAAGATGCTCACCGGCATCCTCGTGCCGACGTCGGGACACCTGCGCGTCGCGGGGCTCGAGCCGCAGAAGCACCGCGTGGAGCTGGCCCGGCGGATCGGCGTGGTCTTCGGCCAGCGCACCACGCTGTGGTGGGACCTGCCCCTGCGCGACTCCTTCGACCTGCTCCAGAAGATCTACCGCACCGACCCGGCCCGGCACCGCGCGAACCTGGCGGAGTTCGTCGAGCTGCTCGACCTCGCCGACCTGCTGGACACGCCGGTCCGCCAGCTCAGCCTGGGCCAGCGGATGCGCGGCGACATCGTGGCGGCGCTGCTCCACGACCCCGAGATCCTCTACCTCGACGAGCCCACGATCGGCCTGGACGTGATCAGCAAGGGGCGGCTCCGGGAGTTCCTGCGGACCCTCAACGCCCGCCGCGGCACGACCCTGCTGCTGACGACCCACGACCTCCAGGACATCGAGGCGCTGTGCGACCGGGTCGTCGTCATCGACCACGGCACCGCCGTCTTCGACGGCCCGCTGGCCGATCTGCACCGGCAGGGCGGCTCGACGCGGACGCTCGTGGTCGACCTCGTCGACGAGGCGCCGCCGATCGAGGTCCCCGGTGCGGTGACGCGGCGCGTCGAGGGACCCCGGCAGTGGCTGGCGTTCCCGAGCGACGCGAGCGCGGCGCCGGTCGTCGCGGCCGTGGCGGCGTCGTACGACGTCGCGGACCTGTCCATCCAGGAGCCCGACATCGAGGACGTCATCCGCGAGCTCTACAGCCGCTGAGCGCTACAGCGGCGCGCGCAGGGTGGCCCGGATCCCGACGAGGTCCCCGCCGACGTCGACCCGGAAGCCGCCGGCGGCGAGCCAGTCCGCGGTGACCGGCTCGTCGCGGCGGAGGTAGGCCAGCCCGACGCACGCGCCGACCGTCTCGCCCCAGGCGGCGCTGGTCACCTGGCCGACGGGTCGACCGTCGAGCAGCACCAGCTCGCCACCCCACAGCATCGGCTCGGGGTCTTCGACCACGAAGGACACGAGCCGACGCCGGGGGCCGGGAGCGCGCAGGGCCTCCCGGTGCTCGGTCAGGGCGGACCGGCCGAGGAAGTCCTTGTCGCCCCCGACCGCGGTGGCGAACACCAGGCCCGCCTCGACCGGTCCGAAGTCGGGGGTGAGCTCGCGTCCGAAGGCGCGGTAGCCCTTCTCCAGGCGCAGCGACTCGATCGTGTAGTAGCCGGCGTCGGTGACGTCGGCCGCCCGCAGCAGGTCGTAGACCCCCGTGGTCAGCTCCATGGGGACGAGCAGCTCCCAGCCGAGCTCGCCGACATAGGTCATCCGGGTCGCGCGCACGGTCGCGTGGCCGAGGAAGACCTCGCGGCTGGTGGCGAAGGGGAACGCCTCCTCCCCCAGGTCGGTGTCGGTGAGGGCCTGGAGCACCTCCCGCGACCGCGGTCCCATCACGCCGAGCACGGCGTGGGCCGACGTCACGTCGCGGACCGTGGCGGTCACGCCGTCGGGCCGGTGCCGCTCGAGCCAGTCGAGGTCGCGGACGGTGGTGGCCGAGCTGCTCACGAGCAGGAACTCCTCGGCACCGACCCGGGTCACGGTCAGGTCGGCCTCATAGGTGCCGCGCGCGTTGAGCCAGGGCGTGTAGACGACCCGGCCCGGCTCGACGTCGACGTCGTTGGCGCTGACCCACTGCAGCCAGGCGAGCGACCCGGGTCCCGTGACGACGTACTTGCTGAAGGAGGTCTGGTCGAAGACCGCGACGTCCTGCCGGGTGGCGCGTTGCTCGGCCGCGGACCACGGCAGCCAGGACTGCTTGCCCCAGGCGTAGTCGAGACGCGCCTCGGCCGGGCCCGGGGCGAAGACGTTGGGACGCTCCCAACCCATCCGGGACCCGAACACCGCACCCCGCGCCGCCAGCCGGTCGTGCACGGGTGAGCAGCGGAACGGGCGGGCGGTCTCGAGCTCGCGGTTGGGCCAGGGCACCGCGTAGTGCAGGCCGAGGACCTCCGCGACCCGGTCGCGCAGCCAGCGGTTGTTGGCGTTGAACGGCGCGAAGCGGCGTACGTCGACCCCGACGAGGTCGGTCGTGGCCTCGCCCTCGACGATCCACTCGGCGAGCGCACGCCCCGCACCGCCGGCGGAGGCGATGCCGACGGAGTTGAAGCCGGCGCCGACGAAGTGGCCGCGCAGCCCGGGGGTCTCCCCCAGCAGGAACTGGTTGTCGGGCGTGAACGACTCGGGACCGTTGTAGAACTTGCGGATCCCGGTCTCGGCCAGCGCCGGGATCCGGACGAGCGCCTCGTCCATCAGCACCGAGAAGTGCTCCCAGTCCTCCTCGAGCAGCTGGAACTCGAAGGGGTGCGGGATGGTGTCGGGCGAGCGCCACGGCTTGGCCTCGGGCTCGAAGCCGCCGACCACCAGGCCGCCGACCTCCTCCTTGAAGTAGGTGTAGCCGTCGGGGTCGCGCATGATCGGCAGGTCCGGGTGGACGCCCTCGATCGCCTCGGTCACGACGTAGAAGTGCTCGGCGGAGTGCAGCGGGACCGTCACCCCCGCCAGGTCGCCGAGGGCCTTGGACCACTGGCCGGCGCAGGTGACCACGACCTCCGCCTCGATGTCGCCCCGGTCCGTCCGCACCCCGGTGACCCGACGCCCCGCGCCCGACCCGGTGACGGTGTAGCCGGTCACCCGCACCCGCTCGACGACCCGGGCGCCGCCCTGTCGCGCCCCCTTCGCCAGCGACTGGGTGAGGTCGGTCGGGTTCACCTTGCCGTCCCCCGGCAGCCAGATCGCGCCGAGCAGGTCGTCGACCGCCATCACCGGCCAGACGTCCCGGGCCTGCGCGGGCGTGAGCAGCTCGCACTCCATGTCGTACGCCGCGGCGTTGGCCGCCGTGCGCCGCAGCTGCACCATGCGGTCCTCGGTGCGCGCGACGATCACGCCGCCGACGTTGCGGTAGCCCGTCGCGAGCCCGGTCTCGGCCTCGAGCCGGGCGTAGAGCTCGGCGGAGTACTGCACGAGCCGGGTCCCGCTCTCGGAGGCGCGCAGCGGCCCGACCAGGCCGGCGGCGTGCCAGGTGGTGCCGCACGAGAGCGTGCCCTGCTCCAGCAGCAGCACGTCGGTCCAGCCCAGCTTCGTCAGGTGGTAGGCCACCGACGTGCCGATCACGCCGCCGCCGACGACCACGACCCGGGCGCGGGCGGGGAGGTCAGTCGTCACGCACGGCCTCCTCGATCAGCCGGTCCAGGCGCGGGCTCGTGAAGGTCGTCGCGGCCCGGTCGAAGCGCTCCTGCCCCCACGCGAAGAAGTCGTGGTCGATCTCGCTGGCCGCGGCCTGGATGGCGCCCCACAGCGACCAGCCGTACTGGCTGCACAGCGCCTGGAGGTGCACCCGCGCCAGCCGGTGCCGCGACGGCTCGCCGAAGTAGGCCGTCGTGAGCTCCTCGACCTGGTCGTCGTCGAGCTCGCACTCGTTGGCGGTGTTGCCGAGCTCGAAGCAGCAGTCGTTGTTGCCGGAGTACTCGTAGTCGATCAGCCACAGCCGCTCGCCGTCGTCCACGAAGTTGCCGGCGAGCAGGTCGTTGTTGCACGGGACCGTCGCCCCGGCCCGCACGGACAGGGCCGCCTGCACCCGGGCGAAGTCCGCCGCGTGGTCGACGTACCCCTCGAAGAGGCGGTAGCCCTGCTCGCGGACGGTGTGCAGATAGCCGGCCTGGCGCGCGAACATGTCGAAGTCGTTGACGAAGCGCGGCCCGTCGTGGAGCCGCCGGATCGCCCGACCCACCCGGGTCACGACGCCGGGGCGGGCGAACGTCGCGTTCTCGTAGGTCTCCCCCGGGATGTAGTCGATGACCAGGGCCCCGAGCTCGGGCAGGTAGTCCACCACGCCGGCGCCCACCCCCGCCGCCGCGGCCGCGAGCGTGTTGGCGTGCTCGGCGTCGCGGTCGATCCCGAGCAGGTCCGGGTCGCCTCGGAAGAGCCGGACCACGACGTCACGCTCCGGGGTGGTGACGTGCAGGTTGTGGTTGGTCAGCCCGCCGTGCAGCTCGACGACGGTGCGCGGGAGGCCCTGCAGGACCGGGATCCGGTCCAGCAGGGCCTCCACGCCAACCCCGGCCGTCACGCGTCAGCTGTCGAACGCCTCGAGCACGGCCTCGTCGATCGTGTGCTTCGGTCCGGTGAACCAGTTCTTCGCCGAGACGTTCCACCAGATCACCAGGAGCAGCAGGGCTCCGAGCGTGACGATGGGCGCGTAGTTCACGAACTTCCACGCGAACTCGTCGCGGAACGGGTTGGCCGCCGGCGTGGACGGCAGCATCAGGTAGACCGACACGATGAGGATCTCGGCCACAGCGATCGGGTTCATCCACTTGTACTTCGAGCCGTTGTTCCAGGAGCCGACGTCAAACTTGTCGCCGTGGCGGAAGCGCAGCCAGATCGGGATCGCGAAGGCCAGGTAGAGGCCGATGACCGCGATCGAGGTGACGGCGTAGAACGCCAGAGGGACCGGAACGCCGCCCACGTCGACCTTGATCAGGGCCGGCAGCGTCAGTACGGCGGAGGCGACGCCGACCAGCATCACCGCGTTGGCCGGCACCCGGTTGGGCGAGAGCTGCTTCCACAGCCCCGAGCCCGGCACGGCGCCGTCACGGCTGAATGCGTAGGTCATCCGCGACGCCGAGGTCATGCACGACGTGGCGCAGAAGAACTGCGCGGACGCCGAGATGAACAGCACGAAGGTCGCCCAGTTCGTGCCGAGCGACTGCACGAAGATCCCGGCGACGCCCGCTCCTGCCAGTGCGTTGTCGGGGTTGCCGTTGGCGTCGTTCGGGATCGCGAACACCACGCACAGCAGCAGGACGTAGCCACCGAGGACCGAGTAGAGGATCGAGCGCCAGATCCCCTGGGCTGCCGCCTTGGACGCGGACGCGGTCTCCTCCGAGAGGTGGGCTGAGGCGTCGAACCCGGTGATGGTGTACTGCGTGAGGAGGAAGCCGAACGGCACGATCGCGAACCAGAAGCCCACGTTGCTGGTGCTGCCCCCGCCGTAGCCGGAGTTGTTGAAGCGTTCCGTGAAGACGTAGCTGAAGCTCTGGTGCTGGTCGGGGACCAGGATCAGGATCAGCACGATGGTTGCCGCGCCGGCTACGTGCCACCACACGGACACGTTGTTCATGAGCGCCATCAGGTGACTGCTGAAGATGTTGAGCAGCGCTGCGAGGAACAGCACGACCACGAAGATGATGAACACCCGCGTCAGCGAGTAGTGGCCCGCGAACGACGTGGAGTAGGTGCTGATCGTCAGGTCGATGAACGTCGCGCAGCCGTAGGCCACGCCCGCGGTCACCGCGACCAGCCCGATCAGGTTGAGCCAGCCCGTGAAGAAGCCGGCGGCAGGGCCGCCGAGCTTGGAGGCCCACCAGTAGATGCCGCCCGAGGTCGGGTAGGCCGACACGAGCTCGGACATCGTGAAGCCGATGATCAGGATGAACAGGCCGAGGATCGGCCACGACCACGAGATCGAGATCGGGCCGCCGTTGTTGAAGCCGGCGCCGAAGTTGGTGAAGCAGCCGGCGAGGATCGAGATGATCGAGAACGAGATGGCGAAGTTGGAGAACCCCGACCAGGAGCGGTTGAGGTCCTGCTTGTACCCGAGCCTGGCGAGGTGGCGCTCATCGTCGGACAGGTGTGCTTCGTGAGGGGGGATGGGCTCGTGTGCTTCAGGCATGTCGGCACTCTCCGGGGTCCGTGAGTCGGATGTTGGGAGGCTAGACCCGAGCAGATCGGACAGTCCAGAGGTTGACGAAAAATTGGTATGAACTCAGACCAATTGCCGATTGACAGTGACGTACCCCGAATCGAGGATGAACCCCATGACCGCTTCCCCGGCGCACGACCTCACGCAGGCGGTGCTCCGGCCGGTGCGCGGCCACCACGCGTTCGAGGCCTGCGTCGAGCAGCTGGCCACGACGATCCGGCTCGGCGTCTACCCGTTGGGCTCGACCCTGCCGTCCGAACGCGAGCTCGCGGTGCGTCTCGGGGTCTCCCGGGCCACCCTGCGCGAGGCGATGGCGGCCCTGCGGGAGGCCGGACTGGTCGAGACCAGGCGCGGCCGCGGCGGCGGCACGGTGGTCACGCTCAAGCCGCGGACACCCTCGGCCCGGGCGGCCGCACGCACCACGGCCGGCAAGCGCCAGGACTGGCTCGACGCCCTCGACTTCCGACGCATCGTCGAGCCCGGAGCCGCACACCTGGCCGCGGCCACGCGGCCCACCGGCGATCGACGTACGCAGCTGGAGGAGGCGCACGCCGCCGTCGTGGCGGCCCGCAAGCCCGCGGCGCACCGCCAGGCCGACTCGCGCTTCCACCTGACCATCGCCGCGCTCACGGGGTCGCCGCGCGTCATCGAGTCGGTGACCTCGGTGCAGTCGACGCTGCACGAGATGCTGCTCGCCATCCCGGTGCTCGAGCAGAACATCAACCACTCCGACCGCCAGCACGCCGCCCTGGTGCGGGCCATCCTCGACGGGAAGGCCGACCGGGCGCGCGTGGTCATGGAGGAACACTGCGACGACACCGCCGCGCTCCTGCGCGGACTGGTGGGTTGACCCGACACCCAGGAGATCGCCTTGTCCACTCGCAACGACCGCCACCTGACCATGGACGACCTCGTGGCGCGCATCGAGGACGGCACGATCGACACGGTCGTCGTCGCCTTCACCGACATGCAGGGCCGGCTGCAGGGCAAGCGCCTGCACGGGCACTACTTCGCCGACCACGTGTGGGACGGCGGCAAGGGCCACGGCACCGAGGGCTGCAACTACCTGCTGGCCGTGGACGTCGACATGAACACCGTCGACGGCTACACCATCTCGTCGTGGGACAAGGGCTACGGCGACATGGAGTTCGTCATGGACGAGGAGACGATCCGGCTCGTCACCTGGCATCCCGCCACGGCGATGATCCAGTGCGACCTGGTCTGGCCCGACCACACCCCGGTGGTGCAGTCGCCACGCGCCATCCTGCAGCGCCAGCTCGACCGGGTCGCCGCGCACGGCTGGACCGCGCTGTCGGGCACGGAGCTGGAGTTCATCGCCTTCGACACGACGTACGAGCAGGCGAAGCTCGACGGCTACCGGGGCCTGGTGCCGGTCAACCAGTACAACGTCGACTACTCGATCCTGGGCACCTCACGGGTCGAGCCGCTCCTGCGCGACATCCGCAACCACATGTACGCCGCCGGCCTCGAGGTCGAGGGCGCCAAGGGCGAGTGCAACTTCGGCCAGCACGAGGTCGGGTTCCTCTACGCCGAGGCGATGACGACCGCCGACAACCACGCCGTCTACAAGACCGCCGCGAAGGAGATCGCCGCCCAGCAGGGCAAGGCGATCACGTTCATGGCGAAGTACGACCAGCGCGAGGGCAACTCCTGCCACATCCACCTGTCCCTGCGCGGCGCCGACGGCGACCTGGTGTTCTGGAAGGACGGCGCCCGCACCCCGCTCTACGACCACTTCGTGGCCGGGGTGCTCGCGACGGCGGCCGACTTCACCCTGCTCTACGCCCCGAACATCAACTCCTACAAGCGCTTCGCCGACGGCTCCTTCGCGCCGACGACGATCGCGTGGGGGCTCGACAACCGGACCTGCGCCGTGCGCCTGGTGGGTCACGGTGCAGGTGCCCGGATGGAGAACCGCATCCCGGGCGCCGACGTGAACCCCTACCTCGCGCTGGCGGCCATGCTCGCCGGCGGGCTGCACGGGATCGAGAACGAGCTGCCCCTCGAGGACGAGCTGGTCGGCAACGCCTACACCTCGGGCCGCGACAAGGTGCCCTCGACGATGGCCGCCGCACGGGAGGTGTTCGCCACGTCGGCGGTCGCGAGGGCGGCCCTGGGTGACGAGGTCGTCGACCACTACGTGAACATGGCGGACGTGGAGCTCGCGGCCTACCGGGCGGCCGTCACCGACTGGGAGCTCCACCGCGGATTCGAGAGGCTCTGATGGTTTCGACAGGCTCCACCACCGAGGTCTACACCGTCATCAACCCGGCAACGGCCCGGGCCGTCACCGACGTACCGCTGGCCTCGGTCGAGCAGACGGACGTCGCGATCGAGCGTGCCCACGAGGCGTTCGTGTCCTGGCGCGCCGTCGCCCCCGGCGAGCGGGCCGCGCTGCTGCGGCGGTTCGCGTCCGTCGTCGACGACCACGTCGAGGAGCTGGCCGAGCTCGAGGTGCGCAACGCCGGCCACACCTGGGGCAACGCGCGCTGGGAGGCCGGCAACGTCCGCGACTGCCTCAACTACTACTCCGGCGCGCCGGAGCGGCTCTTCGGACGCCAGATCCCGGTCGCCGGCGGCACCGACGTGACCTTCCACGAGCCGATCGGCGTCGTGGGCATCATCGTCCCCTGGAACTTCCCCATGCCGATCGCCGGCTGGGGCTTCGCCCCGGCGCTGGCCGCCGGCAACACCGTGGTCCTGAAGCCGGCCGAGCTCACGCCGCTCACCGCGATCCGGCTCGGCGAGCTCGCCCTCGAGGCCGGCCTCCCCGAGCATGTCCTCACGATCATCCCCGGCCACGGCTCCGTGGTCGGCGAGCGCTTCGTGACGCACCCGCTGGTCCGCAAGGTCTGCTTCACCGGCTCCACCGAGGTCGGCAAGAAGGTGATGGCCGGCTGCGCCGACCAGGTCAAGCGAGTGACCCTCGAGCTCGGCGGCAAGAGCAGCAACATCGTCTTCGCCGACGCCGACATCGACGCGGCGGCCGCCTCGGCGCCGTATGCCGTCTTCGACAACGCCGGCCAGGACTGCTGCGCGCGCTCGCGCATCCTCGTCGAGCGGTCGGCGTACGACGAGTTCCTCGCCAAGCTCGAGCCGGCGGTGCTCGGGATGCGGGTGCTCGACCCCGCGGACGAGTCGAGCGAGATGGGGCCGCTGATCTCGGCCAGGCAGCAGGGCGTCGTGCAGGGCTACCTCGACGAGGTCGACGTGGCCTTCGCCGGCGCGACGCCCGGCGGCGACGGCTTCTGGGTGCCGCCGAGCGTGGTGACGGTCGACGACCCGGCCGCGCGGATCTGGCGCGAGGAGGTCTTCGGCCCGGTGGTCGCGGTGATGCCGTTCGACACCGAGGCCGAGGCGGTGGAGCTGGCCAACGACTCGGAGTACGGCCTCTCGGGGTCGATCTTCACCAACGACCTCGGGCGCGGCCTGCGGGTGGCCCGCGGCGTGCAGTCGGGCAACCTCAGCGTCAACAGCCACTCGGCGGTCCGCTACTGGACGCCGTTCGGTGGCTACAAGCAGTCCGGCCTCGGCCGGGAGCTCGGTCCGGACGCCCCGATGGCGTTCACCGAGGAGAAGAACGTCTTCATCGCGCACTAGATCGCTCACCAGATCGCTCACCAGGGAGGAACACAGTGGCAGGACGTATCCAGGGCAAGGTCGCCGTCGTCACGGGAGGCTGCTCGGGGATCGGGTTGGCGACCGTGCAACGGTTCGTCGAGGAGGGTGCCCGGGTCGTCATCGGTGACATCGACGAGCAGCGCGGCCACGAGCTGGTCGGCCAGCTCGGCGGCAGCGACGTCGCGACCTTCGTGAAGGTCGACGTCACCTCCAAGGAGGAGGTCGACGCGCTCTTCCAGACCGCGAAGGACACCTACGGGTCGGTCGACATCGCCTTCAACAACGCCGGGATCAGCCCGCCGGAGGACGACTCGATCCTCGACACCGACCTGGACGCGTGGCGCCGGGTCCAGGAGGTCAACCTGACGAGCGTCTACCTGTGCTGCAAGGCGGCGCTGCCGCACATGCTGGAGCAGGGCAAGGGGTCGATCATCAACACCGCGTCGTTCGTCGCGGTGATGGGCGCGGCCACGTCGCAGATCTCCTACTCCGCGTCCAAGGGCGGCGTGCTGTCGATGTCGCGCGAGCTCGGCGTGCAGTTCGCGCGCGAGGGCGTGCGGGTCAACGCGCTGTGCCCGGGACCGGTCAACACACCGCTGCTGCAGGAGCTCTTCGCCAAGGACCCCGAGCGCGCGGCGCGGCGCCTCGTGCACGTGCCGATGGGCCGCTTCGCCGAGCCGCTGGAGATGGCGAACGCCGTGCTCTTCCTGGCCTCCGACGAGTCCAGCTTCATCACCGCCAACACCTTCCTCGTCGACGGCGGCATCTCCGGCGCCTACGTCACGCCGCTCTGAGGGGTGGGCATGGGGCTCCCCGTGATCGGCCTGACCACCTACCGCGAGGACGCGTCGTGGGGGGTGTGGCACCAGACCGCCGACCTGCTGCCGGCGCAGTATGCCCTGGCCGTCGAGGCGACGGGTGGCGTGCCGCTGCTGCTGCCTCCCGTGGCGACGCCCGACGCCGCCGCAGCGGTCGTCGCCCGGCTCGACGGGCTGGTGATCAGCGGCGGGGCCGACGTCGACCCCGAGCGGTACGGCGCGCCGCCGCACCCGCGGACCGCGGGCTGGCGGCCGGACCGCGACGCCTGGGAGACGGCGTTGCTCGACGCGGCCGACGCGCCGGGCCTCCCGGTCCTGGGGGTCTGCCGGGGCATGCAGCTGATGGCGGTGCACGCCGGTGGGGAGCTCGACCAGCACACGCCCGACCTGGTCGACCACGAGGAGCACTCCCCCGGCGGCGACGTGTTCGGGACCATCCCGGTCGCGACCGTCCCCGGCAGCCGCGTGGCCGGGCTCGTCGGGACGACGCTCGACGTGAGCTGCCACCACCACCAGTCGGTGCGCTCGCACCCGGGGTTCACGGCGTCCGCCCACGCGGCCGACGGCACCCTCGAGGCCATGGAGGCGCCGGGCGACCGCTTCTGCGTGGCGGTGCAGTGGCACCCCGAGACGGCCGCCGACGTGGGCCTGCTGGCGGGACTCGTCGAGGCCGCGGCCGCGCATGCCGAGCGCGGGACGAGCGCGTGACCCGTCCCCGCGAGCGGGTCCTGGTCAGCGCGCACCGCGCCGGGGCGGGCCTCCGGGTCGACCTGGAGAACAGCTCGACCGCCTTCGCGGCGGCCCTGGCCCTCGACGTCGACTTCGTGGAGTTCGACGTGCAACGCTGCGCCGACGGGGTCCTCGTGGTGGCGCACGACCCGACCTTCGTGCGTGACGGTGACGAGGTCGCCTTCACCGACGTGACCGCCGCGGAGGCGCGGGAGCACTCCCCGGGGCTGCTCACCTACGACGACGCCCTGGGCCTCCTCGCCGGCCGTCGCTCCGCACACATCGACCTCAAGGCCAGCGCCGCCCGTCCCGAGCAGGCTGTGGCCGCCACCGCGCTCGCGGTCGAGCGGCTCGGTCCCGACGGCTTCGTCGTCACCACCGGCAGCGACCGCGCCGTCCGGGCGATCCGCGACTGGGGCGACAGCCAGGGCCTGACCCTGCTCGTCGGCCTGTCGCTGGGCCGCAACACCCGCGGCCTGGCGGTGCGCGAGCGGGTCAGGATCCGCCGGTCCGAGCTCCTGCCCGGTCGCCGCCTCCGCCTCTCACGCGCCTCGGTCGTCGTCGCGCACCACTGGCTCGCGCGTCTCGGGGTCGCCCGCTTCGCCCGCCGGCGCGGCATCCCGCTGCTCGTGTGGACCGTCGACACCCCGCGCGCGCTCGGGCACTGGCTCCGGCCGGGCCGGGCCTGGCTGGTCACGACCAACCACCCCGAGCTGGCCCTGGCCATCCGCGCCGACGCCACCTACCGGAGGAGCAGCAGCCGGTAGGTGCCGAGGGACCCGTAGTCGGAGTAGCGACCGGGGGTCGTGGGCGAGCCGGTGCCGACGCCGTCGACGTACGCGACGTAGGTCGCGGGGGTGCGCGGGAGCGTGGCCGTCCAGGTGGCGCCCAGTCCGAGCGCCTTGAGGCGGGTGTCCCGGGTGGTCGGCGCATCGACGGTGGCCACCGTGTTCCCGGCGGCATCGGTGATCCGCAGCCCCACGTCGAGGTCGGCCTTGACCGCGAGGGTCGACGCGGTGAGCGTGACCGGGCCGGACGCGGTGAAGGTGAACGCGTCGACGTCGGTGCGCGTGGTGATCACCCCGTTGACGACGGTGCCCGGCACGAGGGGCGTGGCGGTCGCGGCGGTGTCGCCGTGGTCGTCGGGGCGGATCGGGGCGCTGCGGGCGATGATCGCGACGTCGTCCTGGGTGTTGTTCGCACCGGGGTACTCCCCCTGCGACCACTGGCTCACGGGCTGGGAGAAGCTCGAGCCCATGATCGGCGACCAGGGCGCGCGCCCGTCGTAGTAGGCCAGGGTCGCGGTGCCGTCGTGCATGAGCCCGAAGAGGTGCCCGGCCTCGTGGCTGATGCCCTCGCCGATGTCCTCGCCGGAGTAGGAGCCGAAGACGAACGCCGGCTGGGCGTAGTCCTTCGCGGCCCCCACCGCACCGAAGACGTTGCCGTAGGCCAGTCCCCCGCAGCGGCAGGCCGCCTGGAGCGGGCCGCCCTGCGTCACCAGCACCGTCGCGCCGTACGTCGGATCCGCGTCCGACGAGCGGTCCAGCGCGTCGGGGGCCGGCGTCCGCGTCGTCACGTTGACGTCGAACGGTGCGAAGTCCTCCGCCGTCACCTGCCACGCGCGCTGGATCTCGGCGAGCTCGGTGGGGCTGAAGTTGGTGTCGACCGGCGGCGTGATCGACCACGGCCGGGCGGTGATGGAGTCCAGCGCGAAGTCGGCGTTGAAGGCGGTGCCGGCGAACGTGCCGCCCGTGAACTTCAGGAACAGCGTGCGGGACGACCCCGGCCTGGAGTCGAGGGCGAAGGTGTCGCGCAGCGGGGCCGGGAGCGGCACGACGGCGGACTGGCCCAGAGCGCTGGGAGCCACTCCGGGCGGCGCCACCGCGTCGGTGAAGACCGTGAGGCCGGACCGGGTCGTCGCGGTGCCGGCCGACGAGACCACCGGGGCCAGGGGTGCGAGTGAGAGCACGGCAGCGACGAGCGCGGCCAGGCCGAGCCGGGAGGTGCGGTTTCCGAGAGTGTGCATGGCGGATGCGATTCCTTTCGCCGTTCCACGCGTTCCTCCCCCAACGGCACGCCGCACCCGGACCTGAGGAGTTTGCCGGCGGGTCTGGTCCACCTGCGCCGCGGGCGGGTTGACAGACTGTTGCCATGACGGAGACGACCGGCCCGCGGATCGACGAGGACGTCCTGGGGGCGCCGTACCTCGCCGAGGAGATCGAGCTCCCCGACGACGACGAGGGACCGGTCGTCGCGACGCTGGTCCGCCGCCCGGCCGACGAGCCCACCACCCGGGCCGTGCTGCACGTGCACGGCTTCGCGGACTACTTCTTCCACACCGAGCTCGCGGAGTGGTGGAACGCCCGCGGCTACGACTTCTACGCGCTCGACCTGCGCAAGTACGGCCGCTCGATCAGGCCCCACCAGACGCCGAACTTCACCCTCGACCTGCACGACTACTACCCCGAGCTCACCGAGGCCTGGCGCCGGATCACCGAGCGTGACGGGCACGACCACGTCGTCGGCTCGGCCCACTCCACCGGCGGGCTGATCCTGCCCCTGTGGCTCGACCACGAGCAGCCGCCCGAGCTCACCGGCGTGGTGCTCAACTCCCCGTGGCTCGACATGCAGGGCAGCGCCGCCCTGCGCGTGCTCGGCACCCCGGTCGTCAAGCAGGTCGGCGCCCGCCAGCCGCGGCGCGAGATCCGGCGCACGGTCACCGGCCTCTACACGCGCTCGCTGCACAGCGGGCACGAGGGCGAGTGGGACTTCAACCTCGACTGGAAACCCCTCCAGTCCTTCACCGTGTACGCCGGGTGGTTGCGCGCCATCCGCAACGGCCACGCCGAGGTGCACCGCGGCCTGTCCGTCGCCGCCCCCGTGCTGGTGCTCTCGTCGGGCGCCTCGTCGGTGCCCAACGAGATGAACGAGCAGGTGCACGGGACCGACATCGTGCTCGACGTGCGCCAGATCCGCCGCTGGTCGACCGCGATCGGCCCGCACGTCACCTACGTCGCGGTCGAGGGTGCCCGCCACGACGTCGTGCTGTCGCTCCCGGCGGTGCGCAAGGCGGCGTACGACGTCCTCGACCGGTGGCGCACGGCCTTCGTGGACTGACCGCCGGGATCAGAACGCCTCGCCGTCGAACCGTTCACGGGTGACGAACTCGCCCACCTCCTGGCGCGACAGCTTCGTCAGCTGCTTCACCGGCCTGCCCAGCGGCACCACCGCAGCCAGCGCGAACCGGTCGGGGATCCCGAGCAGCGCCTTGACCGCCGGCTCCTCCGCCACCGCCATCGTGGTGATGGTGCCGCCGAAGCCCTCGTTGCGCGCGGCGAGCAGGATGTTCCACACGAGCGGGTAGACCGAGGCGCCCGAGACCAGCCCGACCCGGTCGAGGTCCTGGTCGACGGCGGCCACGACGCCGAGGTCGACGCAGACGACGAGCACGGCCCCGGCGGTCAGCACCGGCTGCACGAAGGAATCGGGCACGCCGGTCGCGGCGATCTCCTCGGCCGAGGGACCCGGGGCCGAGAGGGGGTTCCACGGGCTCTCCCCCGCCTTCTTCTGCGCCATGTAGCGGCGCACCGCGGGCTTGTTGAGCTCCGCGAGCGCCTCCCGGGTCGCGGGGTCGCGGACCACGACGAGGTGCGCGCCCTGCCGGTTGCCGCCACTCGGGGCGAACCGGGCGTTGTCGAGGATCCGGCCGAGCACGTCGTCGGGCAGTGGGTCGCCGGTGAACTCCCGGACCGCGCTGGTCGTGCGCATCACGTCGTACAGCTCCATGACGGGCACGCTAGCGTTCCGGCCATGAACCCCGTGACCGGACTCTCGCTGGGCCGCGTGGCCATCGGCGCCCTCGCCCTCGGCAACCCGCAGCTCGCCGGGAAGCTCTTCCAGCTCGACGTCGAGGCCAACCCGCAGCTCGCGCTGATGTCGCGGCTCTTCGGCTCCCGCGAGATCGCCCTCGGCGCGCTGACGCTGCTCTCGCGCGGCAGGGCCCGCCGCGCGCTGGTCCTCGCCGGGATCGCCGTCGACGCGGCCGACGCCGCGGCGGGCTGGCTCGCCCTCCAGGACGGCACCGTCCCGAAGGTCACGGCCGCCGGGGTGACCGCACCGGCGATCGGCGCCGTCGCGGCGGGCCTGCAGGGACTGCGTCCGTCCTCCTGACGCCGGGGCCTCCCAGCCCTAGCATGGGAAGGGACGCGCCCACTGGGGACGCGTCCTCGAGGAGGTCCCCCATGACCGAACAACCTCCCACGCCCGCCCCGGGGTTCGACCCCGCGGCCGGCCCCTACTCCGGAGCCCGTGCGGCCACCCGCCCGGCAGAGCTGCTCGACCGGTTCCTCGCACGGCTCATCGACGGGATCCTGCTCGCGATCGTCAACGGCGTCATCGTCAGCGCGATCATCGTGGGCGCCGTGATGGGTGACAGTGGCGGCTTCTACGCCGCCTCGACCTGGGCCGCCGGTGCGGTCTCGGCCGTCATCAGCACCGTGATCTACCTCGGCTACTTCACCTACCTGGAGTCCAGCCGGGGGCAGACCGTCGGCAAGATGGTGATGAAGCTGCACACGCAGGGTCCCGGCGGTGGCAACCCGACGATGGAGCAGGCCCTGCGCCGCAACATCTGGATGGGTGCCGGCATCCTGGGGATCATCCCGTTCCTGGGGATCCTCGGCGGCCTGGCCGAGCTGGTCGCGGTCATCATGATCGCCGTCGGCATCAACAACGACACCGTCAACCGGCAGGCGTGGCACGACCACTTCGCCGGCGAGACCCGGGTCGTGAAGGAAGTCTGAGCCTCACCCGAGCAGGAACGACACGAGCGCCACGACGCCCACCACCACGATGAAGCCGCGCAGGACGGTGGTGGGCAGGCGGCGACCGACGGTCGCGCCGACCTGACCACCGATCACCGAGCCGACACCGATCAGCGCCACGACGCGCCAGTCGACGTCGGCGACGAGCGCGAAGAGCAGGCCCGCCACCCCGTTGACGATCGCGGCGAGGACGTTCTTGACGGCGTTGAGCCGTTGCAGCGCCTCGTCGAGCCCGATGCCCAGGATTGCCATCAGCAGCACGCCCTGGGCGGCGCCGAAGTAGCCGCCGTAGACGCCGGCCAGCGCGACGGCCGGCCACACCCACCAGGCGCCGTGCTCGGGCAGACCGCCGAGGGCGTCGTGCCGACGGGCGACCCACGCGGAGATCCGGGGCTGGAAGATGACGAGCACCAGCCCGAGCAGGATCAGCGCCGGCACGATCGCGGCGAAGGCGCCGTCGGGCAGCACGAGGAGCAGCAGGCCACCGACGAGCCCACCGAGGAGCGAGGCCAGCGCGAGCCGCAGGACCCGCGAGCGTTGGCCCCCGAGCTCGCGCCGGTAGCCCCAGGCCCCCGACACCGAGCCGGGCACCAGCCCGATCGTGTTGGAGACGTTGGCCGTCACCGGCGGGATGCCGAACGCGAGCAGGGTCGGGAACGTGATCAGCGTTCCCGACCCCACCACAGTGTTGATGGTGCCGGCCGCGAGCCCGGCGAGCAGGATCGCGACAGCGTCGTACGGCGTCACTGGGCGGGCGGCTCCGCACCCGTCTCCGGCTCGTCGCCGGCGGGCAGGTCGGCAGCGCGGCCCTTGCCCGGGTTGGCCGCGATCTCGGCCTCCTTGATGGCGGCCTCGACGGCGGCGGTTGTCTTGGACAGCTCGGAGTCGGCGGAGTCGAGCGCGGGCGTGTCGGTGCTGCCCATGTCGACGCGCGTCTTGGGGCCCTCGACCTGCTGCGGGATGCCCTGCAGGTTGCTCATGGTGGAGCCGAGGCCCTCGAGCGCCTTGCCGATCTCGCTGGGCACGATCCAGAGCTTGTTGGCGCCGCCCTCGGCGATCTTGGGCATCATCTGGAGGTACTGGTAGGCAAGCAGCGACTGGTCGGGGTTGCCGTCGTGGATGGCCTGGAAGACCGTCTGGATGGCCTGTCCCTCACCCTGCGCCCGCAGGATCGAGGACTCGCGGTCGGCCTGCGCGCGCAGGATCTGCGACTCGCGCGCACCCTCGGCGTTGAGGATCGAGGACTGCTTGGAGCCCTCGGCCGTGAGGATGGCGGCCTGCCGCTGGCCCTCGGCGGTGAGGATGACGGCGCGCTTCTCGCGGTCGGCGCGCATCTGCTTCTCCATCGAGTCCTTGATCGACGGCGGCGGGTCGATGCCCTTGAGCTCCACGCGGTTGACCCGGATGCCCCACTTGCCGGTGGCCTCGTCGAGGACCCCGCGCAGGCCGGAGTTGATCTGGTCGCGGCTGGTCAGCGTCTCCTCGAGGTCCATGCCACCGACGATGTTGCGCAGCGTGGTCATGGTCAGCTGCTCGATCGCCTGGATGTAGTTGGCGATCTCGTAGGTCGCGGCGATCGGGTCGGTGACCTGGAAGTAGATGACCGTGTCGATCGAGACGACGAGGTTGTCCTCGGTGATCACCGGCTGCGGCGGGAAGCTCACGACCTGCTCACGCAGGTCGATGAGGTAGCGCACCTTGTCGACGAACGGCACGACCACGTTGAGGCCGGCCGGCAGGGTCTGCTTGTACTTGCCGAAGCGCTCCACGATGCCGGCACGAGCCTGCGGGACGATGCGCACCGTCTTGGCGAGCATCACGATCAGGAACAGGAACACCAGCGCCAGGAGCACGAGAATGACGGGCATGGCACCTCCTCTGGAGTGGGCTCAGGACTCGAGCTTGGGAATCGGATGGACGTACGCCGTGGCGCCGCGGATCTGCAGCACCTCCACGGTCTCGCCAGGGGCGATGGTGAGGGTCTCGTCGTACGGTGCCGCACTCCAGATCTCCCCCGCGAGCTTGATCCGGCCGGGCTCGAGCGCGGTCACCAGCTCGGTGACGACGCCCTGCCGGCCGACCAGCTTGCCGTGGCCCAGCCGCAGCTCGGGACCACCGTGGAGCTTCTTGACCAGCTCGGGGCGCACCAGCGCCAGCATCGCCACCGCCGACGCGGCGGCGACGAGCATCTGCGCGACCACCGGTGCCGACAGCGCGGCGGTCAGCAGACCGGCGACGGCACCGACCGCGAGCATGATCAGGATCAGGTCGAGGCTGAACAGCTCGGCCAGCCCCAGCAGCACCGCCAGCGCTGCCCAGGTCTCCCACATGTGATCCCGGAACCACTCCATGCCACGACCCTATCCGCTGGGACCTCGCGGAACGGTCTGGATTCAGCCAGCGTGGCGGCTGCGCCGCCGGGCGGCCCAGCGACCGTCCTCGTGGCTGAGCGCCAGCGGCATCCCGAAGGTGGCCGACAGGTTGGCCTCGGTGACGACGTGGTCGAGCAGTCCGGACGCCACGACCCTGCCCTGGCGCAGCATCAGCGCGTGGGTGAAGCCCGGCGGGATCTCCTCGACGTGGTGCGAGACCAGCACGGTGGCCGGGCTGTCGGGGTCCATCGCCAGCACCGACAGGGTCGACACGAGGTCCTCGCGGCCGCCGAGGTCCAGGCCCGCGGCGGGCTCGTCGAGCAGCAGCAGCTCCGGGTCGGCCATCAGGGCCCGCGCGATCTGGACGCGCTTGCGCTCGCCCTCGCTCAGGGTGCCGAAGGTGCGGTCCTTGAGCCGGCCGGCGCGCACCTCCTCGAGGAGGTTGGTGGCACGGTCGTGGTCGAGGGTGTCGTACTGCTCGCGCCACCGCCCGACCACGCCGTACGACGCGGAGACCACCACGTCGTGGACGCGCTCGTGCCGCGGGATCCGCTCGGCGAGGGCCGCGCTGGTCAGCCCGATGCGCGGCCGGAGCTCGAAGACGTCGACGGTGCCGAGGACCTCCTCGAGGATGCCCGCGACCCCGGAGGTCGGGTGGATCTGTGCCGCAGCGAGCTGCAGCAGGGTGGTCTTGCCGGCCCCGTTGGGTCCGAGGATCACCCAGCGCTCGTCCTCCTCGACCGTCCAGTCGATCCCGTCGAGCAGGGTGGCCCCGCCCCGCTGGACCGTCACGTCGGCGAACTCGAGCACGGCGGTCATGGTCGTCACCCTATCCAGACGCGACCGCCGCCCCGTGCAGGGACGTGCGGGGTCGTGCGTAGCATCGTGAGCCGTGAGCCCCACGCTGCCCGCCTCCGCCCGCCTCGCGTGGTGGGGCACGGCCTGGCTCCGCGGGCACGTCGTCACCGACCTGCTCATCGACGCGGTGATCGCGGACGACGCGACGCACGCGGTGTCCGGCCTGGACCCCGCGGGCGGCACCGACACCTTCGTGGTCGCGCTCGGCCGGCTGCGCGCCCTCGGCGCCACCGCCTTCGGGGCGGCCATCCCGGTCGAGGGCGACCCCGTCGGCCTGGGCGGCCCACGTGACTTCAACACGGCCGCGCTCGACGTCGGGGAGGCCGTGGTCGTGTCCGGCGCCGGCGTCGGGCTGGTGCCCGAGCGGGTCGGGGCGGCGATCACGTGGACCGCGATGCCCGCCGAGCGACGCCAGCTGCCGGACGTCGGCGAGGCCGACCGCACGCTGCGCGCGGCCCTGCTCGAGTCGGCGGGCGCCCTGGCCCGGCTCGACGTGGCGCGGTGGCGACCCGAGGTCGCCGACGAGCTGATGAACCTCCGGCACCGCCCCCACCTCGACTCCCCCGCCGGCGTCCCGCCCCGGTGCGTCGACCTCGCCTCGCGGGGTGTGCAGGCGCTCGGGATCGTCGACCTGGCGCTGGAGGACGACGGCGGCGCGGTGTCCGCCCACGAGATCGAGGCGCGGCGGGCCTCGCTGGTGCCGCTGGCACGCGCCGGGCGCCGTGCGCTGGTGGCCGCGTGCTCGCCCGAGGTGTGGCCGCCGTCCTGAGCCGGGCGGTCCGACGCGTTAGCCTCGGCGGGCGATGACTCCGACGTACGGCACCGAGGCCTCCAGGCCCGAGACCCTGCTCATCACGCTGACCGGCAAGGACCGGCCCGGCGTGACCTCCTCCATCCTCTCGACGCTCTCGCAGGCGGGGGTCGAGGTGGTCGACATCGAGCAGATCGTGCTGCGTGGCCGGCTGATCCTCGGCGTCCTCGTGACCGCGCCGCGCGAGTGGCGTCGGTTGCGCAGCGAGGTCGAGGACACCGCCCGGGCCCTCGACATGACGGTCGAGGTCGACCGCGGCGTCGGTGACAACCGGTCGCGCGCCGGTGGTCGGTCGCACGTCACGATCATCGGGTCCCCGCTCAAGGCCTCGGCCATGGCGGCGGTGGCCGGCCGGATCGCCGACAGCGGCGCCAACATCGACCGGATCGAGCGGATGGCGCGCTACCCCGTCACCGCGATCGACCTGCACGTCTCCGGCGCCGACCCCGACCGGCTGCGCGAGGTGCTGGCCGTCGAGGCGGCCCGCCAGGGCCTCGACGTCGCCGTCCAGCCCGCCACCCTGCTCCGCCGCGGGATGCGACTGATCGTCATGGACGTCGACTCCACGCTGATCCAGGGCGAGGTGATCGAGATGCTCGCGGCGCACGCGGGTTGCGAGGCCGAGGTGGCCGCCGTGACCGAGGCCGCCATGCGCGGCGAGATCGACTTCGAGGAGTCGCTCCGCACGCGCGTGGCCCTGCTCGCGGGTGTCGACGCCACCGCCATCGACGCGGTGTACGACGCCATCCTGCTCGCGCCGGGCGCCCGGACGATGGTGCGCACCCTGCGCCGGCTGGGCTACCGGTTCGCGATCGTCTCGGGCGGCTTCAGCCAGATCACCGACCGGCTCGCCGAGGAGCTCGGCATCCACTACGCCCGGGCCAACGAGCTCGAGATCCTCGACGGCCGGCTCACCGGGCGGATCGTCGGACCGGTCGTCGACCGTGCCGGGAAGGCCGCGGCGCTGCGCGAGTTCGCCGCGGAGGTCGGCGTACCTCCCGAGGCGGTGATCGCGATCGGCGACGGCGCCAACGACCTCGACATGCTCGCGGCCGCGGGGCTCGGGATCGCCTACAACGCCAAGCCGGTCGTGCAGGACGCCGCCGACACGGCGGTCAACGTGCCCTACCTCGACGCGATCATGTACCTCCTCGGCATCTCCCGCGAGGAGATCGAGCTCGCCGATGCCGAGGCCGGCATCGTGACCCCGGCACCGCCGGTGTAGCTCAGCCGCGCCCCACGTGGAATCCGACGACCCGGCAGGATGCCGGGTCGAGGTCGCCCCAGTTGCCGTCGAAGGCGAACACCGTGACCGCGCCTGCGGGGAAGCCCGACGTCATCAGGGCCGAGGCCCCCTGGTCGCCGTGGCCGTCGTCGAGCATCGAGGCGAGGTAGGCGATCGTCGGGTTGTGCCCGACGACCACGAGGGTGCGCGCCTCGTCAGGCGTGGAGCGCATCAGGTCCAGTGCCGTCTCCGGCCCGGCGGAGTAGAGCCCGCGGTCGACCTCGGGCTCGATGCCCCACCCGGCCGCGTCGGCCAGACACCGCCAGGTCTGCACCGTCCGGGTGGCTGCCGAGACCCAGGCGTGGTCCGGCTGCACGCCCTGCGCGGCCAGCCATCGGCCCGCGTCGCGGGCGTCGTCGTGGCCCCCGGGGGCGAGCTCCCGCTCGGCATCGGTGGGGCCGACCTGCTCGGCGCTGGCATGACGGACGACGACGACCACGCGGGACTGCTGCTGCACGCGCCAACCTTGTCAGGGGCTAGCCTCCCTGTCATGCCCAGGGGACCTCTCATGATCATCGGCGGCGCGGAGGACAAGCTGCGCCGACCCACGATCCTCAAGCACTTCGTCGCTGCTGCCGGTGGGGAGAACGCCCGGATCGCGGTGATCCCGACCGCCTCCTCCCTCGGACCGGAGGTCGTGGAGGTCTATGACGCGCTCTTCCGCAAGCTCGGCGCGGCCGACGTGGTCGCCGTCCGTCCCGAGACCCGCGAGGACTCCCACGACCCCGATCTCGCCCGCCGCCTCATCGAGGCGACGGGCATCTTCATGACCGGCGGCAACCAGCTCAAGCTCTCCGCGATCATCTCAGGGACCCCCCTGGCGGACGCGCTCGTGGCCGCCAACGGGGCCGGCACGGTCATCGCCGGGACCTCGGCCGGCGCCAGCATCCAGTCCAGCCACATGGTCGCCTTCGGCGGCCCGGGCTCGACCCCGAAGCAGCGGATGACGCAGGTCGCGGCCGGGCTCGGCCTCCTCCAGTCCTCGGTCATCGACCAGCACTTCGACCAGCGCAACCGCTACGGTCGGTTGCTCATGATCGTCAGCCAGTCGCCCCAGCTCCTGGGGATCGGTGTCGACGAGGACACCGCTGCCGTCGTCGAGGTGGAGGACGGCCACGAGATCATGAGCGTCGTCGGCAAGGGCGCCGTCGCGATCTTCGACCCCTCCCGAATCGTCACCAACGCCTACGAGGCCAAGCGCTCCTCGCCCCTGCTGGCCAGCGGGGTGGTGCTGCACGTCCTGCCCCAGGGCTCGCGCTTCGACCTGTCGACCCGCACCCTCCTCCCGCACGTGCCCACCGTCGACCCGGGCGAGGCCGCCGAGATGGCCGAGGCCGGCCGCGACCTGCGCCAGCTGGCCCGCGACATCGCCGCCGACGGCGTCTCCCCCACCAACCTGCGCCGCCGCATCGCGCGCACCACCCGCAAGAGGGCCACCACAGTCACCGACCCGGACGGAGCCTCCGCATGACCGAACGTCCCACGCCCGACCTCGCGATCGTCGAGACCCGGGTCTACCGCGGCGCCAACGTGTGGTCCTACGACAAGGCGATCCACCTCGTGGTCGACCTGGGCTCGCTGGAGAAGTTCCCCACCAACACGATCCCCGGCTTCACCGACAACATCCTCCAGATGCTGCCCGGCCTGCGCGAGCACTCCTGCTCGCGCGGTCGCCGCGGCGGCTTCGTGGAGCGGCTGAACGAGGGCACCTGGCTCGGCCACGTCGCCGAGCACGCCGCCCTCGCCCTGCAGCAGGTCGTCGGCCACGACATCCGCCGCGGCAAGACGCGCGGGGTGAAGGGTCGCCCCGGCCACTACAACGTGATCTTCGGGTACGTCGACGAGCAGGTCGGCCTGGCCGCCGCACGGCTCGCCGTACGCCTGGTCAACCACCTCGTCGAGGCCGACCCGGAGTTCGACTGGGACACCGAGCTCGAGGCCTTCATCCTGCGCGCCGAGCGCACCGCCTTCGGCCCCTCGACCCAGGCGATCCTCGACGAGGCCGTGTCCCGCGACATCCCGTGGATCCGCCTCAACCAGTACTCCCTCGTCCAGCTCGGCCAGGGCGTGCACGCCAAGCGCATCCGCGCCACGATGACCTCCGCCACGTCCGCCATCGCCGTCGACATCGCCTCGGACAAGGACCTCACGACCCGCCTGCTCGGCGCCGCCGGACTGCCCGTGCCCAAGCAGGAGTCGGTGCGCACCGCCGACCAGGCCGTCCGCGTGGCCGAGCGGATCGGCTTCCCCGTCGTCGTGAAGCCGCTCGACGGCAACCACGGCCGGGGCGTCTGCCTCAACCTCCTCGACGAGAAGGACGTGCGCGAGGCGTTCGACATCGCCAAGGAGCAGTCGCGCCGCGGCACCGTCATCGTCGAGTCGTTCGTGACCGGCAAGGACTACCGCTGCCTGATCATCGACGGCCGGGTGGCCGCGATCGCCGAGCGCGTCCCGGCCTCCGTCACCGGCGACGGCACCTCGACCGTCGAGCAGCTCGTCGACACCGCCAACGCCGACCCGCGGCGCGGCGTGGGCCACGAGAAGGTGCTGACCCGGATCAAGGTCGACGCGGCCGCGGAGGACCTCGTCCGCGAGCAGGGCTTCGAGATGGACTCCGTCGTGCCCGAGGGCACCATGGTCAAGCTCGCCCTGACCGGCAACATGTCGACTGGCGGCATCTCCATCGACCGCACCTTCGAGGCGCACCCGGAGAACGTCGAGATCGCCGAGGAGGCCGCCCGCATGGTCGGCCTCGACATCGCCGGCATCGACTTCATCTGCCCCGACATCACCGAGCCGGTCCGCGAGACCGGCGGCGCGATCTGCGAGGTCAACGCGGCCCCGGGCTTCCGGATGCACACGCACCCGACCATCGGCGAGCCGCAGTTCATCGCCAAGCCGGTCGTCGACATGCTCTTCCCGCCGGGCGCCACCTCGCGGATCCCGATCGTGGCCGTGACCGGCACCAACGGCAAGACCACCACGTCCCGGATGATCAGCCACATCTTCAAGGGCATGGGCCGCAAGGTCGGCATGACCTCCACCGACGGCGTCGTGATCGACGAGCGGCTGCTGATCCGCTCCGACGCGTCCGGCCCGCGGTCGGCCCGCATGGTCCTGCAGAACCCGCGCGTCGACTTCGCGGTCTTCGAGGTCGCCCGCGGCGGCATCCTGCGCGAGGGCCTCGGCTACGAGCGCAACGACGTCGCCGTCGTCCTCAACGTGCAGCCCGACCACCTCGGCCTGCGCGGGATCGACACCGTCGAGCAGCTCGCCGACGTCAAGGCCGTCCTCGTCGAGGCGGTGCCGCGCGACGGCCACGCCGTCCTCAACGCCGACGACCCGCTCGTCCGCGAGATGCGCCGGCGCTGCTCGGGCCAGGTCGTGTGGTTCTCCATGGAGGAGCCCGGCTCGGAGGTGCGCGAGATGATCGACGCCCACTGCCGTCGCGGCGGCAAGGCGCTGGTCCTCAACCCGTCCGAGCGCGGCGAGATGATCGTGGTCAAGCACGGCCGCCGCGAGATGCAGCTGGCCTGGACCCACCTGCTCCCCTCGACGTTCAGCGGCCGCGCCCGGATGAACGTCCAGAACGCCCTCGGCGCCGCGGCGGCCGCCTTCGCCATCGGCGCCCCGCTGCACGACATCCGCCAGGGCCTGCGGACGTTCTCGACGAGCTACTACCTCTCGCCCGGCCGCCTCAACGAGGTCGAGGTCAACGGCGTCAACGTGATCGTCGACTACTGCCACAACGCGCCCGGCATGAAGATGCTCGGCGACTTCGTGGACCGCACCGGCGACTCGCTGTCGTCGTCGCACGACCTGGCCCGCCCGTCGCGGATCGGCATCATCTCCACCGCCGGCGACCGGCGCGACGAGGACATGCGCGAGCTCGGGCACATTGCTGCCCAGCACTTCGACGTGGTGATCGTCCGCGAGGACGTCCAGCTGCGCGGGCGCAAGCGCGGCGAGACGGCCGCGTTCGTGCTCGAGGGCGTGCGCGCGGCCATGGCCGAGGGGGCCCGCTGCAAGCAGGTCGAGGAGGTCCTCGAGGAGATCGAGGCCGTCCGGCACGCGATGAGCCGCGCCAACAAGGGCGACCTCGTCGTGGTCTGCGTCGACAAGCACGGCGAGGTCATGGCCGAGCTCGAGCAGTGGTCCAACATCGCCCAGGCCGGCAGCGGCGAGCGCACCGACGCCCCGGCCGGCGACCCCGACTACGTGCCGGCAGCGACGGACTCCTGAGTCAGGCGCTCGCGGCCCGCACCTTGGCCGCGAGCGTCGCGTTGTCGTCGGGCGTGCCGCCGGCACCGGCGATCCACGCGTAGACCTCCTCGCGCTCGGCGTGGCACATGAGGCCGACGACGTCGCCGGGCAACGCCTGGCCGACCAGCGCGGACAGGGCCGCGACCTCGGTGGGGTACGACGCGAAGCTGGTCACCCCCACGCGGGCGGCGCCGGCGCGCATCAGGTCGTCGAGCTCGTCGTAGCTGCGGCCGCGGAGGTACTTCTCCTTGTGGCCGATGGCCAGCACGTCGCTGTCCCGGGCCGCGATCTCGCCGAGCTTCTCGATGAGGTCGTCCTGGCGGTCGCCCACGACCCCGAGCCCGAGCAGCAGGCGGGCGCCGGGGCGACGTACGCCGTTCATGATCTCCAGCAGCGCCTCGAGCCCGGCCTCGTTGTGGGCCAGGTCGATCACGACCGACACCTCGCCGACGGAGAAGAAGTTCATCCGGCCCGGGTTGTGCTCCGCGTCCGGGCGGAAGGTCCGCAGCCCCTCGACGACCACGTCGCGCGGGATGCCGATCGCCAAGGCGGCGGAGGCCGCGGCCAGGGTGTTCTCGACGTTGAAGCGGGACAGCCCGGCCAGCGTCATCGGCACGTCGACGAGCTCGACCAGCGGGTCGGCGTCGCCGTGCGGGGCAAGGACCGCCACCCAGCCGTCGATGACGGTGGTGGCGCGGCCGCCGGCGGAGAGCACCTCGCGGATCGCCGGGGAGTCGGGGTCGCGGGAGAAGACCCAGGGCTGGGCCTTGATGACGCCGCGCATCGCGAAGACGCGCGGGTCGTCGGCGTTGAGGACCGCCCACCCGTCCTTGCGCGTGATCTGCGGGACGACCGACTTCACCTCGGCCAGCTGGTCGATGGTGTCGATGCCCTGGAGGCCGAGGTGGTCGGCGGAGACGTTGGTGACCACCGAGACGTCGTTGCGGGTCAGCCCGATGCCCTTGAGCAGGATGCCGCCGCGCGCGGTCTCGGTGACCGCGAACTCGACCTCCTTGTGCGCCAGCACGCGTCCGGCCCCCGAGGGACCGGAGTAGTCGCCGGCCTCGACGAGCTCGCCGTCGATGTAGACGCCGTCGGTGTTGGACCAGCCGACCAGCTTGCCGTCGGTGCGCGCGATGTGCGCGATCATCCGCGACGTCGTGGTCTTGCCGTTGGTGCCCGTGACGGCGACGACCGGGACACGCGGCGTCAGCGTGTGCGGCCGAGCGCCGGGCTCGCTGGCCCGGACCCGCTCGGCGGCCTCGCTGACCGCGCTCTCGATGTCGGTGCCGGGCACGGCGTCGAGCACCGACGCCACGCCGCGGCCCATCTCCTGGGCCCGCTCACGGTGTCGCCACGGGAAGGCCACGACGATCTGGTGCTGGTCGCTGGTCGTGCGCACCCGGACGGCGAGGCGCTGCGTGCCGGACTCCGCCGCGATCGCGCGCACCAGGCGGGCCACCGCACGGACGGCGAACCGCTGCCGGAAGCCCGACTCCGCCGCGCCCGTGCGGACGTTGCGCAGCCCGATCCGCTTGGCGAACCGCTGCGCCACCTCGTCGGGCGCCGCCGCCAGGGCACTGATGTCCAGCGTCAGCTTGATGGCGGCCCGGGGGAAGTAGAGGTTGGGGCCCTCGAGGACCCGGAGCTCGACGAGAGAAGTCACCGACCAGACGCTATCCGACCGGTGCGGTCAGGCCCCCATCGCGTGGAAGCCGCCGTCGACGTGCACGATCTCGCCCGTCGTCGCCGGGAAGAAGTCCGACAGCAGCGCGCACACGGCCCGTGCCGTCGGCGTCTGGTCGGTGTTGTCCCAGCCGAGCGGCGAGCGCTCGGCCCACATGGAGTCGAGCTCCTCGAAGCCCGGGATCGCCTTCGCCGCGAGCGTCTTGAGCGGCCCGGCCGAGACCAGGTTGCAGCGGATGCCGTGCGGGCCGAGGTCGCGGGCCAGGTAGCGGGAGGTCGACTCGAGGGCGGCCTTGGCGACACCCATCCAGTCGTAGGCCGGCCACGCCACCGTCGCGTCGAAGGTCAGGCCGACGACCGAACCGCCACTGCCCATCAGCGGCTGGCAGGCGGTCGCGAGCGACTTCAGGGAGTACGCCGAGACCTGGACGGCCTGGGCGACGTCGTCCCAGGGACCCTGGAGGAACTTCCCGCCGAGCAGGGTCTCGGGGTTGCCGTAGGCGATGGAGTGCACGACGCCGTCGAGGCCGTCGACGTGCTCGCGCACCAGCTCGGGCAGCCGGTCGAGGTGCTCGGGGTCGGTCACGTCCAGCTCGAGCACCGGCGGCTCGGTCGGCAGCCGCTTGGCGATCCGCTTGGTGATGCCGAGCGCCCGGCCGAAGTTGGAGATGAGCACGGTCGCGCCCTGCTCCTGCGCCACCTTCGCCGTGGCGAACCCGATGGAGGAGTCCATCGTGACGCCGGCGACCAGGATCCGCTTGCCGTCGAGAATGCCCATGTCAGTTCCCTCTGTCGTGTTCGTTGGTGGTCAGTGGCCCATGCCGAGGCCGCCGTCGACGGGGATCACGGCCCCCGTGACGTACGCCGCGCCGTCGCTGGCCAGCCAGGTGACCGCGGAGGCGATCTCGGCGGTCGACCCGTAGCGGCCGAGCGGCACCTGGGTCTTGATGGCGGACTTCTGGTCGTCGGTGAGGACCGCCGTCATGTCGGTCTCGATGAAGCCCGGGGCCACCACGTTGGTGGTGATCGAGCGGGAGCCGAGCTCACGGGCCAGCGAGCGGGCCATGCCGACCAGCCCGGCCTTGGAGGCGGCGTAGTTGACCTGCCCGGCCGAGCCGAGGAGGCCGACGACCGAGGAGATGAAGATGATCCGGCCGCGGCGGAGCCGCAGCATGCCCTTGGCGGCCCGCTTGGCCAGTCGGAAGGAGCCGGTCAGGTTGGTGTCGATGACCGAGGACCAGTCGTCCTCGGACATCCGCAGGATGAGGGTGTCGGCAGTGATGCCGGCGTTGGCGACGAGCACCTCGACCGGGCCGTGCGCGGCCTCGATCTCGGCGAAGGCGGCCTCGACGGCGGCCGCATCGGTGATGTCGCAGCGGACGTCGAGGGCGCCCTCGGGAGCCCCGCCGTTGCGCGTGGTGACCGCGACCTGGTCGCCGTTGGCGATGAACGCCTCGGCGATGGCGCGACCGATTCCGCGGTTGCCGCCGGTCACGAGGACCGAGCGCGGCGCGACCGGCTGGACGGTGTCGGTGTTGTCCGGGGTGCTCTGGCTCACGTCGAGGACGCTAGCGACTACCCAGGAGTAGACCTAAAACCCTCACGGGCTGAGACGGTCTGGTCAGTCGTCCTCGAGGCGGAAGCCGACCTTGAGGCCGACCTGGAAGTGCTCGACGGCGCCGTCCTTGACCTGGCCACGGACCTGGGTCATCTCGAACCAGTCGACGTGGCGCAGCGTCTTGCTGGCGCGCTCGATGGCGTTGCGGATCGCCTGGTCGATCCCGTCGGGCGACGTGCCGACGATCTCGCTGACGCGGTAGGTGCGGTTGCTCATGAGTGCCTCCTGGTGGGCGGGCCCGGTGGGGAACGGACTGTGAGCGTACCGACGTAGGATGGCGGCATGGCCCGGACCCACAGCCACAGCCGCAGGGCGCGCGAGGCGGAGCCGGTCCGCATCACGACGGCAGCCACCAACCGCGCCGACAACATCGCCGCGCGCCAGAAGCGCTACCTGCTGTCCATGGGCATCCGGACGGTCTGCTTCGTCGGCGCCGTCGTCGCGGCCCTGGCGCACGTGGAGTGGCTCTGGCCGATCCTGATCGCCGGTGCGCTGATCCTGCCCTACGTCGCCGTGGTGATGGCCAACAATTCCGGTTCCGGATCCGACGGGTTCGAGCTGCTGGACGCCGATTACGGTCGCGCGCAGCTGCCTCCGGGCACGGATTCCGGGCGCCACTCCGGCGACGGCGGTATTTGACTTCCTCGACGCAAGTGACAGAATCCTCGGCGCGAGCTGGGTCTCCCCCGTCTCAGTTCGCGGTGGTGCCGGACGGCTTCCCCCGTGGCTGTCCGGCACTGCCCATTTCCCGACCTTTCCGTGGGAGGACGGCATGACCGAGACCCCCACCTGCTCCGGCAAGGGCTGCCAGTCCGAGGCCGTCTGGGCGCTGTTGTGGAACAACCCGAAGCTGCACACCCCCGACCGCCGCAAGGTCTGGGTCGCGTGCGCGGAGCACCGGGCCGGCCTGGCCGACTTCCTGACCGCGCGGGGATTCCTGCGCGACGTCGTGCCCGTCGCCGAGGCGCCGGTCGACCAGGGCCCCGAGGGCGGCCGCTAGCGGCCGTCAGCCACCGATCGCGGACATCGGGCGGTCGGGCTGGAGGAACGTCGGGTCGTCGATGCCGTGCCCGGGCAGCTTGCCCGCCATCGCCACGACCCAGCGGTCGGCCAGCTCCTCGTCGCTCACACCCGAGCGCATGGCCAGGCGCAGGTCGGACTCCTGCCGGGCGAACAGGCAGTTGCGGACCTGGCCGTCGGCGGTCAGCCGGACCCGGTCGCAGTCACCGCAGAAGGGCCGCGTGACCGAGGCGATGACCCCGACCGTGCCGGGCCCGCCGTCGACCATGAACAGCTCGGCGGGCGCACTCCCCCGCGGCTCGCTGGCCGGGGTGAGCACGAAGGCGGACCCGAGTCGCTCGAAGATCTCGTCGGCGGTGACCATGGCCTCGCGGCTCCAGCCGTGCTGGGCGTCGAGCGGCATCTGCTCGATGAAGCGGAGCTCGTAGCCGCGGTCCAGGCACCAGCGGAGCAGCTCGGGAGCCTCGGTGTCGTTGACGCCGCGCAGGAGCACGGCGTTGATCTTGATCGGCCCGAGGCCGGCGGCCTGCGCCGCCTCGAGGCCCGCGACCACGTCGTCGAACCGGTCGCGGCGGGTGATCTCGAGGAACGTCTCGGGACGGATCGTGTCGAGGCTGACGTTGATCCGGTCCAGGCCCGCGTCGGCCAGGGCCTGGGCGGTGCGCGAGAGCCCGAGCGCGTTGGTGGTCAGCGACGTCTCGACGCCCAGCTCGTGGGTGCGGCGGACGATGTCGACCAGCCCACGGCGTACGAGGGGCTCGCCGCCGGTGAAGCGCACCTCGCGCACCCCGAGACGCTCCACCGCGATGCGCACGAGGCGGACGACCTCGTCGTCGGAGAGCACGGTCTCGTCGGGCAGCCAGTCGAGTCCCTCGGCCGGCATGCAGTAGGAGCAGCGCAGGTTGCAACGGTCGGTCAGCGACACGCGCAGATCCGTCGCCACACGGCCGTAGCGGTCCTCGAGCGCACGTGTCATCACACCAGCGAGTCTACGGGCGCACCCGCACCGGTGCGGCGCCCACCGCCCGGATAGCCTCGCTGGGTGCGATCGTTCCTGTTCCTGGTCAGCCGACGGTGGCTGTTGTTCGCGGTCGCCGTCGTCCTGATCGCCTGGGCGTGCTGGTGGCTCGGCGAGTGGCAGTTCCACCGCCTCGAGGACCGCAAGGCCAGCAACGCGATCGTCGAGCGCAACGAGTCCCTGCCGCCCGCCCCCGTGGCTTCGGTCCTGCGCCCCGGCTCGGGCGTGTCGGACCGCGACGAGTGGCGCCTGGTCACTGCCACCGGGACCTACGACACCGACCACACCGTCGTGCTCCGCTACGCCACGCGAGACGGCCAGTCCGGCGTCGACGTGGTGGTCCCCCTCGTCACGGCCTCGGGCACCGCCCTGCTGGTGGACCGCGGCTGGACCCCGTCGGACAACCGCGGCGGCGACACCTCGACGCTGCCCGCCCCGCCGTCAGGGCAGGTGACCGTGACCGGCTGGGTGCGGGTGGACGCGACGGGCGACAGCGCGGCCGTCACCGACCTGTCGACCCGGGCGATCTCGAGCGTCGAGATCGGCAAGGCCATCGACACCCCCGTCTACGGCGGCTTCGTCGACCTGAAGTCCGAGGACCCGCCTGCCGCCGACACCCTCGAGCCCACCGAGCTCCCCGAGCTCGACAACGGCCCGCACTTCTTCTACGGCCTGCAGTGGTGGTTCTTCGGCATCCTCGCCGTCTTCGGCTTCTTCTACCTCCTCTACGACGAGCGCCGGGCCCTGCTCCGCGGCGAGACGTCCGCGGCCGCCGAGGCGATGGCCGAGCGGAAGCAGAAGAAGGCGGCGAAGCAGGCCCAGAAGCAGAGGGTGCGGGCCGCCTACCAGCGGGCGTACGCCGCCGAGCGGGAGGCCAAGGCCGGGGAGGACTGACGCCCCGACCGGTCAGTGCGCGTCGCGGTAGTCGTCCAGGATCGCCTCGACGACCCGCCGCGCCTCGCGCTCCTCGGGCTCGTCCCCGTCCTCGACGGCGTTGGCGAGGTTGCTCAACGTCTTCCAGAGGGCCCATCCGCGACCCCGTGACCAGGTGGGCTCGTCGACGTCGAGGCGTTCGCGCAACAGCCGCCTGCCCTGGCGGGTCAGGAGGGTCCACGCGATGGCGAGGTCGCAGGAGGGATCCCCGACCCCACAGGTGCCGAAGTCGATCACCGCGGTGAGCCTGCCCCCGTCGAGCAGGAGGTTCCCGGGTGCCATGTCCCCGTGGAACCAGACGTCCACCCCGTCCCACCGGGCCGCCAGGGCGTCGTTCCAGGCGGCCGTGGCTAGGTCGGCGTCGAGGTGGCCGTCGAGCTTCGCGAGCGAGCCCCGGGCGTACGGGTCGAACGTCCGCAGGGTCCCGCCGCGGAACCAGTTGTGGACGCCGGGCTGTGGGCCACCCGTGGCGTCGATGCGCTGGAGGGCCTCGAGAAAGCCGACCACGTCCTCGGCGAGGCCGGACGGGTCGATGGTCGCGGCCCGGTCGGCGGCTTCGCCGGGGAGCCATCCGTAGACCGACCACGGGAAGGGATACCCGGCACCGGGCTCCCCCAGACCGAGCGGCGCGGGAATCGGGACGGGCAGCCGCTCCGCCAGCTCGGGGAGCCAGCGGTGCTCCTTCTCGACCGCCAGCGCGTACTCCGCAGCGCTGGGCAGTCGGACGAGCAGGTCGTCACCGAGGTGGAACGTGCGGTTGTCCCATCCGGGCTTGCTGACCGGTGCGACGGGCCGCGCCGACCACTGCGGGAACTGCTCCGCGACGAGCCGGCGGAGGGTCTCGACGTCGACGGTCAGCCGCTGTGGCGGTGCTCCGATGTCCGGCACCTCGTCGGTCGACTCATGACTGTTCGGGCTCACGGCCGAGCACAGTACCGACCGGCCTCCGGCCGTGCCTTCCATTAACTCGACACGTCGTCCGAACGAGGGAGGCCCACTATCGTCGTGTCATGACCCGTGTCGTCTGCCTCGCCATCGCGATCGCAGCCGGTGTCTGCGCCGCACTCCTCCTGGCCTCCGCGCCCACCGTGCACGTCGACGGGGACACAGCAAGGTGCCCGGGGATCATCGCCACGAGCGAAGGCGGCAACGGCATCCACTCAGACGTCGGACCGGGTGACAGGCGTGCCTGCGAGGACCGGCAGCGCGAGTGGTCGGTACTCGCGGGCCTGGCCGCGTTCGTGTCCCTGGGGGCGGGTTCGGTGGCTCAGCTGAGCCGACGGGACCAAGGCGCCCCTGCCGTGAGGTCACACTCGATGGAGCATCCGGCGTAGGTGACGGTCATCGATCCGACGGCCGTCACTGGCCCCCGCCGGCGGCCCACTGGTTGGGCGTCATCCGGTCGACCGGGTTCGGCTGCTTCCCGTCCTGGTATCGCCTGGCCTTCGCGTTGCTCCGTCGCAGTCGGGCAGTGGCCTTCTGCGCCGCCGCCAAGGCTGCCTCCTTCGACGCCCTGGGTGGGCGTCGGCGCTTGAAGATCGACACGACCAGAAGGTATCGAAGGGACTGACGTCAACAAACGCCTCGCAGTTGGGACCCTGCAAGGAATCTTGACTCGCTACAGCCTGTTGTGTTCGCACACATGTTCGATTAGAATCAGGCATGGCTCAGATCCCGGTGACCGACCTCGACGCAGGCGACACGCTCGCCCTGCTCGGGGACGCGGCCGCGCGGCGACGTCGCGCCGAGGTCGAGGACCTGCTGCTGGTGCTGCACTGGTGCGACCTGCATGCCTCCGATCCCCGCGACGACCCGCGACCGGACCCCTCGGTCCCGCTGCCGCCGGGCTCGGACCGTTTGGTGGATCTCGGTGGTGAGGGCACGCCGCGGGTCCGGGAGCTGTCGCTGTGCGAGCTCGGCGTCGCCCGCGGCGTCCACACCCTCTCCGCCCGCGCGGTCGCCGCCGACGCCCTGGACCTGCGGCACCGGCTGCCCCAGACCTGGACGGCCACCCGCGCCGGCCGCGCCGAGCCCTGGCTGGCCCGCAAGGTCGCGGTCATGACCCGCGACCTGCCCCTGGCCCTCGTCGACGTGGTCGACCAGGCGGTCGCCCGCGCCATCGGCTCCCAGTCCCCCGCGCGGGTGATCTCCCTGGTCGAGGCCAAGATCATCGAGGCCGACCCCGACGCGCACGCCACGCGCCTCGAGGAAGCCCGCCACCGCCGCTTCGTGTCGCTGTCGCGGACCGACGCGGTCGGCCTGCGGCACGTCATCGCCCGCATCAGCGCGGGGGACGCCGCCTACGTCGACGCCGTCGTGGCCCGCGTCGCCGACATCCTCGCCACCCGCCCCGAGCACGCCGACTCGCCGCGCGACCTGCTGCGCTCCCTGGCCTTCGGCTGGCTCGCCCGCCCCGCCGAGCTCCTCCAGCTCCTCCTCGAACACGCCGACCCCGCCCCCGACACGGCTGAGGAAGCCGACTCGGTCCCGCGGGCGTTCTCGTTCCCCAACGACCTCCTCGACGCCCTACGGTCCGCGAAGCCCGACCGGTTCCGGCCCGACTCCGTGCTCTACGTCCACCTCCACGAAGCCGCCCTCACCGGCGCCGCCAGTGGTGTCGCGCGGGTCGAGGGGATCGGCCCGGTCGCCCTGGCCCAGCTGACCGAGCTGCTGGCCCACACCAACCTGGTGATCAGGCCAGTCATCGACCTCAAAGACCTCATCTCGAGCTGCGCCTACGAGCACCCCGAGGCGATCAAGGAACGCATCCACCTCCGACAGCCCGTCGACTGCTTCCCCCACGCCACGCGCGTCTCGAGGAAGGTCGACCTCGACCATCCGGTGCCCTACCGGCCCACCGGACCACCCGGCCAGACCACCAGCCACACCGGCCGACCACTCTCCCGGACCGCACACCGCGCCAAGACCCACCTCGGCTACCGGGTCGCCATCACCCCAACCGGCGAGACCCTGTGGCGCACCCCGCACGGACTGCACCGCCTCGTCGACGCCGCCGGCACCCACGACATCACCGAGTCTGACGCCCAGGCCTGGCTCAGCCCCGACTCCCTCGACCGCGCCCTGGTCCGCCTCCAGCACCAGTTCGACACCGGCCAGATCACCCTGACTGCGGATCGCGTCACGAACAGATGAACGCGAGGACTGTGCCCGGGACGCGCCCGGGCACAGGAAACGCACAGGCAATGCTGCCAACGTGCCCGCATGCACCCTGCGACAGAGAAGTCGACCGGCGGGCTCCAGCGTGCGTTCGTGGACGCCTACGCCGAGGCGAGCGGTCGGACCGCCACCGAGAGCCCCGTCCTGCCGGTGACGGGAGGGCCGGCCGGCAACGTCCTGCTGACCGCGTGGACGGGGCTGGTGCTGCTCGTCCTGTCGGTCGCAGAGCTGCTGACCCTCTTCGACGTGCGGGGGCTGATCTCGTGGCACGTCGCCCTCGGCGCGTTGCTGGTGCCGCCAGCGGTGATGAAGACGGCGAGCACCGGCTGGAAGATGGCGGGCTACTACCTGGGCCGGACGCCCTACCGCCAGGCCGGCCCACCGCCGCTCCTGCTCCGGGTGCTCGGCCCGCTCGTGGTGGTCTCGACCCTGGGCCTGCTCGCGACGGGCGTCCTCCTGATCCTGCTGGGCGAGGAGTCCGCACGCCAGGACCTGCTCACGGTGCTCGGATTCCGCATCGACTGGATCACCCTCCACCAGGGCTTCTTCGCGGTGTGGGTGGGGGCCGCCGGACTGCACCTCCTGAGCCGGCTCGTCCCGGCGCTCCGCCTCACCATCCTGCCCGGGCAGCGCCCGGCCACCGGGGTGCCCGGGCGCTGGACGCGCCTGCTGTGGTTCGCGGCCATGGTGGCCTCGGCCGCAGCGCTCGCCGTGGTGCTGGTGCATGCCCAAGGCACGTGGGGTTCCCTCCCCCGACGCTGACGTCCCCGGGTCGAGGCCCGAGCGACGTATCACTCAACGCCCGACGCCCCTCTGTCCGGGAAACGATCCTCGGAGGGAGGTGACCGGCATGGCCGCATGGATCGCCGTCGAGCAGGAGTCCGGCACGTCCGCTGGGCGCGCGCACGTGCACCGCCACAACGGCTACTACGCGGGCGAGTTCACCGCGAGGGAGTACGTCGGACCGGCCGGCTGGAGCGTCCCGATCACGCCGTTCGACGCCCCAGCGGGCGAGGTCCGGCCCTACGCCTTGGCGTAGGCGGCGACGCCGGTGTCGTAGAGCACGCAGGCCTCGTCGCCCACGACCCAGGCGTCGTGGCCGGGTTCGATGAGCACGACGTCACCGGGGCCGATGGTGCTCTCCGTGCCGTCGTCCATGCGGATCACCATCTGGCCCGACACGCAGATGCCGGTGTGGCGGACCTGGCAGGACTCGGTCCCGGCGATCGGCTTGACGTCCTCCGACCAGCGCCAGCCGGGCTCGAAGGTGCCCATGCCGAGGGTGAAGTCGTCGAGCGTGACGACGTCCATGTGACCGTGGGCCCGGAACGGCCGGACCTCGTTGGGTGTGGCGATGTTCAGTGATGACACGACTACCTCCAGGTGTGCAGGGCCGTCCCCGGGCGACCCCAATCTAGGCCGGTCACGGCCTCCCCGGAATCGCCCATCTGGATCGTCTGCTGGCCCCTACAGCGCCTCGGCCGGCGCGTCCTGGATGAACTGCGTCCGGTAGAGGTCGGCGTACAGGCCACCGGAGGCCAGGAGCTCGGCGTGGGTGCCGGCCTGGCTGATCCTGCCGCCGTCGAGGACCAGGATCCGGTCGGCGTTGCGCACGGTCGAGAGCCGGTGCGCGATGACGAGTGACGTGCGCCCCTCGAGCGCGGCGTCGAGCGCCCGCTGGACGGCGGCCTCCGACTCGCTGTCGAGGTGCGCCGTCGCCTCGTCCAGGACGACGATCGCCGGGGCCTTGAGCAGCAGCCGGGCGATCGCGAGCCGCTGGCGCTCGCCGCCGGACAGCCGGTAGCCGCGGTCGCCGACGACCGTGTCGAGGCCGTCGGGCAGGCCGCGCACCAGCGGGGCAATCTGGGCGGCCTCGAGGGCGTCCCAGATCTCCTCGTCGCCGGCCTCGGGCCGGGCATAGAGCAGGTTGGCGCGGATCGTGTCGTGGAACATGTGGGCGTCCTGGGTGACGTAGCCGACCGCGTCCTCGAGGGACTGCAGCGTGACGTCGCGGACGTCCTGCCCGCCGACCCGCACCACGCCGCGCTCGGCGTCGTAGAGGCGGGCGACGAGGTGGGTGACCGTCGTCTTGCCGGCACCCGAGGGCCCGACCAGCGCGATCATCTGCCCCGGCTCGGCGACGAAGGAGATGTCGGCCAGGACCTGACCGCTGTCGCGGGACTCCTTGCGGGCCACGCCCTCGAGCGAGGCGAGCGAGATCTCGTCGGCGCGGGGGTAGGTGAAGGCGACGTGGTCGAACTCCAGGCGTGAGGCGGTCGGCGGCAGGGCGAGGGCGTCGGGCTTCTCCTGGATCAGGGAGGGCAGGTCGAGCACCTCGAAGACCCGCTCGAAGCTCACCAGCGCGGTCATCACGTCGATGCGGACGTTGGAGAGCCCCTGGAGCGGGCCGAGGAGCCGGACCAGCAACGTCGCGAGCGCGAGCAGGGTGCCGACGGTGAGGGTGCCGTCGAGGGCGAGGTGGCCGCCGACGCCGTACACCAGCGCGGTCGCGAGGGCCGGCACGGCCAGCATCGCGGCCACGAACACCCGCTGGATCAGGGAGATCTGGACGCCGAGGTCGCGGACCCGCCCGGCCTTCGAGGCGAACTTCACGTCCTCGTCGTCGCGGCGGCCGAAGAGCTTGAGCAGCATCGCGCCGCCCACGTTGAAGCGCTCGGTCATCGCGTTGCCCATGTCGGCGTTGCCGTCCATCTGCTCACGCGTGAGGCCTGCGAGCCGGTTGCCCACCCAGCGCGAGGACAGGAACAGCACGGGGAACAGCAGCAGGCACAGCAGAGTGACCTGCCAGCTCAGCGCGATCATCGCGATGCCCACGACCACGACCGAGATGGCGTTGGAGACGGTGCCGGACAGGGTGGAGGTGAACGCCCGCTGGGCACCGATCACGTCGTTGTTGAGGCGCGAGACCAGCGCGCCGGTCTGGGTGCGGGTGAAGAACGCGAGCGACTGGCGCTGCACGTGCGCGAAGACCTGCACCCGCAGGTCGTAGATCAGTCCCTCCCCGATCCGTGACGACAGGTAGCCCACGACGACGCTCAGCAGGGCGTCGGCGAGCGCCACGCCGGCCATCGCCAGGGCCAGGACCGTGACGAGACGGCCGTCTCCGCCGAGGATGCCGCGGTCGACGATCCGCTTGACCAGCAGCGGCGAGACCACGACCAGTCCGGCGTCGACGACGGTGAAGACCAGGAACAGCGCGATCAGCGTCCGGTGCGGACCGGCGTAGCGGAAGACGCGACGGACGGTGCCGCGCGCCAGGCGCTGGTCGACGGCGCTGCGGTCGGTGCGCATCGCCCGGAAGGCCGGGCCCATGCCCATCATCGACATCAGCTGCCTCCATCTCCGCCCTGCAGCCGGGCCAGCTCGCGGAACCGGCGGACCTGGGCCTCGCGCTCGAAGCGGCGCTGCTCGTCCAGGTCGCGCCCCGACGCCGCCTGCAGCAGCGCCTTGGTCTCCGACACCGCCCCGGCCATCGGGGCGGTCAGGGCGGCGACCAGGTGCGCGACAGTGGCGTCGAGCTCCTCGGCGGGGACCACGGCCTGCGCGAGCCCGATCTCCACGGCCTCGGCCGCGTCGACCATCCGCGCAGTGGCACAGATCTCCAGCGCCCTGGCATAGCCAACGCTGTCGACGAGCGGCTTTGTTCCCGCGAGGTCCGGCACCAGCCCGAGCGCGGCCTCCTTCATGCAGAACTGCGCGTCACTCGTGACCACGCGCAGGTCGCAGGCCAGCGCGAGCTGGAAGCCCGCCCCGATCGCATAGCCCTGCACCGCGGCGATCGAGACGAACCGCGGGTCGTGGAGGAAGGTGAAGCCCTGCTGGTAGGCGTCGATGGTGGCGGAGATGTCCGCATCCTCCATGGCGAGCAGGTCGGCGACGGTCTCGACGCCCTCGCCGGCGGCGCCCGGCGCGAGCATGGCGCGGTCCAGTCCCGCGGAGAACGAGTGCCCCTCGCCGCGCAGCACCACGACCCGGGTCTCCTCGGGCAGCGCCGCACCGATCGCGGCGAGGGCCCGCCACATCGCCGGAGTCTGGGCGTTGCGGACGTCGGGACGGTCCAGCGTGATCGTGGCGACCGCCCCGGACTGGTGGAGGCGGAGGCCGGCGGCCGCGATCGCGTCAGGTGTCATGCCCGGAGTCTAGGAACCCCGCGCACGCCGGCCTCAGGCCAGGGACACCAGGTCGGCGTAGTCGTCGCTCCACAGGTCCTCGTCGCCGTCGGGCAGCAGCAGGACGCGGTCCGGCTCCAGGGCGCGTACGGCGCCCTCGTCGTGCGTCACCAGGATGATCGCCCCCTCGTAGGTGCGGATCGCCGCGAGCACCTCCTCGCGGGAGGCGGGGTCGAGGTTGTTGGTGGGCTCGTCGAGGAGCAGCACGTTGGCGCTGGAGACGACCAGGGACGCGAGCGCGAGGCGGGTCTTCTCGCCACCGGAGAGCACGCCGGCGGGCTTCTGGGCGTCGTCGCCGGAGAACAGGAACGACCCGAGCACGCTGCGCGCCTCGGTGTCGGTGAGCTGCGGAGCGGCGCTCTGCATGTTCTCCAGCACGGTGCGGTTGGTGTCGAGGGTCTCGTGCTCCTGGGCGTAGTAGCCCAGCTTGAGCCCGTGCCCCGGGATCACCTCGCCGGTGTCCGGCTTGTCGACGCCCGCCAGGATCCGCAGCATCGTGGTCTTGCCGGCACCGTTGAGCCCGAGGATGACCACGCGGCTGCCCTTGTCGATGGCCAGGTCCACGTCGGTGAAGACCTCCAGCGAGCCGTAGGACTTGGACAGCTCGCTGGCGGTGAGCGGGGTCTTGCCGCAGGCGGCCGGCGAGGGGAACTTGATCTTCGCGACCTTGTCGGCCGCACGCTCGCCCTCGAGCCCGGACATCATCTTCTCGGCGCGCTTGAGCATCGACTGGGCCGCGGTGGCCTTGCTGGCCTTGGCCCGCATCTTGTTGGCCTGGTCGGTGAGCGTCTTGGCCTTGCTCTCGGCGTTGGCCCGCTCGCGCTTGCGGCGGCGCTCGTCGGTCTCGCGCTGGGTGAGGTAGGCCTTCCAGCCCATGTTGTAGACGTCGATGACGCCGCGGTTGGCGTCGAGGTGCAGCACCTTGTTGACCGTGGTCTCGAGCAGGTCGTTGTCGTGGCTGATCACGATCAGCCCGCCCTTGTGCGACTTCAGGAACTCCCGCAGCCACACGATCGAGTCGGCGTCGAGGTGGTTGGTCGGCTCGTCGAGCAGCAGCGTGTCCGCGCCGGAGAACAGGATGCGCGCGAGCTCCACGCGGCGGCGCTGTCCGCCGGACAGGGTCTTGAGCTGCTGGCCGAGGATCCGCTCCTCGATGCCGAGGCTGTTGGCGATCTGGGCGGCCTCCGACTCGGCCGCGTAGCCGCCGCCGGCGTGCAGCTCGGCGTCGGCGCGGGAGTACTGCCGCATGGCCTTCTCGGCCACGTCGGGGTCACCGCTGGCCATGTCCGTCTCGGCGGCCCGGAGGCGTCGTACGACGTCGTCGAGGCCGCGCGCGGACAGGATCCGGTCGCGGGCGAGGACCTCGGGGTCTCCGATGCGGGGATCCTGCGGGAGATAGCCGACCTCGCCGGTCGCCTGGACGTTGCCCGCAGCGGGCAGCGCCTCCCCCGCGAGGATCTTGGTGAGGGTGGTCTTGCCGGCGCCGTTGCGGCCCACCAGACCGACCTTGTCGCCGGCGGCGACCCGGAAGCTGACGTTCTCCATGAGGAGCCGCGCGCCGGCACGGACTTCGAGCTGGTGGGCGGTGATCATGAGGGTGGTTAGTCTAGGCGCGGCTCACCGCCCCGCACGAACTGAGCAGCCCCTGGAGGGACCCATGCGCTTCAATCCCAAGGCCCGTCTGGACACCAAGCGCATGGGCGACGCCGGCCGTGGCCGCGGCGGGGGCGGCGGACTCGGGGGTGGAGGCGGCTCCAGCATCCCGATCCCGGGCGGCCTGCGCGCCGGCGGCGGGATCGGCGGCGTGATCATCGTCATCCTCTACCTCGTCCTGACGCAGTGCCTCAACAACGGCGGCGGCGGCACGAGCAGCGGCCTCGACAGCAGCCGCTTCACCGGCGCCGACACCGGCCGCTACAGCTCCTGCAAGACCGGCGAGGACGCCAACAAGTCCGCCGACTGCGCCCGGGTCGCCGTCGAGAACTCCCTCTACGACTATTGGTCCACCACGCTGCCCGACCAGGCCGGCACCGACTTCACCGCCGAGGCGGGCATCGAGACCTTCACCGACTCGATCGACACCGGCTGCGGCAACGCGACCTCGGACGTCGGCCCGTTCTACTGCCCCAACGACCAGTACATCTACCTCGACACCAGCTTCTACAAGGCCGTGCTGCAGAAGCAGCTCAACGGTCCGAGCGGCGACTTCGTGGAGCCCTACGTGATCGCCCACGAGTACGGCCACCACATCCAGAACCTCCTCGGCACCATGAGCCGGGTCAAGACCCAGCAGGGCCCGAAGTCCGACTCGGTGCGCCTGGAGCTGCAGGCCGACTGCTACGCCGGCATGTGGGCCAAGAACGCCACGTCCACCGACAACGCCGACGGCGTGGCGCTGATCGAGTCGCTCAGCGACCAGGACATCCAGGACGCCATCGCCGCGGCCACCGCGGTCGGCGACGACCGGATCCAGGAGGAGGTCAACGGCCGGGTCAACCCGGAGCAGTGGACCCACGGGTCGGCGGCGTCGCGGGTGAAGTGGTTCATGACCGGCTACCAGCAGGGCTCGCTCAAGGCCTGCGACACGTTCGCCACGAACGACCTCTAGGTCTCGGCGGGCTCGATCACCGAGCTCCGGTGCCCTCCATCAGGGCCTCGATCTGCGGGAACTGCCGCTGGAGGGCGCGCAGGTGCGGCGCGACGGCGGGGTGGCGGTACTTCCCGGCGAGCGCTCCCTCTCCCCCGGCCACCCGGGCCAGCGCCCACTCGGCGCGGTTGAGCACCGTGACGACCGCGGTCACCCGGGCCCCGAGCGCGACCTGCTCGCGCGTCGCGAGCCCGTCGGGCATCCCGAGCAGGTAGGCGTCGAGCAGCGGCTCGAAGTCCTCGCGCGCCGACAGCATGAAGTAGCCGAGGTCGGCGCCGACCGGGCCGTGCCCGAGGGTCCCCCAGTCCAGACCCACGACGTCATCGCCCTCGCGGCCAGGGAGGTTGGCCGGCACCGGGTCGCCGTGCTGCGGCACCTGCGGCAGTGCGTCGAGCGCGTCGAGGAGCGACCTACGCCGCCCCCAGAGGTGCTCGGCGACGTCGGCGACCGTGGTCCGGGCGAGGGTGCGCCACCCGCCGCGGCGCTCGACGCGCGCCAGCCGGTCGCGGAGCTGGTCGCGGGCCAGCCAGGGCGCGTCGCCCAGGTCGGCGCCGGCGAAGCGGCCGAGGCCGTGCGCACAGAACAGGCCGCTGTTGGCGGCGTCCTCGACCCAGTCCTGGGTGAGCGTGATGCCCTCGACGTCCTCGGCGACCGACGTGCGGACCGGGCAGCGCAGGCCGGGAGTCGCCTCGACGAGACCGCTGGTGACGACGTCGGCGGCACGCCGCCAGTAGGCGAAGTGGTGGGGGTCGCTGAGCTCGGCGGGGTCGTTCTCGAACGGCGCGGCCAGCCGCTTCACCACCACGGGCTGGTCACCGAGCACGGTCCGCCAGACGCCGACCGTGGACGTGCCGGATCCCGCCGGCATCGGATGCCACCCCGTCTCGGGCTGCCACATGCTTCGGACGCTAGCCGATGTCGCGCCCCGCGTAGCGCCACCACGCGGTGACGAGCACCGCGGCGGCCAGACCGGTCAGGACCAGTGCGGGCGTGGCGGCGAAGGCCACGACCGGCATCGCCGGGCTGTGGGCGTAGGGCGAGAGCCCGACCAGCCAGCCCGGCAGGTGCAGGAGGTCGCCGAGCTGGCCGACGACGAAGCAGGCGCCGAGGACGCCCCAGCCCAGCGGTGCCCACCTGCTGTCGACGGCGAAGAGCAGGACGGCGACGGCCAGCACGGTCCACACCGCGGGTGCCTGGGCGAGCGCCGCCTCGACCAGCCCGGGGGCGTCCCGGCCGAGGCCGACGCCGGTGGCCAGCCCCGTGACCGCGAGCAGCCAGGCGGCTCCCCCGGTCGCCACCGCCGTGGACGCCACGAAGGCACGGGTGCGGGAGGTGGCGGTGGCGAGCACCTGCTCGGTGCGGCCGTCGTGCTCGTCGGTGCCGCCGTGGCCGACGACCGCGAGGCCGAAGCAGGTGATGACGACGGCCGCGATCGACATCAGGGCAGCGAGCAGGGCGTCCTCGAGCGCACCCGCTCCCCCGATGCTCTCGAGCATCCGGCGGCCCGCGTCGCTGTCGAGGAGGTCCTTCACGCCCGGGGCGATCGCGCCCATCACGCCGCCCATCGTCGCGACGGCCACCGTCCACGACAGCAGGGCGGTCCGGTGCACGCGCCAGGCCAGCGCGAACGCGTCGCCCAGCCGGGCCCCGCCCTCCGCCGGTCCGGGGCGGGCAGGGACGATGCCGGAGCCGAGGTCGCGGCGGTTCCGCAACAATTGCGCGGTTGCGGCCAGGCCGAGCGCCAGTCCGAGGTCGAGCAGCAGCACCCACCACCGCGGGTCGCGCCAGGCGCTGAGGCGCGTCGACCAGCCGAACGGCGAGAGCCAGCTGAGCCAGACCGGCCCGGTGTCGCCGACGGCCCGGAGCAGGTACAGGACGGCGAGGGCGCCGCCCGCGAGGCCGGCGCAGGTCCGGCTGCTGGCCGAGAGCTGGCACGCGACCGCTGTCAGCGCGGCCGCGACCAGTCCGATCCCGACCCAGGACGCGCCGAAGGCCACGCTGCCGATCGCCGGGAGGCCGCCCGCCACGTCCGCTGCCGCGGCGAGCACGCCGACGGTGGCGGCGATCGACGTACCTTCCAGGAGGGCGGCGGCCAGCAGCGCGTCCGGCCCGATGGCGGTGCCGCCGAGGAGCTCGGCGTGACCCGACTCCTCCTCGCCGCGCGTGTGGCGGCGCACCACGACGAGCAGCAGGAGCGCGACGATGACGGCGTAGAGCACCGTCAGCTTCGTCATCGCGAGCTCGCCGAGGCTGGTCACGTCCAGGATCGGCCCGTAGAGCGCGACGATCGCGGGGCTGGCGTTGATCGCGCGCGCGGCCGACACCCGGTCCGCGACCGAGGGGTACAGGCCGGCGGTCGCGGCGGCGGAGGCGTAGACGACGAGCACCAGCAGGCCGACCCAGACCACCAGCAGGACGCGGTCGCGCCGGACCGCCCGTCGCGTCAGCGCCAGGGTGCCGGTGAAGCGGTTCATGCCCGGTAGGCGTCGAGGAAGAGCTCCTCGAGGGTCGGCGGCGTGCTGGTCAGGGCGGTGACGCCGGCGCGGGTCAGCTCACCCAGCACGTGGGGCAGGGCCTCGGGCGACACGGTGCAGGTGACCGTGTGGCCGTCGACCGCCAGGTCGTGGACGCCGGGGGTGCCCGCCAGGTCGGGGATCGTGCCGTCGAGCTGGGCCCGGATCCGGCTCCGGCGCAGGTGCCGGAGGTCGTCGAGGCTGCCGGACTCCACGGTCCGCCCCTCGCGGATGATCGTGACCCGGTCGGCGAGCCGCTCGACCTCGCTCAGGATGTGGCTGGACAGCAGGACGGTCGTCCCCGCCGCCACGCGCTCGGCGACGCAGTCGGCGAAGACCTGCTCCATGAGCGGGTCCAGGCCCGACGTCGGCTCGTCGAGCACCAGCAGCTCCACGTCGACGGCCAGGGCCGCGACGAGGGCGACCTTCTGCCGGTTGCCCTTGGAGTAGGCGCGGCCCTTCTTGGTCGGGTCGAGGTCGAAGCGCTCGAGGAGCTCGGCCCGGTGCCCGGCCCGCGGGTCGGCGCCGCGCATCCGCAGCAGCATGTCGATGGTCTCGCCGCCCGACAGGTTGGGCCACAGCGCGACGTCGCCGGGCACGTAGGCGAGCCGCCGGTGGATCGCGACCGAGTCGCGCCACGGGTCGAGGCCGAAGACCGTCGCGCTGCCCGCGTCGCAGCGCAGCAGCCCGAGCAACGCGCGGAGCGTCGTGGACTTCCCGGCCCCGTTGGGCCCGAGGAAGCCGTGCACCTCGCCGGCCTCGACCGTGAGGTCGAGCCCATCCAGCGCACGATGGGTGCCGAAGCGTTTCACCAGGCCGCGGACCGCGATCGGCGTCGTCACGACTCCGACTCTAGGGGCTGTTGACCACGTCCACGCGGACCGACAGGGCGTCGAGCACGGACTGCTCCAGCACTGCCCGTCGCGGGTCGGGCACCGGCAGCCAGGCCTCGTCGGGTACGACGTGGCGCAGCCGCGCGTCGGCCAGCACCTCCTCGACCGCGGTGTGGTCGCCGCCGGTGGCGACCGGGCCGGTCACGCCGGCCAGGATCCGGGCGGCATGGTCGGCCGCGGCCTCGTAGGCCTGCCGGGCCTGGTTGTCCCGCCGCCGGGCGAAGCGCTGCTGGCTCTGCCCGCCCGCCTTGGTGCGGCCCTGCACGTGGCGCTGGCCGACCTTCGACTCGGTGGTCTTCTCCCCGGCCAGCCGAGCGACGGCGAAGCCGCCCTTGCGGACCAGCAGGACCCCCCAGTCGGCCGGGGCCACGAGCGCCGCGGCGAAGGCGGCGGCGTCCGGCAGGCCGGCGTACTGCTCCCCGAAGGGCAGCCGGGCCTCGAACGTCGACCCGTCACTGGCCGCCCCGGTCAGCGCACCGCCGGCCACCGCGAGCGCGGTGGTGCCGTGGCGGCCGTTGAAGTTGAGGACCCACCGCTCGAGGCGAGCGGCGGGGACCAGGACGTGGGTCAACGACTCAGACGTTGAAGCCGAGCGCCCGCAGCTGCTCGCGGCCGTCGTCGGTGATCTTGTCCGGGCCCCACGGCGGCATCCAGACCCAGTTGATGGCGACGTCGTTGACGAGACCCTCGAGGGCGGAGTTGGTCTGGTCCATGATCACGTCGGTGAGCGGGCAGGCCGCGGACGTGAGGGTCATGTCGAGGACGACGTTGGACTTGTCGTCGAGGTGCACGTCGTAGACGAGGCCGAGGTCGACGACGTTGATGCCGAGCTCGGGGTCGACGACGTCCTTCATCGCCTCGGTGACGTCGTCCACGGTGACCGTGGAGGTCCCGCCGGACCCGTTGGCCGCGGGCACCTCGGGCAGGTCGTCGCCGTGGTCGACGGCGCTGGTGGTCTCGGTGGTGTTCTCGGTCATCGGTTCTCCTCCGACGTTGCGGTGGCCAGGGCCGACGCGGTCGCGTCCTTCCAGGCCATCCAGGACAGCAGGGCGCACTTGACGCGCGCCGGGAACTTGGCGACACCGGCGAACGCGATGCCGTCCTCGAGGACGTCCTCGTCCGGCTCGACGGTGCCCTTGCCCTGCATCAGGGTCAGGAACTCCTCGTGGATCGACATCGCCTCGTCGACGGACTTGCCGATCACCAGGTCGGTCATCACGGAGGCGGACGCCTGCGAGATCGAGCAGCCGACGGCGTCGTACGACACGTCGCGCACCGTCCCACCGTCCACGTGGACGCGCAGCGTCACCTCGTCACCGCACGTGGGGTTGACGTGGTGCACCTCGGCCTCGAAGGGATCCCGCAGGCCCTTGTGGTGAGGGTTCTTGTAGTGGTCCAGGATGATCTCCTGGTACAGCGCGTCGAGCTCTTGACTCATGTATCAACCCAACTTGAAGTAGCTGCGGGTGTATTCCAGCGCCTCGACCAGGGCATCGATCTCGCCCGGCGTCGTGTAGAGGTACGACGACATCCGGGTCGAGCTCTGCACGCCGAAGCGGGCGTGCGCCGGCTTCGCGCAGTGGTGCCCCGCCCGGACGGCCACGCCGCGGGAGTCGAGCACCTGCGCCACGTCGTGGGGGTGCACGCCGTCGATCTCGAAGGAGATCGCCCCGCCGCGCTCGCTCGCGTCGAGCGGACCCATCACGGTCAGGCCGGGCACGGTGGCCAGGCCCTCCAGGGCGTAGCCGGTGATGGCCTGCTCGTGGCGGTGGATGTTGTCCATGCCGATGTGGCCGAGGTAGTCCACGGCCGCGCCGAGCCCGACCGCCTCGACGATCGGCGGGGTGCCGGCCTCGAACTTGTGCGGCAGCCCGGCGTAGGTCGAGCGCTCCATCGTGACGGTCTCGATCATCTCGCCGCCCCCGAGGAACGGCGGCAGCGCCTCGAGCACCTCGCGCTTGCCCCAGAGCACGCCGATGCCGGTCGGGCCGACGACCTTGTGGCCGGTGAAGGCCAGCAGGTCGGCGCCCGAGGCGACGACGTCGACGGGCAGCTGCGGGGCGGCCTGGGAGGCGTCGACGACGACGATCGCGCCGACCTCGTGGGCGCGCCGCGCGATCTCCGCGACCGGGTTGACCGTGCCGAGCATGTTGGAGACCCAGGTCAGCGAGACGACCTTCGTCTTCTCGTTGATCAGGCGGTCGATGTCGGACAGGTCGAGCCGGCCGTCGTCGGTCAGCCCGAACCAGCGCAGCGTCGCACCCTTGCGCTCGGTGAGGAGCTGCCAGGGCACGATGTTGGAGTGGTGCTCCATCTCGGTGATGACGACCTCGTCGCCCTCCCCGATCTCGAGCGGACCCCGCGCCCAGGCGAGCGTGTTGGCGACCAGGTTGAGCGCCTCGGAGGCGTTCTTGGTGAAGATCACCTCGTCACGGCTCGGCGCGCTGATGAACGCCGCGACCTTGTCGCGGGCGGCCTCGAAGGCCTCCGAGGACTCCGCACCGAGCTGGTGCATGGCGCGCGCGACGTTCGCGTTGTGCCGCTCGAGGTGGTCGACCATCGTGTCGATCACCACCTGCGGCTTCTGCGAGGTGTTGGCGCTGTCGAGGTACACCAGCGGCAGCCCGCCCGCGAGCGTGCGCTCGAGGATCGGGAAGTCCTTGCGGATGACCTCCAGCTCGGGGAGGAGTCCGGGGAGGGTCATGCTCAGACTCCGGCCTTGACGTACTTGTCGTAGCCCTCGGCCTCAAGCTGGTCGGCGAGCTCGGGGCCGCCCTGCTCGGCGATCTTGCCGTTGACGAACACGTGGACGTAGTCCGGCGTGATGTAGCGCAGGATGCGGGTGTAGTGCGTGATCAGCAGGACGCCCTTGCCCTCCTGGCCCTTGAAGCGGTTGACGCCCTCGGACACGATCTTGAGCGCGTCGATGTCCAGGCCCGAGTCGGTCTCGTCGAGGACGGCGACCTTCGGGTTGAGCAGCTCGAGCTGGGCGATCTCGTGGCGCTTCTTCTCGCCACCGGAGAAGCCCTCGTTGACCGAGCGGGTGCCGAAGGTCGGGTCGAGGTTCAGCTTCTCGAGCGCGGCGTTGACGTCCTTGACCCAGGTGCGGAGCTTGGGGGCCTCGCCGTCGAGGGCGGTCTTGGCCGTGCGCAGGAAGTTCGACACCGAGACGCCGGGCACCTCGACGGGGTACTGCATGGCGAGGAAGAGGCCCGCGCGGGCGCGCTCGTCGACGGACATGGCCAGCACGTCGGCGCCGTCGAGGGTCACGGTGCCACCGGTGACGGTGTACTTGGGGTGGCCGGCGATGGAGTAGGCCAGCGTCGACTTCCCCGAGCCGTTGGGGCCCATGATCGCGTGGGTCTCGCCCGCCTTGATGGTCAGCGTGACGCCCTTGAGGATTTCCTTGGCGCCGTCCTCGGTGTCGACCGAGACGTGCAGGTCCTTGATCTCCAGCGTGGTCATGAGGGGGTGACTCCGTTCAGAGTGGTGGTGGTGTCGACGTACACGTCGGGTCCGTCGGGGGTGTCGCGGACCTCGACAGGGAAGGTCGCGACGGGTTCGGTGGCGGGCAGCCCGGTCGGCTTGCCCGTGCGGAGGTCGAAGCGCGAGCCGTGCAGCCAGCACTCCACGGTGCAGTCCGCGACCTCGCCCTCGCTGAGCGCGACGGCGGCGTGCGAGCACAGGTCCTGGATCGCGAAGACCTCGTCGCCGTCGCGGGCCACGGCGACGCCGTAGGCCCCGATGTTGACCCCGAGGGCCTCGTCGGTGGGGACCTCCGCGAGGGAGCAGGCGCGCTGGAAGGTCACGCGAGCTCCTTGAGGACGTTCTTGGCGAGCTCGACCTCGACCGTCTCGATGAGGCCGGCCTCGATCTGGGGCACGTCGATCTTGCGGATCAGGTCGTTGAAGAAGCCGTGCACGACCAGGCGGCGCGCCTCCTTCTCCGAGACGCCGCGCGAGCGGAGGTAGAACAGCTGCTCGTCGTCGAAGCGGCCGGTCGCCGACGCGTGGCCCGCGCCCTCGATCTCACCGGTCTCGATCTCGAGGTTGGGGACCGAGTCGGCCTGGCAGCCGTCGGTGAGCACGAGGTTGCGGTTCTCCTCGTAGGTCTCGATGCCCTCGGCCTCCTTGCGGATCAGCACGTTGCCGATCCAGACCGTGTGGGCACCCTCGCCCTGCAGCGCGCCCTTGTAGACCACGTGGCTCTTGGTGCGCGGCGCCGTGTGGTCGACGAAGAGGCGGTGCTCGATGTGCTGGCCCGCGTCGGCGAAGTAGAGGCCGAGCATCTCGACCGAGCCGCCGGGGCCGGCGTAGTGCGCGGTGGTGTCGTGGCGTACGACGTCGCCGCCGAAGGTCACGTCGACGTGCTTGAACGTCGCGTCGCGACCCACCTTGGCGTGCCGGTGGCCCACGTGGACGGCGTCGTCGGCCCAGTCGTCGATGCTGACGACGGTGAGCTGGGCGCCGTCGCCGACGACGATCTCGGCGATGTCGGCCAGGGTCGCGGAGCCGGTGAAGCGGAAGACCACGGTCGCCTTGCTGTGCGCACCGGCCTCGACGACCACGTGCGTCGAGCAGGCGCCGGTCGCGTCGGAGCCGGTCACGTCGATGAGGACCGGCTCGGTCAGCTCGGTGTCAGCGGCGATGCGGACGGCGTAGCGGCGAGCCGCGTCCTGCCACACGCGGGCCGCGAGGCGGTCGCTGGGCACGAAGCCGCTGGCGCCGAGGCGGGCGTCGCCGGCCTCGAGGGGCTCGATCGTGACGCCCTGGGGCGCGTCGTGGGCCTCCGCCCCGACGGTCGTGCCGGAGAGGTCGGCGTCGGCGTGCAGGTCACGCAGCCGCTTGAGGGGCGTGAAGCGCCAGATCTCCTCGCGGCCCGTGGGCACGGGGTGGTCGGCGAGGTCGAAGGACCCCGCCGGGTGGAGGTGCGAGTCGACCTTGCCGAGCTCGAGGGCGTCGGCCACGCCGGGGCGCGCGGTATCGGTAACAGTCACGGATCGTCTTCCTACGGTGTCGAAAACGGGGCGGGGGCGGGGGCCGGCGTCAGCCGACCGCACCCTCCATCTGCAGCTCGATGAGCCGGTTGAGCTCGAGGGCGTACTCCATCGGCAGCTCCTTGGCGATCGGCTCGATGAAGCCGCGCACGATCATCGCCATCGCCTCGTCCTGCTCCATGCCGCGCGACATGAGGTAGAAGAGCTGGTCGTCGGAGACCTTCGAGACCGAGGCCTCGTGGCCCATCGACACGTCGTCCTCGCGGATGTCGACGTACGGGTAGGTGTCGGAGCGGCTGATCTGGTCCACGAGCAGCGCGTCGCACAGCACGTTGGACTTGGAGCCGTGGGCACCCTCGTTGATCTGGATCAGGCCGCGGTAGGAGGTGCGGCCACCGCCGCGCGCCACCGACTTCGACAGGATCGAGGAGGAGGTGTTGGGCGCCGCGTGCACCATCTTGGCGCCGGCGTCCTGGTGCTGGCCCTCGCCCGCGAACGCGATCGACAGCGTCTCGCCGCGCGCGTGCTCGCCCATGAGGTAGACGGCGGGGTACTTCATCGTCACCTTCGAGCCGATGTTGCCGTCGACCCACTCCATGGTGGCGCCGGCCTCGCACGTGGCGCGCTTGGTGACGAGGTTGTAGACGTTGTTCGACCAGTTCTGGATGGTCGTGTAGCGGCAGCGGCCGCCCTTCTTCACGATGATCTCCACGACCGCGGAGTGCAGCGAGTCGGAGGAGTAGATCGGGGCGGTGCAGCCCTCGACGTAGTGCACGTAGGCGCCCTCGTCGACGATGATCAGGGTGCGCTCGAACTGGCCCATGTTCTCGGTGTTGATCCGGAAGTAGGCCTGCAGCGGGATGTCGACGTGCACGCCCGGCGGGACGTAGATGAACGAGCCGCCCGACCACACCGACGTGTTGAGCGCGGCGAACTTGTTGTCACCGACGGGGATGACGGTGCCGAAGTACTCCTGGAACAGCTCCGGCTGCTCCCGCAGCGCGGTGTCGGTGTCCAGGAACAGCACGCCCTGGGCCTCGAGGTCCTCGCGGATCGAGTGGTAGACGACCTCGGACTCGTACTGGGCCGCGACGCCCGAGACGAGGCGCTGCTTCTCCGCCTCCGGGATGCCGAGCTTGTCGTAGGTGTTCTTGATGTCCTCGGGGAGGTCGTCCCACGTCGCCGCCTGCTTCTCGCTGGAGCGGACGAAGTACTTGATGTTGTCGAAGTCGATCGTCGACAGGTCCGAGCCCCACGTGGGCATCGGCTTGCGGTGGAAGAGCTTGAGGCCCTTCAGGCGCAGGTCGAGCATCCACTGCGGCTCGTTCTTCTTCGAGGAGATGTCGCGGACGACCTCCTCGCTGAGCCCGCGCTTGGCGGCGGAGCCGGCGTCGTCGCTGTCGCGCCAGCCGAAGTCGTAGCGGCCGATGCCCTCGAGCTCGGGATTGCGCTCGTCGATGGTCGTCATGAAGAGACCTGCTCCTTCGTCTTGCGGGTGGGGATGTCGGGAATGCATGTGGTGCAGACGCCGTCGCCGTGGGCGATGGTGGCGAGGCGCTGCACGTGGCGGCCGAGGACCCGGCTGATGGCCTGGGTCTCCGCCTCGCACAGCTGGGGGAACTCGTGGGCGACGTGCGACACGGGGCAGTGCTGCTGGCACAGCTGCTCCCCCACGGGCAGGTCGCGGACCGAGGCGGCGTAGCCCTCGTCGGTGAAGACGCGGGCCAGGACCTCGGCCGGGGTGAGCTGCGGGTGGGTCTCGCGGACCACGTCGAAGCGCTCCTCCACGAAGGCGAACCTCCGCTCGGCGAAGGCGCGGACGGCCTCGTCGCCGCCGGTCTCGTCGAGGAAGCGGAGCGCCTGCACCGCGAGGTCGTCGTACTGCTGGTCGAAGCCGTCGCGGCCCGCCTCGGTGAGGGCGAAGAGCTTGGCCGGTCGACCGCGACCGCGGTGGGCGGCGCTGCGCGGCTCGCGCGCCTCGATCGTGCCGTCCTCGAGCAGCTGGTCGAGGTGGCGGCGGACGGCCGCGGGGGTCAGGTCCAGGCGCTCGGCCAGGGCCGCTGCCGTCGAGGGACCGTTGTCGAGGATCGACCGCACGACGCGCTGGCGCGTCGGCTGGTCGTGTGCCCGGAGATGGGCGTCCTCGAATTCCACAACACCAGTGTGCCGTTAATCGTCAGCAGCCTTCAAGGAAGGCCACCCTTACTTGGGGTGAGAGGCAGGACACACGCACCGGCTCCCTACACTTCCGGTGTGCCTGAGCCCTCCCCCGCCGTCTCCGTCGACGGCCTGGTGATGCGGTACGCCGACAAGGTAGCCGTGGACTCGCTCTCGCTCCGCGTCGAGCGTGCCACCATCACCGCCGTGCTCGGCCCCAACGGCGCCGGCAAGACGACCACCCTGGAGACCTGCGAGGGCTACCGCAAGCCGCAGCAGGGCACCGTCCGGGTGCTCGGGCTCGACCCGGTCCGCGACCGCAAGGACCTGCTCCCCCGCATCGGCGTGATGCTCCAGGGCGGCGGTGCCTGGAGCGGCGTACGGGCGATGGAGATGCTCGACCACGTCGCCGCCCTGCACGCGCATCCGCTGGACACGGGGATGCTCGCCGAACGCCTGGGCCTGGGCGACTGCGGCCGCACGCCCTACCGCCGGCTCTCCGGCGGCCAGCAGCAGCGCCTCGGCCTGGCGATGGCGGTCGTGGGCCGCCCCGAGATCGTCTTCGTCGACGAGCCCACCGCGGGCATGGACCCCCAGGCGCGGCGGACGACGTGGGAGCTGCTCGAGGAGCTGCGCGGCGACGGCGTGACCGTCGTGCTGACGACCCACTACATGGACGAGGCCGAGCGCCTCGCCGACCACATCCACATCATCGACCACGGGCGTCTCATCGCCTCCGGGACGCCGCTGGAGCTGACCCGCGGCGGCGCGGCCGCGACCATCCGGCTCGTCGTCACCCGGCCGTTCCCGCCCGGCTCGCCGGAGTCGCTGCGGGCCGCCCTCGGCGAGGGGACCGAGGTCACCCAGCTCGACGAGCTCAGCCTGCTCGTCACCGGCCCGGCCGACCCCTCGACGCTGGCGAAGGTGTCGCGGTGGTGCGAGGAGAACGCCGTACTGCCCGAGTCGCTGACCCTGGGCCAGCGCAACCTGGAGGACGTCTTCCTCCGGCTGACCGGACGGGAGCTGGCGCCGTGAGTCCCGACACGCACCAGGGCATGTTCACCCCGAAGCCCGGCGCCGCGCCGTTCCCGCGGATGGTGGCCGCCCAGGCCGCCATGGAGTCGCGGCTGATGCTGCGCAACGGCGAGCAGCTGCTGCTGGCCGTCGTGATCCCGGTGATCGTGCTGGTCGGCGGTGTCGAGGGCGCGCACCGCGTCGGCATCACCTTCAGCCACCCGCCGGTCGACGTCTTCACGCCGGGCGTGCTCGCCCTGGCGATCATGTCGACCGCGTTCACGTCGCTGGCGATCGCGACCGGCTTCGAGCGCCGTTACGGCGTGATCAAGCGGCTCGGCTCGTCCCCGCTCCCCCGCTCCGGCCTGCTGGCCGGCAAGGTCGGCGGCCTGCTGGCCGTCGAGGTGCTTCAGGTCATCGTGATCTCCGGCGTCGCGCTGCTGCTCGGCTGGGACCCCGACCCCGGGATCCTCGGCGCCCTGCTCGCGGTCGTGCTCGGCACGGCCGCCTTCGCCTCGCTCGGCCTGTTCGTCGCCGGGGTGCTGCGCGCCGAGGCGACGCTCGCCGCGGCCAACCTCGTCTACCTCCTGCTCATGGCCGGCGGCGCGGTGGTGCTCCCCGCGTCGGCGTACGGCGCCTTCGGCCACGTCGTCGCCTGGCTGCCCTCCGGCGCCCTGGGCGACGCCATGCGCGAGGCGCTCATCCACGGCCGCACCGACCTCACCGACCTCGCCGTGCTGCTCGTCTGGGCCGTGCTCGGCACCGCCCTCACCGCCAAGACCTTCACCTGGGAGTGACGTGATCCCCCGCCTCGACCGCTGGATCGGCCCGCTCGCGTGGGCGACCCTGGTCTCCAACTCCGTGCTGGTCGTGACCGGCGGCGCGGTGCGCCTGACCGGCTCCGGCCTCGGGTGCCCGACCTGGCCGCGCTGCCACGACGAGTCCTTCACGCCGCACGGCGCCTACTCGGTCCATTCGGCGATCGAGTTCGGCAACCGGATGCTGACGTTCGTGCTGGTGGCCGTGGCGATCGCGACGCTGGTCTCCGCGTGGCAGACCGGCCGCCGCGACCTGCGCCGGATGGCAGTCCTGCTGGCGCTCGGCATCCCCGCGCAGGCCGTCATCGGCGGCATCACGGTGCTGACCGACCTCAACCCCTGGATCGTGTCCTTCCACCTGCTCTGCTCGATGGCGATCATCGGGCTGTCGGTGCTCTTCCTGCGCCGGATCGAGCACCCGGCGACCGCGCCGGCCACCGGCCCGGTCGTCGGCCTGGCGTGGGCGACGTTCGCCTCCGCCTGGCTGGTCCTGTACGTCGGCACCGTGGTGACCGGCTCCGGACCGCACGCCGGCGACGCGAAGGCGCCGCGCAACGGCCTGGACCCGCTACAGCTGAGCCAGCTGCACGCCGACGTGGTGTTCCTGTTCGTCGGCCTGACGCTCGGGCTGCTCTTCGCGCTGCTCGCGACCGGCGCGGCGCGCGAGGCCACGGTCGCCGTCGGCGTGCTGCTGGCGATCGAGGTGGCGCAGGGGGCGATCGGCTTCGTGCAGTACTTCACCGACCTGCCGATGGTGCTCGTCGGCTTCCACATGCTCGGCGCGGCGCTGGTCTCGGCGAGCGTCACCTGGGTGCTGGTGCGGGTCCGCGAGCCCGCCTGACCCGTCTTAGCCCGGACATGGCGACGACGGCCTCCCCCGCACCCCCGTGGGCGAGCTCGGCCGTCGTCACACCAAGAGACGCGGCGGCCGGCCGTTTGGTTGCGTCCGGGTCCGAACTTTTTTCAGGCGAGCGTCAGCGCGTCAGCAGCGGGTCGAGCGCGACGGCCACGAAGAGCAGCGACAGGTAGAGGTTGGAGGAGTGGAACAGCCGCATCGGCTGGATCTCCGTCAGGCTCTCGGTGCCCTTGGTGCGGCCCCACATGCGGTGGGCCTCGAGGAGGAAGACCGCGCCCAGGACGGCGGCGGCGATCGGGTAGACCAGGCCGGTGCCGGCGACGGGCCACAGCAGCAGGGAGGTCGCGACCATCACCCAGCTGTAGATGACGATCTGGCGGCCCACCTCGGCGGCCGGCGCCACCACGGGCAGCATCGGGACGTCGACGTTGGCGTAGTCCTCGCGGTAGCGCAGGGCCAGCGCCCAGGTGTGCGGGGGCGTCCAGAAGAAGACGACCGCGAAGAGGATGACCGGCACCCACGAGAGCTGGCCGGTCACGGCGGTCCAGCCGATCAGCGCCGGGAAGCAGCCGGCAAGGCCGCCCCAGACGATGTTCTGGGTGGTGCGGCGCTTGAGCCACATCGTGTAGCCGAAGACGTAGAAGGCGTTGGCCGAGACCGACAGCAGCGCCGAGAGCGGGTTGACCCAGATGTAGAGGATCACCGTCGACAGGATGCCGAGCGCGAAGCCGAAGACCAGGGCCGAGCGCGGCGAGACGATGTGCCGCGGCAGGGCCCGGCGACGCGTGCGCCGCATCTGCTCGTCGATGTCGCGGTCGTAGACGCAGTTGAAGACCGAGGCCGATCCGGCCGAGAAGGTGCCGCCGACGACCGTGGCGACCACGAGCCCCAGCGCGGGGATGCCGCGGGCCGCGAAGAACATGACCGGGACGGTGGTGAGGAGCAGCAGCTCGATGACGCGCGGCTTGGTGAGACCGACGTACGCCGCTATGACGTCCTTCACGGTCGCCGGGGTCGTTTCCTGCTGATGCGCAGCAGAGGTCGACTGGCCGACGTAGGTCACGGGGATCCTCGGTGGGAAGGGGGCACTTGCTGGGTTCGATCCTATCGCGCCGGGTGAGTAGGCTCGGCCCTGCCTGAGCACCAGCGCCTGTGACGTTGGCTTCTTCACGCCGACGGGCGCACCACCCCCGAGAGGACCCTTGTGAGCACCACCGCTGGACTGGACTGGACCGACGTCGACGACAGGGCCGTGGACACCGCCCGTGTCCTGGCCATGGACGCGGTGCAGAAGGTCGGCAACGGCCACCCGGGCACGGCCATGAGCCTGGCCCCCGCGGCGTACCTCCTCTTCCAGAAGGTCATGCGGCACAACCCGGCCGACCCGCACTGGCCCGGTCGCGACCGCTTCGTGCTGTCGTGCGGCCACAGCTCGATCACGCTCTACACGCAGCTCTTCCTGGGCGGCTGGGGCCTCGAGCTCGACGACCTGAAGGCGCTGCGCACCTGGGGCAGCCTGACCCCCGGCCACCCCGAGCACGGCCACACCGCCGGTGTCGAGACCACGACCGGCCCGCTCGGCCAGGGCGTCGCCAACGCGGTCGGCATGGCGATGGCCGCCCGCCGCGAGCGCGGCCTGCTCGACCCCAACGCCGACGAGGGCGACTCCCCCTTCGACCACCACGTCTACGCGCTGTGCTCCGACGGCGACCTGGAGGAGGGCGTCTCGGGCGAGGCCTCCTCGATCGCCGGCACCCAGCAGCTGGGCAACCTGACCGTGATCTACGACGCCAACCGGATCTCCATCGAGGGCGACACCGACGTGGCCTTCACCGAGGACGTCGCCAAGCGCTACGAGGCCTATGGCTGGCACGTGCAGACCGTCGACTGGACCAACGACGGCACGAAGTACGTCGAGGACGTCCCGGCGCTCCACGCGGCGATCAAGAAGGCCGAGGCGGTCACCGACCAGCCGAGCTTCATCGTGCTGCGCACGATCATCGCGTGGCCCGCCCCCAACGCCCAGAACACCGGCGCCGCGCACGGCTCCGCGCTGGGCGCCGAGGAGGTCGCGGCGACCAAGAAGGTCATGGGCTTCGACCCGGAGCAGACCTTCGAGGTCCCCGACGAGGTCCTCGCCCACACCCGGCTCGCCGTCGAGCGCGGCAAGGCCGCGCAGGCCGAGTGGGACAAGGCGTTCCAGCACTGGACGACCAAGCCCTCCGCCGACGCCGACCTCTACGAGCGCCTGCAGACCCGCACCCTCCCCGAGGGCTGGGCCGACGACCTGCCGACGTTCGAGGCCGACCCGAAGGGCGTCGCCACCCGCAAGGCCTCCGGCGCCGTGATCAACGCGATCGCGGCCCGCGTGCCCGAGCTGTGGGGCGGCTCGGCCGACCTGGCGGAGTCCAACAACACGACGATCAAGGACGCGCCGTCCTTCATCCCCAAGACGCGGTCCACCGACGAGTGGTCCGGCGACCCGCTGGCCGGCCGCGTGCTGCACTTCGGCATCCGCGAGCACGCCATGGGCGCGATCATGAACGGCATCGCCCTCCACGGCGGCACCCGCGTCTTCGGCGGCACCTTCCTGACGTTCTCCGACTACATGCGCGGCGCCGTGCGCCTCGCGGCGTTGATGAAGCTGCCGGTCACCTACGTGTGGACCCACGACTCCATCGGCCTCGGCGAGGACGGCCCGACCCACCAGCCGATCGAGCACCTCGCCGCGCTGCGCGCCATCCCGGGCCTCGACGTCGTCCGTCCGGGCGACGCCAACGAGGTCGCGGCCGCCTGGAAGGCCGTGCTCTCGCGCACCGACCGTCCCGCCGGCCTCGCGCTGACCCGCCAGAACGTGCCGGTCCTCCCGCGCGGCTCCGAGGGCTTCGCCGACACGTCCAACGTGCACCGCGGCGGTTACGTCCTGGTCGACGCCGAGGGCGGCGAGCCGGACGTGGTCCTGGTCGCGACGGGCTCCGAGGTCCAGCTCGCCGTCGAGGCGCGCACGCTCCTCGCCGAGCAGGGCGTGCAGGCCCGCGTCGTCTCCATGCCGTGCCGCGAGTGGTTCGACGAGCAGGAGCCGGCGTACCGCCAGACCGTGATCCCGCCGACCGTCAAGGCGCGCGTCTCGGTCGAGGCCGGCGTCGCGCAGGGCTGGCGCGAGATCGTGGGCGACCACGGCCGGATCGTCTCGATCGACACCTACGGCGCGTCCGCGGACTTCGCGCGGATCTTCACCGAGTACGGCATCACCGCGGAGGCCGTCGTGGCCGCCGCGCACGACAGCATCCGGGAGGCATCGCATGAGTGACCGTCTGAAGGCCCTCGCCGAGGCGGGGGTGTCCATCTGGCTCGACGACCTGTCGCGCGAGCGGATCGAGAGCGGCAACCTGGCCGACCTGGTCAAGGAGAAGTCGGTGGTCGGCGTGACCACCAACCCCACGATCTTCGCGGGCGCCATCTCCGACGGCGAGCGCTACGACGACCAGGTCCGCGAGCTCGTCGCACAGGGCACGGCCGTGGACCGCGTGATCTTCGAGCTGACCACCGAGGACGTCCGCAACGCCTGCGACGTGCTGGCCCCGGTCCACGCGCAGGCGCCGGCCGACGGCCGCGTCTCGATCGAGGTGGCGCCCGACCTGGCCCACGACACCGAGGGCACCATCGCCGCGGCCCGTGACCTGTGGCAGGCCGTCGACCGCGCCAACGTCCTGATCAAGATCCCGGCGACCGAGGCCGGCCTGCCGGCCATCACCGCCGCGATCGCCGAGGGCATCAGCGTCAACGTCACGCTGATCTTCGGCATCGAGCGCTACCGCGCGGTCATGGACGCCTACCTGTCCGGCCTCGAGGCGGCGCGCGACGCCGGCCTCGACCTGTCCCGCATCCACTCGGTCGCGTCGTTCTTCGTCTCGCGCGTCGACACCGAGATCGACAAGCGGTTGGAGAAGATCGGCTCCGAGGAGGCGCTCGGGCTGCGCGGCCAGGCCGCCGTGGCCAACGCCCGCCTCGCGTACGCCGCCTTCGAGGAGGTGCACGCCGACGACCGCTGGACGGTGCTGGCGCAGGCCGGGGCCACCGCGCAGCGACCGCTGTGGGCCTCGACGGGCGTCAAGAACCCCGACTACTCAGACACGCTCTACGTCACCGACCTGGTCGTGGCCGACACCGTGAACACGATGCCGGAGAAGACCATGGACGCCTTCGCCGACCACGGCGAGGTCAAGGGTGACCAGGTCACCGGCCGCGGCGCCGAGGCGCAGCAGGTCTTCGACCGGCTCGCCGCCGTCGGCATCGACTTCGACGACGTGCTCAAGGTCCTCGAGGACGAAGGGGTCGACAAGTTCCAGAAGTCGTGGGACGAGCTCGTGCAGACCGTCAGCGGACAGATGGAGAAGGCCGGGGCATGACCGAGACAGCTTGGAACACCGTGAGTGGCACTGACACAGGAGCGGCGTTCGAGCTGTTCTTCGGCTATCCCGACGAGGCGTCGTTCGCGGCGACCGTGCAGGCGCTCGTCGCCGACGGCGTCGCGAGCGGCATCGCCCGCAAGGACAAGACCCTCTGGGGTCCGGCCGCCGAGGACGAGTCCGGCAAGCGGCTGTCCTGGGTCTCCCTCTCCGAGTCGTCGCGACCCCTCGTGGCGGAGATCGCGGCCCTGCAGGTCGAGCTCCGCGTCGCCGGGCTGAGCCGGGTCGTCCTCTGCGGCATGGGCGGCTCCTCGCTCGCGCCGGAGGTGATCTGCGGCGCCGCCGGTGTCGAGCTGGACGTCCTGGACTCCTCCGACCCCGACTTCGTGCGGACCGCCCTGGAGGACCGCCTCGGCGAGACCGTCGTCGTGGTGTCCTCCAAGTCCGGCGGCACCGTCGAGACCGACAGCCAGCGGCGGGCCTACGAGAAGGCGTTCACCGACGCGGGCATCGACCCCGCCCAGCGGATCGTGGTCGTCACCGACCCCGGCTCGCCCCTGGAGAAGTCGGCCCGCGAGGCCGGCTACCGGGTGTTCCTCGCCGACCCCGAGGTGGGCGGCCGCTACTCCGCCCTGACGGCCTTCGGGCTCGTCCCGAGCGGTCTCGCGGGCGCCGACATCGGGCGGCTGCTCGACGAGGCCGAGGCGATCCGTCCGGCACTGGAGGCCGACTCGGTCGACAACCCCGGGCTGCGGCTCGGCGGCCTGCTCGGCGTGGCCAACCTCGCCGGGGTCGACAAGCTGGTGCTCGCCAACGCGGGAGCGACGTACGCCGGCTTCGGCGACTGGGCCGAGCAGCTGATCGCGGAGTCCACGGGCAAGGACGGCAAGGGCATCCTGCCGGTCGTCGTCGAGGCGCTGGACTCCCCCAACTTCGTGCCGAGCACCGGGGACGAGGTGCTCGCCACGTTCGGGCCCGACTTCGTCTTCGGCCCCGACGCCGGGCAGGTCCGCCCGACCTCCGGCTACGGCATCCACGTCGACGCCCCGCTCGGCGCCCAGATGCTGCTGTGGGAGTACGCCACCGCCGTCGCGGGCCGGGTCATCGGGATCAGCCCCTTCGACCAGCCCGACGTCGAGAGCGCCAAGGCTGCGGCCCGCGAGATGCTCGACGGGGGCGGCGAGACCCCGACCCCGCTCTTCGTCCAGGGTCCGGTCACCGTCTACGCCTCGCCGGGCTGGCTGCCGCCCGAGGCGCGCACCGTCTCCGCCGCCGTCGCCGCGCTGCTCTCCGAGCTCGACCAGGAGCACGGCTACGTCTCGGTCCAGGCCTACCTCGACCGGCACCGCGACGCCGCGCTCGCCGGCGTGCGGGACACGCTGGCCGTGCTTACCAGCCGGCCGGTCACGTTCGGCTGGGGGCCGCGCTTCCTGCACTCCACCGGGCAGTACCACAAGGGCGGCCCGGCCACCGGCGTCTACCTCCAGGTGACGGGCGACCCGCAGGCCGACCTCGCCGTCCCCGACCGGCCCTTCACCTTCCACGAGTTCCTGACCGCCCAGGCAGTCGGCGACGGGTCCGTGCTGGCCTCCCACGGCCGCCCGGTGCTCCGCCTGCACGTCAGTGGTCCGGGTGACCTCGACGTCGTACGAGAGGCCCTTTCGTGACCTACACCAACCCCCTGCGCGACCCGCAGGACCGCCGCCTGCCGCGCATCGCCGGCCCGTGCGGCATGGTGCTGTTCGGCGTGACCGGCGACCTGTCGCGCAAGAAGGTCATGCCGGCGATCTACGACCTCGCCAACCGGGGCCTGCTGCCGCCCGGCTTCAGCCTCGTGGGCTTCGCGCGCCGCGACTGGGCCAACCAGGACTTCGCGCAGATCGTCCACGACTCGGTGAAGGCGCACGCCCGCACCGAGTTCCGCGAGGAGGTCTGGAAGCAGCTCGCCGAGGGCTTCCGCTTCGTGTCGGGCGACTTCGACGACGACGTCGCCTTCGACACGCTCCGCCGTACGATCGAGGAGCTCGACGACGTCCGCGGCACGGGCGGCAACCACGCGTTCTACCTCGCGATCCCGCCGGCCTTCTTCGGTGACGTCGTCGGCCAGCTGCAGGAGCACGGGCTGGCCGATCCGGCCGAGGGGTCCTGGCGCCGGGTCGTGGTGGAGAAGCCGTTCGGCCACGACCTGGAGTCGGCGCGCGAGCTCAACGGCATCCTCGACGGCGTCTTCCCGCCGGGCTCGATCTTCCGGATCGACCACTACCTCGGCAAGGAGACGGTCCAGAACATCCTGGCGATGCGCTTCGCCAACGCGATGTTCGAGCCGCTGTGGAACAACAACTACGTCGACCACGTGCAGATCACCATGGCCGAGGACATCGGCATCGGCGGCCGCGCGGGCTACTACGACGGCATCGGCGCCGCCCGTGACGTCATCCAGAACCACCTCCTCCAGCTGATGTGCCTCGTCGCGATGGAGGAGCCGACGTCGTTCGACGCCGAGAGCCTGCGGATCGAGAAGCAGAAGGTGCTCAAGAGCATCGCGCTGCCGCGCCGCCTCGACCTGGCCACCGCCCGCGGGCAGTACGCCGAGGGCTGGCAGGGCGGCGAGAAGGTCGTCGGCTTCCTCGAGGAGGAGGGGATCCGCAAGACCTCCACCACCGAGACGTTCGCGGCGGTGCGGCTCGACGTCGACACCCGCCGCTGGGCCGGGGTGCCGTTCTACCTGCGCACCGGCAAGCGACTGGGCCGCCGGGTCACCGAGGTGGCGGTCGTGTTCAAGCAGGCGCCGCACCTGCCCTTCAGCCAGTCCTCCACCGAGGAGCTGACCCACAACGCCCTGGTCATCCGGGTGCAGCCCGACGAGGGCATGACGATCCGCTTCGGCTCCAAGGTGCCCGGCACCGCGATGGAGATCCGCGACGTCAACATGGACTTCGCCTACGGCGGCTCGTTCACCGAGGAGTCCCCCGAGGCCTACGAGCGCCTCATCCTGGACGTCCTGCTGGGCGACCCGCCGCTGTTCCCGCGGCACGAGGAGGTCGAGCTCTCGTGGATGATCCTCGACCCGATCCTCGACGCGTGGGCCAAGAAGGGGAAGCCGGACGCCTACGAGTCCGGCACCTGGGGACCCGCGTCCGCCGACAAGATGCTGGCGCGTGACGGAAGGGTGTGGCGACGTCCATGATCGAGCTCCTCGACACCAACTCCGCGGGGATCGCGGCCGAGTTCGTCCGCGCCCGCACCAGGGCCGGCAGTCCCGCGATGGGCATGGTGATGACCCTCGTCATCGTCGTCGACGAGGACGTCGCGGAGGACGCGATGGCGGCCGCACGGGCCGCCTCCCACGAGCACCCCGCGCGGGTGCTGGGCGTGATCCTGGGTGACGGCCGTGGCAGCGGCGTGGTCAACGCGCAGGTCGGCACCGGCTCCGGCTGGACCGGCGAGACCGCACTGATCCGGCTCAAGGGCGAGGTGGTCAAGCACCCCGAGTCCGTCGTGCTCCCGCTCCTGCTCCCCGACTCCCCCGTCGCGGTCTGGTGGCCCTCCAACCCGCCCGACGACCCGGCCTCGGACCCGCTCGGCATGCTGGCGCAGCGGCGGATCACCGATGCGGCCGGGGCCTCGCGCAACAAGGGCAAGGTGATCCACCAGCAGTGTGCGTCGTACGCCAAGGGCAACACCGACCTCGCGTGGACCCGCATCACCCCGTGGCGGGCGCTGCTCGCCGCGGCGCTCGACCAGCACGAGCTCAAGGTGACGTCGGCGTCGGTCACGTCCGAGCGGATCAGCCCCAGTGCCGACCTGCTGGCCGCGTGGCTGGCCGACCGGCTCAAGGTGAAGGTGTCGCGGCACGCATCCTCGGGCCCCGGCATCACCGAGGTCGTCCTGGAGACCAAGGACGGGCCGATCTCGATCGCGCGTCCCGACGGCAAGCTGGCGACGTTCAGCTCGCCCGGGCGGCCGGACCGGCCGATCGCGCTCAAGCGTCGCGACCTGCCCGAGCTGCTGGGCGAGGAGCTGCGCCGCCTGGACGAGGACGACATCTACGCCGCGACCGCGCGCAAGCTGCTGGCAATGCGGACGGCGACGTGAGCGCCGCCCTCGTCGAGGTCCACGAAGGGCCCGAGGCACTGGCGACCGCCGTCGCCGGCGAGCTGCTGTCCCGGATCGAGGACGCGCAGGCGGACGGCCGCGAGCCGCACATCGGGCTCACCGGCGGCACCATCGCCCGGCGCATCCACGCCGAGGTCGCCCGCCTCTCCCCCGACTCCGAGGTCGACTGGTCGCGGGTCGTGGTCTGGTGGGGCGACGAACGCTTCGTGGCGCCCGACGACCCGGACCGCAACGCCGGCCAGGCCCGGGCGGACTTCCTCGACGCGCTGCCGGTCGACCCGACCAAGGTCCACCCGATGCCCTCGACGGCCGACGCGTCCTCGGCGGAGCAGGGAGCCGCCGACTACGCCGACGCCATGCGCGCGGACGGCGCCGGCGACTTCGAGGTGCTGATGCTGGGCGTCGGACCGGACGGGCACGTCGCCTCGCTGTTCCCCGGCCACGCCGCCCTGGACGTCGACGACCGGATCGCCGTACCCGTCCACGACTCGCCCAAGCCGCCGCCCGAGCGGATCAGCCTGACCCTCGCCGCCCTCAACCGCTCGCGGTCCGTGTGGTTCCTGGTCAGCGGCGAGGAGAAGGCCGACGCCGTCGCCCGCGCCCTCGCCGAGCCCCCGCCGGACCTCCACGACATCCCCGCCGCCGGCGTCAGCGGCCTCGAGGAGACCATCTGGTTCCTCGACCGCCCCGCCGCCTCCCACCTCTGACGCGAGAGGGCACTGGGGGGCACTCCCAGCTCGCCGAGGCGGCAGTTGGGGGCACTCTGATCGCACCGAGACGGCACTACGGTTGCGCATCGCGGTACGCCGACTCAGGCACCCACAGCCCGCACCGTTGGCGGGCCCGGTGAAGTCCCGCAAGCAGCCGGTCCGGCGCGGTGGCCTGGAGCCCGAACACGTCGGCCGCCGTGAACACGTCGAGGAGCCAGCTGTCCCGACACTCGAGCCACTCCAGGCGTTGAGCGTCCTTCGCCTGCGCCTCGTCGCCCGAGTGGAACCGCTCACCGTTGTACTCGGCGGCGTACCTCAGCTCGGGGTGTGCGAGATCGAGGCGGAAGACGGGAGACCCCGTCTCGTCGTGGACCCACCACTGGAGCTCGGGCTTCGGTAGCCCCGCGTCGTACCAGTGCAGCCGCAGAACCGATTCACCGACGGACTCCGACCGGCCGTCGGCCAAGGGTGCCAGCCAGCGGAGCTGGACCACGCCCCGCTCCCCGCGGAAGCGCTCGACATCGGTGAGCAGCTCGCCGTGGTCGACGCCCAACCGCAAGAACCCGTCGAGCGCCGCCAGCGCGTCGAACCGCCAGAGGCGGCGCCCGAGGTCCAGGGCGGTGCGCAGCGGCGTGGTGACGCGCACTCCGTGCACGACGGTCAGATCGCGCGGGAGGAACTGTCGTGTGCCGCTCGCGACACCCGGGCGTCGAAGTCTCGAGCAGGTCGAGCTGAAGACGTCGAGAGGAGGGGGCGCATGGACGGCCGAGCGCGGCAGGATGTCGGCGCCGAGCAGCCACGCCGCCGTCCGGTCGGTGACGATCGCCGACTCGGGGATGACCAGGCGAAGGGCCGCCGCCCTCAGATCGACACAGTCGCGGACCTGGGTGACGACGTAGGTGCCGCGCAGGATCGGCCTGATCAGGGCTCGATCCATGAGCAGCCGGAGGAACCATCTCGAGACGCCCAGCCCCGCTGCCTGGTCGGCCGTGAACGGTCGATCCAGGGGCAGCGGGCAGCGCTCGTCGAGGAGAACCAGGTCAGGCGGGAGCCACGAAGGTGGGGGTCGCATGGCTCGAGGATGCATCTCGACGGCGATCCGTCGCCGAGCTCATCCACAGGCACTGACCCGGACTTACCAGGATGGCCGTCTCACCCCCGTGAGAGTGCCTCCAAGTGCCCCCTCGGCACGCTGGGAGTGCCCCCAAGTGCCGTGTCGCGTCAGAAGATGATGTCGCCGGACTTGCGGCGGGAGCGCAGGAGGGCGAGGGCCTCGTCGAGGATGTCCTCGGCCTCCTTGTCGGAGCGACGCTCCTTCACGTAGGCGAGATGCGTCTTGTAGGGCTCGATCTTCGGAGCCGGAGGCGCGTTCTCGGCGTCCCGGCCGGCCGGGAGACCGCACTTGGGGCAGTCCCACGAGTCCGGCACCTGGGCCTCGACCGAGAAGGTCACGACCGAACGGTGCTCGTGCGAGCAGAAGTAGGTGACGGCCTGGCGCGGGGCTGCTTCGCCACGCTCCGCCTCACCCATCGGGCCGGCCCCCACCCGGCTACCGCGAATAGCGTTTCCTCCACCACCAGCCACGGGTGTTCCTTCCTCAGTTCTGGTAGGCCAGGAGCAGGCCGAGAGCGATCACGGTGGCAAACCAGATCACGCCGATCCCGACCGTGAGGCGGTCGAGGTTGCGCTCAGCCACGGACGAGCCCCCGAGGGAGCTCGACACGCCACCGCCGAACATGTCCGAGAGGCCGCCACCGCGACCCTTGTGGAGCAGGACCAGAAGGACCATCAGCACGCTCGCTGCAACGAGGATGATCGTGAAGAAGAGAGTCACGGTGGTAAAGCCTACGTCACGCCTGCAGCGTTACAGGACAGGCATCTCGTGGAAGCGGCAGATCCCCCCGAACTCGTCTGCCTGGAGGCTCGCACCTCCCACGAGACAGCCGTCGACGTCGTCCTTCTCCATGATGCCCGCGACGTTCGCAGCCTTGACCGAACCGCCGTAGAGAACGCGTACGGCGCCCGCCGCGTCCGCACCGTGGGTCTCGGCGATACGGGCCCGGATCGCCGCGCACACCTCCTGCGCGTCGTCAGGGGTCGCGACCTCGCCGGTCCCGATCGCCCAGACGGGCTCGTAGGCCACGACGAGGCCGGCGACCTGCTCGGCGGTGAACCCCGCGAGCGAGCCGTCGACCTGCGCCAGCGTGTAGGGGACGTGCTCGCCGGCCTTGCGGACCTCCAGGCCCTCGCCGACGCACACGATCGGCGTCATCCCGGCCGCGAGCGCCTTGTGGGCCTTGGCGTTGACGACCTGGTCGCTCTCGGAGTGGTACTCGCGACGCTCGGAGTGCCCGACCACGACGTAGGAGCAGCCGAGCTTGGCCAGCATCGCCGCCGAGATCTCGCCGGTGTAGGCGCCGGAGTCCTGCGTGGAGACGTCCTGGGCGGCGTACTTCACCTGCAGGCGGTCACCGTCGACGAGCGTCTGCACCGACCGCAGGTCGGTGAAGGGCGGGCAGACGACGACCTCGACGCGGGCGTAGTCGTGCTTCTTGTCGTTGAGCGTCCACGCGAGCTTCTGGACCAGCACCACCGCTTCCTGGTGGTTGAGGTTCATCTTCCAGTTGCCCGCCATGAGCGGGGTGCGCTTGGCCATGTGTGTTCAGTCCTCCAGGACCTGGATGCCGGGCAGCTCCTTGCCCTCGAGGTACTCGAGGGAGGCGCCACCACCGGTGGAGATGTGGCCGAAGGCCGACTCGTCGAAGCCGAGCGTGCGGACGGCCGCGGCGGAGTCGCCACCGCCGACCACGGAGAGGCCGGGGACCTTGGTCAGCGCCTCGGCGACGGCACGCGTGCCCTCGGCGAAGGCGGCGACCTCGAAGACGCCCATCGGGCCGTTCCAGAACACCGTCTCGGCGTCGGCGAGGGCGGCCGCGAAGGCCGCGCCCGAGTCAGGGCCGATGTCAAGGCCCAGGGCGTCGGAGGGGATCTCCGTCGCCGGGACCACGCGGGGCTCGGGAGTGCGGTCGCCCGACGGGAAGGCCGTGTCGACCACGATGTCGGTCGGCAGCAGGATCTCGACGCCCGACTCCTCGGCGCGCTGCAGGTAGGCCCGGCAGACGTCGAGCTGGTCGTCCTCGAGCAGGCTCTTGCCGACCTCGTGGCCCTGGGCCTTGAGGAACGTGAAGACCATGCCGCCGCCGATCAGCAGCTTGTCGGCCTTGCCGAGCAGGTTGTCGATGACGCCGAGCTTGTCGGAGACCTTCGAGCCGCCGAGGACCACGACGTACGGGCGCGCAGGGTCCACCGTCAACCGACGGAGTACGTCGATCTCGGTGGCGACGAGCGCCCCCATCGCGTGCGGGAGCCGCTGCGCCACGTCGTAGACCGACGCCTGCTTGCGGTGCACCACCCCGAAGCCGTCGGAGACGAACGCGTCCGCCAGCGACGCGAGCTCGTCGGCGAAGGCGCCGCGCTCCGCGTCGTCCTTGCTGGTCTCGCCCGGGTTGAAGCGGACGTTCTCGAGCACCGCCACCTGGCCGTCGGTGAGGCCGTCGACCGTGCTGCGGGCGCTCTCCCCCACCGTGTCGGTGGCGAACGCGACGTCCGTGCCGAGGAGCTCGCCGAGGCGGGCCGCGACCGGACGGAGCGAGTAGCGCTCCTCGGGGGCGCCCTTGGGGCGACCGAGGTGCGCGGTCACCACCACCCGCGCCCCGGCCTCGGCCAGGGAGCGGATGGTGGGGACGCTGGCGCGGATCCGGCCGTCGTCGGTGATGGTGGTGCCGTCGAGCGGGACGTTCAGGTCCGAGCGGACCAGGACCCGCTTGCCGGCGACGTCACCGAGGTTGCCGTAGTCAGCCATGCGTCAGAGCGTCTCGCCGATGTAGGCGATCAGGTCCGCGAGGCGGTTGGAGTAGCCCCACTCGTTGTCGTACCAGCCGACGACCTTGACCTGGTTGCCGATGACCTTGGTCAGCGGTGCGTCGAAGATGCAGGACGCCGGGTCGGTCACGATGTCGGAGGAGACGATCGGGTCGGTCGAGTAGCGCAGGAAGCGGCCGTCGGCAGCCTTCTGCACGATCGCGTTGACCTCCTCGACGGTGGTCTCACGGCCGGCCTCGAACGTGAGGTCGGTGGCCGAGCCGGTCGGGACCGGGACGCGCAGGGCGTAGCCGTCGAGCTTGCCCTTGAGCTCGGGCATGACCAGGCCGATGGCCTTGGCCGCACCGGTCGAGGTCGGCACCACGTTGAGGGCCGCGGCGCGGGCGCGACGCAGGTCCTTGTGGATGTTGTCCTGGAGGTTCTGGTCCGCCGTGTAGGCGTGGATGGTCGTCATCAGGCCCTTGACGATGCCGAGGTCGTCGTGGAGGGCCTTGGCCATCGGCGCCAGGCAGTTGGTGGTGCACGAGGCGTTGGAGATGACGGTGTGCTTCGCCGGGTCGTAGTCGGTGTGGTTCACACCCATGACCACCGTGATGTCCTCGTTGGACGCGGGGGCCGAGATGATGACCTTCTTGGCACCGGCGTCGACGTGCGCACGCGCCTTGGTGGCGTCGGTGAAGAAGCCGGTGGACTCCACGACGACGTCGACACCGAGCTCACCCCACTTGAGGTCGGCCGGGTTGCGCTCGGCGAACGCCTTGATCTCCGTGCCGCCGACGACGATCGCGTCGTCGGTCGAGGTCACGTCGGCGTCGAGACGCCCGAGGATCGTGTCGTACTTGAGCAGGTGCGCCAGGACGGCGTTGTCGGTCAGGTCGTTGACGCCGACGATCTCGATGTCGAGACCGGAGGCCCGAACGGCCCGGAAGAAGTTGCGGCCGATGCGGCCGAAGCCGTTGATGCCTACGCGGACGGTCATGGGTCCATGCCTCCTAGGTGTGGGGCCTTTGGTGACCCCGTGGACGAACACTGGCCTTCGGTGACCAGCGCCATCGACCCTATCGCCCGGTCTCGGTCGCTGACACCGGCGTCCCGGCGTACGTGCAAGTAACCGTGATCACGCCCTGCCGGCGCCCTGCTCAGGCCTCGTCGGCGAGCATCTCCGGGGTCAGCGACGCCTCGGTGTCGGGGATGCCGAGCTCCTCGGCGCGCTTGTCGGCCATCGCCAGCAGGCGACGGATGCGGCCGGCGATGGCGTCCTTGGTCAGCACGGGCTCGTGCAGCTGGCCGAGCTCCTCCAGCGAGGCCTGCTTGTGCTCCAGGCGCAGCGAGCCGGCGAGCTTGAGGTGGTCGGGGATCTCCTCGCCGAGGATCTCCAGCGCCCGCTCCACGCGGGCGCCGGCGGCGACGGCCGCACGCGCCGAGCGGCGCAGGTTGGCGTCGTCGAAGTTGGCGAGCCTGTTGGCCGTCGCGCGCACCTCGCGGCGCATCCGGCGCTCCTCCCAGGCCATCAGCGACTCGTGGGCGCCCAGCCGGGTGAGCAGCTGGCCGATGGCGTCGCCGTCGCGGATCACGACGCGGTCGACGCCACGCACCTCCCGGGCCTTGGCCTGGATGCCGAGGCGGCGGGCGACGCCGACGAGCGCGAGCGCGGCCTCGGGGCCGGGGCAGGTCACCTCGAGGGCCGAGGACCGGCCGGGCTCGGTGAGCGAGCCGTGGGCCAGGAAGGCGCCGCGCCACGCGGCGACGGCGTCGCAGCCACCGCCGGACACGACCGCCGGCGGCAGGCCGCGCACGGGTCGCCCTCGCTGGTCGAGGAGTCCGGTCTGGCGGGCGAGGGCCTCGCCGTCCTTGACGATCCGGACGATGTAGCGGCTGCCCTTGCGGATGCCGTTGCCCTGGACCATGACCACGTCGGACTGGTGGCCGTAGACCTCGGCGATGTCCTTGCGGACCCGTCGGGCGGCCGCGCCGGTGTCGAGCTCCGCCTCCACCACGATGCGTCCGCTGACGATGTGCAGACCGCCGGCAAAGCGGAGCAGCGAGGCGACTTCCGCCTTGCGACAACAGGTCTTCGTGATCTGGGTGGAGGAGAGTTCAGCCTTCACCTGTGCCGTCATCGCCATGCTGCCGATCCTGTCATGCTGGTCAATCACCCTGCCGAGTCAGGAGTGCTCGACGATCCTCGCATAGGCCGCCGCGAGCTTCGCAGGGTCATGCCGCGGAGACCCGTCGTCGGCCGCCACGTCGTCGACGAACAGGCGTGCGCCATGGGCGTGGACGACGTGCTCGAGGTCCGCCAGGCCCTCGCCGACGCGCCCCCGGTCGGCCAGCACGGCGTGCACCTTGAGGTCGGGTGCGTGCTCGGAGAGCACCGCGAGGTGGTCGTCGGGACCGAAGCCACCGGTCTCCCCCGCCTGCTCGTCGAGGTTGAGCACCACGATCACGCGGGCATCGGTCTCGGCGAGTGCCCGGCGCAGCTCGGGGACGAGCAGGTGCGGGATGACCGAGGTGAACCACGAACCCGGCCCGATCACGACCCAGTCGGCGTCGCGGATCGCGGCCACGGCCTCGGGGCAGGCCAGCGGGTCGGCCGGGTCGAGCTGCACCGAGTCGATCACGCCCTCCGTGGTCGCGACCTCGACCTGGCCGCGCACCGTGGTCAGGGCGTCGGGGTCGGAGCGGTCCAGACCGCGCACCTGCGCGGTGATGTCGAGGGGCGTCAGCGCCATCGGCAGCACGCGTCCGGTGGCACCGAGCAGCTTGCCGACCCAGTCGAGGGCCTTGACGTGGTCGCCCAGCCGCTCCCAGAGCCCGACGATCAGCAGGTTGCCGATCACGTGGCCGCGCATCTCGCCGTCGCCGGCGAAGCGGTGCTGGAGCACCTCCGCCCAGGTCGCGCCCCAGTCGTCATCGCCGCACAGGGCGGCCAGCGCCATCCGGAGGTCGCCCGGCGGGAGCACCCCGAACTCCCCGCGCAGCCGCCCCGACGAGCCGCCGTTGTCGGCGACGGTGACGATCGCGGTCAGGTCGTCGACGACGAGCTCGTCGACGAGGCGGCGCAGGGCCTGCAGGGACGCGTGCAGGCCGTGGCCACCCCCGAGGGCCACGGCCGACTGGGCGCGGTGGGTCATCACTCCCGGCCGAGGTCGCGGTGGGCGGCCCGGGTCGTGTAGCCGAGGTCCTTGAGGCGCCGGGCGATCTCCTCGGTCATCGCGACGCTGCGGTGCTTGCCGCCGGTGCAGCCGACGGCCACGGTCATGAAGCGCTTGCCCTCGCGGAGGTAGCCCTCGGCCACACCGGCCAGGAGCGGCACGTAGGCGTCGAGGAACTCCGCGGCCCCGGGCCGGCTCTTGACGTAGTCGGCGACCTCGCGGTCCCGGCCGGTGCCCGCACGCAGCTCGGGGATCCAGAAGGGGTTGGGCAGGAAGCGCATGTCGGCGACGAAGTCGGCGTCGACGGGGATGCCGTACTTGAAGCCGAAGCTCGTCACGGTGACCTGGAGCTGGATCGCCTCCGGCGCACCGAAGGCCTCCGCGATCCGGTCGGTGAGCTGGTGCACGTTGAGCGTCGAGGTGTCGATGACCAGGTCGGCGTCGCTGCGCAGCTCCGCGAGCACGGTGCGCTCGCGCTGGAGGCCGTCGAGCAGGCGGCCGCCCGCCTGGAGGGGGTGTGGGCGCCGCACGGCCTCCTGGCGGCGTACGAGGACGTCGTCGGAGGCCTCCAGGAACACCAGGGTCGTACGACGGCCGGTGGCCCCTTGCGCGAGGTTGGCCTGCAGGGACTGGAAGAACGAGCCGCTGCGCACGTCGACCACGACGGCGATGGGCTGCTCGGGGCCCTTGCTCTCGTCGACGAGCCGCACGACGTCACGCAGCAGGCTGGGCGGCATGTTGTCGACGACGTAGAAGCCGAGGTCCTCGAGCTCCTTCGCGGCCGTGCTGCGGCCGGCGCCGGTCATGCCGGTGACGACCACGAGCTCGCCGCGGTGGTCTTCCAACGTCATCAGGACTCCTCGATCTCACCGGTCGCGGTGTTGATGCTGGTGATCGTGGGCCCAGTCTTGCTGCTCGCCGCCGCGACCGCATCCTTGATCGCCGTCGCCGTGCGCTCGCCGATGCCAGGCACCAGGGCGATCTCCTCGACCGTGGCAAGCCGCAGCTTCTTGAGCGACCCGAAGTGCTTGAGCAGGGTCTTGCGCCGCACCTCGCCCAGGCCCGGCACGTCGTCGAGCAGGCTCTCGACCATCGACTTGGAGCGCCGGTTGCGGTGGTGGGTGATGGCGAAGCGGTGGGCCTCGTCGCGGATCCGCTGGAGGAGGTAGAGGCCCTCGCTGGACCTCGCGAGGATCACGGGGTCCTCCTCCGCGGGCAACCAGACCTCCTCGAGGCGCTTGGCCAGGCCGCAGACCGGGATGTCGTCGATGCCGAGCTCGTCGAGGGCACGCTGCGCCGCCGCGACCTGCGGCGGACCGCCGTCGACGACCACCAGGCCCGGCGCGTAGGCGAACTTGCGGGGTCGCCCGGTCTCGGGGTCGACGAGCATCGGCCCGCTCTCGGCGGACACCTCGGTGCTGCGGGACTGCTCGTCGAGCAGCCGCCGGAAGCGGCGGGTGATGACCTCGTGCATGGACGCGACGTCGTTCTGCCCGTCGACGCCCTTGATGACGAAGCGGCGGTACTCGGACTTGCGCGGCAGGCCGTCCTCGAAGACCACCATCGAGGCAACGACCTCGGTGCCCTGGAGGTTGGAGACGTCGTAGCACTCGATGCGCAGGGGCACCTCGTCGAGCTCGAGCGCCGCCTGGATCTCCTCGAGCGCGCGGTTGCGGGTCGTCAGGTCGCTGGCCCGCTTGGTCTTGTGCAGCACCAGCGCCTGGCCGGCGTTGCGCGCCACGGTCTCTTGGAGCGTCTTCTTGTCGCCCCGCTGGGGGACCCGGATCGCCACCCGGCTCCCCCGCAGGTCGCTGAGCAGCTCCTCGAAGGTCGCGGCGTCCGGGGGCATCGCCGGCACCAGGATCTCGCGCGGGATCGTGTCACCCGCGTCGTCGGCGCCGGCGTAGAGCTGGAGGAGCAGGGTCTCGACCAGCTCGGGCGTCTCGCCCTCCTCGACCCGGTCGGCGACCCACCCGCGCTGGCCGCGGATCCGGCCGCCGCGCACGTAGAAGATCTGGACCGCGACCTCGAGCGGGTCCTCGGCGAGCGCGATCACGTCGGCGTCGGTGCCGTCACCGAGCACCACGGCCTGCTTCTCCAGGGCCTTCTCGAGGGCCCCGAGGTCGTCGCGCAGCCGCGCGGCCTTCTCGTAGTCCTCGGCCTCGGAGGCGGCGTACATCTCCTTCTTGATGCGGCGCACGAAGCCGGTCGTCTGGCCGGCCATGAAGTCGCAGAAGTCGTCCACGATCGCGCGGTGCTCCTCGGCGCTCACCGAGCCGACGCACGGCGCCGAGCACTTGTCGATGTAGCCGAGCAGGCACGGCCGGCCGATCTGGCTGGACCGCTTGAACACGCCGTTGCTGCACGAGCGCATCGGGAAGACGCGCAGCAGCTGGTCGACGGTCTCGCGGATGGCCCAGGCGTGGCTGTAGGGGCCGAAGTAGCGGGTGCCCTTGCGCTTGGCGCCGCGGCCGACCATCACCCGCGGGAACTCCTCGCCGACGGTGACCGCGAGCCACGGGTAGGACTTGTCGTCGCGGTACTTGACGTTGAAGCGCGGGTCGAACTCCTTGATCCAGGAGTACTCCAGCTGGAGCGCCTCGACCTCGGTGTTGACGGTCGTCCACTCGACGCTGGCCGCGGTGGTGACCATCGTGGCGGTGCGCTGGTGGAGGTTGCCGACGTCCTGGAAGTACGACGAGAGCCGGGCGCGGAGGTTCTTCGCCTTGCCGACGTAGATCACGCGACCGCGCGGGTCGCGGAACCGGTAGACGCCCGGCTGGGTCGGGATGGACCCGGGCTCGGGACGGTAGGACAACGGCCCTCGGGAGGAACGGGAAGGTCGACCAGCAGGCACACCGCAACCCTACGGTCCCGTGGGGACAGTCCGGCAGGTGCGCCGACTCGACGCAGGTTCTCCGGTTTTTTATCTCGCGTGACTTACTGTATTTACATGGTCTGTCGCGATCTCTACGACTACGAGCTCACCACCTCGCCCGAGGCGGCCGCCGCCTACACCCGCGGGGTCCGCGACCTGCTCGCGCTGCGCACCGGCGCCGCCGAGGCCGTGGCGACCTCGATCGCCCTCGACCCGACCTTCGCGATGGGACATGCGGCGCTGGCCCTCTTCGGCCACGAGCTGTGCGCGGCGGTCGACGTCCGGGCCCGGCTGCGGGACGCCGAGCTGCACGCCGGCCGGGGCACCGCCCGCGAGCGCAGCCACGTGCACGCGGTCGCGGCCCACGTCCGCGGGGACTCCTCGGCGCTGGTGCGGCACCTCGAGGCGCACCCGCGCGACGCCCTCCTGCTGTCGACCGCCGTGCCGACCATCGCCTTCGCCGGCGTCACCGAGGTGCCCGAGGAGGCCTGGGCGATCGTCGAGCGGGCCATCCCGGCGTACGGCGACGACTGGTGGTTCACCGGGCTGCTCGCCTTCGTGCGCCAGGAGCAGGGCCGCTTCGACGAGGCGATGGAGCTGTCCTGCCGCTCGCTCGCGGAGGAGCCCGGGGCCGGGCACTCGGCGCACGCCCGGGCGCACGCCCACTACGAGACCGGCGACCACGAGGCCGGGCTGGCCTGGATGGACGGCTGGGTCACCGGCGAGGGCGCCTCGATCGACAGCCTCAGCCACTTCTCCTGGCACGCCGCCCTGCACGAGCTGACGCTGGGCGACCTCGACGCCGTACGCCGGCGCTACGAGTCCCAGCTGCGCCCCGAGCGCGGCCTGGGCTGCCGGGCGCTGGTCGACAGCGGCTCGCTGCTGTTCCGGTGGGCGCTGACGCCGGGCGCCGACGACGTGCCGGACATCGCGGCGGTCGCGTCCGTGGCGGGGCGCGGAGTCCTCGAGACCCCGTCGACACCGTTCCTGGCCCTCCACGCGGCCGTGACGCTGCTGGCCCTCGGCGACACGGGCGGCCTCGGCCGCCTGGCCACGTGGGCGGCCGCCCACGCACACCCGACCCAGCGCGAGGTCGTGGCTCCGCTGGCCCGCGCGCTGGGCGCGATGGCCTCCGGTCGATGTTCGAGGGCCGCCGACGAGCTCGCCGCGCTGGCCGGGCCGACCCGTCGGCTCGGTGGCTCGGACGCGCAGCGCGAGATCGTCGAGGAGGCCCGGATCGCCGCGCTCATCCGCGCCGGGCGCTGGGACGAGGCGCGCGTCGTCCTGGACGCGCGCCTGGACCGCCGCCGGTCCCCGCGCGACGAGTCGTGGCGCCGCGAGCTGCCGAGAGTGCCCGCCGGCGTCAGCTGATGCTGATCTGGTCGCCGTCGACCGTGACGGTGACCTCCGGCAGCGCCCGGGTGGCCGGGCCGGCCTGCACCGAGCCGTCCTCGATGGAGAACTTGCTGCCGTGGCACGGGCAGTTGATCGTCTCGGTCACGTTGGCGACGACGCAGCCCTGGTGGGTGCAGGTGGCCGAGAAGCCCTTGAACTCGCCCGCGGTGGGCTGGGTGACGACGACCTTCTGGTCCGCGAAGACCGTGCCGCCGCCGACGGGGATGTCGGCCGTGGCGCCCAGCGGTCCGGCGTCGGGCGACGCCGACGCGCCCGTCGTGGCGTCCGATCCCCCGCCGCACGCGGCGAGGAGCGGCAGGCCGACACCGACGGTGGCAGCCCCGGCGAGGGCGTGGCGGCGGGAGATTCCGGGTTCCGTGGTCACGACCGCGACCCTACCTACCGCTTCGAAGCCGACTTCTTCGCCACCGCCTTCTTCGCCACCGCCTTCTTGGCCGTCGTCTTCTTGGCCGTCGTCTTCTTGGCCGTCGTCTTCTTGGCGGCCGCGCGCTTGGCCGGGACGGGCTCGGTCTTCGCGCTCAGCATCCGGGCCGGCTGCTTGGCGTGCTTGCCGTCGAGCAGCGGCGCCAGGAACGTGCCGGTGTGGCTGGCCTCGACGGCCGCGACCGCCTCGGGCGTGCCCTCGGCGACGACCAGACCGCCGCGCGACCCACCCTCGGGACCCATGTCGACCAGCCAGTCGGCGGTCTTGATGACGTCGAGGTTGTGCTCGATCACCAGCACGGTGTTGCCGGCGTCGACCAGGCGGCCGAGCACCAGCAGCAGCTTGCGGATGTCCTCGAAGTGCAGGCCGGTCGTCGGCTCGTCCAGGACGTAGACGGTGCGGCCGGTGGAGCGCTTCTGCAGTTCCGAGGACAGCTTGACGCGCTGCGCCTCGCCGCCGGACAGCGTGGTGGCCGGCTGGCCCAGGCGGACGTAGCCCAGGCCGACCTCGCACAGCGTCTTCATGTGACGGGCGATCGCGGGGACCGCGGCGAAGAAGTCAGCAGCCTCCTCGATGGGCATGTCGAGGACCTCGGCGATCGTCTTGCCCTTGTAGTGCACCTCGAGCGTCTCGCGGTTGTAGCGCGCGCCGTGGCAGACCTCGCAGGGGACATAGACGTCCGGCAGGAAGTTCATCTCGATCTTGATCGTGCCGTCGCCGGCGCACGCCTCGCAGCGACCGCCCTTGACGTTGAAGGAGAACCGGCCCTGGAGGTAGCCGCGCATCTTGGCCTCGGGGGTCGAGGCGAAGAGCTTGCGGATGTGGTCGAAGACGCCGGTGTAGGTCGCGGGGTTGGACCGCGGGGTGCGGCCGATCGGCGACTGGTCGACGTGGATGACCTTGTCGACGTGCTCGAGGCCGGTGATCTTCTGGTGCCGGCCGGGGACCGCGCGGGCGTTGTAGATCTGCTTGGCCAGCGAGGTGTAGAGGATGTCGTTGACCAGGGTCGACTTGCCCGACCCGGAGACGCCCGTCACGGCGACGAAGAGGCCCAGCGGGAAGCTCACGTCGACGTTCTGGAGGTTGTGCTCGCGGGCGCCGTGGACGGTGAGCTCGCGGCCCTTGGTGCGCGGGCGGCGCACGGCGGGGACGGGGATCTCGCGCCGACCCGACAGGTATTGCCCGGTCATCGAGTCGGGGTGCTTGAGCAGGTCGGCGACGCTGCCGCTGTGGACGACCTGGCCACCGTGCTCGCCGGCACCGGGGCCGATGTCGACGATCCAGTCGGCGACCCGGATCGTGTCCTCGTCGTGCTCGACGACGATCAGGGTGTTGCCGAGGTCCTTGAGCCGGAGCAGCGTCTCGATCAGGCGGTGGTTGTCGCGCTGGTGCAGGCCGATCGAGGGCTCGTCGAGGACGTAGAGCACGCCGACGAGGCCGGCGCCGATCTGGGTCGCGAGCCGGATCCGCTGCGCCTCACCGCCGCTCAGCGAGCCCGAGGGCCGGTCGAGCGAGAGGTAGTCGAGGCCGACGTCGAGCAGGAAGTTGAGCCGCTCCTGGATCTCCTTGAGCACCCGCTCGCCGATCTGGCGCTCACGCGCGCTGAGGTCGAGGGTGCGCAGGAACTCGGCGGTCTCGTTGATCGGCAGGGCGCAGACCTCGGCGATGTTCTTGCCGCCGGACTCCCGGGCACCGAGCGTCACGGCCATCGAGACCGGCTTGAGGCGGCTGCCGTCGCACGCCGGGCACGGCACCTCGCGCATGAAGCCCTCGAACCGCTCGCGGCTCGTGTCGGACTCGGCCTCGCGGTGGCGACGCTCGATGTAGCTGCGGACGCCCTCGAACTCGGCGTAGTAGGCGCGCTCGCGGCCGTAACGGTTGCGGGTGACGACGTGGACCTTGGTGGCGTGGCCGTTGAGCAGCGACTTCTGGCCGAGCGGCGAGATGTCCTGCCAGGGCGTGTTGAGGTCGAAGCCGAGCTCGTCGCCCAGCGCCCCCATCAGCCGCAGGAAGTAGTCGGCGACGTGGGCCTGGCTCCACGGCTGGATGGCGCCCTCGCCGAGGGTCGCGGTGACGTCGGGGACGACCAGCTCGGGGTCGACCTCCATGCGGGTGCCGAGCCCGTGGCAGACCGGGCAGGCCCCGAACGGGGAGTTGAACGAGAACGAGCGGGGCTCGAGCTCGTCGGTGTCGATGGCGTGCTCGTTGGGGCAGGCCATCTTCTCGGAGAAGCGCAGCTCGCGGCCCGGGTCCTTGGGACCCAGGTCGACGAAGTCGAAGAGCACCAGGCCGCCGGCCAGGGTGAGCGCGGTCTCGACGGAGTCGGTCAGGCGTCGCTTGGAGGAGTCCTTGACCGCCAGCCGGTCGACCACGACCTCGATGGTGTGCTTCTTCTGCTTGTCGAGCTTGGGCGGGTCGTCGAGCGTGTGGGTCTCGCCGTTGACCCGCGCCCGGGAGAAGCCCTGCTGCTGGAGCTGGCGGAAGAGCTCGACGTACTCGCCCTTGCGGCCGCGGATGACCGGCGCCAGCACCTGGAAGCGGCGACCGTCCTCGAGGGAGAGGATCTTGTCGACGATCTGCTGGGGCGTCTGCCGCTCGATCGGCGAGCCGCACGTCGGGCAGTGCGGGCGGCCGGCGCGGGCGTAGAGCAGCCGGAGGTAGTCGTAGACCTCGGTGATCGTGCCGACGGTCGAGCGGGGGTTCTTGCTGGTGGACTTCTGGTCGATCGAGACCGCGGGCGAGAGGCCCTCGATGAAGTCGACGTCCGGCTTGTCCATCTGCCCCAGGAACTGGCGGGCGTACGCCGAGAGCGACTCGACGTAGCGGCGCTGGCCCTCGGCGAAGATCGTGTCGAACGCCAGCGAGGACTTGCCCGACCCGGAGAGGCCGGTGAAGACGATGAGCGAGTCGCGAGGGAGGTCGATCGAGACGTCCTTGAGGTTGTGCTCGCGCGCCCCACGGATGATCAGCTGATCCTGCACTGGCAATCCTCGAAGAGAGAAGTCTGTTCGAACAAGTGTTCGCTCATCCTACGGAGCGGGGCAAGCCGCCACGCGGGTGATGGGCGAAACGCGACCACGATCTCACGGCCCACCGACAGTCCACCCATCGCGCCGGACTGGTCGCCGTCGGACCGCTCGGGTAGGAATGTCGCATGCCCGATCTCACCCGCACCAGCGCCGCAGCCGACCTGCTCCAGGACGCGACCCAGCGCCTGGTGCGCTCCGTCGACGCCCTTCCCGACGAGGCCTGGACCGGGCCGAGCCTGCTGCCCGGCTGGACCCGTGCCCACGTCCTCGCCCACCTCACCCTGAACGCCGAGGGGCTGGCCGGCGCTCTCCGCGGCATCGTCGCCGGCGAGCCTGTGCCGATGTATGCCTCCCAGGAGGCCCGGGACGCCGACATCGACGAGCTCGCCGCCAGCGATCCCGAGACCCTGCGCACCCGGTTCCTCGCCTCCACCACCGACTTCGCCGACGCGGCCAGCTCGATCCCCGACGAGCGCTGGGACAGCACCGTCGAGCGGGTGCCGGGCGGCCGCTCGTTCCCGGCCACGGCCGTGCCCGGCATGCGCCTGGGCGAGGTCGAGATCCACCACGTCGACATGGCTGCCGGGCCGACGCAGGGGGACTGGACACCCGAGTTCGCGGCCATCGTGCTCGACAACGCGACCGCCCGCGGGCCCGGCTCCTTCCGCGCCCACGCCACCGACCTCGACCGCACCTGGGACTACGGCACGGGCGGCCCGACCGTCACCGGCCTGTCCCACGACCTGGCCTGGTGGCTCACGGGGCGTGGCCACGGCGAGGGCCTGACCAGCGACAGCGGCGACCTGCCGGAGGTGGCCTCGTGGTGACCTACACCGGCGACGTGACGCCCGGGGGCGCCCCCGACGTCCGAGACGCCGGCGGCCTGCGCATCACCAAGGTCGCCGTCGACGAGAAGATGTCCAACAACTGCTACCTCCTGCGGTGCCGGACGAGCGGGGCGCAGGTGCTGGTCGACGCCGCCGCCGAGCCCGACACCCTGCTCCCCCTCATCGGCGAGGCCGGCCTGACCACCGTCGTCACCACCCACCAGCACTGGGACCACCACCGCGCCCTGAAGGCCGTCGTCGACGCGACCGGCGCCGAGGTCGCGGCCGGGTTCCCCGACGCCGACGCCATCACCGAGCAGACCGGCGTCGAGGTCACCCGGCCGGTGCGCCAGGGCGACGTCGTCCGCGTCGGCGAGGTCTCCCTCGAGGTGATCACCATCGCCGGTCACACGCCGGGCTCGATCGCGCTCCTCTACGACGACCCCGAGGGCCACCCGCACCTGTTCACCGGGGACTCGCTGTTCCCCGGCGGCGTCGGCAACACGTTCGGCGACGAGGCGGCGTTCATCCAGCTGATCGACGAGGTGGAGACGAAGGTCTTCCAGCGGCTCCCCGACGAGACGTGGTTCTACCCCGGCCACGGTGGCGACTCGACGCTGGGCGCGGAGCGTCCGCACCTCGCGGAGTGGCGGGCCCGCGGCTGGTGAGGCCCGGGGTCCTCAGCCGTTGCGCCAGGCCCGCGTGAAGCCGTCGAGGTAGCCGCGGACCGTGTCCCTGTACGGCACTGCGAGGGTGATCCCGTCGCTCACCAGCGACTGGTCGGTCCACCCGGGACCGCCCGTCCAGGCGACGTGCCCGCCGGCGAGCTTGCCGTAGCGGCCGTCCACGACGAGGAGGTTCTGCCCCGTGGCGGCGTCCCGGGTCGGGATGCGTGCCCGGGCCAGCTGCCTGCGGATGCCGCCGAGGACCTTGGGCCCCAGGACGGCCGCCACGTCGCAGCCGCGGTCCTGGAGGGCGCCGAGGCGCTCGGCGATCAGCCGCCCGCGCTCCCCCGACCAGGCCTGTACGGCGATCCGCACGTTGGTCCGGCCGTCGTCGGTCCGGAGGCCGCGGGCGTTGCGGCACCCCACCGGCGCGAGTGCCTTCAGCACCGGGTCGTGCCGGCGCCCGGCCGGCGCCGGGTAGAGCTGGGCCTTGAAGGCGCCCCACGCGAGGACGCGTCGCGGTGACGTGTCGGTGCCATCGGCGGCGTACCGCGTGAAGAGCCGGCCGTAGCCGTCGTACACCGACGACGTCGAGACCCGGAACGCGTCGGTCCAGCGGCCTGCCTCGTTGCGCACGAGCGGGCCGGAGCCGACCAGGGTCAGGTCGGTGGTGCCGCCGGCGCGGCTGACGAGCACCACGTTGGTCTGCTGCTTGCCGGCGCCGCCCAGGCAGGTGCCCGAGCAGCGGTGGAACCACGAGTCCGCCTTCCGGTCCGTGCCGAGAGCCGCCTCGAGGCGCTTCTCGGCGCCGGTCGCCGTGCCGCCGCCGAGCACGACCCGCACGTCGACGCCCTCGGCCGCCGCGCGGACCAGGGCGGTGGTGACGGCGTCGTCGTCGATCCGGGAGCTGATCACGCGGACCAGTCCGCCCGCCTCCGCGTCGTCGATCGCGCGCGCGACCCGGTCGAGGACCCGGTGTCGGTCGGCGATCGAGGAGACCGGCCGGTTGAAGAGCGGTCCCGTCCGGAACAGGTCGACCGGACGGTAGGTCAGCTGGACGGCGTCGTGGTCGGAGTTCCAGCCGTGCACGATCCGCGAGTGCGCCAGCTCCAGGCCGCTGCCGTCCTTGACGGTCATGCCGTAGTCCAGCAGCGACGTCGGCCCGCGCGAGCCCTGCAGCGGCATGTCGAAGGAGACCAGGTCGCCGAGCTCGTCGGTCGGCAGCCCCTTGACCCGGCGCTTGCGGTCGGCGAGGTAGTTGACGTTGAGGTCGCCGCTGACGAAGACGTGCTCGGTGGTCGCGAAGAGCGCGAGGATCTCGCGCCGCAGCATCCGGAAATGCTTGCGCAGGCGGGGGATGCGGTGCATGTCGGTGGCCTGCGCGTCGTACGACGCCTGCGCGATCGTGTGGGTGTTGATGAAGCCGAACACCTTGCCGGTCGCCTGCTCCCGCAGCCGCACCACGTTGATGTAGCGGCTGGGCGTGACCCCCTCCTCGGGGCCGTGCACCTTGACGGTGTGACCGTCGATGATCCGGAAGCGCGACCGGTCCCAGACGATCGGGATCTCCTGGCCCTGGTCCTGGGGCATGTACCAGCCCCAGTCGAGGTCCTTGCAGAGACGCATCAGCGTCTGCCGGTCGACGAGGTCGGACATCTCCTGGAAGCCGCCGGCGTCGCCGAGCGTGGTCAGCGCCTTGCGCATGTCCTGGCGGGCCTTGCGCTTGCCGAGGTCGTGCCGGATGTTCAGCGTGAAGGTCGTGTAGGTCGGCGAGGCCGGCGCCGCCGCGGCGAGCCGCAGGTCCCTCCCGGTCGGCGGTGCGGACGGGACTTCCGCGGGGGCGACGAGGACGCCGACGGCCAGCCCGGCCGCCAGCACGCTCCCCATGAGACGCATCAGCACCCAAGAATCACACCAGTCACATGCGTCCCAGACAACCCGAGGGCGACAACTACAGCACTGTAGTTCTCAAGCGCCCCGCCCGACGCCGGCTGATGGGGCCTAGTGATAGGTGACCTTGACGGTGTCGGTGACAGGCACCGACTGGCACCCGAGCCGGATCCCCTCGGCCAGGTCTTCCTCGTCGAGGACGTCGTTGTGCAGCATCCGCACCTCGCCCTCGAGCAGCCGGACGGCACAGGCGCTGCACTCCCCCTCGCGGCACGAGTAGGGCGCCTTCACGCCCTTGGCCTCGAGGTGCTCGAGCAGCTTGGTGCCGGGCTGCCAGTCGTCGAAGACGTGCTCCTCGCCGTCGAGCTCCACCTCGAGCTTGACCGGCCCCTGGGGGCCGGACACCTCGGGCTCGTCGTCCTCGTAGACCTCGACGTCGTCGAGCGCGTGCAGGTCGCCGAACGGGTTGCCCCCGAGCGAGACGAACTTCTCCTGGTGCCGCCGCTCGCGCGGGAACTCCAGCTCGCGCAACGCCGCCACGGTCAGCTTCATGAAGGGCGCCGGCCCGCAGACGAAGGCGTTCCACGAGGTGTACGGCGCGATGAACGCCCGCAGCTGCTCCTGGCTCGGCAGCCCCTGCACCGACTCCAGCCAGTGCACGACGACGAGCCGGTCCGGGTGGTCGGCGGAGAGCTGCTGGAGGTCCTCGGCAAAGATGACGGACCGCTCGTCGCGGTTGGCGTAGAACAGCACGATCCGGCCCGTCCCGCGCGCGAGCGCCGTACGCGTGATCGAGATGACCGGGGTGATGCCGGAGCCGCCGGCGAAGAGCAGCAGGTCGTCGTCCAGCGAGGCCGGGGTGAAGATCCCGCTCGGCGCCAGCACCCGGAGCGTGCTGCCCTCGCGGACGTTGTCGCAGATCCAGTTGGACGCGTAGCCGTCACGGGTGCGCTTCACGGTGATCGTCACCGTCGCCTCAGCCCTGTCGGCGCGCGGACTGCTGGACAGCGAGTAGCAGCGCGCGGCGACGCCGGTCAGGTCGCTGGGCACGGCCACGGTGAGGAACTGCCCCGGCTTGTAGGCGAAGTGCGCCGCGAGGTCCTCGGGCACCTCGAGGGTGATCGAGTGGGCGTCGTCGGTCTCCTCGACGACGTCGACCACCTTCAGCTCGAACGACTCGGTGTCCATGCCGACCTCAGTACCCGTCCTCGGCCCCGATGGGGACGGCCCCGTCGCGCACGGCGGCCTCGATGCTCGCGGCCAGCCGTGGGCAGGCGGCGTACACCGGGCGCCCGCCGGGCTCGGCGGACATCCTTGCGAACTCCTGGCAGTCCCCCAGCGCCCGGTCCGTCCACTGGATGGAGGTGTGGTGCTCGGAGTTCTTCTTGACGCCGACGCGGGCGAGGCAGTCCAGGCAGGCGACCTCGACCAGCCGGGCCCGCGTGTAGAGCCGCTGGTCCTCCAGCGTCTCCTCGCTGGTCGGGACGAAGGAGGCCATCAGGCCGGGGTCTCGGCGGCCCGCTGGGCGAGGTTCTCGGCGACCTCGGCCTGCCAGTACTCGTTGGCGCGGGTCGTGTCGACCTCGAACTCGAAGCGCTCGGTCATCTCGGGCACGACGTCGGCGCGGTCGACGTAGAACTGCTCGTACCACCGGCGCAGCTGGTAGACGGGGCCGTCCTCCTCGCAGAGGAGCGGGTTCTGGACCGGGACCTTGTTCTTCCAGATCGCCACGTCCTGGAGGAAGCCGCCGCCGAACATCTCGGCGTACTTCCGGGAGATGTACTGCGCCGTGTCGTCGTCGATCCCCTCGGGCTTCTTGACGGTGATGCCGTACTGCAGGGTGAAGGAGTCGGGCCCGGTCGGGATGTGGCAGTTGATGAGGATGACCTCGGTCTGGAATCCCTTGTAGTCGACGTCGAGCCAGTTGATCATGTACGCCGGGCCGTAGTAGGTCGCCTCCGACTTGAGGAAGAGGTCGGCGTCGCCGTACCCGCCGCTGACGTCGGGACGTCCCTTGGACTCCATGTACTGCGTCGCCTGGGTCCCCTCGAAGACGTTGCGGAAGCTCGTCGGGAACGAGAAGTGCACGTAGTAGAAGTGCGCCATGTCGACGACGTTGTCGATGAGCTCGCGGCAGTGGGAGTCGGTGATCGGGACGACCTCCCAGGTCCAGTCGGTGTAGGTCGACGTGCCGACCCCAGGCAGCTCCGGCGGCAGGATGTCGAGGTCCGGCTCGGAGCCCTCCGCGTCGTGCCAGATCAGCACCTGGCCGTTGCGGATCGCGACGGGGTACTTCTGGGTGCGGGCCCGGAGGGGGACGCGCTTGGCGTAGGGGATCTTCTTGCAGCGGCCGTCGCCACCCCAGCGCCAGTCGTGGAAGGGGCAGGCGACCTCGTCGCCCTTCACCGAGCCCTGGGTGAGGTCGCCACCCATGTGCCGGCAGTAGCCGTCGAGCACGTTGATCCCGCCCGCGCTGTCCTGCCAGACGACGACCTTGCCGCCGAAGGCGTCGATGCCGTGCGGCGTGCCGTCGCGGAAGGTCTCGGCAAGCCCCAGGCAGTGCCAGCCCCGGGCGAAGCGCTCCGGGGGCGTGCCGTGGTCGAGCTGTCGGGTTTCGCTCATGCGGCCATTATGGACCAGAACGAGAACACGTTCTAGTCTGGCGGACATGCACATCGCCCTCTCCCCCGAACACGTGCGACTCCGCGAGGAGCTGCGGGAGTACTTCGCCGCGCTCGTCACGCCCGAACGACGGGCGGGCCTGGCCTCGGCGACGGGCGAGTTCGGGGAGGCCGGGGTCTACAAGGAGGTCATCCGCCAGCTCGGCACCGACGGATGGCTCGGCATCGGCTGGCCGGAGGAGTACGGCGGGCAGGCCCGCTCGATGGTGGAGCAGCTGATCTTCACCGACGCGGCCGCGGTCGCGGGCGTGCCGATCCCCTACCTGACGCTCAACACCGTCGGGCCGACGATCATGCGCTACGGCACCGACGCCCAGAAGGAGTACTTCCTCCCCCGGATCCTCGCCGGAGACCTGCACTTCTCGATCGGCTACTCCGAGCCGGGCTCCGGCACCGACCTCGCCTCCCTGCGGACGCGGGCGAGCCGGGAGGGAGACGAGTGGGTGATCAACGGCCAGAAGATGTGGACATCGCTCATCCAGTACGCCGACTGGATCTGGCTGGCCTGCCGGACCGACCCCGACCTGCCGCGGCACAAGGGGCTGTCGATGATCCTGGTCCCGGCGGACTCCCCCGGCGTCTCCTACACGCCGGTCCACACGGTGGCCGGGGTCGGCACGAGTGCGACGTACTACGAGGACGTGCGCGTGCCGGCCGACAACCTCGTCGGTGAGCTCAACGGCGGCTGGTCGCTGATGACCAACCAGCTCAACCACGAGCGGGTGGCGCTCACGTCGTCCGCGCCGCTCGCGCACTCGATCGACCTGGTCCGGCGCTGGGCGCAGGAGACCAAGGGCCCGACCGGCGAGCGGGTGATCGACGCCGAGTGGGTGCAGATCGCGCTCGGCCGCGCGCACGCCCGCACCGAGGCCCTCTCGCTCATCAACTGGAAGCTCGCGGCCGACGCCGACGCGCAGGTGCCGCTCTCCCCCGCCGAGGCCTCCGCGACCAAGATCTACGGGTCCGAGCTGGCGACCGAGGTCTACCGCTCGCTGATGGAGGTCGTCGGACCCAACGCCGGCATCACCGGTGACTCGGAGGGCGCCGTCCTGGCCGGGCGGCTGGAGCGCTACCACCGCTCCGCGCTCGTGATGACCTTCGGCGGCGGCACCAACGAGATCCAGCGGGACATCATCGGCTACGTCGGGCTCGGGCTGCCCGCAGCGAAGAGGTAGGTCATGGACTTCACGTTCACCCCCGAGCAGGACGAGGCGGCGGCGTTGGCCGCCCGCATCCTGACCGACCGCGCGACCAACGCGCGGATGAAGGCGGTCGAGCAGGCGGGCGACCGCTTCGACCGCGAGCTGTGGGCCGAGCTGGGCAACGCCGGGCTGCTGTCGCTCGCGCTCCCGGAGGAGTACGACGGCTCCGGCCTCGGGCTGGTCGCGCTGTGCCGCGTGCTGGTCGAGGTCGGACGTCGCGTCGCGCCGGTGCCGCTGGCCGCGCACGGACCCGCGTCCCTGCTCGTCGCGGAGTGCGGCTCGCCGGCGCAGCAGGCAGCCTGGCTGCCGGGCGCTGCGACGGGAGCCACGGTGCTCACGGCGGCCGTGGCCGAGGAGCGGGCCTTCGCGCCCGAGCGGCCGTCGACGGTCGGTTCGCACGACGGTGAGGGCTGGCTGCTGACCGGCAGCAAGGCGATCGTCCCGGCCGGGACGTCGGCGGACCTGTTCCTGGTGCCGGCCGACACCGGCGACGGGGTCGAGGTGTTCCTGGTGACACCCCGAGACCCCGGTGTGACCGTCGTGCCGCAGCGCACCTCCGACGGCGACAGCGTGGCGCGGCTCGACCTCTCCGGCGTGGCGCTGGACGAGGGCCGGCGGCTGCCCGGTGACGGCGCCGCCCACCGGCTCCGCCAGCTGCTGCTCGTGGCCGCGAGCGCGGAGCAGCTCGGCATCACCGAGGGGGCGTTGCAGCTCACCGCGGCGTACGCGAAGACGCGCGAGCAGTTCGGCCGGCCCATCGGCACCTTCCAGGCCGTGTCCCAGCGGCTCGCCGACGGCTACATCGATGTGCTCGCGCAGCGGCTCACCCTCTGGCAGGCCGCGTGGCGGCTCGAGGAGGGTCTGCCCGCCGACTCCGAGGTGGCGATCGCGAAGCTGTGGGCGGCCGACGCCGGCCACCGCCTCGCGCACACCACCGTCCACGTCCACGGCGGCGTCGGCATCGACCTGGACGGCGAGGCGCACCGCTACTTCACGAGCGCCAAGCGCTTCGAGTTCCTGCACGGCGGCAGCACCGAGCAGGCGCTCACCGTCGGTCGGGCGCTGGCCGCCGAGCCTGCCTGAGCCGGGTCAACCCAGGGACTCGCGCGCAAGCCGGTCGAGCACCTCCGCCAACTCCGCGGGCCGGGCGAGGAACGGCGAGTGGTCACCCGGGATCTCGATGGGATCGACGCCCAGCCGGTCCCGCGTCACCGCCCGGCTGAACTCGAGGGTGACCGCGGCGTCGTCGACGCCGACGACGGCTGCACGTCGTACGTCGGGGAGCACAGCGACGGGATAGGCGCGGTCCCACAGGCTCGAGGAGTTCTGCGGACGCAGCCGGGCGAACGCCCAGGCGGCGTCGTCGCCGGTGCAGTCGGCGTAGAACGAGGCGACCGCACTCTCCAGCGTGGGGAACACCGCGGCCCCGTCGGGGCGCTGTTCCGTGGCGAAGGCGCCCTCACGGGCCATCGGCGGCGCGTCGTCCCACGGTGCCGCGCCGAGATTCGGGATCACCCCGCACAGGGACACCGACAGGGCGGGCGGACGCGCGGCCTCGACGAGCGGCAGCACCATCGCCCCCAGCGAGTGCCCCACCAGGACGACGTCGGCCAGGTCCGCGGGGTAGGCGTCCAGCACGGCGGCCGCGTAGTCCTCGAACGTCGCGCTCCCGTCGTCGACCGGGAGGTCCATGGCGACGGTCGCGTGCCCGCGGCGTTGCAGCTCCGGCACCAGCCGGTCCCAGCACCACGCGCCGTGCCAGGCGCCGTGGACGAGGACGAACGTGGCGCTCATCGAGCCACCACCGTGGCGTCGAGGTGCACGACCTCGGTGCCCCGCTGGAACAGGCGGCTCGCCCCGGTGGCGTAGGTGAGCCGGACGCCGACCAGGCGCGCCACGCCTGCCGCAGTGGGCGTGATGGTCGCGACCACGTACTCCTGACGCGGATCGATCCTGGTCCCCTCGACCGCCGGACGGAGCGGATCGCAGACGATCTCGGCATCCCCCGCGGGCGCGCCTATCGCCAGCCGGTGGCTGTCCCCTCGGCACACCGAGAATGCCACGGTCGCGCGCGCCGTGTTGTCCGCCCAGACCGGCTCCACCCCCTCGAGGGTCACCGGTTGCTCGTCAGCGCTGAACGTGACCTGCAGGTCCCTCGCGGAGTGCGCCACCGGCTGCGGCAGGGCGCGGAAGTCGAATCCCCCGTCCCCGAACACCGACGGGTGGGTCCACCACCGCACCCCGAAGCCGAGGGCGACGATCACCGCGACGAGCACCAGACCGACGACGACCTGCCGCTGCAACGTGCCAGGCGCCGCCGACTCGAGAGTTGGCATGGCGGAAACCTAGCGCCTGGGCGGACACTGGGGCACCAGCCACTCGTGCAGCCCGAGGCGCCATGCAGCCAGTCGTCGTCTTCTTCTCGGTCGCAGGTCTGCTCCCCCTGACCGCATGCGTGGGCGACGGCGGGGCGGAGCCCGACCCGACGACCTCCGGTCAGCCGGCTGGGCAGACCCTGGTGATGCGGACGAGCATCGACATCGCTCCCACCGCGGGCGCTGAACCCATCGCGACGGGCGACGTGCTCGACGGCTCCACCCTCGGCAGCTCGCCCTTCTGTACCGGCGGCACCATCCGCGACTCCCACGCCAGCCGCCATGCCGATGTGAAGGACCTCGGCCTCGTGGAGCGGACCATCACCTGCGCGGACGGCACGGTGCGGATGGTGTTCACTCCCCAGCCACCCCACGGTGGCGACTGGACCATCGTGAGCGGCACCGGCGCGTACGCGGGCCGGCACGGCACGGGGACGTTCGACATCACGTACGACGCCGATCCCGACGCGCCGGCGCACGAGATCTACACCGGGTCGGTCACGCCGTGAGTCCTGAGTGAGCTGGGCGTCGGCCTATGTCCGCCGGGTGAAGGCGACCTTCCCGCCGGCCTGCTTGGTCATCGTGAACTTCGGGTCATGGGCCCGGGCGTGATGGTGCGGGCACAGGAGCATCCCGTCTTTGTTGGTCTCCCCGTCCTGGCTCCAGGGGATCGGGTGGTGTCCGTGACACAGGCCCGGTGGCCAGTCACAGCCCTGGGCGTTGCAGCCGCCCTGCTCGATGGCCATCGCGATCCGCTGGGACTCGCTGTGGAACCGGCGCTTGCGGCCCAGGTCGAGGACCTGGGACTTCCCACCCAGGACCGCGGGGATGATCCCCGCCTCACAGGCGAGCCTCCGTGCTTGGCCGGCGGTGATCCGCTCACCCGTGTCCAACGACGCCGCCCTCAGGCCACCCATCAACGTCGAGATGTCCATCGTGACCACGACGGTCGCGGAGACGCCGCCGGCCTTAGGGAGCTTCTTCGTCGGGTAGCGCTCGATCAGCTCGACGAACGCCTGCCCCATCCGCTCCGCCGACGGACGCCGCTCACCCAGCCCACCGTCGACCGCAGCGCGGTGCTTCGGGGCGGCGAACGCGAGCAGCGCCTTCTTCAACATCGCCGCCTGCGCCGAGGGCAACGTGAAGCGTCCGTGCACCTTGCCGTGCCCGTCGTCGGTCATGGTCAGCTTGGTCGACCGGGCGGCGTCGCGCTCCTCGTCCTCGAGCTGCTTGGCCTCGTGCGCCTCGGCGGCCTCGGGGTCCAGGAACTCCAGGATCCGCCGGCCCAGCCTCTTCAACGCCTTCGCGTCGTGCTCCGCGGCGAACTTGATCAGCATCGCTTCGGCCTCGTCGCGGTGCTCGGCCGGGAGGACCTCGACCGCATCGACGATCACCCTCGCCTGGTCGACGAGCACGTCCCCGGCGGCCACCGCCGTACGCAATGCCGGACGCGCCGCGAGCGCGACCGCGAGGCGCATCTTCCCGTGGGCGGCGGTCCGGGTCTGGTGGGTGGCGTGCGCCCAGAAGTTCGTCGTCGAGGTCGCCCCCACAGACTCACCGACCCCGACGGTCTTGGCGTGCTCGGCGACCCGCATCTCCAGCTCGGCAAGTTGAGCGGACAGCCGCGTCACCGCCGTGAGGGTCGCCGCGGACTCGTCCGCATCCATCGACCAGAGCGACACATCCGAGAGCTCAGAAAGCTGCGACTGCATGGCACTAACAGCGCGCGACACCTGGTGTCGAGGCGGCTGGGTGACCATCGCTGTCATGGATCAATTCCAGCAGGGACCACCGACAAAACCGCAGGCCAGAGCCCCTATCTCGACCCGAGAAAGGTAAAGAATCGAAAGAATTTTGAAACCTCGATCGAGCGGTCGAGCCAGGCGACCGAAAGCCGGGAATCAGGGCCCGGAGGCACCTCGTGCGAACCCTGCGTCGACCACGGAAATCAAAGTAATACGCGCCGAAGGCGCGAAATCCCGCAGCGAAGCGTCGGCGCGCAAGCCAGCATCCCAGGCCGGGCGGCCCTTCAGCCGACTCCGATCACCACGGCCTCGCCGCCGTCCCACCGTGCACTGACGGTGGCAGCACCCTCGACCGGATCGCCGACCACCCTCGCCACGGAGACCGACAGGTCATCAAGGGTCGGAACAGGCGCGTCGGAGGATCCGCTCCCCTGCACCCGCACGGTCGGGTCGCGGCGCTCCAGCCCCTTGCCGAGGTCGATGAGGAGCTCCGCCTCGTGCCCACCGGTGAGTGCGGCCGTGGCGGCCGCCCGCAGCCAGACCGGGTCGGCGGTGCCGTCGTACACCCACCGCTGGCCCAGCGTCGAGTGGTCGGTGGTGCCGACCAGGGCGCTGTCGGCTCCGTCGAGCGGTGCGCCGCGGTAGGTGACCGGCACGTGCAGGAGACGGCCGTCACCGGTCCTGAGCAGGAAGGCCTCGAGGCCCACCTCGCCCTGGGGATCGTCGAAGCGGTAGGCGCCGACCTGCTCGAGCGCCGAGACATCGCCCGCCCACGGCTGGGTCGGGAGCCACGCGGAGAGCAGCTCGAGCTTGGACGGGTTCAGTGTCGCCGCGTGGAGGAGGGCCATGCCGTCATCCTCGCAAACGGCAGTTGCGCCGACGACCTAGTCCAGGAGCTTGCCGACGCCGTTGGTGAGCCGCACGACGTAGAAGCCGGAGTTGCCGTCGGTGTACCAGACGGAACGACGCGCGACGTCCCACGCCGGCTGCGACATGGCGAAGGCCCCGGAGGCGGTGGGGTTCTCGGGGCGGTTCGAGGGAAGCACCTTGTTGTAGTAGCCGGCCTCGACGGGGTTGCGGAGGTCGCTGATGTCGAAGATCCGCAGGCCCGACAGGATCATCGAGCAGGCGACGACCTGCGGGTTGTCGCGCGTGGGGACCGAGCAGTAGTGGCCGGCGTACCCCTGGACGGGGATGTTGGCGCCGGGGTCGTTCTTCTCCGGACCCTTCCGCGCGGCGGGTTGGTGCACCTGGAGGCGCAGGTCGGAGACGACGTGGGCCTTCGTCGGGTCGGTGACGTCGATGATCCTGGCGGCACCGACCGGCGCCGAGGTCTGGTCGGCCGAGGTGAAGCTGTAGTTGGCGTACTCGTCGACCTCGAGGAGGTACTGGCGGCCGTTGCGGGTGAACGGCTCGGGCACCTGCGGGATCGACACCTCGGGCCAGGAGAGGTCCTTGATGATCCGGACCTGCGGGTTGGCGACCCGGTCCTGGATCTCGCTGACGTCGAGGATGCGCAGGCCGCCGTTGGCGAAGCGGGCGCCGGTGCTGTCGTTGCCGATGTTCGCGACGTAGAGCGTCCTGCCGTCCGCGGAGACCCGCATGCCGTGGTAGTTCACGCCGAACTGCTGGAAGACCTGCTGCGGAGCGGTCGGGTCGGTGATGTCGATGGCGACGAGGGTCTGACCACCGGTCGAGGACGCGTAGAACGTCTTGCCGTCGGGCGCGAAGCCGCTCTCGTGGCCGAGGATCGCGCTCGGCGTCGAGGAGAGCAGGGCGGGGTGCTGGCAGTCGGTCTTGACGTCGTAGAGGTCGAGCTCGCCGGGTGCGGTGGCCGGGTTGCCCGAGACCGCACCGAGGATGCCGCGCTTCTTGTTGAGCAGCACCGACTCGTGCGGGGTGTCCATGGCCGGGGTCTCGAGCGTGGTCGTCCGGCGGGGATGCGTCGGGTCGTCCATGTCCAGGACGACGACGCCGAGGCCCGTGCCGGCGTTGAAGAGGGCGTCCTTGGGGAAGAGCAGCGTGGAGTCGTAGAACGCGCACACGTGCCCCTGGGCATCGCGATACCGGATCACCTTGAAGCCGCCGGTCGTCCCCTCGTGGGCGACCTTCTCGGTGTTGCAGCGGTAGTCCTGCTTGATCCGGCCACTGTCGTAGTCGGCCTGGGGCACCCGTCCCTGGATGTCGGTCTCGGGGTGTGCGCCGGGACCGCACACGGCCTGCGGCGTCGGGGCCGGGAGCGACTGTCCGGTCGCCGACATCACCCCCGACAGCGTCAGGCCGAGGATCCCGGCGACGAGGGCGGTGAGCACGACGCCGAGGCGCCGGAGCGAGGAAGCACGACGAGACCTGCGGATGACCATGGTGACTCCAACGACGCGCGGGCAGGGAGGTTAGCCGTTGACCTTGTTGAGGTGGGCGACCGCCTCCTCGAACTCCGCGACCAGCGAGGCCATCACGTCGGCGACGGGCCGCACCTCGTTCATGCGGCCGACGATCTGGCCGACCGGCATCGAGATCACGTCGGGGTCGCCGGAGGCGTTGATCCGGTTGTGCGCGTCGGCGACGAGGAGGTTCTGCAGCGGCATCGGCAGCGGCGTCGGTGCGCCCTCCTCCGCCCAGGCCTCGGTCCACTTCGTCTTCAGCAGGCGAGCGGGCTTGCCGGTGTAGATCCGCGTGCGGACGGTGTCGGACGACGTGGCACGCAGGAAGGCCGTCTCCCAGCCCTTGTTGGAGGCGAGGTTGCGGTACTCCTCCGTGCCGAGCCAGATCGACCCCGTCCAGACGCCCTGCGCGCCGAGCGCGAGCGACGCGGCGACCTGCCGGCCCGACCCGATGCCGCCGGCGCCGAGCACGGGGACGTCCGGCCCGACCGCGTCCACGACGTCGGGGGTCAGCACCATGCTGGCGATCTCGCCCGTGTGCCCGCCGGCCTCGTAGCCCTGGGCGACGATGATGTCGACGCCGTTGGCGACGTGGGACAGCGCGTGCTTGGCGGCGCCGGCCAGGGCAGCCACCTTCACGCCGTGCGCGTGGGCCTTCTCGATCACGTCGACCGGCGGCGAGCCGAGTGCGTTGGCGATCAGGACCGGACGGTGGGCAAGCGCGATGTCCACGTGCGAGCGCGCCACGGAGTGCAGCCAGCCCAGCACGCCCTCGCGGCCCTCGCCCTCCGGGAGCGGCGGGACGCCGAGCTTGAGCAGGGTCTCGTCGACGAACTTCCGGTGCTCCTCGGGGATGTACGACGCGAGGTCGGTCGACGTGCCCTCGGTGGGGATCTTCATCGGCATCACGACGTCGACGCCGTAGGGCTTGCCGTCGGTGTTGTCGTCGAGCCAGGTCAGCGTCTTCTCGAGCTCGTCGGGGTCGTTGAACCGGACGCAGCCGAGCACGCCGAGGCCGCCGGCGCGGGAGACCGCCGCGGCCACGTGCTCGGACGGGGTGAAGGCGAAGATGGGGTAGTCGATCCCGAACTCGTCGCACAGCGGCGTACGCATCAGGCGGTCACCTCGCTCGGGGTCAGTGCGGCGAGCGCCATCTCCTTGGCGGCGGGGTACTGCGCCTTCCCGGTCGCGTTCCGCGGCACCCGGTCCACGAGGGTGAGCGCGCGGGGCAGCTTGTAGCCGGAGAGGTGCTGGCGCAGGTAGTCGCGCAGCTCGGCCAGCTCGAGGGTGGCGCCCTCGCGCAGCTCGACCACGGCGGCGACGGCCTGACCGTACTTCTCGTCGGGCACTCCCACGACGAGCACGTCGTAGACGGCCGGATGACCCTTGATCGCCATCTCTACCTCCTCCGGATAGACCTTCTCGCCGCCGGTGTTGACGCAGTTGGACCCGCGCCCCAGGAGCGTGACGCGGCCGTCGGGCTCGATCCGGGCGTAGTCGCCCGGGACGGAGTAGCGCTGCCCGTCGATCTCGAGGAACGTCGCCGCCGACTTCACGGGGTCCTTGTAGTAGCCGACCGGGACGTGCCCGCCGCGCCCCAGCCGGCCGACCTGCCCGACGTCGGTCGCGGTGTCGAGCACCCGGCCGTCCTCGCCGATGACGACGCTGGCCGGACCGAGCGCGACCACCGGACCGTCGCTGCTGATCTTGTCCTTCTCCTGCATCCCCATGCCCTGGAACCCGGTCTCGGACGCGCCGATCGAGTCGGTGAAGATGCTGTGGGGGAAGGCGGCCATCCACCGCTCCTTCACCGCACGGCTGAAGATCGCCGCGCTGCTTGAGATGGCGAAGAGGCTCGAGCAGTCGTACGTCGTGCCGGTGCGGGCCAGGCGTTCGTCGTACGCCTCGATCAGCGGCCGGGCCATCGCGTCGCCGGTCATGAAGATCAGCTGGACCTTCTCGCGCTCGATGATCTCCCAGGTGCGGACCGGGTCGAACTTCGGCTCGAGCACGGTGAGGTGGCCGGCGAAGAGGTGCATCAGCAGGCCGGCCTGGGCACCGCCGTGCATGAGCGGGCTCAGCGGGAAGGTCACCATCCGCGGGTCGCTGGCCTGCTTGCTCTGGTCGTACTCCTCCAGCGGCGTGCCGCTGTAGAAGTCGATGCCACCGCCCAGCACGCGCCAGAAGTCCTCGTGCCGCCACATGACACCTTTGGGGAAGCCGGTGGTGCCGCCGGTGTAGATGATGTGCAGGTCGTCGGGGCTGCGCTCGCCGAAGCCGCGGTCCGGGCTCTGCCGGGCGAGCGCGTCCTCCCACAGCACGCCGCCGTACGCCGTCACGTCGGACGTGTCCTGCGGCTCGAGCGCGTCGGGGATCACCACCGCCACGCGCAGCCGGTCGTGCCGGGGGAAGGTGGCCGCGACCAGCGGCGCGTAGGTGCGCTCGTGGACGAGGGCGACGACGTCGGCGTTGTCGAAGAGGTAGTCGAGCTCGCCCTCGACGTAGCGGTAGTTCACGTTGATGGCGACCGCGCGGATCTTGACCACGGCGAGGAGCGCGACGACGTGCTCGATGGAGTTCTTCGCGTAGATGCCGACGTGGTCGCCGACCCCGATCCCGCGACCGCTCAGGTAGTGGGCCAGCCGGTTGGCGTCGGCCTCCAGCTCGGCGAAGGTGACGACCCGCTCACCCACCTTCAGGGCGGGGTTGTCCGGGACTGCGTCGACCGCGTGCTCGAAGAGGTCAGCAATGTTCAGGGCCACTCCGCGAGACTAGAACACGTTCTTGTTTCTGGCTAGCATGACGCCCATGACGACTGGCCCGAGCGCGCCCGAGACGACCGCCCCGCACTGCCTCGTGGAGCAGGTCGGCCACACCCTGGTGGTCACGATGAACCGCCCCGAGGCACGCAACGCGCTGTCCGGCGAGATGCTCGCGATCATGGCCGACGCGTGGGACCGCGTGAACGAGGACGACTCGATCCGGGTCTGCATCCTCACCGGCGCCGGCGGCTACTTCTGCGCGGGCGCGGACCTCAAGGCCATGTCGGCCTCGTCCCCCTCCGACAGCTTCGAGTCCGGTGCCTTCGACCCGAGCCGGATCAAGTCGCTGCTCAAGGGCTTCCGGCTCACCAAGCCGCTCATCGCCGCGGTCGAGGGACCGGCGATCGCGGGTGGCACCGAGATCCTCCAGGCCACCGACATCCGGGTGGCCGGCGAGTCGGCCCGCTTCGGGGTGTCCGAGCCCAAGTGGGGGCTCTACCCGCTGGGCGGCAGCGCCGTACGCCTCGTGCGCCAGCTCCCCTACACCGTCGCGGCCGACCTGCTGCTGACCGGACGCCACATCAAGGCGCCGGAGGCGAAGGAGATCGGACTGATCGGGCACGTCGTCCCGGACGGCACGGCGCTGGCGAAGGCACACGAGATCGCCGACCAGATCGCGGCCAACGGTCCGCTCGCCGTGCAGGCCGTCCTGAGGACCATCCGCGACTCCGAGGGCAAGCACGAGGACGACTGCTGGGCCGACGACGCACGGGTCGGCGCCGCAGTCTTCGCGTCGGACGACGCCAAGGAGGGACCGCGCGCCTTCGCCGAGAAGCGCACCCCGAACTTCACCGGGAAGTAGGCGCCCACCACCTACACTCCACGCCATGGACTCGGGCTTCGTCTTCCTCGTCTTCGGCGGGTTCCTCGCCTTCATGGTCCTGGTCGCCGTCCTCGGCTACCGGGCGGCGAAGAAGCGGCGCGAGGGCTTCGCGGCCCTCGCCGCGGCGCGCGGCTGGAGCTACACCGAGCGTGACGACCGCTGGTGCGACACCTTCCAGGGCTCGCCCTTCGGCAACGGCCACAACCGGCAGGCCGCCAACATCCTCACCGGCCAGTACGACGGCCGCTCCTTCGTGGCGTTCGACTACGTCTACTACACGACCGAGACGAGCACCGACTCCCAGGGACACAGCCACACCCACGAGGAGAGCCACCGCTACGGCGTGGTCGCGCTCGACGTCGGGGCGACCGTGCCGCCGCTCCAGGTCACGCCGGAGGGGATGTTCAGCCGGATGGTCGGCCGGCTCACCAACCGCGACATCGAGCTGGAGTCCGAGGACTTCAACCGCGCGTTCACCGTCACCTGCCCCGACCGGAAGTTCGCCTCCGACGTCCTGCACCCGCGGATGATGGAGTACCTCCTCCAGCACCGTGACTCCGACTTCCGCTTCGACCGGACCTGGCTGCTCTCCGTCGACAACGGCCAGTCCCCCATCGAGCTGGTCGAGCCGCGGCTCAAGGTCATCGACGGCGTGCTCGACAACGTGCCGGAGTTCGTCTGGCGCGAGGTCAGGGGCGGGTAGGTTCCTCCCTCGTGATGCCTCTCCTGCTGGCCGCCGCGGCCCTCGTCGTCCTGGTCCTCGTCAGCGTGCTGGTGATGTACAACCGCTTCGTGCGCCAGCGGGTGCTGGTCGACGAGTCGTGGGGCCAGACCGACGTGGAGCTCACCCGCCGCCACGAGCTGATCCCCAACCTGGTCGCGACCGTGCAGGGGTACGCCGCCCACGAGCGCACCGTCCTGGAGACGCTGACCGCCGCCCGCGAGGCGGCCCGGGCCCACCAGGGCGAGGACCCCAAGTCGCGGCAGGGCTACGAGGACGCGCTCGGCGGGGCCGTCGCCGACGTACTCGTCCGGGCCGAGGCCTACCCCGACCTCAAGGCCAGCCAGAACTTCCTCCAGCTCCAGGACGAGCTGACCAACACCGAGGACCGGATCGCCGCCGCGCGCCGCTTCTACAACGGCAACGTGCGCGCCTACAACACCCGCGTCCAGACCTTCCCGAGCAACGTCATCGCCGGGATGTTCCACTTCGAGGCGCGGGAGTTCTTCGAGCTGCGCGACCAGGCGGCGCGCACCGCGCCCTCTGTCGACCTCTAGGGCACGCGCTCGCTGAAGACCACGACGTTGCCCTGCCAGCCGCCGAGGTCGGCGTCGTACCAACCGCCGCAGGTCACGAGGTTCAACTGGCGCCGGCGCGCGTCGCCGGCGTAGACCAACCGCGCCGGGAAGTCGTCGTTCGCGTAGGTGACCACCCGCCGCACCGCGAAGCGCACCGTGGACTCGTCGGACAGGCGCACGGTGATCCGCTCCCCCGGACGCAGCTGCGCGAGGCGGGAGAAGACCGCGGGCCCCTCGACGGAGTCGACGTGTCCGAGCACGACGGACGCGCCGAGGCCCCCGGGCGGGGGCCCCTCCTCGAACCATCCGGCACGCGCCGGGTCGCGCGGCACCTCGACCGTGTGGTCCGGCTGCAGGCCGAGCCGTTCGACGTCGGTGGACACCGCGATGGACGGGATGGACAGGTGCACGGGCAGCGCCGCGGGTCGCGCCGGGCGTTCGGGTGCGGTCGATCCCCGCATCCGCGGGGTGGCGGACACCGGGTCGTGGGTCCGGACGGTGTCGTGACCGAGCGGTGCCGTCCGGAGCGCCAGCACCGCGAGAACCACCGCGGTGCCGGCCAGCAGGAGACCGAGTGCCTTGCCCATCCCGCCGTCAGTGCTGGCGCGGAGTGCGCCGGCCGTGGGCGAACGCGAGCGCAGCAGCACCGGCGGCGACGAGGGCCCCCAGGCCGAGGAGCAGCCAGGGACCGTCCCCTCCGGAGCCGGCCGTCATCCCGGTGTGCGGGTGGCCGCTCGGGATGACGGCGACCTGGGTCGGGATCCCGGCGGAGCTGTCACCGCCACTCGGCGTGGCGGTCGCTGTCGAGCTCGTCGGCGTGGCCGTCGAGGTCGACGCGGATGTCGAGGTCGTCGAGGTCGTCGGCGCGCCTCCGCAGGCGGGCACGGTGATGTCATTCGTGTCGAGCGTGACCGCGCCGTTGCGGGCCAGGATCCGGCCCTGCACGGTGGCTCCGGTCTGGAGCGTGGCCGACGTGAGCGCCATGACGGTCCCGACGAGCTGGGTCCCGGTGCCGAGCGTGGCGGAGCTGCCGACCTGCCAGAAGACGCGGCACGGCGAGGCGCCGTTGATCAGCTGGACGCCGGCTCCCGACGCCGTCACGAGCGTGGATCCCGCCTTGAGGACGAACACGGCGTCGGGGTCGCCCTGCGCGTCGAGGGTCAGGGTGCCGGTCAGCTGCATGTCCGACGTGTCCTCGTAGACACCCGGGGCCAGCGTCTGGCCGCCGAGGTCGGTGCCGGTGAGGTCGGTGGTCGTGGACCGGCCCGCAGCGTCGTCGTAGGCCGTGGTCAGGTCGTCCTTCGCCTGGAGCGCCACCGCGTCCGCGGCATGGGTGGCCCCGTTGGTGACGATGCCGGGCGGGAACCCCGTGACCGCCGTGCCGGGGCTGACGCCCAGGTCGCCCGAGATGGTGGTGGCGCCGGTGTTGGTGACGTCGCTGCCCGCGAGGACGGCGTACGACGAGGCCGTGCCGAGCCCGACCGTCGCGTCGGCGGCGTGGGCCGGCGGGTTCCCGCCCCAGGCCACTGCGACCACCAGGAGCACCGCGGCCGAGACCCCCAGCGACGCGGTGACCGCATGTCGCCACGGGGCCGGGCGGTTCGCGGGGGTAGAGGTGGACGTGAACGATCCCGAGCGCGTCATGCGGGGTCCCAGCTTTCAGAGCTCCGCATCCGGCGCCGGCAGGGCGTCATGAGGGGACGTACATGCGCGAGTCCCGTCACTGTAGCCCCGGACCGCCGAGAAACCGCTCATGGCGTCAGCCGACGTTGCGCGCCCCCACCCAGTACTGCGCGCGCAGCGCCTTCTTGTCGGGCTTGCCGAGACCGGTCAGCGGCAGTGCGTCCGCGGCGATCACCTGCTTGGGGGCCTGCACCGACCCCTTGCGGTCGCGCACCATCTGCTGGATCTCGGCGACCACGTCGTCGGTGAGCTCGCACCCCTCGCGCAGCACGACGATCGCCGTGACGGCCTCGCCCCACTTCTCGTCGGGGGTGCCGATGACGCCGACCTGGGCGACGCTCGGGTGCTCGGCGACGACGTCCTCGACCTCGCGGGGGAAGACGTTGAAGCCGCCGGTCACGATCATGTCCTTGGTCCGGTCGACGATGAACCAGAAGCCGTCCTCGTCCTCGCGCGCCACGTCGCCGGTGTGCATCCAGCCGTCGCGGAACGTCGCCGCGGTCTCGTCCGGCAGGTTCCAGTAGCCGGCGGCCAGCAGCGGCCCCGCCACGCAGATCTCCCCCGGCTCCCCGACGGGCACCGGCTCGCCGTCCTCGCCCAGCAGCGCCGTGCGCAGGAAGGCGGAGGGGCGCCCGCAGGACGCAAGGCGGGCCTTGTCGTGGTCGCCCTTGGCCAGGTAGGAGATCACCATCGGCGCCTCGGACTGGCCGTAGTACTGCGCGAAGATCGGGCCGAACCGCTCGATCGCCTCCTGCAGGCGCACCGGGTTGATCGCCGAGGCGCCGTAGTAGACGGTCTCCAGCGAGGACAGGTCCCGGGTCCGGGAGTCGGGGTGGTCCATCAGGGCGTAGAGCATCGACGGCACCAGCATCGTGGCAGTGATCCGCTGCTCCTCGATGGTGCGCAGCACCTCGGCCGGGTCGAACTTCGACAGCACGTAGAGGCAGCCGCCCTTGAGCACCGTGGGCACGAAGAAGGCGGCGCCGGCGTGCGACAGCGGCGTGCACATCAGGAACTTCGGGGCCTCCGGCCACTCCCACTCCGACATCTGCACCTGGGTCATCGTGTTCATCGCCCGGGCCGTGCCGACGACGCCCTTGGGCTTGCCGGTGGTGCCGCCGGTGTAGGTGATCGAGACGATGTGGTCGGGGTCGAGGGTCCGAGCCACGAGCGGCACCGGGGTGTACGACGCCGCCTCGGCGACCAGGTCCCGGCAGGCTCGACCACCGGAGGCCGACGCCAGCGACTCCGGGACCGGCCCGATGGTCAGGACCCGCGTGAGGCCGGGGCACTTCTCGAGCAGGGCCACGGCCCGCTCGGCGAAGACCGGGTCGACGATCAGCGAGGTGATGCCGGCGTCGTTGATGACGTAGGCGTGGTCGTCGGCCGAGCCGAGCGGGTGCAACGACGTACGCCGGAAGCCCTGTGTCTGCCCGGCGCCGAGGATGAAGAGCACCTCGGGCCGGTTCAGCGCCAGCAGTGCCGCGTGCGTGCCAGTGCCCGAGCCGAGCGCCTCGAACGCCTGGACGTACTGGCTGATCCGCTCGGCGGTCTCGCCACCTGTCAGCGTGGTGTCGCCGAGGAACATCACCGGCTTGTCGCGGTGCCGCTTGAGCGCGGCGACCATCAGGTGGCCGTTGTGCGTGCCGGCGTGGAGGTCGTTCATGCCAGCACCTCCGCGATCCGGCGGATCTCGTCGGCCGAGTGCGAGCTGAGCAGAAGCGTCGTCACGCCGGTCTCCTCCCAGGCGGCGACCCGCTCCCGCACCTCTCCCTCGGTGCCGATGATGTGCATGTCGTCGACGAGCTCGTCGGGGATGAGGGCGGCCGCGCGCTCCTTCTCACCGGACAGGTAGAGCTTCTGCACCTCGTCGGCGAGGTCGGCGTGGCCCATCCGCTCGAAGACCTGCTTGTGGAAGTTCTGGTCCTTGGCGCCCATGCCGCCCATGTAGAGCGCGATCACCGGCTTCATGAAGTCGACGACCCCCTGCTTCTCCGCTGCGTCCTTCACGATCTGGAGGTGGCAGGTCGCGGCGATCTCGAAGTCCGCCCTCGTACGACGGGCACCGGGTCGCGCGAAGCCCTCGTCGAGCCACGGCTGGTACATCGCCGCCGACTTCGGCGTGTAGAAGATCGGGATCCAGCCGTCGGCGATCTCGGCGGTCTGGGCGACGTTCTTCGGCCCCTCGGCGCCGAGCCAGATCGGGATGTCGGCGCGGAGCGGGTGCACGATCGACTTGAGCGGCTTGCCGAGGCCGGTCGCACCCTCGCCGGTGTAGGGCAGCGGGTGGTGGGGCCCGTCGTTGGTGACCTTGTCCTCGCGGGCCAGCACCTGGCGGATGATGTCGACGACCTCGCGGGTGCGGGCGAGCGGCTTGGCGAACGGCTGGCCGTACCACCCCTCGACGACCTGGGGACCGCTCACGCCCATCCCGAGCACGACCCGGCCGCCGCTGAGGTGGTCCAGCGTCAGCGCGTGCATCGCGATCGAGGTCGGAGTGCGCCCGGACATCTGCACGATCGAGGTGCCGAGCCGCACGCGTGAGGTCTCGCGGCCCCACCACGCCAGCGGCGTGAACGCGTCGGAGCCCCACGCCTCGGCGGTGAAGATCGCGTCGAAGCCCGACTCCTCCGCGGCCCTCACCAGCTCGCCGACACCCGCCGGCGGTTGCGCACCCCAGTAGCCCAGCTGCAGTCCCAATTTCATGTTTCACACCTTCTCACCGCGCTTGCCCTTTGGCTAGAACGTGTTCTACTTTCGGACCATGTCCCGCACCCTGTCAGCGCCGGTCACGGTCGCCTTCGACTACACCCGCTCCGTCGGGCCGGTCCTCGGCCGCTTCCTCACCGGGCTCCGCGACGGCCAGGTGGTCGGCGCCCGGACGTCGGACGGGCGCGTGGTGGTCCCCCCGCCGGAGTTCGACCCGGTGACCCACCGCGCCACCGACGACTTCGTCGAGGTCGCCGACACCGGCACCGTCACCTCGTGGACCTGGGTGCCCGAGCCGGTGGCCGCGCAGCCGTTCGACCGGCCGTTCGCCTTCGCGCTCGTGACCCTCGACGGCGCCGACGTGCCGCTCCTGCACGCGCTCGACGTCACCTCCCCCGCCGACGTGTCCACCGGCATGCGGGTCCGGGTCCGCTGGGCGGCCGAGCGGGTCGGGGCGATCACGGACATCGCCTGTTTCGAACCTGACGATGGTTTCGAGACGCTCGCTGGCGCTCGCTCCTCAACCACCGAGGCGGGCGAGATGGTCACCGGCGTCATCACCCCCGTCTCCCTCGACTACCAGTACGCCGCGTCGCCGGAGGAGTCCGCGTTCTACCGGGGGCTCGCCGAGGGCAGGATCCTCGGCCAGCGCTGCCCCGTCTGCCACCAGGTCTACGTGCCGCCGCGCTCGGCGTGCCCGGTCGACGGCGTGGCGACCACCGACGAGGTCGAGCTCGCGGACCGGGGCACGGTCACGACGTTCTGCATCGTCAACGTGCCGTTCCTGGGCCAGCGGATCACGCCGCCGTACGTCTCGGCGTACGTCCTCCTCGACGGCGCCGACATCGCCTTCCTGCACCTGATCCTCGACATCCCGGCCGAGGAGGTCCGGATGGGGATGCGGGTCGAGGCGGTCTGGAAGCCGCGCGAGGAGTGGGGCACCACGATCGAGAACATCAGCCACTTCCGCCCGACCGGCGAGCCCGACGCCGACTACGACACGTACCGAAACCACCTGTAGGGGAACGATGAGAGACGTCGCCGTCGTCGGGTTCGCCCAGCGACAGATGGAGGAGTTCGACGGGTCGCCGACCTGCGTCGAGCTGCTCGTGCCGCTGTTCGCCGAGTGCTACGAGCAGACCGGCTTCACCCGCAAGGACATCGGCTTCTGGTGCTCGGGGTCCTCGGACTACCTCGCCGGCCGGTCCTTCAGCTTCGTGAGCGCCGTCGACGCGATCGGCGTGATCCCGCCGGTCAACGAGTCGCACGTCGAGATGGACGCCGCGTGGGCGCTCTACGAGGCCTGGGTCAAGATCCAGACCGGAGAGGTCGACACCGCCCTGGTCTACGGCTTCGGCAAGTCCTCGGCCGGCGTCCTGCGGCGCACCCTCGCGCTCCAGCTCGACCCCTACACGCTCACCCCGCTCTGGCCCGACACGGTCTCTCTCGCCGGCCTCCAGGCCCGCGCCGGCATCGACGCCGGCGCGTGGGACGAGCGCGCGATGGCCGAGGTCGTCAACCGGTCGCTGACCGACGCGGAGAAGAACGAGTACGCCGTCCGTCGCGGCGGCTCGTCGGTCGAGGAGCTGCTGGCACGGCCGATGTACGCCGACCCGCTGCGCAAGCACGACTGCGCGCCGGTCACCGACGGCGCCTCGGCGCTGGTGCTGGCAGCGGGCGACCGGGCCCGCGACGCCGTCGACCGGCCCGCGTGGATCACCGGCATCGCCCACAACGTCGACCCGCTGCACCTCGGCGTGCGCGACCTGACCCGCTCCCCCTCGGCGGCCGCGGCGGCGACCGCCGCCGGCACGGCCGGGGTCGAGGTGGCCGAGCTGCACGCGCCGTTCAGCCACCAGGAGATCGTGCTGACCCGCGAGCTGGGCCTCGGGAGCGACGTACTGGTCAATCCGTCGGGCGGCGCGCTGGCCGGCAACCCGATGTTCACCGGCGGCCTCAACCGGATCGGCGAGGCCGCGAGGCGGGTCTGGTCCGGCGACCACGGCCGGGTGCTCGGGCACGCCACGAGCGGCCCGGCCCTCCAGCAGAACCTCGTGTGCACCATGTCCGCCGAGCAGGGAGCGAACTGATGGGCAAGATGCCGGCGGCCGTGATCGGGATCGGCCAGACCCACCACCGGGCCAAGCGCGAGGACGTCTCGATGGCGGGCCTGTGCCGCGAGGCGATGGACCGGGCGCTCGAGGACGCCGGGCTCACCCTCGAGGACATCGACGCGATCGTGGTCGGCAAGGCGCCGGACCTCTTCGAGGGCGTGATGATGCCCGAGCTCTTCCTCGCCGAGTCGCTCGGCGCGGCCGGCAAGCCGCTGCTGCGCGTGCACACGGCAGGGTCGGTGGGCGGCTCGACCGCGATCGTGGCCGCCTCGCTCGTCCAGGCCGGCGTGCACCGCCGCGTGCTGACGGTGGCGTTCGAGAAGCAGTCGGAGTCCAACGCGATGTGGGCGCTCTCGGTGCCGGTGCCGTTCAACATGCCGGTGCACGCGGGTGCCGGCGGCTACTTCGCCCCGCACGTGCGCTCCTACATCCGCCGCTCCCACGCACCCACCCACGTCGGCGCGATCGTGGCGGCCAAGGACCGGCAGAACGCCCTGCTCAACCCCTACGCCCACCTCCAGAACGAGGGCACGACCGTCGAGTCGGTGCTGGCGTCGCAGATGCTGTGGGACCCGATCCGCTACGACGAGACCTGCCCGTCCAGCGACGGCGCCTGCGCGATGGTGATCGCCGACGAGGACGCCGCCCGCGACGCCATGGATCCGGCCTGGATCCACGGCACCGTCATGCGCTCCGAGGCCACCACCGCCGCCCAGCGCGACCAGGTCAACCCGCAGGCCGGCCGCGAGGCGGCGGCCCACCTCTGGAAGCAGGCCGGGATCACCAACCCGCTCGAGGAGATCGACGCAGCCGAGATCTACGTGCCGTTCTCGTGGTTCGAGCCGATGTGGCTGGAGAACCTCGGCTTCACGCCCGAGGGCGAGGGCTGGAAGCTCACCGAGTCCGGCGGCACGGCCATGGACGGCGTGCTCCCCGTCAACTGCTCCGGCGGCGTGCTGTCCTCCAACCCGATCGGCGCCTCCGGCATGCTGCGCTTCGCCGAGGCCGCCCTCCAGGTGCGCGGCCACGCCGGCGAGCACCAGGTCGACGGCGTACGACGGGCGCTGGGCCACGCCTACGGCGGCGGCTCGCAGTTCTTCGCCATGTGGGTCGTCGGGGCGGAACCGCCCGCCAACTAGGTCGTCCCCGCGGGGGCTCCGTACGCTCGCCCCATGATCGAGCTCCGCACCCCCGCCCAGATCGAGCAGATGCGTCCCGCCGGGCGCTTCGTCGCGGACGTCATCACCGCGCTCTCCGAGGCCGCGGACGTGGGCGTGAACCTGCTCGAGCTCGACGCCCTGGCGCACCGGATGATCACCGAGCGCGGCGCCGAGTCGTGCTACCTCGACTACCACCCGAGCTTCGGCGCCTCCCCGTTCGGCAAGGTGCTCTGCACGTCGGTCAACGACGCGGTCCTGCACGGGCTCCCCCATGACTACGTGCTCCAGGACGGCGACCTGCTCAGCGTGGACTTCGCCGCCAGCGTGGACGGCTGGGTCTCGGACTCGGCGTACAGCATGGTCGTCGGCACCCCGCGCCAGGAGGACCTCGACCTGATCGAGGTCACCGACCGGGCGCTGGCCGCGGGCATCGCCGCGGCCGTCGACGGCAACCGGATCGGCGACATCTCGCACGCCATCGCCACGGTGGCCCGTGAGGCCGGGCTCAGGATCAACGTGCAGTTCGGCGGGCACGGCGTCGGCCGCACCATGCACGGCGACCCGCACATCCCCAACGACGGGCGACCGGGCCGTGGCTTCCAGCTGCGGCCGGGCCTGGTGATCGCGATCGAGCCGTGGTTCCTGCACACGACCGACGAGATCTACACCGACGCCGACGGCTGGACGCTGCGCAGCGCCGACGGGTCGCGAGGCGCGCACATGGAGCACACCGTGGCCGTGACGGCCGACGGGCCGCTCGTGCTCACCGCCCGCGACTGATGCCTGCGGGGGTCAGGCGTACTTGACCTGCAGGTCCTTGATCCCGTTGATCCAGCCGGACCGCAACCGCTTGGGCTCGGACACCTTGGTGATGTCGGGCGCGAGGTCGGCGAGGGCGTCGAACATCAGCCGCACCTCCTGGCGGGCCAGGTTGGCTCCGATGCAGTAGTGCGCCCCGTGGCCGCCGAAGGCGACGTGGGGGTTGGGGCTGCGGGTGATGTCGAAGCGGAAGGGGTCGGCGAACACGTCGTCGTCGTGGTTGGCCGAGGCGTAGAAGAGGCCGGCGCGCTGGCCCTTCCTGACTGTCACGCCGCCGATCTCGACGTCCTCGAGGGCGGTGCGCTGGAAGGACGTCACGGGCGTGGCCCAGCGGATCACCTCGTCGACCATCGTCTCGGGCCGCTCGCGCTTCCAGAGCTCCCACTGGTCGGGGTTGTCGAGGAAGGCGTTCATCCCGTGGGTGATCGCGTTGCGGGTGGTCTCGTTGCCGGCCACGGTCAGCATGATCACGAAGTAGCCGAACTCGTCGTCGGTCAGGCCGCGGCCCTCGTGGTCGGCGTTGATGAGCTTGGTGACGATGTCGTCACGCGGGTTGGCCTTACGGTCCGCGGCCAGCTCCATGGCGTAGCCGAGGATCTCGGCGGCCGCCACGTCCGGGTCCCCCTCGACGTCGGGGTCGTCGTAGGACAGCATCTGGTTGGACCACTCGAAGAGCTTGCGGCGGTCCTCCTGGGGCACGCCGATGAAGTCCGCGATCGCCTGGAGCGGCAGCTCGGCGGCGACCTCCTCGACGAAGTTGCCCTCGCGCCGGGACACGGCGTCCTTCACGATCTTCTCGGCGCGCTCCTTCATCAGTTCCTCGAGCGCATTGATCGCCCGGGGCGTGAAGCCGCGCGAGACGATGTGCCGCATCAGGGTGTGCTCCGGGGCGTCCTGGTTGATGATCATCACCCGCTGGAGCTCCACCATGTCGCGGAGCATCCCCTCCTGGAAGCGGATGATCGCGCCGTTCTCCGCGTTGGACCACCGCTTGCTGTCCTTGGAGATCGCCGCGACGTCGGCGTGCCGGGACACGGCCCAGTAGCCGTCGCCGGACTCCTCCGACATGCCGTCGTACGACCCCGCGGCCTGCTCGACCCAGAACACCGGCGCCTTGAGGCGCAACGCCAGGAACTCCTCGTGCGGGATGCTCCGCTCGTTGGTGCCGGGATCGGTGAAGTCGAATCCGGCCGGGACTACGTCGCTAGCGGTCACGATGCCTGCTCCTCGGTTCTGTAACACGTTCTAGTGGCGATCGTTACATACTCACGGAATGTAGGGAAGAGTTGTCCAGAACAAGAACGTGTTCTACTTTTGCAGCATGGGCACCCCGGTCATCGTCGACGCCGTCCGCACTCCCCTCGGCAAGCGCCGGGGCTGGCTCGCGGGCGTGCACCCCGCCGCGCTGCTCGGCTTCGCGCAGGCGGAGGTGCTGCGCCGGGCCGGCCTCGACCCCGACGAGGTCGAGCAGGTCGTCGGCGGCTGCGTGACGCAGGCGGGCGAGCAGTCCAACGACATGGTGCGTCGTGCCTGGCTGTACGCCGGCCTGCCGCGGCACGCCGGCGCCACCGCGATCGACGCCCAGTGCGGGTCGGGCCAGCAGTCGGCGCACCTCGTCCACGACATGGTCGCGGCCGGGACCATCGACGTGGGTGTCGCCTGTGGCGTCGAGTCGATGTCGCGGATCCCGCTGGGCGCCAACGTGCCCGCAGGACTGGGCGACCCGCGGCCGGCCGACTGGGACATCGACCTGCCCAACCAGTTCGAGGCGGCCGACCGGATCGCCCGGCACCGCGGCCTGGCGCGCGCCGACCTCGAGGCGTTCGGGCTCGCCTCCCAGCAGAAGGCGCGGGCCGCCGTCGACGAGGGCCGTTTCAAGCGGGAGATCGCGCCGCTCGAGGCCCCTGTGCTCGACGACGAGGGCAACCCGACCGGCGAGACCCGTGTCGTCGACACCGACCAGGGCCTCCGCGCGACGACGCTCGAGGGTCTCGCGTCCCTCAAGCCCGTGCTCCCCGAGGGCCTGCACACGGCCGGCACGTCGAGCCAGATCTCCGACGGGGCGTCCGCGGTCCTGATCATGGACGAGGGCAAGGCCCGCGCCCTCGGGCTCACTCCGCGCGCCCGGATCGTCACCCACTGCCTGGTCGGCTCCGACCCGTACTTCCACCTCGACGGGCCGATCGACGCCACCCGCCGCCTCCTCGCGCGCACCGGCATGGCCATCTCGGACTTCGACCTGTTCGAGGTCAACGAGGCGTTCGCCTCCGTCGTACTGTCCTGGGCCGGCGTGCACGGCGTCGACCTGGACCGGGTCAACGTCAACGGCGGCGCCATCGCGCTCGGCCACCCCGTGGGGTCGACGGGCACGCGCCTCATCACCACGGCGCTCCACGAGCTCGAGCGCCGCGACGCCTCCACCGCCCTGATCTCGATGTGTGCCGGCGGCGCGATGGCCACCGGCACCGTCATCGAGCGGATCTGATCAGACCGGCGCCTGCGCCGTACGATCGGGCATGGTTCGCCCCCGCTTCCTCGTGCCGCTGCTCGCGCTCGTGCTCGCGGCCACCGCGTCCTGCAGCAACGGCTCGGACACGGAGGTCGTGGACGCCGGAGGCGTGAGCGTCCTCGTGCTCAACGAGGTGGGCACTGGTGGCAGCGCAGGTGTGGGCATCTTCGGAGAGCTGCGCCTGGTCGGGGAGCGCTGTGTGGGCTTCGTGATGGGGCTGGAGACGGCCCTCCTCGTCTTCCCACCCCACACCTCGGTCAGCGGCTCCGGCCCCGACGTCGTCATCCACGTCCAGGGCACGGACCTGCGGCTCGGTGAACACTTCACCGGCGGCGCGCGCTCGGGCGCCCCCGAACCGTTGTCGCACTTCGGCGCCCTGCGCGACCAGATCCCCTCGTCCTGTCGCGGGTTGCCGGCGGTCGCCTTCCAACCCGATCCTCGATGAATCGAGCCTGCCGTTCGCACGGCTCTCGATGCCATGCTGGGGCGATGGACCGGGAACGGAAGCCCCTGCTCCGAGGCCGAGGTGCGCTCCGGGCCGAAGAGTTCTGCCTCCACACCGGGCTCGACCAGGCCATGGTCGATGAACTGATGCGCACCGGCCACCTTCCCGGCGCACTTGTCGACGCACGGGGCTCGACCCGCGTCGTCGCGATCTTCGACGACCTGCTCCCCTCGCGAGACGCACTTGTCGCCCTCGGGCTACCCGTGCTGGACGGCTACGACCCCGAGTCGCTCCGCTCTGTCGAAGGCGAGGACGATCCCGACGACGAGTGACTTCGTCGCGTCTGAGGGGTGCGGGCCAACAACTTCAGGGCGCCAGGCAGTCGAACCGGGTGCTTGCTCTGGCGCCCGCCGTGACCTCGACGTGCTGGGGTGCGTCCGGGCAGTAGCCGATGTCCACGTCGTACTCACCCGGTGGAATGGACAGGACGGCCTCGCCCTCGGAGTTGGTCGAGGCAGACCAGGAGCGTTGCGAAGTGCTGATGGCAGTGACCGAGATCCCAGGGATCGGCGAGTGGTCGAGGCTCGGCCCGGGTGGGCCGGTGCGCGACAACGTCACCGTTACCGTGATCGAGCCAAGCTCGCGCTCGTCACCGCCGGCTGAGCCACACGCGGACAACATGAAGGCGGCCGACAGCGCGGCACCCAGTCGTCGCATGGTGGGCATGAACGCAGTATGGCTTCGGCCTATGTCCGCCGGGTGAAGGCGACCTTTCCACCGGTCTGTGTGGTCATTCTGAACTTGGGATCGTGTGCCCGGGCGTGGTGGTGGGGACAGAGGAGCATCCCGTCGGTGTTGGTCTCGCCGCCCTGGCTCCAGGGGATCGGGTGGTGTCCGTGACACAGGCCCGGGGGCCAGTCACATCCTTCGGCGTTGCAGCCGCCCTGCTCGATGGCCATCGCGATCCGCTGGGACTCGGTATGGAACCGGCGTTTCCGGCCGAGGTCGAGGACCTGGGACTTCCCACCGAGCACGGCGGGGATGATCCCGGCTTCGCAGGCGAGGCGGCGGGCCTGGCCGGCGGTGATCCGCTCACCGGTGTCCAGGGATGCGGCCTTCAGGCCGCCCATCAGGGTCGAGATGTCCATCGTGACCACCACGGTCGCGGACACGCCGCCAGCCTTGGGGAGCTTCTTGACCGGGTAGCGCTCGATCAGCTCGACGAACGCCTGCCCCATCCGCTCCGCCGACGGCCGACGTTCACCCAGCCCGCCGTCGACCGCGGCGCGGTGCTTCGGCGCCGCGAACGCCAGCAGCGCCTTCTTCAACATCGCGGCCTGCGCGACCGGCAGCGTGAACCGGCCGTGGACCTTGCCGTGCCCGTCGTCGGTCATCGTCAGCTTCGTCGACCGGGCAGCGTCGCGCTCCTCGTCCTCGAGCTGCTTCGCCTCGTGGGCCTCAGCGGCCTCGGGGTCGAGGAAGTCCAGGATCCGCCGGCCCAGCACCTTGAGTGCTTTGGCGTCGTGGTCGGCGGCGAACTTGATCAGCATCGCTTCGGCCTCGTCGCGATGCTCGGCCGGGAGGACCTCGACCGCATCCACGATCACCCTGGCTTGCTCCACCAGCACATCGCCTGCGGCGACCGCCGCACGCAACGCCGGACGCGCAGCGAGCGCGACCGCGAGCCGCATCTTCCCGTGCGCCGCGCTCCGGGTCTGGTGCGTGGCATACGCCCAGAAGTTGGTCGTCGAGGTCGCCCCCACGGACTCCCCGACGCCGACGGTCTGGGCGTGCTCGGCGACCCGCATCTCCAGCTCCGCCAGCTGCGCGGACAGTCGGGTCACGGCCCTGAGGGTCGCAGCGGACTCGTCTGGCGACATCGACCAGAGCGCCACATCCGAGAGGTCAGAAAGCTGCGACTGCATGGCCTCGACAGCGCGCGACACCTGGTGTCGAGGCGGCTGGGTGACCATCGCTGTCATGGGTCAATTCCAGCAGGGACCACCGACAAAACCGCAGGCCAGAGCCCCTATTTCGACAAGAGAAAGGTAAAGAATCGAAAGAATTTTGAAACCTCGATCGAGCGGTCGAGCGAGGTGACCGAAAGCCGGGAAGCAGGGCCCGGAGGCACCTCGTGCGAACCCTGCGGTGACCACCCAAATTCTAGAAATACGCGCCGAAGGCGCGAAATCCCGCAGCAAGACGTCGGCGCGCAGGCACGCACAGATCTAGTCACGAGCGGCCATTGTCGGCACCACAGCCCGCTGCCACGCTGATCCTGTGGTCAGGCGCTGCATCGCCGTCGTGCTGGCTGCCGTCCTGGCCGCCGGGATGCTCGCGGCCTGCAGCACCTCCACCCAGACCGGCCACGACCCCCGACCAGCGCCGGTCGACGTGACCGGCCCCGACGCGGACCTCGCCGACCCTGGGAAGGCGGCGGGACACGTGTGTCGGTTGGTGGCGGCCCAGGACCTGGCAGATCCCGACTACTGGTTCGACGACTCCCCCGTCGTGTCCTGCTCGAAGCCCCACAACGTGGAGACGGTCGGCGTCCTCGACGTCTCGCACCCGACCGTGCGCGAGGCCAAGCGCTCACGCCCCGTCTGCTGGGAGCTCGCGTTGCGCTACGTCGGCATCGACGAGACGCACTGGATCCCCTGGCAGCCGCTGGTGTTCCTGCCGAGCCGTGCGCAGGTGGCCGCGGGTGGCACCTCCACCGTGCGGTGTGACATCGCCTTCCCGCTGAGTGACCGCCCCCTGCGCGTTCGCCGTACGACGTGGACGGCGCGGGACGCGGCGCACCGCCATGCCGAGGCGCTGTGGGCCTGCACCGACACCGACCCTCGCACGGGCACGCTCTCGTACCTCCCGTGCACGCGGCCGCACCGGTTCGAGGCGACGGGACGGCTGGCGCTGCTCTTCCAGCTCCCCCGCTACCCGTCACCTGCCCGGCTCGAGCGCGAGGCGAGCCAGTGCCTCCATGGCCTCCCCGCGCGTCAGCGCCGCCGCGGGATCGAGGCCGTCGCCGCCTGGGACAGCCCGAAGGGCTTCACCGGCGGCATCCTCGCCGGGGTCTGCTTCGTGCACCGGCGCGACGGCCGGCCGATGCCCCCGCGGGAGACGGGTCAGCGGTCGTCCCAGACGTCTGCGAAGAAGCGCGTGTAGGAGTCGTACGCCGACCGCGAGGGGATCTCGAGCACGATCTCGTCGAGCCCCCGCGACGGCGACCACATGTTCTCCGAGCCGGTCCACACCCGGGTCTGCACCTGACCGCCCTGGTGGAAGCGGGCGGTCATGAACTTCAGGTGCGAGTAGCGGTGCGGCCCGAACCAGGCGGTCCGCAGCGGCACACCCGCCCGCCGGAGGACACCATGTACGGCAGCCGAGAACGGGCGGCTCATCAGCACCCGCACGTCCGCCCCCTTGCGGGCCTTGGCCGCGAGCGCCCGCGCGACCCGGACCCCGCGGCGATCCTGCCAGTTGGAGTACGTCGCCCGGATGGTCGTGCCCTGTGCCGGCAGGTCCCGGATCCGCCGGATCACCGGGTCGGCCTGGTCGGGGCTGTTCCACGGCGAGAACGACACCGACCGTCCGGCACCGAGGCGGAAGTACCGGTAGGGCCGGGCCATCGGCCGGTCGCGGACCTGCTCGTGGAACACGTCCTTGAGCCGGCGGAACAGCTCGACATCGCCGACCGACTGGTAGGCGTCGTTGTACTGCTCCTGGTCGGCCACGCTCGTGGCGTTCGCCGACGTCACGATCGTGACCCAGTGGGCCCCACCGGTCTCGGTGAACGTCCAGGTCTTCTGGTGCAGGTTCGTCTCACGGCCCGCGAACGTGTCGCGGCCGCGAGCGGAGTCGGTGACGCACTCGGCGAAGGAGTCACCGGCGAGGTGGTGGCGCAGGTACTGCACCGCCGGGCCGTGGCAGTCGATGCCACCGACGACGAGCCGGACGATGACGCCCCGGCGAGAGGCACGCACGAGCTCATGCGCGAGGGGGCCGCTGGTGAACTCCCAGACGACGCCGCGCACGACGGCACCACGCGGCGTACGGCGCAGGTCGCGGGTGACGAGGTGCCGGACCCGCGCCTCGCCGGGCTTGCTGAAGACGGCCCGGGTGGTGGGGGCTGTGACGACTACGCGCCCGAGGCGGTGCGTGGGCTCCACGGCGGAAGCCGGGGTGGTGATGGCCAGTGACGAGATCAAGGCCGAGACGACACCGAGGGTGACGACGGCCGGGAGGGACGGGGGTCGGTGGCCTGGCGGCATGCCGGCTCCTGAACGACGAGGGATGGTCGCGCGGGGGACGCGACCCTGTCGTACGACGAAGCTAGGCAGTCCGGTTGGCCGGCGACCGGCCTGCGCAAGACCTGCGGGTTACGCGCCGTAGACGGGTTCGGGGTCCGGTCCCTCGGCGATCAGCCCACGCAGCGCGGCCCCCACGGATCCAGCCTCCCACCGCGCACCCGCGTCGGCGATCGGACCGTGCCGCCAGCCCGTCTCGAGGGTGATCCGGCTGCCGTCGATCTCGATGACCCGGCCGGTGACGTCGCCGGCCTCCTCGGACGCGAGCCAGGCCACGACAGGCGAGTTGTCCTCCGGGAGCGCCATGGCGGAGGTGTCGAAGGCGCCCTCGGTCATCCGGGTCCGGGCTACGGGAGCGATGGCGTTGACAGTGACGCCGTACCGCCCGAGCTCCTGGGCCGCGACCAGCGTCAGTCCGGCGATCCCGGCCTTCGCGGCGGAGTACGTCGCCTGGCCGACCGAGCCCTGGAGCCCGGCGCCCGACGAGGTGTTGATGACGCGGGCCGCACGCTGGCGTCCCTCCTTGGCCTCGGCGCGCCACCAGGCCCCGGCGTGCCGGAGCGGCGCGAAGTGTCCCTTGAGGTGGACGCGGATGACGGCGTCCCACTCCTCCTCGGACGTGTTGACGAGCATCCGGTCCCGGACGAAGCCGGCGTTGTTGACGAGGACGTCGAGACCTCCGTACTCCTCGATCGCCTGCTGCACCATCGCCGCCGCCTGCGAGAAGTCGGCCACGTCCGCACCGTTGGCCACCGCGCGCCCGCCCGCAGCCTCGATCTCCGCGACGACCTCGTCGGCGGGCGACTCCCCCGTCCCCTCGCCCGCCAGCGAGACGCCGTAGTCGTTGACGACCACCGCGGCCCCGTGCCGGGCGAGCTCCAGCGCGTGGGCGCGGCCGATGCCGCGGCCGGCGCCGGTCACGATCGCGACGCGCCCCTCGAGAAGCCTGCTCACCGGGTCTCCTTCACTGCCGTCAGGAATGCCGGCGGCTCTCCGCCGCCGTGGCACGCGATCCGTGCACCGGAGACGTACGACGCGAGGTCGCTGGCCAGGAACGCCGCGACGTGGCCGACCTCCTCGGGCCGGGCCATCCGGCCGAGCGGGATGGTGCGCTCGATCGCGGCGACGCCGTCGTCGCCGCCGTAGTGGTCGTCGGTGTCGTCGGTGCGGCACAGCCCGACGTCGATGGCGTTCATCCGGACCCGCGGCGCCCACTCGATCGCGAGCGAGGTGGTCAGCGCGTCCAGGCCGGCCTTCGCGGCGCCGTACGCCGCGGTGCCCGGCGACGGGCGCGTGGCCGAGATCGACGAGATGTTGACGATCGAGCCGCCGGAGTCCTGGCGCTGCATCACGGCGTTGGCGGCCTGGGCGACCAGGAGCGGCCCGAGCAGGTTGAGCCCGACGACCTTCTCGTGGAAGCGGGGCGAGGCCTCGGCCGCCAGCGCGTAGGGCGCTCCCCCGGCGTTGTTCACCAGCACGTCGAGCCGTCCGTCGGCAGCCACCACCGCGTCGACGAGCCCTCGCACGGACTCGGGATCGCGGACGTCGCAGACGTGGTGGCTGGTCCCCCGGAGCTGCTCGACCGGGGTGCGCGAGCAGGTGACGACCGTGGCGCCGGCGGCCAGGAACACCTCGGTGATCCCGAGGCCGATCCCGCGCGTGCCGCCGGTGACGAGCACGACGCGACCGGCGAGGTCCAGGGTCAGGGACATGCTGACGACCCTACCAAGCAAGTGTTAGGTTGGCACGTATGGGCATCACCTCCGAGCTCCGTCCCGACGGCATCCGGGTCGTCACGATGGAGCACCCGCCGGTCAACGCGCTGACGGTCCAGGGCTGGTTCGACGTGGCCGCCGCCCTCGACGACGCGAGTCGCGACAGCGACACCCACGTGGTCGTCCTGAAGGCGGAGGGTCGCGGCTTCAACGCCGGGGTCGACATCAAGGAGATGCAGCAGACCAGCGGGTTCGACGCGCTGATCGGCGCCAACAGGGGCTGCTTTGCGGCCTTCCGTGCCGTCTACGAGTGCGCGGTCCCGGTGATCGCCGCCGTGCACGGCTTCTGCCTCGGCGGCGGGATCGGGCTGGTCGGCAACGCCGACTGCATCGTGGCCAGCGACGACGCCTACTTCGGCGTCCCGGAGGTCGACCGAGGGGCGCTCGGTGCGGCCACCCACCTCGCCCGGATGGTGCCGCCGCACCTGATGCGCACCCTCTACTTCACCGGCCGCACCATCACCGCCGCCGACCTGGTCCCGCACGGCTCGGTCCTCGAGGTGGTCCCCCGCGACCGGCTCGACGAGACGGCGCTCGCGGTCGCCGCCGAGATCGCCGCCAAGGACACCCGGGTCATCCGGGCAGCGAAGGAGGCGCTCAACGGGATCGACCCCGTCGACGTCAACAAGAGCTACCGCTTCGAGCAGGGCTTCACCTTCGAGCTCAACCTCGCCGGCGTCGCCGACGAGCTGCGCGACGACTTCGTGAGGAAGCAGTGAACGGCACGCCCCGCGACAAGCGGATGTCCATCGAGCAGGTGGTCGACTCCCTGGAGAGCGGCATGACCATCGGCATCGGCGGCTGGGGCCCGCGCCGCAAGCCGATGGCGCTCGTCCGTGCGATCCTCCGCTCCGACCTCACGGACCTCACGATCGTCAGCTGGGGCGGCGCCGACGTCGGCCTGCTCGTCCGCGCCGGCAAGGTACGCCGGCTCGTCTACGCGTTCGTCTCGCTCGACTCGATCCCGCTCGAGCCCAACTTCCAGCGTGCCCGCCAGGACGGCACGATCCCCGAGGTCGTCGAGCTGGACGAGGGGATGTTCCAGACCGGGCTGCGCGCGGCGGCCCAGCGGCTGCCCTTCCTGCCGATGCGGGCCGGCCTCGGCTCCGACGTACTCGTCAACAATCCGTGGATCCAGACCGTCACCTCCCCCTACGAGGACGGCGAGACGTTCGTGGCCGTGCCGGCGCTGCGCCTCGACGTCGCGCTGGTCCACCTCAACCGCGCGGACTGCCACGGCAACGCGACCTACCTCGGCCCCGATCCCTACTTCGACGACCTCTTCGCGATGGCCGCCGACCGCACCTACCTCTCCGTCGAGCAGGTCGTCGACACGGCCGGGCTGACGGTCGACACCCCCGTCCAGCGACTGCTCCTCAGCCGGATGCTCGTCGACGGCGTCGTCGAGACGCCGAACGGCGCGCACTTCACCACGTGCACGCCGGACTACGAGCGGGACGAGCGGTTCCAGAAGGCGTACGCCGCGGCGGCCTCCGGCAGCGACGAGGACTGGGCCGCGTTCGAGCAACGCTTCCTGGCCGGTGACGAGGACGCCTACCAGGCCGCGGTCCGGGCCTTCGCCGAGGAGGCGTCGTGATGAGCTCGACCCCCGAGAGGGCGGACGTCTGCGCCGCCGCCATCGCCGACGCGTTCCGCGACGACGGCGAGATCTTCGCCAGCCCGATGGGGCTGCTGCCGATGCTCGGCGTGCGCCTGGCCAAGCTGACCTCCAACCCCGACCTCGTCATCTCCGACGGGGAGTCGCTGTTCCTCGCGGGCGTGCCGCCGCTGTTCGCGAAGGCCGACGTCGTCGAGGGGTGGATCCCCTTCCGCAGGGTCTTCGACGTGGTCGCCAACGGGCCGCGGCACGTGATGATGGGCGCCACCCAGGTCGACCGGCACGGCAACCAGAACATCTCGGCGATCGGCGACTTCGCGAAACCGACGCGCCAGCTGCTCGGCTCTCGGGGCGCGCCGGGCAACACCGTCAACAACCGCACGTCCTACTGGGTGCCACGCCACTCCCCCCGCGTCTTCGTCGAGCGGGTCGACGTGGTGTCCGGTGTCGGCCCGGCCCGGGCGCGCGAGGCCGGCCCCGCCGCCGCCCGCTTCAACGACATCCACCGGATCGTCAGCAACCTCGGGGTCTTCGACGTCCGCGGCCCCGACGACACGCTCCGGCTGCTGTCGGTGCACCCGGGCGTCACCGTCGACGAGATCCTCGAGGCGTCCGGCTGCGCGATCCACGTCGAGGACGGGACGCCCGAGACCCGACTGCCCTCCTCGGAGGAGCTCGTGCTCATCCGCGAGGTGCTGGACCCGAAGGGCCTGCGCTTCAAGGAGGTCCCGCATGATTGAGCAGCTGATCCGCACCCCGCTGACCGACCTCGTGGGCGTCCGGCACCCCGTCGTACAGACCGGCATGGGGTGGGTGTCGGGACCCCGCCTCGTCACGGGGACCGCGAACGCCGGGGGCCTCGGCATCCTCGCCAGCGCCACCATGTCGCTCGAGGAGCTCGAGCGCGCGATCGTCGAGGTCAAGGGCCGCACCGACCAGCCGTTCGGGGTCAACCTGCGCGCCGATGCGGGTGACGCCGTCGACCGCTGCGACCTGCTGGTCCGGCACGACGTGAAGGTGGCGTCGTTCGCGCTGGCACCCAAGCCCGACCTGATCAAGCGACTCAAGGACCACGGCATCGTCGTGATGCCGTCGGTCGGCGCGGCCCGGCACGCCGAGAAGGTCGCGGCGTGGGGCGCGGACGCCGTGATGGTGCAGGGCGGCGAGGGCGGCGGCCACACCGGCCCGGTGCCCACCACCCTGCTCCTGCCGACCGTCCTCGACGCCGTCGACATCCCCGTCGTCGCGGCCGGCGGCTTCTTCGACGGGCGCGGCCTGGCCGCCGCGCTGTCCTACGGCGCGGCCGGGGTCGGCATGGGCACCCGCTTCCTGCTCACGCAGGACAGCGCCGTCCCGCAGGCGGTCAAGGACCTCTACCTCTCCCACGACCTGAACGGCACCGTCGTCACCGCCAAGGTCGACGGGATGCCGCACCGGATGCTGCGCACCGACCTGGTCGCCGAGCTCGAGGAGACCGGCGCCGTACGCCGCCTCGCCCCGACCCTCCGCCGGACCCTGGAGTTCAAGCGGACGAGCGGGATGTCGTGGGCGCAGCTCGCGCGTGACGGCCGCTCGATGCGGAAGGCGCAGGGCCGCACCCTCGCGCAGATGACCCTCGCCGCCAACACCCCCGTCATGCTGCGCGCCGGCCTCGTCGACGGCGACACGTCCGCCGGGGTCCTCGCGAGCGGCCAGGTCGTCGGCGTCATCGACGACCTCCCCACCTGCGAGGAGCTCATCGACCGGGTCGTCACCCGCGCCGCCGACGAGCTCCGCCGCGCATCGGCCTACGTCGTCTAGCGACGGGACAAGCATCATCGTGGAGTCCCCGGCGTACCAGGCACGCCGCAGACTCCACGATCTTGAGCCTGACAGGGGAATCCGGGGCCTAGGGTCGGAGACGTGCGCACAGAACACACCTCGCGTCTCACAGTCGACAACAATCAGTTCGTCATCTGCGACGCCGACGCCGACGAGGACCTAGTTCTCCCAGCATCTGAGGCCAACTCGCTGGTGGCGCACGATGTCGGCGTAGCAATGTTCGTGTCTGTCATTTCCGGGGGGTATGACGGGCAGGTGAACGTAACGACAGTTGCGTACGGCGACGAGCCACCTCTCATGCGGAACTGGGAAGACGTGGTCGAGGTGAGCGTCCGATGTGCGACGGGACTCATCGTCGGCGAGCTCATGGAGGGCGGTCTGATTCCGCTCGTCGAAGGCGGTGGCGACTACCGCCTCCGCGTCAGTGCCCGTGGGCGCGACCTGGCAGCGGCGCGCGACCTGGAGGACGACGACGAGGTCGACATCGATCGGGTGGTCGAAGACTTCTTGATCGAGGCATGGCCCTCACCGCCCGCACCGATGAGGGTCCTCCGGGCCGACAGTCGGCTTTCCCGACCCGACGAACGGGTCGAGCTCACGGCGAACGAGCGGATGCTCGAGGGAGCCGCCATGGCAGCGTGCGTCGCCATCGGCCGCGACATCGACCGCGAGGTCGGCGCCAGGACGCTCAGCGGGGCGACAAGCCGTGTCGACGTCGAGGCCTCGCTGGTGGGGAAGCGATCGCGCTACTTCAAGTTGTTTGCCCACCTGCACGGATGGTGGGGGGCGTCGTCCCCTGGGGGAGAACTCGCCGTCGGCGGGCAGTTCTGGCTGCGTCGCCGCGACGACCGGCCGGAGCACGCCATCATGGGCAGCAGGAGCGCGGCGTCGATCGAGTGCACCTGGCTGGAGATCCGGCGCCCGTCCCACGTCGCCATGACGTGGAGCTGGCTTTGTCCCGCGGACGGTGTGGCCCGACCGACCTGGGGCGATCTCGTCCCAGTGTTCAGCCAGCCCACCCGTCTCACCTTCGACCTGGTCGAAGGAGGGTCTGGGGACAACGCGAGGACCACCGCGGTGCGGGTGACACATGAGGGCGTGCCGCGTGAGTGGGAGCAGGACCTGGTTGTGTACTGGGCCTACAAGCTCGCCGACGCCGAGCGCGTCTACGCCCTCAACTACCGCGACTGAGCTGGCGCTCACGAGACCGCGCCGGCAGGTGCGCCGGCTCGACTACAGGACGGCGACGGCCTCGACCTCGACCAGCTGGTCCGGGTAGCCGAGGACCGCGACGCCGAGCAGGGTGCTGGGGGCGTCGTGCTCACCGAAGTGGCGACGTACGACGTCCCAGGCCGCGACCAGGTCGGCCCGGTCGTGGGAGGCGACGTAAACGGTCGACTTCACGACGTCGGTGAGCCCGGCCCCGGCCGCGGCGAGGGCGGCGCGGAGGTTGACCATCACCTGCTCGGCCTGGCCGGTCACGTCCCCGACCGCCACGACCGAGCCGTGCTCGTCGAGCGGGCAGGCGCCGGCGGTGAAGACGAGGGCGCGCGCGTCCCTGGCGACCGCCGCGTAGGCGTAGGGCACCTCGTCGGCCAACGCCGGCGCCCGGACCAGCTCGACCGGGCTCACGCGAGCGACTTCTGGAAGGCCAGTGCCCGCCCGACGATCCGGTAGCCGAGCATCTCGTTGACGTCGATCATGAAGCTGTTGGACTCGGCGTTCCAGGTGTCGATCTCCTCGATCTGGGGCTCCACCTCGCGCAGCCACTGCAGCATCCCGGTCTTGAGGAGCAGGCCGAGGCGGTGGCCGCGGTGCGCGCGGACGACCGACGTGTCGTGCTGGTCGCCGAGGTGCGGACGCTCGCGGTCGACGCCGATGACGGTCTGGCCGGCCAGCTCGCCGGTCTCCCGGTGTCGCGCGACGAGGCGGTGCAGGGTGATGCCGCGCCCGACGTGCGCCTCCTCGTAGGCCCGCACGCGCTCCGCGTTGAACACCTCGTCCTCGATGTCGAGGTCGTCGGTGGGGGCGTCGTTGATCGCCGAGACCATCGCGGCCATCGCGGACAGCTCGTCGTCCGGCGTGCGCGCCGGGCACCGCACCAGCTCGTACGCCGCCGCCACGGCCGCCGCCTCCGCGTGCAGCCGGTCCACCAGCGCGGGGTCCACCTCCGCCAGCAGCTGGCGCCGGTTGACCTCGACGGCCTTCTGCTCGAAGCCGTGCCGGGCCGCGAAGGACCGCGAGAGCTCGTTGTCCCAGCCGTCGCCTCCCACCGACGTCCGGCCGGCCGCCCGGGTCCGGTCGACGAGTGCCTCGAGCAGCTCGGTCCCGTGCCCGCGCCGACGGAACGAGGGATGGACGTCCACCGTCAACCACGCGATGTGCAGGTTGTCGTAGTTGCCGACGTGCCACTCCCCCGCGGCCACGTCGTCACCGTCGTGCGTGGCGAGGAACGGAACGGCCGGCTCGCCGTCCCAGCCGTGCCGCAGCATCCCGGTCGCCGCGTGCACGGTCCGGAGGTGCTGCCAGGGCGCGTCGTGGCGGCGTACGGCGTTGCTCACGTCGACGAAGCGCGCCACCAGGCCGCTGTCGTCCGAGCCGAACTCCACGATCTCCATGACGCGAGCATGGCACCGCACCTATCGTCTCGGCACGTGAGTTCTTTGGGGCGCAAGGCGCTGCTGCTGATGATCCCGCTCAACCTCCTGCTGACGGTGTGGGTCTGGATCGGCCGCCTCGTCTTCGGGGTGTTCGGCTGGTTCGGCCTCGTGCTCGCCCCGGTCGCCCTGGTGCTCCTGGTCGCGCTCCTCGTGACCACGATCCTGGCCTTCACCCAGGAGGGCCGCCCGCGCGCGCTGACCGGCTTCCAGGCCGGCGCCCAGGTCGTCACGTGGCTCGGCATGCTGGTGTTCGGCACCTTCCTGCCCGACTTCGGCGACACCGAGGACAGCCACATCTCGCTGCTCACCCAGGTCTTCGGCCACGACGACGCGATGCTGAGCCTGAGCTACACGATCGCGACCGTCGCCGCCCTCGTCACCGTCGTCGCCTACGTCGTGCTGCTGGTCTCGCTGACCGCCGCCCGGCGCAAGGCGACGGCCGCCGTCCCCGCGTAGGGGACGACGGCCGTCGGGGTTGGTGCAGGCGCTCAGCTCAGGTTGAGCGCGGCGTCGTCCACGACGAAGCTGGTCTGGAGCGAGGCGTCCTCGACTCCGGAGAAGCTCAGGGTGAACGTGGTGCCGGCGAGCGACGAGACGTCGAACGAGCGCAGCTGGTAGCCAGCCGCCGCGTTCGCGTTGGAGTACGTCGCCAGCGTGGTCGAGCCGGCCTTGACGGTCAGCTTGTCGTAGGCCGTCGAGCCGGACTCGGCGGTGTCGATGTGCAGGTAGAACGAGTACGTCCCACGGCACCCGGCCGGGATGGTGACCGACTGGGACAGCGTGTCCGTGTGGGTCGCGCCGTAGCCGTTCATCCAGGCCTTCCAGCTGCCCGCGTGGGCGGCCTCACCGGTGCTGTTGTCCACGACGCCGGCCGACGCGGTCCACGGGGTGGCCACACCGGTCTCGAAGCCGGGGTTGCCGATGAGCTGGCCCGTGCAGCCGCCGCCACCACCGGTGGAGCAGGTCGGGTCGCCCGCCTGAGCCGGCACGCTGACCGCGTCCCACGCCGCCTTGACGGTGTTGAACTCGGTGCAGGAGCCCGGGTAGAGGTTCTTGGCCGCGGTGAGCGTCCACGTGCGGTACTTCAGGTACGACGACGTCGACGTCTTCATCAGCATCGCGTTGTACATGATCTTGGCGGCCTTCTGGATGCCCAGACCCGTGATCGAGCTGCTGTTGCAGGTCGGGCTGGTCGGCTGGCCGTCGGTGGGGCTGGTGCCCTCGGCGAGCAGGTAGAACCAGTGGTTGCCCGGACCGGCCGCGGCGTGCACCTCGGCGGTCGGGATCGTGGAGTCGTAGCAGTTCTTGTCGCCGGCCAGCGACGGGTTGTACATGTAGCGGATCGGGCCGGAGCCGACCAGGTTGACCTGCTCACCGACGGTGTAGTCCGGGCGGTCGGTCGCGTTGTTGGCGTACCACTCGGTGGCGGCGCCGAACGTGTCGGCCACGAACTCTTGGGTGCCGTTGCCGGAGATGCCACCGGGGGTGGTGTCATCTACGCCGTGGCCGAACTCGTGGGCGACCACGTCGATCGAGCCGATCCACTTGCCGCCGGTCTGGGTGTGACCGACCTGGACCTGCGTGCCGTCGTAGTAGGCGTTGACGTCGGCGAGGCCCACGCGGATCGGGACCCAGCCGCCGGAGCCGTTCATGCCGCTGCGGCCGTCCCAGGCCGAGAGCATCTGGCGCTCCTGCTCGGCGGCGTAGAACGCGTCGACGCAGCCGGTCTCGCGGCTGGTCGCGTTGCCGTTGCCCCACAGGTCGTCGGTGCCGGAGAACGTCACGTTGGTGGCGGCGTCCTGGCAGACCAGGGTGGCGGCGTTGCTGTTCTTCATCGAGTACGTCGATCCCGACAGCGTGGTCGGGATCGTGACGGTGCCGGCGTAGGCCGACGTACCCGTGCCCTCGGCGACGTGCTCCTTGGTGGCGAGCACCTTGCCGGTGAGGGCGTCGACGTACACCGTGAGGCGCGAGACCTCGCCGTTGCGGGTGCCGTTGACGGTGGTCTCCCAGGCGAGGCGGGAGGCGTCCCGCTGGAGGACGACGAGGCGGGTGGCCTCGAGGGTGGCGTCCTTGACCTGGTGGGCCGAGGTGGCGCGCGCGGCGCCCTTGCCGATGGTGGGGGTCACCGAGGAGAGCTGGGTGGCGTGCGTCTGGGCGACGCTGGTGCCCAGCACCTTGCCGGCCGAGTCCGTCCGGACCACGAAGTCGCCGCCGACGACCGGGAGGCCGCGGTAGGAGCGCTCGTAGGGGACGTACTGCAGCCCGCTGGAGGACTGCACGGGCAGGGCCCGGAAGGTGTCGTACTTGCTGGCGTGCAGCGCGGGCGGGGTGCCCTTGACGAAGCTGCTCGCCGACTGTGCGGCCAGGGCCTTGGAGTCCTGGTGTGCTGCCTGGTTGAGGGTTGCTGCCTGGCTACCGATAGGTGCCGACACCACCGCCACCGCCGAGATGAGGGCTGCTGTAAAGCCCCCAGCGACGCGTCTCTTCACTCGATCTCCTCAGTTCAGGGCTCACGAACGAGCCCACCTTCAATGGATGAGATTTGGCTCGGCTCGGAAACACATGCAGAACTTCAACCCGAGAACGTGAACCGCGCGAACTCTTGCGCCGCGCGGTGGGCATGGTCAACGGATTCGACGTGCACGAAAGTGCACTGCAGGAACCTGCAGAAATCATCGCCATGCAGGGCGACGCGGACCCGAAGGCTGAGTAGCGTCGACAGCGGGGCTCGAGCGGCCTCGTGGCGGTCGCGGGACGAGGAGGACGTGATGACCGACGTCAGCGCCGCGGGCGACGCCCCCCGGCGGCTGGCGGCCGTGGTGACGGTCGTGCTCCTGGCGGCGGCGCTTGCCGGCTGCGGCGGAAACCACGCGGGCTCGTCCGACACGCGGGCGCCGAACATGTACGACGTCGGCGGGCACGACCTCTACATGTCCTGCACCGGCGACGGCCCGGTCACCGTCGTCTACGTGCATGGCTGGGTCCAGGACGCGGGCTACGTGCCGCACGACAGCGCCACGGGGATCCGCGACCTGCTGGTCCGCGACTACCGCGTGTGCTTGTACGACCGTCGCAACGTCGGGTCGAGCGAGACCGTCGACGCCGTGCAGACCCCCGCGGACATGCTGCACGACATGGAGGCGGTGCTCCACGCAGGAGGTGTGGAGCCGCCCTACATCCTGATGGCAGCCTCGTTCGGAGGGCTCGTCGCGTCGTCGTACCTGCAGGCCCATCCGGACGACGTGGAGGGGATGGTGCTCATCGACGCGCACTTCCCGGACGAGCTGCGCCTGGATCGGCTGCTCCCGCCCGAGGATCGGTCCGTGCACTTCCGAGAGGAGGACCGGTGCTGCTCGGTGGAGCGGATCGCACAGGTCGACCTGTACCGGTCGCTCCAGCACGGCATCGGCAGCGAACCTGACATCCCCGTGGTCTACCTGGCGTCGACGCAGGACCCGCTCGACGAGAACGGGCTCGGGTCACCGAAGTACCACGCCCGCCTGCTCAGCGCGCGGAGGGCGTATGTCGACCGGTTCTCTCCGGGCATCCTGCGTGCGGTGGACGCGCCACACTTCATGGAGCCGGTCGTCCCGGACGTCATCGCCCACGCGGTGCGCGAGGTCGATCGACTCGCAACCAAGCACTGAATCGTCTCGCGCCCGAGCTCACTGCTTGGCCGCGGCCACCTGCATCAGCGTCGTTCCCTCGCACGTGTCGGAGCTCCGGATGGCCCACGTGCCCGCGTAGCCGTTGCCGGACCAGGTGGCCTCGGCGTCGTCGTGCTCGGCCTCACCCTGCGTGGCCACGAACCCGGCGTCCTCGAGATCGTGCTGCATGAAGGGCAGCACCTTCTCGAAGTCCGAGCCGACCTGCGCGGTCACGGCCAGGCCACCACCGGGCACCTCCTCGGTGGCGGTGACCACGGTGCCCGGCGGGAAGGGCCAGTTCTTCGGGAAGGTGCCGTCGCTGGGGACGGATGCCGGAGACAGGCTCTGCATGCACGCGGGGACGGGCGCGTCCTTCGCCTCCGACGATCCCCCGCACGCCGACGTGAGCGTCAGGCCCAGCGTCGCCAGCACCATCCCGGCGACGCGGGGCCTGACGGTCCCCGTCATCGGTCGTACTTCGCGAACAGCGTCCGGCCGGACAGCTGCCGCAGGATCGCGCCGTGGTTGACCAGCCCGTTGTCCGCCACCTTGTCGCTGGCGACGCAGTCGCTGGCCTTGTCGAGGGCCGGGCTCACGCAGCCGTCGGCGAACCCGACCATCACATGGCCGGTCCGGTCGATGGTGATGCCGTCGAAGTCGAGCAGGTTGCGGCACGGGTTGCTGCCGCCGGAGTTCCAGACGCAGCCGCGCTGCACCGGGTCGTGGGGGGTCGCGTTGACCATCGTCCACGTCGCGCCGCGGTCGTAGGTCGTGGCGACGTAGAGGTGCCAGGCGCCGCCGGTGAAGGTCGTGCCGTCGGCGGACTTGCCGAAGGACGCCGCCTGGGTCGAGCCCGGGGTCTTCGTGCCGAGGAACGCGACCGACGCGCGGTTGCCGTCGCCGGCCACGACCATCGCGAACTCGGTGTTGCGGATGCCGGCGAGGCTGCCGATGTTGAGGTTGCGCGTCCAGGTCTTGCCGTGGTCCCGCGAGATCGCGACGCGTGCCTCGCCGGTGCCGTCGGCGTAGGAGACGTAGAGCGTGTTGTCCTTGCCGATGCCGACGTAGGGGTCGGACTGACCCGCGATGCTGCCTGGGATGGTGCGGACCTTCCACGTCTGCCCGCCGTCGCGCGAGACCGAGACGCCCTGGCGGTCGCCGCAGATCGCGTTGGGGACGTACGCCGTGCCGTCCGGGCCGACCTGCACGTGGCCGTGGATGCCCGAGCACTCGGTGCTCCACAGCGCCACGGGCGAGCCGAAGGTGACACCGCCGTCGTCGCTGCGCGAGCAGTAGGCCTTGCCGAGCAGCAGGGCCCCGCCCTGGCTGCAGTAGTAGACCGCGTGCGGGTAGCTCCCGGACATGCCCTGCGGGTAGGGGCCGCCGCCGATGGTCTGGTGGTCGAAGCCGTTGATGCCGGTGCCGCAGCCCTGGGAGGGCGTGGCGGGCGAGGCGAAGTCGTCGTCGGAGTAGGCCGTCGCGGAGCAGGCCAGGTAGAGCTGGCTGACGAGGGTGCGGCCCGTGGTGTGGTCGGTCCAGCCGATCGGGTCGAGCGAGATCTTGTTCGACGGGTCGGTCGGGTCGGTGTTGACGTTCTCCCAGGTCGAGGTGCGCGCCTTGTCGTCGAACGTGACGACGTACTCGTCGGTGTTGGAGGTGAAGAGTGTGTGGCCCGACTTCCAGTTGTTGCCGATGCTGGGCTCGCCCGCGTTGTCGGCGACCCCCGCCGGGGCACTGAACTGGTGGTAGGTCGGCGCCGTGGCCTTCGAGGTGGCGACCTTGCCCGGCTTGATCGTGTACGCCGTGGCCGAGCCGGTGTAGACGGTGCCGGTCGGCGGGTTCTGGAAGGCGCAGACCAGCACGTTGTAGGTGCCGGGGGTGCGGGAGGTGACGTTGATGCCCTCGAGGTTCTGCGACCCGTCGGAGGCTGCGACCAGCTTGCCGTCGGGACCGTAGAGGTACATCGCGAGGTCGTTGGTGGTGTTGGCGCCGGCGTCGTCGGTCCACTTCACCGAGAAGCGCACGAGCGTCTCGTAGCCCTGCGGCAGGCTCTTGGGGAAGGACACGTGCACCTGGTGCTGGCTGTTGAGGGTGGGGTTCGCCGGGTCGCAGGCACCGGTCGGGTCGTCGATGCCGACCTGGCCCCACACCAGGCCGGAGTTGCCGTTGTTGAACGGCGCGTTGCCCTGCCACGCGGTCCTGACGTGTCCCGGCGACGACGGCACGGTGATGGTGGAGGCATCGACCGAGGCCGGGGCGGACGGGGCGATCGCCATGAAGGCTGCGGAGGCGGCGAGTGCCACGCCCCCGACGAGCAAGCGGCGCTGAAGAAGAGACATGCGGAGGTCCTTCGCAAGGCGGGCGACGTCACCGACGGATGGGGCGACGCCACGGGATGCTGGCACAACGACGCCGCGGCCGCGAGGTTATCGCCGGGGTGGACCAGTCGATCAGAGGCGCTCGATGATGGTCACGTTGGCCTGACCCCCGCCCTCGCACATGGTCTGCAGCCCGTAGCGACCGCCGGTGCGCTCGAGCTCGCCCAGGAGCGTGGTCATCAGGCGGGTGCCGGTGGCGCCGATCGGGTGGCCCAGGGCGATGCCCCCGCCATTGACGTTGACCTTCTCGTGCGGCACGTCGAGCTCCTGCATCCAGGCGAGCACGACGGACGCGAAGGCCTCGTTGCACTCGAAGAGGTCGATGTCGTCGACCGTGAGGCCGGTGCGCTCGAGGGCGTGACGGGTGGCGCGGATCGGCCCGGTGAGCATCCAGACCGGGTCGTCGCCGCGGACCGAGAGGTGGTGGATGCGCGCCCGCGGGGTCAGGCCGTGGTCGCGGACGGCCCGCTCGGACGCGATCAGCATCGCAGTCGAGGCGTCGCAGATCTGGCTGGCCACCGCCGCGGTGATCCGGCCGCCCTCGGCCAGCGGCTGGAGCGCCGCCATCTTCTCCAGGCTCGTCTCGCGGGGGCACTGGTCAACCGCAACGTCCCCTACGGCTTCGATCTCGCGGACGAACCGGCCCTCGGCGATCGCCTGCCGAGCCCGGTCGTGGGAGGCCAGCGCGAACGCCTCCATGTCCTCCCGGGAGATGTCCCACTTCTCCGCGATCATCTCCGCCGAGCGGAACTGGCTGACCTCCTGGTCGCCGTACCGCGCCTGCCAGCCGGGCGACTCCGCGAACGGCGTGGAGAAGCCGTAGGGCTGGCCGGCCAGCATCGCGGCCGAGATCGGGATCGCCGACATGTTCTGCACTCCCCCGGCGACGACGAGGTCCTGCGTGCCGGACATGACGCCCTGCGCGGCGAAGTGCACCGCCTGCTGCGACGAGCCGCACTGCCGGTCGATGGTGACGCCGGGGACGTGGTCGGGCAGCCCGGCGACCAGCCAGGCCGTGCGGGCGACGTCGCCGGCCTGGGAGCCGATCGTGTCGCAGCAGCCGAGGACGACGTCGTCGACGGCGCCCGGGTCGATGCCCGTACGGCGCACCAGCGCGCCGATCGTGTGGGCCGCGAGGTCGGCCGAGTGCATCCCGGCCAGCGCTCCCCCACGCTTGCCGACCGGGGTGCGGACGGCGTCGACGATGTAGGCCTCAGGCATGTGAGATCCCGTCCAGGAGGATGCGGAGGTACTGGTCGGCGACGTCCTCGTGCGAGAGCGAGCCGCCCGGGCGGTACCACCGGACCGCGACCCAGACGGTGTCGCGGATGAAGCGGTAGGTCAGCTCGATGTCGAGGTCCGCACGGAGCGCGCCGGACGCGACGCCCTCGGTGAGCAGCGTGATCCAGACGTCGCGGGACTGGGCGTTGCGCTCGGCGAGGTAGGCGAACCTGTCGAAGCCGCCGAGGTAGTCGGCCTCGTTCTGGAAGATCGCGACCTCGTGCCGGTGCTCGTGGATCGCCCGGAAGGACAGCCGCACCGCCTGCTCGATCTTGGTGCGCGCGTCGGCGTCGCTCCTGAGCACGGCGTCGTAGTCGGCGAAGAGCTGCTCCTGGAAGGACGACAGGATCTCGTCGACCATCGACTCCTTGGAGTCGAAGTGGTGGTAGAGGCTTCCGGACAGGATCCCCGACGCCTCGGCGATGTCGCGGACCGTCGTGTTCTTGAAGCCCTTCTCCGCGAACAGGCCGGCCGCGATGGCCAGGAGCTCGTCCCGTCGATTGCCCTCGGTGGTCGAGCCTGTCGAGACCCTAGGCATGTTGGCTACTCACGGAGACGACCTCACCGGTGAGGTACGACGCGTAGTCACTGGCCAGGAACACCATCACGTTGGCAACCTCCCACGGCTCGGCCGCCCGGCCGAACGCCTCTCGCTGCATGAGCTCGTCGAGCAGCTCGTCGGACGTGACCTTGGCCAGGAACGGGTGCATCGCCAGGCTCGGGCTGACCGCGTTGACGCGGATCCCGTGCGGCGCGAGGTCGAGGGCCGAGCAGCGGGTCAGCGCCATCACGCCCGCCTTCGCGGCCGCGTAGTGCGCCTGCCCCTCCTGCGCCCGCCAGCCGATCACCGAGGCGTTGTTGACGATCACGCCCCGCTTGCCCGCCGCGACCATCCGCTGCCCGGCCGCCCGCACGCACCGGAAGGTGCCGGTCAGCGTGATGTCGAGGACGCGCAGCCACTCCTCGTCGGTCATCTCCAGGACGTTGGCGGTGCCGCCGAGCCCGGCGTTGTTGACCATGAGGTCGACCCCACCGAGCTCGTCGGCCGCGTCGAGCAGCGCGCCGACCTGGCCCTCGTCGGTGACGTCGCAGACCAGCTGGCGCACGCGGTCCGCGCCGAACTCTGCAGCGAGCGCCTGCTCGGCCTCGGCCAGCCGCCGCTCGTGGGTGTCGCTGAAGACGACCGCGCGGGCGCCCTCCTCGAGCGCGCGGCGTACGACGGCGGCGCCGATGCCCGCGCCGGCCGCGGCGGTCACGACGACCACCTTGCCGGCGAGCAGGTCGTGGCCGGGCACGTACGGGGGTGCGTGCTGGGGTGCGGTCATCCGCGAGCCTCCCGGGGTAGGCCGAGCACGCGCTCGGCGAGGATGTTGCGCTGGACCTCGTCGCTGCCGCCGTAGATCGTGTCGGCGCGCGAGAAGAGATAGAGCCGCTGCCACTCGTCGAGCTCGTACGTCGCCCCCGGTCGCGCGGTCAGGCCGGCCGGACCCAGGACGTCCATCGCGAGCTCACCGAGGCGCTGGTGCCAGCCAGCCCAGACCAGCTTGGCGATCGAGTCCGCTCCGGCAGGACGGTCCGTGCCGCCGAGGGAGCGCAGGGCGTTGAGCCGGATCACCTCGAGCTCGACGGTGGCGCGGGCGAGCCGGTCGCGCAGCAGCGGGTCGTCGAGGGTGCCGTTGCCGCGCGCGACGTCGACGAGCGCGCCGAGCTCGCGGGAGAAACCGACGATCTGGCCGAGCACGGACACGCCGCGCTCGTGGCCGAGCAGCGACATCGCCACCGCCCAGCCGCGGCCGGGCTCACCGACGACGAGGTCGGCGTCGGTGCGGGCGCCGGTGAAGAAGACCTCGTTGAACTCCGAGCCGCCGGTCAGCTGCTCGATCGGCCGCACCTCGACGCCCTCCTGGTCGATCGGCACCAGCAGGAACGACAGCCCCTCGTGGCGCCGCGACCCGGGCTCGGTGCGCGCGAGCACGAAGATCCAGTCGGACTCGTGGGCGTTGGAGGTCCACACCTTCTGCCCGTCGAGGACCCATGCGTCCCCGTCCCGGCGCGCCTTCGACTGGACGTTGGCCAGGTCGGAGCCGGCGCCGGGCTCGGAGTAGCCCTGGCACCAGAGCTCCTCGACGGCGCGGATCCGCGGCAGGAACCGCTCCTGCTGGGCGGGCGTGCCGTGCTCGATCAGGGTCGGGCCGAGCAGCTCCTCACCGAGGTGGTTGACGCGTGCGGGGGCGTCGGCCCGGGCGTACTCCTCGTGGAAGATCACCTGCTGCCACAGGCTCAACCCACGGCCACCGTGCTCGGTCGGCCAGCCCAGGCAGGTCCAGCCGTGCGCGGCGAGGTGCCGGTTCCAGGCGAGCCGCTCGTCGTGCGCCTCGTGGTCGCGGCCGGCCCCGCCGAGGCCCCGGAGCGCGGCGTACTCGCCGCTCAGGTGCTCCTCGAGCCAGGCGCGCGCGTCGGCGCGAAAAGCCTGGTCCGCCTCGGAGTAGGTCAGGTCCACGGGTGGTAGCCTACCAAGCAAATGCTTGGTACGCGCACGTTGCCCGCCCTGCTCCGCTCCGCCGCGGAGCGCTTCGGCGACCACCCGGCCTACGTCGAGGAGGGCCGCACGCTCTCCTACGCCGGCCTGCTCGCGCGGGTCGAGGCGACGGCCTCGGCGTACGTCGAGGCAGGCGTCCGCGCCGGCGACCGCGTCGTCCTGTGGGGACCCAACAGCACCGCGTGGGCGATCGCCGCGCTCGCCGTCTCGTACGCCGGGGGCGTGCTGGTCCCGGTCAACTCCCGGTACGTCGGGCCCGAGGTCGCCGACGTCGTGGCCCGCACCCATGCCGTGCTCGTCGTCCTCCACGAGGGCTTCCTCGGCCGCGACCAGCGTCGCGAGCTCGCCGACGCCGGGGTCACGGCCCGGGTGGTCGACCTGCACGAGGTGACCGATCTCGAAAGGCTCGGTCAACGGACGGCCGGGGGTGCCCTACCCGAGCCCGGGCCCGACGACGTGGCTGACATCCTGTTCACCTCGGGCACGACCGGACGGTCCAAGGGCGCGATGAGCGCCCACCGGCAGACGATCGGCGTGGCCGACGCGTGGGCGACGCTCGGTGGCGTGACGGCCGAGGACCGTTACCTCGTGGTCAACCCGTTCTTCCACTCCTTCGGCTACAAGATCGGGATCGTGGTCGGGCTGCTGACCGGCGCGACCCTCTACCCCGTGCCGGTCTTCGACGTCGAGGCCACGATGCGGCTGATCGAGTCCGAGCGGATCACGCTGCTGCCCGGCGCGCCCACGATCTACCAGTCCCTGCTGGCCGCTCCGGGCCGCGCCGACCACGACCTCTCCTCCCTGAGGCTGGCGGTGACGGGCGCAGCCGTGGTGCCGGTGGTCCTGATCGAGCGGATGAGGCAGGAGCTCGGCATCGACCACGTGGTCACGGCGTTCGGGATGACCGAGGCCGTGGTCGTGACGATGTGCCGCAAGGACGACTCGGCCGAGACCGTGGCGACCACGTGTGGGCGGGCGGTCCCCGGCATGGAGACGCGGATCGGCGACCAGGGCGAGCTGTTGGTCCGCGGCGACCACGTGATGTTGGGCTACCTCGACGACCCGGCCGCCACGGCCGAGGCCATCGACGCCGACGGCTGGCTGCACACCGGCGACGTCGGCACCCTCGACGCGGCCGGCAACCTGACGATCACCGACCGGCTCAAGGACATGTACATCTCCGGCGGCTTCAACGTCTATCCCGCCGAGGTCGAGCAGGTGCTGGCCCGGATGGAGGGCGTGGCGGACGTCGCGGTCGTGGGCGTGCCCGACGACCGGCTCGGCGAGGTCGGCACGGCGTACGTCGTGGTCTCGGCGGGCACGGCCGGGCCCGACGACGTGCTCGCGTTCGCCCGGGAGCGGCTGGCCAACTTCAAGGTGCCGCGGCACGTCGAGGTGGTCGAGGCGCTGCCGCGCAACCTGTCCGGCAAGGTGCTCAAGACGGAGCTGAGGAAGCGATGGACCTGACCCTCTCCGAGGCCGAGGTGGCGTTCCGCGAGGAGGCGCGTGCCTGGCTGGCGGCGAACGTGCCCGCCGAGCCGCTGCCCTCGATGGACACGGCCGAGGGGTTCCGCGCCCACCAGGCGTGGGAGGCGCGCCTCGCCGAGGCCCGGTGGTCGGTGGTGTCGTGGCCCGCGGCGTACTCCGGTCGCGAGGCCTCCCTCGTGGAGTGGGTGCTGTTCGAGGAGGAGTACTACCGCGCCGGTGCGCCCGGCCGGGTCTCGCAGAACGGCATCTTCCTGCTGGCGCCGATCCTCTTCGAGCACGGGACGCCGGAGCAGCAGGAGCGGTTCCTGCCCACCATGGCCACCGGCGAGCGGATCTGGGCGCAGGCGTGGTCCGAGCCCGAGGCCGGCTCCGACCTGGCGTCGCTGCGCTCGACGGCCCGTCGGGTCTCGGCAGGCTCGACCACCGGGGAGAGCGGCTGGCTGCTCAACGGGCAGAAGACCTGGTCGTCGCGGGCGGCCTTCGCCCACTGGGGATTCGGCCTGTTCCGCTCCGACCCCGAGGCGCAGCGGCACGCGGGGCTGACGTACTTCCTCTTCCCGCTGGACGCCGAGGGTGTGACGGTCCGTCCGATCGCCCAGCTCGACGGCGAGGCCGGCTTCGCCGAGATCTTCTTCGAGGACGTCTTCGTGCCCGACAGCGACGTACTGGGGGCGCCCGGCGACGGCTGGCGGGTCGCGATGAGCACCGCCGGCAACGAGCGCGGCCTGTCGCTGCGCTCCCCCGGCCGGTTCTGCGCCGCCGCCGACCGGCTGGTCCAGCTCCACCACTCGTTGGTCGAGCCTGCCGAGACCGCCGACCGCGTCGCCGACGCCTGGATCAGGGCGCAGGCCTACCGGCTCTACACCTGGGGCACGGTGACCCGGCTGGCCGAGGGTGGCGACGTCGGCGCCGACGGGTCGGTCAACAAGGTCTTCTGGTCCGAGCTCGACATCGCGCTGCACGAGACCGCCCTCGACCTGCTCGGGCCGGACGCGGAGGTCGAGTCGGCCTGGCTCGACGGCTACACCTTCGCGCTGTCCGGGCCGATCTACGCCGGCACCAACGAGATCCAGCGCAACATCGTGGCCGAGCGGATCCTCGGCCTGCCCAGGGAACCACGGGGCGAGCCGAAGGGGGCGGGTCGATGAGGTTCGCGCTCACCGATGATCAGCGCGACTTCGCGGCCTCGCTGGAGGCGCTCCTCGCCTCCTCCGACACCGTTGCCGTCGCTCGCGCCTGGGCCGACGGTGACAGCGGCCCGGGGCTCAAGCTCTGGGCGCGGCTGGCCGAGCAGGGCGTCACGTCGTTGGCCACCGACGCGAGCCCGGTCGAGCTGGTCATCGCCTTCGAGGCGCTGGGGCGCCACGCCGTGCCCGGCCCCTGGGTCGAGTCCGCGGCGTACCTCCCCCGCGCCTTCGGCCACGAGGTCGACGGCATCGCGACCGTCGCACTGCCGCCGCACGTGCCCTGGGCGCTCGACGCCGACGTCGCCGACCAGGTGTACGTCGGCAGCACGCCGATCGCCGGCGTCGGCGCGATGCGGGTCTCGGTCGACCGGACCCGGCGGCTCTTCGAGGTCGCTTCGTCGGTCGAGCCTGCCGAGACCAGCGAGCCCGCCTTCGACCTGGCTGTCCTCGCCACCTCGGCGCAGCTGCTGGGCTGTGGCGAGCGGCTGCTCGCCGACTCGGTGGCCTACGTGAAGCAGCGTCGCCAGTTCGGCCGCGAGATCGGCTCGTACCAAGTGATCAAGCACCGGCTGGCCGACGTGCACATCGCCCTGGCCTTCGCCCGCCCGCTCGTCTTCGGAGCCGCGCTCGGGGAGGTGCCGGCGTCGGCGGCCAAGGTGGCGTGCGCGGACGCGGCGTACCTCGCCTCGCGCACGGCTCTGCAGGTGCACGGCGCTGTCGGCTACACGCAGGAGCTCGACCTGAGCCTCTGGATCACGAAGGTCCGCGCGCTGGTCACTGCCTGGGGCACCCCCGCCCACCACCGCGCGGCCGTGCTGGCGGGGCTCTGATGGAGTTCGCGCTGACAGCGGAGCAGGCGGAGCTCGCGGCGACCGTCCGGTCGTTGCTGGGCAAGCGCGGCGACGCCCGCGTCGCGATCTACGACGAAGCGTTGTGGCAGACCCTGTGCGAGCAGATCGGCGTGGCGGCGCTGGGGATCCCCGAGCACTACGGCGGCGCGGGGTTCACGCTCTTCGAGTCGCTGGTCGCGCTCGAGGAGGTCGGCCGGTCGCTGGTGCCGTCGCCCCTGCTGGCCTCGCTGGTCACGTCCGAGGCGCTGCTGGCGGGTGGCTCCGAGGAGGCCCGGGCGCGGCTCCTCCCGCGGCTCGCGGCCGGCGAGGTGGGGACGTTCGTCGAGGGGGCGGACGCGCGGGACGTGCTCGACGGCGACCTCGCCTCCGTGCTGGTCGTGGCCTCCGGTGAGGACCTGTTCGAGGTCGACCCCGCCGCCGCCGAGCGGACGTGGACACCGACGATGGACCAGACGATCCGGCTGGCGACGGTGCACTGCGACCCTGCCACCGCCACCCCGATCGGTGACGGCGGCGCCGCGCGGTCGCGTGCTGCCCTGGTCGGCGCCGTGGGGGTCGCGGCCCTCCAGACCGGACTGGCCGCGCGCGCCCTCGACATGACGGTGGCCTACAGCAAGGAACGGGTGCAGTTCGGGCGCCCGATCGGGTCGTTCCAGGCGCTCAAGCACCGGATGGCCGACCTGCTCGTGGTCGTGGAGATGTCGCGGTCGGCGTCGTGGGCCGCGTCGTACGCCGTGGCCACGCATGCTCCCGACGCCGAGCGGCTGGCCCACGTCGCCAAGGCCTACTGCTCGGACGCGCTCGCCCGGGTCGCCGCCGAGACGGTCCAGATGCACGGCGGGATCGCGATCACGTGGGAGCACGACGCCCAGCTGGTCTTCAAGCGGGCGCACGCGCTCGGGCAGCTGTTCGGGTCGGCGGCCTCGCACCGGGCCCTCGTGGAGCTCTGACCTCCGGCAGTCATCGAGGGCCACGCAACGTCCACAGGCATCCCCCGGACAAGCCCTCGCCGCCGGCCTGTGGAGATCAAGCAGCGCTGTCGACGCCCCCTGTTGTGCTCGAAGCTCCCAGCCGACAGGAGCCACCATGACCGCAACAACCCGGCACGAGCACAACCCGCACGAGCGCCCCACCTGGATCGTCCAGAGCGTGTTCTGCAACGAACGCCCGTGGACCGACTTCGCCTACACGATCGGACTCGCCGACCGCGGCGTGGCCGAGCTGCACCTCCGCTGCCACGCCAGCCTGGGTGACGACCCCGCTCCCGACTGGCGGTTCAGCGCCCAGGACATGTGTCGCATCCTCAACGAGATCGCCTTCCGACTGCTCGAGGGTCGTGTTGCCGTGGGTGACTCATGGACCCATGAGTACGACGACGGCCTGGCCCGGGTCACCTTCCAGCTCGACCCGCCGGAGGATCGTGAAGACCTCGAGGCGTTCGGAACGGACGCCGGGGCGACCGTGCTGCCCGTGCGCTGGTCGCTCGAGCGCACACCGCGCGGCCCGCGCACGGCTCTGACGACTGAGGAGCGGGCACGCCTCCGAATCCAGCTCAAGCCTCTGCGTGACGGCTCGAGGTCCGCAAGGATCCCCGGGGTCTGGCGATCGACCGGACGCGCATCCTTCGACCCCTCCCAGCGCTACGGCCCCCGCACGCCCCTCGTGCTCGCGCGAGCTGGCCAGATCTGGTCCGCGGACGAAGAGACGATGGCGGGCTTCCTCACCCTCGCGTTCGACGTCGAGATGGGCGGCAAGGCGATCTGGCCAGCGGTCGTGGCCGCCTCCGCCGGACGCTCCCTTGGCCTCGACGACGCGGTCGAGGAGCTTCGTCAGGACGTGATCCGCACGGTCGGGGCGTCGCACCCCGGGCGCACGACCGACACCTGGGCCCGCACCGTGGACCTGTTGCTCGGCGACGACGCAGATCGGCTGGAGCGCGACCGCTTCAGCGATGCCCTGACCCGGCTGTTCGCCGATGCCTTCCTGTCGGCCCTGGCAGCTGAAGTGCTGGGCGAGGACGCCGGGACGAGGGTGCGGCTCGCGGGCCTCGGACCGTGGTTGTCCGCGACCTTGCCCGAGGGCACACCGCCGGGCACCGAGTGGCTGGCGAGCGGTGAGGTGATCGCGGCGGCCGAACGCCTTGTCGACGGATTGGCGCCGTTCCAGAGGATCGCAGTGGCAGCCCGCCACGCCATCTCCTACGAGGAGGACCCTGAGTACGCGCGCGTCGTGGACATGCTCATGGGTTGGGCCGTGACGTCCGCTGCCTGCGCACCGGTCATCTCAGGCACGTCGCGTTGGTGGTCGTCTTGCCTGACCTCGGCGCTCACGCACCGGATGCGGCTCTCGCCCGACGAGGTCGAGGTGTTCGCGCGTCCGGCCGCCGACCTCGCGCCCGAGCTCCTCGACCTCCTCCACAGCCCCATCTGAATGAGCGCGCGAGCAGGGGGTTTCACCGGAACTGGGTGAGGGACAGGACGTTCCCATCGGGATCGGCGAACCACGCGACACGATCGCCGTTCGGGGTCGTCCACACGCCGTGGGCGTCCTGCCCCATGCCGTCGTAGCGAGCGAATGCGACCCCGCGGGATTCCAGTCGCGCGACGGTCTCACTGATGTCCATCACCCGCCAGCCGAGCACGGTGTAGCCCGGGTGGGCGACCTCGGCGACGGCCGTGACGCGCAGCATCGTGCCATGGGCATCGAACACGCATGCGTACGCGCTCTCATCGACAACGGGGAGCCCCAGCGTGGCCTCGTAGAAGGAACGGGCCCTGGCCAGGTCCGTCGTCGAAGCGAAAGCAATCACGTCACTGGCTGCTAACACGGTGGACCCCTCAGCGTCGGCACAGTCTGGCAATCGAGTGTGTCGCACGAGGGCGTCGCTCGGCAGTCCACTCTCTGCAAGAAAGTCTGACTCACTAGAACGCTTGTCGTTCGAACGTCTGTTCGATAGAATGAGTCATGGCTCTCGGACCCGTCGACTCCCCCGGTGACATCCTCACTGCGGCCGAGCGCGCGCTCCGGGCCAAGCGGGCCGCCGAGGCCGAGATCCTCTGCCTGGCCGTCGCCTGGGCCGACCAGCACCCGGGCGAGACCATCGGACAGTTCGGTTACACGCCGCGCGGCGGCGAGCAGGCGGTCCGGATGGGTGGCGAAGGGACGCCCGAGGTCGCCGACCTCTGCCCCGCCGAGCTCGGCCTGAGCCTGGAGATCCATCCCATCGCCGCGCGCCACCTGATCGCGGACGCGCTCGACCTTCGGCATCGGCTCCCCAGCTTCTGGACCGCCGTCGTCCACCACCTCGCGATGCCCGACTGGGTGGCCCGCAAGGTCGCGTCCCTCACGCGTGGCCTGACGTCGCTGCAGGTCGCCGAGGTCGACCGCGCCCTGGCCGACGTCGCTGCCACGCTGCCGCCGTCACGGCTGCTCCGCACCGTCGAGGCGATGGTGCTGGCCGCCGACAACGAGACGGCCGACCGCGAGCGCGAGGGAGCCACTGACACCCGCTTCGCCACCCTCGACCGCGAGCCGAAGGCCGGCAACCGTCACCTCTACGCCCGGCTCGAGGACACCGACGCGCTCGCCCTCGACGCGACGATCGCCCGGGTCGCCGAGCTGCTCGCCGCCGAGGGCGACGAGGCGGCGATCGACGTACGCCGCTCCAAGGCGCTGGGCATCCTTGCCAACCCCGAGCACGCGTCCGAGCTGCTCGCGGGTCGCCGCCCGTCAACACCACACGGAGCGCCGGCCGTCCTCTACCTCCACCTGACCGAGACCGACTTCACCCGCGACGCCGACGGGGTCGCCCGCTTCGAGCAGGACGGCCCGATCACGCTGGCCCACGCGCGCCACATCCTGGGTCACCGGCACGTCACCATCAAGCCGGTCATCGACCTCACCCAGGAGCTCTCGTCCGACGCCTACGAGTTCACCGGCTCACTGCGCGAGGCGGTGCTCCTGCGCACGCCCGCCGACTGCTTCCCCTACGCCGTGGCCACCACCGGCCGTCGCGACGTCGACCACTCCGTCCCCTTCGACCCGCACGGCCCTCCGGGGCAGACCAACACCGGCAACGGCGGCCCGTTGACCCGACATCACCACCGCATCAAGACCCATGGCCGGATGAGCGTGCGGCAACCCTGGCCCGGCCTCTACGTCTGGCGCACACCTCACCGCCGCTACCGCGTGACCGACCATCGCGGCACCCGCACGATCTCGACTCACATCGGCGACTGTCTCTTCGACGGCGACGACATCACGCAGGGGCTCGCGCTGCTCGTCCTCGACGCGCTCTGATCACGCCACGGGTCAGCGCGCGGTCTCCTCAACCAGGAGGATCCGGTTGCCGTCGGGGTCGCGGAAGTACGCCATCGGCGGCACCGGGCCTTCACCACCCATCACGTCCTCGAACTCGACCCCGCGCGAGCCCAGCTCCGCCATCGCCGCCTCGAGGTCGGGCGTGTCGAAGCCGAACGGCGACCTGCCACCGGGCTGCGGGTCGTCCTCGCCCATCGGCGGGACGAGGGCGATCACGGTGTAGGCGCCCGCAGGAGCCACCTCGACCCACCGGAAGCCCTCGCCGAACTCCGTGTCCGTGCGCACCTCGAAGCCCAGCTTGTCGCGGTAGAACGCGAGTGCGCGATCCTGATCGGTCACCGCGAGATAGACGGTGCCCACACCGGGGATGTGCTGGCCGGAGGCGGTCATGCGGATGCTCCCATCGAGTCGGAGCTGTCCACCCTAGCCAGCCGAGACTGGGGCAGACTGGCCGCATGACGCAGCCGGTGCAGGTGTTCCGACTCGACGACCTCGTCGCCGCTGACCCGACGCCGGGGATGGAGCGCAAGCTCGCGTTCGAGCTCCCGATGCTCTGGGCCGGCCAGGTCGTCACCGCCCCCGGCGCCGTCTCCGGCTGGCACCACCACGACGTCAACGAGTCCAGCCTGTACGTCGTATCGGGCATCCTGCGGCTCGAGTTCGAGGGGTACGACGGCCACCTCGACGCGCACGCCGGCGACTTCGTCCACGTCCCCGCGTTCACCGTCCACCGCGAGAGCAACCCGACCGACCTGCCGTCGCTCGCCGTGATCGCACGCGTCGGCGGCGGGATCCCCACGGTCAACGTGGACCGCTGATCCGGGCCGTTGTCTCTGGTTCTCCTCAAGGGTCCCGCATGCCTCCCCCAAGGTTCGCCGTAGTCCCTTGTTGAGGTGGGACCCGCTTGGAAGTCTTCTCTCATGGGGGCCGGCAGACCGGTTCTGAAGCCCGGACCAGGAAGTGAGCACCATGAAGACCGCAACCGACATGCACTCCGTCGCGAATCCACGTCGCGTGACCTGGTCCGGGCAACCCCGCAACACCCAGGGCTGAGAGCCCACCCCAGACCCCGAGCGCCCGGTGTTCGGCCCGGACATGACCCCCGTGCATGTCCGACCGACACCGGGCGTTCGGCATGCCGGACGGCGCCTACTGCACGCGCACTGCCGCCGACGCCTTGGACTGGGTGATGTAGCCCGGCTTGCCCACGGTGACGATGACGCGCACCAGCTTGTGGGCGTCGGTCTGCCGCACGCGGTACGTCGATCCCGTGGCGCCCGGCACGTCGACCCCGGCCACGGTCCACTGGTAGATCACCGTCTCGGGCGTCGCCGACCACGTCCCGGTCGACGCGCTCAGCCGACGACCCGCCACCGTGATGACCGGCCGGCTCACGGGCCTGATGTGCGCGGGCCGGATCGTGACCACCCTCGAGGTGGCGACCAGGTCCTCGTAGCCCGACAGGTGCGCGGTGATCTGCAGGGAGACCCCACCGCCGACCGTGCTGGCATCGGGGAAGTAGCGACAGTCCGTGGCCCCTGGGATCGGCGCGCCGTCGAGGAGCCACTGGCAGTCGAGCTTCGTCGGCTGTGGCTCGATCGACGCCGACTTCAGGGCCATCCTCTTGAACGCCGTCCCCGATCCGCTGATCGCGACCCCGGCCTTGAGCGCCAACGTGCCGGGCAGGGGCGCGTCGCCGTACCCCGTCGTGATGCTGTTGGGCCGGAAGAACTCGCGCAGCGCAGTCACGGTGACGGTGATCCGGTGACCCGGGTCGTCGGCCGTGACGACGTGGCCCGTGCAGTCACCATCGACGGCGGCTCCGTCACGGAACCACTGACAGGACTGGTCGTCCTGCGTCGGCGTGTACTTCAGGCGGGTGATGCCGAGTCGGGATCCAGCGCTCAGCTGGCCGGTGATGGCAAAGCCCTTCGCATCGACCGAGAGCTCCTGCTCCGGCATCAGGACGACGTCGTACGCCAGGGGAGCGACCGAGCCACTGACACGGGCTCCGTCGACGGTCACGTGCAACGCCTCGTCCGCAGCCAGAGCCCCGGCCCCGGGCAGTCCGGCGAGGTCCCACGCGAGCGTGGTGGCGGTGCTGTCGTCGATGACACGTGCGTGGGTCACGGGAAGCTGGGCCCCTCCCGCGTCGGTCACGACGACCGTGGCCGCACTGAAGTCGATCTCCCCGGCGACGCCGGTCAGGGACCATCGTCCGCCGGGCTCGAGCGCCATCGGGAAGTAGCCGGCGCTCGGCCAGGCACGGAGCGCCGTGCCCGGCACGGCGAGTCCTGTGGACTCAGGGGCGACCAGGACACGTGCCCCGTCCGCAGCCCCGATGCCGAACGTCGGGTCCTGAGTCGGGGCGAGGATCCTGCGCCGCCACGTGAGGTCGGGATCTCCGGCGCCGGAGACCGCGTCCGTGATCAGGCGGAGCCGCCGCCCGATGGCGCCCACACCATCTCGGGAGCCGGCGAGTCCATCCGGCGTTGCACAGTGCGCATCGGCGGGCGGGTCGCTCCGGAAGGTCCCCGCCGCCGCCGTCATCAGGGCGGCCGCCCGAGCCTCGACGGTCAACACCTCCGGCCAGGCGGACACCCCGAGATGAACCAGGTCGCGCAGCTCGTCGACGACGTTGTTCGCCTTGCCGGGATCGTTCCTCGAGGTGCCCGGGCTGCAGGAGGCGACGTCACCGTCCCAGTAGAAGCGCTGGTCCATCTGGTCGACGATGCGCTTGTAGACATCGATCTGCACCTTGTCGCGATCGGCGTTCGTCGCCACGGTGACCGTCGGTCCCGGCTCAGCCCGCTCATGCCCCGGAGGGCCCTCCGTCCCCGACGCCGGCAGCACCCCACCGGCGAGACCCATCATCAGTGTCGTGGCAGCGGCCAGCGCCGCGCTCCCCCGTCGCATCACGCCGGGAACCGTAAAGTAAAGAACCGGCCCCCGTCACCGGAATGCCGTGATGACGCCAGGTGGTCCGGTCACGCCAGCCGCTGGATCCTCCGCATCATCGAGACGCTGGGGAAGTTCTCGGTGCGCACGTGCTCGAGCAGGACCTCCGCGTAGACCGGCACGTCCTCGGGCGCGAGCAGGGATTCGATGATGTCGAGCGTCGTCGAGGACGGGAACCGCTCGGTCCCCACCTTGGAGATGAGCGCCTCGAGCATCTCGGTCCGGACGTCGTAGCTGGTGTCGTTCGGCATGGGTTCCTCCGTGAATCGTCAGTGGGTGAAGGTCAGTCGAGCAGGGTCCCGAGCGGGCCCAGGTCGAGGTTGAGGTCGTCGGTGGTCAGGTCGAACTGCTCCTTGAGCTGGTCCATCGCCTCCTCGAGACGCATCAGGCCCAGGCCGAGCTCCTCGACCTGGTCGTCGCCGAGGTCGCCCTCGTCGACCCGCCGGATCGCCTGGCGCTCCATGAGCTGGCGGACCAGCTCGATGATCGTGAGCACCAGCTTCATCAGGTCGCGCTGGACCGACTCCGAGTCGGTCTCGAGCCGGCGCGGGAGTGCGTAACCCTCGCTCATTGCGGCACCATCTCCGCCCGCACCGAGGCGATCAGCGCGTGCAGGCGCACCTGCACGAGGTCGACACCGGCGAGCGAGATCACCAGGTCACCGGAGATCACGACGCCGGCACCGAGCAGGCGGTCGAGCAGGTCGACCAGGGCCACCGGCTGGAGCGGCCCGGTGGCACGGTCGGAGGTGGCGACCTCGCTCACGACGCGTCCAGGGACGCGAAGGAGTACGGCGGCCACGGCCCGCCCAGCTCGACCCGGACGTGCTCGTGCCCGGCGCCGAGCGAGGAGACGACCCTGCGGAAGTCTTCGACCTGCGCGTCGTCGAGCAGGTAGGTGCCGTTGAGGATCATCTCCCCCGTGTGGCCGGTCAGCTGGCGGTCCTGCGGTGCGAGTCGGCGTCCCGACGTGGCGAGGCCGCCCAGCGTGTCGTGGAGCTCCTGCGCGAGGTCGGCGTCCGCCTGCGCGGACGTCGCCCGGCGCTGGGTCGCGGCACGGCGCTGCAGCAGGTAGGCCCGGCCGGCGCCGACCCCCTCGGACGGGGCCTGCACGGGCTCCGGCTCCACTCGGGCCGACGGGTCGGCGTACACCTTCACGCTCCACTCGCTGCGCCCCTCGACCCGGTCGAGGACACGTGAGGCGTCGTCGTGCCACGCGGCGAGCTGGCCACGCAGCGACTCCTCGCCGAGGAAGACGGTCGCGAGCCGCAACGGGGCGGTCGGCGCGCGGCCGGCCGCGTGCCGGGCGACGTCGTCGTGGGCGACCGCGACGGACTCGAGCCAGCGCAGGTCCTCGAGGTTGCGACGCAGCCCCTCCTCCCCGAACTCGTCGAGGTCGACCTCGCTCACCACCGCCACGAGGCCCTCGCGCTCGACGAGTCGCAGCGGCGCCCCGGCGATGCCCGACTGTCCGGACACGTCGGCGTCAGTGAGCCCGCGCGCGATCGCGTAGGCGTAGAGACCGGTGCTCATGACCCCTGCTCCAGCTCCTTGAGCCGCTCCCTGAGCTTCTGGTTCTCGTTCTCGAGCTCACGGTCCTTGCTGCGCGAGCTGAGCATCGGGTCGTTCTCCCACCAGTCGATGCCCATCTCCTTCGCCTTGTCGACCGAGGCGACGAGCAACCGGATCTTGATGGTCAGCAGCTCGATGTCAAGCAGGTTCACCTTGATGTCGCCGGCGATCACGATGCCCTTGTCCAGCACGCGCTCGAGGATGTCGGCCAGATCGGCAGACCCCCGGCGCTCGGCCACGTCGTAGCCGCTCTGGACGCCGCGGGCCAGCGGTCGTTGCTCCGTCACCGGCTGCCCCCGTCCCCTTCGCCACCCTTGCCGCGCACGTAGCGGCGAACGCGGTGGTAGCCGGTGAGGTCGCCGTCGCCGTCCACCTGCACCAGGTAGGTCGCCAGGATGTCGGTCGAGTCCGGGATGCGACGGCTCTCGACGACCTCGAGCTCGACGTCCCAGCCGTCCTCGGTGCGCTCGATCCCGATCACGGACTCGGGCTGCCGGCCGCTCAGCGCTGCGAGCTGTCGGGCCGCCGACCGGGCGATCTCCATCGCCGTCGGCTTCTTGGCAGGAGCGGCGGCCGGCGCGGTGGCCCGCTTGGCGGGCGCCTTGCGAGCGGGCGCCTTGCGAGCGGGAGCCTTCTTGGCGGCGGTCTTCTTCGCGGGCGCGGAATTCTGCGTGGTGGCCATCGGTCAGGTCCCCTTTCGGGTGGTGGTGCGGCGGCGGCTCTCCATGAGCCGCTCGACGAGATCGTCCTCGAGCCGCTCGGCCTGCTCGTCGGTGATCTCCCCCGAGCGGCGCAACTCCTCCACGTCCTCCAGCTCGCGGCGGATGCGAGCCGGGTCGTAGTGCTGTCGCTCGGCCTCCTCGAGCACCTGCTCGGCGACCCAGATGGTGCCGCGCACTGGCGCCAGCGGAAGGGTCAGCAGTCCGGTGATCAGTCCCATCGGGCCCTCACTGCTCCGCGACGAAGTCGAACAATGCCATCGGCCCGACGAGGCTCAGGCGCGCCCGGCCGTCCAGCTCGGCGGCGAGCACCTCGGCCGCGTCCTCGAGCTCCTGCTGCCGCTCGAGGTCCACGAGGAACGCGAACTCCGCGAGGCCGTCCATGCCTGCCACCTCGCGCTCGACGTGGTCGAGCGCGTGGGGCGCGAGCCGGTCGAGGATCTCCTGGGCATCCGCGGCACGCCGGGCCTCGACCGCGCGAGCGACGAGCTCCCCGAGCCGGATCCGCTCGAAGTGCGTCGCGTCCTCGGGCAGGTCAGCCGTACGCCGGCGCAGCTCGGCGATCTCGGGGTCGGCGGCGACCACCTCGGCGAGCACCGTGTCGAGCACGTAGCGCGCCCGCAGGGTGAACTGCACCCGGCCGGTCACCTGATCCAGCAGGCCGGCGAAATGCTCGCGCTGCGGGGCAAGGAGCTCCTCGACCAGCGCGCGGTCGTCCTGCACCACGGAGCCGAAGCGCATGGGCAGCACCGGGCCGTGCGAGGCCAGCGTGTTGAGCACCGTGCTGTGCGCGACCAGGTCGCGCCGGCGCCCCAGCGGCCGCTCGGGGTCGATGATCTCGACGATCGCGGCGAGGGGTCCGTCGACGCGGAGCTCGACGTCGCGGCCCATGCCCGACTCCCGGACCAGTTCGACGGGGGCAGCCGCGGGCACGATGCCGTAGACGTAGTACGCCTCGTCCGTGCCCACGTCCGTCCCTGAGGCGGTCGTCATGTGTCAGTCACGACTTCCTGGAGGATCGACTGCGACTGCTGCTCTTGTCGTCGTCCTCATCGTCGTCGGACGACCCCAGCAGGGCGTCCTTGGCGGCGCCGAGGATGCCCGAGGTCTTGCCCCGCGCACCCCCCTCCATCACGCCCTCCATCAGCTCGGGCAGGTCCTTGCCGCCCTTGCCGGACTCGTAGAGGTTCAGCCGGTTGGTCGCCTCGGCGAAGCGCAGGTAGGTGTCGACGCTGGCGATCACGATGCGGGCGTCGATGGTCAACAGCTCGATCCCGACGAGCGAGACCCGGACGAAGGCATCGATCACGATCCCCTTGTCGAGGATGATCTCGACGACGTCGGCGAGTCCGCTGGAGCCACCTCGATCGAGGTAGCCGCCCGAGCGCTGTGTGGCCACGGTCATGTCTGCACCTTCTCTTCCGGAGTCGTCGGCTGTTCGAGTGTTCGGCTGTCTAGCAGTTCTCGGTGTCGTGCCCGTCCGCGCGACTCGCAAACCCCCGATTTTGGTAAAGCCCGGCCATGCGCGGGAGCTCAGGCGCGGAGCGTCGCCCGGATCGACGGCGCCGTGAGGGCAATCACCTCGTCGACGGACGCGGACGCCATCGGCTCGACCTTGATGACGTAGCGCAGCATCGCCAGCCCGATGAGCTGCGAGGCGAGCAGCTCCGTTCGCATGGCGGACGACTGGACACCGGTGGCGCGCGCGACGGGGTTGAGGACCGACCTGTTGATCATCCGGTAGAGCACCCGGCCGGCCCGGGCGCTGCCGGTCGATCCCTGGATCAGCTTGACCATCCGGGCCCGTGTGCGCGGGCTCTCGCAGAGCCGGAGGAAGCGGGTGAGCAACCGGACGGCGAAGTCCCGCTCGACCGGGTCGACAGGGACCAGCGTCACGACTCGGTCGTGGAGTAGTCACCCCGGTAGAACAGCAGCGGCTCCTCGACGCCGGACACGGCCATGTCGAGGACCCGTCCGATGACGACGAAGTGGTCGCCCGCCTCGTGGACGGCGTGGATCGTGCAGTCGACGTGGCCGAGCACCCCGGCGAGGAGCGGCGAGCCTGTGGCGGCCGACGGCGTCCACGGCACCTCGGCGAACTTGTCGATGCCGCGGCTGGCCATCCGGTTGGACAGCTCGGCCTGGTCGGCGGCCAGGAAGTTCACGCAGAACTTCCCCGACCGCTGGATCAGCGGCCAGGCCCGCGAGGTCTTGGCCGGCACGAACAGCACCAGCGGCGGGTCCAGCGACACGCTCGAGAACGACTGGCAGGTCAGCCCGACCGGCTCCCCCGACGACGTGGACGTCACGACCGTGACTCCCGAGGCGAACCGCCCGAGCACGTCGCGGAACTGCCGGGCCGCGGCGATCGCGGCCGGGTCGTCGGCGTGGACGCCGCCGTACTCCCCGGGGCGGAACTCGAAGTCGACGTCGACGTCGCCCAGCCAGGAGCTGATCAGCTCGGGACTCGGCCAGGTCTCGCGCGCGTCGGGGTTCATCCCCTCCGGGATCTCGCGGCCGGCCTCCGAGCTCATGCGCTCAACCGTAGTCACTGGTGACCGACGGAGAAGTCGTGCCCCCAGTACGAGACGGCGGTGCTCTCGCGAGCCACCCAGGTGTGGTCGTCGACGGTCAGGCCCTCGGTGCCGTACTCGACGTCGAAGCCGCCCGGTGAGCGGACGTAGAACGACACCATCTGGTCGTTCATGTGCCGACCGAGCGTGGCCGACAGCGGCACGCCGTGCTTGCGGACCCGCTCCAGGGCGCGTCCGACGTCGTCGAGCTTCTCGACCTCGACCATGATGTGCACGCACTTGGACGGGTTGGGCATCGGCAGGAACGCCAGCGAGTGGTGCCGCGGGTTGCAGCCGAGGAACCGCAGCCAGGCGGTCGATCCGGGCTCCTTGCCGACGAACTCCCCCGGCATCCGCATCGAGTCGCGCAGCCGGAAGCCGAGCACGTCGGCGTAGAACCGCAGCGCCTCCTCGTCGTCGCCGACCGGCACCACGATGTGTCCGAGTCCCTGCTCGCCGGTGACGAAGCGGTTGGCGTACGGCGTGACCAGCGGCCGCGCCTCGTACGTCGCGCCGTGGAACAGCTCGAAGACGTTGTCGAAGGGGTCCTCGAAGTGGATCATCCCCTCGACCCGGCGCTCGGCGAGCTCCTCGGCCGTCGCCTCGTGGATCTCGACCCCGTGGTCCTTGAGGTGGTCCACGGCCTGGGCGAGCGCCCGCCGGTCGGCCACTTCCCAGCCCATGCAGCCCATCCGGTCGTGCTCGGAGGGGACCACGACGATGCGCGCGGACAGCTCGTCCATCCGGAAGTAGAGGTGCCCCTCCGTCGGCCCGCGGCCCTCGGCCAGCCCGAGGACCTTGCCGGCGAAGTGGCGCCACTGCTCGACGTCGGTGCTCTCGACGCGGACGTAGCCGAGGCTCTTGATGTCGATCATCGCGCCCTCTCGGTATGACGGGCCAGGAACGCCGTGGTGACCTCGGCGAACTCCTCGGCCGCCTCGATCTGCGCCCAGTGCCCGCAGTGCGGGAACACGTGCAGCGTCGCCTTCGGGATCAGCTTCAGTGCCGCGAAGGCCCCGTCGATCGGGTTGACCCGGTCCTCGCGGCCCCACGTGAGCAGCGTGTGCTTGCGCAGCCGGTGCGCCTCGCGCCAGAGCATGCCGTCCTCGGCGGTCTCGGGATTCCAGAACGACATCCCCATCGAGCGCATCGCCTCCTGCGCGCCCGGGGCGGTGGCGTCGGCGAACCGCTCCTCGACCAGCTCGTCGGTCACCAGCGACTGGTCGACCACCATCGTCGAGATGAAGGCCCGCAGCGCCTCCCGGGTCGGGTTGGCGCCGAAGTCCATCAGCCGCTGGACGCCCTCGGTCGGGTCGGCGTGGAAGAGGTTGAGCGAGAGCCCGCCGGGGCCCATCAGCACCAGCCGTCCGACCCGGTCGGGATGGGTCAGGGCGAGACGCATCGCGGTGCCGCCACCGAGGCTGTTGCCCAGCAGGTGCACGCGATCGACGCCGATCTCGTCGAGCAGGGCGACGACATGGTCGGCCGCGAAGCGGTAGTAGTTGCCGACCACGGGCGGCTTGTCGGACGCCCCGAAGCCCGGCTGGTCGACCAGCAGGGTGCGGTACGACGCGGCGAAGCGCGGCAGCGCCGGCCCGAAGTTGGACCAGGCGGACGCGCCCGGCCCGCCGCCGTGCAGCATCACCAGCGGCAGCCCGCCGCCGGCTCCGGTGGTCGAGCCTGTCGAGACCCCGGCCTCGTGGTAGCTCAGCGTGATGTCGCCGGCCTTGGCGGAGCGGCGCGTGGACTCGCGGGTCAGCTCGGCCACGGTCAGTACATCCCCGGGTCGACCTTGTGGCCGAACTCGTGGGCGCCGTACATCTGCAACGCGCGCTCGGGATCATTGGCGGCGTGCACGCGGCCGGCGTGCGCGTCGCGCCACGCCCGTTGCAGGTAGGTGCCCTCGGCGAGCGCACGACCCCCGGACGCCTCGAAGAGATCGTCGATCGCGTCGATGGCCCGCTGGGTGCCGATGACCTGGTCGCGCCGCACCCTGAGCCGAAGGCCGAGCGGGATCTTCTCGCCCTTGTCGACGTGCGCCTGCTCCTCGCGGATGTTGCTGACCAGCAGCGCCCAGGCGGCGTCGATCTCCGAGGAGGCACGGGCGATCCGCACCGCGGCGAACGGGTCGAGCGACGCCTTCTCGCCGAGGTAGGCCGCGCGGGTGCGCTTCTGCTGCATCTCGACGTGCTCGGCGTAGGCGCCGCGCGCCATCCCGATGATCGGGGTGGTGATGGTGCCGGTGAAGATCGAGTGGAAGGGCAGCTTGTAGAGGTCGGAGGTGTTCAGCGCCTGGCCCGGGCCCTTGCACTGCCCGGTCTCCCCCATCGAGAGCGTGAACGCCTCGGGCACGAACACCTCGTCGACCACGATGTCGTTGGAGCCGGTGCCCTTGAGGCCGACCATGTGCCACACGTCGACGATCTGGTACTTCTCGCGCGGCACCATGAAGGTCCGGAAGTCCACGACCTGCCCGTCGGCGTTGAAGACCAGCCCGCCGAGCAGCACCCACTGGCAGTGGTCGCAGCCCGACGAGAAGCTCCACTTGCCCGACAGCGTGTAGCCACCGTCGGTGAGGACCGCCTTGCCCGTGGGGGCGTACGACGAGCTCAGCCGGGTGGACGTGTCCTCGCCCCACACCGCCTGCTGGGCCTCGTCGGCGAAGAGCGCGACCTGCCAGGGGTGCACGCCGACCACGCTGGAGACCCAGCCCGTCGAGCCGCACGCCGAGGCGATGTCCCGGACCGCGGTGTAGAAGTCGACCGGGTCCGCCTCCAGCCCGTCGAAGCGCCGGGGCTGGAGCATCCGGAAGAAGCCGACCTCCTCGAGCTCCTTGACCGAGGCCTCGGGCACGACGCGCAGACGCTCCGCCTCGTCGGCCCGCTCCCGGATGCCGGGCAGCAGGTCGCGGACGCCGTCGAGCACAGCCTGGGACATGTGTTGCTCCTGTCGTGGTCGGACAGCAGCAATACTAGAACACGTTCTTGTTTTGGGTAACCCCCGACGCACGGGTCAGTCGTCGAGGTCCCCCATCCCCGGGGCGACCACGAGACCCGGCAGCAACGGTCGGCAGGAGCACCGCTCGCCACGCGCCCACGCCCGCAGGGCCTCCTCCTTCAGACCGCCGGAAGCCCGCAGCTCCGCGATGAGCGCCGGGGGCATCGGGACACCCGGGTGCACCGACTCCCAGATCTGCGCCTCGAGCATCGGCCCGGCGACGTCGATGGAGCTCAGGTCGATGGGGACCGACGCGGCCGAGCCCGGCTTCGCGTCCGGGTTCTTCTTGTCCATCGGGTAGGTCGGGGTGCGGAAGGTGTAGGGCGCGAGGTCCGGCTTGGAGGTGAACAGGTCGTAGGGCACCGCGGCGTACTGCGTGTACGACGACAGCGGGTCCAGGCCGAGGATCAGCTCGATCGTGTGCAGGACCGACGCCTGGCTGATGTGCAGCGAGGAGAGCGCGCCCCGCTTCGCGTACGGCGACGCCACGGCGAGGATGTTGCGGTGGCCGTCGCGGTGGTCGAGGCCGTCCTGGCTGTCGTCCTCCACGATGAACACCGCGGTGCTCTTCCACTGCGGGGTGTGCGACAGGTAGTCCACGAACCGCCCGACCGCGAGGTCGTTGGTGGCCACGTGCGCCGCCGGCGTCTTCTTGCCCGCCGACGTCCCGTCGGTGTGGTCGTTGCCGAGGACGGCGTACATGAACTGCGGCAGCTGGTCGGTCTGCACCAGCGGGTCGAGGGCCGCCTCGATCTCCTGCTCCTTGTCGACGTCGGAGACCGAGGTCAGGGAGAGGTTGGCGCCGAGGTTGGGGTCGAAGCTCGCGGCCGACTGCTCGTCGTAGGCACCCCCGGGCGTGCCGCACCGCGATCCCGGCGCGACCTTGGTCGTCGGCACCTGGGCGGTGGAGAGACCCACCAGCTCGCCGAAGTTGCGGAAGGTCTTGCCCTGCCGGGCGAGCTGCTGGAACACCGCGCCACACCGGGGGTAGACGATCGGCGCGGTCGGGTCGTAGGGGTGGTTGCGCGAGGAGTAGTAGTGCAGGTAGCTCTTCTCGGTGTAGTCGCTCGAGACGCCCTCGGCCGTCCAGTGGTGGCCCTGGATGCTCGCCTCGCCGTCGCTGTAGAAGTTCTGCGACAGCGCGAACCGCTTGGCCAGCGCGTGGATGTTGGGCGTGACCGTCCTGCCGTGGTCGTCGACCCGGCCGAACTCCGTGTACGCCGGCTTCACGTCCGCGTCCCGGCGGGTGAGGTCGCCGAAGACCTGGTCGAAGGTCCGGTTCTCCCGGACGATCATCACGACGTGCTTGATCGGGCTGTGCCCGGCGTTCGCCAGCGTCGGGATCGGCGAGCCGGCGGGCCGCAGGCGCGAAGTGGTGGAGGGGTAGGTCAGGTTGTGCCGTGCCTTCGCGGTCCACGCGGCGAGGGTGGCCGCCGACGGGCGGTCGACGGCGGTCAGCAGGCCGTGCCGGTGGTTGACGATGTACTGCGCGTGGCTGCGGATCGGCGCACCACCGAGACCCTTGGCCGAGGCGACGAGGAGCCTGCCGTGGGCGGCGGTCGCCAGGGCCGAGGGGTACCAGCCACTGGGGATGGCGCCGACCGTGTGCAGGTCCTTCCCGGCGCCGCGCAGCACCATCACCGCGTTGTCCCCGGCGTTGCCGACGTAGACGGTGTGGGTCGCGTCGTCGACGGCCACCGCGTCCGGGGTGGAGCCGTTGGCCTCGCCCTTGGTGAGGTGCGTCGAGACCTGGGTGACCTCGCTGGGGGTGGGGCCGGTGACGTCGAGGACGGTCAGCGAGTCGTCGTTGGCGTTGGTGACGTAGAGGTTCTTCCCCGCGCCGTCGAGCGCCATCGAGACCGGGTGGTCGCCGACGGGGGTCGTCGAGGTGACCGCGCCGGTGGCCGTGTCGAGGCCGACGACGGCGTTGAGGCCCTGGGCGGCGACGTACGCCGTGGCGCCGTCCTTCGACACGGTGACCGCCTCGGGGTAGGCGCCCCCCGGCTGGCCCGCGCCACCGATCGGCGTCTCCCAGAGCAGGGTGCCGTTCCCGGTGGAGAGGGCGGCGACCGTCGAACCCTGCTCGTTGGTGACCAGGACCGCGCTGCCGTCGGGCAGGACGTCGAGCCCGCGGCTGTAGGCGGCCGCGTCGCCGACCAGCGGGGCCGTGCCGGGGATGCCGCCGTTCTGGCTGCCGTCCACGGTCGGCGCACCGGCCCGCAGCGAGCTCTTCCAGCGCTGGACCATCATGATCTGGTGGCCGTCCCAGGCGTAGTCGTAGACCTGGTCGTTGCCGCCACCCGTGGCGTAGAGGTGCTTGCCGTCGGCGCTCCACGCCAGCCCGGACTCGTAGAAGGTCGGCTGATCCGCCTCGTGGTCGTGCACCGTCTGCAGCACCCGGCCGCTCGCGACGTCGACGATCTGGATCCCCTCGTCCGTCTGGGACGGTGCCCCCTCGCCCTGACCGCTGTTGGCGATCGCGGCGACGGTGCCGTCCGGCGAGAGCGCGATCGCGACGGGGAAGTCGCCGAGCTCGGTGCGCTCCCCCACCGGCGTGATGAGCCGGCCGGAGACGAGGCTGACGCCCTCGGCGTACTGGCCCGTGGTGCTGTAGGGGGTCACGTGCTCGGTGCCGTCGGCGCCGGCGACCTGCCAGACGAGCAGGCCGGCGACGAGGCCGGCGGCAACGCCGGCGGCGGTGGTGGGGAGGGTGCGCATGCCCCTCTCAACCCCGTCACGGGCTGGGGGGTCACGCCCCGTCCTTCGTGTTCACCGACTGTTCAGCCCCCGCGTGACCGGCGCCACGGGACGCGGCATGGTCGGGGGCTGGTGAAGTGCGTCGCCCGCATGCGCACCCCCTTACGGCCCCAGCGGTGAGCCCTGAACCGAATCCGACCTGGAAACGGTTCACCAGCCACCGCCCGGCCGACCCGGCGGTAAGCCATGAACCAAACCGGGCAGGGAAAGGGTTCACAGCTCACCGCTCCCCCGCGCGCGGCCGCCTCAGTCACCACCGGCAGTTGTGCCGACTCGACGGTCAGCGGAAAGCGTCCGCGGCGGACTGCACCCGCCCGACGTGGGCCGCCCAGTCGTAGTCGTCGCCGGGCAGGTTGTTGGCCGTCGGCAGGAAGCCGGCGGCGCCGTCGACCGTCTCGCGCAGGATGTCGGCGTGGCCGGCGTGGTGGTGGGTCTCGGTCGCGACGTGGACCAGCATCCGGTGGAGCGTCACGGCCTCGCCGCCCCAGTGGCGCACGTGCCCGACGGTCTCGAGATCGCACGCGGCGAAGGTCTCGTCCGCGTGCTTCCACGCCCGGCGGTAGAGGTCGACGAGCCAGTCGCGGTCCTCCTCGGGCGTCGCGTACATGTCGGCGTTGCGGTCGGCCCCCGGGGTGTACCACGGCAGGTCGATCCCGCTCGGCCGCCCGAAGGTGTCGCCGAAGTAGATGAGCTCGACGCCGGCCGAGTGCTTGACGAGACCGAGCAGGTTGGTGCCGGTCGGGGTCAGCGGGCGGCGGGCGTCGTACTCGCTGAGTCCCTCGAGCTTCCACACGAGCGCGTCACGAGCGCCCTGGAGGTAGTGGACGAGGGTCTCCTTCGCGTCGGTCATGGCGTCACCCTAGCCACGGCTCACGCGTTGGCGATCGCCTTGTCCTGCTCGGTCCTGAGCATCAGGGCGATGTCGATGAGCTGGTCCTCCTGGCCGCCGATCAGCTTGCGTCGTCCGGCCTCGAGCAGGATCTTGGCGCCGCTGACGCCGTAGCGGTCGGCGGCATTGCCGGCGTGCTTGAGGAAGGAGCTGTAGACACCGGCGTAGCCCATCATCAGCGTCATCCGGTCCAGCTGGCACTCCTCCGGCATCGCCGGGCGGATCACGTCCTCGGACGCGTCGACGATGGTCAGGAAGTCGATGCCGGTCCGCCAGCCGAGCTTGTCGCAGACGCCGACGAACGCCTCGAGGGGCGTGTTGCCCGCGCCGGCCCCGAAGCGCCGGACGGAGCCGTCGATCTGGGTCGCGCCGGCACGTGCGGCGATGACGGTGTTGGCGACGCCGAGGCCGAGGTTCTCGTGGCCGTGGAAACCCACAGTGGCCTCGTGGCCGATCTCGGCGACCAGCGCGGAGACCCGGTCGGCAGTCTGCTCCATGATCAGCGCGCCGGCCGAGTCGACGACGTAGACGCACTGGCAGCCGGCGTCGACCATGATCCGGGCCTGCTGCGCGAGCACCTCCGGCGGCTGGGTGTGGCTCATCATCAGGAAGCCGACGGTCTCCAGACCGAGCTCGCGGGCCAATGTGAAGTGCTGGCGGGACACGTCGGCCTCGGTGCAGTGCGTGGCGATCCGGCAGATCTGGCCGCCGTTGTCCTGCGCCGCGCGGATGTCGTCCTTGGTGCCAACGCCGGGCAGCATCAGGAAGGCGATCCGGGCGCGCTGCGCGGTCTCGGCGGCGATCCGGATCAGCTCCTGCTCGGGTGTGCGCGAGAAGCCGTAGTTGAAGCTCGACCCGCCCAGCCCGTCGCCGTGGGTCACCTCGATGACCGGCACGCCGCTGGCGTCGAGGGCCTCGACGATGTCGCGCACCTCGGTGGCCGTGAACTGGTGGCGCTTGTGGTGCGACCCGTCGCGCAGGCAGGTGTCGGTGAGGCGGAGGTCGAGGTCGTCGGACCAGATCCGGGCCAGCTCGTTCACGCCATGCTCCTTGCTGCCAGGGATCGAGCAATCGTCTCGCCGACCTGGGTGGCGGCGGCGGTCATGATGTCGAGGTTGCCGGCGTACGGCGGGAGGTAGTCGCCGGCGCCCTCGACTTCGACGAAGATGCTGACCTTGGTCTGGCCCTGGGTGGCCGGGGACGGGTCGTCGATCTGGGGCTCCTGGAGCAGCCGGTAGCCCGGGACGTAGGCCTGCACCGCCTTCTCCATCGCCAGCACGGACGTGACGATCGCGTCGCGGTCGGCGTCGGGCGGGACGGCGCAGAAGATCGTGTCGCGCATGATCATCGGCGGGTCGGCCGGGTTGAGGATGATGATCGCCTTGCCCCGCTGGGCTCCGCCGATCTCCTCGACGCCGCGGCTCGTGGTCCGGGTGAACTCGTCGATGTTGGCGCGCGTGCCCGGGCCGGCGCTGACGCTGGCGACGGACGCCACGATCTCGGCGTACGACACCGTCGCCGCCCGCGACACCGCCGCCACCATCGGGATCGTGGCCTGGCCGCCGCAGGTGATCATGTTGACGTTCATCGCGCCGACGTGGGCCTCGCCGTTGACCGGCGGGATGACGGCCGGGCCGACCGCCGCGGGCGTCAGGTCGACCGCGCGGATGCCGGCCTCCTCGTAGCGAGGGGCGTACTCGCGGTGCACGTAGGCCGACGTCGCCTCGAAGATCAGGTCGGGCAGCTCGTCCTGCTTGAGCAGCCAGTCGACTCCCTCGTGGCTCGCCTCCAGGCCGAGCGCGGAGGCGAGCCGGAGCCCTTCACTGGTGGGGTCGACGCCGACCATCCAGCGTGGCTCGATCGAGTCGGACCTCAGCAGCTTGTACATCAGGTCCGTGCCGATGTTGCCGGGGCCGACGATGGCGGCGGTCAGCCGCTCGGTGGTCGAGCTTGTCGAGACCATGGGACTCCTAGTCCGTGAACGAGAGGCGGACGCTGCCGAGGCCGTCGAAGGCCGCCTCGAAGTCGTCGCCGGGACGTACGTCGATCGCGCGGTGCACGCTGCCCGGCAGGATCACGTGCCCCGCCTGGAGCGTCACGCCGAACGTCGCGACCTTGCGGGCCAGCCACGCGACGGCGGTGACCGGGTTGCCGAGGACGGCGTCGGAACGGCCGGCGGCGACCTGCTCGCCGTTGCGGAGCAGCCGCGCCTCGACGGTGCGCAGGTCGATGTCGGTGGGCCTGACCCGCTCCGGGCCGAGCACGTAGCCGGCCGAGCTGGCGTTGTCGGCGATGGTGTCGCAGATCCGGATGTCCCAGTCGGTGATGCGGCTGTCGATCAGCTCGATGGCCGGTGCGACGGCCTCGGTCGCCGCGAGGACGTCGTCCTCGGTGCAGCCCTCGCCGGGCAGGTCCGCGCCGAGGACGAAGCCGACCTCGACCTCGACGCGCGGGTAGCAGTAGTGGCCGGCGCTGACGGGGCGGTCCTGCGAGACCGCCATGTCGGAGAGCAGGTGGCCGTAGTCCGGCTCGTCGACGCCCATCATCTGCTGCATGGCCTCCGAGGAGAGCCCGACCTTGTGGCCGTGCACCGTCGAGCCGGTCGCGAGCCGCCGTCGGATGTTGAGCAGCTGGATCTCGTAGGCGTCGACGACGTCGATCCCGGGGTGCGTCTCGCGCAGCGGCGGGATCGGCCGCCGGTCGCGTTCGGCGACGGCCAGGGCCGCGGCGACGTCTCGGCGTACCTCGTCGGAGAGCATGGCGACCATGCTAGAACCTGTTACAGTTTTGCGCCATGAGCACCCCCCTCCCCGCCGAGGTCGACGTGGTCGTGGTCGGTGCCGGCGGCGCCGGGATGACGGCCGCGCTGGCCGCCGCGTCGCACGGCCTGGAGACCGTGCTGCTGGAGAAGAGCGCGTGGTTCGGCGGCTCCACCGCCCGCAGCGGCGGCGGGGTCTGGATCCCCGGCAACTACGCGCTGCGCGAGGCCGGGCAGGCCGATGAGCCCGCCGAGTCCAAGCGCTATCTCGACGCGATCGTCGGTGACGTGGTGCCCAAGACCCGCCGCGACACCTACGTCGACCGCGGCCCCGAGGTCATGGACTTCATCCGGGAGCGGACGCCGGTGCGGTTCGCCTGGGTGCCGGACTACGCCGACTACCACCCCGAGGCTCCCGGCGGGCGGCTCAAGGGCCGCAGCGTCGAGCCGGTCCCGATCGACGCGCGCTTCCTCGGCGAGGAGCTGGAGCGGCTGCACCCGGCGTACACCAAGGCACCGGCCAACCTGATCGTCACCCAGGCCGACTTCCGCAAGATCAGCCTCGGGCTGCGCACGCTCCGCGGGCCGCTGACGATGATCCGGGTGCTGGTGATGCGGCTGGTCAGCCTGCTGCGCGGCCAGAAGATGTACGCCATGGGCAACGCGCTCGCGATCGGGCTGCGGCAGGGGCTCGTCGACGCCGGCGTGCCGGTGCACTACGAGACCGAGCTCGACGACCTCGTGATCGAGGACGGCCGCGTCGTCGGCGTCCGGGTGACCGCTGGCGGGTCGACCCGGGTCGTCCGCGCCCGGCGCGGGGTCATCCTCGGCAGCGGCGGCTTCGAGAAGAACCTCGAGATGCGCGAGAAGTGGCAGCCGCAGCCCACCTCCATCGACTGGACGACCGGCTCGGCCAACAACACCGGCGGCGGCATCCTCGCCGGGATCGCGGCCGGAGCGGCGACCGACCTGCTCGACGACGCATGGTGGGGGCCGACGATCCCGCTGCCGTCGGGGCCGTGGTTCTGCCTGGCCGAGCGCAACCTGCCCGGCTCGATCATCGTGAACTCCGCGGGCCGCCGCTACATGAACGAGGCGCTCCCCTACGTCGAGGCCGTCCACGAGATCTACCGCGGCGAGGCCACCGGCGTCCCGCACGTCCCCTCGTGGCTGGTGATGGACCAGCGCTACCGCAACCGCTACCTCTTCGCCGGGCTGTCGCCGCGGCAGCCCTTCCCCGGCCACTGGTACAAGCACGGCGTGGTCCGCAAGGGCGCCACGCTCGAGGACCTGGCCGCGGAGATCGCGGTGCCGCCCGCGGCGCTGCGCGAGACCGTCGAGCGCTTCAACGGCTTCGCTCGCGCCGGCGTCGACGAGGACTTCCACCGCGGCGAGAGCGGCTACGACCAGTACTACTCGGACCCGAAGGTCACCCCGAACTCCTCGCTCCACGCCATCGACCAGGGCCCGTTCTACGCCGTGAAGATCGTGCCCGGCGACCTCGGCACCAAGGGCGGGCTGGTCACCGACGAGCGCGCCCGGGTGCTGCGCCCCGACGGGTCGGTGATCCCCGGCCTGTACGCCGCCGGCAACTGCTCCGCGGCCGTCATGGGCCACACCTACGCCGGTCCCGGCGCCACCATCGGCCCAGCCCTGACGTTCGGCTACCTCGCCGCCGAGGACATCGCGAACGGGACCGCCTGATGCCCATCGACCCCGCCGTGGCCGTCGGCGCCGAGCTCCCCGACCGCACGTTCGCGTGGACGGAGAGCGACGTCCTGCTCTACCACCTGGCGATCGGGGCGTCCGACCTCTCGTACACGCTCGAGGGTCCGGCGCTACAGGTGCTGCCGTCGTTCGGGATCGTCGCGCCGACCTTCCACATGACCGACCCGCCGCCGCTCGACCTGCCCGGCTGCGACATCAACCTCGCCCAGGTCGTGCACGGCTCGCAGTCGATCTCCGTCGCCGGCCCGCTGCCCACCGCCGGCTCGGCCACGCTCCGCACCCGGATCAGCGAGGTCTGGGACAAGGGCAAGGCGTCGGTCATCTGGCAGGAGGGCGTCGCGACGTCTCCCGCGGGCGAGGAGCTGTGGACGGTACGGTCCTCGATCTTCGTGCGCGGCGAGGGCGGCTGGGGCGGGCCACGCGGGGAGTCCACCGCGGTGGTGGTCCCCGACCGCGCGCCCGATGCCGACACGACGTACGCCGTCACGCCCACGCAGGCGCTGCTCTACCGCCTCTGCGGCGACCGCAACCCGCTCCACGCCGACCCCGACTTCGCCAAGGCGGCCGGCTTCCCCGCACCGATCCTGCACGGCCTGTGCTCCTACGGGATCGTGCTCCGCACGGTCACCGACGCCCTCATCGGCGGTGACGCGTCGCGTGTCGGCGCGTTCACCGCGCGGTTCGCGGGCGTCGTGTTCCCCGGCGAGACGATCCGGGTCCGGGCCTGGCACACCGACGACGGCATCGTGGTGACCGCGACCGTCGCCGGCGGCGACCGCGACGGCTCCCCCGTCCTGGCCGACTGCGTGCTGACGCCGGCCTGACCACGTCTGCGTCAGACGACCGGCTGCACCTCGGCGACCGGGTCGGGGCGGAGGAACTCCAGCGCTCCCCCGTGCTCGCTGGTCAGCTCGAAGGGCGCGCCCCTCCGCGGCTCGACGCTCAGCCGCACGCGGGCGGTCTTGGAGTTGAGGCAGTAGGACCGCGGCCGGGCCGGGTTGTCGTAGCCCAGGCACACCATCGCGGCCGGGTCGGCGGTCATCTCCAGCCGGGCGCGACCCGCGCGACCACGCATCTCGAGCGTCCATCGGGGGAAGTCCAGGTCCGGTCGTTGGCGCCAGCGGTCGACGATCCGGTCGAAGCGGTGCTCGACGTCGCCGACCCGGACGACCAGCATCGAGAACAGCGGCGACGTGCGCGAGCCGAGCTCGATCCGGCCCGACGCGGCCTCCACGACGGCACCCTGCTCGGGGAACACGCACTGGCCCCAGGCGTACTCCGGGCTGTGCGCCGCACCCCAGTTGTGCCCCTCCATGCCCACCCAGCCCTCGAGGTCCCACGTCTCGCCGCCCCAGGTCAGGCCGCCGGCGAACGTCGCGACCGGGAACGGCGAGAGCAGCTTGTTCTTCGGGAACGGCGCGTCGACCATCCGCGCGCTCGGCAGCAGGCTCATCGGCTCCCCCAGCGGCCCGGGATCCCGCGTGAACGACAGGTCCCACGCCACGTCGCCGAGCGACCCCGCGCTCCGGCCGCCACCGGCGGTGAGGTCGAGGTCGAGCCGCTCCTCGTGCCGGTACGCCGCGGTGCGGGTCCCGTCGAAGACGCTGCACCAGGCCTCGGTGACCGTCGTACCGTCACGCCGGCACAGCACCGTCCGCTTGAGCCAGACGGCCCGCGGCGAGGCGGGGTCGTTGGCGCGGACGAACCACGACTCGACGTGGTCGGTGTTCTCGCGGAAGCGGGGCGCGTTGTCGGCGACGGCCGTCATGGCACCAGCCTGTCAGAACCATCTGTCAGAGTGGCGCCCACCTACACGGACTGTTCAGAGGAGATGGCATGGACTGGAAGCTCGAGGTCGTCGTGGCCCCCGTCGCCGATGTGGAGCGCGCCCGCGAGTTCTACGTCGACAGGCTCGGGTTCCGCCTGGACAGCGACTACACCGCCGGCGAGTCCTTCCGCGTCGTCCAGGTGACCCCGCCCGGCTCGGCCTGCTCGATCGTCTTCGGCACCGGTCTCGGCGGCGGCCAGCCGCCGGGCACGCTCAAGGGTGCCCAGCTGGTCGTCAACGACATCGAGGCCGCCCACGCGTTCCTCGAGGAGCGCGGCATCGACAACACCGGACCGCACCACTTCACCGAGACCGGCCAGACCCCGGGCCTGGACCCGACCCGTCGGGACTACGGCACGTTCGTCTGGTTCGACGACCCCGACGGCAACACCTGGGCGCTGCAGGAGGTCAAGAACCCGGCCCGCTGAGCGCGCTGGCCGGCGGCGGTCAGTGCAGGCCGCCCAGCCAGTCGCTGTAGAAGATCCCGAGCGCCGCGGCGACGGAGATGCCCGCGACGATCCAGAAGCGGATCACCACCGTGACCTGCTCCCAGCCGAGCAGCTCGAAGTGGTGGTGCAGCGGCGTCATCCGGAAGACCCGTCGACCGGTGCCGGTCATGCGCCGGGTGAGCTTGAACCACGACACCTGGATCATCACCGACCCGGTGACCGCGACGTACAGGCCGCCGAGCACGACCAGCAGCAGCTCGGTCCGCGTCACCAGCGCGAGCCCGGCCATGGCTGCGCCGAGGGCGAGGGAGCCGGTGTCACCCAGGATGATCCGCGCCGGGGAAGCGTTCCACCACAGGAAGCCGAAGCAGGCGCCGGTCATGGCGGCCGCGAGGGTGGCCAGGTCCAGCGCGGCCGGCACGTCGTAGCAGACGCCGATCGCCCCGCCTGCGGATCCGCAGGCGTGGTTGTTCTGCCAGATGCCGATGAAGACGTAGGCCGAGAACACCATCGCGGCGCTGCCGGTGAGCAGCCCGTCGAGACCGTCGATGAGGTTCGTGGCGTTGCTCGCGCCGTTGACCATGAACCAGATCAGCACCATGACGAGCACCCACGGCAGGGCCGGCCCGACCTCGCGCACGAGCGAGATCCGGTGGGAGACGGCCGCCTCCCCGTCGCCCGATCCGGTCAGGAGCGCGAGGACGCCGAACACGAGGCCGACCACCGTCTGCCCGATCAGCTTGGCCCGGCTCCGCAGGCCGAGGCTGCGCTGCAGCCGGACCTTGATGAAGTCGTCGAGGAACCCCACCCCGGCCATGCCGACCAGCAGGAAGAGCACCAGGAGGGCGGACCGCGAGGGCTCCTCCGACGTCACCAGCTTGGACGTTGCGTAGCCGACCAGCACCGAGACCACGACCGCGGCGCCGCCCATCGTGGGGGTGCCCCGCTTGGTGTGGTGCGTCGTCGGGCCGTCGTCGCGGATCAGCTGCCCGAGGCCCCACTTCGCGAACTGGCCGATCGCCCAGCGTGTCAGGAACAGCGACACCACGAGCGCGCACGTGCCGCTCAGCAGGATGGCCTTCAACCCGGGTCCGTTCTGTCGTGAGTGGGCAGAACGTCCAACCTAGGCCGACCGACGGGTCGTGCGGCCGACCCACGCCGCTGAAGCCCGCTCACAAGCGCGTCGGCGTCGACATCCGTGCGAGGGCTTCAGCCGGGATCAGCTCGGATGGCAGCGCCCAGAAGATGTGCTCGGAGAGCGCCACGATCACGCGGCAACCGTTCGTCGAGACGACCTTCTGCACCGCGGAGTAAGGGACCTCGCCCGACTGCGTCCAGGTCTTGTAGGCGAAGGCGTCCTCGCCGAATCCGAGCGCGATCGTCGTGCCCACAGGTTCTTGTGAGCTGGAGTCGCGGGCGGTGGCTCGATAGCGGATGACCACGTCACCGGCCAAGGCCGCCGGGACGAGGAGGAGGACCGTGCGGTCGGCCAGGACCCACGCGGCGACGACTCCCAGCAGGAGGTAGGCGCCGTACCGTCGCCAGGGGCGGGGCATGTGGTGCCACGCGATGAAGGCGGCCCGCGTGGCCCGGCCGACATGGGCATCGGTGACGACGAAGTGACGGTCGAGCGCGACCACGCAGAGTCCTTCCGATTCCTCGACGATCCGGGCCTCGGCCGAGGACCGTGCGCGCGGAGTTGGCGGCGCGCCCCGAGGATCCTACGAGCGATGTCTCCTCACGGGAACGGGGTGACCGTCCCGTTGTCGGGGTCCCAGCGCCGCAGGCCGGTCAGCGAGAGCTCGACGTCGCGGTGGCCGAGCACCTCGATCGCGCGCCCGACCTCGGCGCGCGGCACCCGCCGGCCCAGCGAGATGTGCGGCAGCCAGCTGTCGTGCTGCGGGCCGTCGACCAGGGCGCGGAGGCGGAGCACGGCGTGCACCACGTCGTCGTCCACGTCGAGGGCCCGCGCCACGGTCACGCGCGGGCCGCCGAGGAGCAGCAGGCCCGACGTACGGGCCCGGACGGGGAGCAATGCCCCCAGCAGGTCGCGCGCCTGGTCCAGCGCGTGGTCGGAGAGGGCGGGCGCGGCGACCAGCGTGACGTGCGGGGTGTTGGTCATCCCCTTGTGGTCGAGCTGGGAGGGCAGACCGGCGTCTCGCAGCGCCTGCCAGTCACGCAGCACCGAGTCCCGCCCGGTCTCGTCGGGGACGAGCTCGAGGGCGTGCAGGCGCGGCATCAGCGCGCGAGCCGTTCCGTCATGCCCCGAACGTATCCATACTCGGCCCATGGGCCCTCGCCTTTTCGCGGCCCGGCGCGCAGCCGGCTGCGTGCTGCTGATCGGGCTGGCCGCCGGGTGTGCGTCCGGCCCCCAGCCCCGGGACCCGGTCGTCCCGAGCACGCCGCTGTTGGGCCGCGTCGTGAGCGCGCCGTCGTGCCCGGTCGAGCGCGTGGGCCAGCGCTGCCCGCCGACGCCGGTGCCGGGCGCCTCGGTGGTGGCGACCCGCGGCAGCGAGCGCTACGAGGTCCGGACGTCGGCCGACGGGACCTTCCGCCTCGACCTGGCGCCCGGTCATTACACCGTCACCGCGACGAATGCCGGCGGCTACGCCTCGACCGCCACGGAGCGGGTCGTGCTCCGGCACGCGCCGGTGCGGCTCCGCCTCGTCGTCGACAGCGGGATCCGCTGAGCCGGGGGTGGTCACCGCCATAATCGCCGCATGGACTTCGAGTTCGAGGGGCCCGTCATCGAGTGGCGCGGCCCGGCGCCCTACTACTTCGTGCGCATCCCCGAGGACGAGAGCGACGACATCAAGTTCGCGGCCAAGGGGCTCGAATACTGGGGCCAGGTGCCGGTCACCGTGCGCATCCACGACACGGAGTTCACGACCGCGCTGTTCCCCAAGGACGGCGTCTACCTCCTGCCGCTCAGGGACAAGGTCCGCAAGGAGGCCGGGATCGACCTCGGCGAGGAGCTGACGGTCGCCCTCGACGTCGGGCGTACGTAGTCCGCCCTGCGTCGCTAGGCTTTCGGTCGTGTGGTCCCTCTGGTCGGAGAACTCCGTCCTCTCGATCCTGTCCCAGGACTCGGTCCTGTCGATCGGCAGCGCGGCGTCCATCGGGTCGTTCGCCAGCGTCTTCTCGTTCGCATCGGCCGGCTCGATCGGCTCGGCGATGTCGACGACCTCGCTGTTCTCCCACCAGTCCAACGGCTCGGCCCTGTCCCACCAGAGCAACGGGTCGGTGCTCTCCAGCCAGTGCAACCGGGCCCTGCTGGGCCACCGGACCCGCGGCACCGTCCCGCCTGGGGTCGTCGGCGTCGCCGTGGTCGCCGTCCTGGCCGTGACCGCCGTCCACCGGGCGAGCCGGCGAGCGGTCTGATCCAGCGCCGGAAAGTCGCGTAACGGCGCCAGATCGCCGTCGTTGTTGCGGCATGAAGTCGCGTCGTGCCGTCGTGCCGTTGGTCGTGCTGGGTCTCGCGGTGCTGGGACTCGCGCCCGCCCAGGGCTCCCCGTCCGAGACCTACCTCCGCCCCCACTTCGGCAACGGCAGCGTGCCGGCCGGCTGCATCACCGATCGCGACCCGATCAACCCGGACAACCACTGCTACCACATGAAGGTCGGCCTGAACGCGCTCGATTCGCCCAAGGTCGACGTCGACGTCCTCATCCCGGTCTCCCCCGCCGCCGAGCGCGACATGCGCGTGGCCTCGCAGGCCGTGCAGATGTGGGACGACGGGCTGCACTACCTCGCCCAGCAGATGGGCCTGCCCTGGCTGGTCAAGGGCTTCACGATGGACGTGCGCACGCACGAGGTCCCGGTGAACGACGACGGCACCCCGAAGGACCCGATCAATCTCGTCGACCCCGAGATCGTCGTGGTCGTCTCCAACCCCGCCGGCGGCATCGGCATCGGCATCGACCCCACGTCGTTCGCGGGCCAGCTCGGCCTCGTCGACGACCAGGGCGTCCCGTGCACCCAGGTCAGCAACCCCTTCAGCATGGGCGCCTGGCAGTCGCGTCCCGGCTTCGAGCAGCACGACGGCGAGCCCGGCGGCACCTACGTCCAGGACTGCGGCGGCGTGGGCGGCAACGTCTGCTTCGCGGTCAACGGGGCTGTCGACCCGGCGACGGGCGCGAGCGACTTCTTCCCGCTCTTCGACCTGGTCAGCCACGAGTTCGGCCACTGCCTGACCCTCGGTCACGTGGGCGACGGCGCCGACGGCCCCTGGGGCCCGACGCCGACCAACGACATCATGGCCTACAGCACCGATCCGCCCCTGATCAACAAGTGCGTCTCCACGCTCGACGTCGAGGGCTTCGCGCTGCGGATGAGCAACTACCTCGACGTCAACGGCGACCACAAGGTCGACGGCCACGACCACCTGGTCCCCAACGACAAGCGCGGCGACGGAGCCAACTCCTTCCAGGTGCAGAGCCCCGACGACCACCACTACGCCTCCCCGACCGGCGACCCCGCCGACTGCCCGCAGGCCGACCAGAGCCTGGTGCCGGGCGCCGAGGGCGACTTCATGCCCAAGCCGGTGGCCACCACCCGCCCGAAGCTCACGCTCGGCGACGTCTCCACCACCGACGGGTGGCTCCGGGTCTCCGGCGTGGCGGCCCGCGTGCCACTGGCGAAGCAGCCCACGGCGTACGACGGAGGGTCGGACGACCCGACCGGTGACTCCTACTCCCCCGTGACCGACCTCGACGGCGTGCACGTGAAGGTCACCCGCACCGCCGTCGATGCGGTCATCAAGGCCAGCCAGGTGTGGCCCGTGGTCGACGGCACCTCGCCGGTCGCCTACAGCCTGACCATCGACGGGCGCCGACTCGACTCGTTCGTGCCCACCGGCGGCACCGACGACAAGCCGGTCGTGATGGACAACGGCACGGGCTACTACCTGCCGAAGGGCACGGCGACCTGGGACACCACCAAGAACACCGTGACCTTCCACGTGCGTCGCGACTACCTCGCCGACCAGGCCATCACCGCGCCCTACAACGTCTATGCCGTCACCGGCTACCACACCCGCTCCAACGACTGGGTCGCCAACGACGACCTCGCGCCCAACAAGCTCGACCTCGACCTGGCCGGCCCGAAGCAGGGCCCGGAGACGCGCGACGCCCCCGTGGCGGACAGGGTCACGACCAAGTCGTACAAGGTCGGGTCGGGGTCGTTCCTGCCCGCCGACTCGACGCTCGGCGTCGGGCTGATCAGCACCGTCGACAGCCGCGACTACCTCAACGTCCCGATCGACCAGCAGGCGACGGTGCTGGCCACCCTCACCTGGACCGGCGACGCGACCCTCGGCCTGGTCGTCGGCGGCGGCTCCTCGCAGGAGCAGGTCAAGACCGACGACCCCAACAAGATCCAGGTGCTGGTGCCCTGGGCCCGCCGCGACCTCACCGTCACGGTCGACCCGCAGGAGATCATCGACCCCACGGACTACACGCTGACGATCAAGCGCACCACCGTCGTCGCCGACCGCGACCACGACCACGTGCCGGACGTCGCGGACAACTGCCCGTCTGCCAAGGGCCCGAGCGCCGGCGGTGGCTGCCCCGACAGCGACGACGACACGACCTTCGACTCGGACGACGCCTGCCCGAACGTCCCCGGCATCGGTGCTGACGGCTGCCCGACCGCCGGCGGCGAGCGCGTGGTCGCCTACCTCGACGGCAAGCAGGTCGACTCCGCGAGCGTGGTCACCCTCCACGACGGCATGCGCTTCGACCTGGCCGCGCCGGCCTCCCGGGGCAGCCACGAGCTCAAGGTGTGCTGGTACGACGGGGGCAGGCTCGTCGCCACCGCCCGGCGCACCCTCGACTGACCCGGACGAGATCCCCGAGCAGTTTCGTCACCGCGGGGGCGACTGCTCCCTACGCTGGACGTGTGGACGAGCCCGACTCCGGCGTCACCCTTGCGGAGTTGCTGGCTGCATTCTCGCTGGCCACCGACCTCGGCCTGGGCCAGCCCATGGAACACCTGCTGCGGAGCTGGCAGATAGCGTCACGCCTCGGCCGCCGGGTCGGGCTCCCCGACAGCGAGCAGCCGGCGCTCTTCCACACCGCGATGCTTTCGTGGGTCGGCTGCGTGGCCGACGGTCCCGAGGTGACCGCCAGCTTCGGTGACGACATCGCGTTCCGCGCCGACAGCTACGCGGCGGACCTGGGCGGCCTTTCCGGGATGGCGTTCTTCCTCGGTCGTGCCGGCCGGGGCCAGCCACTACCGGGACGCCTGCGGGCCGTCGCGACCCTCGCGGCAACCGGTGGCGGCCGGGTGATGCGAGGCATCCAGGGTCACTGCCTGGTCACCTCCACGCTGTCCGATCAGCTCGGTCTTCCCCCAGAGACGTCCGAGGCGGTCCGGCAGTTCTTCGCGCGCTGGGACGGCCAGGGCGTCCCGCGGGGCGTCCGCGGCGAAGAGATCGCCCTGGTCGTCCGGCTCTTCCACGTCGCCGACGTGGTCGAAGTGCACCACCGGCGCCGTGGTGTCGCGGGGGCCGTGGAGGTCGCACAGGCTCGCTCCGGTAGCCAGTTCGAGCCCGCCCTGGTCGAAGCGTTCTGCTCTGCCGCGGTCGAGCTGCTCCCCGGCCCCGCCGACGAGTACGACGCCCACGAGCTCTTCCTACGGGAGCCGGGTCTGGCCCACCGGCTCAGTGATGACGGCTTCGACGCCGCCCTGGTGGCGCTGGCCGACTTCACCGACCTGCGCTGCCCCACCCGCGCGGGCCACTCCCGCGGGGTGGCGGACCTGTCCGCCGGAGCGGCCCGGCTGCTCAGACTGCCCGCCGTCGAGGTGAGGACGCTCTACCGGGCGGGCCTGGCGCACGACGTCGGTCTGCACGGTGTGCCGAGTGCGATCCTGGACAAGCCGACCCCGCTCACGGCAACCGAGCAGGAGCGGCTGCGCGCCGCGTCGTACTTCACCGAGCGTGTGCTGGCCCGGCCCGCAGCGCTGGCCCGGCTGGGCGCGATCGCTGGACTGGCCCACGAACGGATGGACGGCAGCGGCTACCACCGCGGCGTGGGCGGCCAGGCGATCCCGTTGCCCGGGCGGATCCTGGCGGCCGCGTGCGCCTTCCGCGAGCTGGTCGAGCCCCGGTCCCATCGCCCCGCCCGCACCCTCAAGGAGGCGACCGGCCTGATCCACGGCGAGGTCGCAGCCGGTCGACTCGACCAGGCGGCCGCCGACGCGGTCCTGGCCGCAGCGGGTGCGGGAACGCGGCGACGGGTCGTCGGACCCGCCGGCCTCACGCAGCGCGAGATCGAGGTGCTGGGCCTGATCGCCCATGGCCTCGCCACCGGCGACGTCGCCAGCCGGCTGGGGATCTCACGCAAGACAGCCGGCACCCACATCGAGCGCATCTATGCCAAGACCGGCGCGTCCAGCCGTTCCACCGCGACCCTGTTCGCACTGCGACACGGCCTGCTCGGCGGGCTCGACGACGGCGCTGGTTCCTAGTTCCTCGAGAGCGTGGGCCGAAATTCTCCGGATTCGTAGGGAGTTCGCCCGACGACCTGGCCGCCCGGTGCTCCTAGCGTCGTAGCCGGGACGCCCCAACTGGTGCGTCGAACCTGATCCGAGGAGACAAGCAGCGATGGGCAAAGCAGTGATCAGCCTCAGCACCGGGCTGGAGGATGCGGAGAAGGTGACGGTGGCCTTCCTGGTGGCCGTCGGCGCCGCCGAGACCGGCCGCGAGACCCTGTTCTTCCTGACCAAGGAGGCGGTGCGCCTGGCGCTGCCAGGTGTCGCCACGGGGACGGCCTGCGACGGGTGCCCGCCGCTGACCGAGCTGATGAAGCGGTTCGAGGCGGCGGGTGGCAGCTACTACGTCTGCCCGGTCTGCTTCAACGCCAAGCAGCTCCCGGCGGGCGAGCTCATCTCCGGTGCCGAGCTCAACGGAACCGTCCCGATGTGGAACTGGATCGGCGACGATCCAGCCGTCACGTTCAGCTACTGAAGGCCGGCGACCGATGCGCAGCCCGGCCACCCTGACCCGTGCGATCCATCCGGACGTCGGCGAGGCGCCCTGGCCCGACCACGAGTACGTCCGCGGTTGGGGGGTCTTCGGCCTGCCGTTCGACTCAGGCCACGTGCTGGCGCTCCGGGTGTTCCCCCAGAGCTCCTTCGGTCCGTACCGGACGGTCTGGCACCGGGACCCTGCCGGTCGCTGGTCGATCCACGCCGACGCGCCGCGAGTCGAGCACGCGTGCCCGCGCTACTACGGCCCCGCTTGCGCCCACGTCGGGGCAAGCCGGATCGGCCTCGAGTGGACCGGACCGCGCACCCTGCGTGTCAGGATGGACGAGCCGACACTGGTCTGGACGTTGACCACGGCACGGTCGTCGCTGCTGGCGGTGCTCAACCCGCTCAGCGCCGCGCTGCCGGTCTCCAGCTGGCGACCACGTGCACTGGTGCGGACCCGTGAGCTGTTGGCGCAGGGGCTGGGGATGGGCCGGTTGCAGATGTCCGGCGTGATGCCGAGCGGGCACGCCGGTCTCCTGATGCCCCAACGGATGTACTTCGTCCGCACGTCGAGCGCGGTCCTCGACGGCGTGGACCTGGGCAGTCCCACCCGCCTGGGTGACTGCCCCGAGATCGGGGGCGTGCCGCTGCCGGCCCGCGGGGTGCTGGCCATCGGGCAGGCGTTGTGGCCGATCCGTGATCGCGATGAGTTCGACAACGCTCGGCGGGACGTCCGGGCGACCCCCGGGAGGAGCACCCCATGACCGACAGGCGCACCCTGGACCGGACCGACCTCGAGGCCCGGGTCAAGCAGATGTACGAGGAGGTGGCCCTCGCACCCTGGACGGACTTCCACTTCGAGACCGGGCGTGGCCTCGCAGAGCACCTCGGCTATCCGTCGACCGATCTCGATGCCGTTCCGGAGTCGGCCATCGAGTCCTTCGCCGGCGTCGGCTACTTCCTCGACCTCGCCTCGGTCGGGTCGGGCGACCGGGTCCTCGACCTGGGCAGCGGCTCGGGCATGGACAGCTTCCTGGCCGCCAACGCGTGCGGCCCGACCGGCAGCGTGATCGGCGTCGACATGACTGCGGCCCAGCTCGCCAAGGCGACCCGGCTGGCAGTCGAGGCCGGTTTCGGCCAGGTGGAGTTCCGCGAGGGGTACATCGAGGACCTGCCGGTCGAGGAAGGCGTCGCCGACTGCGTCATCTCCAACGGCGTCATCAATCTCTCGCCGGACAAGCCAGCCGTGTTCCGCGCGGCCGCGGCGGCACTGCGACCCGGGGGCCGGCTTGCGATCGCGGACATCGTCTCGGCCCGGCACCTGCCGCACGGAGTCACCTGCGACGCCTCGCTCTGGGCCGCCTGCATCGGTGGAGCAGCCCAGCGCGACGACTACCTCCGCGCGATCCGGGACGCCGGTTTCGAGATCTCGGTGGTGCGCGAGAACGACTACCGGTTCATCTCCGACCGGGCTCGCGGCGCCACCGCGTCGTACGGAGTGACCAGCATCAGCCTGCTGGCCACGAAGCAGTGAGCCGCCGTCAGGCGGGCGATGCCTCGACCAGGATCACCAGCGTCTCGGGAAGCACCCCGTCGTACTCCATCGCCTCGGCAGCGCCCTCCGCCTGCATCGCGCTCTGGAAGGTCTCCATGTCGGGCACGTCCATGAGGACGGCGACGTGCGTGGGGTTCCGCGGGTCGACGAACGTGCGGATGTTGGTGATGCCGAGGGGCCCGAAGAACTCCTCGCGCTTCGGGGACGCCAGCCAGTGGTCCTGGTCCTTCACGTCGTGGTGACCGAGCAATGTCGGCATCGCTCCTCCTCGGGCGTCCAGGGCCGACCGGGCGTCGAGCCCTGCGACTCGACGCTAACGCCGGGGCCGTCGCGTGCCCATGGCCCAGATGCGCCACGTGTCGCACACCTGTGTCGGCGCCGGGTGTCAGGGTGTCCCCATGACACGGGTCTGCCTCTCGCGCCTGGCGGGCGAGCGGGTGCTGGCCGTCGACCCCGACGGCGAGCTTGAGCTGCCGCTGGCCGACCTCGCGGCGTACGTCGCCGAGCGCGAGTCGGCGGCCGTCGCCCCGCGCTGGGTGTGGGACGACACCGCCCGGTGGTACCCACCCCTCCTGGCGGCCGGGGTCCGCGTCGAGCGCTGCCACGACCTGCGGCTGGGCCACCACCTGCTGCGCCGAGCGCCGGCGGTGGACCGGCAGCTGCTGGTGGGTGACCAGTCGGACCACTGGGACCGGCTCGGGCCGAGCGTGGCGTCCGACCCGGCGCTGTTCTCCATCGACGACACCGCCGAGCACCTCCGCGCGGACCTCGAGGACGCGCGCCAGCTCGCGGCGGTGGCGGCCTCGAGCGAGGCCACGCGACTCGGGCTGCTGCTCGCCGCGGAGTCGTCGGGTGCCCTGGTCGCGGCCGAGATGACCCATGCCGGTGTGCCGTGGCGGGTCGACGTCCACGAGCAGCTGCTCACCGAGCTGCTCGGGCCGCGACCGCCGCGCGGCGCCCGGCCGCAGCTGCTGGAGGCGCAGGCCGCCGAGGTCCGGACGCTCCTCGACGCCCCCGGCCTCAACCCCGACTCCCGCCCCGAGCTGCTGGCGGCGCTGCGCCGGGCCGGGCTCGAGGTCACCGACACCCGAGCCTCGTCGCTGCGCGTGCTCGAGCACCCCGCGATCGAGCCGCTGCTGCGCTACAAGAAGCTCGCCCACCTCTTCTCCACCAACGGCTGGGCGTGGATCGACGAGTGGGTCCGCGACGGCAGGTTCCACCCGTCCTACCAGCCCGCCGGCTCCACCACCGGCCGCTGGTCCTCCAACGGCGGCGGGGCACTGTCGTTCCCGTTGCAGGTGCGTCCGGCCGCGGTGGCCGACGAGGGCTGGGTGTTCGTGGTCGCCGACGTCGCGCAGCTCGAGCCGCGCGTGCTGGCCGGGATGAGCCGGGACCGGGCGCTGGCCCGGTCGGCCCGCGGCACCGACCTCTACCAGGGCATGGTGGACGACGGCGCGGTCACCAGCCGCAAGGACGCCAAGCTCGGCCTGCTCGGCGCGATGTACGGCGCCACCAGCGGCGAGTCCGGCCGGATGGTCGCCGGCCTGACCCGGCGCTACCCCGCGGCGTTCGGCCTCGTCGAGGACGCCGCCCGCGCGGGCGAGCGCGGCCAGGTCGTGCGGACCCTGCTCGGCCGCGGCTCCCCCAGCCTGGGCGACGCCTGGGACCGCGACCCGGACGATCCCCCCGCCGACCCCGACAGCCAGGCCCGCTACCGCCGCGCCTACGGACGCTTCACCCGCAACTTCGTCGTCCAGGGCACCGGCGCGGAGTGGGCGCTGTGCTGGATCGCCGACCTGCGCAACCGGCTCTGGCGGCTGGGCGACAGCGGCCCGCTCGACGCGCGGCCGCACCTCGTGTTCTTCCTGCACGACGAGGTCGTCGTGCACACCCCGGTCGACCTCGCCGAGCGGGTTGCCGCCGAGACCAACGCGGCGGCCGCGACCGCGGCGGGCCTGCTCTTCCGCGACCTCGCGATCGACTTCCCGCTCAACGTCTCGATCGTGCAGTCCTACGCCGACGCAGGCAAGCCGGGCGCCCCCGTCGAGGCCTGACGCAGCCCTAGGCCGGATCGACCTGTCGGGCCACGACCCAGCGGTGCTTGCCGATCTTGCGCTCGCGGGTGAAGCCCGCCTGGTCGTAGGTCGACAGCGCCCCGTGGAACAGGAAGCCGGCCGACACGTCCGCGGCGTCCTCGGGGTAGCCCTCGACCCGGCCGCCGCCATGCTCGGCGATCAGCCGCAGCGCCCCGGCGAGGGCGGCCGTGGCGACACCCTGCCGACGGTGCCCCTTGCCGACGTAGCAGCAGGCGATCCGCCAGTCCGGGAGCTCGACCAGGTCCTTCTCGTAGGACGGCCGGTTCTTGATCTTGGGGACCTCGTCCGGCGCCCCGAACTGGGCCCACCCGACGCAGTCCTCACCCTCGAAGACGAGCGCGGCGTGCGTGGTCCCGTCGAGGACCCGCTGCTTCTTGCGGTCGTGGTTGACCTGCGCCGACGGCGCACAGCCCTCGGGGTGGAAGCCAATGCACCAGCAGCCACCGAAGATCCCGTTGTTGGCCTCCACCAGGGCGGCGAAGGCGGGCCACGTCGACTCGTCGAGCGGCCTCACGTCAAAGCGTCCCTCACTCACGCCGCCGAGTCTGGCACCCGCCACGGACATCCGACGGGCGTTCGCCGGCTATCCCCCGTCACTGTCCTCGAGGGCCGCCGCGAGGGGCTCGAGGTCGGCGACCAGCTGGTCGATCTCGGCCGCGCCGAGGACGTCGTACGCCGGTGCCGCGAGCTCGTCGGTCAGCGCCTCCACCCGCTCCTTGGTCGCGCGGCCGGCGTCGGTGAGCCAGCCGTCGTCGTCGAGGATTCCCCGGGCGCGCAGGCCGTCGATGACCGCGGCAATCTGCCCGGCGGGCAGGTGGTGGACCCGGCCGAACTTCTCTCCCGGGATGCCCACGGACACCGCGTGCAGGACGTGGCACTCGAGCCCGCCGATGCCCTCGGAGACCAGGGCCGCGACGTGGCCGTCGCCCCGGTGCTCGCGGAGCAGGGTGGCCGCGTGCCAGAGCCGGGCGACGGGGTCGTCGGGGATCGGGAGCGTGCGAAGCGCGGCGTACAGCGCCCGCCCCTCGGTGGGCGCACTGGTGCCTGCCCCGGTGAGCAGGTCAGCGGCCCGCACGAGGCCAGGCCCGTCGGCGAGCTCACCGATGCCCTGACGGAGTGCCCGCGCACAGCCCCGCTCGCGCGCGGCGAGCGCGGCCTCGGGAGTGGTGATGTCCCACACGCGCGGAATGTGGCGGGCCACCTCGCCCGGCGCGAAGTTGTAGAAGATCGCGTGCACCACCTCGGCCGGCACCCGACCGAGCGGCGCGGCACGTCCGGCGAAGTAGCCGTCCCAGTAGTTCCGCAGGCCGAGCGCCATGAGCTCCTCGTGCGGCGCATCGGAGAACGTGACCATGCCGATCGGCTCGACGAGCCCGAACATCCGGCGGGCGAGCGCGCCGCGCTCCGTCGTGGTCACCGGGCGCGTCAGTAGTCGCCCTTGATCACGAAGTAGGAGCCGCGGATGGTGCCCGCCAGCTTCGACTTCTGCCGCGCGAACTTGAAGCGGGTCTCGAGCTCCTCCGGCACGTCCATCCCGTCGGAGAGCTTGAACCCGACGGCGCGCTTGCCGCCCTCCTCGAGCGTCCACAGGACGTTGATCGACAGGCCGGACTCGTAGAACACGTAGGCCCACTTGATGCCCTCGACCTCGAACTGCGTCGCCTCGAGCGGCTTCGACGCGATGACGAGGTCTCGCTCGTCGGCGAGGATCCGGTGCACCCACTCCACGACCTCCGTGGCCTCGTCGGCGGGCTCGACGGTGAAGACGTGGGAGTACTTGTTCGCGAAGTAGCGCGCCTCGTTGGCCCGCAATCCGGCCAGCGCGTCGGCCACGGGAGACGACTCCAGCCCGACGGTGGACACGTCCTGGAAGTCGACGACGTACGACATGGAAAACCTCCGGTTCAGGGTTTGTGCCGCCACGCTAGCGCTCGTCGTCCCAGGCGGCGGCGCTGATCCGCCAGCCCTGCGGCGTACGAACGAGCTGCAGGGACTTCATCCCCCGGCCGCCGAAGGACTGCCCGTCCTGCTCCCACTCCTTGGCGTAGCTGCCGAACCAGTGCGCGACGTCGCCGAAGACGTCCGTGCGACCTTCCTCGGCCCACTCGCGGAAGCCGACCAGCGTGCCCCCGGAGAGCAACGCCGCGCGGGGAGCGATGAACGCGTCGACGTCCATCAGCGCCGGTCCGCGGCCGCCGGTGCTGACGATCACCGCCCCCGGCAGGAAGAGGTCCCTCAACGTCTCGAGACGCGCCGCGGTGTCGGGACCGGACGTGAACGCCCCGAAGAACGCGCGTACGACGTCCTCGATCTCGGCCTCGTCGGAACCGGCCATCTCACCCTCGTCAGCGCGCACGACCGCAGCCTAGGTTCCCGACCCGCCGCGGGCGGCCAGCAGTCCCTCCGTCACCGCCTGGATCGTGGGGCTCCGGTTCTGCCGGGTGAGGAGGAAGATCTCGCGCTCGACGCCCTGGACGTCGAAAGGCCGGACGACGACACCGGGCGCGTCGGCGTCGATCACGAGATCGGGGAGCAGGGCGCCCGCGCCCGCCGTCCTGACCATCTCGAGCAGGATGAGGAGGTCGTCGGAGGTGTAGCGGAGGTCGGGCTCGAAGCCGCCGAGCTGGCGGCAGGCGCGCAGGTGCATCTCGTGGTGGCCGGTGCCGGGTTGGCAGGCGGCCCACGGCAGGCCGGACAGGCGCGAGAGCGTGATGTGCCGCGACGACGCCTGGGGATGGTCGGCCGGCAGGACGATGTTGACGGGCTCACGCAGCACCGTGTCCCGCTGGAACTGCGGGTGCAGGACCCGTGGCTGGTCCTGGTACTCGTCGCCGAGCAGGACGTCGAGCTGGTGCAGGCGCAGCGCTGGCACCGACTGCTCGACATCGGCCTCGGTCGCCTCCAGCCGGATGCCCGGGTGCTGTGTGCTGAGCGCGCGGATGGTGGGCGCGACGATCTGCAGGAAGGCCGACTGGAAGGCCGCGATCCGGACCGTCCCGGCGAGCCGGCCGGCCGCCACGGCATCGACCTCGGCCTGCGCGGCCTCGACCCCGTCGAGGAGCAGATCCGCGTGCCGGACCAGGACCTGGCCCGCCTCCGTGAGCCGGACGTTGCGACCGACGCGGGTGAGGAGCGGCGCCCCCGCCTCGCGCTCCAGCACCGCGAGCTGCTGGGAGACCGCGCTGGGTGAGTAGCCCAGCGAGCGGGCCGCGGCGTGCAGCGTGCCCCGCACGTGGACCTCCCGGAGGAGGCGCAGCCGGTGGAGGTCGATCATCCATGAAGAATATCTGAACAGATCGGTGAAGAAAGCCGCGCTGGACCTGAACGGTCAGGGCGCCGAGGATGGTGGCCATGGGACCGATCGCCTGCCTGCTCTCCGCTGTGGGCTTCGGCGTCATGGCCGTCTTCGCGAAGCTCGCGTACGACGACGGGGTCGCCGTCGACGCCCTGCTCCTCGTCCGGTTCGGGCTCGCCGCCGCCGTCCTGGTCACCATCGCCGCCCTCACCGGCCGGTTCCGTGGCCTCGGCCCGCGCGCGATCGTCACCGGCCTCCTGATGGGCGGGGTCGGGTACGTCGCCCAGGCCGGCCTCTACTTCGTCGCCCTCACCCGGATCGACGCCTCGCAGGTCGCCCTGCTCTTCTGCACCTATCCCCTGCTGGTCATGGTGATGTCCGTGGCGACGCGACGGGAGCGCGCGTCGCGGAGGCGGGGCGCGGCGCTGGTGATGGCGTTGACCGGTGTCGCCCTGGTCCTGGGCGGCGCCGCCTCGGGGAGCTTCGGCCTGGTCGGCTCGGCCTGCGCGTTCGGCTCGGCGGTCGTCTACACCGGCTACATCCTCGTCGGGGACCGCGTCGTGGCGACCGACCCGCTGGCCTTCGCCGCCCTGGTGTGCACGGGAGCCTTCGGGACGCTCCTCGGCTGGTCCGCCCTGCACGGCCCTCCCGATCTCGGGTTCGCGGCCCGCGGGTGGCTCTGGCTGGTCCTCATCGCGCTGGTCAGCACGGTCGCCGCGATCATCCTGTTCTTCATCGGCCTCGCCCACGTCGGCCCGACCGTCACCTCGCTGCTGTCGATCGTCGAGCCGGTGGTCACGGTCGGCGGCGCCGCCCTGGTCTTCGGCGAGTCACTGTCGCCGCTGCAGGCGGTCGGCGGCGCCCTGGTGCTGGGCACCGTCGCCCTCGTCCAGTGGCCGGCGCGCACCACGAGTCCCGGCACGAACGAACCATGGACGCCACCCGTCGCCGGTGTCACCGTGGACGTGTGACCCGGACGATCGACGCCGACTACCTCGTCGTCGGGGCTGGCGCCATGGGGATGGCCTTCACCGACGCACTCATCGACCACGCCGACGTACGCGTCGCCCTCATCGACCGGCGCCACGGCGTCAGCGGCCACTGGCTCGAGGCCTACCCCTTCGTCCGGCTGCACCAGGCCTCCGCCTTCTACGGCGTCGCCTCGACCCTGCTGGGCGGCGGCCAGCTGCAGCAGCGCGGGCCCGAGCAGGGCCTCCAGGAGCGCGCCTCCCAGGCCGAGATCTGCGTCTACTACGCGCGGATGCTCGAGCGGTTCGAGGAGTCGGGCAAGGTCGAGTTCTTCCCCAACACCGAGCACCTCGGCGACCGCACGTTCACCTCCCGCATCTCCGGGGAGCACTTCGAGGTGCCCGAGACCTGCCGGGTCGTCGACGCCCGCTATCTGGCGCCCAGCATCCCGGCGGAGAAGCCGCCGCCCTTCGGCGTCGCCGCCGACGCCCGCGTGCTGCCCGTCAACGGCCTCGCCCGCCTCGACGACGCCCCCAGCCAGTACGTCGTCGTCGGCTCCGGCAAGACCGCGACCGACGCCTGCATCTGGCTGCTCGCGCACGGCGTCGACCCCGACGCGATCTGCTGGGTGCGGTCCCGCGAGCCGTGGATGATGAACCGGGCCGTGGTCCAGCCTGATCCCGCGATCTTCACCGCCATGGCCGCCGACACGATGCAGGCCGCCACCGAGGCCGCGTCGCTCGAGGACCTGTTCCTCCGGCTCGAGGAGCTCGGGATCATGCTGCGCATCGACCGCACGGTGCTGCCGACGATGGCCAAGGCGCCCACGCTCGCCACGTGGGAGCTCGACCAGCTCCGGACGATCGAGAACGTCGTACGCCACGGGCACCTCGACGCCGTCGAGCGCGGCAAGCTCACGTTCGCCGACACCTCGGTCGGCGTCGCGCACGACGCCCTGGTCGTGCACTGCGCGGCGGACGGCCTGAAGTACCCCCCGCTCGTCCCGGTGTGGCGTCCGCAGGGCATCACGCTGCAGGCGATCCGGGCCGGCTTCCCGTGCTTCGGCGCGGCCCTCATCGGCTACGTCGAGGCGACCCGCCACGACGACGACGAGAAGAACCGCCTGTGCCCGCCCACGGGCTACGGCAACTCGATGGCCGACTGGGCGCGGATGAACCTGCGGGGCACCCAGGCGGTGATGTCCTTCTCCTCCGAGCCCGACATCAAGGCGTGGGCCGACCGGGTGCCGCTCAACCCGGCGCGGACCCCGCCCGACCACCCGGGATCGCCGGCGCTGGATGACGCCCGGGCGCGTCTGACAGCGCACGTGCGTCCCGCCCTGGCGCGACTGGCCGAGCTGTCCGCGTAGTCAGGAGGTCACCTCGAAGGTGCAGGCGGCCACCTGGTCCTCGTCGACGTGGGGTGCGCGCCTGACCGGGACCGTGACGACGAGGGCCTGGTGCACGGTCCCCTCGACGTGCGCACTGCCGCTGCCCGAGCCGACCGGTCGGGACGTGTTCTCGTCGGCGTACGCCGTGACGGTGACGGTCACCGTCTGACTCCCGGACGCCGTGCCGTCGATCGTGAGCTGGCACCGGACGATTTCCTGCTGGTCGTCGTACGCGCACGTCGGGTGCCCCTCGCTGCCGCCCCAGGTGACCGTGAGGCCGGTGGGTCCGGCGTCGTCGGCGCCGTTGCGGTGCAGGGCGATCCCGGCCACGACGGCCGCGACCAGCACGACGCCGACGGTGATGGCGACGCGACGGGTCATGCCCCTGAATGTAGGGGTGACCCTGCGCCTAGTTGTGGATAGTGAGGTGACGCGTCGCCACCTTGTTCCCGCCCACGAACCAGTTGATGGTGTGCACGCCGATCTTGTTGGACGTGATCGTGTTGATCGCCACCTTGCCCTTCGGGGCATCCTGATGGCTCGCGCAGAGCTTCTTGCCCTGGGGGAAGATGACGCAGACCTTGTAGGTCACGTGGGCGTCCACGCTCTTGAAGAAGAGACCCTTGACGCCCTCCTTGGGACAGCTGCTCGAGTGCTTGGACCCGGGGTGCTCGTCGCACGCGGTCCACGTGCGGTAGGTGTTGGCCTTGGCCAGATCGGCGGGCCGCGCGCCGGCCGACGTGGCGCCCGGGAGCGTGGCGAGCACGGCCAGGGCGACAACCAGTGCGAACCGCCTCATCGACGACACCTCCTCGCTGTCGGATGACCTGCTCAGGCTATGCCCGTCGCCGCCGTCGCTGATCCACCAGATTGGTGACCGTTGCGACCGTTGGCGGATTCAAACGGCTGTTGCAACGAGCCCGTCGTTGAGGGCTTGGCCGGGAGTCTGCCAGTTCAGGGTCTGTCGGGGCCGGGTGTTGAGGCGTAGGGCGACGTCGTCGCAGTCGGTCTGGGTCAGGCCACGCAGGTCGGCGCCCTTGGGCCAGTACTGACGTAGCAGTCCGTTGGTGTTCTCGTTGGTGCCGCGTTGCCAGGGTGACTGGGGGTCGCAGAAGTAGATCTGCAGGCCGGTGTCGATCTTGAACTGGGCGTGCTGGGCCATCTCGCTGCCGCGGTCCCAGGTGATCGACTTGCGCAGCTCCAGGGGCAGGGTGGCGATCATCTCGGCCAGGCTCAGGCGGGCGAGTTCGGCGGTGTGCCGGCCCGGCAGCGGGGCGAGCAGCACGTAGCGGCTGGAGCGTTCGACCAGGGTGATAACCGCGCCCTTGCCGGTGCCACCGAGGAGCAGGTCTCCCTCCCAGTGGCCGGGGACGGCCCGGTCTGCGACCTCGGCTGGTCGGGCCCGGATGGTGATGTCATCGGTGATGCCCAGGGTGACGCGTTTCGCGCCGCCGGTCTGGGTCTTGCGGCGGGTCCGGCGGCTGCGCAGGTGGGCGGTGAGCTCGCGTTTGAGCTCGCCCTTGGTCTGGACGAACAGGGACTGGTAGATCGTCTCGTGGCTCACGCGCATGTCCGGGTCGTGGGGGAACATCACCGGCAGCATCGCCGCGATCTGCTCCGGGGACCAGTCCGCACGCAACAACTCCCACACCTGCTCGCGCAGCGGCGCGTGGTCCAGCCGCCGCGCCTTGGGCCTTCGGGCCTTGATCGTGGCGAAGCGGTGGGCCCGCTCGGCGTCGTAGGGACGTTGGTAACCCTGGCCGCCCGAGCGGGCGGTGCGTCCCTTGGGCGAACGTGTCCCCGGAGCAGAGAAGCTCCGCGCCAGCTCCCTGCTCACCGTGGACGGCGACTTCCCGATGATCGAGGCGATCTGTCCCTGCGAAAGACCGATCCGGTAACCCCGTTCAATCGTCCGACGCTGCTCCACCGTCAACCGTGCTCCAGGCATGCGCTGCAACCTCTACTCAATCGGAAGGGCTTGCAACAACCGATTGAGTTCACGGTTCGGGACGTCGGTGACAGGGGACCTTGCATTCGAACGTCTGTTCGTTTAAAATGCAGCATGGCCCTGGACTCGGCACCCGACCTCGACGCAGGCGACACGCTCGCCCTGCTCGGGGACGCGGCCGCGCGGCGCCGTCGGGCCGAGGTCGAGGACCTGCTGCTGGTGCTGCACTGGTGCGACCTGCATGCCTCCGACCCCCGCGACGACCCGCGACCGGACCCCTCGGTCCCGCTGCCGCCGGGCTCGGACCGTTTGGTGGATCTCGGTGGTGAGGGCACCCCGCGGGTCCGGGAGCTGTCCCTGTGCGAGCTCGGCATCGCCCGCGGCGTCCACACCCTCTCCGCCCGGGCGGCCGCGGCCGACGCCCTGGACCTGCGGCACCGACTGCCCCAGACCTGGACGGCCACCCGCACCGGCCGCGCCGAGCCCTGGCTGGCCCGCAAGGTCGCGGCCATGACCCGCGACCTGCCCCTGGCCCTCGTCGACGTGGTCGACCAGGCCGTGGCACGGGCCATCGGGTCCCAGTCCCCCGCGAGGGTGATCGCCCTGGTCGAGGCCAAGATCATCGAGGCCGACCCCGACGCCCACGCCATCCGCCTCGAGGAAGCCCGCCACCGCCGCTTCGTGTCCCTGTCGCGGACCGACGCGGTCGGCCTGCGGCACGTCATCGCCCGCGTCAACGCCGGCGACGCCGCCTACGTCGACGCCGTCGTCACCCGGGTCGCCGACATCCTCGCCACCCGCCCCGAGCACGCCGACGCACCCCGCGACCTGCTCCGCTCGCTGGCCTTCGGCTGGCTCGCCCGGCCCGCCGAGCTCCTCCAACTGCTCCTCGAACACACCGACCCCGACCCAGAGGACGATGAGAACGAGACCCAGCCGGTCCCGCGGGCCCACGCGTTCCCCGCCGACCTCCTCGACGCCCTGAAGTCCGCCAAGCCCGAGACCTTCCGGCCACAGGCGATCCTCTACGTCCACCTCCACGAAGCTGCCCTCACCGGCACTGCCAACGGTGTTGCGCGAGTCGAAGGCATCGGCCCGGTCGCCCTCAGCCAGCTGACCGAGCTCCTGGCCCACACCAACCTGGTGATCAAGCCGGTCATCGACCTCAAGCAGCTCATCTCGAGCTGCGCCTACGAGCACCCCGAGGCGATCAAGGAACGCATCCACCTCCGACAGCCCGTCGACTGCTTCCCCCACGCCACGCGCGTCTCGAGGAAGGTCGATCTCGACCATCCGGTGCCCTACCGGCCGACCGGACCACCGGGACAGACCAGCAGCCACACCGGCCGACCACTCTCCCGGACCGCACACCGAGCCAAGACCCACCTCGGCTACCGCGTCGCCATCACCCCCACCGGCGAGACCATCTGGCGCACCCCCCACGGACTGCACCGCCTCGTCGACGCCGCCGGCACCCACGACATCACCGAGTCCGACGCCCACGCTTGGCTCAGCCCCGATTCCCTCGACCGCGCCCTGGTCCGTCTCCAGCACCAGTTCGACACCGGACAACTCCCCCGGAGTACGGATCGCGTCACGAACAGATGAAGGGCGGTCTCGACCGCGACGTCCGGTGGAAGATCACCTCCCCGGCCGAGGAGCTGAAGGTCGCCATGGTGTGGGACTGGAACGTCAGCCGGCCCGCCTGAAAAGGGTTCCCCCATCCCTGCGGCGGGTTGCCGTTGCCATCGTTCAGCTCCCGCTCGGCATGCCAGTAGGTGCCGCGGATCCTCGCCCAGGCGATGCCGCAGTGCGTGTAGAGGTCATACGGCGCACCCTCAGCCGAAGCAGCCGTCCCGCCCCCGCGCCGGTCAGACCCTCCGCAACCGCTCAGGAGGCTGGCCAAGAGCACGGCGATGGCACCCAGAACGGTCAGCGACTTCATGGCCTGTCGGACGATAGCGGCCTCCGGCGGGTTCCTACTCGGAGTCAGCAAAGACCCAGTAGTCACCGATCGGTTCGAGGGCGCCGGCGGTGAGGGCCACGACCTCCGTGTCCAGATCCGGAGGGTCCGGGCACAGGTCACCGCCGAAGCAGATCGTCTCGACGTTGCTGATGGCCACGAGCCACGCGTCGTCGGAGCTGGCGGCATCCTCGCCCCGCGCGTAGCGGAAGGCACCCCGCGACACGGCGAGCACCTCGTGCAGCTTCGGGTCACCCCGGACATTCGCAGCGGCCAGCAGCCGCGCAGCCAGGGCCTCATCGACGGGACCCCGGTCATCGTCCACCTGGATGATCACGCCCTGCTCCCGGGCGGCACGGATCTGGGCGTCCGACAGCTCAGGAAGCCCGTCGGCTCCGTCGTCGGTGATGCCGGCTGTCATCGCAGCCGCGACCAGGACACCGAGCACGGAGAGGGGCAGGAAGCGGTGCACCTAGACCCCCAGCACCAGCCCGCTCGTGGGCACGCCGGTGCCGGCGGTGACGAGCACGTGCTCGACGTCGGGGACCTGGTTGACGGCCGTGCCGCGGACCTGCCGGACGCCCTCGGCGATGCCGTTCATGCCGTGGATGTAGGCCTCGCCGAGCTGCCCGCCGTGGGTGTTGAGGGGTAGGCGGCCACCGATCTCGATGGCGCCGTCGGCGATGAAGCCGGGCGCCTCGCCGCGGCCGCAGAAGCCGAGCTCCTCCAGCTGCATGAGGACGTACGGCGTGAAGTGGTCGTAGAGCACCGCCGTCTGCACGTCGGCCGGGCCCATCCCGGACTGGCGCCACAGCTCGCGCCCGACCACGCCCATCTCGGGGATGCCGATGTCCTGGCGGTAGTACGACGTCATCACGAACTGGTCGGCACCACTCCCCTGCGCCGCGGCCGCGACGTACGCCGGCTTCTGCTTCAGGTCGCGGGCCCGCTCGGCCGAGACGACGACGAGCGCGACCGCGCCGTCGGACTCCTGGCAGCAGTCGAGCAGGTGCAGCGGCTCGACGATCATCCGCGAGGCCTGGTGGTCCTCGAGCGTGATCGGCCTGCCGTAGAAGAACGCGTCCGGGTTGGTGGCGGCATGCCGGCGGTCGGCGACCGCGACGCGACCGAAGTCCTCGGAGGTGGCGCCGTAGTCGTGCAGATACCGCTGCGCCTGCATCGCCACCGTCGCGGCCGGCGTACCGAGCCCCATCGGGTAGGTCCAGGCGTTGTCGAGGCCGTTGGTGTTGACCTGCTGGGCGGCCGCGACCGAGAACTGCCCGAAGCGCGACCCCGACCGCTCGTTGAAGCCGCGGTAGGCCACGACGACGTCTGCCACGCCCGTCGCCACCGCCATCGCGGCTTGCTGGACGGTCGCGCAGGCGGCACCGCCGCCGTAGTTGATCCGGCTGAAGAACCGCAGCTCACCGCAGCCCAGCTCGCGCGCCACGGCGATCTCCGAGGACGTGTCCATCGTGAACGTCGTGAAGCCGTCGACGTCGGCCGGCGTCAGCCCGCAGTCGGCCAGGGCGTGCCGCACGGCCTCGACGCTCAGCTGCAGCTCCGACCGGCCCGACTCCTTGGAGAACTCCGTCGCCCCGATCCCGACGATCGCGGCCTTGCGGTAGAGGCTCATGCGCGCACCCGGACCGTCCCCGTCACGTGGTCGCCCAGCGACACGGCACCGCGTACGTCGATCGTCGCGACGCCGTCCTCGACCGACGCGACCGTGCCGGTGAACGTCAACGTGTCGTAGGGGTGGGCCGGAGCCCCGAGCCTGATCGCGATGCCGAGCACGTCGACGTCGTGGCCGAGCCGGTCGGTGACGTAGCGCTCCACGAGGCCGTTGGAGGTGAGGATGTTGAGGAAGATGTCCTTGCTCCCGTGTCCCTGCGCGAGGTCGCGGTCGTGGTGCACGTCCTGGAAGTCGCGGGTCGCGATCGCGGTGCTCACCACCAGCGTCGGCGTGATCGGCAGCTCCCACGGGGACAGCACGTCTCCAACGTTCACGAGGTCCTCCAGACCGGCAGGGTCAGGTCGTCGTCGATGCGGCGGAAGTCGACCGACACCGGCATCCCGATCTTGATGTCGTCGGGCTCGAGCCCGACCAGCTCGCCGACCATCCGGACGCCCTCCTCGAGGTCGACCAGGGCGATCAGGATCGGCAGGTCGCGGCCGGGCACGGGCGGGTGGCGGTGGACGACGTACGAGAAGACCGTGCCGCGCCCGGACGCGACGACGTGGCCGCGGTCCAGCGCCCCGCAGTCCGGGCACGCCGGGCCGGGCGGGAAGCGGAGCGCGCCGCAGCCATTGCAGGACTGGATGCGCAGCTCCCCCGCCGCCGTGCCGTCCCAGAAGAACTCCGTGTCGCGGTTCTTCATCGGGCGCAGGACGAAGGTCTCGGCAGGCTCGACCACCGAGGACTGCTCGACCACCGAGGGCACCTTCGGGCGGTACTTCAGGACCCGGAACAACATTGTGGCGACGACCTCGCTGCCGACGTACCAGGTGCTGCGAGAGGTCACGAAGTACCCCTCGCCCATCGCGGTCTGCTTCGGCCCGACCACGGAGTCGAGCGCGGTGGTGACGCGCACCTGCTCGCCGACCCGCAGGTAGCGGACGTACTCCTGCTCGCAGTTGGTGCCGAGGACGGCGGTGTAGCCGGCGTCGGTGAGGACGTTCATCATCCCGTGCAGCGGGTCGTCGGCCGGAGGCCGGCCACCGAGGCCGTACATCGTCCACACCTGCGCCATCGAGGGCGGCGCCTCGCCGCGACCCGACCCGGCCGCGAAGCGCGGGTTGGTGTTGCCCATCGCCTCGAGCCAGTTGTTGATCGTCGGCTGGTTGACCGGGTCGCGGGCCTCGCGACCGGCGGTCTCCCCGAGCTCCTGGATGCGTGCGGCCTCGGCCATGATCAGGTCGTGGGTCATCGCGGCACCTTCGGCAGTCCCAGCCCGAACATCGCGATCAGCTCGCGCTGCACCTCGTTGACCCCGCCGCCGAACGTCAGCACGAGGTTCCGCTTGGCCTGCGCGTCGAGGTAGTCCATCAGCTGACCGGTCTCCTCGTCGCTCGGGTCGCCGTAGCGGTGCACGACGCCGGCCAGGTCGGCGGCGAGGTGCTGGACCTGCTCGGAGGCGAAGACCTTCGACGACGACGCGTCGCCGACCGAGATCTCGCCGACCTCGGCGGCCCGCGCGACCTCCCAGTTGAGCAGCTCGTTGACGCGGAACACCGCGGTCACCCGCCCCAACACCCGCGCGACGTCCGGCCGCTCCAGGACACCCGCCTTGGCCGCCCACTCGGCCACCCGGTCCCGCAGCCCCTCGAGCCGCCCGGCCGGGCCGAGCATGACCCGCTCGTGGTTGAGCTGGGTGGTGATCAGCTTCCAGCCCTGGTTCTCCTCGCCGACCAGCATGTCGGCGGGCACCCGGACGTCGTTGAAGTACGTCGCGTTGACGTGGTGCGACCCATCGGCGGTGATGATCGGCGTCCAGCTGTAGCCGGGGTCGGTGGTGTCCACGATCAGGATCGAGATGCCGCGGTGCTTGGGCGCGTCCGGGTCGGTCCGCACGGCCAGCCAGAGGTAGTCGGCCTGGTGGCCGCCGGTCGTCCAGAGCTTCTGCCCGTTGACGACGTAGTGGTCACCGTCGCGCCGCGCGCTCGTCCGCAGCGACGCGAGGTCGGTGCCGGCGTCGGGCTCGCTGTAGCCGATCGCGAAGTGCACGTCCCCCTTGAGGATCCGCGGCAGGAACATCTCCTTCTGCTTCGGCGTCCCGTAGCGGATCAAGGTCGGCCCGACGGTCTGCAGCGTGACGGCGGGGAGATGGACGTCGGCCCGCTGCGCCTCGTTGGCGAAGATCGTCTGCTCGACCTCGCCGAGCCCGTGCCCGCCGTACTCCGTCGGCCAGCCGATCCCCATCCAGCCGTCGGCACCCATCTGCCGGATCACCCGCTGGTAGGTCTCGCCGTGCCGGTCGCGGCCCATGTCGACGTGCTCGTCGTGCGAGGCGAGGCCGGTGAAGTAGTCGCGCAGCTCCGCCTTGAGCGCGCGCTGCTCGGGCGTCAGCTCGAGGTTCTTCGCCGCCGGGTCCTCGACGTGCACGTCCTCGACGGCGCCGCCGAGCGCGTGCGCGATGTCGGCCATCCAGGAGAAGTAGTGGTGCAGCGGGTAGGTCTCGTCGACGCCCATCCCGCCGTGCAGGTGGTGGCAGGTGCGCAGCGCCGCCGGACCCTCGGTGGCCGTCCAGTACGCCGCCACGGCGAGGTCGTCCGTCACGTCCAGGCTCGCGCCGATCCGCCACGCGGCGTTGGCGGCGGCCAGGTCGATCGTCCGCGAGGCGATGTAGACGTCGGCGACCTGCTGGGCCACGGCCTGGAACTCCGCCAGCTTGCGGCCGAACTGCTCACGGCCCTTGACGTACGACGCGGTCAGGTCGCGTGCGCCCACCACCACCCCCGCGGCGGTGAGGCACAGGCCGGCGATCGCGAGGTGGCGCAGCGTGGTCGCCGCGTCCCCCTCGAGCAGCTCGGCTGGCGCCCCGTCGAGCACGACGGTGTGCAGCGGCTGCCGGGCCGACGAGCCGCCGCTGGCCAGCAGGGTGACGCCGGGCCCCTGCGGGTCGACCAGTGCCACGTCGGTGCGTCCGTCCTCGTCGACGGCCGGCACGAGCAGCCGCTGAGCCCGGTCGGCGTACGTGACCGCGACCTTGCGTCCGGTCACCCGCCCACCGCTGACCCGGGCGGCCGGGCGCTCGGGGATGCCGGCGCCGGCCTCGCGGACCGCCGGCGTCAGCAGCACCGAGCCGTCGGCGACACCGGGCAACCAGGCGGCACGCTGGTCGGGGGTGCCGTGGGAGGCCAGGGTCAGCGCACCGCAGCAGAGCGTCTCCCAGACCGGCAGGTGCATCGCCCGGGCGCCGGTCTCGCGCAGCAGCACGGCGACCTCGGCCAGCCCCAGCCCCTCGCCGCCCTGCTCGGCGGGCACGGCCAGGGCCAGCAGCCCGGCGGAGGCGAGCGCGGACCAGTCGGCGGACCGGTCCAGGGCATCGGTGACGACGCTCCGGACGGCCTGGACGGACTCGGACGAGTCCACGGCGAATCCTGACGGTGCGGGGTGGCTCACGGGAGAAACTGTAACCTGTTCTACTCTTGTGCGCATGACCTGCTTCTCACCCCGCGCGCTGTTGCGCCGGCAGGTGTACATGCCCTGGGTCCAGGTCCCGCAGGGCCGGATGGTCGAGCTGCCCGGCCGGGGGTCGACGTACGTCACCGACACCCCGGGCCCGCGCCCCGACTCCCCCACCATCGTGCTGCTGCACGCAGTCGGCTGCACCGGTCTGCTGACGTGGTACCCCGCGATCCGGCCGCTCTCGGAGCGGTTCCGCGTCGTCACCCTCGACCAGCGCTGCCACGGTCGCGGCATCTCCTCCGACGCCTTCTCGCTCCACGACTGCGCCGACGACGTCGCCGCGCTCATCGAGGTCCTGGAGCTGCACCAGGTCGTCGTCGCGGGCTACTCCATGGGCTCGATCGTGGCCCAGCGCGTGTGGCGCCAGCACCCCGACCTGGTCGAGGGCCTGGTGCTCTGCGCGACCACCGACCGCTTCCGCTCCACCCCCTCCGAGCGCGCCTTCCACCAGGGCATGGAGCTGACCATGCTCGGCCTCCGCGGGTTCTCCCGGTCACGTACGGCGGCGCGCGCTGCCCGAGCGGCGACCAAGGCCCTCGTCGAGCCGAGCGACATCCACGAGTGGGCGATGGCAGAGTTCCGCAGCACCAGCCCGTGGGCGGTCGGTCAGGCCGTCGCCGCGCTGGGCCGGCACCACTCGCGCCCGTGGCTGCACCGCATCGACGTGCCGACCGCCGTCGTCGTCACGCTCCACGACAAGGTGCTGCCGCCGGGCAACCAGCTGGCCATCGCCCGACGGATCCCCGGCGCCACCGTCCACGAGATCGACGCCGGCCATGCCGCCTGCGTGCTGGAGGCGGAGAAGTTCGTGCCGGCGCTGGTCGAGGCGTGCACGACCGTCCACGCCCGTCGCCGCGACTTCCGGCGCCGCCGGGCCTGACGCCGTCGGTCAGGACGACCTCAGCCGCGCCCGGACCCGCATGATCGCGTCGACCGAGGCGTCGACGTCCTCCTGGGTGGTCGACCAGTTCGACACCGAGATCCGCATCAGCCGCCGCCCGCGCCAGGTGGTGCCGCCCATCCAGCAGGTGCCCTCGCGCTGCACGCCGGCGATCACGGCGTCGGTGGTCGCGTCGGACCCGAACGACACCAGCACCTGGTTGAGCACCACCTCGTTGACCACCTCGACCCCGCGTGCCGACAGGGAGTCGGCGAACCGCCGGGCCAGCGCGCACGGTCGCTCGACCAGCTCGGCCACCCCGTCGCGGCCCAGCTCGCGCAGCCCGGCCCAGGCCGCGAAGCCCCGCGCCCGCCGCGAGGACTCCAGGGTCAGGTCGGCTCCCCCGGGCTCGACCTCCCCCGACCCCGAGAGGTACGACGCGGTGTAGGACACCGCCGCCGCGTGCACCTGCGGGTGGGCACAGAAGGCGAAGCCGCTGTCGTAGGGCAGGTTCAGCCACTTGTGCCCGTCGCAGCCCCACGAGTCGGCTCGCTCCAGCCCCTGCACCAGGTGGGCCGTGGTGGGGCTGGCCGCCGCCCAGAGCCCGAAGGCCCCGTCGACGTGCACCCATGCGTCGTACTGCCGGGCGACGTCGCAGCCGGCGACGAGGTCGTCGCAGGCACCGGTGTTCACGTTGCCGGCCTGCAGGCACAGGATCGTCGGCCCGTCGTCGCGGGCGCCCATCACCCGCGCGAGGTCGGCCATGTCCATCGCGCCGTTGGCGTCGGGGGCGACCTCCTCGACGCAGTCGTCCCCGAGGCCCAACAGCCGCAGCGACCGATCGATCGTGGCGTGCCGCTCGGCGCTCGCGACCACCCGCACGGCCGGGCCGCCCAGCAGGCCGCGCCGCGCGACATCCCAGCCGGCCACGGCCAGCACGTGGTGGCGCGCCGCGGCCAGGCCGACGGTGTTGGCCTCCTGGGCCCCGGTGACGAAGCCCACCGACGACCACGCCGGGATCCCGAGCAGGTCCTTGAGCCAGCCCCCGGCGGCCCGCTCGGCCGCGATCGCGGCCGGCGAGAGCACCGCGTTGAAGGCGCACTGGTCCCACGCGCTCGTGAGCATGTCGGCGGCGGTGGCCGCGGGCAGGCTGCCGCCGATCACGAAGCCGAAGAAGCGCGGCCCCGCCGTCCCCACCAGCCCCGGCTCGGCGGCCCTGACCAGCGCATCGACGACCGCGACCGGGTTGCTCCCGGCGGCCGGCAGCGGGTCGCCGAAGGCCTTCTCGAGCCGCGCGGCGTCGCCGTCGGGGGCGACGCGGCGCTCGCGCAGGCCGGCGCGGAAGAGCGCAGCGTGCTGCGCTGCTCGCGCGAAGATGTCGGGGGCATCCTGCACACCGACGACGCTACGCCGCGTCCAGCCGGACCGGTCATCCCCGGTTTGGGGGTCGCTAGCGCAGCGGCTTCGCGGTCTGCTGGGCGATGACCGCGGCCTTGAGTGCCGCCAGCTCGGCCGGGAACCGCTGCACCAGGTCGTCCACGTCCGGCAGCGACTCGCGGCAGGCGATGATCCCGACATGCATGTGGCCGTGGTTGGACATCACGGTGATGTTCAGCCCGGCGCCGTGGAAGACCGGCCCCAAGGGGTAGAGCGCGAGGATCTGCGCCCCCATGAAGTAGAGCGGGATCGGCGGGCCGGGCACGTTGGAGATGACGAGGTTGTGCACGACCGGGTGCTTCTCGGCGAGCCGGAGGCCGGCGTACGCCCGGACGGCGAGGCCGAAGATCCGCGGCGCGGCGAACTCCGCCCAGTCCTGCAGCGCGTCGGCGCTGATGGCCTGGTGGTGGTCCTTGGCGTTGCGGTTGTTGCCGGACATCTCCTCGAGCCGCTCGAGCGGGTCCTCGACGTCGGTGCCGAGCTTGGCGAAGAGCGCGGAGACCTTGTTGGCGCCGCCCTCGCGCTTGGACTGCTCGCGCACCGAGACCGGCACCGTGGCCAGCAGGGAGGTGTCGGGCAGCTCGCCGCGGGCGTCGAGGTAGGAGCGCAGGGCGCCGCCGGCGACGGCGAGCACCACGTCGTTGACGGTGGTGCCGGTGGCGGACTTGATCTCGCGGATGTCGTCGAGGCTGATGTCGGCCACGGCGATCGCGCGGTGGCCGGTGATGGTGCCGTTGAACGACGTCCGCGGTGCGGTGAAGGGGGCCGCCATCGCGGTGCCGGTGCGAGCCCGGCCGACCGTCCTGGTGATCAGCTGCGCCGACGGCGTGAGCAGCTTGAGCGCGGTCATCGGGCGGTGGGCCACGTTGCTGACGACGGCGCGGCTGAGCAGCTCGCGACGCCCCGGCTCCCGGCCGTACTCCTGCTTGGGGCCGAGCGCGAGCGGCTCGGCGTCGGCCTCGAGGCTGCACAGGTGGGAGATCAGGTTGGCGCCGGAGACGCCGTCGACCGTCGCGTGGTGCATCTTGGAGAAGACCGCGACCTTGTCTCCCTCGTAGCCCTCGATCACCCACATCTCCCACAGCGGCCGCGAGCGGTCCAGCGGCTGCCCGGCGAGGTGGCCCGCGAGCGTGACGAGCTCCTTGTAGCCGCCCGGCTCCGGCAGCGCGAGGCGGTGCACGTGGCGCTCGATGTCGAACTCCCGGTCGCGCACCCAGATCGGGTGGTCCAGGCCCAGCGGCACCCGGCGGAGCTTGCGGGTGAACGCCGGCACGTCGCTGACCCGGCGGTCGATCTCGGCCTGCATCGACTCGAAGGAGTAGCCGTCGGGCATCGTCGAGGGGTCCAGGACGATCAGCCCGCACACGTGCATGAGCTGCGCGGGCGTCTCGAGGTAGAGGAAGCTCGCGTCGAGCCCGGAGAGGCGGTCCATGGGCCGCATCCTAACCGCTTGTGGAACGTGTTCTAGAATTCGGACATGTCCTTCCTGCGCCGACGCCTCGTGGCGGCTGCCCTGACTGCCAACGCGATCCGCCCGGTGCCGGGCTACCGGGCCGGCATCCCGTCCTTCTTCGCCGGCTGGATGACCGGCGAGCTGGCCCCGCACCTGCTCGCGGTCACCGCGGCCGACACCGCCGTCCACCTCGCGCGCGGCAAGCAGCGGAGCCGCACCGGCCTGGTCCTGGCCGGCGCCACCGCCGCCGGTCTGGGCTTCCTGATCGACCAGAGCCGCCGGGTGCGCACCACCGCCGAGGACGCGCTGGTCGAGGGCCTGGGCCTCGACTACGTCGAGCAGCTCGACGCGAAGCCCACGCCGGCCGAGCTCGCGACCCCGTGGCGCAAGCTGGTCAACCCGTTCCGCTTCAAGGACCTCGCGGTCCGCGTCGACAAGGACATCGCCTACGCCCCCGACCACGGCCGGCGCGGGCTGCTCGACATCTACCGCCCGGCCGAGGGCGACCTGACCGACGCACCCGTGCTCCTGCAGGTGCACGGCGGCGGCTGGACGATCGGCAAGAAGGACGAGCAGGCGATCCCGCTCATGAAGCACCTCGCGGCCAAGGGCTGGGTGGTCGTGGCGATCAACTACCGCCTCTCCCCCCGCGACGCGTTCCCGGCGCACATCGTCGACGTCAAGCGCGCGATCGCCTGGGTCAAGGACAACATCGCGTCCTACGGCGGCGACCCGTCGTACGTCGCCATCACCGGCGGCTCCGCCGGCGGGCACCTCTCGGCGCTCGCCGCCGTGACCGCCAACGACCCGGAGTGGCAGCCGGGCTTCGAGGACGCCGACACCAGCGTGCAGTGCGCGGTGCCGCACTACGGCGTCTACGACTTCGCCGGCTCGACCGGGCTGCGCAACGCCGAGCAGATGCGCGACCGGTTCCTCGCGCCGCGGATCCTGCAGAGGCGCTGGAGCGACGACCCGGAGGCGTTCGAGGCGGCCTCCCCGATCCTGCGGGTCACCCGCGACGCCCCCGACTTCTTCGTCATCCACGGCACCGTCGACTCGCTCGTCGACGTCGGCCAGGCGCGGCTGTTCGTCGAGCGGCTGCGTCAGGTCTCCAAGCGGACGGTCGTCTACGCCGAGCTGCCGGGCGCCCAGCACGCCTTCGACATCTTCCCCTCGATCCGCAGCGCCCACATGGTCCGCGCGATCGACCGCTACCTGCACTGGCACTGGAACATCTACCGCCGCGAGCAGGCGGGCTCCCCCGCTCCCGACTGATGCCCCCTCAGTGGTCGACGGCCACCCGCATCACCCCGCCGCTGAGCCCGGGGGCGGACGAGCCGACGGTCACGTACATCGCGCCATCGGGTCCCTGGGCGATGCCGCCGGGCAGCAGCAGCCGGCCGGCCCCGAAGTGCGTCTGGGTCGTGGGGTGCGCGAACGGAATCCGGACGACGTCCCCGGGCGGGGTCGCGTCGACCCCTCCGGCGAACATCTCGGCGGCCCAGAAGTTGCCCTGCCGGTCGAAGGTGCACCCGGTGATGGTCGTCAGCCCGGTCGCCCAGACCGTGGGCACCGTGGGGTAGTTGGCGTTCGGGTCCACCCGCCACACGCTGGAGAGGCCACCGGTGCCGGGAGGCACGAACAGGTTCGAGACGAAGTCGAGCGTGCCGACGTACAGGAAGCCGTCCGGGCCCTGCGCGATGCAGGTGGGCGTGGAGTCGCGGAACGCGCCGAAGTCCTCGTTCGGGGTGTAGGCCACCACGCGCGCCGTGCCGTCCCGCATGATCTCGCTGATCGTGTTGGCGCCGGCGTCGGCGACGAAGGTGCGGGTGCCGTGGCCCGCGCCTCGGGTGACGAGCACGCCGAAGGGGTTGGAGTCGGGGAAGTCGTCCGGGAACACGCTCGCGTGGTCGCCGGTCCACTGGTACATCTGCGAGCCGACGTCCGACGTGGACGTCGCGGCGCCGGTGGCCCCGTTGAGGCGGTAGAGGTGCCCGGCCTGCGGGTCGTTCACGCTCCCCCCGCTCACCGCGAGGATGCCCGGGGTCGACTCGCTCGCGATCATCAGCAGCTGGCACCCGTGGCGCTTGCCGTGGCCGTTCGTCATGCAGCCGCCGCCTAGCGAGCTGAGCCCCTCGGGTCCGAGCACGTCGGGGGGCGCGGACGGATCCTCCGACGCGTACAGGGAGTTGAAGCCGGTCGTCCACGCCGGCGTGGACGAACCCCGCTTGTACTTGCTCACCTTGCCGGTCGTGGTCATGCCGAAGGGGCCGGCGCCGGCGACGCCGGACTCCGAGACGTACATGGCGCCCCTGCCGTCGAACGTGATCCCGCGAGGCGCACCCAGCCCCGTGAGCACCGGGGTGATCGACACCGACGGATCGGCCTGCGCGGCCCCGGCATGCATCAGCCCGCTCGCTGCGAGCGTGGCGACAGCCACCATCGATGTCACTGCACGACTGCCCAGACGACGAAGGGTCATGACCTGTTCCTCTCCAAGGACGACAACCCATTCCAAGGACGACAACCCATCACTCTTGTCGCGGCACCCCTGCCGGTCATCCCCAACGTTGGGGTACGGGTGGGCCGGCGTCGAGCAAGGGCACCGGCCGAAACCCGGCCATTGTGCCGGTCCGACGAACCCGTCGAACGAGCACCGTGGAGGAACCAGCCACCCACCACACCCAGGAGCTCGTCATGGCCGCCTACATCCCCGTTGAGCAGGAGTCAGGCACGTTCACGCGGTCCGCACACCGGCACAACGGCTACTACGCGGGCGACTTCTCCGGACGACCGGTCCAGGTGACGACGTACCCCGTCGTGGACAGGTTTGCCGCCGCGAGGTCCCCGCAGGCAGGGCGATGAGCCAAGGAGGGGCATACTCGAGGTGATGACATCCTCACGCGCGAAACCCCGACATCTCGCCAGCAGTCCCTTCAAGCCTGACGTCGAGGCCCCGATCGAGCTCTTTGCGGTCGACGACCTCGTCTCCCACGACTCCTACGGGATGGGCAAGGTGGTCGGAGTCGAGCCCGGCGCCGTCACCGTCGACTTCGGCCGGCAGTCCGTCCGGGTCACGAGCCCCTACCGCAAGATGTCGAGGCTCTAGACCACTCGACACCTACCGCGGCAGCCCGAGGATCCGCTCGCCCGCGACGTTGCGCAGGATCTGCGTGGTGCCGCCCGCGATCGAGAGGCAGCGGGTGTTGAGCAGCTCCCACACGTCGGCCTGGACGTCGCGATCGCCGAGCGCGACCCGGTCGCCGTGCAGCTCGACGACGAGCTCGGCGGCGTCCTGGCGGTTGCGGACCCCGAGCAGCTTGGCGACCGACGACTCGGGGCCGGGCGACTGACCGGCCAGCGACCGCAGCGTGGACCGCACGCCGAGCAGCGAGCAGACCGTGGCGAGCGCGACGCAGCGGCCGACGGCGACCAGCTGCGAGGCGGTCGCGTCGTCGGAGACCAGCTCGACGGCCCGCTCGATGCTGGTGCCGAGCCGGCTCGTCGCCATCGCGACGCGCTCGTTGGCCAGCGTGGTGCGGGCCAGCCGCCAGCCGTCGTCGACCTTCCCGACCAGGCAGTCCTCCGGCACGAACACGTCGTCGAGGAAGACCTCGTTGAACAGCGAGTCGCCGGTGATCTCACGCAGGGGGCGTACGTCGATCCCCTCGCTGCGCATGTCGACGAGGAAGTAGCTGATCCCCCGGTGGGCCGGGGCGTCCGGGTTGGTCCTGGCCAGGCAGATGGCCCAGTCGGCCCGGTGGGCCAGCGACGTCCACACCTTCTGCCCGCTCAGCTTCCAGCCGCCGTCGACCTTGACCGCGCGCGTGCGCAACGAGGCGAGGTCGGACCCGGCCTCCGGCTCCGAGAACAGCTGGCACCACACCACCTCGCCACGCAGGGAGGCCGTGACGAACTTCCGCCGCTGCGTCTCGGTGCCGTGCTCGAGAATCGTCGGCACGGCCCAGCCGGCGATGACGAGGTCGGGGCGCGTGACCCCGGCGGCCGCGAGCTCCTCCTCGATGACGATCTGGGTGACCGCGTCCGCGCCGAGGCCCCACGGCTCGGGCCAGTGCGGCATGAGCAGCCTGGTGGCGACCAGGGCGTCGCGCTGGTCCTCCGGGGCCGCCGCGGCCACCGTGGCCACGGACTCGCGCACCCGGCCGCGGATGGCGGTGTCGCGCCCGTCGAGGTCGACCGCGACGGAGCGCCGCACCCCCGCGACGGCCCGGCCGGCCAGCCGTGCCGCCGCCTCGTCGGCGCCCCCGACCAGGCCGCGCAGCGAGAGCGCCCGGCGCAGGTAGAGGTGGGCGTCGTGCTCGAAGGTGAAGCCGGTGCCGCCCAGGACCTGGATGCAGGTCTTGGCCACCTCGACGGCGCCCTCCAGCGCGACCACGGCCGCGACGTCGACCGCAAAGGCCCACTGCTCGTCCTCGGCACCTGCCATCGCCTGCTGGCCCGCGGACGCCGCGTCCCAAGCGGCCGCGGTCACCGCTTCCACGGTCTCCAGCATCTCGGCGCACAGGTGCTTGACGGCCTGGAAGGACCCGATCCGGCGACCGAACTGCTCGCGCGTCTTCGCGTGCTCGACCGCGGTCGCCAGGCACCACCGGGCGATCCCGGACGCCTCGGCCGCGGCCAGGGTCACGGCGACCCGACGGACCAGATCGGTGCTCACCCCGGGCAGCGCGACGCCCTGGGTGAGATCGACGGCCACGGTGCCGAACCGGCGCGACAGGTCCGGGCCGCGGGTCGGCTCCACGGTCACGGACGTGCCCGGCACGACCACCCAGCCGTCCGGGCCCTCGATCAGCACGTGGGTCGCACCGGGCGCGTCCCACACGGGGCCGTCCGGGCCCGACAGGCCGATCGCCACGACGGCGCCCTCGGCGACCGCCTCACTCAGTCCGAAGTCGTTGCCGAGCACCGCCGCGGCGATCGACGTACCGAGGAGGGGGCCGGGGAGCATCTCGTGCGCGCAGGCCTCGAGCGCCACGGCGACGTCGAGCATCGTGCCGCCACCGCCGCCGACCCAGTCGGGCAACCCGATGGCGGGGACGCCCATGGCCACGGCGCCCTTCCAGACCTCGTCGAAGGTCGCGGCCGCGTCGTCCTCGACGGCGCGCACGGCGTCGACGCCGCGCATGCCGGCCGCCCACCGGCGCAGGCTCGCGGCCAGCTCGACGTGCTCGTCGGAGATACCGATCGACATGCGACCCCTCACGTGAGAACTAGAACGTGTTCCAATACTACTAGGCTCGGGGCGTGACCAACATGCCCGCCGACCTGCTCGAGCACGCCCGCGCCGCCAAGGGCTTCATGCCGGACGACGAGGGGCTCGCCCTGTTCCGGCATGCGTCGGCGAGCGTCGGGCTGGGTCCGGTGCTCGAGGTCGGCACCTACTGCGGCAAGTCCGCGATCTACCTCGGCGCGGCCGCGCGCGAGGCCGGCGGGCCCGACGCGGTCGTCTTCACCGTCGACCACCACCGCGGGTCGGAGGAGAACCAGGCCGGGTGGGAGCACCACGACGCGACCCTCGTCGACGACGAGCTCGGCGTCATGGACACGATGCCGGTCTTCCGCCGCACGATCGCCCTCGCCGGGCTCGAGGACCAGGTCGTCGCGGTGGTCGGGAGGAGCACGACCGTCAGTGCCCACTGGCGCACTCCCCTGTCGATGCTCTTCATCGACGGCGGGCATGCCGAGGTGCACGCCCAGAACGACTACACCGGCTGGGCGCCGTGGCTGATGTCCAGCGGGCTGCTCGTCATCCACGACGTGTTCCCGGACCCGGCGGACGGCGGGCGGCCGCCGTACGACGTCTACCTGCGCGCGCTGGCCAGCGGTGACTTCGAGGAGGTCGACGTCGTCGGCTCGCTCCGGGTGCTGCGCCGGACCGGAGGCGATGCCGGCAACCCGGTCAGCTGAGCAGGCCGGCCGACTCGCAGCCGCACTCGAGCGCGAGCTCGGTGAAGTGCGGCGCGAGCGAGGTGCCGCGCATGATCCCGGACCCCTCGGTCGCGTGGCCGTGGGTCTCCCCCAGCGCGTCGACAGCGAGGATCACCGCGGCCGCGGTGTAGGTCGTCCACTCCGGCGGCCAGTTGACGTCGGCCTGCTCGCCGACGTTGGTGGCGTCGCGGTAGACCCAGCCGGTCCAGTACTTGCCGCCCTCGGAGCGGAGGTGCTGCATCTCCGCCAGCAGCGTGAGCGCACGGCGCTGGTCACCCAGCGCGTCGAGCGCCATCACGAGCTCGCAGGTCTCGGCGCCGGTCACCCACGGGTTGGTGTCGACGCAGCGGATGCCGAGGCCGGGCACCACGAAGTCGTCCCACCGCGGGGCGAGCAGCTCGAGGCCGTCCAGGCCGTCGGGGCCGCGGACGGCGCCGCCGAGGACGGGGTAGTACCAGTCCATCGAGAACGTGGACTTGTCCATGAACAGGTCGCGGTGCTCGCGGATCGCGTGGCCGAGCCGGCCGCCGGCCAGCTCCCACTCGGGCTGCGGGTCGTCGAGCAGGTCGGCGAGCGCCACGCCCGCACGCAGCGACTGGTAGATGCTCGAGGAGCCGGCCAGCAGGGCACCCTCCTCGGCCGGGCCCGGTCGCCCGTCGACCCACTGCTGGGACCAGGCGATGCCGCCGAACGGCAGCTGCAGCGACACGACCCAGTCGAGGCCGGCGCGCACCGAGGGCCAGTAGCGCTGCAGGAAGGCGATGTCACGGCGTACGAGCCAGTGGTGCCACAGGCCGACCGCGAAGTACGACGACATGTTGACCTCGCCGCGCTCGTCCTCGACCTCGCCGGCCACGATCTTCATCGGCCACGAGCCGTCGGCCCGCTGGAGCGTCGGGACCCACGCGTAGGCGCGCTCGGCGGCCTCGACCTGGCCGCCGACGAGCATCGCCATGGCGGCCTCGACGTGGTTCCAGATGTCGGTGTGCTCACCGACGGTCCACGGGACGGCGCCGGACGGCTCCTGCATGGCCGCGATCGACGCGGCGGTCTCCGCGACCTGCTCGGCGCTGAGGATGCCGTCGACCCAGGGGACCTCAGGCATCGGGCTTCTTGAAGTAGAGGACCATGCTCTTGCCGATCACCGGGTCCAGCACCTTGCCGGCGACCTGGAGCGCCTTCGGCTGCTTCATGATCTCCCACACCAGGAGCTTGTGGTACGCCTTGGCGAGCGGGTGGTCGTCGTTCTTCACGCCGACCGCGCACTTGATCCACCAGTAGGGCGAGTGCAGGCCGTGGGCGTAGGACTTGCCCTCGAACTCCAGCCCGGCGTTGGCCAGCTTGCCGATCAGCTCCTTGTCGGAGTAGATCCGGATGTGGCCGCCGGGGGTGTTGTGGTAGTCGTCGGAGAGCTTCCAGTTGATGATCTCGGGGAACCACCGCGGCACCGACACCGCGATCGTGCCGCCCGGGCGCAGCACCCGGACGAGCTCCTCGATCGCCTGGATGTCGGCGGGGATGTGCTCGAGCACCTCGGCAGCGACGATCCGGTCGAACTCCTCGTCGGCGAAGGGAAGCGCGAGGGCGTCACCCTCCTTGACGTCGGCCTCGGCACCCTCGGGCACCTCGCCGGCCTCCTTCATCGCGACGAAGAGGTCGCGCACGCCGGACAGCTCGTCGGCGTCCTGGTCGAACGCGATCACGTCACCGCCGCGGCGGTACATCTCGAACGCGTGGCGCCCGGCGCCACAGCCCATGTCGAGGACACGGTCGCCCGGGCGCAGCCCCAGGCGGTCGAAGTCAACGGTCAGCACGGGTCTTCTCCTCGTTGGATTCGGCGTTGTAGTCGGCGATCACCTCGTCGTACGCCGCCGCGACGGTGGCGGCGACGGCGCGCCAGCTGAACATCTCCTGCACCCGGCGGCGGCCGGCCGCGCCCATGGCGGCCCGGCGCTCGGGGTCGTCGAGCAGGGCGGCGATGGCGGCCTCGAGCTCGAACACGTCGCCCGGTGTGACCAGGTCGGCGCACTCGCCGTCGGGGCCGACGACCTCGGGGATCGCGCCGGCGCGCGAGACGACCAGCGGGGTCTCGCAGGCCATCAGCTCGGCGGTCGGGAGCGAGAAGCCCTCGTAGAGCGACGGCACGCAGGCCACCTCGGCCGAGCCCATCAGGTCGACGAGGTCGGCGTCGCTGATGCCGTGCACGAAGCGGACCGAGTCGGCGATCGAGAGCTTGTCGATGAGCTTCTCGGTGCGGCCGCCGGGGGTCGGCTTGGTGACGAGCAGCAGCTCGATGTCGCGCTCGGTGCGGAGCTTGGCGAAGGCCTCCAGCAGCGTGGCGATGCCCTTCATCGGGGCGTCGGCACTGGCCATCGCGAGGATCCGGCCCGGCACGCGTGGCACGGTCGGGGGGACGAACCCGTCGTCGACGCCGAGCAGGATCACCTGCATCCGGGCGGGGTCGACGCCGAAGTCCTTCGCGATGTCGCGCTTGGAGGCCTCCGACGGCGTCATGATCTTGCGGGCCCTGCGGGCGACCTTGCCCTGCATGCGCAGGAAGCCGTACCAGCGGCGTACGGACAGCTTCTTGCGCCACGGCGCCGCCTGGAGGTCGATCCGGCGGTCGAAGGTGATCGGGTGGTGCAGCGTCGTGATGAGCGGCAGCCCCATCTTCTCGATGTCGAGCATGCCGTAGCCGAGGACCTGGTTGTCGTGGACGATGTCGAAGTCGTCGATCCGGTCCTTGAGCAGCCGTGCGACGCGGGTGCTGAACGTCTTGGGCTCGGGGAAGCCGGCCGTGCACATGGTGAGGAACTCCTCCACGTCCACGAGGTCGCGGAACTCGCGCAGCTTCGGGACCCGGAAGGGGTCGGGCTCGCGGTAGAGGTCGAGGCTGGGCACCTTGGTGAGCGTCACGCCCGGGTCGAGCTCGGGGTAGGGCTGTCCGGAGAAGACCTCGACGGTGTGCCCGAGGTTGACCAGCTCACGGCTGAGGTGACGGACGTAGATGCCCTGTCCGCCGCAGTGCGGCTTGCTCCGGTAGGACAGGAGAGCGATACGCAATCGTCTCGACCTTTCTGTGGACACGCCCGGGTCGGACGAAGTGAAACGTGTTCCTATTATGGCCCACCGCTTGCTAGCCTAGTTCTCTTGGTCAACGGGCAGACATCCGCCCGGAGGCATGGGGATCACCCACCACATGGGGACACAGGGAGACAACGTGAGCACCGCCAACTCGCTGACGGCCGAGGACCTCGGGTCCGCCGCCCAGCGCGACCGCCGCAAGCGCATCCTGGACGCGACCATCAGCCTGGCCTCCCAGGGCGGCTTCGACGCCGTCCAGATGCGGGCCGTGGCCGAGCAGGCCGACGTCGCGCTCGGCACGCTCTACCGCTACTTCCCCTCCAAGATCCACCTGCTCGTCTCCGCGCTCGGCCGCGAGTTCGAGCGCGCCGACGCCTCCTTCAAGGACAAGACGATCCCCGGCGACACCGCCGCCGAGCGGGTCATCTTCGTCATGCGCAAGACCACCCGCGGCCTGCAGGGTGACCAGCACCTCACCGAGGCCCTGACCCGGGCGTTCATGTTCGCCGACGCCTCGGTCCAGGCCGAGATCCACACCGTCGGCATGCTGCTCACCTCGATGCTGACGCGGGCCATGGACCCCGACCGCACCGAGGTCACCGACGACGACATCGCGATCGCCCGCGTCATCGGCGATGTCTGGCTCTCCGCCCTCGTCGGGTGGGTCACCGGCCGCACCTCCGCCGCCGAGACCGCCCAGCACATGGAGGTGGCCGTCCGCCTCCTCCTCCGCGACTGAGCGCTGCCGCGCTCAGCCCCCGAACGCGTGCGTCGCGGTCACCCCACCGTCGATCGCGATCTCGGCGCCGTTGACGTAGGTGCTCTCGTCGCTGGCGAGGTAGACGTAGAGCGGCGCGATGTCGACGGGGAGGCCGACGCGGCGGAGCGGGATCTTCGAGGCGCCGTACTCCATCGCGGCGTCGCCGCCGTGCACCCGCGTCATGGGGGTGTCGATCATGCCGGGGTGCACGGAGTTGACCCGGATGCCCTTGGGGCCGAGCTCCATCGCGGCCACCTTGGTCATGCCGCGGATCGCGAACTTCGTCGCGGAGTACGCCGCGCACGCGGCCATGCCGCCGAGTCCCTCGATCGAGGAGGCGTTGATGATCGAGCCGCCGCCGTTCTTGCGCATCGTGCGGGCCACCGACTTCATCCCGAGGAAGCAGCCGAGCTGGTTGACCCGGAAGACGAGCTCGAACTCCTCGACCTCCATCCGCTCGATCTCGCCGAAGCGCAGGATGCCGGCGTTGTTGACCAGCACGTTGACCGGGCCGAACTTCTCCTCGACCTGTCCCACGAGCGCGATCCACGACGACTCGTCGCTCACGTCGTGGTCGGCGAAGAAGGCCGCGTCACCGAGCTCGTCGGCGAGCGCCTGGCCGGCCTCCTTGGCGATGTCCGCGATGGCGACCTTCGCGCCCTCGGCCACGAAGACGCGGCAGATCTCCGCGCCCTGCCCCTGCGAACCGCCGGTGACGATGGCGATCTTGTTGTCCAGACGACCCATGGGGTTCCCCTTCAGATGGTGAGCTGCATGATCGAGTCGGCCGCGAAGCCGCGGGAGGGGTCGCGCCCCTCGAACCAGCCGCCGAGCTGCTTGTCGAGGTCGGCCAGGCTCCACGTCGAGCCGGGCTTGTCGAAGCGCTGCTCCACGACGGGGGCGGCGACGACCGCGACCATCCCGCCGTAGACCACGAAGACCTGGCCGGTGATGTGGTCGGCGGCGGGCGAGGCGAGGTAGGCGACGAGCGGCGCCACGTGGTCGGGCGAGTAGGGGTCGACGTCGAGGCCGGACTCGTCCTCGCCGAAGACCTGCGCGGTCATCGCGGTGCGGGCGCGGGGGCAGATCGCGTTGGCGCGTACGCCGGCGGACCCGACGGCCCGGGCGGTCGAGACCGTCAGCGCCGCGATGCCGGCCTTGGCCGCGGCGTAGTTGGCCTGGCCGGGCGGACCGCTCAGGAACGCCTCCGACGCGGTGTTGACCACGCGGCCGTAAACGGGCTCCCCGGTCTCCTTGAACCGCGCACGCCAGTGGGCGGCGGCGTTGCGGGACAGCAGGAAGTGGCCGCGCAGGTGGACCCGGATGACGAGGTCCCACTCCTCGTCGGTCATGTTGAAGAGCATCTTGTCGCGGGTGATGCCCGCGTTGTTGACGACGACGTCGAGCCCGCCGAGGTCGAGCGCGGTCGCGACGAGCGCGTCCGCCGTGGCCCGCTCCCCCACGTCCCCGGTGACGACGGTGGCCGAGCCGCCGCGGGAGCGGATCTCCTCGGCGGCCTCGTCGGCGGCGCCGGGCAGGTCACCCAGCACGACGCGCGCACCGGCGTCGGCCAGCGCGAGCGCCTCGGCCCGGCCGAGCCCGGCGCCGGCACCGGTCACGACGGCCACCTTGCCGTCCAGGGAGAGCAGGTCGGCCATCAGTCCTCCAGCGAGATCGCGGCCCGCGGGCACGCGGCGACGGCGCGACGAACGGCCTCGACGTTCGCGTCGGTCGTCTCCTCCGTCTTGAGCTGGAGGAAGTCGTCGTCGTCGAGCTCGAAGACCTCCGGCGCCAGCCCCTCGCAGAGGCCGTTGGACTCGCAGAGGTCGAAGTCGACCTTGATCTTCATGGGTGCTCCTTCTCTCCGGGGATCTCTCACGCCATCTTGCGGTGGTCCCACGTCGCCACGTGGTCCGGACGGATCACCACCGCGACGCGCTTGGTGGCCTGCTTCTCGACCATGGACCGGCCCAGCTCGCCGAGGTCGTCGAGGGTCGTCGCGCCGACCATGCGGACCGCGACGGCGGAGCCGATCTCGAAGATCGAGTCGTGGTCGCGCAGGATCTCGGCCTTGCCGGTGATCGAGACCCCGCGGAGCTCGAAGTAGTCGGTGCCGTCCTCGACCAGGGCGCTGACGCGGGGGTCGCGCTCGAGGTTGCGGATCTTCTGGCTGGCGGCGTAGGTCCAGAACGCGATGCAGCCGTCGCGAACGACGTAGAACAGCGTCGAGAGGTGCGGCGCACCGTCCCGGCCGATGCTGGCCACCTGCACCTTGAGGTTGTCCTGGAGCAGGTCGGCGACCTCCTGGTCGTCCATCCGCACGCCGTCGCGTCCCGACATGTCAGGTCCCTTCGCTGGAGTGGCCCGGGAAGACGTGGGCGCTGGGGTCGATGGCGACGGCCGCGTTGTTGACGGCGGTGGCGGCCTCCCCGAAGCCGACGGCGATGAGCCGCACCTTGCCGGGGTACTCCGTGATGTCGCCCGCCGCGAAGACCCGCTCCAGGCTGGTCCGCATCGACGGCCCGACGACGACGTGCCGCTTCTCGACCTCGATCCCCCACTGCTGGAGCGGTCCGAGGTCGGCGATGAAGCCGAGCGCGGCCACCACGGCCTGGGCGGGGTACGTCGTGGTCTCGTCGCCGACGGTGATGTCCACCGACTCCAGGACACCGTTGCCGCGCAGCGCGGTGACCTCGGCCTTCGTCACGATCTGCACCGACGAGCTCGTCACCTGGTCGACCGTGCGCTGGTGCGCCCGGAACGCGTCGCGGCGGTGCACCAGCGTCACCGACTTCGCGACCGGCTCGAGGTGCAGCGCCCAGTCGAACGCGGAGTCGCCGCCGCCGACGATCACGACGTCCTTGCCGGCGTACGGCGCGAAGCTGGGCACGAAGAACTCCATGCCGCGCCCCAGCCAGCCGTCGCCCGCGGGCAACGGCCGGGGGCTGAACTTGCCGATGCCGGCGGTGATCAGCACGGCCTTGGCGGTGATCTCGGTGCCGTCGTCCAGGCCCACGACCACGGTGTCGCCGTGGTGGGTGAGCGTGGTGGCGGTCCGGTCGAGGAAGTACTCCGGCGAGGCCGTCGCCGCCTGGCTCACGAGCCCCTCGACGAGGTCGCGGCCCTTGACGGTCGGGAAGCCCGCGACGTCGAGGATCTGCTTCTCGGGGTACATCGCGGTGATCTGGCCGCCCAGCTCGGGCAGTGAGTCGACGACCGCGACGCGGAACCCGCGGAAGCCGGCGTAGTAGGCGGCGAAGAGCCCCGTGGGGCCGGCGCCGATGATCAGGAGGTCGGTGTCAGGCACGCTGGCGATCCTTCCCCATGAACACGCCTCCACCATAGTGGAACGTGTTCTAGTTTTCTACTGCGTCTCGATGTTGTCCACGAGCCAGCCGTGCTCGGTGTGCACCACGGTCACCAGCGCGCGGTAGGGGGTGAACGCCGTCTTGGTGCCCGGCTTGGTGACGTACTGGTTGAGGAAGAGCAGCGCCTGCACCTGCTCGGAGGACGCCCGGACCACGCCCGCGGCCACGACCTTGACCTGCAGCTCGGTCTTGGCCGCCACGAAGTCGCCCTTGATCTGCCCGACGGTCTGCGTGTACTCCTTCGCGAACCCGTCGGTCATCTCGCTGGTGGCCTGCGCGACCTGCTCGTCGTAGTTCTTGTACGACGTGGACAGGATGTCCTCGGCGTCCTGCGACGCGGCCTCGACGGCAGCCCGGTAGGCGATCTCGCCGGTGATGACCGGGTGCGCCGCCGAGACGGTGGGCTCGCTGCGGCCCCAGAGGTACCACGACTCCCCCAGCACCACGGCGGCCAGCAGCACGATCGCCACGACCAGCGCCACGGTGGTGCGGAAGCCGCCGAGGAGGCCGGGCGTCGTCGACGGCGGAGCGGGAGCCGCGGTCGGCGCCGGGGTCGGGGTCGGGGTCGGCGCCGGCGCCGGCGCGGGAACGCGCGCGTCGGGCGGCACGGGCACCCCGGAGGCCACCTTGCGCGGCCGGGCGGTGGGGTTGCGGGACCCGACGACGGGACGCTTGCGGGGGTCGTTGGTGGACGTCATGGCTCAGCCCACGAACTCGAGGTTGGAGGTCAGCCACTTGCCGTCCTGGAGGACCAGGTCGAGCTTGAGCCGGAAGTTGCGGGCGACCGGCTTGTTGCCGGTCTGCACGTTGGCGACGGTGCCCGAGGTCGCCGCGATCACCGTCGCGCTGTCCTGGTCGACGGCGACGACGCCGGCCCACAGGACCGAGCCGTCCATGACCGACTTGTTCTGCTGGAGCACCTGGATGACGCCCTTGGTCGAGGTGGCGTACTGCTTGCGGAACGACCCGGTGGCTCCGGCGGCGACCTTGTCGATGCTCGCCTGCGCGTCGTCGTAGCGGATGTTGATGAACGCCTCCGCCTCCGCGCGCGCGGCGGCCATCACCGCGGCGTACCGCTCCTGCTCGGCGCTGTCGGTCACCGAGGTGTCGTGGGTCCGGTAGACCAGCACGCCGCCGACGACGGCGGCGCACGCGAGCACCAGCGCGAGGGCGTAGAGCCCGAGGTTCAGCCTCACGGACTGACCACGGGGCCGACGAGCAGCCACTTCCACGAATCCCCTCCCAGGACGGACAGGTTCCCCTGATCACGGAACCGGACGGGCCTGCCGTCCTTGTCCACCGCACCGTAGACGATGCCGGTGCTGGGGTCGTAGGAAGCCCGGTAGGCGCGCCCGACGGAGCTGTTGTTCGGGCCGCCGGGGGCGTACTTCCCGCCGCGCATGTTGTACGGCGCCGGGCTGTTGCACTGGGCCGGGTAGATCGGTGAGTCGCTGAGCTGGTCCCCGCGCCGCCACTGCGACTTGGGCTTGTAGCCGTCGGTGCAGGGCTGGACCTTGTTGGAGAACTGCAGGTTGACCCGGCCGTAGCCGTCGGGCGGGGTGCCGGTGAAGCCGCTGGAGATGGTGCGCGGGAAGGTCACCAGCAGCTGCTCGATGCCGGCGAGGTGCGAGACGACGACGGTGTTGATGCTGACCGCGTTGCCCAGCAGCACCGGCAGCGTCGGCCCGAGGTCCTTGAGGAGCGCGTCGAGCTCGCGGGCCGTGCCGGGCGTGCCCTGCAGGACGGTGCGCAGGTCGCCGTCGCTGCGCCGCAGCGAGTCGGTGATCAGCCGCAGGTCACGGGAGAAGGCCTTGATGTTCTCGCCCTCGTCGCGCTGGGTGCGCAGCACGGTCAGGCCGTGGTCGAGCAGCGAGATCGTCTCGTCCTCGTGGGCGGCGGCCTCGTCGACGAACTTCCCGCCGTTGTCGATGAGCTTCTGGAGCGGGCCGCCGGTGTCGCGGAACATGTCCCCGAGCTCCTTGACGGTCACCTGGAGGTTCTTCTTGTCGACCGACCCGACGAACTGGTCGAGCTCGACCAGCAGGTCGGCCTCGTCGACCGGCAGCGAGTCCTGGCTGCCGGCCAGGGTGTCGCCGTTGCCGGCGTACGGGCCCTGGTCGTCCGGCGGCTCGAAGTCGAGGTACTGCTCGCCGACCGCGGAGAGGTTGTGGACGTACATCGGCGAGTCGAGCGGCAGCCGGGTGCCGTCCTGGAGCGCGAGGTCGAGGCGTACGCCGTCGCGCGTCGTGTGCATCGCGCTGATCTTGCCGATCTTGACGCCGCGGTAGGTCACCTCGCTGCCCTCGAACAGGCCGCCGGAGGTCGGCAGCGTCGCGTGCACGCTCAGGCCGCGACCGAGCACCTTGTCGACGAAGCCGAGGTAGGACGCGGTCACGTAGACGATGCCGACCGCGCTGAGCACGAGGAACGCCGCGATCCGGATCCGCACGCCGCGGGTCATGCCGCACCCCCGTAGAGCGCGCTGCCGGACTCGTCGGGCTGGTCGGCGCCGCTGGCGAGGGAGGCGGTGAAGCCGTCGAGGCCGGGCAGCGTCGGGAGTCCGGGGAGGTCGGGCAGGTCACCGGCGTTGACGACCTGGCAGACAGCGTTGTCCTTGTTCTCGTCCTTCTGGCACGCCTTCTTGAGCTTCTTGAGCGCGTTGGCGTCGTCGAGGACCTTCAGGCAGGCCTTGCTGGTGATGTCGCCGCTGGCCAGGCACTTCTGCACCTGGTTGAGCACCTGCCCCGGGTCGGGCACGTCGATCGGCGGCAGCGGGCCGCCGCCCCCGTTGGGCACGAACGTCCCGAGGTTGATCTGGGCCCGGATGAAGGCGTTGGCGTAGTCGCCCTTGACGACCTCGGACGCCTCCTTGGGGAAGGGGAAGCTGATGGCCATGTTGAGGCCGGGCGCCAGGTGGTCGCCGGCCTCGTTGAGCTTGGTCAGCACGGGCTTGAGGTCGGCCAGCGTCTGGATGAGGTCGGCCTTGCTGGCGCCGATGACGCGGGTGCCGACGGCACCGAGGCGGTCGAGCGACTTGAGCATCGCGATCAGCTGGGCGTGCTGGTCGTCGAGCACCTTCACCGCGGGGCCGACCACGTCGAGGGCGTCGCCGATCGTGTCCTTCTCGCGGTTGAGCGTGGCGGTCAGGTTGTTCATCGACTCGAGCGCGTCGATGATGTCGGCCTTCTGGTCGTCGAGGGTGCCGACCACGTCCTTGAGCGACCCGAGCAGGTGGCGCAGCCGGTCGGTGCGACCGTCCATCACGTTGTTGAGCTCCTGGGTGATGGTGCCGAGCTGGCCGACGCCGCCGCCGCTCAGCAGGAACGACAGTGCGCCGAGCACCTCCTCGACCTCCGGGTTGCGGCCGGTGGCGGACAGCGGGATGTTGTCGCCGTCCGAGAGCCGTCCGTGCGGCTGCTCGCCGGTGGGCGGCAGGAGGGCGACGTACTTCTCGCCGAGGAGGCTGACCTGGCGGATGTCGGCGATCGCGTTGTCGGGCAGCACGATGTCGTCGCGCACCAGCATGGTGATCTCGGCGTGCCAGCCCACGCGCTGGACGTCGGTCACCTCGCCGACGGTCACGTCGTCGACCATCACCGGCGACTTCGGGACGATGTTGAGGATGTCGGCGAAGTCCGCGGTCACCTCGTAGGCGTGGTCGGCGTCGACCGGGCCGCCGGGCAGCGGCAGGTCGTAGGCGCCGTCGAACTTGCAGCCGGAGACGAGCAGGACGAGACCGAACGAGACGAGGGCGAGGCGCTTCACCGGCCACCCCCGATCAGGGTGCTGAGCGACGAGCCGCTGCCGGCGACGTACTGCTGGGCGGCGGCCTGGTCGCGCTGCGTGGTGGACGGGACCGAGGGCCCGGAGGTCTGGCTCTTGCTCGTCTGGTCCTCGGCGGGCTCGATCTGCTTGAAGATCCGGCACGCGAGGTCCTTGCTCGCCTTGGGCATGCCGGACTGCATGACGATCGAGCAGAGGAAGCCGTCGAGGTCGCCGAACGTGCCGTTGACGCCGATCCGGGACCCGATCGAGCCGCTGGAGTTGTTGAAGGCGACCGCGAGGTTGCCCAGCGCGAGCGGGGCGACCTGGAGGGCGTCGTCGATGCTGCCCTTCTCGGAGTTGATCGTCTGCATGACGCGGGTGAGCTTCTCCAGGTCGGTCACGAGCGCCTTGCGGTTGTCGTGGACGAAGCCCTTGACGGTCCCGACGGCGGTGGCGACCGAGGACAGCGCCCGCTGGAGCTGGACCCGCTCGGTGACCAGCGACCCGGAGACGCCGGCGAGGTCGCGGATGAACGCGCGCACGAGCCGGTCGTTGTTGCCGAGCACCTGGGAGAACTTCGCGAGCTGGGTGACGGTGGCGAACAGGTCGCCGCTCCCCTGCCCGAAGGTGGTCGCGGCCGCCGCGAGGTTGCGCAGCATCTTGTTGCCGAGACTCCCCTGGCCGGCGAGGTTCTTCGCGCCGGCCTCGAGCACGTGGTTGAGGGTGCCGTCCTTGTTGACGCCGTTGGGGCCGAGCGCCTCGGACAGGTCGCGGAGGCTGGCGTAGATCCGGTCGAGCTCGACCGGGACCCCGGTGTCCGGCAGGGCGATGTCGGCGCCGTCGGCCATCAGCCGGTCGCCGTCGGACCAGGCCGGCGTCAGCTGCACGAAGCGGTCGGCGACCAGGGTGGGCGTGACGATCACGGCCTTGGCGTCGGCCGGCAGCTTGTACGACGCGTCGTACTGCATCTCGACACGGACCGAGTTGCCCTCGGGGATCACCGCCGTGACCCGGCCGACGTTGACGCCGAGGATCCGCACGTCGGAGCCCTCGTAGATCGACACCGCGCGCGGGAAGTGCGCGGTGACGGTCTTGGTCTCGTCGCCGCCGCGCAGGAGAAGCAGGCTCGCGGCGACCAGCGCGACGACGACCGCCGCGACGAGGACGCGTGCGTTCCGACCCTTCATGGCGGCCACCTACTCCTGCTCCGGGACGAACTCGCCGGTCGGGATGGCGGCGAGGTTGACGACGTAGGCGTCGAACCACGGGCCGGTGCCGATGATGTTGCCGAGGATGGAGGCGTAGGGGCCGACCGCCGCGAGCGTCGCCTTCAGCTCCTTCTCCTTGCTGTTGAGCAGGTCGAGGAGGTCGTCGACCTGCTGGAGGGCCGGCCCGATCTCACCCTGGTTGTCCCGGGCGACGCCGCGCAGCTGGTCGGCGAGGAGCCGGGCGTTGACCAGGAGCTGGTGGATCGCGGCCTTGCGGCGCTGCACCTCCTGGAAGACCAGGTCGCTGTTCTTCATCAGGTCGACGATGTCGCGGCTCCGGTCGGCCAGCACCTTGCTGACGTTCTTGGAGCTGGCCAGCAGCTTCTGGATCTGCTCGTCCCGCGACGCGACGGTCTGCGAGAGCCGGGCGATGCCGACGAAGCTGTCGTGGATCTGCGGTCCGGCCTGGTCGAGCGTCGTCGAGATCGTGTTGAGCGCCTGCTTGAGCTGGCCGGTGTCGATCCGCTCGGTGGTCGTGGTGAGGTCCCCGAAGACGCCGACGATGTCGTAGGCCGACTGGGTCCGGTCGACCGGGATCGGGTCGTCGGTGGAGAGTTGACCTGGCCCGGCGGGGACGAGGTCGAGGTACTTCTCGCCGAGCAGGTTGAGGACCTCGATCGAGGCCCGGCTGTCGGTGCCGAACTCCACGCCGTGGTCGACCTCGAAGGTCACCACGACCGTGTGGCTGTCCTCGAGGCTGATGTCCTTGACCCGGCCGGCCCGGATGCCGCCGACCTGGACCATGTTGCCCTTGTGCAGGCCGCTCGCGTCGGCGAACTCGGCCCGGTAGAGGTCTCCGCCGAAGCCGGGGAACTTCGAGAGGTTGAAGGCCGCCGTCATGATCAGCAGCATCACCACCAGCGTGATCGCGCCCAGGCGGAGGATCTGGGCCTCGGTGTAGCGCCTCATGGCGTCTGACACCTCGCGGCGGAGCTGTTGAAGGAGATGTGGTTGAGCTCCTTCTGCAGGTCCTTCAGGCCCGGCACGTCGCTGATGACGGGCAGCTTGATGTAGCCCTTGAAGCCGCAGAGGTAGTAGTTGTACCAACTGCCGTAGGTGCCGGTCCGGGTCTGGTCGGTCATCGACTCGGGCAGCCGGTCGAGCATCTCCACGACCACCTTGCGGTTGACCGGCTTGTTCAGCGTGGCGGCCAGCTGGCGCAGCTGGACCACGTCGGACTTCACCAGCGGGCGGCTGCTGCTCACCAGGTCGGCGACCACGGCCGTCAGGTCCGAGATGTTCTGCAGGGACGACCCGATGGTGTTGCGGTCGCGGGCGAGGTCGGCCATCCAGCGCTTGAGCTGGACGACGAGCTCGGTCAGCTGCTGGTGGTGCTGGTCGACCGTGGTGAGGGTCTGGCCGAGGTTGGTGACGACCTCCCCGATCAGCTTGTCGCGGTCGGCGAGCGTGTTGGTCAGGGACGCCGTCTTCTGCAGCAGCCCGGCGACCGTGCCGCCCTCGCCCTGCAGCACCTGGACGAGGTTCATGCTGAGGTCGTTGACCTGCTTGGGGTTCAGCGCCTGGAAGAGCGGCTGGAAGCCGTTGAACAGCACGGTCAGGTCCAGCGCCGGGCTGGTGTTGCGGATCGGGATCGTCGCGTCGGCTGCGAGCGGCTCGGCGTGTGCGTCCGAGCCCTCCTCGAGGGCGAGGTAGCGGTCGCCGACCAGGTTGAGGAAGCGGATCTCCGCGCGCGAGGCGGTCGTCAGGGGCACGTCGGCCTTCACCCGGAACGTCACCAGCGCCTCGGTCCGGTCGTAGTGCTCGACCTTCTTGACCTCGCCGACGCTGACGCCGGCGATCCGGACGTCGTCGCCCTTCTCGAGCATCGAGGCGTTGGAGAAGACCGCCTGGTAGTTCTTGCCGGCCCCGAAGCCGATGTTGCCCATGATCGCGGCGAGCAGCCCGGTCACCAGGATCGAGCTGAGCGTGAAGATCCCGAGCTTGATCCCGGCCGAGATCGTGGTCGAGTTGCGGCTCATCGCGTCCCCCCGACCATCCCGCTGCCGGGGACCGTGCTCGTGGGCGGGTGGTTGTCCTGGTCCGTCCCGTCGTCGAGCGGCTGGAAGCCGATCGGGATGGCGGGGTCGGGCAGGCCCAGGCACCACGGCCCGTGGCCGACCTCGCCGTAGACCGGACGGTCGCGGGCGTCGTACTCGCGGTACTGCGGGGTGTTGAAGACGAAGTTCTGCCGGATCATGTTGCCCTGGAAGACCTTGGCGAGCAGCGGCTCGTAGCGGTCGAGGCCGGCCATCAGGCAGGGGTACTCCGGGCTGTACGTCGCGAGCAGGCCCGTGATCGGCTGGGTGACCTGGCCGACGCGGACGATGTCGGCGCCGTTGTCCTGCAGGATCCCGGTCGCGGTGTCCGAGACCCCGGTGAGGTCGCCGAAGAACGCCTTGAGGTCGTCCTTGCGCTCGATCACCGTCTTGCTCGTCACCGTCACGTTCCGCAGCACGCCGAGCAGGTCGGGCGCGGCGATGTCGTAGGTGTCGGCGACCTGGGCCAGCAGCCTGAGGTCCTCCCGCAGCGTGGGCAGGTGGTCGTCGATGACCCCGAGGTAGCTGTCGAGCTCGTCCATCGTCTCGCCGATCTGCTTGCCCCGGCCGCCGAGCGCGGTGGCGAGGGCGTTCAGCGTGGCGTTCAGGTCGGCGGGCCGCACCGAGCGCAGCAGGGGGAAGAGGTTGGCCAGGATCCGGCTCAGCTCGACGTTGGTCTCGACCCGGTCGGCCGGGATGACGTCGCCGTCGGAGAGCGAGGCCGACGCCGGGTGGGCGGGGTCCTTGAAGGAGATGTACTTCTGGCCGAACAGCGTGGTCGGCAGGATCTGCACGTCGACGTTCTCGGGGATCTCGCGAGCGGCGTCGGGCTGCAGCGCGACCTTGATGACCGCCTGCTTGCCGTCGTCGGAGATGTCGCGGACCTGGCCGACCAGCACCCCGTGCAGGCGGACGTCGCCGAACTTCGCGAGCTGCAGGCCGGCGCGGTCGGCCTGGATCGTCACCATCGTCACCGTCTGGAACGTCTTCTGGTAGACCGCGATCGCCAGCCCGATGAGCAGCGCGATGACGGTCAGGAAGACGACGCCGCTGACGAGCAGCCGTCGGTGCTCGGCCGGGGTGTCGTGGGTGATGTTGACGAGCATCCGGCGGCTACCCCGTGATCCGGACGGTCGTCGTCGAGCCCCAGATCGCGAAGCTCAGGAAGAAGTCGGCGACCACCACGGTGACGATGCTGGTCCGGATGGCCCGCCCCACGGCCATGCCCACGCCCGCCGGTCCGCCGGACGCGGTGTAGCCGTAGTAGCAGTGGATCAGGATGATCGCGGTCGCCAGGAACAGCAGCTTGCCGAAGGACCAGAGCATGTCGATGGGCGGCAGGAACTGGATGAAGTAGTGGTCGTAGGTGCCCGGCGACTGCCCGTAGACGAGGGTGGTGATCAGCCGCGGCGAGAGATAGGACGCGCAGAGCGCCACGATGTACAGCGGGATCACCGCGATGAACGCCGCGATCATCCGCGTGGTCACCAGGAACGGCAGCGACGGGATCGCCATCACCTCGAGCGCGTCGATCTCCTCCGAGATCCGCATCGCGCCGAGGCGGGCGGTGTAGCCGCAGCCGACAGTCGCGGCCAGGGCGATCGAGGAGACGAGCGGGGCGACCTCGCGGGTGTTGAAGTAGGCGGAGATGAACGCCGAGAACTTCGCGACGCCGATCTGGCTGAGCGAGGCGTAGCCCTGGATGCCGACCTCGGTGCCGGCGAAGAACGCGAGGAACGCGATGACGCCGACGGTGCCGGCGATCAGGCTCAGGCCGCCCGCACCGAAGGTGACCTCGGCCAGGGTGTTGACGATCTCGCGCGGGTAGCGCTTGATCGCCCGCGGGGTCCACGCCAGCGCCTTGACGTAGAACATCAGCTGGTCGCCGTACTGCTCCAGGGAGGCGCGACGTCCCTGGATGATCGAGCTGCCGATCGCCGAGATGCTCGCCATCACAGCCCCGGGGGTGGAACGACCTGGAAGTAGATCGCCGTGATCACCGCGTTGAGGAAGAACAGCAGCATGAACGCGATGATCACGGACTCGTTGACCGCCTTGCCGACGCCGCTGGGGCCACCGCCGGCGTTGAGGCCCTTGTAGGCGCCGACGATCGCGGCCAGCCAGCCGAAGACGACCGCCTTGACCATGGAGATGTAGAGGTCGGGCAGGCTGGCGAGCGCAGTGAAGCTGGAGAGGAACGCCCCCGCGGAGCCGCCCTGCACGATCACGGTGAAGAAGTAGCCGCCACCGATGCCGGCGCCGATCACGAGCCCGTTGATCATCAGCGCGACGAACATCGTGGCCACGACGCGCGGCGCGACCAGGCGGGCCAGCGGGTCGATGCCCAGCACCTCCATCGCGTCGATCTCCTCGCGGATCTTGCGCGCCCCCATGTCGGAGCAGATCGCGGAGCCCGCAGCTCCCGCGATGAGGAGGGCCGCCGCGATCGGTGCCGCCTCGCGGACGACGGCGAGGACGGCGGTCGCGCCCGCGAAGGACTGCGCGCCGAGCTGGCCGGTGAGGTTGCCGACCTGGAGGGAGATGACGGCGCCGAACGGGATCGAGACCAGGATCGTGGGCATCAGCGTGACGCTGGTGATGAACCACGCCTGCTCGATGAACTCGCGGAACTGGAAGGGGGTGGTGAAGATCCGCTTGGTGACCTCGACGACCATCGCCGCGATCTCGCCGGGGCCCCGGATGACGGACACAGCGGAGAACGCCATCGGTCACCTCCCCTGTGGATCGATCGGACGCCGTGACAGACTAGAACGCGTTCTCATTTCCCACAACGGGCCCCCAGCACGTTCCAGCGACTGGTCAACGAACAACGCCGTGCGGGGTAACGCGTCGCACACGGGCTGCGACGCGCGTCACATCTAGGATCGGGGCGTGCTGAGGCGAGACCGATGAGCGACGACCTGTGGGCCTCGTTTGCCCGCGACCCCCGCTCCCCCGCGAACGCCGGCCTCCGGGCCGCCGACCGCGACCGCGACCTGATCCACCAGCTGCTCGGCGAGGCGTACGCCGACGGGCGGCTCGACCGCGAGGAGTTCGACCAGCGGTCGGGCCAGACGTCCGCCGCGCGGACCCTGGGCGAGCTGCCGCCGATCGTGGCCGACCTGGTCGCGCCGACCGGATCGGTGCCGGCGCTGGTCGTCAGCGGCGACGTGCATGGCCAGGCGGTCGAGAAGTACCGCAGCGACCGCCGCGAGGCGTTCATGGGGTTCCTGGGGCCGTCGATCATCTGCGTGGTGATCTGGTTCGTGCTCACCATGGGCTTCTTCTGGCCCGGGTTCGTGATCGCCGGCACCGGCATCAACCTGGTCCGCACGCTCGTGATGCGGCAGGACATCATCGCCGGGCACGAACGCAAGCTGGAGAAGAAGCGCCTGCGCGAGCTCGAGGGTCCCGAGGAGCCCGGCATCCCGGAGTCGGACTGATCAGTCCAGGCAGAACTCGTTGCCCTCGGGGTCCTGCATCACGATGAAGCCGCTGCCGAGCTCCTCGCCGGGCTCGAAGCGCTGGAGCCGGCTCGCCCCGAGCGCCAGGAGCTGCCCGCAGGCCTCCTCGAGCGCGGCCATCCGGCCCTCGGGTGGCACCCCGGCCGCGGCCCGGACGTCGAGGTGGAGCTTGTTCTTGGCGACCTTGCCCTCGGGCACCTTCTGGAAGAACACGCGCGGCCGGGCGCCGTCGGGGTCGACGATGGCGGACCGGTCGTTGCGTGCCTCGGGCGGCACGCCCCAGGCGTCGAGCGCGGCGTCCCACGTGTCGAAGCCGTCGGGCGGCGGCTGGAGGACGTAGTGCAGGGCGACCGCCCAGAACTCCGCCTGGGCGCCCGGGTCGTGGGCGTCGAAGGTGATCTGGACCTCGCGTGCGCTCATGCGTCCCATCCTTCGGGTCGGTGCTTCCTGGGCAGCTTGGAGACGACGAGCCGGTAGGACTCGTCGACGGCCTCGCACAGCTCGTCGTCGGGGATCTCCCCCGAGAACGACAGGTTGTTCCAGCCGGAGCGGCCGATGTAGGCCATCACCGTGGCCGCACCGGGGTAGCGGTCGAGCCACTCGTCGGCAGCCTCGCGGCTCGGGCCGCCCTTGATGCCGACGCCGTCACCGCCGAGGAAGGCGAAGATCTTGCCCGCGGCCCCCTCGCCCACCTTGATCACCGGGTGGTCGTGGTCCCACGGGTTGTCGGGCCAGGCGCCGGGCTTGGCAAGGCAGAACGCCTGCATCTCGGCGGCGTCCATCAGTCGGCGTCCATCAGTCGGCGTCCATCAGTCGGCGTCCATCAGTCGGCGTCCTCGTCGTCGTCGAGCAGGCCCTCCTTGCGGGCGGCGGCGACGATCGAGCGGACGTGGGTGAGGGTGCCGCAGTTGTCGGCGATCCGGGCGTTGCGCTCGGTGGCGAAGGCCTCGCCGAGCTCCGCGCGGACCTTGTCCGAGACCTCCTCGCGGGCGGGGTTGAGGATCGTCAGCTCCTCCTCGGTGAGGTGGTGGTTGACGACCTTGGCGAGCTCCTCGACGGCGTCGTCGAAGGCCTGGGTGTCGGTGCCCTTGAGCTCGAGCACCGCGAGCAGGGCCTCGTGGCCCTCGGCGTGCTCCTCCTCGCCATGCTCGGCCTCGTGGTCGGAGACGGCGTCCTTGCGGCGCAGCTGGGGGTAGACCTGGGTCTCCTCCGCGAGCGCGTGGGCGACGTGCAGCGTGGCGAAGGCCTGACGGGCGGCGTCGCGGTCGGCGCTGCTGTCGCGCAGCTCCCTGAGCAGCGACTCGAAGCGGCGGTGGTCCTCGAGGATCAGCTCGACGACGTCGCCGCTGACGGGGTGTCCGAGATCGATGGTGGTCATGGCACGACCCTAGGACAGGCCGGCAATGCTGGCGGCCAGCTCGTCCCGGCTGGTGTGCCGGCGGGCGCGCTTGCGGTAGCGCCAGACCTGGGTGAGGCCGACCGCCCAGAGGACGTACTGGGCGCTCATCGCCCACCGGAAGGCCTCCGGCGCGTAGTCGGTGCCGCCGCCGGGCGTGCGCCAGTCGAGGATCACGCCGATGCTGACGACGAGCAGCAGACTGGCGGTAAAGCCGCCCTGGTTGATGATCCCGCTGGCGCTGGCCAGCCGGTGGGGCGGGTTGGAGGTGCGGGCCACGTCGAAGCCGATCATCGAGGCGGGACCACCGACGCCCACGACGAACACCAGCAGGACCAGCACCGGCAGCGGGGCGTCGCCGGGCCAGAGCAGCACGACCGTCCAGGCGACCACGATGGCGCCGACGATGGTCAGCGCCATGCTCGAGCGGTGCCACGGGTGCAGCCCGATCAGCCAGCCGAGCCCCGGGCCGACGAGCATCACGGAGACGACGAGGCAGGTGAGCAGCCCGCCGGCGGCGTTGGGGCTGAGGCCCTCGCCGCGGACGAAGAACGGGTAGCCCCACAGCAGCGCCAGGGCGGTCGAGCTGAACTGGGTGGAGAAGTGGATCCAGAACCCCAGCCGGGTGCCGGGCAGCGCCCAGGAGGCCGCGAGGCTCTTGCGGACCGCCGGCAGGGACAGCGCCGGCCCGCGGCGGCTGCGCTCGGCCGGGGAGTCACGCAGCAGCAGGAGCACGGCGACCGCGAGGACGATGCCGAGCGAGGCGGTGGAGAGGTAGGCCTTGGTCCAGCCGACGTGGCCGAGCGCCCAGGTCATGGGCACGGCGGCGAGCACGCCGCCGAGCTGGCCGAGGGTGCCGGTGAGCTGGGTGATGAGCGGGATCCGGGAGACGGCGAACCACGTGGCGATCAGGCGCAGCACGCAGATGAACGTCATCGCGTCACCCATGCCGACGAAGAGGCGGGCCACGAGGGCCTCGGGGTAGGTCTCGGCGAGCGCGAAGCCGGTCTGGGCGGCGGTCATCAGCAGCGTGCCGGTGAGCATCACCCGCCGCGGGCCGAAGCGGTCGACCATCAGGCCGACCGGGATCTGCATCGCGGCGTAGACGAGCAGCTGCAGCATCGTGAACGTCGCGAGCTGCGAGGCGGAGATGTCGAAGCGTTCGGTCGCGGCGAGGCCGGCCACGGCGAGCGAGCTGCGGTGGAAGACCGCGAGCAGGTAGACGAGCAGGCCGACCAGCCAGACGACGAACGCTCCCCGGTAGGGAGGGGTCACTTGGCGCCGGCCTCCATCATCTGGCGCAGCTCCTTCTTGAGGTCACCGATCTCGTCGCGCAGCCGGGCCGCGACCTCGAAGTGCAGCTCGGCGGCCGCGCCCTTCATCTGGTCGGTGAGCTCCTGGATGAGCTGGGCCAGCTCGGCGCTCGGCATCCCGGCCAGGTCGGCCGCGTGCTTGCCGGAGGTCTTGGCCGAGAGGTTGGGCACCGGTGCCTTGCGGGCCTTCGGGTCCTGGTGCTGCCACGACTCGAGCAGCTCGTGGGTGCTCTCCTCCTCGCGGGCGAGCATCTCGGTGATGTCGGCGATCTTCTTGCGCAGCGGCTGCGGGTCGATGCCGTGGGCGGTGTTGTAGGCGACCTGCTTCTCGCGGCGCCGGTTGGTCTCGTCGATCGCCTTCTCCATGGAGGGCGTGATCTTGTCGGCGTACATGTGGACCTGGCCGGACACGTTGCGGGCCGCGCGGCCGATCGTCTGGATCAGCGACTTGTCGGAGCGCAGGAAGCCCTCCTTGTCGGCGTCGAGGATCGCCACCAGCGACACCTCGGGCAGGTCGAGGCCCTCGCGGAGGAGGTTGATGCCGACGAGGACGTCATACTCGCCGAGACGGAGGTCGCGCAGCAGCTCGATCCGCTTGAGGGTGTCGACCTCGGAGTGGAGGTAGCGGGTGCGGATGCCGGCGTCGAGGAGGTAGTCGGTGAGGTCCTCGGACATCTTCTTGGTCAGCGTGGTGACCAGGACCCGCTCGTTCTTCTCCGTGCGGGTGCGGATCTCGTGGATCAGGTCGTCGATCTGGCCCTTGGTCGGCTTGACGACCACCTCGGGGTCGATCAGCCCGGTCGGGCGGATGATCTGCTCGACGGTGTCGCCGCCGACCTTGTCGAGCTCGTAGTTGCCGGGCGTCGCCGAGAGGTAGATCGTCTGGCCGATGCGGTCGAGGAACTCCTCCCAGCGCAGCGGCCGGTTGTCCATCGCGCTCGGCAGCCGGAAGCCGTGGTCGACCAGGTTGCGCTTGCGGGACATGTCGCCCTCGTACATGCCGCCGATCTGCGGCACCGCCACGTGGGACTCGTCGACGACGAGGAGGAAGTCCTCGGGGAAGTAGTCGAGGAGGCAGTTGGGCGCCGTGCCCCGCTCGCGGCCGTCGATGTGCATGGAGTAGTTCTCGATGCCCGAGCAGGAGCCGACCTGCCGCATCATCTCGACGTCGTAGGTCGTGCGCATCCGCAGCCGCTGGGCCTCCAGCAGCTTGCCCTGCTTCTCGAAGGTGGCGAGCTGCTGCTCGAGCTCGGTCTCGATGCCGCGGATGGCGCGCTCCATGCGCTCCGGGCCGGCGACGTAGTGGGTCGCGGGGAAGACGTAGAGCTCGGAGTCCTCGGTGACGACCTCGCCGGTGAGCGGGTGCAGCGTCATCAGCCGCTCGATCTCGTCACCGAAGAACTCGATGCGGACGGCGTGCTCCTCGTAGACCGGGAAGATCTCGAGGGTGTCGCCGCGGACCCGGAAGGTGCCGCGGGTGAAGGTCATGTCGTTGCGGGTGTACTGGATCTCGACCAGCCGGCGCAGGATCGAGTCGCGGTCGTGCTCCTCGCCGACCTTGAGCCGGATCATCCGGTCGACGTACTCCTGCGGGGTGCCGAGACCGTAGATGCAGGAGACCGTGCTGACCACGATCACGTCGCGCCGGGTCAGCAGCGAGTTGGTCGCGCTGTGCCGCAGCCGCTCGACCTCCTCGTTGATCGAAGAGTCCTTCTCGATGTAGGTGTCCGTCTGAGGCACGTAGGCCTCGGGCTGGTAGTAGTCGTAGTAGGAGACGAAGTACTCGACCGCGTTGTCGGGGAAGAGCTGCCGCAGCTCGTTGGCGAACTGCGCGGCCAGCGTCTTGTTGGGCTGGAGCACCAGCAGCGGCCGCTGGACCTGCTCGGCCACCCACGCCACCGTCGCGGTCTTGCCGGTGCCGGTCGCGCCCAGCAGCACGACGTCCTGGACCCCGGCGTCGATGCGCTTGCTGATCTCCTTGATGGCGGCGGGCTGGTCGCCGGCAGGCTGGTAGTCCGACACCACCTGGAAGGGGGCGACTTTCCGCTCGAGGTCGGTCACGGGGCGCATGCGGACAGCGTACGGCGGGCCGCCGACAGTCCTCGCCGGGCCGTGCGACGCTGGGCTCGTGCGCACACGGGGGTGTCGTGGTCTCGCCGGGGCGGTCGCCCTGCTGGCGGTCCTGGGGCTGTCTGCCTGCGGTCACGCCGCCGAGCCGGACGTCAGCCTCGAGGGGCGCTGGCGGTTGGAGAGGCTGGTCGACGCGGGCGACGAGACCGTGTTCGCCAAGGTCTCCCGGCCGCCGGTGCTGACCTACATCCTCGACTACCAGGCGCTCTCCGGCTGTCAGGTGATCGAGTGGAAGACCCACACCGACGGCGAGGACGTGCGGTTCACGGACATGTCGGTGGGCTCGATGATGTCGTGCCCCGTGAACTTCGTGGACCTGCTCGACGGCACCTACCCCGACCTGCTGCGTCGTGTCGACCATGCCCGGCGCGGCGACCGCACGCTCGTCCTGAGCGGTGACGACCTGGAGATGACCTTCGTGCCGCTGGACAGTCGTGACACCGTGCTCGACTGACGTGCTAACCGGCTGCGACCCGGACCGCACTCAGGATGCCCGGCAGGCTGGCCGGGTGGGCCATCGTCAGGTCGGCGAGATCCTCGGGCCGGAACCAGCGAAGGTCGTCGTGCTCGTCGGGTGCGGCGTTGACCGGTTCCCCGTCCCAGCGCGTGACGAGGAAGGCGTGCAGGTCGAGGGTGGCGTCGCTGATCGTCATCGTGATGGGTCGGGGGTCGTGGATGTGGACGCCGAGCTCCTCGAGGCATTCGCGACCAACGGCCTGGTGGGGCAGCTCGTCCGGCTCGACGTGTCCGCCGACGAGGTCCCAGCAGTCGGGGTACCACCGACGCGACGGGTGGCGATGCGCCAGGAGCACGAGACCGTCGCGCACGAGGGCAGCGACGGCGATCGGGGTCCGGGGAACCATGGCGGCACCCTAGGCGCGCATGCGCCTGCGCGGAGAACGTGCGTCCCGGCGGTCCTCTGACGCGGGGGGCACTTGCGGTTGGACCCGCATTCTCGTGCCGAGATCCGGAAGCATGGTGTGGGACGTCATGCGTTCTGGTCGCCATGACCGCCAGAGCGGATGACGTCCCGCGTCGGGTCATCCGCGATGGTGGCAGGGACAGCCAGCTCGTATGACCTTCCCTGCTGACCCGTCCGGAACCGCACTGGTCTGCCGCGATCCGGGCGGCCGATCGCGTCCACCGTGCAGCTGATGGCGGGCAACCGCCGATGAGGGCTCACCGAGGGCGAGCAGCCGCGTGTCGCACACGCCTGAGCGCTGCGGCAACCCCGGCGACGACTGCCCCAACCGCCACAGCCACCACCCAGGCGGGTGCACCCACGTACAGCGCGAAGAACGCCACCAGGGCAAGGACGAAGGCACCGGTGAGCAGCGCCAGTGAAGCGAGCACACCCACCACCAGGCGGGCAGTGCGGGACGGCGGAGGTAGCTCGGTCACGGGACTCAGTGTTGCGCGGGGCTCACGACCCAGGTAGGCGGTGAAGGTCCGGGTAGGCAAGCACGAGACTCCGTGCCCCGGTCGCCGCGCCGCAGTCCCGCAGCGCGCTGCCGGCCTCGCCCAGCCCGCGCAGGAAGTCGTCAGGGTTGTAGAACCCTCCACCACCCACGAAGTCGGAGCCGACGCGCACGGATCCGTCGAAGTCGCCCGAGAACAGCACCGATTGACTCGTGGAGTCCCACGATGTCCCGGCGGGCCAGAACACCACCGAGTCGCCCAGCATCAGGCAGTCACCGCGCAGGCTCAGATTGCCCTTGACCGTTGCCAGCGGGTACGACGCACCCGGGATCGACACTGCCACCACGGGCCCGTTCACGACACCCGTCGCCTCCGGCGAGTCCTGGCGCAGGGCAAACGTCAACACCCCGGCGACCACCACCATCGCGAGCCCGACACCGAGCCTCACCAGCCATCGCACAGTGGGAGTATGCGCTCCGACCACTCGAGATGCGCTGCACAGCACATGTCATCATTCGGTGCGTGTCATGGAGAAGATCCAGGCAACCGCGCCCACGAGTGTGGTTGCTCGTCGCGGTGATCGCCGTGTTCAACACGACGCTTGGGTTGCTCTCACCGTCTGACGGCCACGTGCCGTACCTCTTCGCCGCCGAGTCGGCGGTCCTCCTCGTCGTCGCGCTCATCCGCGCCTTCATCGAGCACAGGCGCCTCAAGCACGCGGCAGCGTGATCAGGTCGGCTCGCTGACTCCGCCAGTCCACTCGAGCGGCAAGGCCGCAAACCACATCACGTCGCACCGCTCGCCCTGCCAGACGCTGTGAGCGCGCATCGTTCCCTCGTGCACGAAGCCCGCGCGGCGGGCCACCGCGACCGACGCCTCATTCCCCGAGACGATCGTCAGGAAGACGCGCGCCGCCCCCCGGTCGAAGAGCCAGCGGGTCAACAGGATCACCGCACGAGTGGCGTAGCCGCCACCCCTCGCACCTGCTGCGATCCAGTATCCGACCTGCGCCACGTCCTCCTCGGTCCAGTCATCCACGCCACAGCAGCCCACCAGCTCACCGGACTCGCATCGGCAATCGCAAACGCAACGCCGTGCGGTTTCCCCGTCGTGGCCTGCGTCTGCCAGCCCAGGACGAACCGATCCACGGCGGTCTCGGCCTCGAGGAGCGAAAGTGGCGGGGCCGGGCGTCCCTGCCGGTCGTGAGCCCCGTTGTAGCGCCGGATCGCGGGGTCGGCACTCGATGCCGACACGAACGGCGCATCATCTCTCGACCAGGGACGCAGGGTGACCCTGCCGTCGGAGAGGGTCACCGTCGGACCGTCGCGCCACGCCTCGCTCACGAAGCCGATCCTCGCAGCACCGACGCTCGGCCGCCGTCAGTACGGTTTCGACGGGTGAGGCGCCGGGTGAGCCACTAAGTTCAGCGGCATGGACCACGGGGGCACCGATCAGGGAGACGACGAGCTGCGAGCTGCGCTGACTCGGCTGGTGAGGCAGCTCGTCCACGAGGACTCGGATGCCGCCCGTCGAGGCGAGGACCTGCTGCCGATCCTGGACGCGCACCTCGGGGTGGCGGCCGACGAAGTGCCGGTCGTGGTCGAGCCCATCATGGTTCACCGCTGGGCCGACACGGACATCGCGCTGGCGGAGATCGTCGCCCGCGACCCGGGAGCCCGGCTGTTGGGCGTGGGGGGCGGAGACCAGCGGCACCACAGCTCCCTGAGCGACCTGATGTCCAACGCCGAGTGGGGTCGCTTCCGCAGAGGTCAGGTCGACCGCCTCAACGTGGCTACGGGACCTGACGCCGAGCGGGCCACCGTGGCGTTCGGCCTCCACGTCTTCCACCACGCGGGCGCCCCGATGGTGGTGTTGCAGCGGGTCGGCAACCCCGAGCACGGCTCCCAGGCACGCCTGGAAGTGCTCGCCGCCGATCCCGAGGCGGCCGCAGCCATGCTCGCCGAGCTTCGTGACGAGGCGATGCGTCGCAGCGTGCTCTGGCGCCAGGTCATCAGCTTCAGTGGCAATCCGTACGCGCGGTCCATGTCGGGCTTGACCTTTCACCGACGGCCCGAGCTTCCCGCCAGTCGTGTGGTGCTGCCGGAAGGCACCCTGGACCAAGTACGTGCGCATGTCGTCGGCCTCGCGCACCACCGGGACCTGCTGCGGGAGAAGGGGCAACACCTCAAGCGCGGCGTGCTGCTGTACGGCCCGCCGGGCACGGGCAAGACGCACACCGTCCGCCACCTGGTGGGCGCTGCCTCGGAAGCCACCGTGGTGCTGCTCAGCGGGACCGAGATGGTGCACGTGGGCGCTGCAGCCCAGATTGCTCGTGCACACCAACCTGCAATCGTCGTGATCGAGGACTGCGACCTGATCGCCGAGGACCGCGACCACCACTTCGGTGGCGGCGCGTCCCCGTTGCTCTTCACGCTGCTCGATGCCATGGACGGGCTCGACCAGGATGCAGATGTGGCCTTCCTGCTGACCACCAACCGAGCGGAAGCACTTGAGAAGGCCCTCACCCAACGCCCCGGCCGGGTCGACCTCGCCGTTGAGATCCCGCTCCCCGCAGAGGCCGACCGACGTGCCCTCATCGATCTCTACGCTTCGGAGCTCGCCTTCTCCGCCGCCGCCGTCTCCCGCGCCGCCCGCGACTCCGCGGGAACCACCGCGTCCTACGCCAAGGAGCTCGTACGCCGGGCCGTGCTGCTCGCGGCCATGACCGGACGCGAGCCCGATGACGACCACCTCGAGGCCGCGAGCGCAGAGCTGCTGTCCGACTCGGCACGACTCACACGTGCGCTCCTGGGCTCGACCGACGAAGCCGACAGGACAAGCACCCACTAGCGCCAGGTCGAGTCCTCGTCCCCTCGGCCGGAGTCGGCAGCCTGCGGCACATCGGGCCGCCTGCGGAGAGAACGCGCGTCCACTGACTAGATTGATCCCGTGAGCACTCGCATCCGTTCCACACCCGAGCGCCTGGTGCGGATCATCCGGCGGACGCTGCTCACGGCCATCGGGGTCCAGCTCGCGGTGGCGATCGGGATGTCGGTCGTCGACTCCTACCGGCGCCGCGGCAAGAAGCCGCGGCCGTTCCCCACGACTCCCCCGCGGACGGTCGTGATCGGCGACGGCACCGTCACGACGTACACCTTCGGCAAGGACCTCTTCGACGACATGCTGGCCGCCATCGAGGGCGCGCGCCGGCAGATCCTCTTCGAGACCTACATCTGGAAGGGCGACGAGATCGGCGAGCGGTTCAAGGCCGCGCTCGCCGCTGCTGCCGACCGGGGCGTCGAGGTCTACTGCATCTACGACGGCTTCGCCAACCTCGTCGTCTCGCCGCGGTTCAAGCGCTTCCCGGCCACGATGAAGGTGCTGCGCTACCCGGTCTACACCGCGGGGCTGCGCTTCCTCGACCTGCGCCGCTACGGCCGCGACCACCGCAAGATCCTCGTCGTCGACGACGCGGTCGGCTTCGTCGGCGGCTACAACATCGGCACGCCCTACGAGACCGAGTGGCGCGACACCCACGTCCGGATCACCGGTCCCGGGGTCTGGGACCTCAAGCGCGCCTTCGCGGACTTCTGGAACCTCAACCGACGTCGCCGGATCCGCACCAGCGAGCGGCCGCTGCTGCTCGAGACCGCCTCGACCTGGGAGCCGCGGATCCGGCTGCACCGCAACGTGCCGCGGCTGTGGATGTTCCCCATCCGGGGGATGTACCTCGAGGCGATCAACCGGGCCAGCCGCAACGTGTGGATGACCTGCGCCTACTTCATCCCCGACCAGGACTTCGTCGACGCCATGAAGGCGGCCGCGCGCCGCGGGGTCGACGTACGCCTGCTGGTGCCGCACAAGTCCAACCACATCGTGGCCGACTGGATCTCGCGCGGCTACTTCAGCCAGCTGCTCGACGCGGGCGTGCGGATCTTCCGCTTCCGTGACGCGATGGTGCACGCCAAGACCTCGACCGTCGACGGCACCTGGTCGACGGTCGGCACTGCCAACGTCGACCGGCTCAGCCTGCAGGGCAACTACGAGATCAACGTCGAGGTCATCGACGAGGAGCTCGCCAAGACGCTCGAGGAGATCTTCAGCGTCGACGAGTCCAACAGCCTCGAGCTCACCAGCGGTGAGTGGGAGGCGCGCGACCTGCACCGCAAGTTCACCGAGTTCGTGCTCGCGCCGCTGCGGCCGCTGCTGTAGCGGTCAGCGCGCGATCGACACCCGGACGTCGCCCGCGTCGCCGGGAACGACCCGGAGGTGCAGGCGGCCCCGCGCGTCGGCGACGACGCGGCCCGGGCCGGTGCCTCCGACGTACGTGACGCCGTAGGCGCGTCCCGGCTCGTACGAGGCGGGCGTGCGGACCGTCGCCGGCGAGCCGGCGTAGCCGAACCCGGCGACGGACGCGTCCTCGAGCCGAGACCACGCCTGGGCCTCCGCACGATGGGTGACCACGCGCCAGTGCCACTGGCTCCAGGTCGCGTCGACCGACCGGTAGCCGACGGCGTCCGGGCGCGGCCGGTGCTCGGCGACCACGTCCGCGAGGTGCGGGAGGTAGGTGCGCAGGTCCCGTGCCCAGTAGGGCCAGCTGTGCGTGCCCGGACCGTAGTCGTCGTAGGTGTAGGCGACGCCGGCGGCATCCGCCGCCTGGACGAAGTAGCCCGTGGACTCGTGCACCGCCGCCTCGATCGCCGTGGCGCCGCTGTTGGGCGCGGCCGGGTCGTCGTAGGGCCCGGGCTGCCCGTTGCCGCACCAGAGCTGGAGGTCGGTGTCGGCGAGGTTGGTGACCAGGGAGGCGGGGTTGTGGCCCTTCCAGTTGATGGCGCGCGCGACCGGGTCCCCGAAGATCGCATCGGGCTGCACCCCGTCGAGGCCGACGGTGATGGCACGGACCAGCGACTGGCCGAGGGCCTGGGCCCGCGGGTCCTCGGCGATGTCGGGAGCCCCGGAGAACGACGCCGCCGACACGAACATGTCGGGGTGACGGGCGGCGTAGGAGAACGACCCGAACCCGCCCTGGGAGAGCCCGGCGATCGCCCGGCCCCAGCGCGCCCGGACGGTGCGGAGGTTGTCGTCGACCCACGGCACGAGCTGGTCGATGTGGAAGGTCTCCCAGTTGGCCCGGCCCAGGGCGGTGTGCTGGTCGGCCCAGTTGGCGAACCACGAGCCGCCGTTGGAGTCGTAGCCCATGTCCGGCATCACGACGACGAACGGCTCGTCGCGCGTCGCCTCGCGCGCGTCTCCCGAGTCGACCCAGTCGTTGGCTCCCCCGCTGGTGCCGTGGAAGAGGTAGAGGGACGGGTAGCGCCGCGTCGTGGTGTCGTAGCCCCGCGGCAGCAGGATCGTGACGCGCACCGGCCGCTGCAGCTGCCGGGTCGCGACGACGACGTGCCACTCGCGCGGGCTGGTCGCCTCGGCCGAGACGACGTGGAGCCCGTGCCCGTCCGAGAACGGCGATGCCGACGCCGCGACCGCCGGGGCCGGAGCCGCGCTGACGGCCGGCACCCCGGTCGAGGCGAGCGCCAGCAGGAGCAACGGAGCGGCCAGCCGGCGCGCACGCATGGTCAACGCGCCCGCGGGATGTCGATGATCGAGCTCAGCTGCAGCGCCTTGGCCTTGTCGCCCTTGACCTTCAGCTGCCCCTTGAGAACGCCCGTGACCGGGTTGAGGTGGCCCGTGGCCAGCCGCAGGTAGTCGTGGCCCTCGCAGGTCACCGTGGCGTCGCGCCGCTCGCCCTCGTCACCCTGCGAGACCGTGGCGACGCCGCCCTGGACGCGCACGACGTAGCGCTCGACCTCGCCGGAGGGGTTGCCCAACAGCCGGAACCCGATGGTCAGGTCGGCCTTCGCGGCCTTGCGCGCGTTGAGGAAGTCCGGCAGCCGGCGGAAGATCTCGCCCAGCACGATCGGCCGGAAGGCCGAGGCCATCACCCGCTTGAGGTGGTCGGGGCGTACGTCGGCCAGGGCCGTCGCCACGTCGACCGGGTCCAGCGTGGTGGGGTCGAGGGCGATCTCGCCGGTGCCGGGCAGCTTGAAGATCCCCCCGACGGCGAGCGCCAGCATCGCGTCGCCCTCGATGTCGAGCTTGCCGGAGAGGTACTCCAGGCCGGCGTTGCGCTCGCCCGACACGAGACGCACGAAGCGGACCAGGCTGGTGGAGATGACCACGTCGACCGGCGTCCGTGCGTCCAGGTCGGGCACGAGGGTCATCGCGCCGGCGTCGAACCGCAGCGCCTGGCGCTCCAGCAGCGTGCCGCGACGCTCGAGGTCGAAGCGGACGGTCCCGCGGAGCTCGGCGAGCCGCTCGGCGACGGCGTACTCGTGGAGGCGCGCGAGCAGGCCCCGGACCGCGGCGGGCCGGATGTCGTCGCGGGCGAGCAGCTCGAGGAGCTCGTCGTCGGACGTGGCGCGGATCGCGTCGACCAGCGCCTCGGGGTCGACCGTCGCGAAGAACGCGGTGGCCTCCTCCAGGCCGTCGGTGCGGAGGTGGCCGAGGTCGAGATGTACCTGTGTCATCGGCTCACAGATATCACGAGTGCGGCACCGACGACGGCAGGTGGGTCGGCAGCGACATCCTCGCCCCGCGCCGGGGCCGGTGCAATCCGGCGAGGCCCACCAGCGCCTGCACCCGGCCACGGTGCGGCCGCCAGGGCTCGAGGTAGGCCTCGAGCTCCTCGTCGGTGAACGGCGTGCCGGTCAGCGCCCAGCCGATGTCCTTGGCCACGTGGTAGTCGAAGAAGGACACCGCGTCGGCGTCGCCGAGGGCTCGTTGGCGCACCTCGGCACTCGTCCAGACCCCGACGCCGGGCTGGCTGCGGAGCCGGCGGTCGGCCTCGTTGACGGGTACGCCGGCGGCGCGCTCGAGCGCGTCCGCGACCCGGGCCACGGTGACCACCGTGCGCGAGCGGGCCGGGTCGATGTGCAGCCGGAGCCACTCCCAGGACGGGATCTGGCGGAGCTGCTCGGGGGTCGGCTGCACCCACAGCTTGAGGTCGTGGCCCGGTCCGGGGGCGCGCTCGCCGAAGCGGTGCACCAGCGCGCGGAAGCCGGCGAAGGCCTCCTTGCCGGTCACCTTCTGCTCGATGATGGCCGGGACCAGCGCCTCCATGACCAGGCCGCTCCGGCCCAGCCGCCAGGTGGAGTGGTGGCGCCAGGCCTCGGCGAGCACGGGGTGGCGGGGCTCGAAGCCGGACACGTCGTCGTGGGCGCCGAGCAGGCCGGGCACGGACTCCAGCGCCCAGTCGGCCCCCTCCCCCCAGGCCGCGGCCTCGATCTCGCCGTCGGCAGGGCGTGGCCTGACCGCGAGCGTGGCGGTGCCCTCGGGGGTCCGGATGCCCCGCCAGATCCGGCCGGACTCGTCGGTGCGGTAGGTCGGGTCGCTCCCGCCGTGGCGCTGCTGCGCCATGATCCGACCGGCGGGGCAGGCCCAGTCCGGGCGCCAGGTGCGGGTGCGTCCGGAGCTCACCCGCACGACGCTAGCCGATCTGTCGGCGGGTCCCGCCACAATGGCTGCGTGCTCCTCTCCGACCTCGTCGCCACCTCCGGCGCCGTGGCGGCCACCCGGTCCCGCAAGGCCAAGGTCGCCGCGATCGCCACGCTGCTCGCGGCCGCCTCGTCCGAGGAGGTCGAGACCGTCACGTCCTACCTCGGTGGCGCGCTGCGCCAACGACGCACGGGCCTGGGCTGGCGCAGCGTCAGCGACCTGCCGGCGCCGGCGGACGAGCCGTCGCTCACCGTCCTCGGCGTGCACGACGCCTTCGAGGCGATCGCGGCCATCGGGGGCGCCGGCTCGCAGGCCGCCCGCGCGGCTGCGGTGGTGGACCTGTTCGGTCGCGCGACCGCCGACGAGCAGGCCTGGCTGCGCGGCGTCGTGACCGGCGCGCTCCGCCAAGGGGCGCTGGACGCGCTGGCCCAGGAGGCCGTGGCGGTCGCGGCCGGCGTGCCGCTTCCCACCGTGCGGCGGGCGGCGATGCTGGCCGGCTCGACCACCCAGGTCGTGGTGGCGGCGATGACCGGCGGCGAGGACGCGCTCGCCGCCTTCGGCCTCGAGGTCGGGCGTCCGGTGCTGCCGATGCTGGCCTCCAGCGCCCCCGACGTGGGTGCCGCGATCACCAAGGCCGGCGGCTCGCCCGACCTCCCCGTGGCCGTCGACGTGAAGCTCGATGGCATCCGCATCCAGGTGCACCGCGCGGGCGACGACGTCCGCATCGCCACCCGCACCCTCGACGACATCACCGGCCGCCTCCCCGAGGTCGTCGCCGTCGCCCAGGCCCTGCCCGCGGAGCGGTTCGTCCTCGACGGCGAGGCGATCGCGCTCGACGACGACGGCCGGCCACGCCCCTTCCAGGAGACCGCCTCCCGCACGGCGATGGAGTCCGGCGTCGAGGTCACGCCCTACTTCTTCGACGTCCTGCACCTCGACGGCGAGGACCTCCTCGACTCCCCTGGCACCGACCGGCTCGCGGCCCTCGAGCGGCTCGTCCCCGAGCGCCACCGGGTGCCGCGTCTCGTCACCGGCGACCCCGATGCCGCGTCGGACTTCCTGGCCGACGCGATCCGCGCGGGCCACGAGGGCGTCGTGGTCAAGGACCTCGCCGCGGCCTACGAGGCCGGCCGACGCGGCTCGTCGTGGGTCAAGGTCAAGCCGGTGCACACCCTCGACCTCGTGGTGCTCGCCGTCGAGTGGGGCTCGGGCCGGCGTCAGGGCTGGCTCTCCAACATCCACCTCGGCGCCCGGGCCGACGACAGCGACGGCTTCGTGATGCTCGGCAAGACCTTCAAGGGAATGACCGACGAGATGCTCGCCTGGCAGACCGAGCGGTTCACCGAGCTGGCCCTCGATCCGCCCACGGTCAAGGATCACTACGTCGTCCCGGTCCGGCCCGAGCAGGTGGTCGAGATCGCCCTCGACGGCATCCAGCGCTCCACCCGCTATCCCGGCGGGATCGCGCTGCGCTTCGCCCGCGTCGTCCGCTACCGCGACGACAAGACGCCCGCCGAGGCCGACAGCCTCGCAGTCGTCCGGGAGATGTTCGGACACTGAGGCGCCCGTCCCTCCCCCGCGGGGCCGGGCAGCCTCGGGTCGGGGGCCATCCTCACCACCCTAGGCATGGGCGTCACGCCGGTTGCAGGATCCTGCAAGCCGGGCCCGTCACTCCTCGGTGTCGGCCACCTGCTGGAGCCGGAGACCCGCCGAGAAGCGGGACCGGACCCCCAGCGCCTCCATCAGGGCGGCGATGTCGGACCGCACGGTCCGGACGCTCACGCCCAGCGTCGCGGCGACCACCTCGTCCCGCGCGTCGGTCGCCAGCATCGCCACGATCTGCTGCTGCCGCGGGGTCAGGCCGTCGACCCGACCGGGCTCCTCGGAGGTCGAGAAGGAGGACGCGACCACGGCCTCCCAGTAGCCACGGGCCGCCGCCAGGCATGCGGGCGACTGCACGGCCATCACGGTCGGCTCGCCGTCGACGAACGGCCCCTGGAGCAGGACGGTGCGACGGTCCACGATCTTCATCTGCACGGTGGCGAAGGCGAAGCGGTAGCACTCGCTCCCCTCGCCGGCCAGCAGCAACCGGGACCCCCGGTCGAGGCGGTCGTAGTCGAACAGGCTGACCATCCGCAGCCCGCGCTCGAGCAGGATGCGGTTGTTGGGCAGGCTGACGCGGAGCTGGGCCACGGTGGCGGACGGCCGCACCGAGCAGAGCTCGCGCCAGTCGTACGCCGCCCGCATCATCCAGTCGTTGGTGCCCTCGATGCCGCGGGCCATGACCTGCGCCTCGACGTCCTCGCCCCGGGACAGGGCCGCGGCCACGTGGCTGCGGCGCACCTGCAGCACCGCGGCGGCGTCGAGCACCGCCTGGCGAGCCGCCTCATCGATCCGGTTGCGGGGTCCGAGTCCCTCGCCGACGTCCGATGTCATCGCTTCCCCCACGTTCCCGGAATCCTCGGGCCGCATGCTAGCCGGGACACCCCGTCACTCTCGTGGCACGGACGTGTCACACACCGTTGCAACATCGCTACGATGGATCCATGTCCAGTCCCACCCCCGAGACCGACGGACGCCGCTCGGCGGCCGCGGTGCGACGGCGGGCCCGGGAGCGCGAGATCCTCGCCGCGACCCGCGCCCTCTTCGACGAGCGCGGTGTGCGTGATGCCCAGATCGAGGACGTCGCGAAGGCCGTCGGCATCAACCGGGCCATCGTCTACCGCCACTTCACCGGCAAGGAGGAGCTCTTCGCGCTCACCCTGGTCGGCTACCTCGACGAGCTGCGGGAGGCGCTGACCCGGGCCACCGAGGCCCACGACGACGTGCGCGAGCGGTTGCAGGCGATCGTCGGCGCGTTCGTCGACTACGGCCTGCAGTACCCCGCCTTCATCGACTGCGCCCAGACCCTGATGCGCCGCAGCGGCCCCGAGCTGCTCGACGAGATGAGCGAGAGCGCGCTCTTCCGGCTGGGCCGCGGCATCTCCGGCTGCCTCGCGACGCTCACCGCGGCCCTGCAGGCGGGCGTCGACTCCGGCGAGTTCACCGTCGCCGACCCGACGCTGCTCGCCAACACGCTCTACGCCAGCGGCCTCGGCGCGCTGCAGCTCGCCCGGGTGGGCATCCTCGTCACCGAGGCCGCGCCCGGCATCCCGACCGTCGGCGAGATCTCGCCGCAGCAGGTCAAGGAGTACCTCGTCGCCTCCGCGCTCGCGCTCGCCGAGAAGCGCTGACGCGGAGGCCGACGGAGGACCGACGGGGCTCAGCGCTCCAGGATCGCGACGACGCCCTGGCCGCCGGCGGCGCACACGGAGATCAGGCCGCGGCCCGAGCCCTTCTGGGCGAGGAGCTTGCCCAGCACGTTGACGATCCGGCCGCCGGTCGCGGCGAACGGGTGGCCCGCGGCGAGCGAGGAGCCGTTGACGTTGAGCTTGCTGCGGTCGATCGAGCCGAGCGGCGCGTCGAGGCCGAGGCGCTCCTTGCAGAACACCGGGTCCTCCCAGGCCTTCAGCGTGGAGAGCACCTGCGAGGCGAACGCCTCGTGGATCTCGTAGAAGTCGAAGTCCTGCAGGGTCAGGCCCTCGCGCTCGAGCATCCGCGCCACGGCGTACGCCGGAGCCATCAGCAGGCCCTCGCCGCCGTGCACGTAGTCGACGGCGGCCGTCTCGTAGGCCGTGAGATAGGCGAGCGGCTCGTGCCCGTTGGCCTTCGCCCACTCCTCCGAGGCGAGCAGCACGACGGACGCGCCGTCGGTGAGCGGCGTGGAGTTGCCGGCGGTCATGGTGGCGGCCTCGCCCTTGCCGAAGACCGGCTTGAGCTTGGCGAGCTTCTCTACGGTGGAGTCGGCGCGGAGGTTCTGGTCGCGCTCGAGGCCGCGGAAGGGCGTGATCTGGTCGTCGAGGAAGCCGGCGTCGTACGCCGCGGCGAGGTGCTGGTGCGAGAGGGCCGCGAGCTCGTCCTGCTCCTCGCGGCCGATCTGCCACTCCAGGGCGGTCAGGGCGGCGTGGTCGCCCATGGCGAGGCCGGTGCGGGGCTCGCCGTTCTGCGGGATGGCCGGGACGATGTCGCCGGGGCGCACCTTGGCCAGCGCCGCGAGGCGGCCCTTGAGGTCCTTGGCGCGGTTGAGCTCGAGCAGGATCTTGCGCAGGCCCTCGCCCACGGCGATCGGGGCGTCGGAGGTGGTGTCGGTGCCACCGGCGATGCCGACCTCGATCTGGCCGAGCGCAATCTTGTTGGCGACCTGGATCGCGGCCTGGAGGCCGGTGCCGCAGGCCTGCTGGATGTCGGTCGCGGGCGACTCCGGTGACAGCTTCGAGCCGAGCACCGACTCGCGGGTCAGGTTGAAGTCGCGCGAGTGCTTGAGCACGGCGCCGGCGACGACCTCGCCGACCCGCTCACCCTCGAGGCCGAACCGGGTGACCAGGCCGTCGATCGCGGCGGTCAGCATGTCCTGGTTGGAGGCGGTCGCGTAGACGGTGTTGGACCGGGCGAAGGGGATGCGGTTGCCACCGATCACGGCGACGCGGCGAGTGCTGGAGTTCATGGGCCACATCCTTGCCCTCGCGGCCTCGCGCGTGAAGGCTATGAGGGCCATCTCACGAAATGTGGACTCTGAGTTACACCTCTAGTTACATGATGGCGGACCCGACCGAGTCTCGACGGGCTCGACCACCGACCTGCGGAGGAACGCACACCCATGAGCGACCGTTACCAGGGCTTCACCCAGTCGCCGATCGGCAAGCTGCTGGTCAAGAACCTCGGCCTGCCCGCCCCCACGAAGCTCGAGCGGTACGTCGCCGGCGCCCCGCTCGTGGACGGCACCGTCGTCGTGGGCGGCAAGGGCCGCCTCGCCGAGTCGCTGACCGGCCTCCTCGACCTGCTCGGGATCGCCTCGACCGAGGCGACCGAGGACGGCCAGCGCTACAAGGCGCTCGTCTTCGACGCGACCGGGCTGACCTCCTCCTCCGACCTCGTCGCCCTCCGCGACTTCTTCACCCCGCTGCTGCGCAGCCTCGAGTCCTGCCCGCGCGTGGTCGTGCTCGGCACGCCGCCGGAGCAGGTCAGCGGCGGCGAGCGCGTCGCCCAGCGCGCCCTCGAGGGCTTCACCCGCAGCCTCGGCAAGGAGATCGGCAAGGGCGGCACCGTCCAGCTCGTCTACGTCGCCGACGGCGCCGAGGCGGCGGTCGCCTCGACCCTGGCGTTCCTGCTCTCCCCCAAGTCGGCCTACGTCTCCGGCCAGGTCGTGCGGATCGGCGCCACGGGCACGAAGAAGGCCGTCGAGGTCGCCGACTGGCAGCGCCCGCTCGCGGGCAAGGTCGCCCTGGTCACCGGCGCCAGCCGCGGCATCGGCGAGCAGATCGCCCGGGTGCTGCACCGCGACGGCGCGACCGTCGTCGGGGTCGACGTCCCCCAGGCGGCCGACGACCTCGTGCGCCTGATGAAGGAGCTCGACGGCGACCACCTCGCCCTCGACATCACCGCCAAGGACGCCCCGCAGCGGATCGCCCACCACCTGACCGAGAAGCACGGCGGGGTCGACGTGGTCGTCCACAACGCCGGCATCACCCGGGACAAGAAGCTCGCCAACATGGACGAGGCCCGCTGGGAGTCGGTGATCGGGGTCAACCTCACCGCCCCGGAGCGGATCACCCGCGAGCTGCTCGACCAGAAGGTGATCAACAAGAACGGCCGGATCATCGGCGTCGCCTCGATCGCCGGCATCGCGGGCAACGTCGGCCAGACCAACTACGCCGCCTCCAAGGCCGGCGTGATCGGCTTCGTCGACTCCCTCGCCGACGAACTCGAGGACGGCATCACGGTCAACGCCGTCGCCCCCGGCTTCATCATCACCGCGATGACCGCGGCCGTGCCGTTCGCGACCCGCGAGGTCGGCCAGCGGCTCAACGCGATGTCGCAGGGCGGCCTGCCGGTCGACGTCGCCGAGACGATCGCGTGGTACGCCTCCCCCGGCTCCACCGCCGTCAACGGCAACGTGGTGCGGGTCTGCGGCCAGATGATGCTGGGCGCCTGAGATGGCCGAGATCGGCCTGCTGCTCAAGGCCGCGCTGCCGTCGCTGCCCGTGGTCGGCCAGCTCCCCGGCGTACGCAAGGCGCCCCTGGAGGGTTTCACGGGCCTGACCCGGGAGCGCCCGCCGGTGACGGTCGAGCGCGACCACGTCGACGCGTACGCCTCGGTGTGCGGCTTCCCGGCCAAGGACACCGTGCCGCTGCCCTACCCGCACATGCTGGCGTTCCCGCTGCACATGGCGATCATGACCGACGCGGCCTTCCCCGCTCCGGCAATCGGCACCGTGCACCTGGAGAACTCCATCACCGGCCACCGCCCGATCGGGATCGGCGAGGAGCTCGCCGTCAGCGCGTCGGTCGGCGCGCCCCTGCCGCACCCCAAGGGCACGGTCTTCGAGTTCGTGACCACCGTCCGCGCCGCCGACGAGGTGGTCTGGGAGAGCACGTCGACCTACCTGCGCCGGGGCCGCGGTGACGAGTCCGCCTCGGCGGGCTCGTCGTTCCCGGACGCGCGGCCCACCGGCACGGTCTGGCGACTGCCGGCCGACCTCGGCCGCCAGTACGCCGCGGTGTCGGGCGACCACAACCCGATCCACCTCTACCCGCTGACCGCGAAGGCGCTGGGCTTCCCGCGCCAGATCGCGCACGGCATGTGGAGCAAGGCCCGCTGCATCGCGGCCCTGGAGAACCGGCTCCCCGACGCCGTCCGCGTGGACGTGGCGTTCAAGAAGCCGATCCTCCTGCCGGGCAAGGTCGAGCTGGGGTCGTCCCCCGTCGAGGGTGGCTACGCCTTCGCGCTCACGAACCCGTCGTCGGGAGCTCCTCACCTCGCGGGGCGGACGACGGCGCTGTAGCGCGACCGGTCACCGCGATCACCGCGGCTCCGGCCAGGGTGAGGGCGGTCGCGACGAGGACGGCGGCATTCCAGCCGTCGACCAGCGAGCCGCCGACGTGGGTCGCGACGGTCACGAAGAGCGTGATGCCGACGGCCGCGCCGAGGTAGCGGGCGGTGTTGTTGGCGCCGCTGCCCATGGCGGCGCGGTCCGGCGGCACGCTGGCGACGGCCTCGCGGCCGAGGACGGCATTGAGGAGACCAGTGGCGACACCGCTGACGACCATCGGCAGCACCAGGCGTGCGGGGCTCGACCCCTCGTGCAGCCCGTAGCCGAGCGCCTGCCCGGCCGCGACCAGCACGAGCAGGACGGCCACCGGGTAGGGGCCCTCGAGCGGGTGCGGGAGGTGCCGGACCAGCATCGAGGCGACCACGCTGGTGCCGGCCCACGCCACCACGAGCAGGCTCGCCACCCACAGGCTCGAGCCCAGCCCCAGCTGGGCGATCGTCGGCACGAACGACGCCATCCCGATGATGCCGGCGCCCAGGACCAGCGAGCCCGTCGCGGCGGCCCGGAACCGCGGGGCGCGGAGCAGGTCCGGCTCGATGAGTGGTGCGGCGACGCGGGACTCCACGACGCCGAACGACACGAGCGCGACGAGCGCCAGCACCCCGAGGACCGTCGTGATGCCGTCGACGCCGTTGCGGCCCTGGGTCAGCGCGGCCACGAGCAGGGTGATGCCGGTGACCAGCAGCCCCAGACCCGGTACGTCGATCCCGCGGCGCCGGTCGGCGGCCGAGTCGGCGATGCCGCGGCGGCTCGGGACGAGCAGCAGCAGCCCGAGCAGGCCGGTCACCGCGTAGCTCTCGCGCCAGCCGGTCCCGAAGTCCAGCGCTGCGGACAGGACCGCGCCGCCGGCGATGCCGAGCCCGACGCTCGCGCCCCAGACCGAGGTCGCGTGCACGCGCTCCGGGCCCGGCGGGAACGTGTGGGCCAGGACGGCCAGCCCGCAGGCGAGAACGGCCGCGCCACCGACTCCCTCGACCACCCGACCGGCGACGAACAGCACCGGCTCCTGGGCGACGGCGCAGACGAGGGCGCCGACGGCCAGCGCGGCCAGCCCGGCGGCGTACGCGCGACGGCGACCGAACGCGTCGCCGAGCACGCCGGTGGCGAGCAGCGCGGCGGCGAGCCCGACGCTCATCGAGCTCAGGATCCAGGCCCGCGCCACGGGGCCGGCCGCGAGGTCGGCGGCGGTGCGGGGCACGGTGGCCATCGGCGTCACGTAGGTGACCAGGACCAGCGCCGTGCCGAGCGAGACGAGCGGGAGCGTTGTCAGTTTGACTTTCAAACCCATGCTGGGAGACTAGCACCGTGAGCACACGTCACCAGCCCGGCAGCCAGCCCGGGACCCTGGCCGCCCTCCCCGGCCGGCCGTGCCCGATCGCGGCCTCCCTCGAGGTCGTCGGCGAGCGCTGGTCGTTGCTCGTGGTCCGCGAGATCGCGATGGGCAGCCGCCGGTTCACCGACATCGTGCGCGGCACCGGCGCACCTCGCGACCGGATCTCGGCGCGTCTCAAGGCGCTGGAGGAGGCCGGGGTCGTGGCGCGCGAGGAGTACCAGTCCTCCCCCGCCCGCCACGAGTACGTCCTCACCGAGGCCGGCCGCGAGCTCGTCCCGATCCTGGACAGCCTGCTGGCCTGGGGGCTCCGGCACGCGGTGGCCGAGGACGACCCCGACCGCATGACCCACTACAAGCCCGTCACCCAAAGACTCGAGGAGCACCCGTGAAGGACGCCTGGAGCGAGGCCCGGACCCGCACCGTCACCTGGCACGACCCGCTGCAGGCGGCGTCGTACGGCCTGAAGCTGCCCGGCCTGGAGCACCTGCGCGCCATCGTCGACGGCGAGCTGCCGCCGCCCCCGATCGCGGGCCTGGTACAGATGCAGATCGTCGAGGCCGAGCCCGGCCGCGCGGTGTTCACCTGCCGCCCCGACGAGTCGGCGTACAACCCGATCGGCGCGGTCCACGGCGGGCTGGTCTGCACGCTGCTCGACTCGGTGTGCGGCTGCGCGCTGCACACCACGCTGCCGCAGGGGCGCGGCTACACCTCGGTCGAGATCAAGGTGAACTACCTCAAGGCGGTCCGCGCTGACAGCGGCCTGCTGACCGCGACCGGCACGGTCACCAAGGCCGGCTCCCGCGTCGGCTTCACCGAGGGCGTCGTCACCGACGAGTCGGGTGCGGTGGTCGCGACCGCGTCGAGCACGCTGCTGGTCTTCGACCTGCCCTGACCAGCCGTACGTCGCTCACCGCGGCCGGATCAGGCCCTCCTGGGCGACGGTGGCGACCAGCAGGCCGTCCTGGGTGAACACCCGGGCGTGGGCGAGGCCGCGGCCGCCCTGGGCCGACGGCGAGACCTGGTCGTAGAGCCACCACTCGTCGGCCCGGAACGGCCGGTGGAACCAGATCGTGTGGTCCAGCGAGGCCATCTGCACCTTCGCGGGGTTGGTCCTGTGCGCCGACAGGGTGGCGCCGAGCAGGCTCATGTCGCTGGCGAACGTGAACGCCGCGAGATGGTCGACCGGGTCGTCCGAGAGCCGCTCGTTGATCCGGATCCACATCCGGGCGCGGGCCGGGTGGGCCTTGTCCTCGGGCAGGCCCCGCAGGGACGTGCCGAGGTGACGGGCGTCGAGCGCCGACCACTCCTTGGCGAGCGCGTCGGCCTCGGGCGCTCCCCCGGCGACCATCAGCGCGATCATGTCGACGCCCTCCTCGGGCGACGGCACCTCGGGCATCACGTCCTGGTGGTCGAAGCCCTCCTCGGGCCGCTGGAAGCTCGCGGTGAGGTAGTAGATCGGCCGGCCGTGCTGGCGCGCCACGACCCGGCGGGTCGCGAACGAGCGCCCGTCCCGGAGCCGCTCCACGTCGTAGATGATCGGCACCGCCGTGTCACCGGGCAGCAGGAAGTAGGAGTGCAGCGAGTGGGTGACGTACTCGGGGTCGACGGTGCGCACCGCCGCCATCAGCGCCTGGGCGGCGACCTGGCCGCCGTAGACGCGGGGTCGCGAGGTGTCGGCGGGCCGGCCGCGGAACAGGTCGGCATCGAGGTCCTCGAGGTCGAGCAGGTCGGTCAGCGAGTCAGTCACGGCGGCGGATCAGGCCTTCCTGGGCGACGGAGGCGGCGAGGACGCCGTCCTGGGTGAAGACCCGGGCGATGGCCAGCCCGCGACCGCCGGAGGCCGAGGGGCTCTCCTGGTCGTAGAGCCACCACTGGTCGGCCCGGAACGGCCGGTGGAACCACACGGTGTGGTCGAGCGAGGCGACCTGCATGCCGGGCGTCGAGATGTGCACGCCGTGCGGCACCAGCGTCGAGCCGAGCAGCGTCATGTCGCTGGCGTAGGTGAACGCCGCGAGGTGCTGCAGCGGGTCGTCGGACAGCTCGCCGTTGACCCGGATCCACAGCCGCGCCCGGGCCGGGCGGGACGGGTCCTCGGGCAGCCCCTGCTGGGAGTTGCCGACGTAGCGCACGTCCAGCGCGGCCCACTCCCGCTCCCACTCCGCGGTGTTGCCGGAGCCCCGCGCGCGGAACATCGCCCCGAGGTCGATGCCCTCCTCCGGCGCCGGGACGTCGGGCATGACGTCCTGGTGCTCGAAGCCCTCCTCGGGCCGCTGGAAGTTGGCCGTCAGGTAGTAGATCGCGCGACCGTGCTGGCGCGCGACGACCCGGCGGGTCGCGAACGAGCGCCCGTCGCGGAGCCGCTCCACGTCGTAGATGATCGGCACCGCCGTGTCGCCCGGCAGCAGGAAGTAGGAGTGCAGCGAGTGGGCGACGTACGCCGGGTCCGTGGTCCGGGCCGCGGCGAGCAGCGCCTGCGCGGCCACCTGCCCGCCGAACACGCGCTGGAGGGCGGTGTCGGGCTGGCGGCCGCGGAACAGGTTGAGGTCGAGGTCCTCCAGGTCGAGCAGGGCGACCAGGTCGTCGGCGGAGGCGGGCACGTCAGGACTCGTCGGGCCCGTCGAGCCCGGCCAGGAACTGCTCGAACTGCTCGCCGATCTCCTCGCCCGTGGGCAGCGGCTGGTTCTCGGCCAGCAGGCTGCTGCCGGACTCCTCGGCACGCTCGAAGGCGTCGTACTGCTGCTCGAGCGCGCGCACGACGTCCTCGACCTCGTCGTTGGCGGCGAGGTAGCGGGCGATCTCCGCCTCGCGGTCCTCGGCCTCGGCGGCCAGGCCGGAGAGGTCGATGGTCAGCCGGCCGGCGATCTCGACGTTCTCCAGCAGCGCACCGGACGCCTTGGGGTAGTCCAGCTGGGCGAGGTAGTGCGGGATGTGCGCGACGAAGCCCATCGCGTCGTGGCCCCACTCGGCCAGCCGGACCTCCAGCAGCGCCTGGGCGGAGCTGGGGATGCGCAGCTCGCCGCGCCACGGGCTCTCGCCGGTGAGGAGGTCGGGGTTGTTGGCATGGTGGGTGATCGCGATCGGCCTGGTGTGCGGCACCGCCATCGGCACCGAGCCCATGCTGACCACCCGGGTGACGCCGAAGCGCTCGACGACGGACCGGACGGCGCGAGCGAAGGCCTCCCAGCGGTTGTCCGGCTCGGGACCGCTCAGCAGGAGGTACGGCGTGCCGCCGCTGTCCTTGAGCAGCCGCACGAGCAGGCGCGGGGCGTCGTACTGCTCGTAGTGGTCGCGGTTGAAGGTCATCGCGGGCCGGCGGGCGCGGTAGTCGTGGAACTGGTCGACGTCGAACGTCGCGACCACCGAGCCGCCCCCGTCGGTGAGGTCGATGAGGTGCTGCGCGGCGCGGGCCGCGGCGTTGCCGGCGTCGAGGAAGCCGTCGAGCACGAGCACCATGGTGAGGTGCCCCTCGGCACGGGCGGCGTCGAGCTCGGGCACCTCGTCGACGATGTGCACGAGCCGGTTGTCCTGGGACACGGGGGTCCTTCCAGTCTGGGGCGGGCTGCGCCGGGGCAGCGCCGGGACTGCCCACGATATTCCCCCGGCGCGCCAGGCCCGGGAGCCCGCCCCGGACGGGTGACGACACCCACATCGCGGAGCCTGTCCTCCGATTGTTACTGCGGGGTAACCTGACGGCGGAATCCCCGATCCCCCGAACACAACCAAGGAGTCAGCCGTGTCCAGAGCGCCCCGGCAGCTGCGGGAGGTCGTCTTCGTCGACGGCGTCCGCACCCCCTTCGGTGTCGGCAAGGCCAACGGCCAGTACGCCGAGACCCGCGCCGATGACCTGGTCATCAAGTGCATCTCCGAGCTCATGCGCCGCAACCCCTCGCTCCCCCCGGAGCGGGTCGACGAGGTGGCCGTCGCCGCCACCACCCAGATCGGCGACCAGGGCCTGACCATCGGCCGCACCGCCGCCCTGCTGGCCGGCCTGCCGCAGTCGGTGCCCGGCTTCGCGATCGACCGCATGTGCGCCGGCGCGATGACCGCCGTGACCACCACCGCCTCGGGCATCGCCTTCGGCTCCTACGACGTGGCCATCGCCGGTGGCGTCGAGCACATGGGCCGCCACCCCATGGGTGAGGGCGTCGACCCCAACCCGCGGATCCTCTCCGAGCGCATCGTGAACCCCGACGCCCTGGTGATGGGCAAGACGGCCGAGAACCTGCACGACCGCTACCCCACGATCACCAAGGAGCGCGTCGACGCCTACGCCGTCCGCTCCCAGGACAAGACGGTCGCCGCCTACGAGGCCGGCAAGATCCAGCCCGACCTCGTCCCGGTCGCCACCCGCTCCGCCGAGCAGGGCTGGGGCCTGGCCACCACCGACGAGCCGATGCGCCCCGGCACCACCATGGAGTCGCTGGCCGGACTGAAGACGCCGTTCCGCGCCCACGGCAAGGTGACCGCCGGCAACGCGGCGGGCATCAACGACGGCGCGACCGCGGCCCTGCTGGCCGACGAGGAGACCGCCAAGGAGCTCGGCCTCCCGATCCGCATGCGCCTGGTGTCCTACTCCTTCGTCGGTGTCGAGCCCGAGGTCATGGGCGCCGGCCCGATCCCGGCGACCGAGAAGGCCCTCAAGCAGGCCGGCCTGACCATCGACGACATCCAGGCCTTCGAGGTCAACGAGGCGTTCGCCGTGCAGGTGCTCGCCTTCCTCGAGCACTTCGGCATCGCCGACGACGACGCCCGCGTCAACCCCTACGGCGGCGCGATCGCCATGGGCCACCCGCTCGCCTCCTCGGGCGTGCGGCTGATGAACCAGCTCGCTCGCCAGTTCGAGGAGCGCCCCGAGGTGCGCTACGGCCTCACGACCATGTGCATCGGCATCGGCATGGGCGGCACCGTCATCTGGGAGAACCCCCACTGGACCGCCAACACGGATGAGAAGGGTGCGGCCTGACATGACTGCTGACATCACGAAGCTCCTCGCGCGTGCGCAGGAGATCTCCACGGACGCCGAGCGCGTCACCGAGGCCAAGCTCCGCAAGGTCACCCTCCCCGGCGGCGCCGGCGTCCTGGGCCTGATCACCCTCGACAACGGCGAGGACCACACCAAGCCCAACACGTTCGGCCCGCGCGGCCTGCTGTCGCTCAACGCCGCCATCGACACGGCACTGGCCGACGACGAGGTGACCGCGCTCGGCGTGACCGGCAAGCCGTTCATCCTGGCGGCCGGCGCCGACCTGACGAGCATCGCGGGCGGTGGCGAGGACGGCGTACGCATCGTCGCCGAGCTCGGCCACGCGGTCTTCCGCAAGCTGCAGGACGGCCATGACGGTCGGGCCAAGCCGTCGTTCGGCTTCATCAACGGCCTCGCCCTCGGCGGCGGCCTCGAGGTGGCACTGCACTGCACCTACCGCACGGTCATGGACTCCGCGCCGGCCCTGGGCCTGCCCGAGGTCATGCTCGGCCTGATCCCCGGCTGGGGCGGCGCGTTCCTCGTGCCCAACCTCGTCGGCGCCGACACGGCCGTGAGGCTGATCGTGGAGAACCCGCTCAACCAGGGCAAGACCCTGGGCGGCAAGGCGGCGTACGACGCCGGGCTGGCCGACGCGGTGTTCGGCGGCGTCGACTACCTCGAGCGCTCGCTGCTCTGGGCCGCCGACGTGCTGACCGGCAAGGTCACCGTCGAGCGTCCCGAGGTCGACCGCGGCGAGGCCTGGGACGCGGCGGTCTCCCGCGGCGCGAAGGTCGCCAAGGCCAAGACCGGCGGCGCCAGCCCGGCCGCCCTCAAGGCCGTCGAGCTGATCGACAAGGCGCGCGACAACGACCGCGACGCCGGGTTCGCGCGCGAGGACGAGGCCCTCGAGGCCATGTCCCGTACGCCGGAGCTGCTCGCCTCGCTCTACGCCTTCGACCTGGTCCAGAAGCGCGCCAAGCGCCCGGCGGGTGCCCCCGACCGGTCGCTGGCCCGCCCGGTGACCAAGGTCGGCATCGTGGGTGCGGGCCTGATGGCCTCGCAGCTCGCACTGCTCTTCGTGCGCCGCCTCGAGGTGCCGGTGGTCCTCACCGACCTCGACCAGGAGCGCGTCGACAAGGGCGTCGCCTACGTCCACGAGGAGATCGACAAGCTCCTCGCCAAGGGCCGGATCAACGCCGACAAGGCCAACCGCCACAAGGGCCTGGTCACCGGCGCGGTCGACAAGGGCGAGGTCTTCGCCGACGCCGACTTCGTCATCGAGGCCGTCTTCGAGGAGATGTCGGTCAAGAAGTCGGTGTTCGCCGACGTCGAGAAGGCCGTGTCGCCGGAGTGCATCCTGGCGACCAACACGTCCTCGCTGTCGATCAGCGAGATGGCGGCCGACCTCGAGCACCCCGAGCGGGTCGTCGGCTTCCACTTCTTCAACCCGGTCGCCGTCATGCCGCTGCTGGAGATCGTCAAGGGCGAGCAGACCGACGACGCCACGCTGGCGACGGCGTTCGCGACCGGCAAGGCGCTGAAGAAGACCACCATCCTGGTCAAGGACAGCCCGTCCTTCATCGTGAACCGGCTCCTCGGCCGCTTCATGGGCGAGGTCGGCCGGATCGTCGACGAGGGCACCCCGGTGCCGGTCGTCGACAGCGCGTTCGCGGGTGTCGCGCCGATGCCGCCCTTCATGCTGCTCTCGCTGGTCGGTCCGGCCATCGCGCTGCACAACAACGAGACGCTCAAGGGTGCCTTCCCCGACCGGTTCTACGTCTCCCCCGCGCTCGAGCGCGTGGTGGCGGCGCGGAAGCCGTCGTACTACGGCCCCGACGGCGCGATCGACCCCGAGGTCGAGGCGCTGCTGGAGAAGCCGGAGAACCCGGTCGTCCTCGAGCCGGCGGAGGTCCGCACGCGGGCGCTCACCGGGCTCGCCGAGGAGGTGCGCCTGATGCTCGACGAGGGCGTCGTCGTCGGCCCCGAGGACCTGGACCTCGCGATGATCACCGGGGCGGGCTTCTCGTTCTGGAACGGCGGCCTCACGATGCTGCTCGAGCGCGAGGGCCTCGGCAAGTTCCACTGAACCTTGCAATGATGCTGACCCGCCGGGATCCCCGGCGGGTCAGTGTCCTTTTCGGGAGGAATCGTGCGACGCCTGCTCGTGGTGCTCGCCCTCGTCCTTGCGGCCGTGCTGCCGGCCTCGCCCGCGCACGCCGGTGAGGCCTGGGTGGAGAAGGCGCAGAAGCGCCTCAACTCGCTGGGCTGCCACGCCGGGCCCGTGACCGGCGACCTCGGCCGCTGGACCCGCTCGGCGGTGCTCCGCTTCCAGTCGGCGCGGCACGTCGCCCAGAGCGGCCGACTGGACCCGATCACCCGCAAGCGTCTCTACGCGAAGACGGCACCCCGGTGCGACCTGCGGCCCGTCCCGGCCGGCTCGGGCCGCGGCCGCCGGATCGTGATCAGCCAGCGGCAGAACTGGGTCTGGCTGGTCGGCCCGAAGGGCGGGGTGGTCGCCCAGGAGGGCATGGTCGACAACACCTCGGTGCTGCGGCCGGGCAGCTACGGCACCGGCTCCTACTGCGGCCGGGCCACCCGGATCAAGAGGAACTCCTCGGTCGGCGGCTCGGAGTGGCTGTGGAACTTCGTGCGGTTCGCGCCGTGCGGCGTGGGCTTCCACCGGATCCCGACCTACAAGTCCAACGGCCACCAGATCCACGCCGACTGGCTGCTCGGCACCAACCTGGCGCAGTCGCACGGCTGCATCCGGCTCTCGCGGGAGATGTCGCTGAGGGTCTGGAACTTCACGACCCGGCCGACGCCGGTGCGGGTGCTCTAGACGCCCCAGAGCGCGGCCACGTGGGTCGCGTCGGTGCCGCAGCACCCTCCCAGGACGCTGAGGTTGGGCAGCGAGCGGCGGAGGGCGACGTACGACGACGCGAGCTCGGCCAGGTCGCCCGCGTCGAGCTCCTCGGCCTCGTCGAGCTCGGCGTGGGTGAGCGTGGAGGCGTTGGGCCGGAAGCCGACGATCCGCTCGGCCCACGCCCCGCCGTCCAGGCCGGGCGCGACGTGCGTCGGGTGGGCGCAGTTGACGACGAAGTAGTCGGGCGCGGCTTCGGCATCGACCCGCTCGATCGCAGCGCCCAGCGGCGTCCCGTCGGGCAGCCGGCCGTCGGTCTCGACGGTGAACCCGATGGCGACGTGCAGCCCCGCCGCGCGGGCCGCTCGGACCACACCGATGGCCTCCTCCGCGCCGGTGAGGGTGAGCGCCGTGACGATGTCGGCACCGGCCGCGGCGAAGGACCGCATCTGGGCGGAGTGGTAGTCCGCGGCCTCGTCGGGGTCGACCCCGTCGGCCGCGACGTAGCCGTCGCCGCGCGGCCCGACGACCCCACCGACGAGCACGTCCGGCAGGTCGGCGTGGGTCTCGCGCAGGGCGCTCATCAGGTCGATGGAGGCGCGGTTGACGCGGTCGAGCGCGGTCGCGTCGTAGCCCACCAGCGCCGCCCAGTCGGGGTTGGCCCGCCACGTCGGCGCCTCGAGCAGGAGCCCGGCGCCGGCCCGCCGGGCGATCCCGGCGTACGCGTCGTAGTAGGCGGTCAGCAGCTCACGCCCGCGGTCGTCCTCGACCAGCGGAAAGGCGGCGAACTCGGGGAGGTCGACGCCGTGGTGGAAGATCAGGTCGGTCTCGAGGCCACCGTCGGTGACGAAGGCCGTCCCGGCCAGCTGAGGCAGGGCGTGGGTCATGGCTCACTGTACGTCGCGACGATCAGCTTGCCGGCCTTGCGCGCGAGCTCACGGGTGGTGATGCCGACCTGGTCACGCAGCACCCGGTCGGGGTCGGCGCCGGGCGCGTCCATGAGGTCGAGCAGCGACCAGAGGGTGCCCTCGCCGTAGGTGCCGGCGAGGTACTCGCAGGCCCACCACGCGGTCGCGTAGTGCACGGCCGAGTCGTCGTCGTTGAAGCTGTCGTCGGCCGGCAGGTCGGTCAGCCCGGCCTCGGCCGCGTCGACGGCGGCCGGCGCGATCCGTCGCTCCTCGGGCGCGAGCGGCTGGACCGAGACCCACTCGGCCAGGCCCTCGCTGAGCCAGACCGGCGCGTGGTCGTCGTGCTCCCCCACCGCGACGTGGGTCAGCTCGTGGCGGACGAGGCGGTCGCGGGCGGGGCCTGCGGCGTCGAGCAGGCGGGGGTTGAGCGCGAAGCGGGTCGAGGCGATCGGGCCCCCATCCGGGCGCGCCCGCACGGGGAACGCGACGCCGTCGAGGGTCTCGGGGTCACCGCCCGGCAGGTCCTCGATCCCGGTCAGGAAGGCGTCGTCGGAGAGCGCGTAGACCACGACGTCGTGGGGCCAGTCGTAGGGCACGTGTGTGCCCACCTCGCCGAGGCCGGTCTCGACCGAGGCGAGCAGGGCCGGGGCGGCGTCGACACTGGTGTCGTCGAAGATGCCAAGCACGCCGTCGGCGGTGCGGACCTGGATCGGGCCGACGTCCCACGGCTCGGGCCGCACGTGGTTGCGCTGCTCCCAGGCGGCATCGGTCACGGACGCCAGCGCGAACCGTCCGGGATGGCGGCGGACCGGCGCGAAGAGGTAGCGGTCGGGCGAGGTGACCGGCACCGCGTCGTACCCCTCGAGCTGGAGGCGTACGTCGACCGTCGCCCAGTAGTCGTGGCCGTCGCGGACGACGCTGGCCGGGTCGAGGACGTAGTCGAACCGCTCGAGCGGGAGCTGCTGGAGGTTGCCGAAGTAGGCCTGCTGCGTCCCGTCGTCCTGCCGCGCCAGGCCGGCCAGGAAGCCCGCCTCGTCGCCGTCGCGGATCGCCTCCGCGCGCCGGTGCAGCGCGCGGGTGATGCCCCGCACGACGTCGGGCGCGGAGTGCGCGGTGGTGCCGCCGGCCCCCGGGGCCGGCGCCGGCGCGTCCTGGCTGCACCCGCTCAGGGCGGCCAGGAGGAGCGCGACGGCGAGGAGCGTCCTAGGGCTGCCGGTCGGCATCGACCAGCGTGCGGCCCTCGCTGAGGGCGGTCATGTCCTCGACGATGCCGAGGGCGAGCGCCTGCGGGGTCAGGCCGATGCGTTCGAGGATCGCGGGGCGCTTGGCGTGGTCGAGGAACTCCTGCGGGATGCCGTGCAGGCGGAAGGGCGTGTGGACGCCGGCGTCGTTGAGGGTCTGGAGCAGGACCGAGCCGCAGCCGCCGATGCGGCCGTTGTCCTCGACGCTGACGACCAGCTGGTGCTCGCGGGCGAGGTCGACCAGGGCGGGGTCGACCGGCATCACCCAGCGGGGGTCGACCACGGTGACGCCGATGCCCTGGGCGACGAGGCGGTCGGCGACGTCGACGGCCACCGAGGCCATCGAGCCGACCGCGACGACCAGGACGTCCTTGGTGCCGTTGCGGACGAGCACGTCGGCGCCGCCGGCCTTGCCGACGGCCGGGATGTCCTCGGGCGGCGGGCCCTTGGGGAACCGGACGACGGTCGGGGCGTCATCGACCTCGACCGCCTCGTCGAGCACCTCGCGCAGGGTCGCGACGTCACGGGGCGCGGCGAGCCGGAGCCCGGGCACGACCTGGAGGATCGACATGTCCCACATGCCGTTGTGGCTCGCGCCGTCGTCACCGGTGACCCCGGCCCGGTCGAGCACGAACGTGACGCCGCACTTGTGCAGCGCGCAGTCCATGAGCACCTGGTCGAAGGCCCGGTTGAGGAACGTCGCGTAGACCGCGACCACCGGGTGCAGCCCGCCGATCGCGAGGCCCGCGGCGGAGGTGGCGGCGTGCTGCTCGGCGATGCCGACGTCGAAGGTGCGCTCGGGGAAACGGGCCTGGAACTTGTCGAGGCCGACGGGGTGCATCATCGCGGCGGTGATGGCCACGATGTCGGGTCGGCGCTCACCGATCTCGACGATGGCCTCGGAGAAGTGGTCGGTCCAGATCCGGCCCTTGGGCTTCTCGGCGCCGGTCTGCACGTCGAACGGCCCGGGGGCGTGGAACTGGTCGGCCTCGTGCTGCTCCGCCGGGTCGTAGCCGTAGCCCTTGCGGGTGAGGGCATGCACGATCACCGGACCGTTGAAGCGCTTGGCCTGGGCAAGGACGTGCTCCATGGCAGCGCGGTCGTGGCCGTCGACGGGACCGACGTACTTCAGGCCGAGGTCCTCGAAGAGGCCCTGCGGCGCCAGCGCGTCCTTGAGGCCCTTCTTCATGGCGTGGAGGGCGTCGTACGCCGCGGGGCCGACGCCCGGCACGGCGTTGAGGCGCTTCTTGACCATGTCGAGGACGTGCTCGTAGCGCGGGTTGGTGCGCAGGCCGGTGAGGGCGTTGGCGAGGCCGCCGATGGTCGGGGTGTAGGAGCGGCCGTTGTCGTTGACGACGATGACCAGCCGGCTCCGTGGGTTGATCGCGATGTTGTTGAGCGCCTCCCAGGCCATGCCGCCGGTGAGCGCCCCGTCGCCGATGACGGCCACGACGTGGCGGTCCTCGCCGCGGATGGCGTAGGCCTTGGCGATGCCGTCGGCGTAGCTGAGCGAGGTGGAGGCGTGGGAGTTCTCGACGATGTCGTGGTCGGACTCGGCCTGGCTCGGGTAGCCGCTGACCCCGCCCTCCTTGCGGAGGGTGCCGAACGTCGCGTTGCGGCCCGTGACGAGCTTGTGGACATAGGCCTGGTGGCCGGTGTCGAACACGACCCGGTCGCGCGGGCTGTCGAAGACCCGGTGGATCGCCAGCGTCAGCTCGACGACACCGAGGTTGGGGCCGAGGTGGCCGGTGTTGGTGGCCACCGTGGTGATGAGGACGTCACGGATCTCTGCTGCAAGCGTTTCCAGCTGGTCGTCGCTGAGCGCGCGCAGGTCCTGCGGGCACGTGATCGACTCGAGGATGGCCATGCCGGCGAGTTTACGGGTTCAGGGCGTGAGGACCGCGACGGCGGGTTCCTCGATGCTGCCCACCCAGACCCGTCCGTCGTGCTCCCGCACGCCGGTGGCCATGTGGAAGCCGGAGGCGTCGGCGTCGAGGTCGTGCACGAGCGCGCCGGTGTCGTCGTACGCCTGGACGCGGACGGTGCGGGCGGGCTGGGGCTGGAGGCGCTCGGGGATGCGGGTCACCGACTTCCTCACCCACAGCGGGCCAAGCCAGAGGCGCTCGACGAGGGCGTTGCGGGGGCTGGCGATGGTGACCCAGATCAGGCCGTCGGAGCCGCGTGCGATGTTGTCGGGGTAGCCCGGCAGGTCGTCCGCGAATGTCTCGGTCGTGCCCCGGCGCGGGCCGGCCAGCCAGTGCCGCAGCAGCCTGCGTCCGGCGGTCTCGGCGACCACGACGAACGTCTCGTCGACCGGCAGGGCCACGCCGTTGGCGAAGCGCAGGTCGTCGAGGACCGTCTCGACGGTGCCGTCCGTCGCCAGCCGCAGGAGGCGGCCGGTGGTGGTGTTCTCGACGAAGTCGGCCCGCCAGTGCTCGACCGGGTGGACGCGGGTGGAGTCGGAGAACCACACCGTGCCGTCGGAGGCGATGGCCGCGTTGTTGCAGAAGACCATCCTGGTGCCGTCGACGCTGTCCGTGACGGGCTCGACGGCGCCGCTCGCGGTGTCGACGCGCAGCACGCCGAGGTGGGCGTCGCAGACCACGAGCCGGCCGTCCGGGTCGAGCTCGAGACCGAGCGGGCGGCCCCCGGTCCGGGCGATCCGGTCGATGCGACGCGCGTCGTGACTGATCCGGAAGATGCTGCCGTCGGCGGTGCCGGTGAAGACGGCACCCTCGTCGCGGCCCGTCGTACCGATCACGACGTCCTCGGCGCCCTCGCCGGGGACGGGCACGACGGTCAGGGGGCGGGTCATGCGCGCGTGCGGGTGATCGCGGCGTACCGGCTGGAGCTGAGGAAGTGCGGGAGCACCATCCCGGCGGCGGTCGTCAGCGGCAGGTTGACCGCCTCCTTCGGGTCGACGAAGACGATCTGCCGGCCTTCGTTACACTCGATCTCATCGTCGGTGAGCGTCGTGGGGGCGGTCCAGAGCTCGAACTCGTCGAACCCGCCGCACGACTCGCTGTAGAACGTCACCCGGTCGAAGAGCTCGAGGCCGTCGGCCAGCGTCACGCCCGTCTCCTCCGCGAGCTCGCGGTAGGCCGCCTCTTCGTAGCTCTCCCCCTCCTCGACTCCCCCGCCCGGGAAGCCCCACTTCTCGGGGTCGATCAGCGGGTGCTCGTCTCGCTCCTGCAGGAGGATCCAGCCTCGCTGGTCGACCAGGGCGATGCTGCTGAAGCGGTGCATGGCGTTCAACCTAGCCGCTGCGGGCCATCGCTCAACGGGTCAGATGGGCCATGGCCCACCGGCACGGGCCAGACACACAATCGAACGGGCGAGGGCCGCGACAGGGGCGAGGTGGAACCATGAAGGTTCGGACCGTCTGCCTCGCCCTGGGACTGGCGCTCGCGCTGGCGGGGTTCGCGAGCACCAGCCCGGCGCACTCCGGCGTCGCGCCGGGCACCCGCCCCAACGTCGTCCTGATCAGCACCGACGACATGGCGCGCACCGACCTGCTCTGGATGCCCCAGACCCTTGCGCTGCTCGAGGAGAACGGCGTGAACTTCATCAAGTTCATCAGCCCGCACTCGTTGTGCTGCCCCGCCCGGGCGGAGATCATCACCGGCCAGTACGCCCAGAACAACGGCGTGCGCAGCAACGGTGGACCTTATGGGGGACTTCCGGCGCTCCGGGATCCGGACAACACGCTGGCACGGTGGTTGCACGACGCCGGCTACCACACCGGATTCAGCGGGAAGTACCTCAACCAGTACCACCCGTCCGACGTCGGCGTACCCCAGGGGTGGGACTTCTGGGACGCGTTCGCCAACAACGCGTCGGGCTACTACGGCTTCTCGATGTACGACAACGGCGCCCTCGTCAAGTACCCCGTGGACGGCATCTACTCCACCGACCTGATCGCGGATGACACCGAGCGGATGATCCGTGACTACAGCGGCACGGATCCGTTCTTCATCTGGTCCTCCTACTACGCCCCACACGGCCTGTGCCAGGGATTCCACACCGACTGCGCCGCGCCCCCGACCCCTGCCCTGCGACACGCCGACCTCTTTCCCGACGCCCACAACCCATCCGCGAACCGACCCTCGTTCAACGAGCTCGACGTCTCGGACAAGCCCCCGTTCATTCGCAAGCGTGGCTTCCTGGACCCCGTCAAGCTGCGTATCCTGTTCCGCCAGCGGGTGCGTGCCCTGCAGGCGGTGGACGAAGCGGTGACCCGCACCGTCGCCGTGCTTCGCGAGACCGGCGAGCTGGACAACACCCTGATCCTGTTCACCTCCGACAACGGCTACCTGCTGGGCGAGCATCGCTACCAGGGCAAGGACATCGCCTACGACGAGTCCATGAGGGTCCCGCTGCTGGTCCGCGGCCCCGGGGTACCGCACGGCGAGGACCGCGTGGTGGGGGCGACCACCGTCGACCTGGCACCGACGATCGTGGCCGCGACCGGAGTCACGGCGGGCCGGGTCCTGGACGGACGCAACCTGCTGCCCTACATCAAGGACGACAGCCTGACTCACGCTCCGGCGCAGCTGATCCAGGGCGGGCCCAAGGCCAACGACCCGGACCCGAAGCCGTGGAGGTATCGGGGCGTACGCACACCTCGCTACACGTTCGTCCAGTGGACGAGCGGGTTCGTGGAGCTCTACGACCGGCTGCGCGACCCTTTTGAGCTGGTCAACGTGGCCGCGAAGCGTGACTACGTCGATGTCGTCGCCGCGCTCGGCCTGAAGACCAAGCGACTGGGTGCCTGCGCGGGAGTTGACTGCCGGCGCTGAGGCGTCGAGCCGCGCTTCGGCAGATCCGTGCGACGTCGAGTCGCAACTGGTGGGGGCTGGGCGCGCGCCGTCGGGTGCGGGACCTCGCGCCTTCGGCGCGTATTTCCAGAATTTGGGTGGTCACCGCAGGGTTCGCACGAGGTGCCTCCCGACCCTGCTTTCCGGCTTTCGGTTGCTTGGCTCGACCGCTGTGATCGAGGTCCAAAATTCTTTACTTCCAGAGTCTGTGGAACGGGCTCCTGCGGCCCGGGACTGTCGGTGGTCGCTGCTGGAATGGACCCATGCTGGTGGAGACCATGAACGGCGGGATCGGGATCCAGGTCGACGACCTGGACGACGACTTCCTGCTTGACCTGGTCTCCGATGCGGAGGTCCAGGACCGCCAGGCCCAGCGCCGCAAGCTGCGCTACGCCGTCCAGTGGGCCCACCGTCACCCCACCACCGACCAGACCGGTGCCGCGACCTGGGCCGAGGCCGGCCGCGGCGGCGGTGGGCTGGACTGCGACGAGGCCATCGCCGGCGACGGCGCACCGCTGGTCGCGGCGTTCGCCGCGGAGCCGTTCGCGGCCGCGATGGGGATCTCCACCGCCGCCGGGATCACGCTGATCGCCGACGGACTCAACCTGCGCCACCGCCACCCGCGGATCTGGGCCAAGGTCGAATCCCTCGAGGTCCCCGCGTGGCGGGCCCGCCGGGTCGCGCAAATGTGCGCGTCCCAGTCCGCCGCGGTCGCCGCCCACGTCGACGCCGCCCTGGCGGACCGGATGGGTGCCTGGGGTGTGACGACGATCGAGAACGCCATCGCCGCCGCCATCGCCGACCTCGACCCCGAGACGGTCGCCGAGGCCGAGGACGAAGCCAAGGCCGCCTGGGGCGTGCGGCTCACCCACGGCTCACCCCGCCAGATCGGGGTGTGGGCGGGGACCTCGACGCTGGAGATCACCGGCGACACCGCCGACGTGACCGCGCTGCACGACCTGATCTGCGCCACCGCCCACCAGCTCCTCACCGACGACGGCTCGCGGGACTCCCTCGAGATCCGGAAGGCCCGGGCGGTCGGCGTCATCGCCGGCCAGTCCGGCACCGGCGGGCACGGCGTGAAGCCGGTGACCCGGATGTATCTCCACATCGACGCCGACGACCTCGCCGACCCGTCCGCGAGCGGCTGGGCCGAACGCCTCGGCCCGACGACGGTGACCAAGATCCGCGACTGGCTCGGCGGGACCCGGGCCACGATCCTCCCCGTCCTAGACATGCGCCGCACCGACGCGGTCGACCGGCACGACCCACCAGTCTGGATGGCCGAACAGGTCAGGCTCCGCGACACCCATTGTGTGTTCCCCTGGTGCCAGAAGAGCTCGAGGGGCTGCGACCTCGACCACATCGAGCCCTACGTCCCGATGGACGAGGGCGGGCCACCCGGCCAGACGAACCCAGAGAATCTCGGCCCGTTGTGCCGGCGGCATCATCGCTGCAAGACCAGCCGACGATGGCACTACCGCCGCAACACCGACGGCACCTACACCTGGACCGGACCCCACGGCCGGACCTACACGGTCACGTCACGGGGGACGTTCTCCGAGAACTGACCGTACGGCCGGACACGGCAGGGAGCGCTGCCCCGGACCGAACCACGCCTACAGTGCACGCCATGGTGCACCCGTGAAGCGTCCGTTGCGTTTGGCGATCGTCGACGACTACGCAGTGGTGGTCGCGGGCGTCGCGGCGATCCTCGCCCACGAGCACATCGACGTGGTCGAGACCGGTGCCTCGACGCCGGTCATCTCCGACGTCGACATCGTTCTCTACGACACCTTCGCCCAGACGCAGGGCACCGGGATCGACTTGGAGGACTTCGTCCGCGACAGCGGCGCCAAGGTGGTCGTGTACAGCTGGAACCTCAACCCGCAGCTCATCGAGGAGGCGATCGCCGGGGGCGCGCACGGCTACGTCTCCAAGGTGCTCACCGGACCCCAGATCGTGGCCGCCCTCCATCGGGTCATGGACGGTGAGATCGTCGTCATCACGGGTGACGAGGAGACCAGCGTGGGCGGCGCGGGAGACTGGCCGGGACGCTCGGCCGGCCTGTCCCCCCGCGAGGCCGAGGTCATCGCCCTCATCACGCAGGGGCTCAGCAACCAGGACATCGCCGACCGCGCGTTCATCAGCATCAACTCGGTCAAGACCTACATCCGCACCGCCTACCGCAAGATCGGCGTCGAGCGGCGCGCACAGGCCGTGTTGTGGGGCGTGCAGAACGGCTTCGAGCCCGACACGCTGCGCATGATCGACCCCACCCTCTACGTGCGCTGGATGTCCGAGGCACGCCGCGGCCGCTGACCCGCCCACGCCCCGGACGGGGCCCCAGGGTCAGTGCTTCTCGCAGGCGATGTGGTCCTTGTCGGCGTCGCTCTCGGTGTTGAGGTTGTAGACCTTCGGCGCGCGGGTGAAGTTGGTGACCGGGGTGCCCGACGTGTGGTCCTTCGCGCCCACCAGCCCGACGCCGTGGGGGTAGTCCTTGTTCAGCGCCGTGCAGTTCGGGTAGTCCTTCGGCGCCACGGCATCGGCGATGGCCGGGACGGCGAGCGGTGCGGCGAGGGCGACTGCGGCGGCGGCGCTGAGGAGAAGCTTCTTCATGGTGACTCCCGGGACTGGTCGGACGTGACGGGTGGATCAAACCCGCCGACCGCGCCCGGCACCGACGTTTCGACAACATCCCGGGAAGGCCGCTAGACCGGATTAGGGTGCCGCGCATGGAGCAGGGGGACGTCGACGCGCGCATCCAGACGTACTACGCGCAGCAGTTCACCGAGGCCGAGCGCCTCACGGTGCGCTCGGCGCAGGGACGCCTGGAGTTCGAGCGGGTCCAGGAGCTGATCGCCGCCCGGATCGAGGCCGGGTCACGGATCCTCGACATCGGTGGGGCGACGGGCGTGCACGCGGCGCCCTTGGCGGCGCAGGGCCACGAGGTCGTGCTGGTCGACCCCGTGCCGGAGCAGGTGCGGAAAGCGGCCCGGCACGGGACGTTCGAGGCGGTGGTCGGGGACGCGCGGGACCTGCAGTTCGGCGACGACGCGTTCGACGTGGCGTTGGTGTTCGGCCCGCTGTACCACCTGGCGGCGAGGGAGGACCGGCTGCTCGCCCTGCGGGAGGCGAACCGGGTGGTGCGCCCCGGCGGCTGGGTGTTCGTCGCGGCGATCCCCCGCCTGGCCCGCCACACGCAGATGACGATGGTCGGGGGCCTCCCGGACCCCTGTCCCGCGGACTGGGTCGCCCTGCTCGAGCGCGGCGAGGCGCCCGACTGGGGGCGCTTCCCCGGCGCGCACTTCCACACGGCCGAGGAGCTCGAGGAGGAGATGGGCGAGGCCGGCCTGACGGACGTCACCGTCTGCGCCATCGAGGGCCCCGACGGCCTCGCACTCGAGCACCTCACCGAGGCCGACGACGCGCTGCACGAGGCGGCGCTCCGGATGGTCCGGGCGATCGGCCACCTGCCCGGCGTCCGGGACATGAGCAACCACGTCATGGGGATCGCGCGGGTCACAGCCGGGCGATGAACCGCCGCCCGCGCAGCGCCTCCTCGACGAGGCCGGCGGAGCGGCGTACGCCGGAGAGCCGGGCGTCCTCGGCCTGCCAGGTCGAGACGGCGGCGTCGACGACGTCGAGCTGGGCGACCTCGCGGAGGTCGGCGCGCGCCTCGCTGAGCCCGCGGCGTACGGCCGCCTGCTGGGCCTCGACGTGGAGCACGGCGAAGCGTGCCAGGACGACGAGGTGGTTGCGCAGCGCCGGGTAGGAGCGGTACTCCGGGGGGCAGATGTCGAGCAGCCAGTTCTGGGCGGTGCGCTCCCAGTCGGGGGCGTCGGGCGGCCGGACGAGACCGGGCCAGCCGGGCGGGGCGACGTAGGTGGGCATGGCTCCACGATACGCCGGGTTCGAACAATTGTTCGAACTAATGCCTGGCCAACTTCTCCTCGAGCGTGGCCAGCAGCGGGTCGCGCAGCCCGACGCAGTCGAGCGCCCAGAAGGGGTCGCAGTAGATGAGCCGGCCGGTCATCCACTCCTCGCGTGCGTCGAAGGTGACGACCTGGAAGGCCGGGTCGGGGATCCGCACGGAGGGCCGCTCGAAGCCGAGCGCACTCCCCCGCTGCCAGCCGCGCGCCCCGTAGTAGTCCGGCGACCCCTCGAGGAAGACGGCGGGAGCGCCCGAGTCGCGGGCAGCCTCGACGGCCGCCGCCAGCAGCCGGGTGCCGATGCCCGCCGCTTGGTGGGCGGGCAGCACGCCGAGCGGGGAGAGCACCAGCACGTCGACCAGCCGCTGTCGCGCGTCCAGCCACGAGTGCGAGAGCTGCACGTGGCCGACCACCTCGCCGTCCACCTCGGCGACCAGGCTTGCGCGCCGGTGCCCGGCCGCCTCCAGCGCCTCCACCATCACCGCGACGTCCTCGCCGTGGTCCTCGAAGGCCGCGACCACCACCCGGCGCACGGCGGCAGCATCCCCCGGCCGGGCGGGGCGGACCAGGACCGTCGGGGTGCTCACGCGCCCGCCAGGAAGCTCAGCCGGACCTCGCGGACGGCGTTGTCGACGTTCAGGTCGACCAGGCAGATGCTCTGCCACGTGCCGAGCGCCAGGCGCCCACCCAGCACCGGGACGGTGGCGTACGGCGGCACGAGCGCCGGCATCACGTGCGACCGGCCGTGCCCCGGGCTCCCGTGGGCGTGCCGCCAGCGGTCGTCGGCGGGCAGCAGGTCGGCGAGCGCCGCGAGCAGGTCGTCGTCGCTCCCCGCGCCGGTCTCGAGGATCGCGATGCCGGCCGTCGCGTGCGGCACGAAGACGTGCAGCAGTCCGTCGCCGCGACCCTCCACCCACGCGGCGCAGTCGCGGGTCAGGTCGAGCACGGTCTCGCGGTCGCCGGTGCGGTAGGTCCTGGTCTCGCTGTCCACGGCGCGATCGTGCCACGCCGACCCGACGCCTTGACGTTCCGACGCCACGTCTCTAACGTACCCCTACTGCTCCTTTAGAAAGCACGAGGCGTCCCGTGACCCACCTGGCGAAGTCCGAGCACCCCCGCGACCGCTGGCGACAGCGCATCGCCCAGCCCGCCCCCGACGTCGACCTCGAGGCCGCCGAGGCCGCGGCCGACACCATGCTGCGGGCCCTGGGCCTGCCGATCGACGGCGACGACATGCGCGAGACCCCGCGCCGACTGGTGGCGGCGTACGCCGAGATGCTCACGGTCCCCGACTTCGACCTGACGACCTTCGAGAACAGCGCCGGCTACGACGAGCTCGTCCTCGTCCACGACATCCCCGTCCGGTCGCTCTGCGAGCACCACCTGCTCCCCTTCGTCGGGGTGGCCCACGTCGGCTACCTGCCCGACGACCGGATCCTGGGCCTGTCGAAGTTCGCCCGTCTCGTGGAGTTCTTCGCACGCCGCGCGCAGACCCAGGAGCGCCTCACCACGCAGATCGCCGACCACCTCCTCGAGCGACTCGCCCCGGCCGGGGTCGGCGTCGTCATCGAGGCCGAGCACTCCTGCATGTCCCTGCGCGGCGCCCGCGCCGAGGGCGCCCGCACGGTCACCTCGACCCTCCGCGGCACGCTCCGCGAGGACCCCGCCTCGCGCGCGGAGTTCCTCGCGCTCACCCGGGGCGGTGTGCGATGACCAACCGCATCGTGGTCGTCGGCGGCGGCCTCGCCGCCGCCACGGCCGTCCACGAGCTCCGCACCACGCACGGCTTCACCGGACCGGTCACCGTGCTCGCCGACGAGGCGCACCCGCCGTACGAGCGCCCGCCCCTGTCCAAGGCCGTGCTGCTCGGCGAGAAGGAGGCGACCACCGCGATCGTCCGGCCCGCCGAGTGGTACGCCGACCACGACGTCGACCTGCGCACCGGCACCCGCGCCGAGCGGATCGACCGCGATACCAGGACCGTGCACGCGGCCGGGGAGGACATCGGCTACGGGCAGCTCCTGCTCGCGACCGGAGCCCGGGCACGCCGGCTGCCCCTCGTCGACGACAGCGGGGTGCCCGCGACCTACCTGCGGACGATCGGCGACTCCGTGGCGCTCCGGGGACTGCTGCGGCCGGGCCTGCGGCTCGGCATCATCGGCGGCGGGTGGATCGGCCTCGAGGCCGCCGCGGCCGCCCGCACCGCCGGGGCCGAGGTGACCGTGCTCGAGGCGCTCGAGCTGCCGCTGGTGCGGGTGCTCGGCAGCGAGGTCGCGGGCATCATGACCGCGATGCACCGCGAGCACGGCGTCGACGTGCGAACGAGCAGCCAGGTCACCGCGGTCGAGGCCACGTCCGACGGCACCCGCCTCGTGCTCGACCACGGGGACGACCTCGTCGTCGACCACGTGCTCGTCGGCATCGGCGCCCAGCCCAACACCGAGCTGGCCGAGGCGGCCGGTCTGACCGTCGACAACGGCATCCGCACCGACGCCCACCTGCGCACCGGTGACGCGACCGTCCTGGCCGCGGGCGACGTCGCCAACGTCGACCACCCGCTGCTGGGCAGGCCCCTGCGGGTGGAGCACTGGGACACCGCCATCCAGCACGGCAAGGTCGCCGCGGCCACCCTCGCCGGCGTCGACGCCGTCGCCGACCAGCAGCCCTACTTCTTCACCGACCAGTACGACTTCGGCATGGAGTACGTCGGCAACGCCGGCCCCGGTGACTACGACCGCGTGCTCGTCCGCGGCGACACCGCCGGCCGCGTGTTCACGGCCTGGTGGCTCGCCGGCGACCGCATCGTGGCGGGCATGCACGCCAACGACTGGGACGCCATCGACGAGGTACGCCGTCGGGTCGGCACCACCGTCGACCCCGCGTGGCTGGAGTCGTAGGGGTCAGACGCCGACGGTGCCGGGGTCACGCTCGCCGCCCGCGCAGGAGGCGAACGGCTCCGGCGCCGTGTGGCCGTCGCTGAACCCCGCGAGGAACATCGGCAACCGCGGGTCGTCGGCGCCGGTCAGGTCCAGCTGGCGCTCCCACACGGTGACGACCACGGGCGAGGGCAGGCCGACGTACGGCGCCATGATGCCGTTCTGAGGCAGCTGCTCGGCCAGCTTCGCGACGTCGTCCGCCGACAGGTCGGGCGAGTAGGAGATCCAGACGGCGCCGTGCTCCAGGTCGTGCACGGCGTTCTCGTCACGCACCGGCGCGTCGTAGACGCCGCAGTCCAGCCAGACCGGGTCGTGCGGGCCGCCCACGGGCGGGGTCTGGTCGTAGTCCACGTCGCCCTCGACGTGGTCACGCGGCAGGTTCTCGAAGACCTGCACGTCGTCGAGCGTCGCGGTCGAGGCGTCGACCTTCTGGGTGCTGCCCGCGCGCTCCTTCTGGACCACGAGGGGCACCGCGACGGCCAGGAGCAGCACGACCACGGACGCGACGACGGCGATCACCAGCGGCAGCCGGCTGCGACGTGGCTGCTCGTGGCCCTCCGGCGCGTCGGGCGTCTCGGGCGTCTCGGGCGTCTCGGGCGTCGACGCGTCGGTGGAGAACTGGGACATCAGGCCTCGAGCGCGCGCTCGACCCGCTCGACCTTGGCGGTCAGCTGGCCGGTGAAGCCGGGACGGATGTCGGCCTTGAGCACGAGACCGACGCGCGGCGAGACCGCCGCGACCACGTCGACGGCCTGCTTGACCACGGCCATGACCTCGTCCCACTCCCCCTCGATGTTCGTGAACATCGCGTTGGTCTCGTTGGGGAGGCCGGACTCGCGGACGACCCGGACGGCCGCCGCGACGGCCTCGGAGACGCCGCCGGTCTCGTCGCCGGTCGTCGGGGAGATGCTGAACGCAACGATCATGTGGCAACGCTATCCGGGCGCGGCAGGAGGAGCCGCGCCAGGACCAGCAGGAAGACGCTGGCGTAGCAGACGCTCGTCGCCACGTCGGTGACATGGTGGGCGCCCTGGTAGAGCCGGGAGAGCAGGGTGAAGGCGGGGAGCAGGAGCAGCACGACCGCCCACCGGCCGACCGCGGCCGCGTAGGTGCGCAGGAGGACCACGATGCCGGCGTACGCGACGATCGCCGTGGCGACGTGACCGGACGGGAAGCTGTGGTCGGGGACCAGGCCGGCGTCGAGGATCTTGACCGGCGGCCGGTCCCGCGAGATGAGGTGGGTGGCCACGAAGTAGAGGCCGCCGATGCAGGCCTCGGCGAGCGCGACGAAGAGGGCCGGGCGGATCGAGCGCTGCCACAGCGAGAACACCAGCGCGGTGACCGCGGCGACGGACAGCCCGGTGATCGTCTCGCCGAGGAGGGTGCCCACGTCCGCGAGGCTGCTGAGCGAGCCGGTGCGCTGGTCGGCGAACCATCGGCTGATCGGGTTGTCGAAGCCGTCGACGCCGCTGGCGAGGGGGTGGGTGATCAGCCAGCCCAGGCCCACCACCAGGGCGGTGACCACCACCCAGAGGCCCAGGATCCGTCCGAGCGTGGGCAGGACCTCGTCGCGTGCGTTCGTCATGCCGGAGACATACCCATCCTGCGAGTGCGGCATGTGTGATCCCCCGCACCCGTCGGGTCCGGGAAACCGGTTGACCCGCGACCGCCGGGGGCAGCCAATGGTCACCGTGGACGCGCCCCGGATCGCCCTCCTCGTCGAGGGCAACAGCGACCGTGCCGCGCTGCACGCGCTCGCGGCCCGTGAGCAGCGGAGCCTGGCCGGCGTGGACGTGATCCCCATGGGCGGGATCACCAACATTCGCGCCTTCGCCCTGCACTTCGGCCCCCGCGGGCTGGGGTTGGCGCTGGCTGGGCTCTACGACGCCGGCGAGGAGGGGTTCGTACGTCGCGGCCTGGTCGCCGCCGGGCTCCCCGCCGCGGCCGAGCTGGGCGGGCTCGAGCACCTGGGCTTCTTCCGCTGCGAGGCCGACCTCGAGGACGAGCTGATCCGGGCACTGGGCGTCGACGGGGTCGAGGCCGTGATCGACGCCGCCGGTGAGCGCCGCTCGTTGGAGCGGCTGCGGCAGATGCCGGCCCAGCAGGGCTGGACGCCGGTGATGGTGCTGCGGCGCTTCCTCGGCTCGAGGTCGGGACGCAAGGCGAAGTACGCCGCCCTCATGGTCGACTCCCTCGCCCCCGACCGGGTCCCCGCACCGCTCCGGGCGGTCCTCGACCTGTCGAATCGGGACTTCTGACCACTCCAATCGGGGGTTGTGACCAGTCCAATCGGGACCCTCGGTCACGACCGCCGACCCGGGGGACGGAAAGTCCCGATTGGCGTGACCGGAACTACCGACTCAACTGTCCAGAAGTCCCGACTCGAGTGGTCACAGGTACCGATTCGACGTCAGAGGGACTTCACCAGCAGGGCGACCGCGGAGGCGGCGCAGACGAGGAGCACGACGCGGCGGAAGCGCTCGCGCGGGAGGTGCTCGCGGGTGTGGTGACCCAGCCACAGGCCGAGCCCGACGAGCGGCGCGCACAGGACCGCGAGGCCGATCGACGCGGTGCTGAAGTGCCCGACGACGGCCAGGGCTCCCAGCGACATCAGGACGCCGCCGGCGAAGAACACGGCCAGTGTGGCGCGGACCTCCGACGGCTTGCCGTGCTGGAAGAGCAGGGCGACGGCCGGTCCGGCGATGGACGTCGAGGTGCCGCCCACGCCCCCGATGAAGCCGGCGGCGGCCATGGTGGCGGGGTTCACCGGGACGGTGACGGTGCGCCAGGAGACGAGCACGGCGACCAGCACCATGGCCGCGACGGCGATGCCGATCTGGGCGTTGGTGAAGACGACGACCAGCCACACGCCCGGGACGGTGCCGAGCGCGCGGGCCGGGAGCGTCCAGCCGACGGCGCGCCAGTCGACCTGGCTGCGGTCCAGGACCAGCACGCTGACACTCACCATCAGGCCGAAGAAGAGCGGCAGCTCCGGCATCAGCTCCGGGGCGACGACGGCCACGACCGGCGCCGCCACCAGGCCCATCCCGAGGCCCGCGACGGACTGGATCCAGGCCCCGACGAGAACGGCGAGCGCGACCACGAGGGTCGCGCTCGCCGTGAGCCCGGAGAACAGCTCGGTCAGGGATCAGCCCTGCTTGCGCAGGTTGCGCAGGACGTACTGCATGATCCCGCCGTTGCGGTAGTAGTTCGCCTCACCCGGGGTGTCGATGCGGACGACGGCGTCGAACTCGACGTCGCCGGCCTTGACCTTCACCGTCTTGGGCGTGCGGCCCTCGTTGAGCTCGGTGATGCCGGTGATCGAGAACGTCTCCTCACCCGTCAGCCCCAGCGACTCGGCGGTCTCACCCTGCGGGAACTGCAGCGGGATGACGCCCATGCCGATGAGGTTGGAGCGGTGGATCCGCTCGTAGGACTCGGCGATCACGGCCTTCACGCCCAGCAGCGAGGTGCCCTTGGCCGCCCAGTCGCGCGACGAGCCGGAGCCGTACTCCTTGCCGCAGAGCACGACAAGGGGCGTGCCGGCCTCGGCGTACGACTCGGAGGCCTCGTAGATGGTGGTGACCGGGGCGTCGTCCTTGGTGAAGTCCCGGGTGAAGCCACCCTCGGTGCCCGGCGCGAGCTGGTTGCGGAGGCGGATGTTGGCGAACGTGCCGCGGATCATGACCTCGTGGTTGCCACGGCGCGAGCCGTAGGAGTTGAAGTCACGCTGCTCGACGCCGTGGGCCGCGAGGTACTTGCCCGCGGGCGAGTCCTTCTTGATCGCACCGGCCGGGCTGATGTGGTCGGTGGTGACCGAGTCGCCCAGCTTGAGCAGGACGCGGGCGCCCTCGATGTCGGTGACGGCCACCGGCTCCGCGGGCATCCCGTCGAAGTAGGGAGGCTTGCGGACGTAGGTGGACTCGGGGTCCCACTCGAAGGTCTTGCCCTCGGGGGTGGGCAGCGACTGCCACTGGGCGTCACCGGCGAAGACGTCGGCGTAGTCGGTGGCGAACATCTCGGAGGTGATCGCGGTGGCGATCACGTCCTCGACCTCCTGGGCCGAGGGCCAGATGTCGCGCAGGAACACGTCGTTGCCCTCGGTGTCCTGGCCGAGCGCATCGTTGAACAGGTCGACGTCCATCGACCCGGCGAGCGCGTAGGCAACGACGAGCGGCGGGGACGCGAGGTAGTTCATCTTCACGTCCGGGTTGATCCGGCCCTCGAAGTTGCGGTTGCCCGACAGCACCGAGGTGACCGCGAGGTCGGCCTCGTTGACCGCGGCCGAGACCTCGGGGATGAGCGGGCCGGAGTTGCCGATGCAGGTCGTGCAGCCGTAGCCGACGAGGTTGAACCCGAGCTTGTCGAGGTACGGCGTGAGGCCGGACTTCTCGTAGTAGTCGGAGACGACCTTGGAGCCGGGCGCGAGCGTGGTCTTGACCCACGGCTTGCGGGACAGGCCCTTCTCGACGGCGTTCTTGGCCAGCAGCGCGGCCCCGATCATCACCGACGGGTTGGACGTGTTGGTGCAGGAGGTGATCGCGGCGATCGCGACGGCACCGTGGCCGATGGTGGCCTTCTGGCCGTCGATCTCGACGTCGGCCGTGGCGTCCACGTTGTCGGTGTAGTCGGCCAGCGCGGTGCGGAAGGACTCACCGGCGGAGGTGACCGACACGCGGTCCTGCGGGCGCTTGGGGCCGGCGAGCGACGGGACGACGGTCGAGACGTCGAGCTCGAGCTTCTCGGAGTAGCGCGGCTCGGCCGACGGGTCGTGCCACAGGCCCTGGGCCTTGGCGTAGGCCTCGACCAGCGCGAGCTGCTCGTCGGAGCGGCCGGTGAGCTTGAGGTACTTGGTGGTCTCCTCGTCGATCGGGAAGACCGCGATTGTCGAGCCGAACTCCGGGCTCATGTTGCCGATGGTGGCCCGGTTGGCCAGCGGCAGCGCGGACACACCGGGGCCGTAGAACTCGACGAACTTGCCGACGACGCCGTGCTTGCGCAGCATCTCGGTGATCGTGAGCACCAGGTCGGTGGCGGTCGCGCCCTCGGGCAGGTCGCCGTTGAGCTTGAAGCCCACGACGCGCGGGATCAGCATCGACACGGGCTGGCCGAGCATGGCCGCCTCGGCCTCGATGCCGCCGACGCCCCAGCCGACCACGCCGATGCCGTTGACCATCGTGGTGTGGGAGTCGGTGCCGACGCAGGTGTCGGGGTAGGCCTGCAGCTCGCCGTCGACCTCACGGGTGAAGATCGTGCGGGCGAGGTGCTCGATGTTGACCTGGTGCACGATGCCGGTGCCCGGCGGGACGACCTTGAAGTCGTCGAAGGCGCCCTGGCCCCAGCGCAGGAACTGGTAGCGCTCGCGGTTGCGCTCGTACTCGATCTCGACGTTGCGCTCGAACGCCTCGGGCGTGCCGAAGACGTCGGCGATGACGGAGTGGTCGATGACCATCTCGGCCGGCGCGAGCGGGTTGATCTTCGAGGGGTCGCCGCCGAGGTCGGCCATCGCCTCGCGCATGGTGGCGAGGTCGACGACGCACGGCACACCGGTGAAGTCCTGCATGATCACGCGGGCCGGCGTGAACTGGATCTCCTTGTCGGGCTCGGCGTCGGCGTCCCAGCCGGCGAGCGCCTTGATGTCGTCGGCGGTGATGTCCGCGCCGTCCTCGGTGCGGAGGAGGTTCTCCAGCAGGACCTTGAGGCTGAAGGGCAGCGACGCCACGTCGAGCCCCTCGCCGGTCACCGCGTCGAGACGGAAGATCTCGTAGGACTTGCCGTCCACGTCCAGGGTGCTCTTGGCACCGAAGCTGTCCTGACTGGCCATCAGCCGCATCTCCTCGAAGGCTTGTGGGGGTCTGGGGTCATACTGCCGTGGCTCGCTCCCCCACAACAACGGGGGTGGCCACGACGGAATGTCTTGACGTCAAGATACACGAAGTCGAGACACGCCTCAATCCCCGTGGGCTCAGCCGTGGGCCAGGAGCGCGACGTCCTGCCAGTCCTCCCAGCCCTTGATCCGGGACTCGTAGTCGGCCTTGGCGATGCCCAGCGGCGCGGCGCCGAAGAACACCCGCAGCGGCGGCTCCTCGGCGTCGACGACCTTGAGGACCGCGCGGGCCGAGGCCTGCGGGTCGCCCGGTCCGGAGCCGGCCGAGCGCGCCTTGCGGAGCTCGGCGACCTGCTCGCGGACCTCGTCGTACGCCGCCAGCGGCTCGCTCCGCACGGCCGACGGTCCCGACCAGTCGGTCGCGAAGCCGCCCGGCTCGATCAGCGTCACGTGGATCCCGAATCCGGCGACCTCGGCGGCCAGCGACTGCGAGAACGCCTCGAGCGCCCACTTGGAGGCGTGGTAGGCGCCGAGCATCGGGAACGCCGAGATCCCGCCGATCGAGGACACCTGGAGGATGTGGCCGCTCCCCTGCTCGCGCAGGAACGGCAGCGCGGCCTGGGTGACCCACATCGCGCCGAAGACGTTGGTCTCGAGCTGGTCGCGGAACTCCTGCTCGCCGAGCTCCTCGACGAACCCGAAGTGCCCGTAGCCGGCGTTGTTGACGACCACGTCGAGGCGGCCGAAGTGCGCGTGCGACTGCGCGACGGCGGCGAAGTCGGCCGCGCGGTCGGTGACGTCGAGCTGGAGGGGCAGGACGGCGTCGCCGTACTTCTCGACGAGCTCGTCGAGGGTGGCGGTGTCGCGGGCGGTCGCCGCGACGCGGTCGCCGCGCTCGAGGGCGGCGATCGCCCACTCGCGGCCGAAGCCGCGGGAGGCACCGGTGATGAACCAGGTCTTCGAAGTCATGCCCTCGACGCTAGGGCCTGGAGCGCGCTCGAGGACAACCGGAGGGTGTGCTCAGCGGTCCCGGGTGAGCAGCGCCACGCACTCGACGTGGTGGGTCATGGGGAAGAGGTCGAAGGCCCGGATCCGCTCGAGGCGGTAGCCGTGCTCGGCGAAGAACGCGACGTCGCGGGCCAGCGCGGCCGGGTCGCACGCGACGTACGCCACGGCGCGCGGGGCACGGTCCACGACCTGCTCGACCACCTCGCGGCGCGCGCCCTCGCGGGGCGGGTCGAGGACGACGAGGTCGAAGGGCTCGTCGAACGAGGCCGCGAGGACCTTGTCGACGCTGCCGCACTCGACGCGCACGCCCGGGATGCCCGCGAGGTTGCCCTGAGCGTGCTTTGCTGCGTCGCGATCGCCCTCCACCGCGGCGATCCGGCCGGTGGGGCCGACCGCGTCGGCGAGGAAGCGGGCGAACAGCCCGACCCCGGCGTAGAGGTCCATGACCCGCTCGCCCGGCTGGGCGTCGAGGAAGTCGAGCACCGTCTCGACGAGGACGCGCGGCGCCCCCGGGTGGACCTGCCAGAAGCCGTCGGCGTCGACCGCGAAGCTGTGCGTGCCGGCAGCGGTGACGACCTGCTCGGTCACGACCTCGGCCGGGCCCGGCACCTCGCGGGCGTCGGTGCGCGCGATGAGGCAGTCCTCGACCGGGATGACGGTCGTGGAGCGGTGCGCCCGCATGCCGCGGGTGCCGCCCGGGCCGGTCGCCCACTGGACGCGGGTGCGCCAGCGCAGCCCGTCCTCGTCACCGGCGATCTGCTCCACGGTGACGGGTACGTCGATCTTCGCGAGCCGGGCGAGCTGCTCGCGGACCACGGCCGCCTTGAGCTCGCGCTGGTGCGCGACGGTCACGTGCTGGAAGTCGCAGCCGCCGCAGAGCCCGGGGCCGGCGTGCGGGCAGGGCGGCTCGACGCGCTCGGGCGAGGCCTGGAGGACCTCCACGGCGTCGCCGCGCCAGAAGCGGTCGCCCTCGGTGCCCTCGGTGATCTCCACGACCACCCGCTCCCCCGGGATCGCGTGCCGGACGAAGACCACCCGGGTCTCGGCAGGCTCGACCTCCGAACCGGGCTCGACCTCCGAACCGGTCGCGACGCGGACGATGCAGTGCCCGCCGTGGGCGACCGGTCCGACCTCGGCCTCGAAGCGGCGGCCGACCATCGAGGCGCCGCGCGCCTGGCGCTGCCGCGGCCGGCGGCCGGGACGCGTGTTGCGGTTGCTCATCGCTGGATCTGCCCCTTGTGGCTCTCGCCGCCGCTGACCTGGCCACGGCGCAGGTCGCCGGGCCGGACCCGGGCGAGCTCGCGCTCCTCGCGCTCGCGGGCGATCTGGGAGGACCGCAGCTGGTAGGGCACCGAGGTGACCATGACCCCGGGCGCGAACAGCAGCCGGCCCTTGAGGCGCAGCGCGGTCTGGTTGTGGAGCAGCTGCTCCCACCAGCGGCCCACGACGTACTCCGGGATGTAGACCGCGACCACCCCGCGGGGGTTGGCCTTCTTGATCTCCATCGCGTAGTCGACGATCGGCTTGATCAGCTCGCGGTAGGGCGAGTGCAGCACCTTGAGCGGGACGCCGAGGTTGCGCTCGTCCCACTCCTCCAGCAGCCGGGCGGTGGCGGCGGGGTCGGCCGCGACGTACACGCCCTCGAGGACGTTGGGCCGGGTCGCCTTGGCGAAGGCGAGCGCCCGGAGCGTGGGCTTGTGGAGCTTGGAGACCAGCACGATCGCGTGGACCCGCGTCGGCATGATCTTGTCCTCCTCGTCGGCGGCGAGCTCGGCCTGCACGTTGTCGTAGTGCGCCCGGATGCCGCGCATGATCAGGAAGAAGATGATCATCGCCAGGATCGTGATCCAGGCACCGGCGAGGAACTTCGTGATCAGCACGATCACCAGGACGACCGCCGTGAAGCTCAGGCCGACGGTGTTGATGGCCCGCGAGCGGATCATCCGCCTGCGCTCGGCCGGGTCCGTCTCGGACTTCAGGTGGCGCGTCCAGTGCCGGATCATGCCGAGCTGGCTGAGGTTGAAGGAGACGAAGACGCCGACGATGTAGAGCTGGATCAGCTTGGTGGTCTCGGCGTTGAACATCTCGATCAGGATGATGGCCATGAACGCGAGGAAGACGATGCCGTTGCTGTAGGCCAGCCGGTCGCCGCGCGAGCCGAGCGCCCGCGGCGCGTAGCCGTCCTGGGCGAGGATCGAGCCGAGCACGGGGAAGCCGTTGAAGGCAGTGTTGGCCGCGAGCACCAGGATGATGCCGGTCACCGTGACGACGGCATAGAAGCCGGGCGAGAAGTCGGAGAAGACCGCGCGGGCGATCTGGGCGATCACGGCGTGCTGGTCGTAGCCGGCCGGCAGCGGCTTGCCGTCGAGGGTGAGCCGGTCCATCTGGTTGGGGTCGACGTACTTGAGCCCCATCTTCTTGGCCAGCACGATGACGCTGATCATCATCGTGATCGCGATCATGCCGAGCAGCAGCAGCGTGGTCGCGGCGTTCTTGCTCTTGGGCTTCTTGAACGCGGGCACGCCGTTGGAGATCGCCTCGACACCGGTCAGCGCGGCACAGCCGGACGAGAACGCCCGCGCCAGCAGGAAGAGCAGCGCGAGCGTCGACATCGAGGAGCCGTAGCCCGGGTCGGGCTGGATGTGGAGCCCGGCGCTCTCCACCTGGGGCAGGTTGCCGGTCGCCAGGCGGAGCAGCCCGAAGCCGCACATGCCGAGGATCGCGACCATGAAGGCGTAGGTCGGGAAGGCGAAGAACGTCCCGGACTCGCGGATGCCGCGCAGGTTGATGGCCATCAGGACCAGCACCATGATCGAGGCGAACGTCGCCTCGTGCCCGCTGAGCGCGCCGATGGCCGAGGCGGCGTACTGCGCTCCCGAGGAGATCGACACGGCGACGGTCAGGACGTAGTCGACGAGCAGCGCGCTGGCCACGGTGGTGCCGGCCATGGCGCCGAGGTTGACGGTGGCGACCTCGTAGTCACCGCCGCCGCTGGGGTAGGCGTGCACGGTCTGCCGGTAGGACATGACGACCGCGCTCATCACCAGCGCGACCGCGATGCCGATCTTCCAGGACCAGACGTACGCCGAGGCCCCGGCGAGCGACAGCATGATGAAGACCTCGTCCGGGGCGTAGGCCACCGAGGAGAGTGCGTCGCTGGCGAACACGGGGAGCGCGATGCGCTTGGGGAGCAGCGTCTCCCCCAGCTGGGAGCTCCGCAGCTTGCGGCCCAACAGGATGCGCTTCGATACGTCGCCGACTCCCACGAGCGGCAAGGCTAGACCACAAACCTGCTGCGGTAGCGTCTGCGTCGTGCACGTCGTGATCATGGGCTGTGGCCGCGTCGGTTCGACGCTCGCCCGCAGCCTCGAGGACCGCAACCACACCGTCTCCGTCATCGACAGCGAGCCGGACGCGTTCCGGCGTCTGGGCCCGGGTTTCAACGGGGACAAGGTGACCGGCTACGGCTTCGACCAGGAGGTCCTCGAGAAGGCCGGCATCCGCCGCGCCGATGCGTTCGCGGCGGTCTCCAGCGGTGACAACTCCAACATCATCGCGGCCCGCGTGGCCCGCGAGACGTTCGGGATCCAGCAGGTCGTCGCCCGCATCTACGACCCCGGCCGCGCCGAGGTCTACCAGCGCCTCGGCATCACCACGGTCGCCACGGTCAAGTGGACGGCCGACCAGGTCCTGCGCCGACTGCTGCCCGCCGGCGCCGAGCCGGACTTCCGCGACCCCTCCGGCACGATCCGCCTCGACCAGATCCCCGCGAGCGACGCGTGGATCGGCCACCGCACGGTGGACTTCCAGATGCAGTCGCACAGCCGCATCGCCTGGATCGACCGGCTCGGTGAGGGCATGCTGCCCACCCGGGAGTCGGTCATCCAGGAGGGCGACCTGCTGCACCTGGTGATGCGCGAGGAGAACGCCGCGCACGCCTACTCCGTGATCGAACAAGGCCCCGAGGAGAACTGATGCGCGTCGCCATCGCCGGAGCCGGTGCGGTCGGGCGGTCCATCGCCCGCGAGCTGATCACCAACGGCCACGAGGTCCTGCTGATCGACAAGGAGCCGGGCTCGATCAAGCCCGAGCGCGTCCCAGACGCCGAGTGGCTCCTCGCCGACTCGTGCGAGATGTCGTCGCTGGAGGAGGCCCGCCTCGACCAGTGCGACGTGGTCATCGCCGCGACCGGTGACGACAAGGCCAACCTGGTCACCTCGCTGCTGGCCAAGACCGAGTTCGGCGTGCCCCGCACCGTCGGCCGGGTCAACCACCCCAACAACGAGTGGCTGTTCACCGAGGCCTGGGGCGTCGACGTCAACGTGTCGACCCCGCGGATCATGTCGGCGCTCGTCGAGGAGGCCGTGACCGTCGGCGACCTGGTCCGGCTGTTCACCTTCCGCCAGGGCAACGCCAACCTGGTCGAGATGACGCTGCCCACCGACTCGCCGTACGTCGGCAAGCCGATCGGGCTCATCCCCTTCCCGGAGAACTGCGCCCTGGTCACCATCCTGCGCGACGGCCAGGTCTACGTCCCCGAGGCCGAGCAGCCCATCGAGAGCGGCGACGAGCTGCTCTTCGTCGTTCCCGCCGACGTCGAGGACCAGCTCGAGCGACTGCTCGCCCCGCAGAACCACGGCGGCTGAGCCGCCGGCGGGTCAGGCAGCCGACTCCACCGGCGTGTGGTTGCGACCGAGCACCCACGCCATGCCGGCGAGCGCGGCGAGCTGGAGCGGCCAGCCGAGCACGATCTTGAGGACGCCGAGGGCGGCGACGGCCGCGTCGGCGTCCATGGCCCCGTGGGAGCCGGCCAGCCAGAGCGGGCCCTGCACGACGACGCGCAGCAGGCACGGCAGCACGAGGAACCACGTGAGCAGCGTGCAGAGCCGCACGACCTGGCGGTCCTTGTGCCACGCGGTGGGGTCGCCGGTGACGCTGCCGACCATGAAGCCGATGATCGGCCACCGGATCAGGCAGGTCGTCGCCAGCACCACGGTGTACGCCGTGTTGTAGATGATGCCCGGCAGGAAGTAGGCCAGCGCCTGGTCGTCGGCACTGCCGCCGCGGTGGGCGGACATCGAGACGAACAGCCAGCCGATGCCGATGCCGACGAGGGCGTTGACGACGAACTGCACCGTCGAGCGCTGGACCAGCCGGACCGCGAGCATGACCAGCGCGGCCGCGACGCTCACGCCCAGGGCGAGGTTGAGCTCGCGGGTGGTGAGCCACATCAGGGTGAACAGGATGGTCGGCACGGCGGCCTCGACCATGCCGCGGCGGCCACCGAGGGCCTTGGCGAGCTGGGCACGGACGACGGACTCGACGGTCTCGACGGAGGCCGCCACGGGCGCCTGCGGTGCGGGATCGGTCACGGCATGAGCTCGTAACGCGGGTTGTACATGATGCGGACGCCCTCGTGGGCGCCGATCCGGCCCTGGATCTCCATGGCGCGGCCGGGGGTGATGCCGGCGATCTGGCGCCGGCCCAGCCACACGACGGTGATCACGCCGGAGCCGTCGTACAGCTCGGCCTCGAGCGCGGGGACGCCGCCGCGGGGCCGCAGGGTGACGGTGCGGATGGTGCCCCGCACGCGGACCCGCTCGCGGTCCGGGGCCTCGGCAATGGTGGCCAGCCCGGACTCGCCGTAGGTCTTGCGCAGGTCACGCGCGTGCTGGTCGGTGCTGTTGGCCCACTTGCTGAGGTTCCGCCGCAGGCGGCTCTTCTCGCCCATGGTCAGGCGTTCGGATCGAGCCGGCGTGCGTCGTCGGGCAGGGCGACGGGCAGGACGTCGCCGACGGGCATCGCCCCGTTGCCGCGACGGACCGCGACCTTCTCGATGGTGTCCTCCCAGTCGCCGGACCCCTCGAGGTCCATCGCCGGGCGGCCGAGCAGGGTGGCGCGCAGCATCCAGCGCGACCCGTTGATGCCGATGATCCGCGAGGGCTGGGTGCCGGTGGTGCCGTCGCCGCGCTGCACGGTCATCTGGCAGACGAGCTCGGTGCCGAAGCGGCCCTCGCGCTCGCTGGCGATGCCGCCGTGCTGGGCCATGTCGGCGGCGATCTGCGGGCGCACCTCGCCCCACAGGTCGCCGTGGCGGGGCGCGGCGAACGCGCGCAGCTCGAGGGCGCCGTCGGCGCCGGCCAGCACCACCGACTGGACCTCACCGGTCGACTCGTCGACCTGGAGGCGCAGCTCGCGGCCCGGCTGGGGCTCGATGAGGAGCGAACCGAGGTCGACGCGCTGGACGCCGTCCTGGGGCAGGTCGTCGGCGTCGAAGGGGCCCGTCGCCGCCACCGCCGGCTCGGCGACGGCGTCGCTCGCCCCCGCGGTCTCGACGGCCTCGCCCGGTGCGGGCTCGGTGGACTTGCGGCGGAACTTCACGACGACTCCTCGATTGGCGGGCGCAGGGTGGTCACGACCGACCGAACCCTCCGGTAGAACCGTAACCCCCGTCGCCACGCGCCGAGTCGGGGAGTTCCCCCACCTCGACGAAGTGCGCCCGCTCGAAGCGCTGGATGACCAGCTGGGCGATCCGGTCGCCCCGCCGCAGCTCGATCGGCTCGCGCGGGTCGTGGTTGATCAGCATCACCTTCACCTCGCCGCGGTAGCCCGCGTCGATGGTGCCGGGCGTGTTGACGATCGACAAGCCGTGCCGGGCCGCGAGGCCGGAGCGGGGGTGCACGAGGGCGACGTACCCGTCGGGGAGCGCCAGCGCGATGCCGGTGGGGACCATGGCCCGCTCCCCCGGCGCGAGCGTCACGTCGACGGTCGTCAGCAGGTCGGCCCCGGCGTCGCCGGGGTGGGCGTACGACGGCAGCGGCAGCTCGGTGTCGAGGCGGACGACGTCCACGGTCAGGTGGGGCAAGTCGGGGGTCACGGCGGGTGACCCTACCGGTCATGGAAGTCTTCTCCCCGTGGAGTCACGGTCCCTGCCCGATGCGGAGTACGACGAGCGCCTCGGCGTGCCCCTGCGCTGGTGGGTCCAGGGCACCATGCTGGTCGCCACCCTGTGGCTGGCGGTCGTCGTGGCCCTGCCCGGCAGCGTCGCCTGGGCCGTGACCGCGGTCGCGATGGCCCTGCTCGCCGGGGTGTTCCTCTCCTACGGCAGCGCCCGGGTGAGCGTCCGCGACGGCGTGCTCACCGCCGGTCGCGCGCGCATCGAGGCGGCCCACCTGGGTGCGGCCGAGGCCCTCGACGCCGACGCGACCCGGCGGACCGCCGGTCGCGAGGCCGACGCGCGGGCGTTCCTGCTGCTGCGGCCCTACCTCAAGCGGGCCGTCAAGGTCGCGATCAGCGACCCGGCCGACCCCACGCCGTACTGGCTGGTCAGCACCCGCCACCCCGAGGAGCTGGCCGCCGCCCTGAATGCTCGGCGCACGGCTGGGTAAGGTCGTCCCATGGCATCTGGCTCGAAGGTCTGGTCCGTCTTCTCCCTCGGTGCGGCGCTCGGCGCCGCCGCCGTCGCGAAGAAGACCCTCAACACCGGCTGGAGGGCGGCGACGGGCAAGAACCCGCCCGCCAACCCGGCCGACCCCGACGTGGCCCTGTGGGAGGCCGTGGCGTGGGCGAGCGTGAGCGGCACGTTCATCGCTCTTGCCCGCATGCTGGCCACCCGGCGGGCCGCGGAGTACTACGCGAAGTCCACCGGCCACCTGCCGCCGGACCTCCAGAAGGACGGCCAGGACGCGTCGAAGGCGCCGGCCCCCGCCAGTTGACCCACCAACGCTCCAGCAACGCGAAAGGCCGCAACCCCGAGGGGTTGCGGCCTTTGCTGTTGCCGGTGCGGCCTGCGCTCAGGCGCAGTCCTTGCAGATCATCTTCTTGGCATCCGCCAGCTGCGAACGGTGGTGCACCAGGAAGCAGCTCATGCACGTGAACTCGTCGTCCTGCTTGGGCTTCACCTCGACGGCGAGCTCCTCGTGCGACAGGTCGGCACCCGGCAGCTCGAAGGACTCGGCGGCCTCCGCCTCGTCCTCGTCGACCTTGCCGGAGTTCTTGTCGTGGCGACGTGCCTTGAGCTCCTCGATGCTCTCCTCGGACTGCTCGTCCTCGTTCTTGCGCGGTGCGTCGTAGTCAGTCGCCATCCGTCACTCCCCTCAAAACCCTGCATCCCATGTGGCTGGCCGTGTGGCTGGCCATGTGTACGACCTTTGTCCTCGCGTCGGCGCCAGATTGTGCACCATCCGGAGGGATGTGTGCACGCCGGTCTCGCCGTGCGACGCATGAACATCTGGTGGTGTCCGGCTATTCCCCCACAACGCCCACGGATCCGTGGGAGTTCCGGGGTCATTTGACCCGTCAGCGGGCGAGGAACCCCGCTGTGCGGACGGCCTCCCGGAACTCCTCGAAACCGTGTGTCGGAGCACACAACAGCAGGTCTCGACCACCGGCGCCCGTGGTGAGCTCCGTGGTGGCGCCCGCGGCCCTGGCGACCAGCCCGCCGGCGGCGTGGTCCCAGAGGTTGACGCCCTCCTCGACGTAGCCGTCCAGGCTGCCCTCGGCGACCCCGCACAGGTCGAGCGCGCACGCGCCCAGCCGCCGGATGTCGCGGATCCGCGGCAGCAGGTCGACCAGCGCGCGGGCCTGGATCTCGCGCAGCCCGGCGTCGTAGGAGAAGCCGGTCCCGACCAGGCGCTGGGCCAGCGGCGCCGGACCTCGTACGCCGATCGCCGCGCCGTCCCGGGTCGCGGTGGCTGACCCGTCGGGGCGGACGTGGGCGACGTACTCGGTGCCGGTGGCGGCGTTGAGCACGACTCCGGCCACGACCTCGACCCCGTCGGGGGTGGTGAGCTCGGCGGCGATCGAGACGGCGTACTGCGGGATGCCGTAGAGGAAGTTCACGGTCCCGTCGATCGGGTCGACGACCCAGCGGATACCGGTGGTGCCCGGGCGGTCACTGCCCTCCTCGCCGAGGATCGCGTCGTCGGGGCGGTGCTCGAGCAGGCGGCGTCGGATCAGCTCCTCGCTGGCCCGGTCGGCCTCGGTCACGACGTCGACGACGCTGGTCTTGGTGTCGGCGACCGTGACCCCGCCGGCCTTGCGGCCCCGGACCAGGGCGGCCGCCTCGCGGGCGACCTCCAGGGCGATCCGGGCCAGGTCCCCGGTGTCGAGGTCCGACGGCCCGGACGTCATTGGCCGCACAGGGCGGGGCGCTCGCCGCGCGGGTTGGCGCAGCAGCCCACCGGGCAGCGGTCCCAGAGCGCCGGCATGCTGCCGACCGCCCGGCGCTGCACCTCCGCGCCGCGCTCGACGGCGGCCCGCTCGAGGAGCAGGTCGCGGACGACCGCGACGAAGCGCGGGTCGATGCCCGCCGTCGCCGCCCGGGTGGCGGGCAGGCCGAGCTTCTCGGCGGTGGCCATCGCCTCGGTGTCGAGGTCGTAGATGACCTCCATGTGGTCGGAGACGAAGCCGATCGGCACCATCACCACGGCGGACGTGCCGAGGTCGTGCAGCTCGCGCAGGTGGTCGTTGACGTCCGGCTCGAGCCACGGGACGTGCGGGGCGCCGGAGCGCGAGCAGAAGACGAGCTCGTGCTGGTGGCGCCGACCGGTCTCCTGGCGGACCCGCTCGACGACCTCCTCGGCGACGCTGAGGTGCTGGGCGGTGTAGGCGCCACCATCGGGGCCGCTGGCCTCGTCCATCGTCTCCGGCACGGAGTGGGTGACGAAGGCGAGGTGGGCGCCCTCGCGGACGGCCGCCGGCAGGTCGGCCAGCGCGGCCAGGGTCGCGTCGACCACGGACTCCACGAAGCCGGGGTGGTTGAAGTAGTGGCGCAGCTTGTCGAGCTGCGGCGCGCCCTCCACGTCGGCAACGGCGTCGGCGAGGTTCTCGCGGTACTGGCGGCAGCTGGAGTAGGAGGAGTAGGCGCTCGTGACGAAGCAGGCCGCGCGGGTGATGCCGTCGGCGGCCATCTGGCGCAGCGTGTCGGCGAGGTACGGGTCCCAGTTGCGGTTGCCCCAGTAGATGGGCAGGTCGATGCCCGCGGCGGACAGGTCGTCGCGCAGCGCGGCGATGAACTCGCGGTTCTGGTCGTTGATCGGCGAGCGGCCGCCGAACTGGAAGTAGTGCTCCCCGACCTGCTCCAGCCGCTCCCGGGGGATGCCGCGGCCACGGGTGACGTTCTCCAGGAACGGCACCACGTCGTCGGGGCCCTCCGGGCCACCGAACGAGACGAGAAGGAGGGCGTCGTACGGCGCCCAGGGCTGGGCGGGGTCGGGCGTCGGCATGGCCCCATCGTAGGGAGGGGGCCCGCACGCCTAGAGTCGGCCGGTGCTCACGTCCTACCGCCGGGTCCTCACGCGGCCCGGCACGCTGCTGTTCAGCGCCACCGGGCTGGTGGCGCGGCTGCCGATCTCGATGGTGGGCCTGGGCATCGTCCTGCTGATCTCCACGACCACCGGGTCCTACGGCGTCGCGGGTGCCGTGTCGGCGGCCTACATGCTCACCAACGCGGTGCTGGCGATCCTCCAGGGCCGCCTGGTCGACCGGCTCGGGCAGGCGCGGGTGCTGACGGTGGCCGCCGCGGCCTTCGGCGTCACGATGGTGCTGCTCGTCGTCTCGGTGCGGGCCGACTGGCCGGCAGCGGCCTCCTTCCTCTTCGCCGCGATGGCCGGCGGCACCCTGCCCCAGGTCGGGTCGTGCGTCCGGGCCCGGTGGTCGCACGCCCTGGACGACCCGAGCGAGGTGCAGACGGCCTTCGCGATCGAGGCGGTCGCCGACGAGGTGGTCTTCATGGTGGGGCCGATCGTCATCACGGTCCTGGCCACCGCGTGGGATCCCGCGGCCGGGCTCGCCGTGGCCGTCGTCGCCTGCGTGGGCGGGACGCTGGCCTTCTGCGCGCAGCGCGCGACCGAGCCGCCGGCCCACCCGCACCACCAGGCCAGCGGACCGCGACCGCCGATGCCGTGGGCCACCGTCGCCCCGCTCACGGTCGTGGCGGCCTCGCTCGGCGTGCTCTTCGGGGCGGCGGAGGTGACCACCGTGGCGTTCTCGGCCGAGCAGGGAAGCCCCGGCTGGGCGGGCGGCCTGCTCGCCCTGTGGGCGCTCGGCAGCATGGTGGCCGGGCTGCTCAGCGGCGCGGTTTCCTGGCGACGCGGCCCGACGATCCGGGTCCGCTGGGGTGCCGTCGGCATGCTCGCCGCGATGGTGCCGCTGCACTTCGTCGGGACGATCTGGCTGATGGGCGTCGTCCTGCTCGTCGGCGGCTTCGCCATCGCCCCGACCCTGATCGCCTCGCTGTCGCTCACGGAGGGCACCGTGCCGTCCGGCCGGCTCACCGAGGGGATGGCGATCCTGCAGACCGGGCTGGTCGCGGGCGTGGCGCCCGGGGCGACCGTCGCGGGCCTGGTGATCGACGCGCACGGCGCGTCCGCGGCGTACCTCGTCTGCGTCGCGGCCGGACTCGTCGGCGCGCTGGCCGCGCAGACGCTGCCGCGCGACCGACCCCCGACCTAGGCTGGCGACGTGAGCGAGTGGCGCAACTGGTCGGGGCTGGAGTCGGCGACGCCCGTGGTGGTCGAGGAGCCGCGTGACACCGCGGAGATCGTGGCCCTGGTCGAGAAGGCGCGGGCCAACGGGACGACGGTCAAGATGGCCGGCACCGGGCACAGCTTCACCTCGATCGCGGCGCCCGAGCACACCCTGCTCTCCCCCACCGCCCTCACCGGCATCGTCGCCGTCGACCGGGACGCAATGACCGTGACGGCGCTGGCCGGCACCCCCCTCAAGGTCCTCAACGCCGGGCTGGAGCGCCTCGGGCTGAGCCTGCACAACATGGGCGACATCGCCGAGCAGACGCTCGCCGGCGCCATCTCGACCGGCACCCACGGCACCGGTGGCGTCGCCGCCGGGCTGGCCTCGCAGGTCGCCGGCCTCGAGCTGGTCACCGGGACCGGCGAGGTGCTGCGGGCCACCCCGACCGAGAACCCCGACGTCCTCGACGTCGCCCGGGTCGGCCTCGGGGCGCTGGGCATCCTCACGACGGTGACGTTCCGCGTGGAGCCGCTGTTCCTCCTCGAGGCGCACGAGCAGCCGATGGGGTGGGACGAGGCGCTGGCCTCCTTCGACGAGATGGTCGCCGGCAGCCACCACGTCGACATGTACTGGTTCCCGCACACCGACCGGATGCTCACCAAGCGCAACGACCGGCTCGACGCCGACCCGGGCGAGGCGCGGCCGCTCCCCCGCTGGCGGTCCTGGCTGGACGACGACTTCCTCTCCAACACGTTCTTCGGCGCGCTGTGCCGGGCCACCAACCGGGTGCCGGCGGCGATCCCGCGGGTCAACCAGGTCTCGTCGCGGGTGCTGTCGGCGCGCACCTACAGCGACGTGGCGCACCGGGTCTTCACCGCCCGGCGGGACGTGGTCTTCCGCGAGATGGAGTACGCCCTGCCGCGCGAGGCCGGCCTCGACGCCCTGCGGGAGGTACGCCGCGCGGTGGAGGCCTCGCCGTGGCGGATCAGCTTCCCCGTCGAGATCCGGGTCGCCCCGGCCGAGGACGTGCCGCTGTCCACCGCCTACGGCCGGGACTCCCTCTACCTGGCGTTCCACACCCACCGCGACGCCGACCACACGGCGTACTTCGCGGGGGTGGAGGCGATCATGCGCGACGCCGACGGTCGCCCCCACTGGGGCAAGGTGCACACCCGCACCGCCGCGGACCTCGCTCCGGCCTACCCGCGGTTCGCCGACTTCCTCGCCCTGCGCGACCGACTCGACCCCGACCGGGTCTTCGCCAACGGCCACCTCCGCAAGGTTCTCGGGGACTGACCCACGCTCACACGCTGGCGGACCCCGTCGGCACCGGGGCCTGCCAGTGCCGCCAGATGGCGAGCAGCCGCCACACGGTGCACAGACCGCCGCCGACGGCGGCCGTGACGAACAGCGGCGCGTCGAGGTGGTCGCCCAGCACCGCGAGGAAGGCCCCGGCGAGGGCCGGGGTGGCGTAGAGCTCACCCCGGAAGATCGTCGGCACGCGCCCGGCCAGGACGTCGCGGACCATGCCGCCGCCGATCCCGGTCACCATGCCCATCAGGGCCGCGGGCACCGGGCCGAGCCCGTAGTCGAGCGCCTTGAGCGCCCCGGTCACGCAGAAGAGCCCCAGCCCGAAGGCGTCCAGGACGTTGACGCTGCGCTCCATCCGGCCCAGGGCGGGGTGGAACCAGAACGTCAGCAGCCCGGCACCCACCGGCACGAGCAGGTAGCGCCAGTCGGCCAGGGCCGCCGGCGGGGTCGCCCCGATCAGCACGTCCCGCAGGAAGCCGCCGCCCAGGCCCGTCGTACCGGCCAGCACCAGGACCCCGAACACGTCGAGCTCCTTGCGGACCGCCACGAGCGCGCCGGAGATGGCGAAGACGAAGATGCCGGCCAGGTCGAGGACGACCAAGGTCGCGGCGGGTTCGTTGATCGGGGCAGACACGTGACGAGGCTAGCGTCGGCCGCCGCTCCCGACCCGGCAAGGCAACCCGACGGAGCGGGGTCGCTGGCGTAGGCTCGGCGCACCGAAGACGCGGAGACCCCGCACCGAATCGATACGGAGCCCGACACCCATGGCGCACCTCACGCTCGCTGGAGTGAGCGACGACGGGAAGCGCCTGCTCCTGATCAACGAGGAGGGGGTCGAGTTCACCCTCGACATCGACACCCGTCTCCGGTCCGCCCTCAGCGGTGATCACGGTCGCACCGGCAAGTTGGAGACAGAGATGGACAGCACCCTTCGCCCCCGCGACATCCAGGCGCGGATCCGCGCCGGCGAGACCCCGGACGCCGTGGCCGAGGCCGCGCACACGACGGTCGACAAGATCATGGCGTTCGCCGCGCCCGTGCTGGCCGAGCGCCAGCACGTCGCGGACCGCGCCCAGCGGTCCTCGGTGCGGCGCAAGAACGCCGACTCCGCCGGCGGCGCGCGCACGCTCGGCGACGTCGTCGCCCACCACCTGCGCTCCATCAACGTCGACCCCGCCAGCGTCGAGTGGGACGCCTGGCGGCGCGAGGACGGCCGTTGGGCGTTGACCGGCGACTACACCACCAGCAAGCGCAAGGGCTCGGGGCACTTCACCTTCGACGCCCCGGGCAACTACGTCACGGCCGAGAACGAGGACGCCCGCTGGCTGCTCGGCGAGGTCCCGAGCGTCGCGGCCCCGACGCCGCGCGACGACCTCCGCCAGGCCCGGCAGCGCCGGCTCACCTCGGTCCCCGAGGACGAGCTGCCCCTGGGCGACGACGCGATCGACCTGGTCAGCGACATGCCGCTCGAGGCCTTCCTCACCGACGAGCCCCCTGCCGACGACCTGCCACAGGAGGTCGTCGAGGAGCAGGCCGAGCTCGCCGAGGAGGCCGCCGACGCGGCCGCCCGCGACGAGCACGAGCCGGAGCCCGAGCCGGCGCAGCCCGCCGACGAGGAGCCCCCGAGCCGCCGTCCGGTCAAGAAGAGCCGCGGCCGCGCGTCGGTCCCGAGCTGGGACGAGATCATGTTCGGCGGCGGCAAGAACGACTGACCGTGTGACGTACGCCGTCACAGTTTGGGCCCTGACGCCAGAGGTTACTTACGGGTAGTCTCGCGTGCCATGTCGTACTTCGTCACCGGCGCCACCGGATTCATCGGCCGACACCTCGTCCAGGAGCTCATCGACCACCGCGAGGGCGAGATCTTCGTCCTGGTGCGCCAGGGCTCGCTGCCACGCATGCAGAAGCTCATCAAGCGCTGGGGCTCCGACCGGGTGACCCCGGTCACCGGCGACCTCTCCGAGTCCGGGCTCGGCGTCGCCAAGAAGTGGGTCACCGAGCACGCCGGCTCGATCGACCACTTCTTCCACCTCGCCGCGATCTACGACATGACCGCGGACGACGCCACCAACCAGACGATGAACGTCGGTGGCACCCGCAACGCCCTGGAGCTCGCCGGTGCCCTGAAGGCCGGCTGCTTCCACCAGGTCTCCTCGGTCGCCGCGGCGGGCGAGTACCACGGCACCTTCGACGAGACGATGTTCGAGGAGGGCCAGCACCTCCCCTCGCCGTACCACCGAACGAAGTACGAGTCGGAGAAGATCGTCCGCGACGAGGCCACCGTGCCGTGGCGCGTCTACCGGCCCGCGATCGTGGTCGGCGACTCGCAGACCGGGGCCATGGACAAGGTCGACGGCCCCTACTACTTCTTCCCGCTCATGAAGCTCATGCGCGACAACCTCCCCGCCTGGCTGCCGCTGGTCGGCGTCGACCTCGGCGACACCAACGTGGTGCCCGTCGACTACGTCGCCAAGGCCATGGACCACCTGGCCCACGTGCCCGGCCACGACGGCGAGGCCTTCCACCTGGTCAACCCCGAGCCGCAGCCGGTCGTGGAGATGATCAACGCGTTCTGCGCGGCCGCGGGTGCCCCGCAGTTCGCGACACCCGTCGACCGACGCCTCACCCGCGCGCTGCCGTTCTCCCTGGTCCCGCGTGCCCTGCGCCCCTCGTCGATCATCTCCGGCCTCGTCCGCAACGGCCTCGTCCAGTCAGTCCTCGACCAGGTCACCGGCCGGATCGGCGTGCCCGCCGAGGTCCTGGGCCACGTCAACTTCTCGGCCGTCTTCGACTCCCGCCGCACCGAGAAGGCGCTGGCCGGCTCCGGCATCGGCGTGCCCGACCTGGAGTCCTACGCCCGGACCCTGTGGGGCTACTGGGAGGAGAACCTCGACGAGTCCACCGGCCGCGACTCCTCCATCCGGGAGGCGCTCGCCGGCAAGCACGTCGTGATCACCGGCGCCTCGTCCGGCATCGGCCAGGTCACCGCGCTCAAGGTCGCCCAGGCGGGCGGCATCCCGGTGCTCGTGGCCCGCGGCAAGGACAAGCTGGAGGACACCAAGTCGCTGATCGAGCTGCGCGGCGGCCAGGCCCACGTCTTCCCGTGCGACCTGTCCGACCTCGAGGCCATCGACGCGCTCTGCGAGCAGATCACCGCCGAGCTGCCGTCGGTCGACTTCGTGGTCAACAACGCCGGACGCTCCATCCGCCGGTCACTGAAGCTCTCGCACGACCGCTTCCACGACTTCGAGCGCACCATGCAGCTCAACTACTTCGGCGCGATCCGCCTCGTGATGGGCCTGCTGCCGACGATGCGCGAGCAGAAGCGCGGCCACGTCGTGAACATCAGCTCCATCGGCGTGCAGACCAACCCGCCGCGCTTCTCGGCGTACGTCGCCTCCAAGTCGGCGCTGGACTCGTGGAGCAACGTCGTCGCCTCCGAGCTCGTCGGCGACGGGATCACCTTCACCGGCATCCACATGCCGCTGGTGCGGACGCCGATGATCGCGCCGACCAAGATCTACGACAAGTTCCCCACGATCTCGCCCGCGCAGGCGGCCGACCTGGTCATCAAGGCGATGGTCGAGCGTCCCCACGAGATCAACACCATGCTCGGCAACGCCGGGGCGATCGCCCACACCGTCGCCCCCAAGCTCGCCTTCCGGGTCCTCAACATGGCCTACCACGTGTTCCCCGACTCGGCCGCCGCCAAGGGCGACGTCTCCGGCGGCACGCGGGAGTCGGAGCAGATCATGCTCGCGAAGGTCTTCAAGGGCATTCACTGGTGAGTCGCGGCGGAGCCGCGGCGAACCTCAGCCCGTCTCCACCGGCCGGTCGGGGTCGGTGATCCACCCCGACCACGAGCCGGGGTAGAGCGCCGCCCGGATGCCGGCGACCTCCATGGCGATGATGTCGTGGACGGCGGTGACGCCGGACCCGCAGTACGCCGCCACCTCGCCGCGCTCGCCGGCCTCGGGCGTCGCGCCGACGGCGGCGTAGAGCTCCCGCAGCTCCTCGGCCGGCCGGAAGCGGCCGTCGGGGGCGAGGTTGGACGCGGTGGGCACGTTGACGGCGCCGGGGATGTGGCCGGCGACCGGGTCGATGGGCTCGGTCTCGCCGCGGTAGCGCTCGGCGGCGCGGGCGTCGACCAGCACCGCGACGCGGGGGACGCCGTCGGCCTCCACCATCGGCAGGTGGCCGGGACGCGCGACGAAGTCGCCCACCTCGGTGGTCGAGCCTGCCGAGACCTCGCCGCCCTCGGCGACCCAGGCGGCCCAGCCGCCGTCGAGCACGCGCACGTCGGGGTGGCCGTGGAAGCGCAGCAGCCACCAGGCGCGGCCGGCGGCGTGGGCCGCCCAGTCGTCGTACACGACCACGGGCCGCGAGCCGGAGACCCCGGCGCGGCGCATGGCGGCCTCGAAGACGGCGACGTCGGGCAGCGGGTGGCGACCGCCCGGGCCGGGCGGCGCGGCGAGCTCGCTGTCCATGTCGACGTACGCCGCTCCGGGGACGTGGCCGGCGGCGAACTCGTCCGGTCCGGACGGTCCGCCCATCCGGTAGCGGACGTCGAGGACGGTGGGGCGGGGCGAGCCGGACGCCAGCAGGGTGGCCAGCTCGGACGCCGAGATCAACGGACCGGTCATGCGGACATCCTCACGCACACGGGTCTGTGAAAGGATCGTGACCCGTGGCTGAACTGCACTTCTTCACCGGGACCATGGACTCGGGCAAGAGCACCCTCGCGCTCCAGACGAACCACAACCACGCGGCGCGTGGGCGGGTGGGCCGCATCTTCACCACGCACGACCGGGCCGGCGAGGCGACGCTGTCCAGCCGGCTGGGCCTGACTCTCGAGGCGACCGAGGTGGCCTCCGACTTCGACTTCTGGAACTACGTCGTCCGCAGCCTGACCGCGGGTAGCCGGATCGACTACATGATCTGCGACGAGGCCCAGTTCTACACGCGCGAGCAGATCGACCAGCTCGCCAAGGTCGTCGACGAGCTGCAGATCGACGTGTTCGCGTTCGGCATCCTCACCGACTTCCGCAGCAACCTGTTCGCCGGCAGCGCCCGGCTCGTCGAGCTTGCCGACCGGATGAACGTGCTGCAGGTCGAGGCGCTGTGCTGGTGCGGCAAGCGGGCCACCCACAACGCCCGCACCGAGAACGGCGTGATGGTCGTCGAGGGCGACGTGATCGTGGTCGGTGACGTCGACGAGATGGACGCGGTGCCCGCGGACGTCGCCTACGAGGTCCTGTGCCGCCAGCACCACCGCCGCCGGCTCACGGCCGCCCGGGCCAAGGCCGTCTCACTGGCGCCCGAACCCCTTCCCTTCGGCTGATCCGCGCCACTACGTTTCCCGAGGCGTCACCCCCGTCGCCACTCCGCACGCATCCTTCTCGGGAGACCACGTGTCGACATTCCGTCCTGCCCGTTCCGGGTTCCTCCTCGGCCTCGCCCTCACCCTGGGCGCCGGCTTCCTCGTCGCCCTGACCGCGCCCGCCCCCGCCCAGGCAGACGGCCCCGGCGTGGGCTCGCCCTGGGTGGTCACCGTCGGTGACTCCTACATCTCCGGCGAGGCCGGCCGCTGGGCCGGCAGCTCCAACACCTCCAGCGCGTACGCCGATGCCCTCGGCGCCAGCGCCTACTACGACAACGGCAGCAGCGAGACGATCGAGCGCTGCCACCGCAGCAAGTCCGCCGAGGCCTACATCGGCGGCGGCGTCAGCGGCATGAACCTCGCCTGCTCGGGCTCGCAGACCAACACCACCACCGGCAGCTACTTCAAGCCCGGCCTCGACTTCTACGACGACGGCGCCGGGCACCTGGGCCAGGCCAAGCTGCTGCAGAACTTCGCCGGCACCCACAACGTGAAGATGGTCGCGGTCTCGATCGGAGGCAACGACTTCAACTTCGGCTCGATCGTCCAGACCTGCGTGAGCGACTTCCTGACCTCGCCCACCTGGGCCAAGGACTACTGCAAGGACGACAGCTCGGTCACCTCGAACTTCACCGCCGGCAACGTCGCCGCCGTCCGCGCGCGCATCGCCGCGGCGTACACCAACATCCGCACCGCCATGCGCAACGCCGGCTACTCCGACACCTCGTGGACGCTGCTGGTGCAGAACTACGCCTCGCCGCTCCCCCGCGGCGCCGGGATCCGGTACGGCGAGTCCGGCTTCAGCCGGCAGGACACCGGCGGCTGCGGCTTCTGGAACTCCGACGCCGACTGGGCCAACGACGTGGCGCTGCCGACGATCAACACCGCGGTGACCGGTGCCGCCACCGACGCCGGCCTGACCAACGTGAAGACCCTCAACCTGGCCTCGGCGTTCAACGGCCGCCGGCTGTGCGAGAACACCGTGGGCCTCTACGAGGAGAAGGGCCTGACCAGCTGGACCCAGGCCGGCGCGGTCGACAAGACCGAGTGGGTCAACCAGATCCGTACGGTGTCGACCTGCTGCTCCGGCTCGCCGTACTACGTCCAGGAGTCGCTGCACCCGAACTACTGGGCGCAGCTGGCCACCCGCTCCTGCGTGCGACAGGCCTACAACGCCGGCGCCCCGCGCAGCGGCACCTGCACCATCTCCGGCACCGGGCTGCTCAACGGCGAGCCCCGGATGGCGCTCAACTGACGCTGGTCGGACGCGCCCCGGAGGGGATGCTCAGTCCACGACCATCGGGATGAGCATCTCCTCCGGCGTCAGCGACCCGTGCAGGCCCACCAGGGTGGCCTCGTAGGGGAAGTCGGTCGTCGAGAGGATCGCGGTGTCCGCGCGGCACGCGACGACCACGTCGCCGAGGCGCGGCAGCACGCCGGGGTGCACCACGCCGAACCACCCGCGTTCGACCGCCGCCTGCCGGGTCATCACGTCGGCGCGGTCACCGAGGTGCTCGCGCCAGGTCGCGACGACGTCGTCGACGGCGCCGCGCTGGCAGTAGAGGTGCCGGAAGCGGGCCTCGCCGCCCAGCAGCGCCACCCCGTCGCGGAGCTCGTGGACCTCGTCGACGTCGACGCGCGACTCCGGCGCGGAGTCGATCATCCCGTGGTCGGCGACGACGAGCAGCCGGGTCGCCGGCGGCAGCGTCTCGCGCAGCTGCTCGGCCTCGGAGTCGATCATCGACAGTTGCAGCAGCCACTGGCTCGACGCGACGCCGTAGCGGTGCCCGGTCCAGTCGAGGTCGCCGTCGTAGAGGTAGGTCAGCGAGGGACGCTCCGACGACGCCTCCAGCACGGCCGCGATCCGCTCCCCCACCTTGTCGGCGCCGACGAAGTCGGCACCGCGGTGGGCCGCGACGGTCAGGCCGGAGCCCGCGAAGGACCGCTTGTTCACCACCGTGACGGTCGCGCCCCGGCTGCGCAGCCGGGAGAAGGCGGTGGTGTGCGGCTGCCACTCGGTGGGGTCGACGTCCTTGTCCCACAGCAGCGCGTTGAGCAGCTTGCCGGTGCCCGGCACCCGCGAGGTGAAGCCGACGAGGCCGTGCGCGCCCGGGGTCAGGCCGGTCCCGAGCGAGGTCAGGCTGGTCGCGGTCGTCGACGGGACGCCCGCGGTCGCGGGCTCCTGGCCGACCAGCAGGCTCGAGAGGTACGGCGCGGCGTGGGCGTAGCGCTCGAGCAGCCGGGCACCGAGCCCGTCGATGAGGAAGACGACGTACGCCGGCGCGGGCGGCAGCACCAGGGTGCTGGGCTCCGGGTCGACCCCGGGGAGCAGCGGAGTGCCCAGCGCGTCGGCGACGGCGGGAACGACGTCGCCGAGCGAGCGCTGGTGGTACGCCGGCTCGACGAAGCCGACGTCCGGGACCCCGGGGCTCACGCCTGGTGGGTCCGCGCGGACAGCGACTCGGCGAAGGAGAGCAGCCCGGCGACGGCGTCCTTGCCGTCGGCAGCGGCCGAGACCCGCAGCGAGAAGTCGTCGGAGGCGAGGACGCCGGTGTAGCCGTGGTCGGCGTCGCACTCGGGGTCGTTGCAGGCGGCCGGCTCGAGGTCGATCCGGCTGACGCCGCCCCAGCCGATCGTCATGACCGCCTCGGCCGCGGGCTGCGGTCCGGACGTCGGGTTGGCGATCATCCGGGTGACCACGACCGACTTCACGGCACTCAGCCGCACCGCCTCGGTCGAGGTGGAGGTGTAGGGCTCGGGCAGCAGGTCGTCGCCCGTGTGCTCGTCGGTGTGCGCCAGCACCAGCCGGGTCGGCGTCAGCACGACCACGCTCAGGTGGCGGCGCACCTCGTCGCGCTCGAAGGTGGGCTCGTGGTGGACGTAGAACGACACCACCTGCTCACCGCCGACCGCGGCCTCCACCCCGTCGGCCACGACCTCCGGGTAGTAGCCGGTGCGGTCGATGGCCTCCCTCAGCTCGAGGGCACGGTCGGAGTCGTCGGTCGTCCTGCTACGCATGCGTGCAGTCTGTCACGCGGGTCAGTTCGGGATGGTGTCGCCGGGGTGGTCGGGCATTCGCCGCACGAACCAGTCCGAGCGCGGGTCCGCCACCGGGTCGACCCGCGCGGCGGCGGTCAGCACCGTCGCACCGTTGGCGCCGGCCAGCACGAGCGAGAGCTCCAGCGAGCTGATCTGGGGTACGTCGTTCTGGAGCTGGGCCACCCGCCGGATCAGCCGCTCCACCTCGGCGACGTCGACGACCTCGCTGCCGCGGTAGCCGAACAGCATCGGCGACGACTTGATCTCGCGGACCATGGCGGCGGCGTCGCGCTCCCCCAGCGGCGGGATCCGGTAGGCCTTGTCGGCGACCAGCTCGATGAGCGGGCCGGAGATGCCGAAGGAGACGACCGGGCCGAACAGCGGGTCCTCGATGCTGCGGACCGCGATCGGGACCCCCGGCTGGGCGTTCTTCTGCACCACGAACCCGGCCTTGTCGGCGTCGGTGATCCGCAGGTTGAGCGACGTCCAGGCGTCGTCCATCTCCTCGGGGGTGTCGATGTTGCGCCACACGTGGGCCTGGTCGGGCCGCTCGCGGAGGTGATCGGCGGTGGCCTTGAGCACGACGTCCCAGCCGAAGGCCGCACCGGCCTCGCGGGCCTCGTCGGCGTTGGCGACGGGGCGCGCCGACCACAGCTCGATCCCGTAGGCGGCGAGCAGCTCGGTCAGCACGTCGTCGGCGAGCTCGGTGCCGTCGGGGTGCTCGGCCAGCAGCTTGTTGACGATCCGCTTGGCCGTGGCGTGGTCGACCTCGTCGGGGCCGGGCGGCGGGCCGTCGGGGGTGCGCAGCCACACGGCGTACTCGACCACGCGGGCGAGCGCGCGCACCGCGGCCTCGACGGCGGGGTAGGACGGCACCGAGCCGCGGCCGGCGGTGGAGCCGGCGACGTCGGGGACACGCAGGAGCTCGGGGACGCCCTCGGCGCCGAGGAAGGAGGAGACCAGCGGCTTGTCCGACTGCTCGCCCACCGCGGCCAGCACGTTGGCGACGTCCTCGCCGGAGACGTTGAGCGGCGGGATGTAGACGGCGACGACCGAGTCGACCTCCGGGTCGTCGATGGCCGCGTCGAGCGCGTCCTCGAAGTCCTCGGCGGTCGCGTCGGCGCCCAGCGGCACCGACTTGTTGACGACGAGTCCGACCGCCGCGGCGGCGTCGGCGGCCAGCAGGCCGAGCGCGTCGGAGTTGCCGACGATGGCGACCCGGCGGCCGCGCGGCAGCGGCTGGTGGGCCAGCAGCTGCGCGACGTCGAACATCTCCTCGAGGGTGTCGACCTGGATCACGCCGGCCTGGCGGAACATCGCGTCGACGGCCTGCGGCGGCGCGGCGATCCGGCGGACCGCGTGGCCCATGGGCACGCCCTGGGTGGTGCGGCCGGACCGGACGGCGATGATCGGCTTGCGCAGCGAGACCCGGCGGGCGATGCGGGAGAACTTGCGCGGGTTGCCGATGGACTCGAGGTAGAGCAGCACGACCTCGGTGGAGTCGTCCTCCTCCCAGTACTGCAGGAGGTCGTTGCCCGAGACGTCGGCGCGGTTGCCGGCGCTGACGAACGTCGACAGACCCAGGCCACGGTTGTTCACCTTCTCCAGGATCGCCGAGCCGAGCGCGCCGGACTGGCAGAAGAAGCCGGCGCGGCCACGCGGCGGCATCAGCGGGGACAGCGAGGCGTTGAGGCCGACCTGCGGGTCGGTGTTGATGATGCCCAGGCAGTTGGGGCCGATCAGGCGCAGCCCATAGGAGCGGGACAGGCCCACGAGGCGGCGCTGCCGCTGGCGGCCCTCCTCGCCGGTCTCGGCGAAGCCGGAGGAGATGACGACCAGTCCGTGCACGCCCTTGGCGGCGCAGTCCAGGACCACGTCCTGCACGGCCTCGGCCGGCACCGCGACGATCGCGACGTCGACCTCGTCGGGGATCTCGGCCACGGACTTGTACGCCGGCATGCCGGACACCGCGGCCGCCGCCGGGTTGACGGCGTAGACGCGGCCGGTGAAGTCGCCCATCACCAGGTTGCGGACCAGCGCCTGGCCGATCGTGTCCTGCCGGCGGCTGGCGCCGATGACCGCGACCGAGCGCGGGTTGAAGAACTTGTGGATCGAGGCCGACTCCGCCTGGTGCTCGCGGTTGATCATCACGCCGATCGCGGTGTCGGTCGGGTCGATCGGGAACTCCAGCATGAGGACGCCGTCCTCGTACTCGCTGGCCACCCGGTAGCCGGCGTCCCGGAAGGTCTGGATCATCCGGCTGTTGTCCGGCAGCACCTCGGCGACGAAGCGGTCGACCCCGCGCTCGCGGCCGGCCTGGGCGAGGTGCTCCAGCAGCAGCTGGGCGATGCCGCGGCCCTGGTGCTGGTCCTCCACGAGGAAGGCCACCTCGGCCTCGCGCGGGCGGACCACGTCGTACCGCCCGACCGCGATCATCTTGCCCGACAGCGTGAGCACGAAGGCGACGCGGTTGACGTGGTCGACCTGGGTGAAGCGGGCGACGTCGCGCTCGGAGAGGTGCGGCATCGGGGAGAAGAAGCGGTAGTACTTCGACTGGTCCGACACCCGGGCGTAGAACTCCACGAGCAGCTCGGCGTCGGCGGACGTGATCGGGCGGATGTGGGCCGTGCGGCCGTCCCGCAGCAGGACGTCGGCCTCCCAGTGCCTCGGGGGGGCCTCGTCGGAGGAAGTCACGCCAGTCACACGGGGAAATCTAGCGTGCAGGGGCCAACGCGGCGTGCCCGTGCGGAATCCCGGAACGGCAGGCAGGACAATGGACCCATGGCGCGGCGTACGACGAAGCAGGACCTGCCCGACGACTTCGAGGAGCACATCCTCGACATCGACGTGGGCGACGAGATGCGTTCCTCCTTCCTGGAGTACGCCTACTCGGTCATCTACTCGCGCGCGCTCCCGGACGCGCGCGACGGCCTCAAGCCCGTGCAGCGCCGGATCCTCTACACGATGAACGACATGGGCCTGCGGCCCGACCGCGGCCACGTCAAGAGCGCGCGCGTCGTCGGTGAGGTCATGGGTCGGCTGCACCCCCACGGCGACAGCGCGATCTACGACGCGATGGTCCGAATGGCCCAGCCCTGGTCGATGCGGGTGCCGTTCATCGACGGGCACGGCAACTTCGGCTCGCCCGACGACTCCCCCGCCGCCATGCGCTACACCGAGGCGCGGATGGCCCCGGCCGCCGTGGCGATGACGGCCTCGATCGACGAGGACACCGTCGACTTCAAGCCCAACTACGACAGCCGGGAGTTCGAGCCGTCGGTGCTGCCGGCCGCGATCCCCAACCTGATCGTCAACGGCACGACCGGCATCGCGGTCGGCATGGCCACCAACATCGCGCCGCACAACCTGGTCGAGGTCGTCCAGGCCCTGCGGCACCTGATCCTGCACCCCGGGACCGACGTCGACGGGCTGATGCGCTTCATCCCGGGCCCCGACCTGCCGACCGGCGGCAAGATCGTCGGCCTCGAGGGCATCCGCGACGCCTACCTGACCGGTCGCGGCGTGTTCAAGATGCGCGCCACCGCCCGGATCGAGACGATCGGGCGCCGCAAGGGCATCGTGATCACCGAGCTCCCCTACGGCGTGGGCACCGAGAAGGTCATCGAGCGGATCAAGGTCCTGGTCCAGGGCAAGAAGATCCAGGGCATCTCCGACATCAAGGACCTCACCGACCGCAGCAACGGCCTGCGGCTGGTCATCGAGGTGAAGAACGGCTTCCACCCCGAGGCGCTCCTCGAGCAGCTCTACCGCCAGACGCCGATGGAGGACTCCTTCGGCATCAACACCGTCGCGCTCGTCGACGGCCAGCCGCGCACGCTGGGCCTCAAGGAGATGCTCGAGGTCTTCCTCGGGCACCGCTACGACGTGGTGCGCCGCCGCTCGCAGTTCCGGCGCACCAAGGCCGCCGACCGGCTGCACCTGGTCGAGGGCCTGCTCATCGCGATCCTGGACATCGACGAGGTCATCCAGCTGATCCGGACCAGCGACAACTCCGAGATGGCGCGCGGGCGGCTGATGTCGGTCTTCGACCTGACCGAGCCGCAGGCGACGTACATCCTCGACATGCAGCTGCGTCGGCTGACGAAGTTCAGCAAGATCGAGCTGGAGAAGGAGCAGTCCGAGCTCCAGCGCACCATCGAGGAGCTCGACGCGATCCTCGGCGACGAGGCGCTGCTGCGGAAGGTCGTCTCCGACGAGCTGGCCGAGGTCGCCAAGACCTACGGCACGCCCCGACGCACCGTGCTGCTGGAGTCGGCCGGCACCACCGTGACCGCCACGGCCGTGCCGCTCGAGGTGGCCGACGACCCGTGCTTCGCCTTCCTGTCCTCCAGCGGCCTGCTGGCCCGCTCGTCCTCCGACGAGGCGCTGGGGTCCGGCGGCGGCCGCACCAACCACGACGTGATCGTCTCGGCGGTCCGCACCACCGTGCGCGGTGAGATCGGCGCGGTCACCTCGCGCGGCCGGGTGCTCAAGCTCGGCGTGCTCGACCTTCCCTCGATCCCGGGCTCGGCCAACGACCCCAACCTCCAGGGCGGGGTGCCGCTGAGCGAGGTGCTCCTCCTCGAGCCCGGCGAGCGGGCCCTCGCGCTGACCGCGCTGCCCACCGACGGCCCGGGCCTCGCGCTCGGCACCCGCCAGGGCGTCGTCAAGCGGGTCAACCCCGAGGTCCTCGGGCGGGACGAGTGGGACGTGATCGGGCTCAAGGACGGCGACGAGGTCGTCGGCGCGCTCGACCTGGTCACCGGCCAGGAGACCCTCTGCTTCATCAGCACCGACGCCCAGCTGCTGCACTTCGGCGCCGACGGCGTCCGGCCGCAGGGCCGCTCGGGCGGCGGCATCGCCGGCATCCGGCTCTCCGCCGGCGAGCACGTCCGGTGGTTCGGTGCCGTCGACCCGGCCACGGCCGTGGTCGTCACCTCGTCCGGCTCCTCGACCGCGCTGCCCGGCACCGAGCCCGGCCTGGTCAAGGTCACCCCGTTCACCGAGTACCCACCCAAGGGCCGCGCGACCGGCGGCGTCCGCTGCCACCGCTTCCTCAAGGGCGAGGACGCCCTGGTGTTCGCCTGGGCCGGCGACGCGCCCGCACGGGCGGCCGCCTCGAGCGGCGCCCCGGTCGACCTGCCGGAGGCCAACGGGCGACGGGACGGCTCCGGCGTGCCCCTCAGCCAGGCCCTGGCCGCCTGCGCCGGCCCCGTCGGCCTGCGCCTGGCGGCAGCCACCTCTGTGGAAGGGTGACGCCATGCTCCCTCCCGCGACGCGACTCGCTGCCCTCCTGCTCGCCGGCGCCGTGACCCTCTCGGCCGCACTGAGCGGCTGCAGCGGCAGTGACTCCCACGCCTCCGACGGCAAGTCGCCCGAGCAGGTGCTGGCGCAGGCCAAGTCGACGCTGGACGACACCACCGGCGTCAACATCTCGCTGTCCACCAAGGACCTGCCCTCCGGCGTCCAGGGCATCCAGGACGCGTCCGGGATCGGCACCCACGCGCCCGCCTTCGACGGCAGCATCACGGTCGTGCTCGCGGGCCAGCCCTTCGACGTGCCGGTGATCGCGGTCGACGGCAAGGTCTACGCCCAGATCCCGCTGACCCCGGGCTGGCAGGACGTCGACCCGGCCGACTACGGCGCCCCGGACCCGGCCCAGCTGATGAGCCCGGACAAGGGCTTCTCCTCGCTGCTCGCGGCCACCACGGACCTCAAGAAGGGCGACAGCGTCCGCGGCGGCGCCGACAACTCCGAGATCCTCACCGAGTACACCGGCACCGTCCCCGACACCGCGGTCAAGAACGTCATCCCGAGCGCGTCGGGCGACTTCGACGCCACCTACACCGTCACCAGCGACGGCGAGCTCCGCGAGGCCACCCTCACGGGCGTGTTCTACAAGGACTCCGACGCGATGACCTACACGATCGGTTTCGACGACTACGGGACCGACAAGGACATCACGGCCCCATGAGGTCGGCCCGGCTCCTGCTGGGCCTCGCGGCGGTCGCCGTCGCGTTCGCCGCGGCCGACACCTACGTCGTGGTGCTGGCCCTGCCGGACATGATGGGCAGCGTCGGCATCCCCATCGACCAGCTCCAGCGGGCGGCACCGATCGTCTCGGGCTTCCTGCTCGGGTACGTCGCGATGCTCCCGCTGATCGGCCGCATCGCCGACCTGCGTGGGCGAGTGCCGGTGCTGGTCGCCGCGCTCGTGTTGTTCGCGGTCGGCTCGCTGGTCACCACGCTGGCCTACGACATGCCGACGCTCGTGAGCGGTCGGTTCCTCCAGGGCGTCGGCGGCGGCGGGCTCGTCCCGGCCACCCTGGCGCTCGTCGCCGACCTCTACCCCGCCGAGCGCCGCGGCGTACCCCTCGGCGTCGTCTCCGCCGTCCAGGAGCTCGGCAGCGTGATCGGGCCCCTGTTCGGCGCGCTCGTCCTCGCCGTCGCCGACTGGCGGGCGATCTTCCTGGTCAACCTCGCCGTCGGGCTCGTCCTCGCCGCCGCGATCCGCGGCCTCTCGGTGGCCGAGGAGCGAGCCCCGGCGAGCGTCTCGAGGCCCTCCCGCCCGGACGTCCTGGGCGCGGGAGTGCTGCTGGTGACGCTGGCCACCGGCGCCCTCGTCTTCACCCGGCCCAGCCAGCTCATGCGCGACCTGACGTGGGGCCAGCTCTTCATCCCGTGGGCCGGCGACGGACGCTGGCTGACCCCGCTCGGCACCGTCACGATCGTGGCCGCCGTCCTGTTCGTGGCCCGCTGCCTGACCGCCCGACGCCCGCTGGTCGACCTGCGCGGCTGGGGCCGGAGCATGCGCGAGGCCGACCTGGTCGGTGCCCTCTTCCTGGCCGCCGCGCTGGCGGGCGTGATCCTCGCCTTCGCGACCGCCGACCCGAAGGTGCAGGTCTTCTCCGACCAGGGGCTCTGGTACCTCCTCGGCGCCGCGGTCGCCGCCATCGGCTTCGCCGTCCACCTGCGCCGCGCCGAGGCGCCGCTGGTGCCACGCGGTGCCCTGCGCCGCGCCCCGGCCTGGGGCGCGATGCTGGTCAGCTTCTTCATCGGGGCGGCGCTGATCGCGGCCCTCATCGACATCCCGATCTTCGCGCGGACCACCGTCTACCCCGACTCGCAGCTGCTCGCCGCGCTGGTCCTCGTGCGCTTCCTCGTCGCCCTTCCCGTGGGCGCGGTCCTCGGCGGCTACCTCACCCGGAACCTCCCGGCCGGGGCCGTGACGGCCGTGGGCATGGCCCTCGCGGCGTTCGGCTTCACGCTGATGAGCCACTGGGGCCTCTCCAGCCTGGACGACCTGTCCGCGAACGTCCCCCTCCTGCTGGGCGGCTTCGGCTTCGGACTGGCCCTGGCGCCGGTCAACGCCGCCGTGCTGGCCAGCACCGACGACGAGGTGCACGGCCTGTCCGCCGCGCTGGTCGTGGTGAGCAGGATGGTCGGGATGCTGGTCGGGATCTCGGCGCTGACCACGATCGGGCTGCGGCGCTACTACGCCGAGCAGGCCGACCTGCCCACCGCCCGCGAGATCTGCCACGGCTCCAGCCGCTGCCAGGAGTTCAGCGACCTGCTGCGTGTCGCCGGCATCGCGCAGGAGCACACCGTCTTCGCCGGCGCCGCCGTCTGCGCGGTGCTCGCCGCCGTGCTCGCCCTCGCCCTGTTCCGTACGGCGCCCACGCGGGCTGTCCACACTGCGCAGGCGCTCCGCGCCGGCGGCTGAGGATTCGCTAGCGTCACCCCCGTGAACGACTTCGACGACCTCCTCCAGGCCAACCGCTCCTTCGCCGCCGACTTCGCGCTCGGCGGCTTCGACGGCGTGGCGCACGCCGGTGTCGCGCTCGTGACCTGCATGGACTCGCGCATCGACCCCCTCAACATGCTCGGGCTCAAGCCGGGCGACGCCAAGATCTTCCGCAACCCGGGTGGCCGCGTCACCGAGGCCGCGCTCGAGGCCCTCGTGCTGGGTGTGCACCTCCTGGGCGTCGAGCGGATCCTCGTGGTCCCCCACACCCGGTGCGCGATGGCCTCCAACACCGAGGCCGAGCTGCGCGAGCGGGTCGGCGCGTCGGCCGGGCAGGACGCCTCGTGGCAGCACTTCCACGTCGTGGAGGACCAGCTCGCGTCCCTCCAGGAGGACGTGCGCCGGGTGCGCTCACACCCGCTGATCCCCGACAGCGTGCTGGTCGGTGGGTTCGTCTACGACGTCGACACGGGCCTGCTCGACCCGAAGTTCTGAGCCGTCGGTCCGCCTGACCGGCAGCAAGTGGCAGGCCAGTCCGGCCACCTCGCGGCTCGGCGTCCCCGTCGCGGCCGCGAGCAGCCGCGCCCGGACGGTGTCGGCCGGCTTCACGCAGGCGACCGCCACGCCCAGCAGGTCCAGTGCGCGGCGGGCGGCCGTCACGGTCGGCAGCGGCCGCCGGGCCTCCACGGCGTACAGCGTCCGTCGCGCCGCGACGTACGCACCGGGGCCGCGCAGCCCGTCGAGGTAGAACTCCCGCGGGACCACCGCGAAGCGGCGCGTCGTGACCTGCGCCAGCACGCCCATGTCGTGCTCGGGCAGCAGCCACGGGCCGGGCTCGGCGGTGAGCACCGGGTCGCGCACGAGCGCCCGCACCTCCCCGAGCGCGGTCGCGTCCACCTTCCAGGCCGGCGGCCACGCGGCGTGGGCGCCGGCCCCGCGGTCCCACACGCCGAGGCCCTGGCTCGTCATCACGACCGCGAGCACGACCAGCACGGTCGCGGGGACGACCGGGCGCGGCAGCCGCCGGGCCCCGTACGCCGGCGCGGCCACCAGCAGGCCCACCAGGACTCCCAGGGGCAGCTCGATCAGCAGCCGCCACGCGACCGGGCCGGCGCCGGTGAGCGCGTCGAAGAGCCCGAACACGCCGGGGAGGAGGGTGGCCAGCGCCGCCAGGCCCGCGCAGACCACCGGCAGGGCGCGACCGCCGCGCGCCAGCAGCGACCCGAGGACGATCGCGACGAGGGCCAGCGCCACCATGGCCGGCTCGGTCCCGAACGCGAGCCGCCACGCATAGGCGACCCCGGCCCCTTCGGGGGCCACCTGGCCGCTCCCCCGGTCCAGGAGCTGCACGAGGCCGCTGGTGATGGGCGCCGCGAGCAGGGCGACGGCGCCGAGCGCCAGCGAGCGGCGACGCAGCAACGCGGCAGCGAGCAGCACCGGCCCGGCGATCATCGGCACCTGGATCGGGGCGGTCGAGCTGAGCCCGACGAAGGCGACACCGAGCGCCCCCAGCATCGCGAGGTCACCGCGACCGGCGTGGCGGTGCACGCGGGCCACCGCCGCCCAGATCAGCGGCACCAGCACGCACGAGGCGATCACCTTGCCCTGCCAGATCCGGGTGATGAAGTAGCCGCCCTGGACGCTCGCCCCGCTGAGCAGCAGGAACGCCTCGGCCACCAGGAACACCAGCAGCGGCCGCCGCGGCGCCCAGGCCCGGACCAGCCGCCAGGTCGCGAGCCCGGCCAGGAACGCGAGGAGCGGGACCGCGGCGAGGTAGGTCACCGTCCCGACCTGCGCGTGCAGGTCGTGGGCCAGGCCGCCGACCAGGCCCTCGACCGACGACAGCGGGAGGCCACCGCCGTACGTCGACGGGAACCGTTCCGCCCCGAACATCGTGTCCCGCAGGGCGGCGACGCCGTGCTCGGCGATCCAGGTCGACCGGTTGACGTAGAAGACGTCGTCGGCGTCCCCCTTGACCAGGGCCGAGGCGAGCACAGCGAGACCGGCCGAGGCGGTCACCGCAACGAGGTGGGACGGGAGCCCGACGGCGGGCACGCCCTCGGCGTCAGGGCCGGGTGGCGTGGCCGGGCCGCTCGAGGCCACCACCGAGGCTGCGAGCACGAGCACCATCGCCACGACCACCGGCAGCAGGCCACCGAGGTGAAGGCCCAGATGGAGGACGAGGGTGGCCGCGAGCAGTCCCGCGGCAGCGAACCAGGCCAGGCGCGGGCCGCGCCCCCAGCGGGGCGTGGCGTCCTCCGGCACGGCGGGCAGGCCCGGGCGCAGCGCCGCGCGGACGACGTACGCCGGGACGGCGACCGCCGTGACGACGAGCCAGACCAGCGAGGGCCCCCAGAGGTCGAGGCGGGCGGCGAGGGCGAACTCGTACCACAGCGTCCACCCCGCGAAGGCCGCGACGACGGCGTCGAGCAGCGCGTCCAGCGCCGCACCGGCGCGGTCGCCCGGGTCAGGCGGGCTCGTCACCCGGCGCGTCCTGCGGGACCGGGCCCACGGAGAGGTGCGCGTTCTCGCGGTGCGCCCGGTCGATCGCGGACGCGCGCGCCACCAGGACAAGCTCGTGCTGGAGGTCCTGGAAGCGGAAGTAGACCGCGATGGTGCTCAGGGCGAAGGCGCAGACCAGGCCGTAGATGAGCAGGTCGGTGCCCCGGCCCACGTCGAGCAGGTGCGCGAGGGCGGTGACGTGCCGCGGCGCGAGCATAGCGTAGATCGAGAGCAGCACGAAGGCGCAGAAGGCCAGCGTGACCAGGGCCGACGTCTCGGCGCTGCGCCGGCGGGTGAAGAAGTAGGCGGTCAGCAGCAGCGCTCCGACGGCGAGGCAGAACTGGATCATCAGCACGGTGCCTCACGCCCTCCGGCCACGGGCCATGCCCTCGACGATGATGTTCACGCCGTTGAGCAGGTGCTGCCCCTTGGCGCGGGAGTACTCCGTGTAGGCGATCTGCACCGGCTGCTCGCCGATCCGCCACCCCTGCTCGTCGAGCTGGGCGACCAGCTCGGACGCGTGCCCCATCCGGCTCGCGCGCAGATCGAGCCGCCTGGCCACGTCGACGGTGAACGCCCGCAGCCCGTTGTGGGTGTCGGTGAGGCCGAGGCGACGCAGCCGCGGGCTGAGCCGCACCGCGGCGCGCAGCACCGCCGCCCGCAGCAGCGGCATCCCGGCCGGGCGCTCGCCGCCGAAGCGGGTGCCGAGGACCACGTCGAGCGGTTCGGTGCGGAGCCGCTCGACCATCGCCGCCGCGTCGTGGACGGCGTGCTGGCCGTCGGCGTCGAACGTCACCAGGATGCCGGCGCCCGGCATGCTCCGGGCGTACTCGAGGCCGGTCTGCAGCGCCGCACCCTGGCCCAGGTTGAGCGGGTGGGTGACCAGGTGGGCGCCCGAGCGTCGGACCACCTCGCCGGAGCCGTCGGTGCTGCCGTCGTCCACGCAGACGACGTGCGGGAACACCGCGAGCAGCTCGGCGAGGACCCCGGGCAGGACCGGGGCCTCGTTGTGGACCGGCACGACCACCCAGACGTCACGCCGGTTGCGACCATCTGACACGTCAACAAGTTAGACACCCGTTCCTGCAGCCAGCCTGAGAGGACGCGAGGGTGTCACTGAGAGTCCTCTCAGTGACCCGCCCTAGGCTGCGGATCGTGCGTGTCGACGTGCTCCTGCCCACCTACGGCTCCCCCGCCCTCGTGCGCGAGGCCGTGCTCAGCGCCCTGGCCCAGGACCACGCCGACCTGCGCCTGGTGCTCGTCGACGACGCGGACCCCGACCCGACGACCCGCGACTGGGCCGCCACCCTGGCCGACGACCGGGTCGAGGTCGTGCGCAACACCCAGAACCTGGGCGTCAACGGCAACTTCCGCCGCTGCCTCGAGCTCGCGGAGGCGCCGTACCTCGTGGTGATGGGGCAGGACGACGTGATGCTGCCCGGCCACCTCTCGGGGCTGGTCCGGCTGCTCGAGGCCCACCCGGAGGCGGTCGTGGCGCAGCCCGGCGTCCGGGCGATCGACGCGGAGGGTCGCTCGGTCCGCCCGCTCGCCGACCGCGTCAAGGCGAGGCTGGGGCCGCGGCACGTGTCGCTGCTCGCCGGCGAGGCGCTCGCGGCCGGACTGCTGCGGGGCAACTGGACCTACTTCCCCGCGCTGGGCTGGCGGACCGAGGCCGTACGCCGGATCGGGTTCCGGCCCGGGCTGGAGGTGGTCCTCGACCTGGCGCTGCTGCTGGACGTCGCGCGCGAGGGGGGCGGCCTGGCCTTCGACCCAGCCGTGACGTTCGCCTACCGCCGCCACGCCGCGTCGGTCAGCTCCGACGCCGCCCTCGACGGCCGCCGCTTCGTCGAGGAGCGCGCGTTCTTCGCCGCCGAGGCGGTCGCGTTCCGCACCCAGGGTTGGGGGCATGCGGCCCGGGCGGCCCGCGTGCACCTCACCTCCCGCCTGCACGCCGCGAGCCTGCTGCCGCGGGCCGCCCGCGCCGGCGACTGGACCACCGCCAGGACCCTCGCCCGGCACACCCTCGCGTGATGCAGGTCATGCCAGAAAGGGCGTCGCTGTCAGGTGGCTGACAGACCCGCGCTCCTACCGTCGGCCCGGTGACTGCATCCCTCACCGACCTCCAGACCCCGACCCCCGACCGCACCCGCGGCCCGCGCGAGCCGCTGGCGGCGAAGGTGCCCGCGATCACGGCGCTCTTCTGGGTGATCAAGATCCTCACCACCGGCATGGGCGAGGCGGCCTCCGATGGCCTCGGCGAGACCAGCCTGGTGCTCGGCGGCATCGTCGGCGTCGGCGGCTTCGTCCTCGCCCTGTGGCTGCAGCTGCGCGGCGATCGCTACCACGCCCCGACGTACTGGTTCTGCGTCTCGATGGTCGCGGTCTTCGGCACGATCATGGCCGACATCCTGCACGTGGCCACCGGGCTGTCCTACTACGTGACCTCGGCGTTCTACGCCGCCGCCGTGGCCGTGCTCTTCACGTGGTGGCACCGCTCCGAGGGCACCCTGTCGATCCACCACGTCGACACCCGCCGCCGCGAGCGCTTCTACTGGGCCACGGTCCTGGCGACGTTCGCGCTCGGCACCGCGGTCGGCGACCTGACCGGCCTGACCATGCACCTGGGCTTCCTGCCGTCGGGCTTCCTGTTCCTGGCCGCGATCCTCGTGCCGCTCGCCGCCTGGCGTCTCGGCGTCAACGCGACGCTGGCCTTCTGGGCCGCCTACGTCCTGACCCGTCCGCTGGGCGCGTCGTTCGCCGACTGGATCGGCAAGGACCACGCGATCGGCAACGGCCTGGGCTTCGGCGACCTGCGCCTCACCGCGATCCTGTGCGTGGCGATCGCCGCGCTGGTGACCTGGGCGCACCGCTCGGGCCACGACATCCAGGAGCCGATCCCGGTCGACGCCTGACGCGGAGGTCAGGCGTCGAGGGCCTCGACGTCCACCTCGTAGGCCCCCTGCACGATGAACTCCTTGCGCGGGGCGACCTCGGAGCCCATCAGCAGCTCGAACACGCTGGCCGCGACCTCGGCGTCGTCGACCGTGATCCGGCGCAGCGTGCGGTGCCGCGGGTCCATGGTGGTCTCCGCGAGCTGGTCGGCGTCCATCTCACCGAGACCCTTGTAGCGCTGGACGGGATCCTTCCACCGGACGTTCTTCTTCTTCAGCTCGGCGAGCTTCCGCTGCAGGTCGGCGTCGGAGTAGGTGTAGACGTACTTGTCCATCCCCTTCTTGGGGTTGGACAGCTCGATCCGGTGCAGCGGCGGCACCGCCGTGTAGACGCGGCCCTCGGTGATCAGGTCGGGCATGTACTTGAAGAACAGCGTGGCCAGGAGGCACCGGATGTGCGCGCCGTCGGAGTCGGCGTCGGCCATGAAGATGATCCGGCCGTAGCGCCGGGCCTCGAGGTCGAACGTGCGGCCCGAGCCCGCGCCGACGACCTGGATGATCGAGGCGCACTCGGTGTTCTTGAGCATGTCGCCGACCGAGGCCTTCTGGACGTTCAGGATCTTGCCCCGGATCGGCAGGAGCGCCTGGAACTCCGAGTCGCGGGCCAGCTTGGCCGTGCCGAGCGCGGAGTCACCCTCGACGATGAACAGCTCGGTGCGGTCGTTGTCGGACGCCCGGCAGTCGGCGAGCTTGGAGGGCAGCGCCGAGGACTCCAGGGCGTTCTTCCGGCGCTGGGTCTCCTTGTGCTGGCGGGCCGCGATGCGCGTCTTGGACGCTCCGACGACCTTCTCCATGACCAGCTTGGCCTGGGCCTTCTCCAGCCGCTTGCTCGAGGTCAGGAACGCCTTGAGCTCGGCGGAGACGACCTTGCGCACGGCGGTGCGGACCGCCGGGGTGCCCAGGATCTCCTTGGTCTGGCCCTCGAACTGCGGCTCGGCGAGCCGCACGGTCACGACCGCGGTCATGCCCTCGAGCACGTCGTCCTTGATGACGTCGGGGTCGTTGACCTTGAGCGCCTTGGTGGAGCGCATCACGTCGTTGAACGTCTTGGTGATGGCCTGCTCGAAGCCGCTGACGTGGGTGCCGCCCTTGGGGGTGGCGATCACGTTGACGAAGGACCGCAGCTCGGTGTCGTAGCCGGTGCCCCACCGGACGGCCACGTCCACGCCCAGCTCGCGCTCGACCTCCTGCGGGGTCATGTGGCCTTTGTCGTCGAGCAGCGGCACCGTCTCGGTGAAGGTGTCGGTGCCCTGCAGGCGAAGGATGTCGGTGACGGCCTCGTCCTTGGCCAGGAACTCCGCGAACTCCGCGATGCCGCCGTCGTGGCGGAACTTCTCCTCGACCAGCTGGTCGCCGCGCAGGTCACGGATCACCAGCTCGAGGCCGGGGACGATGAACGACGTCTGGCGGGCCCGGCCCAGCAGCCCCTCGAACTCGAAGCGGGCGTCCTTGGTGAAGATCTGGCGGTCCGGCCAGAAGCGGATGCGGGTGCCGCTCCTGCCCTTGGCGACCCGGCCGCCCTTGCGGGTCAGCCCGGAGCGGGGCTCGAACGGCGCGTCGGGGGCGTCGCCGTCGAAGACGCCGGGGGTGCCGCGGCGGAAGGACAGGCCCTGCTGGGACGGCGAGCGGTCGACGTCGATGTCCATGCGCGAGGAGAGGGCGTTGACCACGGAGAGGCCGACGCCGTGCAGGCCTCCGGTGGCCACGTAGGAGCCGCCGCCGAACTTGCCGCCGGCGTGCAGCTTGGTCGCCACGACCTCGACACCGGGGAGACCCGTCTTGGGCTCCTTGTCGGTCGGGATGCCGCGTCCGTCGTCGTGGACCTCGGCCGAGCCGTCGGCGTGCAGGGTGACCTCGACGCGGTGGGCCGCGCCCGCGAGGGCCTCGTCCACGCCGTTGTCGATGATCTCCCACAGGCAGTGCATGAGACCGCGCGTGTCGGTGGAGCCGATGTACATGCCGGGACGCTTGCGAACCGCCTCGAGGCCTTCGAGGACCAGGAGATGGGCGGCGTTGTACGTGTTGTCGATCGTGGGGCTCCTGCAGCGCAACGGGGTCCGGCGGGTCGGGAAATCCGGCCGGGTGAACGGCTACGAATCTACCTGCGACACGCCGGAGCTCGTAGAAGGCTCGCCTGCCGGGGGTGGGCCGGGCACAGGTCTAGCGTTGGACGCAGGTGGACTTGTCACGATGTGGACACGATGGGCTCGGGTTTTTCGAACCGCAACCAGCCAGGTCGCACTCGCGTCACACTTGCAAGGGCTAGGCGTCTTCATCACAGAAGTGGATTTCGAAGCTTGAAACCCATGACGGCGGGGAAGACAGACCATGATGAGATGACGTGTCCGGTGACACAGCCCGACGGGAATCAACCACCCGGCGGTTACGTTGACCAGACACCGATCAAGAAATGAGGCCGATGTGACCACTGCAGTTGCCCCCAGCTCCGCCGCGCTCACCGCTGCGGACCGCTGCGACCGTTGCGGAGCCCAGGCCTACCTTCGCGTGGAGCTCCAGACCGGCGGAGAACTCCTGTTCTGCGCCCACCACGCTCGTGAGCACGGCGACAAGCTCCGCGAGATCGCGGCCAACGTCGTCGACGAGACCCACAAGCTGGTTGACACTCCCGCGGCGGCGCCTGACGCCGAGCACTGAACACCCACTCCCTAGACACCCACGAAGGCCCCGGACCACGGTCCGGGGCCTTCGTCGTCCCCGTGAGAGGCTCTCGCTCGTGACCGGCACCGAAGTCCTCGTCGCCCTGGTGATCGCCGTCGGGCTCGTCGGGATCATCGTCCCGGTGCTGCCCGGCTCGGTGCTGGTGCTGCTGGGGATCCTGGCGTGGGCGGTCTCCCTCGGCACGGCCACCGCCTGGACCGTCGCCGGCCTCGCGGCGGTCCTGCTCGTGGGCGGCACCGTGGTGAAGTACGTCGTCCCCGGCCGCCGGCTCAAGGCGTCCGGCATCCCCGCCTCGACCCAGTGGATGGGGGCAGCGCTCGGTTTCGTCGGGTTCTTCGTCGTGCCCGTGGTGGGCCTGTTCCTCGGCTTCGTCCTGGGCGTCTACCTCGCCGAGGTCGGCCGGGTCGGCCAGGATCGGGCCTGGCCCTCGACCAAGGCCGCGCTCCGCGTCGTCGGCCTCTCGATCCTCATCGAGCTCGTCGCGGCCCTCGCCGCCACGTGGGTCTGGATCATCGGGGTCGTGGTCACCTGATGGCGATCGCGCTCGCCCTGCTCGCGGCGGTCGCCTACGGGCTGTCCGACTTCGTGGGCGGGTTCTTCTCCCAGCGGGTCAGCCCCTGGGCCGTGGCGCTGCTCTCCCAGTTCGGCGGTGGGCTGCTCGTGCTGACGCTGACCTTCGTGACCTCCGGATCCCCCACCCGCACCGACCTCGCCTGGTGCGTGGTGGCCGGGCTGGGCAACGGGTTCGGCACCGCGTTCCTCTACCGCGGCCTCGCCTCGGGCCGGATGGGCGTGGTCGCCCCGGTGTCCGGCGTCGGCGCCGCCCTCCTGCCGGTGCTGGCCGGCCTGCTCGGCGGCGAGCGCCCCGCGGTGCTCGTGTGGATCGGGATCGCGCTCGCGCTGCCGGGGATCTGGCTGGTGTCCCGGGAGCCGGTCGACGGGCTGGGCGCCGGGATGGGCGCAGGGCTGGCCGACGGCGTCCTGGCCGGCCTCGGCTTCGGCACGCTCTTCGCCGCGCTCGCCCAGGTCCCCGAGCGGGCCGGATTCCTGCCGCTCGCCCTCAACCAGCTCGTCGCCGCGCTCACGGTCGTGGCGATCGCTTCCCTTCTGCGTACCCCGTGGCTGCCGCGGGAGCCCCTGGCGCTCACCGGCCTGGTCAGCGGTGCGCTCGGGGGCCTCGCGATGGGGGCGTTCCTCGTCGCCACCCACCACGGCTACCTCTCGGTGACGGCGGTGATCGCCTCGCTCTATCCCGCCTTCACCGTGCTGCTGGCCGCCACCGTCCTGCGCGAGCACGTCCATCGCGCCCAGGCCGTCGGCCTGGGCCTGTGCGCGGTCGCGGTGGCGATGGTCGCGGCGGGCTGAGCCCGCCGGGCGCTCACGCGGGCTCGGACAGCGACAGGGCGAAGTCGCCGGCCGGGTCGGTCCACCAGTGGGTGAGCCGCAGGCCGGCCGCCTCAAGCTCCTCGGCGACCCGTTCGCGGCGGAACTTCGCCGAGATCTCGGTGCGCACCTCCTCGCCCTCCGCGAAGGACACCTCGAGGTCGAGGGCCGCGATCCGGACCGTCTGGTCACGCAGCGAGCGGAGCCGCATCTCGATCCACTCCTGCTCGGCGTCCCAGACCGCGACGTGCTCGAACGCGTCGGGGTCGAGGTCGGCGCCGAGGTCGCGGTCGAGCACGGCGAGGACGTTCTTGTTGAAGGCGGCGGTGACGCCGGCGGCGTCGTCGTACGCCGCGACGAGCCGGTCCGGTGCCTTGACCAGGTCGGTGCCGAGCAGGAACGAGTCCCCCGCGGCGAGCGTGCCGCGCACGTCCGCGAGGAAGCGGGCGCGCTGGCCGGGGTCGAGGTTGCCGATCGTCGAGCCGAGGAAGGCCAGCATCCGGCGGCCACCGCGGGGCAGCTGGCCGAGGTGGCGCTCGAAGTCGCCGACGACGGGTGAGACCACGACGCCGGGGAACTCCTCCGCAACGGCGGCGCTGGCGTCCTTGAGGACCGCCGGGTCGACGTCGAAGGGCACGAAGCGGCGCAGGGTGCCGGCGTCGGAGAGCGCCCGGAGCAGCAGGCGGGTCTTCTCCGACGTGCCGCTGCCGAGCTCGATGAGTGTCTCGGCTCCGGTCGCCGCGGCGATCTCGGCGACCCGCTCGTCGAGGATCAGTCGCTCGGTGCGGGTCGGGTAGTACTCCGGGAGGCGGGTGATCTCGTCGAAGAGCTCGCTGCCGCGGGCGTCGTAGAAGTACTTCGGCGGCAGGGTCTTGGGGGTCGAGCCGAGGCCGGCCCGGACGTCGCGGGCCATCTGGTCGGCGAGACCGCCGGGGTCGAGGTGGACGTCGAAGTCGGAGACGGACATCAGGGCTCCAGTGCAGTCATGGCGACCCCCGACGGGGTCACGCTCAACAGGTGGTGGTCGGGCACGTCGACCCAGCGCGGGTCGTCGTCCCAGGGCTCGCTGGCCACGACGACCCCGTCGGGCTCGACGAGGTAGCTGAGGGGGTCGCCCCAGGTCACGGCGAGGACCTGCCGACCGTCGGTGAGCAGCAGGTTGAGGAACGCGCCGGGATCGAGGGCCGCGACGGCGCGCACGGTGTCCCCCACGCGCTCGGGCCCCTGGGCGAAGACGTGGGCCGCCAGGATCGCCGAGTCGCACACCGACTCGGCGTCGTTGCGGGCCGGCAGCACCGAGCGGTCCACGCGGCCGTTGTGCGAGAGCAGCCAGCGGCCGTCGGTGAAGGGCGCGGCGGCCGTCTCGTCGGGCGGCATCCCCACCGTGGCGGACCGCACGGCGGCGAGCACGGCCCCCGAGCCCAGCACCGGCGCGACCGAGGCGAACGACGCGTCGCTCCACAGCGGCCGCGAGGACCGCCAGCGGACGGGCTCCGGACGGCCCTCGGCGTAGAGGCCGACACCCCAGCCGTCGGCGTTGAGGAGGCCGCGCCGCTGGCGACGCGGCGCCCAGGACTGCTGGAGCAACCCGTGAGGGCGCTCGAGGACCAGCGAGGACACGGTGCGCGGGGCACCCAGCCAGGCCAGGTGCCTACACATGCGGCGCCTCCACGTCCCACGCGAGCCGCACCCCGGAGAAGATCTGCCGTCGGACCGGGTGGTCCCAGTTGCGGAAGGACGGCCGGATCGAGGCTCCGGCGACGGCCCACGAGCCTCCCCTCAGGACGCGGTAGTCGCCGCCGAAGAAGGGCTCGCTGTAGGCGGAGTAGAGCATCGGGGCGAAGCCCGGCCACGGCTCGAAGCCGGACGAGGTCCACTCCCAGACGTCGCCGACCATCTGCTCCACGCCGTAGGCCGAGGCGCCGCCCCCGTAGGCGCCGACGGGTGCCGGACGGAGCGCGTCGCCGCCGAGGTTGGCCAGGGCGGGCGTCCACTCCGAGTCGCCCCACGGCCACCGCCGGCGCCGGCCCGCGACCGGGTCCCAGGCACAGGCCTTCTCCCACTCCTGCTCGGTGGGCAGCCGGGCACCAGCCCAGGCCGCGTAGGCCTCGGCCTCGAAGAAGCAGACGTGCTGGACGGGCTCGTCGGCCGGCGGCTCCTCGACGATCCCGAAGCGGCGGCGCGAGCCGTCGGCAGCCCAGAAGAGCGGACGCTCGAGGCCCGCGGCGACCCGGTGCTCCCACCCGCGTGCGGACCACCACCGCGGCTCGTCGTAGCCGCCGGCGTCGATGAACCGTTGCCACTCGGCGTTGGTGACCGGAACCCGGGCGATCCGGAAGGCCGGCAGGTCGACCGTGTGGGCCGGACGCTCGTTGTCGAGCGACCACGGCTCCCGGTCGCCGTCGACGCCCAGCGTGAACGGGCCGGCGGGGACGAGCACGCTGTCGGACGGCACCGGTCGCCCCGGCGGCAGGGCTGCGCCCGCGCCGAGGAGGGGCTCGCCGTCGCGCAGCTGGTGGGTGGCCAGCATCGTCTCGACGTGCTGCTGCTCGTGCTGCTCGACCATGACGTAGGGGAACAGCCGCTCCTCGTCGGCCCGCTCGAGCCCGTCGAGGACGCGACCCCGGACGTCGGTGAGGTAGCTCCGGGCCTCCCGGGGGGTGAGCAGCGGCAGGGTCACCCGGCTGGCGCGGGGGTGCTCGAAGGCGTCGTACAGCTTCTCGACCCGGGCCGACAGCAGCCCCTGGGCCGCGGCGTTGCCGCCGCGGAGCAGCCAGAGGTCCTCCTGCTGGCCGATGTGGGCGAGGTCCCAGACGAGCGGGCTCATCAGCACGCTGTGCTGGGCGGTGAGCTCGCCGTCGTCGAAGTCGGTCAGGCCCAGGGTGCGGGCGCGGGCGCCCTCGAGCCCGCGGGCGACGGGCTCACGCACGGGCTTCCTCCTCGAGCAGGTGCAGAGGTCCGCGGGTGTCGGCGACGTGCCGGAGCTCGTCGCCGGGTGTCTGCCCGGCAACCAGGAGCTCGGCGAGCCGCTCGACGTCGTCCTTCAGGGCGGGCGGGCAGTGGGCGACGGCGATCCCGGCGCAGGCCGCGGCGGCCGCGCGCAGCGCGGGGTCGGCCAGTCCGCTGCGGGCCGCCTCGTCGAGCGATCCGGCGACCGGCTCGCAGAGCTCGGCGGCGGCGTCGGCGGCCGCGGGATCGTCGAGGAGCGTGACCGTCAGGGCGGCCAGGGCCGGCCACCACCGGTCGGGCAGGGCGTCCAGGCAGCGGATCTCGACGTAGCCGCGGGGCCGGACCGGCGGGAACAGGGTCGTGAGGTGGTAGTCGAGGTCGGCAGCCGTGACGGGCCGCCCGATCGCCGCGGGGTCGGCGACCCACTCACCGAAAGAGACGCGACGCGTGATCGGAGCCAGGGCCGCCCCGTCGCGGACCAGCATCACCGGGGCGGCCAGCGCGTAGTCGGCCCACCGCTCCGGCGGCGCGCCCGCGGTGATCGGGTCGGTGCGGCCGTGGTCGATGCCGTACCAGGTCTCCTGGCGCATGGAGTGCCACCCGGAGGAACGTCCGGCGAGGTACGACGAGCTCGCCGAGGTCGCCACCAGCACCGGGACCAGCGAGCGGATCAGCGCCATCCGGGCGGGCCAACCGGCCACGGGACCGGCGTCGACGTTGACCTGGAGGGCGGCCGTGGCGGTCATCATCTCCAGGCCCGGGCCGGCGCAGCCGATCGCCGAGAAGTGTCGCTCCATCGCCTCGTAGCGGGGGTGCGGGTTGACCCGCCGCACGGGTCGCGCCGGGTCGGCGCCGAGGGGTGCGGCCCCGAAGCCGGCCTCGGTCAGGGCGGTGCGCAGCGCCTCCCGGTCGGCGGCCAGCGCCTCGACGGCGGCCGCCACGTCCGCCCGCGGGGGCGTCGACAGCTCGATCTGGGCGCCGGGCTCGAGCGTCACCGAGCTGCCCGAGGGCATCGGGCGGAGCCCGGCGAGCAGGGCCTGGACCGCGGGCCAGGAGGGACGCCGTGCGGGCTCGGCGAGGTCGACGAGGTGGAACTCCAGCTCGAGACCGACCCGGTGGGCGGTGTCGGGCCGCAGGGCGCCGGCGGCGATGCGCGCGTGGGCGTCGTCGACGCCGTCGAGGACGCTGTCGAGCGGGTCGTCGGGGATCGTGCTGGTGATGCTCTGAGCGGTCATTCCGCCCCCTCCAGGTCCGGACCGGCCACCCTTGCGGGCAGCCGCGGGTCGGTGCGGGGGCGGCCCCGCCGGGACCGTCCTCGTTGAAAGTTGTCGTGCTCTCCCATGCCTACCGCATGGCACCGACAATCCCAACCACCCGAGCGGGCTGTTCAGCGAACCTTCGACGGGGCGTTGCCTGCCCGGAGCTCCTTCCGGCGGGCCCTAGATACCGGCTCCCGCCGTGGGGACGATGTTGTTGTTGAGGCGGAAGAGGTTCTGGGGGTCGTACTTCGCCTTGATCTCTGCCAGCCGGGCGAGGTTCTGGCCGAACGCGCTCTCCACGCCCGCCGTCACCCCCTCGCCCTCGACGCCGGTGAAGTTGAGGTACTGGGTGCCCGTGCCGTGCGCGTGCACCTCGGCCCAGGCCTCGCGGACCCAGGAGATGACCCGGTCGTCGTCCGCTGCGTCGGCCCAGTTGCCGTCGATCGAGATCATCCAGTTGGCCGACCGCTCGCTGTAGGCCGTCTCCCCCGCATCCACGCGGTTGATGGCGCCACCCATCTGGAAGGCGATCACGAAGACGCGGTCGCTCGGGCGGCTGCGCGCCTTGTCCATGATGATGTCGAGGATCGGGTCGGTCAGCTCCTCCACGAACGTCGACTTCCAGTAGCTGCGCAGGGTCCCGCGCCGGAAGAACTCGTCGAAGGCCGCCTGGACGCCGGCGAACGGGAGGGGGCCCGAGATGTCCGCGAGGGGCGTGCCGATCTCGCGCAGGGGCTGGATGATCTTCTGGCCCTCCAGGGAGTCACCGGAGTAGAGCGCACCGGTCACGATGAACGGCCTGTTGTGGATCTCCGGCGGCGTGTTCTCGCTGGCCGGGAGCGTGGTGCAGCCGATCATCGCCGAGATCTCCTCGGGCACCGTCGCGGCCCACTCACGGAACTTCCGGTAGACGTTCTCGGCGTCCTCGACCGGGTGGAACACGCCGGCGAAGGCCACGATCGGGCCCACGGGGTGGCACCGGAAGGTGAACGAGGTGACGACACCGAAGTTGCCGCCACCGCCACGCAGCGCCCAGAACAGGTCGGGGTTCGTGTCCGCGGAGGCGGTCCGCAGCTCGCCGTCGGCACAGACCACCTGCGCCGAGAGCAGGTTGTCGATGGCGAGCCCGTGCTTGCGCCGCAGCCAGCCCTCCCCACCACCGAGGGTCAGCCCGGCGACGCCGGTGTCCGAGACGATGCCCGACGGGGCGACGAGCCCGAACGCCTGGGTCTCGTGGTCCATGTCGCCGATCAGCGCCCCGCCCTGGACACGCACCGTCCGGGCCTCCGGGTCGACGACGACGCCGTTCATCCGCGCGAGGTCGATGAGCAGGCCGCCGTCCACGCTCGAGAGTCCGGCCACCGAGTGCCCACCGCCGCGGACGGCGACGACCAGCCCGTTGGCCCGGGCGAAGTTGACCGCGACGACCACGTCGGCGGCTCCGGTCGGCCGGACCACCAGCGAGGGAAGTCCCGGATGCATCGCGTTGTAGGCAGGCCGCACCGCGGCGTACCCGGGATCCTCCCGGGTCAGCACGTCGCCGCGCACGATCATCCTGAGCTCGTCGAGGCTCGCGTCACTGATCTGCGTCTGGGGTCCCGAGAGGGTCGCCATGGAGACTGTCATTGCACTGCCCTTCGCCCGGTTGTCGGTGGTTCACCAACTTCCGAACCTAGGCCGCACGCCGAGGCGAAGAATCCCCACTATTGGGCACGTGCCGAGCCTGTTCAGCAGGTAGGGCGCGTCGATCAGTCGAGGTAGTCGCGCAGGACCTGCGAGCGCGACGGGTGCCGCAGCTTCGACATCGTCTTGGACTCGATCTGGCGGATCCGCTCGCGGGTCACGCCGTAGACCTTGCCGATCTCGTCGAGGGTCTTGGGCTGGCCGTCGGTGAGGCCGAAGCGCATGCTGACCACACCCGCCTCGCGCTCGGAGAGCGTGTCGAGGACGGCGTGCAGCTGCTCCTGGAGCAGCGTGAACGACACGGCGTCGGCCGGGACGATCGCCTCGGAGTCCTCGATCAGGTCACCGAACTCGGAGTCGCCGTCCTCACCCAGCGGGGTGTGCAGCGAGATGGGCTCGCGGCCGTACTTCTGGACCTCGATGACCTTCTCGGGGGTCATGTCGAGCTCCTTGGCCAGCTCCTCCGGGGTGGGCTCGCGGCCCAGGTCCTGGAGCATCTGGCGCTGGACGCGCGCAAGCTTGTTGATGACCTCGACCATGTGCACCGGGATGCGGATGGTGCGGGCCTGGTCGGCCATGGCGCGGGTGATGGCCTGACGGATCCACCACGTGGCGTAGGTCGAGAACTTGTAGCCCTTGGTGTAGTCGAACTTCTCGACCGCGCGGATCAGACCGAGGTTGCCCTCCTGGATCAGGTCCAGGAAGAGCATGCCGCGGCCGGTGTAGCGCTTGGCCAGCGAGACGACGAGGCGCAGGTTGGCCTCGAGGAGGTGGTTCTTGGCGCGACGGCCGTCCTCGGCGATCCACTCGAGCTCCTCGTGGACCTTCGGGGTGATCTTGCCGCCCTTGTTGAGCTTCTCCTCCGAGAACAGGCCGGCCTCGATCCGCTTGGCGAGCTCGACCTCCATCTCGGCGTTGAGCAGCGGGACCTTGCCGATCTGCTTGAGGTAGTCCTTGACCGGGTCGGCGGTCGCGCCGGCGACCATGACCTGCTGCTCGGGCTCGCCGGTGTCGTCGGCGTCGGAGACGACGAAGGAGCCTTCCTTCTCGTCCTCCTTGATCGTCGGGTCGGTCGCGACGTCCTTCTCGAACTGCTCGTCGGGGACGTCGGGGAGGATCTTCTTGCCGTCGGGACCGAGGACGGGGACCTCGACCTCGACGGTCTCGGCGTCGACCACGGTCGCCTTGCGGGTCGTGGTCTTCTTCGCCGCGGCCTTCTTGGCCGGCGCGGCCGTGGTCGCGGACGCCGTGGTGGCCGCCGCGGTCTTCTTGGCCGGCGCCTTCTTGGCGGCGGTCTTGGCCGTGGTCGTCTTGCGGGCCGAGGTGGCCGCGACGGCACGCGTGCTGGACGCGGTCACGTGCACGGAGATGCCCAGCGAGCTGAGGTGACCCAGCAGGCCCTTCAGGTGCTTGGGCTCGATGCGGGCGTCCTCACTGGCCTGACGCACCTCCTCCGGGGTCAGGCTGCCGGTGGGGGTCCCTCGATCGATCAGGGCCACGACGGCAGGGTGCGTGAGCACCTCGGCAGGCAGGAGCATCTTGCGCGCGTTCGAGGACACGAACACCTCTCGTCAACTGACAGTCAAAACCAGGTCGCGGGCCACATGGGGGCGCGGCAAGGCCCGCTATCGTCAAGAGCCGCGGGGTTCATTCTGCCACGGCGCACCTGAGGTCCGGGCATTCCCCCGGATGTGCGCCGCGTCATCCACGTCCAGCGGCGGGGCACGAGGTCAGGCCTGGGCCTTCGCGGCGGCCTTCTTCTCCTTCTTGAAGTCCCGCACCTTCTGCAGCGAGGCCGGGTCCACCACGTCGGCGACCGAGCGGTGTCCCTCCAGCGCGTAGTCGCCCACCACGGCCTCCCAGCCCTCGGGGCGCACGCCGAGCTGCTTGGCCAGCAGGGCCACGAAGATCTGGGCCTTCTGCTTGCCGAAGCCGGGCAGCTCCATGACCCGCTTGAGCAGGTCCTTGCCGCTGGTCGCCTCCGACCACAGCCGCGCGGTGTCGCCGTCGTACTTCTCCTCGACGAGGCCCGCGAGCTCCTGGAGCCGGGCGGCCATCGAGCCCGGGAACCGGTGGATCGCCGGCGGCGTGGAGCAGAGCGCCTTGAACTCCTCGGGGTCGGCCTGGGCGATCCGTGCCGGCTCGAGGGTGCCGAAGCGGTCGAGCACCTTGGCGGGGCCGCGGAAGGCGTGCTCCATGGGGTACTGCTGGTCGAGCATCATGCCGACGAGCAGCGCGAACGGATCGTCGGTGAGGACCTGGTCGGCGTGGTCGTCACCGGTGATGTGGATGGCCATGTCGGAAGGCATGGGCCGAGGCTAGTCGCCGGCCTTCACCGCGAGGACGGGGCAGTGCGCGTCGAGCAGGATGCGCTGGGCGTTGCTGCCGAGGATCAGCTTGCCGACCGGCGATCGGCGTCGGAGCCCGATGACGATCAGCTGGGCACCGTTGGCCTCGGCGATGCTGATCAGGTCCTCAGCGGGCTCGAAGCCGCGCACGAGCTGGCGCAGGTCGTAGGGCACCCCGGCCTCGTCGAGGCGGGCCCGCACGGCGTCCATCTCGGTCTCGGCCTGCTTGGCGGCGTCGGCGTCGAACTCCTGGCCACCTCGGTGGGAGTTGACCACCACCAGCTTGGTGCCGCGCAGCTTGGCTTCCTCGATCGCCTTGACCAGTGCTGCCTCGCCCTCCGGCTTGGCCACGTAGCCCACCACGACGGTCATCGTCGCTCCTCCCGATGCTGTGCCGGCCTTGCGGCCCGTGCGGGCAACCTACCGAACTCCGACCCTGAGGGGGAGCCTGTGGAGAGGCGCGCCCACGATCCGGCGCCGTGCGGCACGCTGGCCGGATGGACGGGACGGGCGGGACCGACGAGCGCGGCGAAGGGATCGCGGCGCCGGTCGAGCCCGCGCTCCGGGCCCTGTTGCGCCTCGCGGTGGTCGACCACGCGCGCTCCGAGCCACGGCGCGTGCACCCTGCCCTGCTGCACGTCGGCCAGCCGGGCGGCGCCCAGGCGGTCTTCGCCTTCGGCCCCGACGAGCCGCAGGACCACACGCTGCGGACCGACGTGGTCGCCGCGATGCTGCGCCGCTGTGCCCGGACGGGTGACGACTCCCCCGTCGCCTGGCTGACCCGCACCGGGGGGCTGGAGCTCCAGGACGCCGACGCCGCGTGGCTGGCTGCCGCGCGCGCGGCGACCGCGGAGGCGGGGAGGCCGCTCACCATGGTGGTGGTGACCCGGCGCGGCTGGCGGGACCCGCGCAGCGGCGTCGGCCGGGTCTGGAAGCGGGTCCGTCCGGCCGGCCGGTGAGCCGTCAGGACCAGGTGTGCACCGGCTCGTTGCTGTGCATGGCCTCCCGGTAGTCCAGCAGCGTGGCGCGCAGGGCGTCGAAGCGCTCCATGTCGGACCGCTGCTCCATCCGCCGGACGAACCAGTCGGCGCCGGTGGTGCCGGTCAGGCAGCGCTGCTCGACGATGCCCAGCAGCCGGTCGCGGACCTCGGGCTCGACGCCCCACTCGTCGAGGCCGGCATGGGCCATCGGCAGGAGGCGGCGCAGGATCAGCTCGGTCGCGCGGACCTGGCCGACCCCCGGCCAGTAGATCTGGGCGTCGACGCCCTGCTGGGCGGCGACCTGGAAGTTCTCCTCGGCGGCGCTGAACGACATCTGCGACCACAGCGGCCGCTCGCTCTCGGCGACCGTGCGGACCAGGCCGAAGTAGAAGGCCGCGTTGGCCATGGTGTCGGCCACGGTCGGGCCGGCGGCGAGGAGGCGGTTCTCGACGCGCAGGTGCGGCACCCCTGCGGCGATGTCGTAGACCGGACGGTTCCATCGGTAGACCGTGCCGTTGTGGAGGCGCAGCTCGGCCAGGGTCGGGGTGCCGCCGGACTCGAGCACCTCGAGCGGCTCCTCCTCCTCGGTGACCGGGAGCAGGGCGGGGAAGTAGCGGACGTTCTCCTCGAACAGGTCGAAGACCGAGGTCACCCACCGCTCGCCGAACCACACGCGGGGCCGGACCCCTTGGGCCTTGAGCTCCTCGCTGCGGGTGTCGGTGGCCTGCTCGAACAACGGGATCCGGGTCTCGCGCCACAGCTGCTTGCCGAGCAGGTAGGGCGAGTTGGAGCCCACCGCGAGCTGGACGGCGGCGATCGCCTGGGAGGCGTTCCAGTAGGCGGCGAACTGGTCCGGCGAGGTCTGCACGTGGAACTGCGTGCTGGTGCAGGCCGCCTCGGGGACGATCGAGTCAGCCGTGGTCTCGAGGCGCTCCGGGCCCGAGATCGAGATGGTGATGTCCTCGCCGCGGGCGTTGAGGATCTGCTCGCTGAGCAGCCGGTAGCGCGGGTTGGCGCTCAGGCTGCCGAGGGACATGTGGCCCTCGGCCAGCGTCGGCAGGATGCCGATCATGACCATGTGGGCGCCCACCGCGGCGGACTTGGTCTCGGCGTCGTTGAGGCTGCGGCGCAGGGACTCCTCGAACGTCGTCAGCCCGCCCTCGCGGAGCTTGGCCGGGGCGCCGTTGATCTCGATGTTGAACTGGCCGAGCTCGGTCTGGAACGCCGGGTCGGCGATCGCCTCGAGGACCTCGGCGTTCTTGAGGGCCGGGTCGCCGCGCTCGTCGATGAGGTTGAGCTCGACCTCGAGCCCGGTCATCGGGTCGTCGGTGTCGAAGCGCTCCTCGCGCAGCATCCGGGCGAAGACGTCGAGGCAGCGCCGGACCTTCTCCCGGTGCCGGGTGCGGTCGGCGCGGGAGAACTCCTGTGCTTCGACTTCTTCGCCCATGCGCGCACCCTAGGCGACATCGGGGCTCTCGTGAGCGTGTGAATCCGTGTCCGTCCCGGGCGGCTCGAGGTCGCCCCAGACCTGGGGTGGCACCGCCTGCTCGAGCAGGCGGGCCAACAGACCGGCCCAAGCGTTGTCCGCATCGACCTCGACCACCCGGTCGAGCGCGCACCAGGCAAGGGCTCCGTGCCCGGCCAGCCATGCGGCGAAAGCGAGGAGCACGGCCGGGCCGGCCAACGCCGGTGCAGGGGTCCGGCGCACCACGTCGGTCCAGAACGCCACATCGTCCCGAGCCGTCTCGCGCTCGAGCAGCTCCACAGCCATCTCGAGGACCTCGTCCACGCGGAGGTCGCCCACAAGCTGAGCCAGCTCATCGTCGGTGGCGACGGTGCCGAGACCCGTGTGGGTGGTGACCAGCCGGATCATCCGCAGTGCGGCGTCCCGCCAGCTCCCGGACGAGGTGTCCACCCCCGCCAGTGCCGCCTCCACCGCGGCGACCCGGGCGGGGTCGGCGGCGACCGAGCGCGCCAGGTCGTCGCGACTGGCGTGGGTCACGAAGCCCTCGACCACGGCCTCGGCCGCGAAGCGGTGGCCGGTCACGTCGTAGCGGACCCCGTGGGCCGGCACCCCGGGATGGCGCCCCAGCAGGGGGAACCACCGCTGGCCGTCCGTGCGCAGGCAGTCGACCACGGCGATGCCGGACCGCTCCAGCGACCTCGCGAGCGCGTTGGCGACGCGTCGCGCCGGCTGGTCGCTGCCGGAGTAGAGGACGAGCACGACCCGCCCGACGCGGTGCCGCACGGCCGGGTCCACGAGGGCCCCGACGACCTCCGCGACGTCGCCCGGGTCGTGGGGCAGGTCGACGCGGGCGTGGAAGGGCCGGGCGCCGCCGAAGGTGAGCATCACGACGGAGTCGGTCGGGGCGAAGCCGAGGACCACGGGCACGACGGCCAGGAGGTCCTCGGGGCTGCGGGCGACGAACGTGGGGGCATGGCGGCTGGTCTCTCGTGTCATGGGCAGAGGCTCCCCACCGCCGCCGACCCTGCGGGGGCCGCCGGGCAACGGCTGTGCACACGGCGTACGCGGCCGTGGCCTGTGGACGACTCGTGGCGCTGGGCGGGACCGTCGGTGGCTCGCGGTACGTTGCGCCCGTGCGCGCGCACGCCTCCCTCCTCCACCTCGACCTCGACGCCTTCTTCGCGGCCGTCGAGCAACGTGACAAGCCCTCGTTGCGGGGCAAGCCGGTCGTGGTGGGCGGTGTCGGGGGTCGCGGCGTGGTCGCCACGGCGTCCTACGAGGCCCGCAAGTACGGCGTCCGCTCGGCCATGTCGACCCGGGAGGCCCGGTCGCGGTGCCCGCACGCCGCCTTCCTCACCGGCCGCTTCCACGCCTACCGCGAGGCCAGCACCGCGGTGATGTCGCTGCTCCGGTCGGTGTCCCCCCTGGTGGAGCCGCTGTCGCTGGACGAGGCGTTCGTCGACCTCGAGCAGGCCGGGCTCCCCGACCTCGAGGTGCCGACGGTGACCGCGTTCGCCGAGGAGCTGCGCGGCCGGGTCAGCGAGGCCACGCGGGGACTCACCGCCTCGGTCGGCCTGGGCACCTCGAAGTTCATCGCCAAGGTCGCCAGCGACCTCGACAAGCCCGACGGCCTGGTCGTGGTGCCGCCCGGCACCGAGGCCGAGCTGCTGCGTCCCATGCACGTTACGGTGATCCCCGGCGTCGGGCCGGCCACCGCCGAGCGGCTGCGTCGCGCCGGCATCCACACGGTGCTCGACCTCGAGGCGGTCGGCCTCGACGAGCTGGTGCGCCTGGTGGGCAAGGCCCACGGCACCGGCCTGTTCCACCTCGCGCGCGCCGAGGACGACCGGGCCGTGGTGCCCGAGCGCGAGGCCAAGTCGGTCAGCGTCGAGGGCACCTACGACACCGACCTGACCGACCGGCGGCTCATGGAGGGCCTGCTGACACGGCAGGCGGGCGAGGTCGCCGAGCGGCTGCGCAAGCACGGACTCTCCGGACGCACCGTCTCGATCAAGGTGCGGCTCCACGACTTCACGACCCTGAGCCGCTCCTCCACGCTGCACTCCCCCACCGACTCGACGGCGACCATCGCGCGCCTGGCCCGCGGCCTGCTCACCGACCTCGACACCTCCGGCGGCGTCCGACTGCTCGGCGTGGGCGTCTCCGGCCTCGCCGACTGGATCCAGGAGGACCTCTTCGGAGAGACGACCGACGAGGCCGAGGAGCCGCCCGAGGTCGTCGAGCCACCCTCGACCCGGCGCAGCACCTGGGCGCCGGGCATGGACGTCGAGCACGCCGAGATGGGCCGCGGGTGGGTCTGGGGTGCCGGGCGCGGCGTGGTCACCGTGCGCTTCGAGACCGCGGAGTCCCCCGCCGGGCCGGTCCGGTCCTACCCCGAGGACGACCCGCAGCTCAGCGCGTGGCGGCCGCCCGTCACCGAGGACGAGCAAGCAGGCTGAACCCTACCTCGTCGCCGGGGCGCAGCTGCGCGCACTGCCACAGGTCGGCCTCGTCCACGACCGCGACCACCGGGTAGCCCCCGGTCGGCGGGTGGTCGGCGAGGAACACCACGGGCTGCCCGTCCGGCGGGACCTGCACCGCCCCCAGCACCATCCCCTCGCTGGCCAGCTCGCCGTCGCGGATCCGCTCGAGCGCGGGCCCGTCGAGGCGCAGCCCGATCCGGTTGGACTCCGTCCGGACCGTGTACGTCGCTCCCGCGAGCCGCTCGAGGGCCCGCGGCGCGAACCAGTCCGCGCGCGGCCCCGCGTGCAGTCGCAGCCGGCCGGGCCGGGGCGGCCGCGGCGTGTCGTGGGAGCGCGGGTCGCCGGTCGGCTCCCCCACCGGCAGGACCGTGCCGTCGGTGACCCGCGGCGGCCCGACCCAGGCCAGCGTGTCGGTGGACCGCGAGCCCAGCACGGGCTCGACCGCGACACCCCCGCCCACCGCCACGTAGGACCGCACGCCGGCGGACGGGGTGCCGAGGGCGAGCGTGGCGCCGGCCGGGACCCACACGGGGGCGCCGTGGGACCGGGCCTCGCCGTCGACCGTGACCGGGACGGGGGCGCCGGTCACCGCGACCCAGCGCCCCGACCCGGCTCGCACCACCAACCCACCGAACGTCACCTCGAGCACCGCGTCGCCGACCCGGTTGCCGACGAGCCGATTGGCCAGCGCGGCGGCCGGCGCATCGAGGGCACCCGCCCGCGGCACGCCGAGGTGGGCGTGCCCCGGCCGCCCCCGGTCCTGCACCGTGGTGAGCGTCCCGGCGGCCAGCACCGTCCAGTCGGCGTTCACACGGCCTCGAACCGCACCCGCGTGCCCGGCGGCAGCAACGCGGGCGATGCGCGGTCCTGGTCCCACAGCGGCGCGTCGGTGGTCCCGAGCAGCCGCCAGCCGCCGGGCGAGGCGGTGGGGTAGGCGCCGCACCAGGAGCCGGCCAGGCCGACCGACCCGGCGGGCACGCTCGGGCGCGGGGTCTCCAGCCGCGGCACGGCGAGCTCCACCGGGAGGCCGGCGAGGTAGGAGAAGCCGGGCGCGAAGCCGCAGAAGGCCGCCACGAACTCCAGGGACGTGTGCCGGGCGACGACCCCGGCCTCGTCGGTCCCCCACCGCTCGGCGACGAAGGTCAGGTCGGGCCCGTCGTAGCGGACCGGGACGGTGACCGACGGTCCCGAGGGCATCGACCCGGTGGGCGACCACCCCGCCAGGGCGTCGACCAGGCGAGCGGGATCCGGCACGCCGTCGAACAGCACGGTCGCGGCTGCGGGGACCACCTCGACCGCGTCGGCCGGGAGTGCCCGCGCCCACGTGGCCAGCGACAGCGCCTCGGCCGCGTCGGCGACCTCCACGAGGAGGGCGTGGGGCCCGGCGGTCCTGGTCAGCACGGGACCAGTCAACACCGCGTGGACCCGAGGTACGTGAGGGTGGGAAAATGGGGTGAGGGGTTCGGCGATGGTATGAGCATCACCGAACCCCTCGGCTTTGACCGGAAACGGTGACGCCCGGTCCACCGACCTCTCGCTCCGACCCCGCCGCCCCCGTCACCGGGCCGACGCGGCGAGTTGCCTCGCCGTCTGGATCCTTGCTCCTGGTCGATCCCCAGCTCGTCCCCGGCTGGGCCGGTGTCGATCTGGTAGGGAGAGTTCTATGCCCCGCAGCGTGGGCCCGCAAGGCTTTCGAGAAACATTTCCCGACATTCCTGCGGTCCCACAACGCCCTCCACAGAACGGCCCTGCGAGTCCACAGGTCGAGCCCGTTCCTCCACAGGATTGGCTCAGTCCTGTGGAGGATTCCCGAGCCCCGACAGGACCAGACCAGCCGCCTCCAGCGCCCGTCGTACGGCGCGGGCGTGGTCGACCGCGCCGCGGTTGTCACCGTGCACGCACAGCGAGTCCAGCCGCGGCTCGGTCCAGCCCGCCAGCTCGACGGCCCGGGCGGCGATCACCTCCCCGTCGGAGAGCACCGCACCCGGCTCGGTGCGTGGCAGCAGCAACCCGTCGTCCCCGTAGGCCCGGTCGGGGAAGCCCTCGCGGAGCACGCGTCGCCCGGCCGCGGCAGCCTGGTCGAGCAGCAGGCCGCCGGGCATCCCCAGCACCGGCAGCGTGCCGGAGCCGGCGAGCACCGCGGCCGCCTGCTCCGGGTCGCGCACCACCCGGTGGTAGAGCGCGCCGTGCGGCTTGACGTAGTCGACGGTGGTCCCGCAGGACACCGCGATCGCGGTCAGCACCCCCACCTGGTCGGCCACCTGCTCGCGGAGGCGGTCGAACGGCACGTCCCGGGCGACCCGGCCGAAGCTCTCCCGGTCGGCATAGGAGACCTGCGCCCCCACCGCCACGCCCAGCCGCACCGCCTCCTCACAGACCCGGCGCATGATCACCGGGTTGCCGGCGTGGTAGCCGCAGGCGACGTTCGCGCTGGTCACCACCGCGAGCAGCGCCGCGTCGTCGGTCACCTCCTCGCCGAGGTCGGCGTTGAGGTCGATGGAGGATCGGTGCACCCCCCGACGCTAGCGTTCTCGGCATGTCCCCCGAAGCAACACCCGAGCTCGTCCCGCACTCGCCCGTCGCGGAGCGTCGCCCCACCACCCGCGAGATCCACGGCGAGACGCGCACCGACGACTACGAGTGGCTGCGCGAGAAGGACTCCGAGGACGTGGTGGCCCATCTCGAGGCCGAGAACGCCTACACCGAGGCGCGCACCGCCCACCTCGCCGACCTGCGCGCGGCGATCTTCGACGAGATCAAGGCCCGCACCCTCGAGACCGACCTGTCGGTGCCGACGCGCAACCGCGGCTACTGGTACTACGGCCGCTCCTTCGAGGGCAAGGAGTACGGCGTCTCCTGCCGCGTGCCGGTCAACGACCCGGACGACTGGACTCCCCCGCAGCCGGCCCAGGACTGCGCCCCCGACGAGCCGGCCCTGCCCGGCGAGGAGCTGCTGCTCGACCTCAACGCGCTCGCCGAGGGCCACGAGTTCTTCTCCCTCGGCGGCTCCGCGGTGAGCCCCGACGGCCACCTGCTGGCCTACTCCACCGACGTGGTCGGCGACGAGCGCTACACCGTGCGCGTCCTGGACCTGCGGACCCGCGAGCTGCTCGGCGACGAGATCTCCGGCGTGCTCGGCGGCGCGACCTGGGACCGCGACGGCGGCGAGCTCTACTACACGACGACCGACGAGGCGTGGCGCGCCGACAAGATCTGGCGGCACCGGCTCGGCACGCCCCAGACCGACGACGAGCTGGTCTTCCACGAGACCGACGAGCGCTTCTGGGTCGGCACCGGGCGGACGCGCAGCGACCGCTTCCTGATGGTGGCCTCGGGCTCCAAGACCACGTCGGAGTACCACTTCCTCGACGCCGAGGCGCCCGAGAAGGGCCTGCAGGTCTTCGCTCCCCGCGTGGAGGGGCTGGAGTACTCCCTCGACCACGCCGTCCTCGGTGGCGAGGACCGGTTCCTGGTGCTGCACAACCACACCGGCGCCGACTTCGAGCTGGCGACGGCCCCCTGCGCCACCACCGACCCGGACGCCTGGGTGCCGCTGATCGAGCACGACAGCGCCGTACGCCTCGAGGACGTCGACGCCTTCGCCGGCCACCTCGTCGTCCACCAGCGCAGCCAAGGGCTGACCCAGCTCCGCGTGCTCGAGCTCGGCGACGACCCGGCCGCCCCCATCACCGACGACTACCTCGTGGAGTTCGACGAGGAGGTCTACACGGTTGGCTCGGGCGGCAACCCCGGCTTCCACCAGCCGACGGTGCGGCTGGGCTACACCTCGATGGCCATCCCCTCCTCGGTCTACGACTACGACGTCCGCACCCGCGAGCTCACGCTGCTCCGCCGCACGCCCGTGCTCGGCGGCTACGACCCCGCCGACTACGAGGAGCACCGGCTCTGGGCGCCCACCGAGGACGGCGAGCAGGTGCCGATCTCGATCGTGTGCCGGCGCGGTGCCCGGGACGCGGGCCCGATCCCGGTCCTGCTCTACGGCTACGGCGCCTACGAGGCCTCGATCGACCCCTACTTCTCCGTGGCCCGGCTCTCGCTGCTCGACCGCGGCGCCGGCTTCGCGATCGCGCACGTGCGCGGCGGCGGCGAGATGGGCCGCCGGTGGTACGACGGCGGCAAGATGCTCAACAAGCAGAACACCTTCTCCGACTTCATCGCCTGCGCCCGCCACCTCGTGGAGACGGGCTGGACCACCCCCCAGCGCCTCGTCGCGGAGGGTGCCAGCGCCGGCGGCCTGCTGATGGGCGCGGTCGCCAACCAGGCGCCGCAGCTCTTCGGCGGCATCGTCGCCGGGGTGCCGTTCGTGGACGCGCTGACCACGATGCTGGACGCGAGCCTGCCGCTGACCGTCACGGAGTACGACGAGTGGGGCAACCCCGAGGACGACCCCACGGTCTACGCGACGATGCGCGGCTATGCGCCGTACGAGAACGTGATCGCGACCGACTACCCACCGATCCTGGCCGAGACGTCCCTCAACGACACCCGGGTGCTCTACGTCGAGCCGGCCAAGTGGGTCGCCAAGCTCCGCGCGACGGCGGTCGGGCGGCGCGACGTGCTGCTCCGCACCGAGATGTCGGCCGGGCACGGCGGCGTCTCGGGGCGCTACAAGTCATGGCACGACCGGGCGTTCTCGCTGGCCTGGATCCTGGACCGGATGGGCCTCGCCGACCCTGCCGCCGACTGAGAAGTCCCTGAGAGTTGCCGCGGCGTGCAACTCTGACCAATCCCCACGCGTCCTTTGCAACGAAGGCCCAACACAACCCCACATGTCCCGGGAATCTCCGGGTACGCCGGGACGTTGGACAAATCGCGAGGCACTCCGGTGAGAGTGCCCATCAGCAGAGGAGGGCGTCCCATGGCGACACGGACCGCAACTGCCGGGACCCGGGAGATCGAAGGCCGCGACAGCGTCGGCCTCTACCTCGACGAGATCGCACGCAACCCCCTCCTCGACGCCGCCACCGAGGTCGAGCTCTCCAAGACCATCGAGGCCGGCCTGATGGCCGAGGCGCTCCTGGCCGAGGGTCGGGTGGGCCGCCGCAAGGGCGGTGCGCCGCTCGCGGCGACCGAGGAGGAGCTCGAGTGGCTCGCCGAGGAGGGCCGCAAGGCCGTCGACACGTTCATCACCGCCAACCTGCGCCTGGTCGTCTCGATCGCGCGCAAGTACGGCCGGGCCCAGATGCCCATGCTCGACCTGATCCAGGAGGGCAACACCGGCCTGATCCGGGCGGTCGAGAAGTTCGACTACACCAAGGGCTACAAGTTCTCGACCTACGCCACGTGGTGGGTGCGGCAGGCGATCACCCGCGGCATCGCCCAGCAGGCGCGGGTGGTCCGGCTCCCCGTGCACGTCGTGGAGGAGCTCAACCAGGTAGGCGGCGCCCGCCGCACGCTCGAGCGCCAGCTCGGCCGTGACCCCGACCCGCAGGAGATCGCCACCGAGCTCGGCATGGACGTCGACCGCGTCCTCGACCTCATGGCGTGGGGCCGCGAGCACGTCAGCCTCGACTCCCCCGTCGACGAGGACGGCGACACCTCGCTGGGCGACCTGATGGCCCAGGAGACGGCTCCGGGGCCCGACCTGAACTTCATCGACGTCGAGTCCCGCGACCGGCTCAACAGCCTGGTCGGGCAGCTCGACGACCGTGCCGCGGACATCATCCGCTCGCGCTACGGCCTCGTCGACGGTCGCCAGCACAAGCTGGCCGACATCGGCCTCAAGCACGGCATCTCCGCCGAGCGGGTCCGCCAGCTCGAGCGGGAGGCGCTGCAGAAGCTGCGCCGGTTCGCCGACCCGGACCTCGCCGCCTGACCCTTATTCGTCGGTCGAGCCTGCCGAGACCAGCTCCTCGAAGACCTCCGCCACACGCTGGCGGAGGTCTTCGAGCGTCCCGGTGTTCTCGATGACGTGGGTGGCGATCGCCAGCCGGTCCGCGCGGGTGGCCTGGGCGGCGATCCGGGACTCGGCGTCCTCCCGGGTCCAGCCGCGGTCCCGCAGCATCCGCTCCACCTGCACCTCGACGGGGACGTCGACCACCACGACCGCGTCGAAGACGCGCGCGCCCCCGGTCTCGGCGAGCAGCGGGATGTCGTGCACGACGAGGTCGTCGGGGCCGGCCGCCGCCTCCATCTCGGCGCTCCGGGCCCGGACCCGCGGGTGGATGATCCCCTCGAGGACCCGTCGCTTCGCCTCGTCGGCGAAGACGATCGCGCCCACCGCCGGCCGGTCCATCTCGCCGTCGGCGGTCAGCACGCCCGGCCCGAAGGCGGCCACGACCTCGGTCAGCCCGTCGGTGCCCTTCGCGACGACCTCGCGGGCCAGGAGGTCCGCGTCGATGACGATCGCGCCCAGCTCGGCCAGCATCGCCGAGACCGTGCTCTTGCCCGAGGCCACGCCGCCGGTCAGTCCCACTCGCATGCGCGCATGCTCCCAGACCAGGGCGACGCGCCGTCGCGTAGCCCATCGGGGGGATGGCGCGGTAGCCCGCTGGTGCCTAGGTTCGAGCATGGCGCCGAGGGGCGCCGTACGACCTCACACTCCGGGGGCTCCGCCGTGATCCATGCCAAGAAGACCTGGGTGGCCTCGGCCGCCGTCGCCACCACTGCGCTGGCCGTGACCATGCTGGGACTGCCGAGCCAGGCGGCCATCCAGCAGCCCACCTCCCGGCTCGCCTCCAGCAGCGTCCGCCACGACGCCGCCCGGACCCCGGGCTACCTCGACGCCCGGCGCCTGGGCAACAAGGCCATCGTCCGCGCCGAGCGCCAGCGCCTCTCCGGCCTGAGCAAGGCCGACCGGGCCTGGCAGCGCTCGCTGGGCAGCCAGGCGCTCCTCGACTTCGACCCGCTGACCGGCACGGTCCGCAACGTCGGCCGCCTCGACGGGTTCCTCACGGGCCGCTCCACGGCCCCGGCGCGCTCGATCGCGCTGGCCTACGTCCGCCAGCACGCCTCGGCGCTCGGCCTCGACGCCGCCGACCTGCAGACCCTGCGGTTCCGCAAGGACTACGTCGACGACATGGGCCTGCACCACCTCTCCTGGCAGCAGTACGCCGCCGGGCGGCCCGTCTTCGGCAACGGACTCAAGGTGCAGGTCACCCGGGACGGCCGCGTGCTCGCCGTCCAGGGCAGCCCGGTCCACGGACTGCAGGCGCTCGCCGCCGCGGCCGGCACCGGCTCGCTCGACGCGGCCGCGGCCCGATCGACGGCCGCCCGCAACGTCGGCGGCACCACCGCCGCGGCCGGCGACCAGGCCAGCCCGGTGTGGTTCCTGACCCGCAGCGGCCTGCGCGCCGGATGGTCGACGTACGTCCACGCGGGCGGCGGCGCCTACCAGCACGTCGTCGACGCCACGTCGGGCGCGGTGCTCTTCCGCCGCTCGACCACCGACTCCGCCGACGGCGACTCCTACGTCTACGACAACTACCCCGGCGCCGCCAAGGGCGGGAAGCCCAAGGTCGTCAACTTCGTCGGCCGCGGCTGGCTGAAGAAGAGCGCGACCACGCTCGCCGGCAACAGCGTGGTGGCGTGGGCCGACATCAACGACAACAACCAGCGCGACAACAACGAGAAGACTCCCGTGCCCGGCACCAGCAGCGGCGCGCAGTTCAGCCTTGTCCACTTCGGCTCGACCGCCTCGAAGTTCTGCTCGTCGCACTACGTCTGCACCTGGAACCCGAAGAAGAAGGACTCCTGGCGCACCAACATGAACGCCGACGTCGCCCAGGCGTTCTACCTCGCCAGCAACTTCCACGACTACCTCACGAAGGCGCCGATCAGCTTCACGAGCGCGGCGGGCAACTTCGAGACGTCCGACCACGACCCGGTGAAGCTCAACGCGCTGGACGGCGCCGACACCGGCAACGGCTTCCCCGACGGCAACCACATCGACAACGCCAACATGGACACGCCTCCGGACGGCCAGTCGCCGACCATGCAGATGTACCTCTTCCACTTCCCCGGCGCGAGCGACAACCAGGAGCCCTTCCTGCCGACCAGCTCGGCCTTCGAGGCCGACGTGCTCTACCACGAGTACACCCACGGACTGTCCAACCGGCTGGTGGTCGACGCGGGCGGCGTCTCGACGCTCAACGACATCCAGCCCGGATCGATGGGCGAGGCCTGGAGCGACTACTACGCCATGGACTACCTGGTGAAGAAGGGCTTCCAGCCCGACACCAGCAAGTCCGGCGAGCTGCTCGTCGGCAAGTACGTCTCCGTCGGCCAGCCGCTGATCCGCACGATGGACGTCGACTGCGCCGTGGGCTCCACCGCCAAGGGCTGCACCCGGATCGACGGGTCGCGCGGCGGCTACACCTACGGCGACTTCGCCACGGTCATCCCCGGCGCGGAGGTGCACGCCAGCGGAGAGATCTGGGGCCAGACCCTCTGGGACCTCCGCAAGAAGCTGGGCCCGGCCGTCGCGGACCGTCTGATCACCCGCGCGATGTCGATCTCGGCCGACGACCCGTCCTTCCTCGACATGCGCAACGCGATCGTGCAGGCCGACAACGTGGCCTACAGCGGCAGCCACAACGCCGCCATCTGGAACGTCTTCGCGCATCGCGGCATGGGCTTCTTCGCCGGCGCCATCAACGGCGCCGACGACGACCCGGCCGAGGACTTCAACACCCCGCCGACCGGACCCGCCGACCAGACGATCAGCGGCGTCGTGACCGACCCGACCACCGGCGACCCCGTCGCGGGCGCGCTCGTGGCGGTGGCCGGCCAGGGTGACGCGGCGACCGACACCACCGCGGCCGACGGCAGCTACTCGATCGGCGGGCTCTACGCCGGCACCTACCAGAAGGTCGTGGCCTTCGGCCCCGGCTACTTCCCCCAGGCCAAGGCGGTCGACAGCACCTCCAGCGCCCCGACGAACTTCCTCATCACCCGGGACTTCGCGTCCACCAGCGGTGGCGCCGAGATCGTCGACTTCAACGGCGGCGACTACACGGCCTACGGCTGTGGTCCGGGCGGGCTGATCGACCTGAGCCTCGGCACCGGCTGGGGCAGCACGGCCGGCAACGACCAGGGTGACCCGACCGGGACGTTCGTGCCGAAGTTCGCCGTCGTCGACATGCACACCAACGTCAACATCACGTCGTTCGGGGTCGACCCCAACGCGACGTGTGGTGACGACCCGACGGCCGCGACCAAGGGCTACCGGATCGAGACCTCGGTCGATGGCGTCACGTGGACGACCGCCGCCCAGGGCACCTTCACCTCCGCGGACAACGGCACGCTCAACTCGATCGCGCCGACGGCCGGCACGACCGGCGTCCGCTACGTGAAGTTCTGGATCCTGAGCAACCAGACGCCGAGCTTCGGATCCAGCTGCCCCAGCGGTCCCTACTCTGGCTGCAGCTTCGCGGACGTGTCCGAGATGGCGGTCTTCGGGACCGAGGCGCCCTAGGCCGGGCGACGACCCGTAGGGTCCCTCGCGTGGATCGAGTCGAGCTGCGCGAGGGATCCCGGGTCGCCCTGCTCGTCCCCGGCTCGGTGGCGTACGTCGAGCTGGTGATGGCCCTGCTGGCCGCCGGGATCTTCCCGATCCCGCTGGACCCGCGGCTCACGGCGTACGAGCGGGAGCGGATCCTGGCCGGGCTGGAGCCCGACCTGGTCGTGGAGTCCGACGAGGCCGTTGCCGCGTTGCGTGCGACCGTCCCTCCGTCGGACTCGCGGCTCCCCCGCGGCCGGCCCATGCACGTGACCAGCGGGACGACCGGCGTGCCGAAGGGCGTGTTCAGCGGGCTGCTGTCCGACGAGCAGGCGTCCGCGCTCGTGGCCGAGGAGCGCGAGCTCTGGGGCTTCACCTCCACCGACGTGAACCTCGTGCTCAGCCCGCTCTACCACTCCGCGCCGCTGCGGTTCGGGATGGGGACGCTGCTCGCGGGCGGCCGGATGGTCGTGCCCGGACCGTTCGATCCCGCCGCGGTCACGGCCGCGATCGAACGCGAGCGGCCGACCACGGTGTTCTGCGTGCCGACGCACCTGCAGCGCCTCTTCGCGCACTGGGACGAGGTCGGCGTACCCGATCTCTCGTCGTTCCGCCTCGTCGCCCACGCCGGAGCGCCGTGCCCGGCGGCGGTGAAGGAGCGGTTGATCGAGCTGTTCCCGGCGGGCTCGACGTGGGAGTTCTACGGCTCCACCGAGGGGCAGTTCACCGCCTGCCGCAGCGAGGAGTGGCTGGCGCGTCCCGGGACCGTCGGCCGCGCCCGACCCGGGCGCGCGCTGCACCTCGACGAGGACGGGACGATCTGGTGCAGCGTGCCCGAGCACGCCCGCTTCGCCTACTACGGCGATCCCGCGAAGACGGCGGCGGCCTGGCGCGGTGACCGATTCAGCGTCGGCGACCTCGGCCGCCTCGACGACGACGGCTACCTCTACCTCGACGGCCGCCGCGAGGACCTGATCATCAGCGGCGGCGTCAACGTCTACCCCCTCGAGGTCGAGCACGCTCTCCGCGAGCACCCCTCGGTGGTGGACGTGGCCGTCTACGGCGTCCCCGACGACCGGTGGGGGCAGCGAGTGTGTGCGGCGGTGGTCGGCACCGCCTCTTCCGCCTCGCTCGACGCCTTCGCGCGGGAGCGGCTCGCGCCCCCGAAGCGCCCCAAGACCTGGACGTTCCTCGACGAGCTGCCGCGCACGCTGACCGGGAAGGTTCGCCGCGACCAGCTGCCCCGCACCTGAGCGACCGCCGTCGGTTGAGGTGCGAGGAGCGCCAGCGACGAGCCTCGAAACCCAGGGTGCCGAGCGTCGGGATCGTGCCGGGCCGGCTGCGCCGCTCGACGTGCTGTAGTCGCCAGACTTCTTTACCGAAGAACTTCGCCAGACCCTGTGGAAAAGCCCCTCTGACCTGCAGGAATGTCGGTGGTCGCTGCTGGAATGGACCCATGACCGCGACGCTGACCGCACCCGACACCCGGCCGGAGACCCCGGCCGAGGTGCTCGCCGCGGTCCGCGCCGAGAAGCAGGTCGCCCAGGCGGCGGAGTGCCGGCTGCTCGAGCTCGCGGCCGACTGGGCCGCCATGCACTCGACCGCCTCGATCGACGACGCCGCCACCCGCTGGGCCGCCGGGTTCGGTGACACGGGCATCGCCGTCGCCGGGCCGGGAGCGCCGCTGGTCGCGGAGTTCTCCGTGGCCGAGTTCGCCGCGGCGGTCGGCCTCCCGACCGACGTCGGTGCCGCCTACATCGGCGAGGCGGTCGAGCTACGCCACCGCCTGGCCGGCCTGTGGGGTCGGGTCCAGCGCTGCGAGCTCCCCGCCTGGCGCGCCCGCCGGATCGCCCGCCAGACGATGGCCCTCTCCCCCGACGCCGCGGCGTACGTCGACCGCCACATCACCCATGTCGCCCACAAGATCGGCCCCGTCACCACAGATCGCCTCATCGACGAGGCGATCGCCCGCCACGACCCCGAGGTCGCCGAGCGCAAGCGCCAGGAGGCCGCCGACCGTCGTCACTTCGTCATCGACAGTCGCCGCGTCTCCTTCGACGGCACCAGCCGGTGCTGGGGCGAGCTCGACCTCCGCGACGCCCTCGACCTCGAGGACGCCGTCGCCGCCGGCGCCCAGCGCCTCAAGGAGGCCGGCTGCGAGGAGTCCTTGGACGTCCGCCGCTCCATGGCCCTCGGCGACCTCGCCCGCAACCAGACCGGCAGGACCGGCCAGCAGCTGGTGCTCTACGTCCACCTCGGCGAGCAGGAGCTCACCGGCGACGGGGCCGGCATCGCACGCCTGGAGAACACCGACACGATCATCACCACCGAGCAAGTCCGTGAGTGGACCCGCAACCCTGACCTCGCGGTCGTCGTGAAGCCGGTCATCGACCTCGCCGACCACGTCCGCACCGACGCCTACGAGGTCCCCGACCGCATCGCCGAGCGCGTCCGGCTCCGCGACGGCCATTGCGTCTTCCCCTGGTGCACTCGACCAGCCCGCCCGTGCGACTGCGACCACGTCGTCCCCTGGGGCGACGACGGCCCTACGTGCCCGTGCAACCTGGCCCCGCTCTGCAGGCGCCATCACCGATTGAAGACCCATGGCGGCTGGCGCTACACCCAGCTCGAGCCCGGCACCTTCCTGTGGACCAGCCCCCATCGCCACAGCTACCTCGTCGACCACGAGGGTACCCTCGACGTCACCCGCGACCCCGCGCATCGCCGACGAGCCTGACCGCCCCGTACCCCGCCATCGGCGGGGCCACAGGCACGCTTCAGCGCAGTTCCACGCCCACCTCGGCTGCGATGCTCTCGACCATCGAGCCGAGACGCTCACTCCGGGCGGGCATGGAGTGGCGATAGCCGGCGATGGTCAACAGGCCCGGGCCGACGAAGGCCCATGTCCGAGCCCTGGCCCAGGTGGCCTCGTCCGCCCCGGCGGCGGCGCGGAGCACGTCCCGAGCTGGCGCATCGAGCAGGCTCCACGCGTAGAGCAGGTCGACGGACGGATCTCCGATGCCGAGGCCACCGAAGTCGATCACCCCCGCGAGGCGTCCGTCGTCGCCGACGAGCACGTTCTCGGCGGACAGATCGGTGTGCACCCAGCAGACAGGCTGCGTGGCCGCCGGGACGCGGCGTAGGCGCCGCCAGGCTTCGCGGACGGCTGCCGCGTCGAACCGGTCGGCCAAGGCGGTCGCGGCCCTCTCGGCCCAGGTGTCGATCTGGTCGGTCACAGGTTCGCCGCACCGGTATCCCCAGTGCTCGGCACCGCGCGGGGCCCCCGTGGTGTCGACCGCGTGGAGGCTCTGCGCGAAGGCACCCAGGGTCTCCGCGAACCGGACCTGCTGGGCCTCGTCGAGTGCGTGCGGGAGGTCTCCGGGGAGCCACGACAGGACGGCCCAGGGCCGAGGGAATGCCTGACTGCTCTCGCCGACGGCAATCACACCAGGGACGGGGCTGACGAGGTGGGGGGCGAGGTGGGGCAGCCAGCGAACCTCCTTGAGCAGGTCATCGACGTACTCGTCCGCCCGCGGAAGGCGCACGGACAGGGCTTCACCCAGGCGAAAGACCCAGTTGCTGCTGCCTGATGCGGGACTCACCCTGACGGGCAGGTCGGCCAGGTGCGGGGCCTGGTCGCGAATCAGCTGGGCGACGACATCCACGTCAGGGGCGAGGTGGGTCGACTCCGAGGGCACTGGGCTCACCGGCCCCATGATCGCGGCCACACGCGGAGGCACAACCGAGTTTCGCAGCCCGGCCGCTGGCCGGGGCCTTAGGGTGACGCCATGCAGTGGCGTCCCGGGGTCCTCGTCGCGGCAGTGGCCGTCACCGCTCTCCAGCTGCTCGCACTGACCGCTCCCACCCAGGCCGCCGACGCCCCGGCCCACAGCGTCACAATCGAGGGTGCCGGCGTGAGCACCTGGCCGTCGTACGACGCGGGCACCGACCGCTACGCGGTGCACACCGACGACACCACCGACGGCACCCTGACCGTCACGGCCGGCACCACCGACACCGACGGCACGATCACTGTCAACGGGATCCCGGCGACGAACGGCCAGCCGCTGACGCTGACCGACCTCGTCCCCGGCGACGAGGTCGCCGTCGCGATCGCCGACTCCGCCGGCACGAGCCACCAGTCCTGGATCTACCTGCCCACGGGCTTCCCGACGATCACGAGCGCCGGCACGGGCTCGCCCGGCCACGTGCTCGTGGGCCTGAGCAGCTTCCTGTCGGCCCACTCGTTCGAGGCGGTGCTCGACAACCACGGCGTGCCGACCCACGTCCGCGAGGCGCCCGAGCCCAACGACTTCACCCCCCAGCGCTACGGCCCGGCCTACACCGTCTTCGAGCCGGTCAAGGACGGCCCAGACGACACCCCGTCGGAGTACGGCTACCGCGTCCGCGAGCTGGACGCGTCCTTCCACGAGACCGGCACCCGGCGACTGGCGCCCGTCCCCGAGCTCGGCATCACCGCCCATGACACCGACTTCCACGACGTGCAGTACCTCCCCGACGGCCGCGTGGTGCTGGTCGGGTACCACCGGTCGACGTACGACGACGGGAAGCAGTGGCTGGACGCCGTGATCCAGATCCAGGACGCCGCGGGCCACGCGACCTTCACGTGGACGAGCAAGGGTCACGCCGACCCGTCCGAGGGCTACGTCCTCGGCGGCAAGGGCCAGGACTACGCCCACATCAACTCCGTGCAGGTGCTGGCAGGAGGCGACCTGCTCGCGTCGTTCCGCAACCTCGGCCAGGTCATGCGGATCGCCACCGGCGCCCACGACGGCTTCGCGCCCGGCGACGTCATCTGGAAGATGGGCGGCCAGGACGGCGACTTCACCTTCCTCGACGACCCGTACGCCGGCTTCTGCGCCCAGCACGACGCGCGGATCCTGCCCAACGGGCACCTGCTGCTCTTCGACAACGGCTCGCGCAAGGACACCAGCGGCCCGGTCGCTCCGCAGACGGCGAACATGTGCCCGGACCCGGCGAACCCGACCGGCGCCCGGATCGCTCGGCCGCAGACCCGCGTCGTGGAGTACGCCCTCGATGAGGCTGCGCACACCGCCACCCGGGTCTGGAGCTTCGAGAAGCCCGGCCGCTACGCGGCCTTCGCCGGCAACGCCCAGCGCCTCTGGGACGGCACCACGGTGGTCGGCTGGTCGGCCAGCCAGGACAGCACGGGCGACACCCCGCCGTTCGTCAGCGAGGTGACCACCGACGGCAACGAGTCGTGGTCACTCACTGCGCCCGGCTGGTTCTCCTACCGCGCGTTCCGCGCCCCGCCCAGCGTGATCGGCGATCCCGTCTGGCGCCCGGACCTCAAGATCCGCAAAGCGGGTGGGACGTGGCAGAACGGCCACGTACAGGTGCGCCTCGTCCACCCTGGCGACGAGGCGACGTTCCACGTCCGGCTCAGGAACCGCAGCTCCACCTTCGCCTACGCGGTGCAGGCCGGCTCGGACTCGAAGGCCTTCCGTGTGCGTTACTTCCACGGCGGGCACGACATCACCCACGAGCTCACGAAGCGTGACGTGGTGACGCCTGAGCTCGACCAGGGCCAGACCTGGACCATCCGGGTCGTCGTGCACCGGACCAAGGCCGTGTCACGCGGCAAGCACATCGCTTTCCAGGTGTACGCCTCAGGCGGAATGGCCGCTGACGCCGTCACCGCCCTCGCCGTCACCCGCTGACCGCCGTACTCCCGCGCACATGCCACGAGGGCCCGGTCACCGTGTGGTGACCGGGCCCTCGCGTGTGTTCAGCGGGTGCTGAGGCAGTTACCTGCGGATCAGCTGGCGCCGCCGGTGAGCTTCTCGCGGAGCGCCTGCAGCGCCTCGTCGGACGCGAGCGAGCCGCCCTCGGACTCCGCCTCGGTGGACTCGGTGCCACCGCTGGAGTACGAGGTGGCCTCGCCGGCCTCGACCTCGGCCTTGGCGGCCTCGGCCTGCTGCTTGACGTGCTGCTCCCAGCGAGCGTGCGCCTTGGCGTACTGCTCCTCCCAGACCGCACGCTGCTCGTCGAAGCCCTCGAGCCACTCGCCGGTCTCCGGGTCGAAGCCCTCGGGGTAGACGTAGTTGCCCTGCTCGTCGTAGGTCGCCGTCATGCCGTAGAGCGTCGGGTCGAACTCCTCGACGTCCGTCGCGGTGGCGGTGTCGTTGGCCTGCTTGAGCGACAGCGAGATCCGGCGACGCTCGAGGTCGATGTCGATGATCTTGACCATGACGTCGTCGTTGACCTGGACGACCTGCTCGGGGATCTCGACGTGACGCTCGGCGAGCTCGGAGATGTGCACCAGGCCCTCGATGCCCTCCTCGACGCGGACGAACGAACCGAAGGGCACCAGCTTGGTGACCTTGCCCGGCACGATCTGGCCGATCTGGTGGGTGCGGGCGAAGTGCTGCCACGGGTCCTCCTGCGTCGCCTTCAGCGACAGGGAGACACGCTCGCGGTCCATGTCGACGTCGAGGACCTCGACGGTGACCTCGTCGCCCACGGCGACGACCTCGGACGGGTGGTCGATGTGCTTCCAGGACAGCTCCGAGACGTGGACGAGACCGTCGACGCCGCCGAGGTCCACGAACGCACCGAAGTTGACGATCGAGGAGACGACACCCTTGCGGATCTGGCCCTTCTGGAGCTGGGTCAGGAAGCCGTGGCGAACCTCGGACTGGGTCTGCTCGAGCCACGCACGACGCGACAGGACCACGTTGTTGCGGTTCTTGTCGAGCTCGATGATCTTCGCCTCGAGGGTCTGGCCCACGTAGGGCTGCAGGTCGCGCACGCGGCGCATCTCGACGAGCGAGGCGGGCAGGAAGCCACGCAGGCCGATGTCCAGGATGAGACCACCCTTGACGACCTCGATGACCGTGCCCTCGACGACACCGTCCTCTTCCTTGACCTGCTCGATCGTGCCCCAGGCGCGCTCGTACTGGGCGCGCTTCTTGGACAGGATCAGACGGCCTTCCTTGTCCTCCTTCTGGAGAACCAGGGCCTCGACCTTGTCGCCCACGGAAACGACCTCGGAGGGGTCGACGTCGTGCTTGATCGAGAGCTCACGGGAAGGGATGACACCTTCGGTCTTGTAACCGATGTCGAGGAGGACCTCGTCACGGTCGACCTTGACGATGGTGCCCTCGACGATGTCGCCGTCGTTGAAGTACTTGATGGTCGCGTCAATGGCCGCGAGGAAGTCTGCTTCAGAACCGATGTCGTTGACCGCAACCTGCGGCGCGTCGTAATCGGGAAGGATCGAGATGGTGCTCGTCATAAGGGAGTTGGGTCCTTGGATGGATGAAGTCGTGCGGGCACGCCGGAAGTCCGGTTTCACTACCGATGAGACGCCCCACCGACGGTGAGGCTTGATAGCGAGCCAGTGTCCACTCGGTCTGGGACCCAGGCAGACTGCAGGCGCAGTGTCCAAGACTACGCCGCGGCGCACGCGGGAGTCCAACCGCGGGCGCCCCTGACCGCAGGCGTGGCCCAGGCGGTGGTTCAGGCGGGGACGGCCCCCGGATCACGCCTGCGGGCCACCTCGCGCAGCAGTACGTCGGCCGCGGCCGCGACCGGGTTGACGCTGCGGCGGGTCGCGAGGTCCACCAGCGCCCACAGGTCGGCCGCTCGGGCGAGGGCCAGGGCGTCGGCCGGCGTCGTCCCGCGCCGGTCGGCGTACGCCGCCAGGACGGCCGCGGTGAAGTCCTCGTCGCGCTCGAAGCGGAGCAGGTTGCCCAGGTCGGTGAAGGGGTGCCCGGAGTGCGCGAACTCCCAGTCCAGGACCCCGGTGACCTCGAGGGTCCGGGGGTCGACAAGGAGGTTCTTGGGGTTGAAGTCGCTGTGCACGAGGCAGACCCGGCCGACCGTGTCGAGCAGCGCCTGGGCGTCGACGGCGACCTCGCGGAGCCCGTCGAGCTCGTCGGGGGTCCACCAGCCCAGCTGCGGCGTCGCGAGGTCGACGTACGCCGGGAGCCCGTCGACGTCCTGCCCGTCCGGCCAGAAGCTGCCGATCCGCAGGTCGCCGTCGACGAACGGGCCCGAGCGCAGGAAGGGCATCCCGCCCAGGTCGGCCAGGATCCCGGCGAGCCGGGCGCCGAGCTCGGCACGGGCGGGGGCGTCGAGGGTGGGCAGCAGCAAGTCGCCGCGCTCCCCCGGCAGGTGCGAGGTGACCAGGAGGGCGGGCATCCCGGTGGCGGGGTCGGCCCGGCGCACCTCGAGGACCTCGGCGACCGGGACCAGCCCGCGCACCAGCCGCAGGAGGGCCGCGTCGACCTCGTGGGCCGCGTCGCCACGCGGGCCCGGCTCGGCGTAGATCCGCACCACCGACTGCTCACCGGCGACGCCGGCCAGGAAGGTCTGCCCCGACCAGCCGCCGGCGAGCGGCGTGAGGGAGGCGAGGTCGGTGCCGGCGGGGTCCATGGCAGTAGTCTGCCGGTCGTGGACGCCGACGCAGCACCCGCACATCCCCCCGTCCGCGTCGAGCGGCGGCCGGTGGACGAGGCCGAGTCCCGGCACGCCAACGGACCCGACTGGGACCGCTACGCCGACGAGTACCAGGCGACCCACGGCGAGTTCCTCGGCGACGCCGGCTTCGTGTGGGGCCCGGAGGGGCTGACCGAGGCGGAGGCCGGGATCCTGGGCGACGTCACAGGCAAGGACGTGCTCGAGGTGGGCTCCGGCGCCGGGCAGTGCTCGCGCTGGGTGCGCGACCGCGGCGGCCGGTCCTACGGCCTCGACCTCAGCCACCGCCAGCTCCAGCACTCGCGCCGGATCGACCTCGACACCGGCATCGTGGTGCCGTCGGTGCTCGGCACCGCCACGCACCTGCCGTTCGCCGACGACACCTTCGACGTCGTGTTCTCGTCCTTCGGCGCGCTCCAGTTCGTCGCCGACATCGAGCGGGCCGTCGCGGAGACCGCGCGCGTGCTGCGGCCCGGCGGCCGCTACGCCTTCTCGATCACCCACCCGACGCGGTGGATGTTCCCCGACGACCCGGGCGAGCCGGGCCTGGTGGCGAGCCAGTCCTACTGGGACCGCACGCCGTACGTCGAGATCGACGACCTCACCGGCGTGGTGTCCTACGTCGAGCACCACCGCACGCTGGGCGACTGGGTCGCCCTGCTGGCCGGGGCCGGCTTCCGGATCACCGACCTGCTGGAGCCGGAGTGGCCCGAGGGCCACGACCGGGTCTGGGGCGGCTGGTCCGGGACGCGCGGACGCTACACGCCCGGCACCGCGATCTTCGGTGCCGAGCTGCGCGACTGACGTTCGGGGCTGGTGGCTACTTGCTGCCGGCGGCAACCGGCTGGCGGCTGGGCGCGCTCGGTGCGGAGCCGTTGCGGCCGAGGAACAGCAGGGCCAGCCCGATGAGCAGCATCGGGATGCCGACGGCGTAGCCGACGACCGGGACGGTCTTGGTGAGCGTGTTGAGCTGGTCGGCCTGGCCGCCGATGTCGTCGGCGAAGGTCTGCACCTGGTCCTTGGTGAAGGCCAGCGTCAGGTCGAGCAGGACGTCACCGTTGTCGGTGAAGCGCTGCTGGTGCTCGCGCTGGTCGACGATGCCGCCGGTCAGGGGCTCGATGAAGAACTCCTTCTCGTCGGTGTAGGTGCCCTGGATGCCGTCGGACACCTCGGCCGGGGCGTCGGAGACGGTCGCGACGTAGACGTAGCACTCGACACCGTCGAGGGTCTCGGTCCGGTCGTACTTCGCGTCGACCGTCGTCTGCAGGACCGTGTCCCAGTAGGGGTAGGTCGTCTTCTTCGAGTGGAAGGGCCACTTGTTGACCAGGCCCTCGTGCGGCACGGCGTCGGCCGGGAGGTACTTCGGGTCGTTGACGGCCAGCGCGTCGACGCGGTCCGCGGCGAAGTTGTCCTCGGACGCGTTGATCAGGCGGTCCTGCGGGTCGTCGGCGGAGACGCACGTCGTGACGTCACCCTCGTCCTTGACCAGGCAGGCGAAGTTCTGGAAGACCGCGACGTTGTCGTCGGACTTCTCCGAGTCGGTGTGCGTGATGCTGTAGGCCTTGACGGGCGTCTCCTGCAGGTCGCCCGAGGCGTCCGGCAGCTGGGCGGTGCCCTCGAGCTCCGTCGTGGTGTTGACGTCGATCGGCGTCTTCTCCAGGGCACCGGGCGCATACGCCTGGGCGAGGATGGCGAGGACGACGAGGAAGCCGCCCACGAAGGCGAGCGCCGCTCCTACTTTTCTACGCACAGAATCCCCTCCCAGAGCACGTGCAGAACGGCCGAACTGTAACAGCACTGACCGGCGGGTAACTGTCTTCACTAGAGTTCGTGCCGTGTCCACCGACCTCCCCACCGCGCCCGCGCGCCGCGTCGACGTCTTCGACGGCATCCGGGGCATCGCGATCCTGCTGGTGGTGGTCTCCCACGGCTGGGCGCTCTGGCCGGTCACGTGGATCTCCGACCACGCCGTGCCGTCGGCGATCTTCCGCAGCGGCAACTACGGCGTCTCGATCTTCTTCGTGGTCGGCGCCTTCGTCTCGACGCGCGCGCTGCTCCGCGGCCTGGACTCCCCCGTCGGCCTCAACCCCGCCGTCGCATTCGTACGTCGCTTCCTGCGACTCTCCGGACAGCTCTACCTGCTGCTCGGCGTCGTCGTGCTGGTCTCGGTCTTCGACCTCGGCGACCCGTTCTCGGACAAGGTGACCCGGGCGTCGGTCCTGCACATCGGCACCTACACGTGGAACTGGTACCTCCAGGGCCACTCGGTCGCGGCCCGATCCGACCTGGGCCACCTGTGGTACCTCTCGGTCGACCTGCAGGTCTTCGTCGTGATCCTGCTGCTGGTGCACCTGCTGCGCCGCCACCGGGCCTGGCTGGTCGTCGCGCTCGGCGCCCTGCTCGTGCTGTGCGCGTGGTGGCGCTTCCACGTCTCGGGCACCGAGCTGCTCTACGTCTCGCTGCTGCGCTCCACCGTCCGGATGGACGCGCCCGTCGCCGGCGCCCTCGCCGCGGCCGCCCTGCCCTACCTCGGGTCGCTGCGGCCCTACGCACGCCCGGCCGCGACCGTGAGCCTGCTCGCGCTGGTGCCGCTGCTGCACCTCAACGTCAGCAACGCGTCGTACTTCTCCTGGTGGGGCCTGCTCCTGGACGCCGCCCTGGTGACGTTCGTGGTCAGCTGCTCGCTGGCCGTGCCGCCGCCCGCCGTGACGCGCGCGGTCGGCAACAAGGTGCTGACCTGGCTGGGCCGCTGGTCCCTGGGCATCTACCTGTGGCACTACCCGGTCTTCTACTTCGTCTCCCGGCACACCCATGAGTGGCGCTGGCAGGCGCGGACCGTCCTCGCCGTGCTGGTGTGCGCGGCGATGGTGTGGTTCGGCCACCGGGTCGCGGAGCGACGGGTGACCACGCTGCTGCGCTCGCCCGTCTGGGAGGAGCTGTCCGCGGGGGTGTGGCCCTACTTGCGGCGGCGGAGCCGGTCGATGCGGGTCAACAGGCGGTTGACCGACTCGTCCTTGATGCCCAAGCGACGCTTCACCCGGTCGTAGACGTCGAGCGCGATCCGGTCGGCGCCGATGGCGGCCTTCTTGAGCCCGGACTCCTCCGGGCGCGCCCGGTAGTTGGTGGAGCGACGCTCCACGTCGGTGCCCTGCGTGAAGTAGTAGAGCGCCATCGACCGGCGCGCGACGTCCGGCGGACAGGTGAGGCCGTCGGGGTGCCCGTGGAAGGTGTCGTACGCCGTGGTGAACACCAGCATCCGGTTGCCGGCGGGGGTGACCTTCGCCTGGCAGGCCGTCATGTCCTTGTCCCAGAGCTCGAGCTTGCCGCCCCACTCGTCGCGCCACTCGGTGTTGAGGTAGAGCAGGATGTTGACCCGCCGCGCCCAGTCCTCGTGGGTGTGGTGGGTGGTGAAGTCCGCGTGGATGTTGAGGTGGCCGCCGGTCAGGGTCTGGTGCAGGCCGCCGCCGTCCATCGACCAGTCGGGGATCAGGTCGTCGATGCCGGTCAGCTTCTCGAGGTAGGCCACGAACTCCGACGAGCAGAACTCCTTCGCCACGTCGTGGAGGGTCGGCCCCCACGAGTCGGGCTGGGTGTTGGAGTACTTCGTCTCGTTGACGTGGAGGTAGCCCTTCCAGAACTCGTCGGTGATGCCGGGGAACTCGCCGGCCGCCTTGTCGAAGACCTCCGGCAGCAGGACGCCGTCGATCACGACGTGTGGGAACGGCGCGGCCGCGGCGTAGGCGGCCGCCTTGCCGTCGAGGTCCTGCTCGAGGCGGGCGTAGTCGATGAGCGAGCTGTCCGGCATGGCCGGAAGTGTGCCACGAAGCGGCGGTCGCGGCCCCGTGCAGCGGATAGAATCCCGTCCCGGTCCCTCATGGGAGGCAGCCGCGACCGGTGGCTGGGTTGGGGACCGTCAGGGAGAAATCAATGCAGCACCCCATCAAGCCCGGCCCCGCGAAGCAGGCACCGCGCGTCGGCGTCCTCGTCGTCGCCTACAACGCCGCCGGCACGCTCGCCGAGACACTGTCGCGGCTGCCCGCGTCGTTCGCCGAGACCGTCGACCACGTGCTCGTGTGCGACGACGCCAGCTCCGACGACACCTACGAGGTCGGCCTGCGGTTCCAGAGCGGCTCGACGCTGCCGCTCACCGTCGTCCGCCACCAGGAGAACCTCGGCTACGGCGGCAACCAGAAGGCGGGCTACGCCTGGGCGATCGAGCACGGCCTCGACATCGTGGTGCTGCTGCACGGCGACGGGCAGTACGCCCCCGAGCGCATCGAGGACCTGGTCGCCCCGCTGGCCAACGGCGACGCCGACGCGGTCTTCGGCTCCCGGATGATGGAGCGCGGCCGCGCCCTCGAGGGCGGCATGCCGATGTACAAGTTCGTCGGCAACAAGATCCTCACCAGCTTCCAGAACAAGCTGACCGGCCTGCAGCTGACCGAGTGGCACAGCGGCTACCGCGCCTACCGCGTCGACGCGCTCGCCGACCTCGACCTCGCGTCGTACACCGACGCCTTCGACTTCGACACCGAGATCATCCTGGGCCTGCACGCCCAGGGGAAGCGGATCGTCGAGGTGCCGATCCCGACCTACTACGGCGACGAGATCTGCTACGTCAACGGCATGAAGTACGCCAAGGACGTCAGCGTCGACGTGGTGAAGTTCCGGATGCGCCGGATGGGCTTCGGCGAGACCGCCACGGCAGGCCCCGACCTCGACGCCTACGAGCTCAAGCCCTCCGAGCACTCCTCGCACGGCGTGCTGCTGCGCTGGCTGTCGGCGGTCGCGCCGTCGCGGGTGCTGGACGTCGGCTGCTCCGACGGCCAGTTCGCCGCGCTCGCCGGCGCCTACGGGCACCGCGTCACCGGCGTCGACCTCGTCAAGCACGAGGGCGTCGCGGAGCGCGTCGAGCACTTCGTGGAGGCCGACCTCAACGCCGGCCTGCCCGCCGACGCCGGCACGGGCTACCGCGTCGTGGTCGCGGGCGACGTGCTCGAGCACGTGGTCGACCCGCAGCGGCTGCTCACCGACATCGCCTGCCGGCTGGCCGACGACGGCGAGGTGCTGGTGTCGGTGCCCAACTTCGGTCACTGGTACCCCCGCGCCCGCGCGGCCACCGGCACCTTCGACTACGACCAGCGCGGCCCGCTCGACCACGGCCACGTCCGGTTCTTCACCCGCAAGAGCTTCGAGCGGCTGATCGCCCAGTGCGGCCTGCGGATCGTCGAGCGCGAGACCGTCGGGTCGCCGTTCGACATCCTCGAGCGCGGCGCCGCGAGCGACCGCGCGGCCCGGATCGCGGGTAGGGTCGCGGTCGCCGACCGGGCGGCCACGCGCATGTGGCCGACCATGTTCGGCTACCAGTTCCTCTACCGCCTGGAGCGCGCTTGAGCCCTGACGTGGCTGCCCGGCGGCGCACGGTCGCGACCGCCTCGGGTGTCACCGTCGGTGCCGCTGCCTACCTCCTGACGCTGCTCGACTGGGGCACCAGCCTCACCCGCCGGGCGAGCGGGCTGGGCTATGCCTCGAACTTCTTCGACATCCAGGCGCGGGCGCTGATGGCCGGCCACCTCTGGGTGCCCGACGACAGCCTGTCGATCGAGGGCTTCGTGCTGCGCGGCCACACGTACATGTACTTCGGGCCCTGGCCGGCGATCCTGCGGATGCCGGTGCTCGCGACCACCCACGAGTACGACGGCCGGCTGACGCTGCTGTCGATGGCCCTCGCCTTCGTGGTGCTCGCGGTCGTGACCACCCGGCTGGTCTGGCTGGTGCGCGACCTGATGTGCGGCCAGGAGGAGCTCACCCGGCTCGAGGCCGGGTCGATCGCGGTCTTCCTCGCGCTGGCGCTGGGTGGCACCACCCTGACCTACGACGCCTCCCTGCCGTGGGTCTACCACGAGGTCTACGCCTGGGCCGTGCCGTTCGTGCTCGGCGCGATGTACTGGATGCTCCGCGTGCTGCGCTTCCCCGCCCCCGCCGCGATCGGCTGGCTGCTCGCCTTCGACCTCGGGGCGGTCATGACCCGCACGACGGGCGGCTTCGCGGTCTGCCTCGCCACGGTCGGGGTCGGCGTCTGGCTGCTGTCCGGCCGCGTGCACCGGCTGCGGCGCCGGTCCGGCTGGGCCGTCGTGGTCGCGGGCGTGCTGCCGGTCCTCGCGGGCGTGGCGCTCAACTACGCGAAGTTCCGCAACCCCTACCTCTTCCCGCTCGAGGACCAGGTGTGGACCTCGCTCAACGCGCACCGCCGCGAGGCGCTCGCCGTCAACGGCGGGACCATCACCGGGCTGCAGTTCTTCCCGACCGCGTTCATGGCCTACTTCCGCCTCGACGGCATCCGCTTCACCGACTACTTCCCCTTCGTCACCACGCCGTCCCACCCGGCTCGCGCCTACGACGGGGCCTTCCTCGACCAGAGCTACCGCACCGGCAGCGTCACGGCCTTCATGCCGTGGCTGCTCGCGCTGACGGTGCTGTCGGTGCCGGTGCTGTTCCGCCCGGGGGTCGACCTGCCGCGCCGGATGCTCCGGCTCCCCCTCATCGCCGGCGTGCTCGTCACCGGCGGCGTCATGGCCTACGGCTACTTCGCCTTCCGCTACACCTGCGAGTTCGTGCCCGCGCTGGTGCTGGGCGGCGCCGTCGGCACGGTGGCGCTGACCCACTGGCTGCGGGGCCGGCACCTGCTGCTCGGTGCCTTCGTCGGGCTGGCTGCGCTGGCCACGGTGTTCTCGACCGGCGCGGCGATGCTGACCGGCTACGCCGCCGCCGCCACGACGTACGGCGGACCGCAGCTCGCGTCGTACCTCGACCTCCAGCACCGGCTCACCCCCGATGCCCAGCGGGCGCTGGTCACCCACGGCACGGGGCTGCCCGAGCAGGGACGCACCGACGAGATCTACGTGCAGGGCGACTGCGACGCGCTCTACCTCGCCACCGGCGAGGACGCGACGCCGTGGCTGCTCGTGGAGCGACGCAGCCTCGTCGTCTCGGTCACGGTCAGCCGGTCCGCCGACGCCACCCGCGTGCTGCTGGCGCGGGTCGGCACCCAGATCCCCAGCACCGTGTGGATCCAGACGGACGGCGACGGCCGGGCCCGGCTGCTGCTCGTCACCCGCTACGGCAGCCAGCCCGGGCAGTGGTTCGACATCCTCAACCCCGGCAGCATCCGGGTCGGCATCCTCGACCGCGCCGAGCTCGGCTACGCCGAGGTCAGCTCGACGCCCGGTGGGCAGGTCGGCTACGTGCCGTCCTCGGAGTACGACGAGGACTGGGTCACCCACCCCATCGACATCACCCCGGTGGTCGACACCGCCGCCGCGGCCGCCCGCGGCATCGGCGTCAGCGTCGAGCGCGGCCTCGCCCCGCCGGTGTGCACCGAGCTGACGGGCGGCTGAGGTGCGCGTCGCGTTCCTGACCTGGCGGGACTCCACCCACCCCGACGGCGGCGGGTCGGAGGTGTTCGTGGAGGAGGTCGCCCGCGAGCTGGTCCGGCGCGGGCACACCGTGACGATGCTGTGCGCCCGCCACCCCGGCTCCGCGGCCCGGTCCTCGCTGGACGGCGTGGAGATCGTGCGGCTCGGCGGCCGGCTCACGGTCTACCTCCGGGGGCTGCTGTGGCTGGCGACCCGCGGCCGGTCCTGCGACGTGGTCGTCGACGTCATCAACGGGCTCCCCTTCGGAGCGCCGCTGGTCCGGCGGCGCGGCCTGGTGGCGCTGGTCCACCACGTCCACCGCGAGCAGTGGCACATCATCTACCCCGGCTTCTGGGGCAACCTCGGCTGGTTCGTGGAGCGTCGCGTCACGCCGTGGCTCTACCGGCGGCACCCGCACCTCACGGTCTCGCAGGCCTCCCTGGACGACCTCGCCTCGATCGGCATCCCGCGGTCGTCGCTGACCGTGGTCCGCAACGGGATCTCCACCGCGCCGGCCGGCGCCACCCGGTCGGCCACGCCCCGCGTCTCGGTGCTGGCGCGGCTGGTGCCGCACAAGCAGGTCGAGCACGCCTTCGCGGCGATCGACGTACTCCGTCGGGAGGTGGAGGGGCTGCACCTCGACGTGATCGGCGAGGGCTGGTGGCACGAGGAGCTCCTCGCGGAGGTGCGCCGCCTCGGCCTGGAAGACGCCGTCACATTCCACGGCCACGTCGACGCGGCGACCCGCGACCGGCTGCTCGGGGAGTCGTGGCTGATGGTGCTGCCCTCGGTCAAGGAGGGCTGGGGGCTCGCGGTCCTGGAGGCCGCCGTGCAGGGCACCCCCACCGTCGCCTACCGGTACGCCGGCGGCACGGCCGAGTCGGTCGTGGACGGGTGCACGGGGCTGCTGGCCGACGACCTCGACGGCCTGGTGTCGCACGTGCGGACGCTGCTCACCGATGCGGAGCTGCGGGAGCGGCTGGGTCGCCGGGCGACGGAGCGCGCGGCGGAGTTCTCGTGGTCAGGGACGACCGACGTGGTGGAGAAGGTGCTGCGCGAGGCGCAGCGGGGCTGATCAGTCCGGCGTCAGGACTGGTCGCCGTAGACCATGATCGGCTGGCTGGCCGGGTTGGTGGACGGCGCCTTGGTCTGCGAGTACACCACGCCGTACATCGTCACGGACGCGGTCAAGCCACCCGCGATGGCGGGCAGCAGGAACTTCAGCAGCAGCGGCACGGTGCCTCCCTCTCTCTGGCGTGGCAGAGCGTATCAGGGCGTCTGACGTTTCACGGGTTCTTCGTGACGCACTCGACGACGCGACAGGGCCGCCCCGAGGCCGGCGAGGACGACCAGGAGCGCGAGGGCGTCGACGAGCCCGACGAGCGCCCGGTCTCCGGTCGAGGCGCCAGGCGGGACCGCGGCGCCGGGGACGCGGTAGAGCGCGACCTGATCGTCCCGGTAGACCGCGTCCAGCCCACCGACGTCGAGCCGCTTTGCAGCCGGGTCGTCGAGGTAGACCAGCACCCAGGTGACGTCGTGGGCGGTCGTGAGGTCGGGCTGGTCCGGACCCTCCCCGTCGATGCGCGTGTCGCCGACCTGGAGGTCGGTCGAGACCAGGACGGGACGGTCGAACCAGCGCAGCGCGGGGTCGGAGGAGCTCAGCCCGTTGCCCCACGAGAAGACGCGATAGGAGCGCCACGGGAGCGTGACGACGCGGGCGCCCGCCGGACCCGCGTCCATCAGGGCGGCCACCTGGTCCAGGCCCGCGGGGTAGTCGACGGGTCGCACCGTGTCCCAGGTCAGGCCCGGGCCGTCGGGCACCAGCGCGACGGGCAGGGGCACCGCGAGCAGGGCTACGGCGAGCACCACCTCGGGCCCGTGGGCGCGCACGGCGGCGACGGCGCGGTCGGCGGCGACGCCGAAGGACGCGGCGACGAGGACCACGAAGGGCGCGAGGAACTTCTGGCTGTCCCGCAGCAGGCCGGCTCCGGGCACGGTGTCGACGAGCCAGCGGACGACGTCGTCGCCCCCGGGGACGCTCGACGCGAACGCCAGCAGCAGCCCTACACCGCCGAGCACGGCCAGGCGGCGCACGTCGGGCACCCGGCGGGCGCCGATGGCGAGGACGGCCACCACCAGCACCGCCGTGACGGTCGACCACCACGAGTCGCGGGTGGCCGGCACGCTCAGCGCGTCCCAGATGCCGCCGAGGCCCACCAGCGCGGTCAGCACTCCCCCGGGACCCTCCGCCCCGGCGGAGAACGCGTCGACCCCGGCCGGGTCGGACGTGCCGCCACCCGGGCCGAGCAGCGACGGGACCAGCCAGGTCAGGTTGAGCAGCACGCCGACACCCACCAGCCACCAGGTGCGGCGGGCACGACGGGCGCCGGTCACCAGCGCGACCAGGGCGCCGAGGGCGCCCCCCGTCGGGGTGAGGGCGGCCAGGCCGAGCCAGGCGGTCACGGCGCCCAGGTCGCGCGGGCCGCCGCCCTCGCGGAAGCGACGGGCCGCCATCACCAGCCACGGGAGTGCGGCGTACGCCGCGAGCAGGGCCCACTGCCCCAGCGCGAGCCGCTCCACGACGTACGGGTTCCAGACGGCGAAGCCGCCGGCGGCGAGCCGGCCGACGGTGCCGAGGTCGCGGACCAGGCGGTGGGTGCCCCAGCCCGCGGTCGCGAGGACGAGCGGCAGGACGAGCCGGGCGAGCACTCCCCCGTCGACGAGCTTCGTCAGCAGCGAGACCACCGCGTCGAGCGGCACCGCCCGCGGCGCCGCGTCGCCGAGACCCACCGAGGCGTCGGTCCACGGCTGGTGCGGGACGAACACCAGGTCGCGCGCCAGCGGGTAGCCGCCGTGGGTGAGCAGCGGCAGGGTGAGCACGACGGCGAGCAGCAGGGGCCACGCGTCGAGCGCGAGATCCCGGGGCCGTCGACGCATAGGCTCACCCTATGGCCGTGACTCCCCGCCCCGTCGGCGACTTCGAGGCGATCCCCGGCTGGCTCACGCCCGACCAGGCGACGCTGCTGCGCGAGGCCGCGTCACGGGTGCCCCCCGGCGGTGTCGCGGTCGAGATCGGCAGCCACCACGGCCGGTCGGCGATCGTGCTCGCCGCCGCGCTCCCCGTCGGTGCGCGGCTGGTCGCGGTCGACCCGTTCCCCTCCGACTGGCGCTACGGCGCGCCCGGCACCGAGCAGTCCTTCCGCGCCAACCTGGCCCGGGCCGGGGTGGCCGGCCGGGTCGACGTCCGCGTCGCCACCAGCGCCGACGTCCGCCGGGACTGGTCCGGCCCGCTCGACCTCGTCTACGTCGACGGCAAGCACGACCACTGGACGGTCCGCGACGACCTGCACTGGGCCGACCACGTCACCCCCGGGGGCTGGGTGCTGGTCCACGACGCGTTCTCCTCCCTCGGCGTCACGACCGCCCTGCTGCGCGACGTCCTGCCGTCGCGGTCGCTGCGCTACGCCGGCCGCGTCGGGTCGCTGGCCCGGCTGCAGGTCACGCCACCCTCGCGCCGCGACCGGCTCCGGATGCTGGCCGAGCTGCCGTGGTGGGTGCGCAACCTCGTGGTCAAGGTCTTGCTCCGGCTCCGGCTGCGCCCGCTGGCGCGCCTGCTCGGCCACCAGGGCGCGGCCGACCCGTTCTGAGCCTGTTCAGGGTCTCCGGTCAGGTTCCGGACAGGGTGACCATCTAGGCTCGAGTCGTGAGCACCATGACGGGGGAAGCACCCAGCCGTCTGCGCGGACTCCTCCGCGGCAGCGCCGGCATCGCGGTCGCGATGGCGGTGATGAACGTCGCCACCTACGGCTTCCAGATGGTCGCGGCCCGGCTGATGGGCCCGAGCAACTACGGTGCCATCGCCGGCCTGATGGCGCTGCTCATGGTGATCGCCGTGCTCCAGCTCGGCCTGCAGGCCACCGCCGCCCGCCGGATCTCGGCGACGCCGGGCCACGTCGCCCAGATCGAGCAGGTCATCCTCGCGGTGACCTACAAGGCCGCCTTCGTGCTCGGCGGCGTCATGCTGCTCGCCTCCCCCGCCGTGTGGGTGCTGCTCCGGCTCGACAGCATCGTCCCCGCGATCCTGCTCGCCGTCGCCGCCGTCCCGCTGACGATCATGGGCGGCCAGGCCGGCATCCTCCAGGGCGAGCGCCGCTGGTTGCCGCTGGCCGGCGTCTACATGGCCGTCGGCGTCCCGCGCCTGCTCATCGGCACCGCCTTCATCCTGTGGCGGCCCAGCGAGACCTCGGCGATGTTCGGCGTGGTGGTCGGCCTGTTCGTGCCCGCCGTCATCGGCTGGTGGGCGCTGCGTCACGGCCGTGACGAGGGCGAGACGAGCGAGGACCACCTCGCCCGGCCGATCGTGCGCGAGACGCTGATCAGCTCCCAGGCGCTGCTCGCCTTCTTCGTGCTCTCCAACCTCGACATCGTGGTCGCCCGCAACATCCTCGACGACCACAACGCAGGCCTCTACGCCGGCGGCCTGATCCTCACCAAGGCGGTGCTGTTCCTGCCGCAGTTCGTGGTCGTGGTCGCCTTCCCGTCGATGTCGACGGTCGAGGAGCGGCGCCGGGCGCTCGTGCGCAGCCTCGCCGCGGTCGCGGTCATCGGTGTCGTCTGCACCCTCGGCGCCTGGCTGCTCTCGAGCATCGCCATGGTCTTCGTCGGCGGCGACGGCTACCTCGACATCCAGTCCTACCTCTGGCGCTTCGCCGTCATCGGCACGTTGCTCTCGATGCTGCAGCTGCTCGTCTACAGCGTGCTGGCGCGCCAGGGCACCCGGTCGGCGTACGTCGTGTGGCTGGCCGTGCTGGGCCTGGTCGGCGCCAGCGCGTGGATCCACTCCCTCACCGGACTGATCCTGGCCGTCACCGTGGTCGACGGCGCGCTGTTCGTGCTGCTGCTGGCGCTCAGCCTGTGGCGGATGCGGCTGCCCGCCCCGGCCGCCCCGGCCGCACCGGCCGCACCGCCCGCCTGACCTGCCTAGTGCGCGGCCTCGTGCCAGCTGCGGCCGGTGCCGACGGAGACGTCGAGCGGAACGGCGAGGTCGGCCGCGCCGCCCATCTGCGCGCGCACCAGCGCGTCGAGCGCCTCCCGCTCCCCCTCGGCGACCTCGAACACGAGCTCGTCGTGGACCTGGAGCAGCATCCGTGAGCGCAGCCCGGACTCGGCGAGCGCGGCCTCGACGTTGAGCATCGCGACCTTGATCAGGTCGGCGGCCGAGCCCTGGATGGGCGCGTTGAGGGCCATCCGCTCGGCCATCTCGCGGCGCTGCCGGTTGTCGCTGGTCAGGTCGGGGAGGTAGCGGCGACGGCCGCGGATGGTCTCGGTGAAGCCACTGCGGCGGGCCTCGTCGACGACCCCGGCGAGGTAGTCACGGACCCCGCCGAAGGTCTGGAAGTACTCGTCCATGAGGCCCCGCGCCTCGCCGGGCTCGATGCGGAGCTGCTGGCTCAGGCCGAACGCCGACAGGCCGTAGGCCAGGCCGTAGTTCATCGCCTTGATCTTGGCCCGCATCTCGGAGGTGACGTCCTCGGCCGGGACGCCGAAGACCCGGGCCGCGGTGATGGAGTGGAAGTCCTGGCCCGACTTGAACGCCTCGATGAGCAGGGCGTCCTCGGACAGGTGGGCCATGATCCGCATCTCGATCTGGCTGTAGTCGGCCGTCATCAGGCACTCGTAGCCGGCCCCGACGACGAAGCCCTCACGGATCCGGCGGCCCTCCTCGGTGCGGACGGGGATGTTCTGGAGGTTGGGGTCGGTGCTGGAGAGCCGGCCGGTGGCGGCGATCAGCTGGTTGAACGTGGTGTGGATGCGGCCGTCGCTGGCCACGGTCTTGAGCAGGCCCTCGAGGGTCTGGCGCAGGCGGGTCACGTCGCGGTGGCGCAGCAGCGCGAGCAGGAAGGGGTGCTCGGTCTTCTCGTAGAGCTGCTGCAGGGCGTCGGCGTCGGTGGTCCAGCCCGTCTTCGTGCGCTTGGTCTTGGGCATGTCGAGCTCGTCGAAGAGCACCACCTGGAGCTGCTTGGGCGAGCCGAGGTTGATCTCCTTGCCGATCACGCCGAAGGCCTCCTCGGCGGCCTTCTTCACCTCACCGGCGAAGTGGCCCTCGAGCGACTCGAGGTGGTCGGTGTCGACGGCGATGCCGATCTGCTCCATGCGGGCCAGCAGGTTGACCAGCGGCAGCTCGATCTCGGCGAGCAGCTGGGCTCCCCCGTGCTGGTCGATGGCGGTGTCGAGAGCTTCGGCGAGGTCGAGGACGGCGCGCGCGTGCAGCATCGCGGTGTCGGCCGCGCCGGTGTCGGCGCCCTCGAGGCTGTCGAAGGTGAGCTGGCCGCTGTCGGCGGTCTCCTGCTTGAGCTCGCGCTTGAGGTAGCGCAGCGTGAGGTCGGCCAGGTCGTAGGAGCGCTGGTCCGGGCGGACGAGGTAGGCGGCGAGTGCGGTGTCGCTGACCAGTCCGGCAAGGGGCCAGCCCCGCGCGGCGAGCGCCAGCATCGGCCCCTTGGCGTCGTGGAGAACCTTGGCGCTGGCGGGGTCGGCGAACCAGGCGGCCACCGCCGCGTCGTCGTCGGGGCTGATCTCGGTGGCGTCGAACCAGGCGGCTGTGCCGTCGGGCGCCGCGAGCGCGACCGACCACACCTCGCCGGTGCCGGCCCGCCACGTGCCGGTCAGGGAGACGCCGGTGCGGACGCCGGACGCGGGGGCGGCGTGCTCGGCCAGCCAGCCGGCGACCTCGCCCCGGGCCAGGCGCTGCCCGGCCATCTCGAAGCCGGAGTCGTCGATCTCCTCCTCGGACTGCAGCGTCTCGAAGAGCCGGTCGCGCAGCACCCGGAACTCCAGGCTGTCGAAGAGCGTGTGCACCTCCTGCCGGTCCCAGGCGCGGACGGCCAGCTCGGCCGGGGTCAGCTCGAGGTCGAGGTCGCGCACCAGCGCGTTGAGGCGGCGGTTGCGCATCACGTCGCCGAGGTGCGCGCGGAGGTTGTCTCCGGCCTTGCCGGTGATCTTGTCGACGTGGGTGATGACGTTGTCGAGGCCGTCGTACTGGTTGATCCACTTGGCCGCGGTCTTGGGGCCGACGCCGGGCACGCCCGGCAGGTTGTCGGAGTCCTCCCCGACCAGCGCGGCGATCTCGGGGTAGCGGTGGGGCGGCACGCCGTACTTGGCCTCGACGGCCTCCGGCGTCATCCGGGCGAGGTCGGAGACCCCGCGCATGGGGTAGAGCACCGTGGAGTGGTCGGTGACCAGCTGCAGGGAGTCGCGGTCGCCGGTGAGGATCAGGACGTCGAGGTCGTCGGCGAGCGCCTGCGTGACCAGGGTGGCGATGATGTCGTCGGCCTCGTAGCCGTCCTTCTTCAGGAACGGGATGCGCAGCGCGTCGAGGACCTCCTCGATCAGCGGCAGCTGGCTCTTGAACTCGTCGGGGGTCTTGTTGCGCTTGGCCTTGTATTCGGCGTACTCCTCCATGCGGAACGTCTGGCGCGAGACGTCGAACGCGACCGCCACATGGGTCGGCTGCTCGTCGCGGAGCACGTTGATGAGCATCGAGGTGAAGCCGTAGACCGCGTTGGTGTGCTGGCCGGTCGTCGTCGAGAAGTTGTCCACCGGGAGCGCGAAGAACGCGCGGTAGGCCAGGGAGTGGCCGTCCAGCAGGAGCAGACGGGGGCGGGCGGTGTCGACAGGAGTGGCAGCGAGCTCAGGCACCCCGCGACTCTATCCGTCGCCATGGACAGCCGGACCGTCGGCAACAATGGCCGCATGAGCGCCGATTCCGCACACCGTCCGCACGACCAGATGACGATCGAGGAGTACGTCGCCGCGATGCCGCAGGGCATGGGCGCGCTCAACGACCGCATGGGCATCCAGCTGCACGAGGTGTCGGCCGAGCGCGTGGTCGGCACGATGCCCGTCGAGGGCAACACCCAGCCGTTCGGGCTGCTGCACGGCGGCGCGTCCGTCGTCCTCGCCGAGACCCTCGGCTCCGTGGGCTCCTACGCCCACGCCGCGCCCGACAAGGTCGCCGTGGGCGTCGACATCAACGCCACCCACCACCGCGCAGCCACCTCCGGCACGGTCACCGGCGTCGCCACCGCGATCCACCTCGGCCGCACGTCGGCGTGCTACGAGGTCGTGATCACCGACGAGCGCGGCAAGCGGGTCTGCACCTCGCGGATCACCTGCGCGCTCATTCCCGCGGAGCGGGTGGGCTGAGTCGCTCCGGGGTTGTCGCCCGCTTCGCGGGCGGATTTCCGCTGCGCGGGGCTTGCTCCCCGGGGCGCTCTCCAGCAGTTGCGGGCCGGCGGCGCGGTCCCACGGGCCCGAGCACGGCGCTTGGGCGGACGCGTCGCCGACCAGGCGGTTTCCTTCCGGGCCGCCGCGCGGCGCCGCGCACGCCTTTTATGCGCCGCGCGTCGGCCCCGCGTGCCCGCCCCACCGTCCCGGGTTGCTTCCCGAGCCCCGGGCAGCCGGGGGTGAAGGAGTCGGTCGACCACCGTGGCTGCGCTACCGCAAGACGAGGGACATGCCGCGTCAGCACGGAACGGGTCACCTGACGACCCTTCACCCCCGCCCGCCCGAGAGCCCGGGTACGGCCCGGGGACGGCGGGACGCGCACGCGGGCGCGACGCCCGTCGCATAAAAGTCGCGCGTGGCGCCGCCCCAAGCGGGCCGTAACCACGTGCGGGCGTCAGGGGGGGCGGCGACGCGCCGACCAAGCGACGGGCTCGGGCCCGTGGGAGCGCCCCGTCGGCCCCACCCCGGAGCCCGACCTCCCGGGGAGGCAGCCCCGCGCAGCGGCAACCCGCCCGCGAAGCGGGCGACAACCTCAGGACGGAGTGCTCTGCGCGCGCCGCAACGACCGGCGCGCGGCGAGGACGTGGGTCAGTTGGCGACCGCTGGTGCGCTGCAGCGCAGGCCTCTGGGCGGTGAGCTTGGAGCGGACCGCGTGGGTGGTGGCCACGCGGAAGACTGCCTGCGGGCCGAGCGCCAGGCGGGCCATGAAGCGGTTGGCGTCGCGGGAGGCCGAGGCCGCGGCGGTGGCGAGGTGGCCGACGCCATTTTCCTCGGCGTAGGACACCGCGGCGTCCATCAGCGAGCGACCGACGCCCTTGCGGCGGTACTGCGGGAGGACGTGCGGCGAGATGGCCTGCACGGTGGGCTCGAGGTTGATGGGGCTGAGCGGGGTGATGCGGAGGTAGACCGCGCCGGCCAGCTCGCCGTCGTACTCGGCGACCACGAGGCGCTCGGTGTCGGAGGTGGCGGCCGACTCGATCACCGACACCAGGTCGGCGACCTGCTCGTCGTGCTCGACGCGTCGGATGACGTCGCTCCACAGCACAGCCAGCTGGGGTGCGTCGGACGGCAGCGCACAACGCAAGGACACCAGCGAACGACTCATCGTCCCGCCTTCCGGAGTTGAGTGGGCAGCGCGTCTTGGTCCCCCGATCTGCGACCCACGGGCGCGAGACTACGCTCAGCCTCCCCGGATTGTCAGAGGAGACCCCGTGATCGCCGGAATCGGCACCCTCGTCAACGTGGCGACCGTGCTTCTCGGAGCCACCATCGGTGTCCTCCTGGGCAACCGCCTGCCCGTCCGCACCCGCGACGTGGTCACCGACGCGCTCGGTCTGGTCACCCTGCTGATCGCCGCCACGTCGGCGATGGCCGTGCTCGACGACGGGCTGGCCGACGCCGTCGGCTCGAGCGCCCCGATGCTGATCGTGCTCGGCTCACTGCTGATCGGCGGCATCGCCGGGTCGCTGCTCCGGCTCGAGCAGCGGGTCGAGTCGTTCGGCGGCTGGCTGCAGACCCGGCTGTCCGGCGACCACGGCACCGTCGAGCGACACCGCTTCATCGAGGGCTTCGTGACCGCCTCGCTGCTGTTCTGCACGGGCCCGCTCACGATCCTGGGATCGCTCAACGACGGCCTCGGCAATGGTGCAGACCAGTTGTTCCTCAAGTCCGTGCTCGACGGCTTCGCGGCCATCGCGTTCGCGGCGTCGTTCGGCTGGGGGGTCGCCGCCAGCGCGCTGACCGTGGTCGTGATCCAGGGCAGCCTGACACTGTTCGGCTTCCTGCTCGGCGACGTGCTGCCCGATCCGCACCTGTCGGCGCTGACGGCCACGGGCGGCCTGCTCCTGGTCGGCGTGGCCCTGCGCCTGCTTCGCATCCGGGAGATCCCGGTCGCCGACCTCCTGCCGGCGCTGCTCGTGGCGCCGGTCCTGGTCGAGATCGTTTCGTCGTACACCTGAGACGCCCGCGGTCGGCGGTTCGCCCGACCACACCGGCCGGGACAGCACTAAAATTGGCCGCATGCAGAATCGACCTTCGCGCGCCCTCGTGGCCGCCACCCTGTCGGCCCTCGCGCTCGGCATGACCGCGTGTTCCTCCGGTGGTTCCTCCACGTCCACCTCCGGCAACGACCTCGGGCTGATCAGCGACGGCACCCTGACCGTCTGCTCGGACGTCCCCTACCCGCCCTTCGAGGACTTCGACAAGTCCGCCGCCACCGGCTTCAAGGGCTTCGACGTCGACGTCGTGAACTCCATCGCGGCCAAGCTGGACGTCAAGGTCGAGATCAAGGACTCCTCCTTCGACGCCCTGAAGAGCGGGCTCGCGATCAACTCCAACCAGTGCGACCTGGTGGCCAGCGCCATGACCATCACGCCCGAGCGCGAGCAGGCGATGGGCTTCAGCGACGGCTACTACGACTCCGAGCAGTCATTGCTCGTCGGCGCCGACTCCGGCATCGCCAGCATCTCCGACCTCTCCGGCGTCAAGGTGGGCGTCCAGAAGGGCACCACCGGCGAGGCCTACGCCAACGACCACGCCTCGGGCGCGGACATCGTGGTCTTCCCCAGCGACGGTGAGATGTACGCCGCCCTCAAGGCCGGCCAGGTCGACGCCCTGCTCCAGGACCTCCCGGTCAACATCGACCACCAGAACGACCCCAGCCAGAACGGCGCGTTCAAGGTCGTCGAGACCTACGACACCGGTGAGAAGTACGGCTTCGCCATGAAGAAGACCAACACCGGTCTCATCGACGCGGTCGACAAGGCGCTCGGCGACATGAAGTCCGACGGCAGCTACCAGAAGATCTACGACTCCTACTTCGCGACAGCCAAGTGACCCTCAAGCGTTCCACCCGCCGCCGCCTCCGGGACGGCACGCTGTACGCCGTCCTGGCGGCGGTGGTCCTGCTCGTCGTCCTCCGGGCCAACCGGGACGCGATCTCGGCCAACTTCCTCGACAAGGACACGTGGAAGGAGCTGTGGCCGGACATCATCCTGACCGCGGCGAAGAACACGGTGAAGTACACCGTGACCGCCTTCGCCGGCGGCATCCTGCTGGCGCTGGTGCTGGCACTGATGAAGCTGTCCCCTCTGCGGCTCTACCGCTGGCTGGCCACGGCGTACATCGAGTTCTTCCGCGGGCTGCCGGCCCTGGTCGTCATCATCTTCATGGCGCTCGGCGTGCCCCTGGCGTTCGGCTGGATCCCTCCGGGCGGCACGATCGGCGCCGGCATCATCGCGCTGATCCTGGTGTCGGGGGCCTACATGGCCGAGACCCTGCGCGCCGGCATCCAGGCGGTGCCCAAGGGCCAGCACGAGGCGGCCCGCTCGCTGGGCATGAACGGTCTCTGGACGATGGTCACCGTGATCCTGCCGCAGGCGGTCCGGATCGTGATCCCGCCCCTGACCAACGAGTTCATCCTCCTGGTCAAGGACACCTCGCTCCTGGCGATCGTGGGCATGCAGGCCAACCAGGTCGAGCTGACGTCCTTCGGCCAGAACGGCCTGACGACGTACGCCAACGCCAGCCCCCTGCTCGCGATCGCCCTGGTGTACCTCGTGATCTCCATCCCGGCCACCCAGCTGGTCGCCCATCTCGAACGCCGACAGCAGAGGGCATCTCGATGACGACGACCGCCAGCGCCACCCCCGCGATCCAGGTCTCCGACCTGCACAAGTACTTCGGGACCAACGAGGTGCTCAAGGGCATCGACTTCCGGGTCGACCAGGGCCAGGTCGTCTGCGTCATCGGCCCCTCCGGCTCGGGCAAGTCGACCCTGCTGCGGTGCGTCAACCGCCTCGAGGAGCCGACCTCGGGCCGGATCCTCGTCGAGGGCATCGACATCACCGACCCGGAGACCGACCTCGACGCGGTCCGCAGCCGGATCGGGATGGTCTTCCAGCAGTTCAACCTGTTCCCGCACATGGACGTCCTGGCCAACCTCTGCGTGGCACAGCGCCGCGTCAAGAAGCGCTCGCGCGACGAGGCGGTCCAGGTGGCGCGGGCGAACCTCGCCAAGGTCGGCCTGTCGGAGAAGGAGAAGGCCTACCCGGCACACCTCTCCGGTGGCCAGCAGCAGCGCGTGGCGATCGCCCGTGCCCTGTCGATGGACCCCGACATGATGCTCTTCGACGAGCCCACGTCGGCCCTGGACCCCGAGCTGGTCGGCGACGTCCTGTCGATCATGAAGGACCTGGCTGCCGAGGGCATGACGATGATGGTCGTCACCCACGAGATGGGCTTCGCCCGTGAGGTCGGCGACCGGCTCGCGTTCATGGACGGCGGCGTGATCGTCGAGGAGGGCGACCCGCGTCAGGTCCTCGCCGACCCCCAGCACGACCGCACCAAGGCGTTCCTGTCCAAGGTTCTCTGAGGGTCCTCTGAGCCGTCCCTGACCGGCCCCCTGCGGGGGTCGGTCAGCTCAGAGGTCGCCGCCGAGGTACGCCGCCTTCACGGCGTCGTCGCCGGCCAGCTCGGCGCCGGTGCCCGACCGCTTGATCTCGCCGGTCTCGAGCACGTGGGCGGTGTGGGCCCGCTTGAGCGCCTGGGCGGCGTTCTGCTCGACGAGCAGGACGGTGGTGCCCTGCTTGTTGATCTCGGTGATGATCGAGAAGATCTGCTGGATCAGCTTGGGGGCCAGCCCCATCGACGGCTCGTCGAGCAGGACCAGGCGCGGCCGCGCCATCAGCGCCCGCCCGATCGCGAGCATCTGCTGCTCGCCACCGGACATCGTGCCGGCCACCTGGTCGAAACGCTCCTGGAGCCGCGGGAACAGGCCGAAGACCCGCTCCAGGTCGGCCGCCAGGCCGGCCTTGTCCCGGCGGACGTAGCCGCCCATGTCGAGGTTCTCGCGCACCGTCATGCCCGGGAAGATGCCGCGTCCCTCGGGCGACTGGCTCAGCCCCATCTTGACCCGCTCGAAGGGCGGGATGTGGGTGATGTCCTTGCCCGCGAAGATCACCTTGCCCTCACGGACCTTGCGCAGGCCCGAGAGCGTCTTCATCGTGGTGGTCTTGCCGGCGCCGTTGGCGCCGATCAGGGTCGCGATCGTGCCTTCCTCGACGGAGAAGCTGATGTTGCGGATCGCCTCGATGTGTCCGTAGTTGACGCACAGGCCCTCGACCTCAAGAAGCATCTTCTTCGTCCACTCCCAGGTAGGCGGCGATGACCGCAGGATTGTCGCGGATCTCCGCGGGCGTGCCCTCGGCGATCTTGCGCCCGAACTCCAGGACGACGATGCGATCGGTGACGCCCATGACCAGGCGCATGTCGTGCTCGATGAGCAGCACGGTGATGCCCTGGTCGCGCACCTTCCGGATCAGCTCCATCAGCCGCTGCTTCTCGGCCGGGTTGAAGCCCGCGGCCGGCTCGTCGAGACAGAGCAGCTTGGGGTTGGTGGCCATGGCACGGGCGATCTCGAGCCGCCGCTGGTCGCCGTAGGACAGGTTGGTGGCGAGCTCGTCGTGACGGGCCGTGATCCCCACCAGGTCCAGCAGCTCCTTGGCCCGGGCGAGCGCGGCGGCCTCGGTGCGCCGGTGCCGGGGCAGCCGGAAGAGTGCCTCGAAGAAGCTCACCTTGCTGTGGGCGTCGGCCCCGACCATGACGTTCTCGAGCACCGTCATCGCCTTGAACAGGCGGATGTTCTGGAAGGTCCGGGCCATCCCGAGCTTGGTGATCGTGTGGCGCTTGCGGCCGGCCAGTGAGGCGCCGTCAAAGCGGATCTGGCCCGACGTCAACTGGTAGACACCCGTCATCGCGTTGAAGCAGGTGGTCTTGCCGGCGCCGTTGGGCCCGATCAGGCCCAGGATCTCGCCCTCGCGGATGTCGAAGGTGACCTGGTCCAGGGCGGTCAGGCCGCCGAAACGCAGGGTCGCGTTGTCGACCTCGAGCAGTGCGCGTGCCTCAGGCATGGTCCACCTCGTCCAGCTCGCCCTCTTCGAGGGCCTCGATCTGTGCCTCGGCCTTCTTGGCCCGCCGGGTCCGGCGTGGTGGCAGCAGTCCCTCGGGCCGCCACACCGCCAGGACGGTGAGCGCGAGGCCGAAGACCAGCAGGCGATAGTCGGCGAAGTCGCGGAACCGCTCCGGCAGGTAGGCCACCAGGGCACCGCCGGCGATGGCTCCCCAGCGGTTGCCGGCGCCACCGACGATGACGGAGGCCACGAACAGCATCGACAGCAGGAGCGGGAAGCTCAAGGGGTTGATGTAGCCGCTCTGGCTGCTGGCGTAGAACGAGCCGGAGAGGCCGCCGATCGCCGCGCCGAGCGCGAAGGCCATGAGCTTGTACTTGAAGGTCTGCACGCCCATCAGCTCGGCCGCATCCTCGTCCTCGCGCGTGGCCTCCCACGCCCGGCCCACCCGGCTCGCCTTGATCAGGCGGTCGCCGATGAGGACGAGGATCAGGACGGTGAGCACGAGCCAGTAGTACGGGATCGCGTCGAGCGCGCCGAAGATCAGCACGTGCGTCTCGTGCTTGTGGTCGACCGTGGGGACGAAGCCCTGCCACGTCAGGCGCGGGATCGCGAACATGCCACCCGGGTCGAAGGGCGGCGTCGGCGCCTTGCCGATGTTGTTCGGGTGGGCGATGTCCTTGATGCCCGCCGCAGCACCGAGCCACTCCACGTTGGTGACCGTGATCCGGATGATCTCTCCGAACCCCAGCGTGACGATGGCGAGGTAGTCGCCGCGCACGCGCAGGGTCGGCGCCCCGAGCACGACACCGGTCACCATGGTGACCAGGATCGCCACGGGCAGCGCCAGGAAGAACGGCCAGTGCCAGTGATAGGTCGTCAGCACGGCGGTGGTGTACGCGCCGCACGCGTAGAAGCCGACGTAGCCGAGGTCGAGGAGGCCGGCGTACCCGATGACGATGTTGAGGCCCAGGGCGACGAGCGCGAAGGCGATGACGCGGAACATCACGCCACCGAAGTCGATGCTCTGGGTGGTGATGATCGGCGGCCGCAGCAGGGGCAGCGCGTAGGCGAGGACGAGCACCAAGGTGACGGCCACGATCTTCACCGGCCGGGACGAGGACTGGTAGCCGTCGACCACGCGGTCCCAACGGCGGGCGATGCCCAGGTCGCGGCCCATCATGCGCGTGCCTTTCCGAGCGACTCACCGAGCAGGCCCGACGGCCTGACCAGCAGGATCAGGACCAGGAGGATGAAGGCGACGACGTCCTTCCACTCCGAGCCGAAGACGGCCGAGCCCCAGTTCTCCATGACGCCCAGGATCAGGCCGCCGAGGAGCGCGCCGCGGAGGTTGCCGATGCCGCCCATGACGGCGGCGGTGAACGCCTTGACGCCCAGCAGGAAGCCGGCGTTCTGGCGGGTCGAGCCGATCTTCATCATGTAGAGGGTGGCCGCCGCACCGGCCATCAGGCCACCGATCAGGAAGGTCAGCTGGACGACGCGCGTCGAGTTGACGCCCATGAGGGCCGCGGACTCCGGGTCCTGGGCCACGGCACGGATGCCGCGACCGAAGCGGGTGCGGCGGACGAACTGGTCGAGCGCGATCATCATCACGAGCGCCGCGACGACGATGACGAGGTCGACGTCGGTGACCTCGTAGCCGCCGACGGAGAAGAGTCCGTTCGGCTGGATGGAGACCGGGTTGGAGAAGACGTCGCGAGCCTTGTTGGGCGCGACGTAGTTGGCGAGCTTGCCGTCCAGGCCGACCCAGCTCGTGATGCGGTCGCGGAGGCCCATCGCCTCGGCCAGCGCGAACGACGCACCGATGGCCGAGATCAGGGCGATGAGCTTCGGTGCCCCCTTGTTGATCAGGGGGCGGTAGGCCAGGCGTTCGAGGAGCAACGCCACACCCGCCGAGAGGAGCATGGCCGCGACGAGGGCGACCAGGAGGTAGGGGATCGCGTGGCCGAGGCTCCACGTCGCCGAGCCGGTGCCGTGCAACGCGATGAAGACCCATGCGACGGCAAACGTGCCGTACATGAAGACCTCGGAGTGGGCGAAGTTGATGAGCTGGAGAACGCCGTACACCATCGTGTAGCCGAGCGCGATGAGGGCGTAGATCGCCCCGAACACCAGCCCACCCATGGTGAAGCTGAGGAAGTTGTCCAAGCTGCCGAACAGGGCGCCGAAATCCACAGAAGTTCTCCTCAGCCGATCTGAGTAGCTGCGGCCGGGGAGAAGGTCTCCCCCCGGCCGCAGCCCGGGTTTGTGCGTCAGATCAACGGATCACGAGATCGCCTGGGGGTTCTCGACGTCGAGCTCCCCGTTCTTGACGAAGTAGGCGTAGATCTTGGACTGCGTGATGTCGCCGTTCGCGTCGAACTCGATCGGGCCGCTGACGCCATCGGCGGTGTAGCTGCCGATGAAGTCGTTGATCTCCTGGCCCGTGGAGGCACCGCTGTCGAGCGCCGCGAGGAAGATGTTCGCGGCGTCGTAGGACTGCGTGGCGTAGAGGCCCGTGGCACCGAAGTCGGCCGGGGGCGGACCCGCGGGAGCAGAGAGGACCGCACCTTCGGCGGCCTGCGCACCCGCGACCTTGACGAAGTTCGGGTCCTCCGAGCCGTCACCCGACATGAACGTGCCCTTGAAGCCGCCCTGGCGCAGCGCCTTGGCGAGCAGTCCGGCCTCGGTGTAGTAGCCACCGTAGAAGACCGCGTCCGCCTTGGCGGCGTTGACCTTGGTGACCACGGCGGACATGTCCGTCTGGCCGACCGAGATCTGGTCGGTGCCGACCACGGCGTCGCCGAGGGTGTCGGTGACCTTGCCGGCGAGGCCCTTGGAGTAGTCCTGGCCGTCGTCGATGACGTAGACCTTGGCGGCGCCGTTGTCCGTGAGGTACTTCGCGTCCGCCGCGCCCTGGGCGTCGTCGTTGCCGATGACCCGGTGCCACGTGGTCCAGCCCTGCTGGGTGATGGTCACGTTGGTGGCCGAGGGGCTGATCGACGGGAGGCCCGCCTCGAAGAAGGTCTTGCCGGTCGCGAGCGACTCACCGGAGAAGCCGGGGCCGATGAGGCCGAAGATGGTGTCGTCGTTGACGATCTGCGTGGCCAGACCCGGAGCGGTGTCCGGGCTGCCCTGCGAGTCGAACTTCTTCAGGCCGATCTGGCAGTCGGCGTGCTTGTCGTTGTACTCCTTGAGCGCCAGCTCGATGCCGCCGACCATGTTCTGGCCGAGAGCACCGGCGTCGCCCGTGAGCGCGCCGAGGAAGGCAAGGTTCTTGCCGCAGAGCTCGCTGCCGCCGGAGCTGCCACTGGAGGCATTGTCGGTCTTGTTGTCGCTGCCGCAGGAGCTGAGCGCCAGACCGGCGGCGGCCACCACGGCCAACATCCGGGCTGACTTGGAGAAGCGAATCATGGAAGTCCCTCCATCGGGCTCAAACCCCGCGCCGATGGGCGCGAAGCGTGTCGATGGCCGTCAAACTAGTGCTTGGCGAGCGGCGACGGTGGAATTTCTTCGGCAAGTTCGGTTGCGTTGTTGATTTGTGATCTGGGCGACATGCGCCGCGGAGCACCGATCGGGCGTCGACAGCGCGTCATCCGGCGATGCCGGGGCCGTGGGTCACGACGCCCTCGGCGACCTGGCGCATCGAGAGACGCAGGTCCATCGCGGTCTTCTGGATCCACCGGAAGGCATCGGGCTCGGAGAGCTGGAGCTGCTGCTGGAGGATGCTCTTGGCGCGATCGACGGCCTTGCGGGTCTCGAGCCGCTCCTGGAGGTCGGCCACCTCGCCCTCGAGCATCGTCAGCTCGGAGAAGCGGCTCACGGCCATCTCGATGGCCGGCACCAGGTCGCCCTTGCTGAAGGGCTTGACGAGGTAGGCCATCGCGCCGGCATCGCGCGCCCGCTCGACCAGGTCACGCTGGGAGAACGCCGTCAGGATGACGACCGGTGCGATGCGGTTGCTGGCGATCCGCTCGGCGGCCGCGATGCCGTCCAGGACCGGCATCTTCACGTCGAGGATGACCAGGTCGGGGCGGAGGGACTCGGCGAGCTCGATCGCCTTCGCGCCGTCGGCCGCCTGGCCCACCACGTCGTACCCCTCCTCGGTGAGCATCTCCGCGAGGTCCATGCGGATCAGCGCCTCGTCCTCGGCGATCACGACGCGGCGCGTGCCGGACGGCGTGGGGGCGTTCTCCTGCTGGGTCACGCCGCACAGATTATCGGCAGGCGGTCCGCTCAGGCGGGCTGGGTCGCCGCGGTGTGCCGCTCGGCGACCTCGGCGAGGAACAGCTCGACGTCCTCCCGCTCCACCCGGAGCCGGCTCAGCTCGGTCGCCGCAGCCCGGGCGTTGTCGACCGCCCGTTGGTTGCTGACCCGACTCCACTGCGTGGGACTGAACATGGGGAACTCCCGGTGTGCTGGCACGGCCTCTTCTCATGTAACTATAGTTGATTAGTAGTGTTTGGCCAAGGGGCGACCTGGGATGGTGATCAGATACGATCTCCGCGGCTCGGGCCGGGTTGGCGGAACGGCATACGCGGTGGTCTCAAACACCACTGCCCGAAAGGGCTTGTGGGTTCGAATCCCACACCCGGCACCACTGTCGGTGGGGCACCCGAGACTTGCTCGTGTGCCCCACGTCCGACCCCAGGAGACCGTCGACAGCGCACTGCGTGCCTCCGACGCGGGAATGCCCGACGCCGAGAACGCACGGCGCCACGGTGTCGCCGTCAAGACGATCCGCCGGTGGCGGCGCGACTACCAGCGGCGGGGACTCCCCCGTGGACAGACCCACCTGGCCCCTCCGTGCCCGAGATGCGACGACGGTCCCTTGGACACGGCCGCCTACGCCGAGCTGCTCGGCTGGTACCTCGGGGACGGCCACATCACCCGCGGCAGACGCGACGTCTTCAACCTCCACGTCTTCAACGATGCGACGTACACCCGCGCCAATGTGCGCATTGCGCGCCTGATGAGCCGAGTGAAGCCGGGCGGCAGGCCGCACACTCGTCGGGTGCCCGGCTGCGTCGTCACGACGGTGTCCTGGAAGCACTGGCCGTGCCTCTTCCCCCAGCACGGGCCGGGGCGCAAGCACGAGCGGCCCATCGTCCTGGACGAGTGGCAGCGGGAGGTCGTCGTCGCCCACCCGGCCCCGTTCCTGCGCGGGCTCTTCCACTCCGACGGGTCGCGGGTGCGCAACTGGACGAGCCGGGTCGTGGCCGGTGAGCGCAGGCGGTACGACTACCCGCGGTGGCAGTTCACCAACAACTCGGCAGACATCCGGGAGCTCTGTTGCTGGGCGCTCGACCTCGCGGGGGTCGCGTGGCGACAGTCCAACTGGAAGACCGTCTCGGTGTCGCGGCGGGCGGACGTGGCCCGCCTGGACGCCCTCATCGGCCCCAAGGACTGAGGCCGCCCGTCAGGGGGTCTGCTTGCGACGGTAGGCCGGGGCCGCCTCGTTGATCGCGTCGCCCATCCGGTGGATCCGCAACGCGTTGGTCGAGCCGGGGATGCCCGGGGGGCTGCCGGCGATGATGACCACGAGGTCGCCCTCTTCGACGCGGCCGATCTGGAGGAGCTGCTCGTCGACCTGGCGCACCATCTCGTCGGTGTGCTCGACCTCGAGGGTCTTGAACGTCTCGACGCCCCACGACAGCGACAGCTGCGAGCGCACGGACGCCTCGGGCGTGAACGCCAGGACGGGGATCGGGCCACGCAGGCGCGACATCCGGCGGGCGGAGTCACCCGACTTGGTGAACGCGACGACGTACTTCGCCTCGACCCGCTCGGCGACCTCCTCGGCTGCCTTGGCGATCACGCCGGAGCGGGTGTGCGGGTCCCAGTCGATCTCCTTGACCTGGCCCAGGACGCCCTCCATCGCGTGCTTCTCGGTGGCGGTGATGATCCGGGCCATGGTCTCGACCGTGTGGACGGGGTACTCCCCCACGCTGGTCTCGCCGGACAGCATCACCGCGTCGGCGCCGTCGAGCACGGCGTTGGCGACGTCGGAGGCCTCGGCGCGCGTCGGCGCGGGGTTGGAGATCATCGACTCGAGCATCTGGGTGGCCACGATGACCGGCTTGGCGTTGAGTCGCGCCTTCTCGATGATCTGCTTCTGCAGGAACGGCACGTCCTCGAGCGGGCACTCCACGCCGAGGTCGCCGCGCGCCACCATGAAGCCGTCGAAGGCCGCGATCACCTCGTCGAGGTTCTCCACCGCCTGCGGCTTCTCGATCTTGGCGATGACGGGCAGCATCACGCCCTCCTCGCGCATGATGCGGCGCACGTCCTCGGCGTCCTGGGCGTTGCGGACGAAGCTCAGCGCGATGAAGTCCACGGTGAGGTGCAGCGCGAAGCGCAGGTCCTCGATGTCCTTCTCCGACAGGGCGGGCACCGACACCGCGACGCCGGGCAGGTTGATGCCCTTGTTGTTGCTGACCTTGCCGCCGACCAGCACGTCGCACGTCACGTCGGTGTCGTCGACCCCGGTCACCCGGAGCCGCACCTTGCCGTCGTCGATGAGGATCGGGTCGCCGACGTTCACGTCGCCCGGCAGTCCCTTGTACGTCGTCCCGCAGATCTCGGCGTCACCCTCGACGTCGCGCGTGGTGATCGTCCACTGCTGCCCGCGGCGCAGCTGCACGGGACCGTCGGCGAAGGTCTCGAGCCGGATCTTCGGGCCCTGCAGGTCGGCGAAGATGCCGACCCCGTGGCCGCTGGTGTCCGACGCCTCGCGCACCAGGCGGTAGGATTCGGCGTGGTCCTCGTGGGACCCGTGGCTCATGTTCAGACGGGCCACGTCCATGCCGGCGTACACCAGCTCCTTGATGCGTCGCGGGGACGCGGTGGCCGGGCCGAGGGTGCAGACGATCTTGGCTCTACGCACCCGAGAACCCTAGCCGGGTTAGATCGTTCCAACAACCACGCCGCGCCCCCGCCGAGACGGCGGGGGCGCGGTGCTGGTGTGGGGCTGGTGTGTCAGACGACGAGCGGCCGTGCGGTCGGCGGGATCGGCGCCGGCAGCGTGGTCGACCCGGTCAGGAACGTGTCGACGGCGGCCGCCGCGGCACGGCCCTCGGCGATCGCCCAGACGATGAGCGACTGCCCGCGGCCCACGTCGCCGGCCACGAAGACGCCGGGGACCGAGGACATGTAGCCGTTGTCGCGCGCGACGTTGCCGCGCTCGTCGAGGTCGACCTCGAGCTGCTCGACGAGACCCGGCTTCTCGGGGCCGGTGAAGCCCATCGCGAAGAGGACGAGCTCGGCCGGGATCTCCCGCTCGGTGCCCTCGTGCTCGACGAGCTTGCCGCCCTCGAAGGAGACCTCGACCAGGCGCAGGGCCCGGACGTTGCCGTCCTCGTCACCGAGGAACTCCTGGGTGGAGACGGCGTAGACCCGCTCCCCCGCCTCCTCGTGGGCCGAGGAGACGCGGAAGGTCATGGGGTACGTCGGCCAGGGCTGACCCGCGGGCCGCTCGGTCGGCGGCTCGGGCAGGATCTCGAGCTGCGTGATCGAGGCCGCGCCCTGGCGGGTGGAGGTGCCGAGGCAGTCCGCGCCGGTGTCGCCGCCGCCGATGATGACGACATGCTTGCCGGTCGCGGTGATCTGGCCCTCGACCTCCTCGCCGAGCGAGACCCGGTTGGCCTGCGGGAGGAACTCCATGGCCTGGTGGATGCCGCCGAGCTCACGCCCGGGGACCGGCAGGTCGCGGGCCTCGGTGGCGCCCATGGCCAGCACGACGGCGTCGTACCGCTCGCGCAGCTTGGCCCCGGTCAGCTCCTCGCCGACGTTGACGCCGGCCCGGAAGACGGTGCCCTCACGGCGCATCTGGTCCAGGCGCTTGTCGAGGTGCTTCTTCTCCATCTTGAACTCGGGGATGCCGTAGCGCAGCAGGCCACCGATCTTGTCGGCGCGCTCGTAGACCGCCACGGTGTGGCCGGCGCGGGTGAGCTGCTGGGCGGCGGCCAGGCCGGCGGGGCCCGAGCCGATCACGGCGACCGTGCGGCCCGAGAGCCACTCCGGCGGCTGGGGCCGGACGTAGCCGGACTCCCACGCCCTGTCGATGATCGAGACCTCGACGTTCTTGATGGTCACCGGGTCCTGGTTGATGCCCAGGACGCAGGCGGTCTCGCAGGGGGCCGGGCACAGGCGACCGGTGAACTCCGGGAAGTTGTTGGTCGCGTGCAGGCGCTCGATCGCGCCCTCCCAGTCGTCACGCCAGACCAGGTCGTTCCACTCGGGGATGATGTTGCCAAGCGGGCAGCCCTGGTGGCAGAACGGGATCCCGCAGTCCATGCAGCGTCCGGCCTGCTTGCTGATGATCGGCAGCAGGGCCCGGCCGATGCCGTCCGGGTAGACCTCGTTCCAGTCCTTGACGCGCTCGTCCACCGGACGACGCGTGGCGACCTCGCGGCCCTCCTTCAGAAAGCCCTTGGGATCAGCCATGAAGCACCTCCATGATCCGGGCCGCTGCCTGCTCCTCGTCGAGGCCCTCCTCGAGGGCCTCCGCACGAGCGTCGAGGACCCGCTTGTAGTCACTGGGCATGACCTCGGTGAACCGGGCGAGGGCGGCCGGCCAATCGGCCAGCAGCTCCTCCGCGACGGTCGACCCGGTCTCCTCGAAGTGGGCGCTGACCAGCGCGTGCAGCTCGTCGGCGGCGTCGCCCTCGACCTTGCCGAGGTCGACCAGCTCCTGGTTGACCCGGCCCTCGTCGAGGTCGAGCACGAACGCGTAGCCGCCGGACATGCCGGCCGCGAAGTTGCGCCCGGTCTGGCCGAGGATGACCACGATGCCGCCGGTCATGTACTCGCAGCCGTGGTCACCGACGCCCTCGACGACCGCGTGGACGCCGGAGTTGCGGACGCAGAAGCGCTCGCCGACGACACCGCGGAGGAAGATCTGGCCCGAGGTGGCGCCGTAGCCGATGACGTTGCCGGCGATGATCTGCTGGGAGGCGTCGAAGGTCGCCGCCCGGTCGGGACGTACGACGATCCGGCCGCCCGACAGACCCTTGCCGACGTAGTCGTTGGCGTCGCCCTCGAGGCGCAGCGTGATGCCCCTCGGGACGAACGCGCCGAACGACTGGCCGGCGGAGCCGGTGAAGGTGATGTCGATCGTGCCGTCGGGCAGGCCCTCGCCGCGGTAGCGCTTGGTCACCTCGTGGCCGAGGATCGTGCCGACGGTGCGGTTGACGTTGCGGACCTCGAGCTGGGCGCGGACGGGCTCGCCCCGCTCCAGCGCGGGCTCGGCGATCCGGACCAGCTCGTTGTCCAGGGCCTTGTCGAGGCCGTGGTCCTGGCCGGTCGTGTTGTGCAGCGCCGCGCCCTCGGGGAGCTCGGGCATGTGCAGGATCGGCGAGAGGTCGAGCCCCGCGGCCTTCCAGTGGTCGACCGCCTCGGCGACGTCGAGGGTCTCGACGTGGCCGATCGCCTCCTCCAGGCTGCGGAAGCCGAGCTCGGCGAGCAGCTCGCGCACCTCCTCGGCGACGTACTCGAAGAACGTCACCACGAACTCCGGCTTGCCGGAGAAACGCTCCCGCAGGACGGGGTTCTGGGTGGCGACGCCCACCGGGCAGGTGTCGAGGTGGCAGACGCGCATCATGATGCAGCCCGACACGACCAGCGGTGCGGTCGCGAAGCCGAACTCCTCGGCGCCGAGCAGCGCGGCCACGACGACGTCGCGGCCGGTCTTGAGCTGGCCGTCGGTCTGCACGACGATCCGGTCGCGCAGGCCGTTGAGCAGCAGCGTCTGCTGGGTCTCGGCCAGGCCGAGCTCCCACGGACCACCGGCGTGCTTGAGGGAGGTCAGCGGGCTCGCGCCGGTGCCGCCGTCGTGGCCGGAGATCAGCACGACGTCCGCGTGGGCCTTGGACACGCCGGTCGCGACCGTGCCGACGCCGACCTCGGAGACCAGCTTGACGTGCACGCGGGCCGACGGGTTGGCGTTCTTGAGGTCGTGGATCAGCTGCGCCAGGTCCTCGATGGAGTAGATGTCGTGGTGCGGCGGCGGGCTGATCAGCCCGACACCCGGCGTGGAGTGCCGGGTCTTGGCCACCCACGGGTAGACCTTGTGGCCGGGCAGCTGGCCGCCCTCGCCGGGCTTGGCGCCCTGCGCCATCTTGATCTGGATGTCGTCGGCGTTGGTGAGGTACTCCGACGTGACACCGAAGCGACCCGACGCGACCTGCTTGATCGAGCTGCGGCGCTCGGGGTCGTAGAGCCGGTCGGGGTCCTCGCCGCCCTCACCGGTGTTGGACTTCGCGCCCAGCCGGTTCATCGCGATCGCGAGGGTCTCGTGGGCCTCCTGGCTGATCGACCCGTAGGACATCGCACCGGTCGAGAAGCGCTTGACGATCTCGGAGACCGGCTCGACCTCCTCGATCGGGATCGGGGTGCGCCCGGTGGCCGCGCCGTCCTTGAAGCGGAACAGGCCGCGCAGCGTCATCAGCCGCTCGGACTGCTCGTCCACGCGCTGGGTGTACTGCTTGAACACGTCGTAGCGACCGGCGCGCGTGGCGTGCTGGAGGCGGAAGACCGTGTCGGGGTCGAACAGGTGCGGCTCGCCCTCGCGGCGCCATTGGTACTCGCCGCCGATCTCGAGCTCGCGGTGGGCCGGCGCGATGCCGCCACGGGGGTACGCCGCGGCGTGGCGCCGGGCGACCTCCTCGGCGATCGTGTCGAGCTCGATGCCGCCGAGCTTGGAGGTGGTGCCGGTGAAGTAGCGGTCCACGACGGACTGCGACAGGCCGACTGCCTCGAAGATCTGGGCTCCGGTGTAGGACGCGACGGTGGAGACGCCCATCTTGGACATCACCTTGAGCACGCCCTTGCCGAGCGCCTTCACGAGGTTGGCGACGGCCGCCTCGGGCTCGGTCTTGACGTAGTAGCCCTCGCGCGCGAGGTCCTCGACGGACTCCATGGCGAGGTAGGGGTTGACCGCGGCGGCGCCGTAGCCGACGAGCAGCGCGACGTGGTGGGTCTCGCGGACGTCGCCGGCCTCGACCAGCAGGCCGACCTGGGTGCGGGTCTTCTCGCGGACCAGGTGGTGGTGGACCGCTCCGGTCAGCAACAGGGACGGGATCGGCGCGAGCTCGGCGGTGGAGTGCCGGTCGGAGAGCACGATGATGCGCGCGCCGTCGGCGATCGCACCGGACACCTCCTGGCAGATCTCCTCGATCCGCTCGGCCATCGCGGTGCCGCCGCCCTCGACGTCGTACAGGCCGCGGGCGACGTGGGTGATGAAGCCGGGCATGTCGCCGTCACGGTTGATGTGGCGGATCTTGGCGAGGTCGTCGTTGGAGATCACCGGGAACGGCAGCACGACCTGGCGACAGGACGCGGGCTGCGGCTCGAGCAGGTTGGCCTCGGGGCCGATGGTGCCGTTGAGCGAGGTGACGAGCTCCTCGCGGATGGCGTCCAGCGGCGGGTTGGTGACCTGGGCGAACAGCTGCGCGAAGTAGTCGAACAGCAGCCGCGGCTTGGCGCTGAGCGCCGCGATGGGGGTGTCGGTGCCCATCGAGCCGATCGGCTCGGCGCCGGTGTTGGCCATCGGGGTGAGGAGGACGCGGAGCTCCTCCTCGGTGTAGCCGAAGACCTGCTGGCGACGGGTGACCGAGGCGTGGGTGTGCACGACGTGCTCGCGCTCGGTGACGTCGTCGAGGTGGATCAGGCCGGCGTGCAGCCACTCGTCGTAGGGGTGCTCCCCCGCGAGCTCGGACTTGATCTCCTCGTCCTCGATGATGCGGTGCTCGTCGGTGTCGACGAGGAACATCCGGCCCGGCTGGAGGCGGCCCTTGCGGACCACGGTCGCGGGGTCGATGTCGAGCACGCCGACCTCGGAGGCCAGCACGACCAGGCCGTCGTCGGTGACCCAGTAGCGCGAGGGGCGCAGGCCGTTGCGGTCCAGGACCGCACCGATCTGGGAGCCGTCGGTGAACACCACGCACGCCGGGCCGTCCCACGGCTCCATGAGCGCGGAGTGGAACTCGTAGAAGCTGCGGCGCTTCTGGTCCATCTCGGTGTGGTTCTCCCACGCCTCGGGGATCATCATCAGCACCGAGTGGGGCAGCGAGCGGCCGCCCATGTGCAGCAGCTCGAGCACCTCGTCGAACGACGCGGAGTCCGACGCACCGGGGGTGCAGATGGGGTAGAGCCGCTCGAGGTCGCCGGGGATCAGGTCGGAGGCCAGCAGCGCCTCACGGGCCCGCATCCAGTTGCGGTTGCCCATGACGGTGTTGATCTCGCCGTTGTGGGCGATGAACCGGAACGGGTGGGCCAGCGGCCAGCTCGGGAAGGTGTTGGTGGAGAACCGCGAGTGGACCACGGCCATCGCCGACGCGACCCGCGGGTCGGTCAGGTCGGGGAAGAATTTGTCGAGCTGGTCGGTCGTCAGCATGCCCTTGTAGGCGAGCGTGCGCGAGGACAGCGACGGGAAGTAGACGTCGGTCTCGTGCTCCGCGCGCTTGCGCAGCACGAACGCCAGCCGCTCCAGGGCCATCCCGGACAGCCGCGAGGCGGCACCGGAGACGAACACCTGGCTGAAGGCCGGCATCACGCCGAGCGCGGTCGCGCCCAGGATGTCGGGGTCGGTCGGGACGTCACGCCAGCCGAGGACCGCGAGGCCCTCCTCCGTGGCGATCTCCTCGATCCGGCGGCGGGTCTTGGCGATCTCCTCCTCGTCACCGGGGAGGAAGGCGGTGCCGACGGCGTAGGCGAACTGCGCCGGGAGGTCGAAGTCGACGACGTCGCGCAGGAACGCGTCCGGCACCTGCATGAGGATGCCGGCACCGTCGCCGGAGTTGGGCTCGGCACCCGCGGCGCCGCGGTGCTCGAGGTTGCGCAGCGCAGTGAGCGCCTTGGCAACGATGTCGTGGCTGGCAACGCCGGTCAGGGTCGCGACGAACGCCACGCCACACGCATCGTGCTCGTGGCGGGGGTCGTAGAGCCCTTGGGGCGGCGGGAATGCGTGCTGGAAAGGCACCGGGCATTCTCCCGTCGTCGTCTGTGCCGTGCGGCCCGGCTGGTGCCGAGCTCACATCAGGCAGATTCGGCCGTGCAAGAGGAACTGCAGATCGTGCATTGCAGGGGACGACATTGGCCCTAGCGGAGGACTCAGGCTACCACCGGATGATCGGGCCGAGCAGGGCCCGACCGCGGCGCGGACGCGTGACGAGCGCCCTAGTTTGAGGTCTCCACGGACGCGACGGTCTCGTCGGGGCGACCGACGTACACCTGCTCCTCGCGACCGGGGCGGCGACGGCTGGAGACGACGAAGTAGACGGCGGCGGCGACGAACAGCACGATCGAGGTCCACACGTTGAAGCGCAGCCCACCGACGTCCTTGAGCTCGACGTCGTCGATGCGGAGCATCTCGATCCAGCCGCGGCCCACGGTGTAGGCCATGACGTAGAGCGCCATCACCCGGCCGTGGCCGAGACGGAACCGGCGGTCGGCCCAGACCACGAAGCCGAAGGCGCCGAGGTCCCACAGGAACTCGTAGAGGAACGTCGGGTGGAACGTGGAGTACTGCTCGTAACCCAGCGGCCGGTTCTCCGGGGCGATCTCCAGGCCCCAGGGCAGGTCGGTGGGCTTGCCGAAGAGCTCCTGGTTGAACCAGTTGCCCCAGCGGCCGAGAGCCTGCGCCACCAGCACCGACGGCGCCATCGCGTCGAGCACGGGCAGCAGCCGGATGCCCTTGCGTCGCGCGCCGATCACCACGCCCAGCGCACCGAGCGCGATCGCGCCCCAGATGCCGAGGCCACCGCGCCACACGTAGAGCGCCTCGATGGGGTGCTTGCCCTCGCCGAAGTAGAGCGCGTGGTCGGTCATCACGTGGTAGATCCGGCCGCCGACGAGGCCGAAGGGCACCGCCCAGATCGCCAGGTCGCTGACCTCGCCGTCCTTGCCGCCGCGCGCGACCCAGCGCTTCTCGGCGATCCAGATCGCGACGACGATGCCGAGGATGATCGCGAGGGCGTAGCCCCGGATGGGGACCGGGCCGAGGTACCAGACGCCCTGGGACGGGCTCGGGATCGACAGGGAGGTGATCATGACTTCTCCAGCAGCAGGTGTACGTCGGAGGCGATCGTGGCGGCGGACGTGTCCTGCGTCCAGAGGATGTGGACCTTGTCGTCGCTGCCGATCGCGCTGACCTGGGTGTTGTGCACGACCTCGTAGCCGCCGCTGGGCAGCTTCTTGCCCTGCTCGACCGCGACCGCCATCGGCCTGCCGATCGCCGCGATCGTGTCGAGGTCGCCGGTCAACCCGATGAACGTCGGGTCGAAGTGCGAGAGGTAGCGGGTCAGCACCGGTCCGGTGTCGCGCGCTGGGTCGGTGGTGACCAGGACGACGTCGACCTGGGCGCGGTCGCTGGCGTCGAGGCGGGTCATCGCGCTGGCCAGCGTGGACATCACGACCTGGCAGATGTCGGGGCAGTTGGTGTAGCCGAAGAACACCAGCGTGAGCGGCTTGTCGGTGTCCTTCGTGAGCGAGTAGCTGGCACCGGAGGTGTCGGTCAGCGGGGTCGACGGGACGACGTAGGGCTGGTCCAGGGTGATGCCCTGGAGCGTCGCTGCCTTGCCGTCGGCGGTGCTGCACCCGGCGAGCAGGACGAGCGACAGGACGGCGAGCTGGGTCCTACGCACGCCGCACCCCACCGGCCAGGTCCTCGGTGAGCGCGGTCAGCGCCCGGAGGCCGGCGGCCCGGTCGTGGGGGTGGTCCAGGAGGGCGCGCACGAACGCCGAGCCGACGATCACGCCGTCGGCGTACGACGCCACCTCGGCCGCCTGGTCGCCGTTGCTGACGCCGAGGCCGACGCCCACCGGAAGGTCGGTGGCCGCGCGGGTGCGGGCGACGAGCGGGCCGGCCAGGTCGCTGGTGGTGGTGCGGGCGCCGGTGACGCCCATGACGGCGGTGGCGTAGACGAACCCACGGCAGGCCGCGGTGGTCATCGCGATCCGCTCGTCGGTCGAGGACGGGGCGACGAGGAAGATCTTGTCGAGGTCGTGCGCGTCGGCCGCCGCGATCCACTCGGGTCCGCTGTCGGGCGTCAGGTCGGGCGTGATCAGGCCCGCTCCCCCGGCGCTCGCCAAGTCGGCGGCGAACCGCTCGACGCCGTAGCGCTCCACAGGGTTCCAGTAGGTCATCACGACCGTCGGCGTGCCGGTGGCGGCGACCGCCTCGACGGTGCGGAGCACGTCGGTGGTGCGGATGCCGCCCTCGAGCGCCTGCTGCGCGGCGGCCTGGATGGTGGGGCCGTCCATGACCGGGTCGCTGTAGGGCAGACCGACCTCGATGATGTCGCACCCCGCCTCGACCATGGCCCGGAGCGCGTCGATGCCGCCGGCCACGTCGGGGAAGCCGGCCGGCAGGTAGCCGACGAGGGCGGCGCGGCCGTCGGCCTTCGCCTTCTCGAACGCGATGCGTGTCGTCATCCCACCGGCTCCTCGGTGACCTCGTCGGGGTTGCCGAGCCCGAAGTACTCGATGGCGGTGCCCATGTCCTTGTCGCCGCGGCCGCTCAGGTTGACCAGGATCGTCTGGCCCGGGCGCTCGGCGGCCAGGCGCAGCGCGCCGGCGACGGCGTGGGCGGACTCGACGGCCGGGATGATCCCCTCGGTGCGGCTGAGCAGCGCGAGCGCCTGCATGGCCTCGTCGTCGGTCACGGGCAGGTAGGTCGCCCGACCGGTGGCGGCGAGGTGGGCGTGCTGCGGGCCGACGCCGGGGTAGTCGAGGCCGGCCGAGATCGAGTGCGACTCGACGGTCTGGCCGTCCTCGTCCTGCATGACGTAGGTGCGCGCGCCGTGCAGGACACCGGACTGGCCGGCGTGGATCGTGGCGGCGTGGCGGGGCGTGTCGACCCCGTCTCCCCCGGCCTCGAAGCCGAAGATCTCGACGCCCTCGTCCTCGAGGAACGCGGTGAACAGCCCGATGGCGTTGGAGCCGCCGCCGACGCACGCGGCGATGGCGTCCGGGAGGGCGCCGTACTGCTCGAGGCACTGGGCGCGGGCCTCGTCGCCGATGCCGCGGGTGAAGTCGCGGACCATGCTGGGGAAGGGGTGCGGGCCGGCGGCGGTGCCGAAGAGGTACGCCGTGTGGTCGACGCTGGCGACCCAGTCGCGGAGCGCCTCGTTGATGGCGTCCTTCAGGGTCGCGGAGCCGGACTCGACCGGCACGACCTTGGCGCCGAGGAGGTTCATCCGGGCGACGTTCAGCGCCTGGCGGCGGGTGTCGACGGCGCCCATGTAGACGGTGCAGTCGAGGCCGAAGTAGGCGGCGGCCGTCGCGCTGGCGACGCCGTGCTGGCCGGCGCCGGTCTCGGCGATGACGCGGGTCTTGCCCATCCGCTTGGTCAGCAGGGCCTGGCCCAGCACGTTGCGGATCTTGTGGGCACCGGTGTGGTTGAGGTCCTCGCGCTTGAGCAGGATCCGGGCGCCGACCTTGTCCGAGAGCCGCTCGGCGAAGTAGAGCGGGCTCGGCAGGCCGGCGTAGTCGCGCAGGATCGCCTCGAACTCCGCGACGAACGACGGGTCGGCCATGGCGTCCTGCCAGGCGACGGTGAGCTCGTCGAGCGCGGCCACGAGCGCCTCGGGCATGAACCGGCCGCCCCAACCGTGCTCGGGCCCCCCGAACCAGCCGCGCTCGTCGGCGTCCCAGGTGGTGGTGGTCATGCCTCGACTCCCGTCATCGCGGCGACCGCTCCACGCGGGTCGCCGTCCTTCACGAGCGCCTCGCCGACGAGGACCGCGCGGGCCCCCTCCCCGACGAAGCGCTGCACGTCCTGGGGACCGAAGATGCCGGACTCCGCCACCTTCACGCGGTCGTCGGGCACCAGCGGCGCCAGCCGCCCGAAGACGTCGCTGTCGATCTCCAGCGTCTTGAGGTTGCGCGCGTTCACGCCGATCAGCTCGGCACCGAGGGCCACGGCCCGCTCGGTCTCGGCCTCGTCGTGGACCTCGACGAGCACGGTCAGGCCGAGCTCGCGGGCCATGTCGTGCAGGCGCGTCAGCTCGCTGTCGTCGAGCGCGGCGACGATCAGCAGCGCGAGGTCGGCGCCGGCCGCGCGGGCCTCGACCAGCTGGTAGCCGGTGACGATGAAGTCCTTGCGCAGGATCGGGGTGTCGACCGCCTCGCGCACCGCCCGCAGGTCGGCCAGGCTGCCGCCGAAGCGGCGCTCCTCGGTGAGCACGCTGATCGCGGCGGCTCCGCCCGCGGCGTAGGCCGTGGCGAGCACCGCGGGGTCGGGGATGTCGGCGAGCGCGCCCTTGGAGGGGCTGCGGCGCTTGACCTCGGCGATCACGCTCGAGCCGGCTGCCCGGAAGTGCGGCATCGGGTCACGCGGCGGGTCGACGTCGGCCAGCGCGGCGCGCAGGTCCGCGATCGGCGTGGCGGCCTCCCGGGCGGCGAGGTCGATGCGTACGCCGGCGACGATGTCGTCGAGCACGGACATCGGGTCCTCCATCTCAGGGAAGCGTGGGTGCGGGTGGCCGGTCCCTAGCCTCTCACCCGCGCGGTTGCCCGACCGAGACGGGATCAGGGAGCGAGCCAGGAGCCCGGGACGTTGCGGGCCAGGGTGAACGCCGTGACGACGACCGCCAGCGTCCACCAGACGGTCGGCGCGACGGCGACGGGCGCCAGCGCCGGTCCGCCGCGCCAGCACGCAACGAGGCGGCGGACCCACAGCACCAGGACGACCGGCAGGGCCACGACGAGGAGCAGGTTGCTCGACGCGGCGGCGCCGAGGTCGAGGTGGGTCAGGTCGTTGACCGCCCGGAGGCTCCCGCACAGCGGGCACCAGAAGCCGAGCAGCGCAGTGGGGCAGTGCCCCCAGGAGCCGTCGATGTGCGGGTCGCGCACGTGCAGGGCGACCGCTCCGGCGGCCGCGGCCGCGCCGACGGCGAGCGGGGAGGCCAGCCGCTGCAGGCGGCCGGTGCCCGAGCGCGCGAGGGTGTCCGTCAGTGGCTCTCGGTGTTGTAGCCGAGCTTGGCCATCACGACGTAGAGCACGATGGCGCCGACGCCGATGGCCACGCCGATCCAGAAGATCGTCATCGAGACCGGGTCGAGCATGAGGCCGATGCCACCGACCAGGAAGGCGAGGAGGCCGACCGCGACGGCACTCCAGGCTGCCGGGGTGTTGCCGTGGTTGTCAGACATGCGTGCTCCTCGGGGCGGGATCGGTCGTGCGGGGCACAGTCTATTCAGCCGGTGCCGGCGCCGGGTCAGGCGGTGGGGTCGTGGCCCTCGTCCATCGCCTTCCAGAGGTCGATGTTGGTCTGCTCCTCCAGCGGCGTGGCCGGCGGCGCCGGGTCGTCGCCGCCGGTGGGGGCGTCGTAGCGGCTGCCCATCTCGGGCCACTGAGGCGTGAGCAGGACGGCCAGGACGCTGCTCAGGACCGACAGGACGGCGCCCACGGCGGCTGCCCAGAACCAGCCGGTGTGGCTGGTGCTCGCGTGCAGGACTCCGACCCCGGAGAGGTCGGCGCGGAGCGAGTCGCCGACCTGGGACCAGCCCACGACGACGGCCGCGAGGGTGCCGATCGCCGCCAGCGCACCGAGGACGGCCACCCCGCGGCGTACGCGTCCCCGGGTGACCAGGACGACGCCCCAGGCGGCGAGCACGACGAGGGCCAAGGCAGTGGTGACGGGCATCTTGCCGGCGTCGACGCTGCCGCCGAAGCCCATGTACCAGTCGGCGCCCAGGCGGGTGGACCGCGCCGAGACGTCGACGGTGGCCCAGGTCTTGTTGCCGGCGACGGCCGTGAGGGTGCCGGCGGCGAGGCCGAGCAGGACGACCGGCCCGAAGGTGCGGCGGCGGGACCGCTCAGCCATCGGCGGATCCGAGCAGGTCGGCGTCGAAGCAGGTGCGGTCGCCGGTGTGGCAGGCCGCGCCCTCCTGGTCGACCTTGACGAGCAGCGTGTCGCCGTCGCAGTCGAGCCGGACCTCCTTGACCCACTGGACGTGGCCGGAGGTGTCGCCCTTGACCCAGTACTCCTGGCGGGAGCGGCTCCAGTAGGTCGCCCGCCCGGTCGTGAGCGTGCGGGCCAGCGCCTCGTCGTCCATCCAGCCGAGCATCAGCACCTCGCCGGTGTCGTGCTGCTGGACCACCGCCGGCACCAGTCCGGTGTCGGTGCGCTTGAGGCGGTCGGCGATCGCGGGGTCGAGGGTGGTCACGGGCTCCAGTATCGCGGGTGGGTCACGAGCCCTGTTGACTGACCCAGCTGGCGTGCAGGCCGGCGTAGACGCCGTCCTCCGCGACCAGCTGGCGGTGCGGGCCGCGCTGGACGATCCGGCCCTTGTCGACCACGACGACCTCGTCGGCGCTCTCGGCGGTGGAGAGGCGGTGGGCGATCGTGACGGAGGTCCGGCCGCTCATCAGCGTCTCGAGGGCGCGACCGATGCGCATCTCCAGGGCCGGGTCGACCGCGCTGGTGGCCTCGTCGAGCACGAGCAGGTCGGGGTCGGCGAGGTGGGCACGCAGCAGCGCGACGAGCTGGCGCTCGCCGGCCGACAACGACTCACCACGCTGGCCGACGCGGGTCTCGAGCCCCCGCGGCAGGCCGGCGACCCAGTCGCCGAGACCGAGCTGGTCGGCGCTGGCGAGGATCTCGGCCTCGGTCGCGCCGAGCCGGCCGTAGCGGACGTTGGCGGCGATGGTGTCGTCGAAGAGGAACCCCTCCTGCGGCACCAGCACCACGCTGCGCCGCAGCGAGACCTGCGCGATCTCGCGGACGTCGACGCCGTCGAGGAGCACGGCACCTTCGGCCGGGTCCATCAACCGGGTGAGGAGCTTGGCGAAGGTCGACTTGCCCGAGCCGGTCTCCCCCACGATCGCGACGCGGCGGCCGGCCGCGATCTCCATCGTCACGTCGCGCAGCACCGGCGGCCCGCCGGGGTAGGAGAACGTCACGTCCTCGAAGTGCACGTCGATCGGGCCGCGCGGCAGCACCTGGCCGTCGCTGCCGGGGTCGACCAGGTCGGCCGGGGTGTCGAGGATGCCGATCACCCGGCGCCAGCCGGCGATGGCGTTCTGGGCGTCGGTGAGGATCTGGGTGCCCATCTGGACGGGACCGACGAACAGCGAGACGAGGAACGCGAAGGCCAGCACCTTGCCGGCGGTGATGTCGCCGGCGAAGCCGAGCCAGATGCCGACGATGAGCACGCCGGCGTTGGCCAGGCCGGCCGAGATGCCGCCGAGGGAGAACGAGAACGCCGTGAAGCCCTGGGCGCGGGTGCTGGCGGCCTGGTAGGTGCTGATCGCGGTGTCGATGCGGCGCTGGGTGCGGTCCTCGACGGCGTACGAGCGGACGACCGCGGCACCGACGACGGGCTCGGAGATCGCGGACAGCATCACGCCGACCTGGCGGCGGACCGTGCCGTAGGCGTCGGACAGCTTGCGCTGGAAGTAGCGCAGCGAGAGGAACAGCGGCGCGAAGCAGACCCACACGACGATCGCGAGCTGCCAGCTGTAGACCACCATCAGGACCGTCGCGACCAGGATCTGGCCGACGCTGACCACGAAGATCAGGCCGCCGAAGACCAGGAACTGGCTGACCTGGTCGACGTCGCTGGTGACGCGCGAGACCAGGGCGCCGCGGCGCTCGGTGTTCTGGGTGAGCAGCGGCAGGTCGTGGACGTGGCGGAACGCCTTGATCCGCAGCGTGGCCAGGCCGCGCTCGGAGCTGGTGAACAGCCGGCTGGTCATGGCGTACGACGCCCAGCTGGTCACCGCCAGCGCGACCGCGGCACCGATCCCCATCAGGACCGTGAAGCGCAGGTCGGGGCCGCCGGCGGCGTCGAGGCCGTGGTCGAGGGTCTGCTGCACGGCGATCGGCACGACCACCTGGCCGATGCTGGCGAGCACGGCCAGCAGCAGGGTGATCCCGATGCCCTCGCGGAGCTCGGGCGAGTGGTGGACGCCGCGGCGGATCGTCTCGAGGGCCGGCAGGTCCTCGCCGGTCTCCATGCGGGTTCCGTCGGGGGCGAGCGTGGTCATGAGGCATCCCCCGCCATCTCGGTCTCGCCGGCGTGGCCGGCCAGCCCGGCGTGCTCGGCGTGCTGCTCGTAGGCGTTGACGAGGTGGGCGTAGGAGCTGCTGCGGCGCAGCAGCTCGGCGTGGGTGCCGCGGTCGGCGATCCGGCCCTCCTCGAGGTGCACCACCTCGTCGGCCAGCCCGATGGTCGCCTTGCGGTAGGCCACGACGACCAGGGTGGTGCCGCGGTCGCCGTCGCGCAGGGCGCCCAGGATCCGGGCCTCGACCTCGGGGTCGACCGCGGACGTGGCGTCGTCGAGGATCAGCACCCGCGGCCGGCGGACCAGCGCGCGGGCCAGCGAGATGCGCTGGCGCTGGCCACCGGAGAGCGACGTACCGCGCTCGCCGAGGCGGGTGTCGAGCCCGTGCGGCAGGGCCGCGACGAAGCCGTCGGCCTGCGCCGCGCGCAGCGCCGCCCAGACCTCGTCGTCGGAGATGGTCGCGTCGTCGTCGTGGGCGAGGGTGACGTTGCCGCGCACGGTGTCGTCGAAGAGGAAGGCGGTCTGCGGGACCACGGCCATCGCCGCGGCGAGCTCGCCCCGCGCCAGGTCGCGGAGGTCCACCCCGTCGACGAGGATGCGGCCGCCGTCGGGGTCGACGAGGCGGGTCATCAGGGTGGTCAGGGTGCTCTTGCCGGACGCCGTGGCGCCGACGATGGCGACCGTCCGGCCCGGCTGCACCTCGAAGCTCACGTCGGACAGCAGCGACTGGTCGGGGTCGTAGGAGTAGCTGAGGTGGTCGACGACGAGGTGGGCGCCGGCCGGGTCGTCGCCCGACGGGGCGGGGGTCTCGCCGAAGGGCATCTCGCCGGTCGCGTCCAGCACCTGGCGCACGCGGCGGTAGCCCACGACGCTGCGCGGGAACTCGCCGAGGAGCCAGCCGATCGAGCGGATCGGGAAGGAGACGATGGTGAGCAGGTAGGCGACGGTGACGACGTCGCCGGCCGCAGTCGCGCCGCTCATCACCCGGTCGACGCCGACGGCCAACACGACGAGGACGCCGAAGCTCGGCAGGGCGGCCAGGACCGGGTCGAAGGCGGCGCGGATCCGGCCGGCGCGGATGTTGACGTCACGCAGCTCGTGGGCCTTCTCCGCGAAGCGTGCGGTCTCCTCGCCCTCGCGACCCAGGGTCTTGACGACCATCGCGCCGTCGAAGGACTCGTGGGCGACCTCGCTGACCTCGGCACGCAGCTGCTGCGCCCGGGTCATCAGCGGCGAGGCGACGCGCTGGTAGACGATGTTGGCGGCGATGACGAGCGGGAAGACGAGGAGGCCGACGAACGCCAGGACCAGGTCGGCGGCGAACATCTGGACGACCGCGATCACCATCATCGCGACCGTGCCGACCGCCATCGGCAGCGGGGCGATCGGGCCCCAGGCCGCCTCGACGTCGGAGTTGGCGTTGGAGAGCAGCTGCCCGGTGGGGTGCCGCTGGTGCCACTCCATGGGGAGGGAGAGGTACTGCCTCGTCACGGCGCGGCGGGTGTGGGCCTGCATGCGGTACTGCATGACGCCCGCGCCCAGGCGGCGCGCCACGATGCCGACCGCCCGGAGGATGGCCACGCCGACGAAGAGCGCGAGGATCGCGACCAGCAGGCCGTTGCCGATCTCGCCGTTCTTGAAGGCCGGCAGCACGACGTGGTCGGTGGACCAGCCGAGCACCCACGCGTCGGCCACGGTCAACGCGCCGAAGAGCAGGCTCCCGACCGCGGAGAGGGTGAAGATCCAGGGCTCGCGACGGATCGCCACCAGGAGCACCGAGAAGCCCTGCCGCGTCGTCGCGGGGCGACGCTCCACCCGTTCATCTGCCACTGGCTCAGGGTAGTCGGCGACACCGACGACACCCCATTCCCGGGGGTTGCGTCCTGCTTCCTCCCGCGCGGCCCGGCATCGGCCCTACGATCACCGCCATGACCCTCTCCCTGAGCGCGCTCACGGGCAGTACGTCGCTCGCGCGGCGGGAGCGGGTCGCGATGTGCGACACCGCGCTGGCCGTCGGCGAGGACGCCCCCACGCTGTGCGGCGACTGGACGGCCAAGCAGCTCGTCGAGCACTGCCTCGTGCGCGAGCACAGCCCGCTGGGGGCGACCGGCATCGCGGTCCCCGGGCTGGAGGTGCTGACCGAGAAGGCGATGGAGCGTGTCGGCCGCCGCGACTTCGCGGTGCTCGTGGAGCGGTTGCGTCGGCCCGGCCTCACGCCGTACGCCCTGCCGCCGGTGGACGTCGCGTTCAACACCCTGGAGTACTTCGTCCACCACGAGGACCTGCGCCGGGCGCAGCCCGGGTGGGAGCCGCGGGAGCTCAGCGAGAGCGACCGCTCGCGGCTGTGGCGCGCGATCCGCCTCGGGGGCCGGGGACTGGTGCGGCCGGCCGGCGTGCCGGTGCGCATCGAGCGGTCCGACACCGACGCGCACGCGACCCTGCGGCGCGGCGACGACCCGGTCGTAGTGCGCGGACTCCCGTCGGAGCTGGTGATGTTCCTCTTCGGTCGCGCCGAGTTCCGCGACGTGGAGTTCTCCGGACCGCCCGACCGGATCGCGGCGCTGCGGCGCGCCGAGCTGGGCTTCTGACGTGCGGGGCCTGCTGGCGGTCGCTGCGCTGTCGGGCCTCCTGCTCGCGGGCTGCACCTCGACCGACGCCGACCCGGGGGTCGCCGAGCCGGGCTCCCCCGCCGGCTCCTCCGACGTGGTCTCCGACGAGCCCACCTTCACTCCCCCGGCCGGCGTCACCGTCACCGACGTCCCCGACCGGCCGGTCGGCGTCGCGGCCGTCGGCTCCCATGCCTGGGCCGCCCTGCCTGACTCCGGAAGCATCCTGACGGTCCACGGCCACGAGGTCCCGGTGGGCAGCGCGCCTCTGCGGCTCGTGGCCACCCCGGACGGGGTGTGGGTGAGCGTGATCCGCGACGGCACGATCGTCCGGATCGACCCGGACACCGGCCAGGTCGACCGCACTGTCCACCTCAAGCCGGCGGGCAGCGAGCCCGAGGGCCTGGCCTGGGACGGCACCTCCCTCTGGGTGGTCGACCAGGCCCACGACCGGGTGCTGCGCGTCGATCCCGCATCCGGCGACGTCGTCGAGGACCTGCGCACGGGGGCCGGCCCCCGGCTCGTCGCGATCGGGGACCGGGGCGCGTGGGTCGCCAACTACGTCGACGCCTCCCTCACTCGGCTCCTTCTCGTCCACGACTGCGCAGCCCACCTCCCCGAGTGCAGCGACTACGAGGCCCGCACGGTCCCGCTCGACCGCCGGTGCCTGACCCCGCAGGGCCTCGCGTGGGTCGACCACGTGGTCTGGGTGGCCTGCACCGTGCAGTCGCGGGTGATCGGCGTCGACGAGGTGACCGGCAAGGTCGTGGCCCGCTTCCCGCTCGACCACGCCGACGCCGTGGTCGCCGACGGCAACGACGTGTACGTCGTGGGCCAGGTCGGGCCGACGGTCAGCCGGATCGACACGGCCACCCGGACGATCGGCGACCCGCTCGTCATCGACGATGCCGGCCCCACCACCGAGAACGTCGCGGCAGCGATCGTCGGGGACACCCTCGTGGTGTCACATCCCGAGGTCCGTCGGCTCTATTCCGTCCCGCTGGGGCTGCTGCGCCGCTAGCATTTTCGGGTGCTCCCCAACCCCCCTTCGGGTGCGCTGTCCCGGGTCCTGCGTCGCATCGGCGTGGCGGTTCTGGGCGTTGCGCTGCCGCTGACCCTCGCCCCGCAGGACCACACCTCGGCTGCGGCGGGGCCGATCATCCCCCTCCCCGGCAACCCCCTCGCCGCCCACCCGTGGGGCGTCTACCTCGGCCCGCAGGACATGGCCTGGGAGCCGTGGACGAAGGCGACCGGGCGCAAGAAGGAGCTGCTCGACAAGATCGTGCTGCAGCCCAAGGCGCAGTGGTACGGCAAGTGGGTGGCCGACCGGGACATCGCCGACCGCATCCACAAGCTCGTCGCCAGCGCCACCGGGGGCGACCCCGACGTGATGGTGCAGATGGCGATCTTCCGGATGGTCCCCTGGGAGGGCAACGACCGGGTCTGCAACCGACTGCCCACGACAGCGGAGGTCGCCAGCTACAAGAAGTGGGTGCGCAACGCGGCCGCCGCGATCGGGTCGACGTACGTCGCGATGATCCTTCAGCCCGACGGCCCCTTCGCGCTGTGCGCCAAGAACGGCTCGAAGCTGCCGTCGCGGATGATCCGCTACGCCGCGAAGACCTTCAGCGCCAACCCGAACACCACGATCTACATCGACGCCGGCGCCGCCGACTGGAACCGCAGCAACCCCAAGACCGCCCTGAAGATCCTGATGCCCGCAGGGATCAGCATGGTCCGCGGGTTCGCCTTCAACTCCACGCACTACGACTCGGTCGCCGAGGAGGTGGACTACGGCGCCGCCGTGGCCCAGGCCCTCGCGGAGAAGGGCATCCTCGACAAGCACTTCGTCGTCAACACCTCCTCCAACGGCCAGCCCTTCCGCGGCTACACCTACAAGGGCCCCGACTTCGACAACGCCTACACCTGCCAGGACAAGACCCAGCACCACTGCGTCACCCTCGGCATCCCGCCGACGACCGATGTCGCCAACCCGGCCTGGGGCCTGACGCTCGGGCAGCGCCTCAAGGCGGCGGCGTACGCCGACGGCTACCTGTGGTTCGGCCGACCCTGGCTGTTCGACCAGGCGAGCCCGTTCGTGATGAAGCGGGCGCTGACGTTGGCGCGGACGACTCCCTGGCAGTAGGCCGCGGTTGCGGCCGCTTGTTTGTCGCCCGCTTCGCGGGCGGTTGCCGCTGCGCGGGGCAGCCTCCCCGGGACGTCGGGCTCCGGGGTGGGGCCGGCGTGCCGCTCCCGCGGGACGCGAGGCACGTCGCTTGGGCGGACGCGTCGCCGTCCAGGCGGTTTCCTTCCGGGCCGCCGCGCGGCGCCGCGCACGCCTTTTATGCGACGCGCCTCGGCCCCGCGTGCGCGTCCCGCCGTCCCCGGGCCGTCCCCGGGCTCTCGGGCGGGCGGGGAAACAAGGTCCGGTCGACCACCCGGTCCGCGCTGCCGCAAGCCGAGGGACATGCCGCGTCAGCCCGGAACGGGTCGGTTGGCGACCCTTGATCCCCGCCCGCCCGGTGGCCGGGAAGCAGCCGGGACGGTGGGGCGCGGACGGGGACCCCACGCACGGCGCGTAAAAGTCGTGCGTGGCGCCGCCCCAGCGGACCGCAACCCACCGCGGGCCTCGGGGGCGGCGACGCGTCCGACCCTGCGACGTGCGTGGGGTCCACGGGAGCGTCCCACCGGCCCAGCCGGGTGGAGGAACCCCCGGGGAGGCTGCCCCGCGCAGCGGAATCCGCCCGCGCAGCGGGCGAAAAGCCCTCAGCGGGCTAACTGCCCGCGGGCCGCAGCGTGAGGGTCGCCTTCGCGGCGTCCTCGACGGCCGAGCGGGTGAACAGCCACGGCAGGGTCTCGCCGTCGGCCCACAGGTCGGTCTGGTCGGTGTAGTGGGCGCTGAAGGGGTGGCCGGAGACGCCGGTGAGGTTGATCCAGCGGGACTCGTCGAAGTCGCCGAGCGAGACCACCATCCGCATCGACGGGGCGCTGGTGACGTCGTAGCCGTCGGCGGCGTCCCACGACGTCGCGTCGACGGCCGAGCTGCTGCCGCCGACCTCCCACGGGCCCCGGTTGACCAGCCAGCGCACCGGCGCGATGTCGGACTTGCCGAGCGTCTGGCTCTGGAGGTCGAGCTGGTGCAGGTGGCCCCAGGTCCAGTCGTCGGGGCTCACCGACTCGCGGCGGGTGAGCTCGTCGCGGGCCTCGAGCAGGGCCCGGGTGAGGATGTCGTCGCGCGTCTCGACGGTGGTGTCGGTCGTCCGGTCGTCCCACCAGGCGTTGGAGGGGTCGCGCAGCAGCGTCTCCATGACCGCGATCCAGCGCTCGTTGCCGTCGGGCCAGAGGTCCTTGTCGAAGTCGTCGTGGAAGGTGTCGGCGAGGACGTTGCGCCACACGACGTTGAAGTACGCCGCGGCGGGACTGTCGGCGGGCTGGCTGAAGTCCCACGTCCGCAGCAGTTGCTGGCCGGCCGAGTGGTAGCCGCGCGGCAGCTTCACGTCGAGCAGGAACGGCACCAGCGTCGGGGCGATCGGGTTGTGGTCGTCGAGCTGGAGCGCGGCCATCTCGTCGACCGAGAGCTCCTGCTCGGAGTCGATGAGGTCGCGGATCCGCTGGGCGCGGTAGCCGCGGTCCCAGTCGTCGGTCAGGTGGTAGGGGTAGTCCGGCCCGATCACGGCCTGGTTGGCCGTGACGATGAACCCCTCGGCCGGGTCGAGGACCTGCGGCAGCCCGTCGAACGGCACGTAGTCGCCGGTCCAGTCGTTCTCCGGCCGCCAGCCGGCCACCGGCAGCAGCCCGTCGTTGCCGGACTTGCGGATCGGCACGCGGCCGGGCGCCTGGTAGCCGATGTGGCCCTCGCGGTCGGCGTAGACGAGGTTCTGGGCCGGCACGGCGAAGTCGGCGGCGGCCGCCCGGAAGGAGCGCCAGTCGGTGGCCTTGTCCAGCTCGAGGATCGCGTCGGCCGTCGGCGCGGGGTGCAGGGCGGTCCACTCCAGCGCCACGGCGTACGACGTGCCGTCGGGCAGCGCCGGCGCGCCCTCGACCCGGGCCTCCTCGCCCACGTCGGCGAGCTGGTCGGACACGTCGGAGAGGATCGGGCCGTGCCGCGTCGAGCGGACGGTCAGCGTCACGTCCTCGCCGCCGCGCACCTTGATCGTCTCGGTGCGCGTGCGCAGCGGCAGCAGCTTGCCGTCGTAGCGCCAGCGGTCGCCCTCGACCTTCTCGAGGTAGAGGTCGCTGACGTCGGGACCGAGGTTGGTGAAGCCCCAGGCGATGTCCTGGTTGTGGCCGATGATCACGCCGGGCACGCCGGAGAACGTGAAGCCGGCGACGTCCAGGGGGCAGCTCGGCGACAGGGTCGTGCAGTGCAACCCCATCTGCATCCACACGCCGGGCAGCGAGGTCGAGAGGTGCGGGTCGTTGGCCAGCAGCGGCTCGCCGGTCGCCGAGTGCTTGCCGTCGACCACCCAGCTGTTGCTGCCGATGCCCTCGCCGCGCCCGAGGAACGACGGCATCCGGTCCAGCCCGTCGCGCAGCGAGCGCAGCGCCGACCGGGCGCCGGCGGTGAACGCCGGACGCTGCGGGTTGCGGGTGCCGCCGGTGGTGGCGTCCTGCTCGAAGACGCCGTCGACGACCGTGCCCCGGCCGACGATCGGCGCGTTCTCGTCGTAGGGGTAGGGCGGGTAGAGGCTGGCGACCTGCTGGGCGCTGTGGTCGGCCAGGGCCAGCACCCGGTCGATCTCGTCGGTCATGTTGCCGCGCAGGTCCCAGGCCATCGCCTTGAGCCAGGACAGGGAGTCGACGGGGGTCCAGTGCTCGGGCTCGTAGTCGAGGCCGCCGGCGTTCAGCACGGTGTACTCGACGGCGATCCGGCTCGGTGAGTGGGTGTCGAGGTAGGCGTTGACGCCGTCGGAGTAGGCCTCGAGGGCCTCGCGGGTCTCCGGCTCGAGCAGCGCCAGCTCGCGCTCGGCGACCCGGCGCCAGCCCATGGTCCGGACGTACTCGTCGCTCTCGAGCGCGGGCTCGCCGAACATCTCGGCCAGCCGGCCGGCGGTGGCGTGCCGGCGCACGTCCATCTCGAAGAACCGCTCCTGGGCGTGCACGTAGCCCTGCGCGCGCATCAGGTCGTCGAGGTTGTCGCCGTAGAGCTGCGGGATGCCGTGGTCGTCGCGGACCACGGTCACGTCTGCGCTGAGCCCCGGCACGTCGATGGTGCCGGTCGTCTGCGGCAGCGGCCGGCGCACCAGGACCACGCCGGTGACCAGGCCCGCGACCAGGACGAGCACCAGGCCGAGGGCGACGTACGACGCCACCCGCAGGGGCCGCGGCAGCCCGCGGAACTGCCGCCACCAGGCGGCCACGGTGGCGCCGGGGGAAGAAGGGGCGGAGCCGGCGGGGGTGGTGGTCGTCATGGTGAAGGCCATTCTGCCGTGACGTACCATTGGCAGTCGTCAGGGCCGAGTGCCAGAACCTGAGGAGAACCGTGCCGACCTACCAGTACGCCTGCACCGAGTGCGGCCACGACTTCGAGCAGTTCCAGAGCTTCTCCGACGACGCGCTCACCGAGTGCCCGTCGTGCAACGGCAAGCTGCGCAAGGTCTTCAACGCCGTCGGCGTGGTCTTCAAGGGCTCCGGCTTCTACCGCACCGACAGCCGCAACGGCTCGTCGTCGAGCACGCCCGCCGCCAGCAGCACGTCGGACTCCTCCAGCTCGTCGTCGGGCTCGTCGACCACCTCGACGAAGACCGCCGAGAAGGCCAGCACCCCGTCCACGAGCTCGTCCAGCAGCTCCTCCAGCAGCTCCTCCGACTGACGCCCCTGTGGAGAGCCGTCCCGCGCGGACGGATTCCTGCCTAGCGTCGGGGCCATGTCCCGCTCCGACCGCGCTCGCCGCCTCCTCGTCCGCGTACGCCGCGGGGTGCTGCGCCACCGGCGCCTGCTCGCCGCCGCCCTGACCGCCGTCGCAGTCGGCTCCGGCGTGCACGCGGCCGTTGCGCCGCCGCCGCACCGCATCACGGTGCTGGTCGCCGCGCACGACCTGCCGGCGGGATCGGTGCTGGCGCGCGCCGACCTGGCGGAGGCGTCGTACGCACCCGGGACCGTGCCGGACGGGATCGCCGCGGACGCGGCGGGGCGGGTTCTGGCGGCTCCGCTGCGCCGGGGCGAGCCGGTCACCGACGTACGCCTGGTGGGTCCGGCGCTGACCGGCGGCTACCCGGGCCTGACCGCCGTGCCGGTGCGCTTCCCGGACGGAGGGGCCGTCGCGCTGCTGCGCGTCGGCGACCGGGTCGACGTGGTGGCCACCGACCCGCAGGGGGCGGGCGCGACGACGGTGGCGGCGGACGCGCCGGTGCTGGCGATCCCGGCGCCCGACCGGTCGGAGGGGACGCAGGGGCGACTGGTGGTGCTCGGGGTGCCGGGAGGCGAGGTGGAGGCGCTGGCGGACGCCGCGGTGCGCTTCTTCCTGACGTTCGCCCTTTCGCAGTAGCGTCGCGGAGTCACATCACCGCCGCTTCCCTCGGGGCACAGAAGGAGTCACACCATGACCGGATTCAAGAACTTCATCCTGCGCGGCAACCTGGTCGAGCTGGCCGTCGCCTTCATCATGGCCGGCGCGTTCGCGGCCGTCGTGACCGCCACCGTGGCGCTGATCATGGACCTCGTCGGCAAGGTGGGCGGCACCCCCGACTTCTCCAACTACACCCCGCACGGCATCCACGTGGGCGCCTGGCTGACGGCGCTGATCGCCTTCCTGATCATGGCCGCGGTCGTCTACTACCTGATCGTGATGCCTTACACGAAGGCCAAGGAGCGCTTCTTCCCGGCCGAGCCGACCGGCACGCCGGCCGACATCGCGCTGCTCACCGAGATCCGCGACCTGCTGGCCACCCGCCAGGGCGGCGGCCTCTGACCTACCCGTGGTGGGGCGGGACCTGCGCCTTGAGCCAGGCCTCGCCCCGCTCCTCGCCGGACTCCCGGGAGCCGGGCTCACGCTCGTCGCTGGTGGTGTCCGGCAGCACGTCGCCGAAGACCGTCGCGAGGCGCTTGCGGCGCTCCCACGCGGTCTCGGGTCTGCCCTCGGGCTTCTTCTCGGCCACGGTCACCCTCAGGTGCAGAGGCCCGCGTCGGCGAGCGCCTGCGCGTCAGCCTCGTTGGGGCCGCCCTTGCCCGAGCCGCTCGGCGAGCCGGAGCCGCTGGGCGAGGAGGACGTGCCGCCCGAGCTCGGCAGGTTGCCGGGCGTGATCACGTCGGTGGCAAGGCGCTTGGTCAGCGGCTCGTCCTTGGCGATCTTGTCCCAGACCTGCTTGGCCGCGGGGGTCCACACGAGGCGGTTGGGGTCGGCAGGGTCGGGGATGCTGGGGATCGTCAGGAACTGGATCTTGTCCAGGCCGATGTTGCGGAACTGGTAGCCCAGGTCCCCGAGCTTCTTCAGCGAGCCGATGTCCTTGTCGAGCGTCAGCGACTTGGTCGCGGCCTCGAGGAACCGGACGATCTTGTAGGGGTTGGCGAGCGTGCCGGCCGAGAGCACCTGGTGGACCATCGAGGCGATGAACGCCTGCTGGCGCTTCATCCGGCCCACGTCGGAGCCGTTGCCGACGACGTAGCGCTCGCGCACGTAGTTGAGCGCCTGCTGGCCCTCGAGCTTGCGGGTGCCGGCGGGCAGGTCGATGCCGTGGGCGTGGTCGACGATGCCGGGCTCGGGGATGCAGACCTCGACGCCGCCGACGGCGTCGACCATGCCCTTGAAGCCCTCGAAGTCGACGACCACGAAGTGGTCGACGAGCACGCCGGTGAGCTGCTCGAACTGGCGGATCGTGCAGGCGGGGCCGCCCACCGAGTAGGCCTCGTTCCACATCACGTGGGTGCCGCCGGGGATGTCGCTGCCGTCCTCGGCCTTGCAGGTGGGCCGGTCGATCGCGGAGTCGCGCGGGATGCTGATGCCGTAGGCGCGGGACCGGTCCGCGGACAGGTGGAGCAGGATCGTGGTGTCCGAGCGCTGGCCACCGCCGGTGAGGTTGTCGATGTTGCAGCCGCTGCAGTCGCGGCTGTCGGAGCCCATCACCAGGATGTTGAGCGGCTCCTGGGGGCCCTCGACCTTGACCTTGTCGGGACGGTTGCCGAGCTGGTTGGTCAGGTCGACGACGTTGAGGTTGCCGTTGAGGTGGCGGTAGATGAAGACCACCGACAGGCCGGTGACGAGACCGAGCACGACCACGCTGACCAGCAGCACCTTGGCGACCGTGTGCCTCTTGCGCACCTTGCCCCGGCGTTTGGGCGCGCCGTTGTCGGGCTGGGCATCGGTCTGCTCAGCGTCAGACATCGGTCACCTTCACGATCGGGGGCATGCATCAGGGGCGGCGCGTGAATCACGGCATGGCGAACTTACGCGCAAGATCCAAATGGTCTCGCTGACCAGCCTGTTCCGACAAACCCTCGCCCAAACCCTCGCGTCCGCGAGTGTGACCGGACCCGCATACCCTGAGCCGCATGACCGCCCCTCGCGCCGTGACCGGCTTCCCCAGCGACGTGCTCACCGACCGACTCCAGCGTGCGCTCGGCGCCGCCTTCGGACCGGAGTACGCCGAGGTCGACCCGGTCATCCGGCCCTCGCAGTTCGCCGACTACCAGGCCAACGTGGCGCTCGCGCTGGCCAAGCGACTGGGCAGCAACCCGCGGGCGGTCGCCGACGCGATCGTGGCCCACCTCGACGTCGCCGGGGTCGCCCAGGCGCCGGTCGTGAGCGGACCCGGCTTCGTCAACCTGACGCTGGCCGACCAGTGGCTCGCCGACCGGGTCACCGCGCTGGCCGCCGACCCGCGGCTCGCCGTACCGGAGCAGGAGCCGCTGGTCGTCCCGATCGACTACTCCGCGCCCAACGTGGCCAAGGAGATGCACGTGGGGCACCTGCGCACCACCGTGGTCGGCGATGCGCTCGCCCGGACGCTGGAGCACCTCGGCCACCGCGTCGTGCGACAGAACCACATCGGCGACTGGGGCACCCCCTTCGGCATGCTCATCGAGCACCTGCTCGAGGTCGGCGAGCACTCCCCCGAGGCCGAGCTGCTCGTCAGCGACCCCAACGCCTTCTACCAGGCCGCCCGGGCGAAGTTCGACGCCGACGAGGCCGCCGGCGGGCAGGACTTCGCCGCCCGGGCCCGGCGTCGGGTGGTCTCGCTCCAGGCCGGCGACCCCGAGACCCTGCGGCTCTGGCACGAGCTGATCGAGCTGTCCACGACGTACTTCAACTCGATCTACTCGCTCCTCGACGTGACCCTCACCGACGACGACCTGGCCGGTGAGAGCAACTACAACGACGACCTGCCCGGCATCTGCGACGAGCTGGAGCGCAAGGGCATCGCGACGATGAGCGACGGCGCGCTGTGCGTCTTCCTCGACGGCTTCACCGGCCGCGAGGGCAAGCCGCAGCCGCTGATCATCCGCAAGAGCGACGGCGGCTACGGCTACGCCACCACCGACCTCGCCACGATCCGGCACCGGGTCACCGACCTGCACGCCGACCGGGTCCTCTACGTCATCGGCGCGCCCCAGGACCTGCACCTGCGGATGGTCTTCGCCGCCGCCCGCGAGGCCGGCTGGCTGCCCGCCGACGTCGAGGTCGTGCACGTCCAGATCGGTAACGTGCTCGGCCCGGACGGCAAGATTCTCAAGACCCGCTCCGGCGCCCCCATCCGGCTGCGGGCGCTGCTCGACGAGGCGGTCGCCCGGGCGGCCGCCGGCCTCGCGGAGTCGCGGCCGGACCTCGACGAGGAGGAGCGGGCAGTGATCGCGCGCCAGGTCGGGATCGGGGCGGTGAAGTACGCCGACCTCTCGGTGGCCCACGACAGCGAGTACACCTTCGACCTGGACCGGATGGTCTCGCTCATGGGCAACACCGGCCCCTACCTGCAGTACGCCGCGGCGCGGATCCGGTCGATCCTGCGCCGTGCCGACGAGGCAGGGGCGGTGGCCGGTGAGGTCCGCGTCGGCGAGGAGGCGGAGCGCGCGCTGATGCTGGCGCTGCTCGGCTTCGCGCCGGTCGTGGTGCAGGTCGGCGAGGCCCTCGAGCCGCACCGGCTGTGCACCTATCTCTTCGAGCTCGCGCAGACGTTCACGACGTTCTACGACAACTGCCCGGTGCTCAAGGGCGACGACCTCGACGTGCGGGCCTCGCGCCTGACGTTGTGCCGAGTGACCCTGGCCGTGCTCGACCAGGGTCTCGGCCTGCTCGGGATGGGGTCACCCGAGCGGATGTAGCCGCCTCTCAGCGCACGACGTACCAGGTGGTCCCGGCCTTGGCGTCGTCACTGCCACCCTGGTCGCCGGACTGGCACTGGTCGGTCTCGTCCTCGCCCTGGTCGTCGGCGTCGTCCTGGGCGTCGTCCTCGGTCTGGTTGTCGGTGCCGTCGCCGTCGGAGTCCTCGGCGCCGTCCGGGCTGCCGTCGTCGTCGGAGTCGGCGTCGTGGGCGTTGGTGCCGAAGTCGTTCTCGTCCTCGTTGTCGATGCCGTCCTGGTCGGCGTCGCCGTCGTCGGCCTGGCAGGACTCCTCGGCGTCGTCCTCGTCCTCGTTGTCGACACCGTCGTGGTCGGCGTCCTCGTCACCGTCAACGGTGCCGTCGTCGTCGGTGTCGCTGTCGGTCGGGTCGGTGGTCGAGGAGTCGTCGCCGACCTCGTCGCCGTCGTCGTCGCCGTCGTTGTCGGTGTCCTGGTCGCTGGGGTCGGTGTGGTGGCGGAACTCCTGGATGTTGCGGAGCCCGTCGCGGTCCTTGTCACCGCGGGCGTCGGCCTTGTGGGGGTTCAGGCCGTGGCGGATCTCCCAGCGGTTGGGCATCCCGTCGTGGTCGGAGTCGCCGCTGGCGGCGCTGGCGTAGGGGGCCGAGAGCGTGAGCAGGCCGGCGACGGCCATCGCCGACGTGGCCGAGACGAGCTTGAACGCGGAGTGGCTGAGCAGCGCCATGGGGGTCCTCCCGTGAACGGGCCCGGCGTGCCGGGCGGTGTGACGTGGCGCACAGTACGCCCATCTGTCCACTACTTGTCGCGGCGAGTGCGGTTCGTTACGCCGCCCGCCCGAATGACAAGATGTGCGTCGACATCACGTCACCCGCCCCAGTAGCTCAGTGGATAGAGCAGCCGCCTCCTAAGCGAAAGGTCGCAAGTTCGACTCTTGCCTGGGGCACCGTCCGGCGGCCGATCGGCCGCCGGACGGGTTTGTTCAGTCGATGACCTCGAAGCGGATGCCGGCGGCGACGAGGCGGGCCTTGAGGTTCTCGGCCATCGCCTGGGCGGTGGTGACCTGGCCCGCCACGTCCGGGTTGTCGTCGAAGGCCAGGCACAGGGCCGACTCGGCGAGCATCTTGGACGTCTCGCCGTAGCCCGGGTCGCCGCCCGAGACGCGGGTGTGGACGACCCGACCGTCGCCCTCGCCGACGAAGTCGACGGTGAACCAGGACTTCTCGCGCTTGGCCTCCCCCGGGCCCTCGCCCTGCTTGATCCGGCCGAGCAGGGCGTTGCGCAGCGGCTTGACCTGCGCCGCCAGGCCGAGGGCGGTGACGGCACCGGCCCCGCCGGCGGCGTACCGGAGGGTCTTGGTGCCGGCGAAGTGGGAGTAGCGGAACTTCGGGCCGTACGACGCCAGCGCGGCGCCGCTGCGGGCCACGATGCTCGGGTCGATCGTCGGCAACGGGAGCAGCCAGTAGCCGAGCAGCTTGTCGCGGTGCGGCCGGGCGGCGACGGCCTTGGAGGAGCGACCCTCCGGGCGGGTCTCCGCGCGGCGGCGGGCGACGGCGGCCTGCTTGACCAGCTTGGTGCGCGACAGCGCGGTCATCGCCGAGTGGAAGGTGCCGCCGGAGGCCATGCCGCTGGCGCGGACGACACCGCGGACCGTGACCGGGCCGGCCGCCTGGAGCTCCTGCACGGTGAACCAGGCGCCCAGGTCGTGCGGGATCGAGTCGAAGCCGCACGCGTGCACGATCCGGGCGCCGGTGCGCTCGGCGGTGGCGTGGTGGGCGACGTACATCAGGTCGACGAACTCCGGCTCGCCGGTGAGGTCGACGTAGTCGGTGCCGGCCTCGGCGCACGCGGCGACGAGCGGCTCGCCGAAGGTGATGTAGGGGCCCACGGTGGTGATCACGACGCGGGCGCGGCCGGCGACGTCGGCCAGCGAGGCCGGGTCGGCGACGTCGGCGTGCAGCAGCTCGAGGAGCTTCAGCTCGGGGTCGATGTCGGCGAGGCGGTCGCGGACCCGCTCGAGCTTCTCGGGACTCCGGCCGGCCAGCGCCCAGCGCAGGCCGTCGGGGGCGTGCCGGGCGAGGTACTCGGCGGTGAGCTGACCGGTGAACCCGGTGGCTCCGAACAGGACGACGTCGAACTCGCGGTCAGCGTTGCGGGGAGCGGACATACCGCCAGTTTTGCACCCGGACGTCGCCGCGACGAGGGGGTGCCGCCCTCCGGACCGTCGTACCGTGGTCGCATGTGCCGCAACATCCGCCCCCTCAACAACTTCGAGCCGCCCGCGACCCGTGACGAGGTCACCGCGGCGGCGCTGCAGTACGTCCGCAAGGTCAGCGGGACGACCAAGCCGTCGGCCGCCAACCAGGCGGTGTTCGACCAGGCGGTCCGCGAGATCGCGCACCTCACGCAGCACCTCATCGACGACCTCGTCACGACGGCCCCGCCGAAGAACCGCGAGGTGGAGGCCGACAAGGCCCGCGCGCGGGCCCAGCTGCGCTACGCCCGATGACGGTCTCGGTCGATTCCACGTACGCCGACGCGCTGGCGCTGCTGCGCGGCCGGCCGCTCGTGGTGCTGACCGGGGCGGGGCTGTCGACCGACTCGGGGATCCCGGACTACCGCGGACCGGACAGCCCCGCGCGGATGCCGATGACCTACCAGGAGTTCGTGAGCGGGCCGGAGGCGCAGCAGCGCTACTGGGCGCGCAGCCACCTCGGCTGGGGGCGGATGAAGGGCGCGGACCCCAACGAGGGGCACCACGCGCTGGCCCGCCTCGACCCCGGGCTGCTGATCACCCAGAACGTCGACGGCCTGCACGAGCGGGCCGGGTCGCGGAGCCTGGTGGCGCTGCACGGCCGGATCGCCGACGTCGTGTGCCTGGACTGCCGGGCGACGTCGCCGCGGGCGGCGCTGCAGGCGCGGCTGGGCGAGCTCAACCCGGACTTCTCCGCGCGGCACGCCGCGGTCGCGACCCGGCCCGACGGCGACGTCGACCTCGAGGACACCGCCGGGTTCGTGGTGCCCGGCTGCGAGCAGTGCGGCGGGGTGCTCAAGCCCGACGTCGTGTTCTTCGGCGAGAACGTCCCGGCGCCGCGGGTCGAGCGGTGCTACGCCGCGGTCGACGCGCTGCCGGAGCAGGACGGTGCGCTGCTGGTGGCGGGCTCGTCGCTGACGGTGATGAGCGGCTTCCGGTTCGTGCGCCGGGCGGCCCGGGCAGGGACGCCGGTGGTGATCGTCAACCGCGGGACGACCCGCGGCGACGAGCTGGCGGCGTACAAGCTCGAGGTGGGCTGCAGCGAGTTCCTGGTGGCGCTGGCCGCCTGAGCCCGCGGGTCAGACGGTCGCGAACGGGAGGTCGGCCAGAGCGGTCGGGCCGGCCTCGTGGTCGCCGCGGCGGCGCAGGTCGCCGAGCAGGTCGACGACCTCGTGCAGCTCCAGGTCGTGACGCAGCGGGTCGAGGCCCTCGAGCCGGTCGGCGGCCAGGTCGTCGGGCAGGCGCGCGCCCAGGTCGAGGGTGTAGACGGTGTCGTCGACCTCGAAGCCGATGTCGCGGACCTTGGCGGTCCAGTGGTCACCCTCAGCGGTGCGCAGGACCACGGCCTCGCCGAACTCCAGCCCCCGCGTCAGGCTCGTCGCGGAATGGGCGATCACGACCGTGTCGTCCTCGCGTCCCGGTGCCAGCTCGACGACCTCGATGAGCTCCATGGTGCGTGTCCCCCTTGTGCCGGTCCCCCGACCGAGTGCCGCGACCACCTCGTCGGACCGTGCCGTCCCCCGACGACACCCTGTGGTCCGACGGCCACGGGTTGCGCAGAAGGTACCCGGCAAAGATCCACGGGAGATCCACAAGAAGGTAAAGATTCGCCCTGTGGGACGAGACGTCCAGACCGGTCGATTGCGGACCCGACAGGTCCGGAATCCCGCAGGCGTCAGAGCTTGCGCACGAAGATGTGGTCGGCCGCCTCGGGCACGATCTCGGCGGTCTCGCCACCCGACCCGACCAGCACGCCCTCCTCGGTGGCGATGACTGTGACGGTCTTGTCCGGCAGGGCGCCGACCCGGCGCAGCGCGCTCATCAGCGACTCGTCCTTCTGCATCTCCTCGGAGATGCGGCGCACCAGGACCCGGCCCTCGCCGCTGGTCGCGGCGCGGGACAGCGACTCGACGCCGTCCATGAAGTCCTCGCTGACCGAGCTCTCACCCAGCTCGTCGAGGCCCGGGATCGGGTTGCCGTAGGGCGACTCCGTGGGGTGGCCGAGGAGCTCGACGAGGCGCCGCTCGACGGTCTCGGACATGACGTGCTCCCAGCGGCACGCCTCCTCGTGCACCAACTCCCAGTCGAGGCCGATCACGTCGGTGAGCAGCCGCTCGGCGAGGCGGTGCTTGCGCATCACCCGCGTGGCGAGCCGGAGCCCCTCGTCGGTGAGCTGGAGGTGGCGGTCGCCCTCGACGGTCAGCAGGCCGTCGCGCTCCATGCGCGCCACGGTCTGGGAGACCGTCGGGCCGCTCTGGTGCAGGCGCTCGGCGATCCGGGCACGCAACGGGACGATGCCCTCCTCGACCAGCTCGTAGATGGTCCGGAGGTACATCTCGGTGGTGTCGATCAGATCGCTCACCGGGCCATTCTGTCCTACGGCCCCGCGCGCGGGGCCGGCCCGGTCGCTGTCGTCGGGGGGTGTCGGGGGCGGGTGGCAGCATGGGGGTCGATGCCAGCCGTCATGTGGTTCCGCCGCGACCTCCGCCTCGGGGACAACCCCGCCCTGCTCGAGGCCTGCGCCGACGGGGACGTGCTCCCCCTCTTCGTGCTCGACCCGGCGCTGTGGGGTCCCTCCGGCGACGTGCGCCGCGCCTACCTCGCCGCCTCGCTGCGTGCCCTCGACGAGTCGCTGCGCGAGCTGGGTGCCTCGCTGTCCGTCGTCGAGGGCGACCCCGTGGAGCGGGTGCCGGCCGCGGCCCGTGAGGTCGGCGCGGGTCGGGTCCACGTGGCCGCCGACTTCGGCCCCTACGGCCGGGCCCGGGACGTGCGGGTCTCGGCCGCCCTCGGCGATGCGGGGATCGACCTGGTCCGCACCGGCTCGCCGTACGCCGTGGCGCCGGGGCGGGTGACCAACGGGTCCGGCGAGCCCTACAAGGTCTTCACGCCGTTCTCGAAGGCGTGGGCCGACCACGGCTGGCGTGGACCCGTCGACGCCCCGAAGCACGGCTCCTGGCTGGCGCTGGACGACACCGTCGGCCTCCCCGAGCCGGCCCTGCCCGGCGGGGTGGCGCTGCCGGCGGCCGGCGAGGCCGAGGCGCGGCGCCGGTGGAGCGACTTCCTCGACCGGGTGGCGGACTATGCCGACGACCGCGACAAGCCGGGCGTCGACGGCACCTCCCACATGTCGGTGCACCTCAAGTGGGGCGAGATCCACCCGCGCACCCTCCTCGCCGACCTGGCGCGGCTGCGCAGCGAGGGGGCGGCCACCTACCGCAAGGAGCTGGCCTGGCGTGAGTTCTACGCCGACGTCCTCGCCGCCCGGCCCGAGACCGCGCGCGACTACCTCCGCCCGGAGTTCGCGAAGATGTCCCACGACGGGCCGGGCGCGGCCTTCGAGGCCTGGCGGGAGGGCCGCACGGGCTTCCCGGTCGTCGACGCCGGGATGCGCCAGCTGCGCGCGACCGGCTGGATGCACAACCGGGTGCGGATGATCGTGGCCAGCTTCCTGGTCAAGGACCTGCACCACGAGTGGCAGCACGGCGCCCGCCACTTCATGCGCTGGCTCGTCGACGGCGACCTCGCCTCCAACCAGCACGGCTGGCAGTGGACTGCCGGGTGCGGCACCGACGCCGCGCCGTACTTCCGCGTCTTCAACCCGACCAGCCAGGGTCGCAAGTTCGACCCGGCCGGCGCCTACGTCCGGCAGTGGGTGCCCGAGCTGGCCGGGGTGTCCGACCCGCACGACCCCGACGAGGCGACCCGGCGCGAGGTGGGCTACCCGCTGCCGGTGGTCGACCACGCGACCGAACGCAAGGAGGCCCTGAGCCGATGGGAGAGCATCAGACGATGACCCGGGAGCTGATCGTGCCGCGCCGGTTCTGCGGGCCGCCGTCGTCGGGCAACGGCGGCTGGACCTCCGGCGCCCTGGCGGCCCTGGTCGACCCCGACCCGCGGGCCCGGTCCTGGCCGACGGTACGGGTCGCGCTGCGGCAGCCGCCGCCGCTCGACACCCCCATGTCGGTGGCCGACGAGGACGGCGCGACCGTCGCGACGTTCGGCGGTGCCGTGGTGGCCCGGGCGAGCATCGTGGACGACGAGCCGGTGGTGGTGGAGCCGGTGTCGCCGGCCGAGGCGCGGGCCGCCATGGCCTCCTACCCCGGTCTGGTCTCGCACCCCTTCCCCACCTGCTTCGCCTGCGGCACCGACCGGGCCGAGGGCGACGGGCTGCGGATCTTCGCGGGGCCGGTCACCGAGCAGGACGGCGCGACCCGGATCGCGGCCGTCTGGCGGCCGCACCCCAGCACCGGCGACGACTTCCAGCAGACCCGCGACGAGCTGCCGCGCGCGTCGCTGCCGGTGACCTGGGCGGCGCTGGACTGCATCGGGGGCTGGGCCGGCGACCTGACCGAGCGGCTGATGGTGCTCGTCGGCATGACCGCCCGTGTGGACGCGCTGCCGGTGATCGGTGAGGAGCACGTGGTCGTCGGGCTGGCTCGCGGGCAGGAGGGGCGCAAGACCTTCACCGCCTCGGCCCTCTACGACTCCGACGGGCGCGTGGTCGCGACCGCCGAGCACGTGTGGGTGGCGGTGGACCCGGCGGCGTTCGCCTGAGGCCTTCCCCGGCGGCCGTGAGTCCGACCACGCCGGGTTGACCACGGCGGGGCGTCTTGGGAAGGATCGTGTCCCATGGGTTTGAACGTTCAAAACGAGTGGTGGCGGCACGCGGTCACCTACCAGGTCTACGTCCGCAGCTTCGCCGATCTCGACGGTGACGGCATCGGCGACCTGCCGGGGATCACCTCGCGACTGCCCTACCTGCGCGACCTTGGCGTCGACGCGCTGTGGATCACGCCCTTCTACACCTCGCCCCAGAACGACCACGGCTACGACGTCGCGGACTACACCGACGTCGACCCGCTCTTCGGCAGCATCGCCGACGCGGACGCGCTGCTCGACCGTGCCCACGAGCTCGGCCTGAAGGTGATCGTCGACCTCGTCCCCAACCACTCCTCCGACCAGCACGAGTGGTTCCAGGCCGCCCTGGCCGCAGGCCCCGGCAGCCCCGAGCGCGCGCGCTACCTCTTCCGCGACGGCCGCGGCAAGGCCGGCGAACTGCCGCCCAACAATTGGGAGTCGGTCTTCGGCGGTCCCGCGTGGACGCGCGTCGAGGATGGCCAGTGGTACCTCCACCTCTTCGACAGCACCCAGCCCGACTTCGACTGGCGCAACCCCGAGGTCGGCGACCTGTTCGAGGACGTGCTGACGTTCTGGCTCGACCGCGGGGTCGACGGGTTCCGCGTCGACGTGGCGCACGGGCTCTTCAAGGTCGAGAGCCTGCGCGACCAGGAGATCGCCGAGGACGAGGTCCCCGGGGCCTCCGCTGCCTCCGCCGCGCCGCCCTCGAGCATGGTGGAGCGCACCCTGCGCGACGAGCCCATGTGGGACCAGCCCGAGGTGCACGACGTCTACCGCCGCTGGCACCGGATCCTGGAGAAGTACGACGGCGACCGGATGACCGTCGCCGAGGCCTGGACCCAGACTCCCGAGTCGATGGCGCGCTTCGTGCGGCCCGACGAGATGAGCCAGAGCTTCAACTTCAGCTGGCTGCTCGCGCCGTGGTCGGCCCCGGCGTTCGCGGACGTGATCACCGGGACGCTCGACGCCCTGGCCCCGGTGGGCGCCTCACCCACGTGGGTGCTGAGCAACCACGACGTGGTCCGGCACGTGACGCGCTACGGCGGCGGCCCGGTCGGCCTCGCCCGCGCGAAGGCCGCGACCATGACGATGCTGTCGCTGCCCGGCTCGGCCTACCTCTACCAGGGCGAGGAGCTCGGCCTGGAGCAGGACGAGGTGCACCCGGACTTCCGGCAGGACCCGTCGTGGTTCCGCACCGGCGAGGAGGGCCGCGACGGTTGCCGCGTGCCGATCCCGTGGAGCGGCACGGCCGCGCCGTTCGGCTTCGGCCCCGGCACCGGCCAGCCCTGGCTGCCGCAGCCCTCGTCCTACGCGGGGCTCTCGGTCGAGGCGCAGCAGGACGACCCGACCTCGACGCTCTCGTTCTACCGCGAGGCGCTGGCGGCGCGGCGTGCCCACACGACCGGCATCGACGACCACGTCGAGATGATCGACCTGGGCGCGGACGTCCTCGCGTTCCGCCGCGGGCCGGTCACCGTCGTGCTGAACTGCGGCACCGCAGCCGTCGCGCTCCCGGCGGGCGACGTTCTGCTCGCGAGCGGAGCGGTCGAGGGCGGCAAGCTGCCGCCCGACACCGCGGTCTGGCTGGGCTGACCTTCCGGGGTTGCGCGCAATCGTTCAATTGCGCCGAATGGCACCTGTTCCGGTCCGGAGCAGGTGTCATTCCCAGCAATTGAACGATGACGGACCTCAGTCGAGCGCGCCGTTGTAGCGACCGAGCGACTCGACCAGCCCGCGCAGGTCGTCGTCGGACCAGTCCGAGAGTCGCTCGTCGAGCCAGCGCCGACGCTCCGAGGAGACCTCGGCCAGGCGGCGTACGGCGCTCTTGCTCGCCGAGACCAGCGTCGCCCGGCCGTCGTCGGGGTCCGGCTGCCGGTCGACCAGGCCGAGGTCGACCAGGTGCTGCACCTGGCGGCTGATGGCGCCCTTGTCGACGTCGAAGGTCCCGGCGATCGCCGAGGACCGCATCGGACCGCTCTCGGCGAGGTAGGCCAGCAGGAGGTACGACGCGGGCTGGAGGTCCGGGTGGACCGCACGCGACCGCTCGCCGATGACGCGCCTGATCCGCCGGATCAGCACGCCGACCTCGTGCTCGAGCTGCCGCAGCGACTCGGGGCGGGACGCGCTCACCCGGGTGATCGTAGGGCCGGAGGTCGTGGTGCTCACCGTGGTCACCGGGCCGCGAGCTCGGACGTCGCCTCGGGGGCGAGGTCGGCCTCGGTCAGGTTGGTGGTGCGCAGCGGCACCTCGCGGATGAAGGACACGCAGACCAGGGCGAGCACCGCGAAGGGCATCGCGACGAGGAAGAGCTCCCCGATCGAGGCGCCGAAGGCGTGCTCGAAGACGACCCGCACCGGCGCCGGCAGGGTGGCCAGGTCCGGGATGGAGTGGCTCTCGGCGCCGTCGGTGCTCACGCCGATCGCGGCCAGGCCGGACGCGACCTTGTCGGCGACCTGGTGGCTGAGCAGCGCACCGAGGGCCGAGACGCCGATCGAGCCGCCCATCGAGCGGAAGAACGCGACGACCGAGCTGGCCGCACCCATGTCGGACTGGGTGGCGTTGTTCTGCACGGCGAGGACGAGGTTCTGCATGGTGGCGCCGAGGCCGAGGCCGAGGATCGCCATGAACAGGCCGACCACCGCGAGGTTGGTGGTGTCGTCGACCTGGCCGAGCAGGCCGAGCCCGGCGATCACGAGGACCATGCCGCCGACCAGCCAGCGCTTCCAGCGGCCGGTGTCGCTGATGATGCGGCCGGTGATGATGCTGGAGACGAGCAGGCCGCCGACCATCGCGATCGACATCAGGCCCGCGCGGGTGGGGCTCATGCCGCGGGCGAGCTGGAAGTACTGGCTGAGGTAGACCGTGGAGCCGAACATCGCGACGCCGATGAACACCGAGGCGGCGGTGGCGAGCGCGGTGGTGCGGTCCTTGAACAGGCGCAGCGGGATGATCGGCTCGGCCGCGACCTTCGCCTCGACGTACACCGCGGCGGCGACGACGAGCAGGCCCGCGACGACGAGCAGCGCGCTGGTGGCCGAGCCCCAGGCGAACTGGTTGCCGGCGAGGGAGACCCACACGAGCAGGATCGAGACGCCGGAGACGATGAGCGTGGCGCCGAGGTAGTCGATCCGGACGTCGCGCTTCACGACCGGCAGGTGCAGGGTCTTCTGGAGCAGGATGAACGCGGCGAGGGCGACGGGCAGGCCGACGAAGAAGCAGCCGCGCCAGCCGAGGGCGCTGTCCACGATCACGCCGCCGATGAGCGGGCCGCTGACGGTGGCGAGCGCGAAGACCGCGCCGAGGTAGCCGGAGTAGCGACCGCGCTCACGCGGGGAGACCATCGTGGCGATGACGACCTGGACGAGGGCGGTCAGGCCGCCGACGCCGAGGCCCTGGACGACGCGGGCGCCGATCAGGACGCCCATGTTGGGGGCGACCGCGGCGACCAGCGAGCCGACGGAGTAGATGACCAGCGCGCTCTGCACCAGCAGCTTCTTGCTGAACAGGTCGGCCAGCTTGCCCCAGATCGGGGTGGTCGCGGTCATGGCCAGCAGCGTCGAGACGACGACCCACGTGTAGCCGGACTGGCTGCCGTGCAGGTCCGAGACGATCCGCGGCAGCGCGTTGCTCACGACCGTGCTCGACAGCATCGCGACGAACATGGCGAGCAGGAGGCCGCTGAGCGCCTCCATCACCTCGCGGTGCGTCATCGCGACGGCGGCCTCGGTCGAGGCGGGGCCCGACGTGGGGGTGGACGGGGGGACGGTATGGCTGCTCACGGATGCTCGCTTCACGGGGAGAATAAGGTTGCTAACGGCAACTATATTCCGAAAAGGTTGCATCCGGCAACCAATGAGACGTCCGCCACTCGTCAACACGCGACGGGTGGGCGCCGTACGCCGTCAACGAACGACGGGTCGGCGTCAGTCGTGGTGCAGGGCGCGGGTGAGGCTGGCGACGACGTCCTCGCTCGGGGACGCCGACTGGCGGTTGCTCTCCTCGAGCTGGGCGAGCAGCTCGGCGCGGTGGACCTTGAGGGAGCGCGGGGCGTCGATGCCGACGCGGACCACGTCGCCGCGCACCTCGAGGATCGTGATGGTGATGTCCTCGCCGAGGACGACGCTCTCCCCCGGACGACGGCTCAGAACCAGCATGCCGCCACGCTACCGGTAGCGCCCGAGCGCAGCCGACTCACCCGAGCAGGGGCGCCGCGACGGGCAGGCCGGGGGCGTCCAGGACGATCTGCCCGCCGCGCCGGGTGGTCGGGTTGACCAGGACCGGGGCGGCGAGGTTGGCCGTGGTCGTGGCCAGCGAGCCGCCGGCGGCGTTGAGGACCACCAGCAGGAGTACGTCGTCGGAGGACTCGATCGCGAGGTCGGACAGCACGTCGTCCTCGACCTCGGGGGCGTAGTCGGGGAAGAAGCGGCCCGGCGGGGCCACCAGGAAGCGCAGGTCCGGCTCGTCCAGCGACGTCATGCTGCAGAGCACGCCGTCGTCGTCGAGCTGCACCAGCGCGAAGCGCCGGCGCTCGGGGAATCCGGGCATCGGCCGCACCATCTCGATGACGGGCACGTCGGTCATGGGTCTCCAACCGCTAGGGACGGGGCCATCATCGCAAGAACTCCATCAGGCTCGGCTGGATGACCTTCGCGGTCGCCGCGAGGGCGGCCTGGTAGGCGACCTGCTGGAGCTGCAGGTCCACGGTCGCCTTGGGCAGGTCGGTGTTCTCGATCTCGGACAGTGCCGAGGTCAGCGACAGCTCGGCGTCACCGGCCAGCGCGTGTGCCTGCTCGATCCGGGCCGCGCGCGTCCCGACGTCGGTGCGGGCGTTGGTGATGCGGGTGCCGTCCTTGTCCAGCACGTCGATCGCCGTCGCGATCCCGGCCTGGTCACCGGCGCGCAGCGCGGTGGACAGCGTCGCGAGGTGGTCGAAGACCGAGTCGCCGTCGATCCCGAACGCCGACGGACCGTCCTGGTCGACGCGGACCTTCACGCCGTCCGCCACGGTGCGCACGACCTCGCCCGGCTTGCCGATGTAGGCCCCCGTGGCGTCGTACGCCGCGGCGCCCGAGGTGATGCCGCCGAAGACCGGACGGCCGAGGTACGTCGCGTTCGCGTCGCCGATCAGCCCGGCGCGGAGCTGGTCGACCTCGGTCGCCATCGCCTCGCGCGACGGGCCTCCCACGGCGCCGTTGATGCCACCGATCGCCAGCTCACGGGCGCGGCGGACCTGGCTGGTCATCGAGCCCAGCGTGGTGTCGATGTGGTCGAGCCAGCCCGCGCCGTCGTTGGCGTTGCGGGCGTACTGCTGCTGGTCCGCCACCGACGAGCGCAACCGCATCGCCGCGGTGGCGCCGGTCGGGTCGTCCGAGGGCCGGTTGATGATCCGGCCCGTGGAGAGCTGCTCCTGGACGCGCGAGACGCGGCCGAGGCCGGCCTGCAGTCCGTCGAGGGCTCGGCGGCTGAGCATGGTCTGGGTGACGCGGGTGACGGTCATCGGGTCATTCCGGTGCGGTTGACGAGGGTGTCGAGGACGGAGTCGAGGGTCGTCATCAACCGGGCGGCGGCCTCGTAGGACCGCTGGGCGGTGAGCATGTTGACGGTCTCCTCGTCGAGGTTGACGCCGGCGAGCTGCTCGCGGCTGTTGTCGACCTGGTTGGTCAGGGCCTGCTGGTTGTCGGCGCGGCGGCGGACGGAGGCGACCTGGGTGCCGAAGCCGTTGACCAAGCGCTGGTAGGGGTCCTCGACCGCGATGGCGCCGATCAGGTCGTCGGCGTTGCCGGCGTCGAGACCGCCGCCGGGCACCGACGACGCGGCCACGAGCGCCGGGTCGGTGACGGCGACCTGCAGGCTGCCAGCGGGATCGGCAGGGTCGTAGGAGAACAACGGGCCGCCCGCGTTGCCCGCCAGGTCGTAGCCCGCAGCGTGCTGGGTGTTCAACGCGTCGGCGAAGTCCTTGGCGATCGCGTCCAGGCCCGCGGCATAGTCGGGGAGGGTGTGGTCGACCAGCTCGGCGACCGCGCCGACGATCCCCCCGAGCGTGCCGGGCACCGTGGTGCCCGCCGGGCCGATCGTGAAGTTGGTCGGGCTACCGACCGAGGCGCTGACCGTCCCGGCAGACTGGCCGCTGACCAGCGACACCCCGTTCAGGGCGACGTCCATGCCGCCGTCGTCGCGGACCGTCGCGGTCGCACCCGTGAGCTCCGAGAGCCGCAGCGCGAGCCGGTCGCGGGTGTCGGCGAGCGTGGTGGCGTCGGAGCCGGCGAGCTTCGCGGAGGCGAGCGAACGGTTGGTGTCCGCGAGGTCGGCGGCGACCGTGTTGACCTCGGTCAGGGTGACCCCGAGGCGACCGCGCTGGTCGGCGATCTCCGTGGACACGTTGTGCGCCTGCAAGCGGATGGCGTCGGCGACGGTGCCTGCCTTGCCCAGCACCTGGCTGCGCGCGGCCTCACTGCCCGGCGCGTTGACCAGGTCGTGGAGGGACTTGCGGAAGTCCGTCACGGCGGCCGAGACGCCGTTGTCGCCGGGCTCGGCGAAGCCGGTCTCGACACGGGCGAGGACCGCAGCCTGGGTGTCGAGGTAGGACTGGTTGCCGTGCTCGACCCGCGAGCGGGCGTCGAGGAACGGGTCGACCAGCCGGGTGATCCCGGTCGCGCGGACGCCGTTGCCGTAGTCCTGCGAGCGCGACCACAGCGCCGGGGTCACCCCCGGGGCGAGGGTCTCGCCGGCCACGCGACGGCGTACGTAGCCCTCGGTCGTCGCGTTCGCGACGTTCGTGCCCGCCACGTCCAGGGCGATCTGCTGGTAGCGCAGCCCGCTCAGGGCCGTGTTGAGAGAAGAGAACGTCCCGCTCACGTCACAGGCTCCGGTCCAGCTGCACGCTGCGGGCGGACTCGCCGACCGTGGTGCCGGAGGGCGTGTAGGTCTGCGCGGACCCGCTCAGGCCGAGCAGCGTCTCGTGCGCGGCACGGAGGCCCGCGGAGATCAGGCCGCGGTTGGCCTCGGCGACGCGGGTGATGGCCTCGCTGGTCGCCGCGAACGCGTCGCGGTGGTCGGCCAGGATCGAGGACCAGGGCTCGTCGACGGCGGCGATCAGCCCCGACAGGCTGGGGTTGGGCGCGAGGCCCAGGACCGCGGCGGCCTCGTCGGCGGCGATCGCACGCATCAGCTCGACGTCGCGGACCTGGTCGAGGACGGTCTCGACGTCGCGGGCTGCGGCTGCCAGCCAGCGGGTCTGGCCGTGGGCCATGACCAGCTGCTCGACCTCGAGCCGGTAGTGCAGCGTCTCCAGCAGCTCGCGCTCACGCCAGAGGATCAGTGACAACTTCTCCACGATGCGGCCCCCTCACTCGTGCGCGGTGGTTTTCGGTGTCACCACCACCATCGGCAGGGAGCGCGGTTACTGAGGCGTTTGGCCGAAGAGTGTCGAAGCGGCCCACGCGGGGCCTCCCCCGGGCTATCGTCGTGGGCACCGCGACGCCCTCGCGATCGCAGGTCAACGGCAGGTTACCCGCGGGTTTGACCCGGACGGGCCATGCCGGATGACCGTTCGGAGGATGACGCCGAGGACCGAACGGTTCCCTTCGGCCGCCGCGGCCCGCTCATATGAAATTCTCTTTACTTTCCTTCGCAAAAACCCGGACAGCGGCGCCCGGTGGACTGAACAATCGCCGATCGTGACCCCCCACCACAACGTCCCGCCGGGATCCGAGGCGTTGATCGTTCAGCACATGGCACTGGTCGGACACATCGTCCGCGAGACCATCGCCAGGGTGCCGTCCCACGTGGACCGCGACGACCTCACCTCGGCCGGACTCGCCGCCCTCGTGCAGGCTGCGCACGCCTTCGACGAGTCGCGTGGCGTCCCTTTCAGCCGGTACGCCGCCACCCGCGTGCGCGGCGCCATCGTCGACGAGCTGCGCAGCATCGACTGGGCCTCGCGCTCGGTCCGCCGTCGCGCCCGCGAGCTCGACGCCACCCGCACCACGCTGGCCAACACCCTGGGCCGTCCCGCGACGGACGCCGAGGTCGCCAGCTCCGCCGGCCTCTCCGTCGAGGAGGTCGTCGCCAACGGTGACGACGTGGCCCGCGCCCAGGTCCTCTCCCTCCACGCGTCGGAGGACAACTCCTTCGCCGAGACCCTGGTCAGCACCACGCCCAGCCCGGAGGTCCAGGCCGAGCACGCCGAGCGGCTCACCTACCTCTCCGAGGCCGTGGCCGAGCTGCCCGAGCGGATGCGCGTCGTGGTGGAGCAGTACTTCCTCAACGAGCGGCCGATGGCCGAGATCGCCGAGACCCTCGGCGTCTCGGAGTCCCGCATCTCCCAGATCCGGGCCGAGGCACTGATCCTCCTGCGCGACGCGCTCAACCACGAGCTCGAGCCCGAGCTCGTCGTGCCGCACGCCCGGCCGCAGGGCTGCGCAGCCCAGCGCCGCGAGGCCTACTTCGCCGCCGTGGCGACCCGCCACGCCGCCGGCGTACGCCGCATGGCCGGCGGCACGCCGGTCAATGCCACGGCCTAGAAACTTCCGCGAAGTTCCTCAACCCGCACTCCTCCCGGCCGAAGGAACAGGCACGGAGCCCACGGACGGACTCCAGCTCTGACTCGAACATCCAGGAGGGATTCATCATGAGTCTTCGCATCAACCAGAACATCGACGCCCTGAACTCGTACCGCAACCTGTCGGTCACCCAGGGCCAGATGAGCAAGTCGCTCGAGAAGCTGTCGAGCGGTTTCCGCATCAACCGCGCCGCCGACGACGCCGCCGGTCTCGCGATCTCCGAGGGCCTGCGCTCGCAGGTCGGTGGCCTCAAGGTCGCCGTCCGCAACGCGCAGGACGGCGTCTCCGTCGTGCAGACCACGGAAGGTGCGCTGACCGAGGTGCACTCGGTGCTCCAGCGTCTGCGCGACCTGGCCGTCCAGGGCGCCAACGACAGCAACAACGCCGACGCGCGCGCCAACATCAAGACCGAGTCGGACAGCCTCGTCTCGGAGCTGGACCGGATCGGCCAGTCGACCAACTTCAACGGCACCAAGCTGCTCGACGGCTCGGCCGGCACCCTGAAGTTCCAGGTCGGCGCCGACGGTGACGCGAACTCCCAGATCGCCGTCGACCTGTCCGGCGCGAACGTCAAGGCCATCGCCAACACCCTCGGCTCGGCAGCGTCCGGCGTCTCGATGGACGTCCTCACGCCGACCAACGTCACCGGCGCGATGACCTTCACCACCTCCAAGGGCGGCGTCGACAGCACCATCACGTCGGCCTCGGTCGGCGCGGCGGGCAGCATCAAGACGGTCCAGCAGCTGGCCGACACCCTCAACAAGGACTCGGCGTTCTCGTCGGACCTGACGGCGTCGGTGGACTCGAGCAACAAGCTGGTCGTCCAGTCCAAGAGCGGTGCCACGGTCGTCGGCGGCAACACGGCCGGCACCCAGGCCAGCCCGGGCACCGGTGTCGGCGCCTCGGTCGCCGCCGCGGGCACGGGTCTGGACTACAGCTCGGCTGCCAACGCGCAGAACTCGATCTCGCGCATCGACGCGCAGATCAAGAACATCTCCACCGCGCGTGCCCAGCTGGGTGCCTACCAGAACCGGTTCGAGCACACGGTCAACAACCTCAACGTCGCGGTCGAGAACCTGTCCGCGTCGGAGAGCCGGATCCGCGACACCGACATGGCCAGCGAGATGATGAACTTCACCCGCTCGCAGATCCTGTCGCAGGCCGGCACGGCCATGCTGGCGCAGGCCAACCAGGCCCCGCAGGGCGTTCTCTCCCTGCTGCGCTGACGTCGACGGCGCGGCCGTCGGAGACGGTCGCGCCGATGACAACCTGGTCCCCGGGAGGGCTCGCCCTCCCGGGGACACCGGGGCCTTCGCCCCGCGGACCTGACCCGACCGAGCGAGTGATGGAGGACTGATGGCCACCAGCAGCATCAGCGGCCTCGCGAGCGGGCTCGACACCGCCTCGATCATCGACCAGCTCATGCAGCTCGAGGCGGTCCCCCAGAACCGTCTCAAGAGCCAGCAGACGACCCAGAAGTCCGTCGTCTCGGCGCTCCAGTCGCTCAACACCGACGTCTCCCTGCTCAGCAGCCGGGCCGAGTCGCTGGCCAAGCCGTCCGCCTGGCAGACCCTGAAGGGCACGTCGTCGACATCCGACGTCACCGTCACCGCCGGCAGCGCCGCCCAACCCGCGAGCTTCGCGGTCACCGTCGACCGGCTCGCCCTCGCGCACCAGCTCGGCTTCAACGACGCTGCCCCCCTGACCGGTTCCGCCGTCGTGACCGGCTCGTCGGTCCACCTCACGACCCACGACGGGATCGTCCACGACCTCGCGACCGGCGACGGCTCCCTCCAGTCACTCGTCGCCGCCATCAACGGCTCGACCGCGGACACCGGTGTCACCGCCACCGCACTCCGCGTCGCCGATGGCAGCTACCGCCTCCTCACGCAGTCGACCAAGACCGGTGCCACGTCCGACTTCACCCTCACCAACGCCGACGGGAGCGCGCTGCTCGGCGGCGCCGCCGTACGCGCGGGCCAGGACGCCCAGGTCAGTCTCGGTCTCGGAATCACGGCGACGTCGTCGACGAACACCTTCACCGAGCTCGCACCCGGCATCAGCCTGACGCTGTCAGGTGACGCGACCCCGGGCAGGACAAGCACGATCACCGTCGCCCAGGACTCCTCGTCCGTGCGTGCGACCGTCAAGGCGCTCGTGGACCAGCTCAACGGCGTCCTCGGCTCCATCGACTCGCAGAGCGCCAGTGCCACCAGCACCACCGCGGCAGGACCGCTCTCGGGAGACCCGACGGTCCGCAGCCTCCGCGGTGCGCTCGCCGACACGGTGTTCGGCGGCGACAACACGTCGATGGCGAGCCTCGGGATCCAGACCGACCGCTTCGGCAAGCTCGTCTTCGGCGGTGATGCCTTCGACAAGGCCTACGCCGCCGACCCGGCCGGGACCGCTGCGAAGTTCACCACCAGCGCCTCGGCATCCGCGAACGGCTTCGCCGCCCGCGTCGCCGCGGTCGCGAAGTCCGCCAGCGACGGCACGACGGGGACGATCACCGCCGCCATCACCGGCCGGAAGACCACCATCGACCGACTCAGCGACGACATCGCCGCCTGGGACGACCGCCTCGCCCTGCGGCGTACCTCCCTCCAACAGACCTACACCGCACTGGAAACCGCACTGTCCAACTTGCAGAGCCAAGGGAACTGGCTCGCCGGACAGCTCGCCCACCTCCCCACCTCATCGTGAACCACGGAAGGAAATCGATGATGTACCCCTCCAAGACGGCCGCCGCCGGACGCGAGACCTACCTCGCCGCCTCCGTGCAGACCGCCAGCCCGGCGCAGCTGCTCGTGATGCTCTACGAACGCCTCGTGCTCGACCTCGAGCGGGCCTCCGCGGCGTTGAAGTCCGGCCAGCCGAGCCAGGCCCACGAGCCCCTGCTGCACGCGCAGGAGATCGTGCTCGAGCTCAACGCGAGCCTCAACGCCGACGGCTGGGAGGGCGGGCCCGGGCTGGCCTCGCTCTACGACTACCTCCACGGCGAGCTCGTCCGCGCCAACATCGCCAAGGACCAACGCATCACCGACTTCTGCCTCAACACCGTCGTGGTGCTGCGTGACACCTGGCGTGAGGCCGCGCTCGGCCTGATGTCCGTCAGCGCATGAGGACGGCGCTCCCGACCGAGTACCGCCAGCACCTGCACTGGGAGACCGCGCTCGACCGCCTCGAGCTCGACGTGATCCACGCCGAGAGGATGCTGGACGACCCGGCCGCGGCGGACATGGAGTCGTGGGACGAGCCGCAGCTCGCCGGCCCCATCCCGGCCGACCTCGTGGAGCGGGCCCTGACGATCAGGGCCCGGCAGGAGCGCGTCCAGCAAGCCCTGGCCGCGCGGCTCGGCGACCTGCGCCGCCAGCACGAGTTCGCCGACCGCGTGGACCGCGCGACGGGTCGTGCCGGACGCCCCGTGTACGTCGACGTCGACGCCTGATCCCCGGCAGTTGCTCCGGGTCGGCGAAATGGGCGGACGATTCCGCTCAGGTGCCGTCCCGGGGAGCCGAATGGAGCCCTGAGCACGGATCGCTCGACCCCGCCGAAGGAACGGCACCGCCCTCGTCGCTTCTCGGAGGCAGGCGTGTCCTTCGCATTCCCCGACGCCGTCGGAGCCGTGCTCAGCTCGGCCCTCGACGGCATCGCCCTGCGCCAGCGGGTCATCGCTGACAACATCGCGAACGTCGACACCCCCGGCTACCGCGCCACGAGCGTGGACTTCGAGACCAGCCTGCGCGCGGCGATCTCCTCGGGCGACCTGAGCGCCGCGGTCGTGCCGACCGAGACGCCCACCGACACCCCGGTCGGCGCCAACGGCAACAACGTCGACCTCCGCAAGGAGACGCTGGCGGCGGTGCAGTCGCAGTTCCAGTACCAGGTCCTCACGCGCGCCACGAGCGACCGCTTCGACCTGATCAAGACCGCCGCGGGCGGCCAGTGATGGGTGCCTTCGACCTGCTCCGGATCGCCGGCTCCTCGCTCGGCGCGCACCAGACGTGGCTGGACGCCCTGGCCAACAACATCGCCAACGTCAACACGATCACCCCGACCAGCCAGGGTGCCTTCCAGGCCCAGATGCCGGTCCTCGCCTCGGCGGCCGGCGGCGGCGTGGAGGTCACCGGCATCGCGCTCGGCGACGCCACCGGCCGGCTCGTCAACGACCCGTCCAACCCGCTGGCCGACGCCGACGGCTACGTCCGCGCCCCCGACATCGACCTCGCCAGCCAGATGACCCAGCTCGTCATGGCCCAGCGCGGCTTCCAGGCCTCCGTCCAGGTCACCAAGGACGCCCAGGACACCTACAGCAGCGCGCTGCAGATCGGTCGTGGCTGATGAGCATGTCCGGCATCGAGGGCGTGCAGATGAGCGGCTTCACGCCGTACGTCGCCCCCACGCTCCCCACGAATCCGGCCACCGCTGCGACCGCCGGCTCCGGCGTGCAGTCGGCCTCGGGCCACGCGTTCGGCTCGATGGTGCTCGACGGCATCGACCGGCTCGAGCAGGTCCAGGACCGCAGTGACCAGCTGGCCGTCAAGGCCGCGACCGGCGACCTCGACAACATCCACGACTACACGATCGCCGCGACCGAGGCCTCGGTCAGCACGCAGCTCACCGTGGCCGTGCGCAACCGGGCCCTCGAGGCCTTCAACGAGATCATGCGGATGCAGGTCGGATGAAGCAGAACCTCTCGCGCTCGCTCGCCCGCGTGCGTGACTCCTTCCTCGCGTTCACGACCGGCCAGAAGGTCGTGGCGATCATCGGCGGCGCCGCGGTGCTGCTCGCGGCCCTCATGGTCTTCCGCTGGGCGGCGACCCCCAACTACGCGCCGCTCTTCAGCAACCTCGCCTCCAGCGACGCCTCGGCGGTGATCGACGAGCTCGACGCCGAGGGCGTCCCCTACGAGCTGGCCAACAACGGCAGCACGGTCATGGTGCCCAAGGACCAGGTCTATGCGACCCGGATCGCGCTCAGCGGCAAGGGCCTGCCCGGCAACAGCGGTGACAGCGGCGGCGGCTACTCGCTGCTGGACAACCAGAGCATCTCGACCTCGCAGTTCCAGGAGCAGACCGACTTCAAGCGCGCGATGGAGGGCGAGCTCGCCAAGACCATCGAGGCGATGGACGGCGTCGACGCCGCGATCGTGCACCTGGCGCTGCCGCCGGCCAAGGTCTTCGCGGACCAGCAGGACCCGCCCACCGCATCGGTCATGCTCGACACCTCGGCCGGCACCACGTTCACGCCCGAGCAGGTCCAGTCGGTCGTGCACCTGGTCGCCTCCAGCATCGACGGGCTCACCCCGGAGAACGTGACCGTCGCGGACGCCCAGGGGCGGATGCTCTCCAGCAGCGACGCCGCCGGCCTCGGCGCGAGCAGCCGCGACCAGCAGCTGACCGACTTCCAGAACCAGATGAGCGCCAAGGTCCAGAGCGTGCTCGACCGGGTGCTCGGGCCGGGCAACTCCACCGTGCAGGTGACCGCCGACCTCGACTTCGACAAGGCCGTGCAGGACACGACGACCTACACGACCGACCACAACGCCGTTCCGCTGTCGTCGTCCTCGCAGACCGAGACCTACGCGGGCCCCGGCGGTGGCGGAGGCTCCACGGGCGTCGTCGGACCCGACGGACAGATGGGCCCGGGGGTCGGCGCGACCGGCGGCAGCGGCTCCTCGTCGTACAAGAAGGAGTCGGTGACCGAGGACAACGCCGTCGGCACCGTCGTCGAGCACCGCGAGACCGCGCCGGGCAGCATCAACTCGCTCCACGCCGCCGTCGTGCTCGACACCGCGGCCGCCCGGATGATCAACCCGTCCGACGTGCAGAAGATGGTGGCCGCGGCGATGGGCATCGACAAGAAGCGGGGCGACACCCTCGACGTGTCGACGATGGCCTTCGACCGCACCGCCGACAACGCCGCCGCCGCCGAGCTCGCCGCCGCCAAGGCCGCCGAGAAGAAGGCCCGCGACATGGCGCTCTTCCGCAACATCGGCATCGCGGTCGCCATCGCCCTGGCCGTCCTCCTCGCCTGGCTGCGCGGGCGCCGCAGGGCCAAGCAGCGCGAGGACGCCACGACGTACCTCGTCGAGCAGCTGCGCCAGGACGCCTCCCGCCGTACGACGACCACGGCCGCCATCGAGACCTCGCCCGCCCTCGCGGCCCTGGAGCGGTCGGAGAACAACGCGGCCGACGAGATGCGCCGGGAGCTGGCCGACCTCGTCGAGCGCCAGCCCGAGGACGTCGCCGCCCTGCTCCGCGGCTGGCTGGTGGAACGCCCGTGATGGCTCCCGCGATGACCACCGAGGGCATCCGCAAGACCGCGATCGTGCTGATCCAGCTCGGCCGCGAGAAGGCGGCCTCCGTGCTCAAGCACCTCAACGACACCGAGGTCGAGGCGATCTCGGCCGAGATCGCCCGGCTCGACGACATCGGCGGCGCCGAGATCGAGTCGGTGATGTCGGAGTTCAACATGCTGGCCACCGCCCGCGCCCACCTCGCCCAGGGCGGGCTCAGCTTCGCGCAGGGCATGCTCGAGTCCTCGCTCGGCCACGAGAAGGCCGCCGAGATCATCGCGCGGCTGCAGGCCGCGGCGGTGCAGATGCCCTTCCAGTTCCTGCTCCGCGCCGACCCGGCCCAGCTGCGCACGTTCATCGCCGACGAGCACCCGCAGGTCATCGCGCTGGTGCTCGCGCACATGACGCCCGAGAAGGCCTCGCTCGTGCTGTCCGGGCTCTCCCCCGCCCTGCAGGCCGAGGTGGCGCACCGGATCGCGGTCATGGACCGCACGTCCCCGGAGATCATCCGCTCGGTCGAGGCCAGCCTCGAGCGCAAGCTGTCGTCGGTGCTGCACCCCGCGGACATGTCGCGGGTCGGCGGCGTCGACCCCCTCGTCAACATCATCAACCGGTCCGACCGGGTCACCGAGCGCCAGATCGTGGAGGGCCTCGAGGCCCTCGACGCGGCGCTGGCCGACGACGTGCGCAGCCGGATGTTCATGTTCGAGGACATCGTCAACCTCGAGGACCGCTCGGTGCAGATGGTCGTCCGGCAGGTCGACAACGCCGAGCTCGCGCTGGCGCTCAAGGGCGTCAGCGACGCGGTCCGCGCCAAGATCGTCGGCAACCTCTCCGAGCGGGCCGGCCAGGCGCTGCTCGAGGAGGTCGAGCTGCTCGGCGCCGTCCGGCTGACCCAGGTGGAGGAGGCCCAGCAGGGCGTCATCCGCACCATCCGCCAGCTCGAGGAGCAGGGCCAGATCATGGTCCGCCGCGGGAGCGACGATGAGCTCGTCGTCTGAGGCCGTGCTCCGCGCCGACGCGCCGTACGCCGCGGCCGAGCTGCGCGCCGCCGACCGGCCCGAGCTGCGCGGCGGCGTGTGGACCCGGCTCGGCGACGAGTCGGTGCTCGGCGACGAGATCACCGAGGCCGCCCTGGGCGGCCTGGCCGAGCGGGCCCGGAGTGCCGCGCAGGCCCAGGGCTACGCCACCGGCTGGGGCGAGGGCCGCCGCGAGGCCGAGGCCGCGGCGGCCGAGGCCGCCCGGGAGACCGAGGAGCGGCTGCGCCGCGCCGAGGAGCGCCGTGAGGACGAGCACGCCGCCGCCATGGACGCCCTGGTCCGCGCCGCGGAGCACCTGTACGCCGCCACCAAGGAGATCTGCGACCGGATCGGCGACCAGGCCACCGACCTCGCCTTCGAGGTGACCCGGGCGCTGCTCGCCCGCGAGCTCGACGCCAGCCACGACCCCGGCCGCGACGTCGTACGACGCGTGGTCGCCGCCCTGCCCGAGGACGCCGTCGCCCGGGTCCGCCTGAACCCCGGCATCGCCCCGGCCGCCGCCGCGGACCTCGCGCCCTACGGCGTCCGGGTGCTGCCCGACGCCGACCTCGAGCTGGGTGACGCGGTCGTCGAGACCGACGACACCGTGGTCGACCTGCGCATCACCAGCGCCCTCGAGCGGCTCCGCGAGGTGCTCGGATGAGCACCCTGACCCCCGCCCACCTCGGGCGCGCCCTCGCCGCGGTCCGGCCCGTCCAGCTCGGCCGCATCGCCGACCTGCAGGGCCTGCACCTGACCGTCACCGGCGTGCCCGCGGCCGTGGGCGACCTGCTCGAGGTGTCCGGCCCGGCCGGCCCCGTGCCGGTCGAGGTCGTCGCGAGCACCCGGGGCGTCCTGACCTGCCTGCCGCTCGGGTCGACCACCGGCCTGCGCTCGGGCGATGCCGTCCGGTCCACCGGTGGCGGCCTGCGCATCCGGGTCGGCGAGTCCCTCCGCGGCCGCGTCCTGGACGGCCTGGGTCGGCCGCTCGACGGCCTGCCCCTCGGGTCCGACCTCGACCTCGACCACGTCACCGTCGAGCACCCCGCCCCCGCCGCCCTCTCCCGTCCCCGGATCGAGCACCAGCTCGGGCTGGGTGTGCGGGCGCTCGACGCCCTCACCCCCTGCGGCCGCGGCCAGCGGCTCGGCATCATGGCCGGCTCGGGCGTCGGCAAGTCCAGCCTGCTGTCGATGGTCGCGCGCGGCACCGACGCCGAGCTCTCGGTGATCGCCCTGATCGGAGAGCGCGGCCGCGAGGTGCGCGAGTTCCTCGAGAACGACCTCGGCCCCGAGGGTCTGGCCCGCTCCGTCGTGGTCGTCGCGACCTCCGACGAGCCGGCCGTTGTCCGGCTCCGTGCGGCCTTCGTGGCGACCCGGATCGCCGAGTGGTTCCGCGACAGCGGACGCCACGTCGTGCTGATGATGGACAGCCTGACGCGCGTGGCCCTCGCCCAGCGCGAGATCGGCCTGTCCGCCGGCGAACCGCCCGCGACGCGCGGCTTCCCGCCGAGCGTCTTCGCGCTCCTCCCCCAGCTGCTCGAGCGCGCCGGCACCTCGCCCGAGGGCAGTATCACCGGGCTCTACACCGTCCTCGTCGAGGGCGACGACCTCCAGGACCCGGTCGGCGACTCGGCACGCTCGATCCTCGACGGCCACGTCGTGCTGTCCCGCGAGCTCGCCACGTCCGGGCACTTCCCCTCCATCGACGTGCTCGAGTCGATCTCCCGCGTCGCGAACGCCGTGACCGGACCGGGAGCCCGGCAGGACGCCGTACGACTCCGCCGCCTGCTGGCCGCCCACCGCAACGTGCGCGAGCTCGTCGAGATCGGCGCCTACGTCCCCGGCACCGACCGCGACGCCGACGACGCGCTCGCCCTGATGCCGCACATCGAGGCGTTCCTGCGCCAGGACATGGACGACGTCACCTCCTCCGCCGACACCTGGTCGGCGCTGCACGAGCTGGTCGCCTGATGTCGCGCTCCCCCGACTCCCACCTGCAGGTGGTCGCCCGCGTGCGCGGCGTCCGCGAGCGCGACAGCCGGCTCGGCCTGGTGACGGCACTCCATGAGGAGCAGGCCGCCGCACGTCGTGTGGCCGAGCTGCAGGAGCAGCTCGCCAGCATGCCCGCGCACACCGTCGGCGACCTCACGGACTTCGCGGCCCGCCAGTACGCCGTCGCCGCCATCGGCCACGCGCTCGGCACCGCCCGCGGCACGCAGGAGTCCGCCTCCCTCGTCAGCCTCGCCGCACGCGAGCAGTGGCACGTCGACCGCACCCGGCTGGCCGCCGTCGAGTCGCTCATCGAGCGCCGCGCGCAGGCCCGCGCCGAGGAGCACGGGCGCCGCGAGGTCAAGGAGCTCGACGGCATCGCCGAGGACCTGTGGCGCCGCAACGCGGGGGCCCACACCCGGGATCGCGGGGGTGTCGCATGAGCGTCAGCGACGTGACCTCGCGGATCTCCCAGATCCAGGCCCAGCTGGCCCTGCTGGCACCGGTCGGCGCGAACGGCGGGGCCGCCTTCGCGGCCGCCATGACCTCGACCGGCGCGCTCGCCCCGACCTCCGGGACCCCGCCGACCACGTCGGCCGCCCCGACGTACGGCGCCCGCTCCGGCGATGCCGTCGTCGCGGAGGCGCGGAAGTACCTCGGCGTGCCCTACGTCTGGGGCGGCACGAACCCCGACACCGGCCTCGACTGCTCCGGGCTCGTGCAGCACGTCTACGCCAACCTCGGCTACGACCTGCCGCGCGTCTCCGGTGACCAGGCGAGGGCGGGACGGCCGGTCGCGAGCCTCGCCGACGCGCAGCCCGGCGACATCCTCGCCTTCGGGTCGCCCGTGCACCACGTGGGCATCTACATCGGCGACGGCCAGATGATCGAGGCGCCCCGCCCCGGGCTCGACGTCCGGGTCGGGCCTGTCTACGAGACCCCCACGGCGATCCGTCGGATCGTCGACGACGCCACGCCCACGGCCACCACGGGGGCGCTCCCGGTGGGCGACAAGGTCGCCGCGGGGACGCCGTACGCCGGGCTCTTCGCGGCCGCCGGCCAGAAGTTCGGCGTGAGCCCGGCCCTGCTCGCCGCCGTCGCCGGCCAGGAGTCGGGGTACGACGCGACCGCGGTCAGCCCCGCCGGCGCCCAGGGCCTGATGCAGCTGATGCCCGCGACCGCTCGTGGTCTCGGCGTGACCAACAGCTTCGACCCGACCCAGGCCGTCGACGGCGCGGCGAAGCTGCTGCGCAGCCTGCTCGACCGCTTCGGCGGCACCGACCTGGCGCTGGCCGGCTACAACGCGGGGCCCGGCGCGGTGCTGCGCTACGGCGGCGTCCCGCCCTACCCCGAGACCCAGCAGTACGTCCGCTCGATCCTCGCGAAGCTGGAGCACGCATGACCGACGCCACCCTCGCGCTCGGCGCCCTCATCGGCGTGCCCGGCGCACCCGCCGCCCCCGGTGCCGCGATGCCCACCGCCGGCGCCGACTTCCTCGCGCTCGTCCAGGACCTGCTCGGCCAGGCGGGCGGTGAGTCCTCACCCGGATCGCCCGCCCCGACGGTTGATGGCGCACCGCCGGTCCCGGTGGGCGGTGAGGGGTCACCGGTTCCCGCCGCCACGACGGTTGAGGACGCACCGCTCGCGGGCGGTGACGACACCGACGACACCGACGACGCCGACGACGCCGAGCCCGCTGACGACGCCGTCCCCACCGCCGTGCCCGGCCTGGTCCTGCCGCCCGTCCTCCTCCGCGCCGTCGTGGCCGCCGCGACTGCCCGGACCGCCACGACTCCGCCCGCCGGCGACGCGAGCGAGCCGGCCGCGACCGCTGCCGGGCCCGAGTCGACTGCACCCCAGTCGCTCCCCGCGACCGCGACCGTGACCGTGACCGCCCCGGCGCCGGCGCCCGCCACCGAGCAGGCCCAGCCGACCCAGCAGCCCGCGCCCACCCCGGTGGTCAACCCAGTGGCCGCGACGGTGGCCGCGCCGGCCGCCCCCCTTGCCCCGACCGCGATGACGGCAACCCCGCCCGCGACGACCTCGTCCCCCACAGTCCGGGTCACCCACCAGGTGTTCCCGGAGGTGCTCCGGGTGGCCGGGCTCGGCGACGGCCCGAAGCGGGTCACGGTCCGCCTCCAGCCGGAGAACCTCGGCGAGGTCCGCGTCGTGCTGACCAGCCGCCGCGGCGAGCTCCAGGTCAGCCTGTCCGCCAGTGGCGGTGAGGCCCACCGTGCGCTGGTCGAGGGCACGCCCGAGCTGCGCCGGCTGCTCGACGCCGTGGGCAGCACGGACGCGCGCGTCGTCGTACGCGACCTGCCGTCCGGCTCCGGCGGGACCGCGACCCCCGTCGCCCCGACGACCCAGACCGCCACCGGCACCGACGTCCGCGGCGACCTCGCCGGCGGCGCGGGCGCCGGCAACCGGCAGGCCGAGGCCCAGCAGGACGGCCGGCAGGACGGCCGGCCCGGCCAGTCCCCCCCACGTGGAAGCAGCACCGCCATGGACGGCACCCCCGACGCGACGAGCCCGTTGCGCCGAAGCGAGTCGGTCACGCGAGCCCGTGCGGGCCTCGACGTGACCGTGTGAGGAGGTGAACGTGTCCATTCCGTCCGTCGAGCCCGTCTCGACCGGGATGTACCAGCAGACGACCCCGGCGCCGGGCACGTCGGGTCCCGACAAGGAGATGTTCCTGCAGCTGCTGGTCGCCCAGCTGCGCTACCAGGACCCCATGAACCCTGCCGACTCGAGCCAGTTCCTCTCGCAGTCGGCGCAGTTCACGTCCCTGGAGAAGATGCAGGACGTCGCGGACCAGACCTCGGCCCTGCTCTCCGCCCAGGTCTCCTTCGGGGCCAGCAACCTGGTGGGCAAGCCGGTGACCTATCTCGATGCCGATGGAGGGTCGGTGTCGGGGACGGTGCAGTCGGTCACCTTCGACGCCAACGGTCCGATGCTCGTCGTCGACGGGGCCCTGGTCTCGCTCGGCCAGGTCCAGACCGTGGGCGCGCCGTACACGCCGCCCAGCACCGACGACCCGACCCCGGACACGCCGTCCACCCCCTGATCCACCTTCCGCTCCACCCCAGCACGCTCATTCCCAGGGAGGGAAACCCATGCTTCGCTCGCTCTTCGCCGGCATCAGCGGCCTGCGCGTCAACCAGGTCATGCTCGACGTCACCGGCAACAACATCGCCAACGCCAACACCATCGGCTTCAAGTCCAGCACCACCGTCTTCCAGGACACCCTGAGCCAGATGCTCACCGGTGCGTCCGCCGGCAGCAACGGCCTCGGCGGCCGCAACCCCATCCAGGTCGGCCTCGGCGTGCAGGTCGCGGCGACCAGCACGAACTTCGGCCAGGGCTCCGCCCAGATGACCGGCCGCTCGACCGACCTGATGATCCAGGGCGACGGCATGTTCGTGCTGGCCAAGGGCAACCAGGAGGTCTACACCCGCGCCGGTGACTTCACCTTCGACGAGACCGGCATGCTGGTCGCGCCCGACGGCGGTCGCGTCCAGGGCTTCACGACGTTCGACGCCGCGGGCGCGCACACCGGCACGGCCGGCGACATCAAGCTGCCCCAGACGTGGGACGACGACGGGAACCCGGCGACCCCCGACCTGAAGCTGACGTCCTACACCATCGGCGCCGACGGCAAGGTCACCGGCAACTTCGAGGGCAAGCAGCACGACATCGCCCAGATCGAGCTCGCCGACTTCGACAACCCGATGGGCCTCGCCAAGGTCGGGGACACCTCGTTCGCCGCCACCGCGAGCTCCGGCAAGCCGTCGTACGGCGTCTCCGGCGAGGGCCGCCGCGGCTCGCTCATGGGCGGCGCGCTGGAGATGTCCAACGTCGACCTGGCTGCCGAGTTCACCAACCTGATCCTCGCCCAGCGTGGCTTCCAGGCGTCCTCGCGCGTCATCACCACCTCCGACCAGGTGCTCGAGGACCTCGTCAACATCAAACGCTGACCCGCCGCTCGCGGATCCGGCACAGGGCCCGCCTTCCCATGGGGGAGGGCGGGCTTCTGTCGTCCTCGGGGCGATACCCCTCAGGTCGGCCGCGACCCTGCCGAAGGGATACGTCGAGGAGCCACGGATGGCTCCTCGTGTACGGCACAAGGATGGTGCGCCCATGATCACGCTCACGCGACTCTCCGGTTCGGTGTTCGCCCTGAACGCGGACCTCATCGAACGCGTCGACGCGACCCCCGACACGGTGGTGACGCTCGTCGACGGCAAGAAGTACGTCGTGACCGACTCGGTCGACCAGATCGTCTCCGCCGTACGGCGCCACCGCGGCGAGATCATCGCGATGAGCAACGTCCTGGCGTTCGAGCAGCCGGGCCACCACGCGGGTCACGGCGGGCCCTCCACCCACCGCACCGACGAGCCGCGCCGCCTCGGCACCGTCACGGAGCTGACCGAGGTCGCGGCGGCCCGGCGCACGAGCTCGGAGTCCTGATGGATCCGGCAACCCTGATCGGCGTCGTCGTGGCGCTGGTCGTCGTGATCGTGTCCAACGTGCTCGAGGGTGGCAACCCGATGAGCCTGGTGACGTTCCCGCCGATGCTGCTCGTCTTCGGCGCGACCCTGCTGATCTCGCTGGCCGGCGGCACGATGGGCGACGCCAAGCTGGCGTTCGGCGGGCTCAAGCGCGCCTTCACCGCCCCCGCCCCGCAGGCCGGCGAGCTCGTCACCCAGATCGTGTCGCTGGCCGAGAAGGCCCGCCGAGAGGGGCTGCTGTCGCTCGAGGACGAGCTCAAGGACATCGACGACGACTTCCTGGTGCGCTCGGTGACGTTCGCGATCGACGGCACCGACCCCGACGAGCTGCGCGACATCCTCGAGTCCGAGATCAGCGCGCAGGAGTCGGAGGCCAAGCAGGCCGCGAAGTTCTGGGCCGCGGCCGGCGGCTACGCCCCCACCATCGGCATCGTCGGCACCGTCATGGGCCTGGTGCACGTGCTGGAGAACCTTGCCCAGCCCGAGGAGCTCGGCCACCTCATCGCGGGCGCCTTCATCGCCACCCTGTGGGGCGTGCTCTCGGCCAACGCGATCTTCCTGCCGATCGCGGCCCGCCTCAAGCGGCTCGGCGAGCTCGACACGCAGCGCATGGAGCTGGTCATCGAGGGCGTCGCCGCGATCCAGGCGGGCTCCAACCCGCGCATCGTCGCGCAGCGGCTGCGTTCCCTGCTCCCGGCCGAGCAGCGCGAGACCGAGGCCGCCTGATGGCCTCCCGTCGACGCCGCCGCGGGCACGAGGAGGAGCACGAGAACCACGAGCGCTGGCTGGTCACCTACGCGGACATGCTCACCCTGCTGATGGTGCTGTTCATCGTGATGTTCGCGATGAGCTCGGTCGACGAGAAGAAGTACAACGCGCTCCGCTCCGGCCTGGCCGACGGCTTCGGCCAGCAGTCGTCGTTCATGAAGGGCAGCGACGCGCTGCTCGACGGCGAGGGCGAGACGGTGGCCGAGGAGCTCGTCTCCGACAAGTCCTTCCAGGGCCTGCCCGCCGACCAGAAGGCCCAGGTGGTCGCGGCCGTCCAGGGCCAGGAGCGGGTCCTGCAACGCGCGAAGTACACCGAGGCCGAGACCGAGGTGAAGCGGCTGGAGAAGATCCGGGCCCGCCTCGAGTCGGCGCTGGCCAAGCACGGCCTCCAGGACGACGTCCGTACGACGATCGACGACCGCGGTCTGGTCGTCAGCCTGGTCAGCAAGCACGTGGTCTTCCGCGCCGACGTCGCCGTGCTCAGCCCCCGCGGCCAGCTGGTCGTCGACACCCTCGCCCCGGTGCTCCGCGACGTCCCCGACCCGCTGCGCATCGACGGCCACACCAACCAGGTGGACGTGCACCCGAAGTACTACGCCACCGACTGGGACCTCTCCGCCGCACGGGCCGTCACGGTGCTGCGCCGGATGAACGAGGTCGGGCACATCCCGCAGGACCGGCTCTCGATGTCGGCCTTCGGCCACGAACGACCGCTGGAGGACCCGTCCCGACCGGGCTCGCAGCAGGTGAACAAGCGCGTCGACATCGTCGTGCTGTCGGGGATCCCGTCGGAGTCGCGGGACCTGTTGGACGACGTAGCCCGGAGCCGTTCCGGGACCGAAGGAGAATCGTGAACACCGTGACCGCACTCAAGCCGACGGCCCCGGACGAGCCCGAGGCCGCCGAGGCCACCGCGAAGGATGGCCGCAGCAGGAAGAAGCTGCTCGGCATCCTGATCATCGTGCTGGCCCTGGTCGGTGGCGCCGGCTACTGGTTCGTGCTCAAGCCGGGCGGCAGCGCGGAGCCGAAGCCGGGCGAGATCATGTCGCTGGAGTCGACCCAGATCAACCTCGCCTCGGGCCACTACCTCAAGATCGGGCTCGCCCTGCAGCTCACCGACAGCGCCGGCAAGCTCGACGGCAGCAAGGCCCTCGACGACACGATCGAGCTGTTCAGCGGCCTCCCGGTCGCGCAGGTCTCCCGGCCGGCGTCGCGCCACGCGCTGAAGAAGAAGCTGGTCAAGGCGCTCAGCGAGAGCTACGACGGGGACGTGATGGGGGTGTACTTCACCGAGTTCGTCACCCAGTGAGTCACCGGTGACTCGCCCGTGAGTCACCGGTAGCGATTTCGGGGAGCCGATTTCCCCTCAGGACGGCCGCGAGCACGCCGAATGGTCCAGACGTGCTCCGCTCCGCCGTCCCGTCCACGCCTGCCCCCGGGCAGCCCGGCGCCGATCTCCCGGTCGGCCGGTCGCGTCGGCGCGCCCTGGCGGAGCCGGTCTCCTACGACTTCCGGCGCCCGATCCAGCTCTCCCGCGAGCACGGCCGGATGCTGCAGGTCGCCTTCGACGGCTTCGCCCGGCAGGCGACCACGGTCTTCACGTCCTCGCTGCGCACCGTCTGCCAGGTCACGCTGAGCTCGGTGGACCAGCGCACCTACGCGGAGTACGTCGACAGCCTGGACGCCTCGACGTACCTCACGATGTTCTCCGCCGAGCCCATGCACACCAGCGGCGTGCTCGAGATCCCGCTGCAGGCGACCATGACCTGCATCGACCACATGCTCGGCGGCCCGGGCAGCACCAAGCAGCCGCAGCGGCCGCTCAGCGAGATCGAGTCCGGCATCGCCGGCGGCATGATCGAGCGGCTCCTCGGCGAGATGCGCTACTCCATGGCCGGCATCGTGCCGCTGGACCCGATGGTCACCGGCGTGGAGTACAGCCCGCAGTTCGCGCAGGTCGCCGGCGCCTCGGACGTCATGGTCGTCGCGGCGTTCGAGCTGCGGATCAACGAGCGCGGCTACCGGATGACCATCTGCCTGCCGTTCGCCGGCCTGCTCCCCCACCTGGTCAAGGCCGCCGCCCCGGTGCCGGTCTCGGAGCGGGAGCGCTCCCAGCGGGCACTGTCCGCCGCCGAGCTCCGGCACCGCTTCGAGGGCGTCCCCGTCGAGGTGGCCGTCCGGGTCCGGCCGACCGTGCTCGGCCCCGGTGACCTCACCGACCTGGCCCCGGGCGACGTCGTACGCCTCGGCCACCCCGCCGCCGCACCCCTCGAGGTCGTCGTCGACGGGACCACGTTCGCCCACGCCACCGCGGGTGCCCGCGGCCCCCGGCTCGCCGCCCTGATCGTGGGCACCCCGAAGGAGACCGCATGACCACCGTCCCGCTCCCCACCGACGAGGCCCGGCTCGCCCTGAGCGTCGCGACCGCCGCCGCGCAGGTGCTGCCGTCGCCCGAGCCGCTCACCCCGGCCGCCGCGCAGCCGGGCACGCCCGACGTCGTCCGCGGGTACGCCGGCGCGGTCATCGCCGAGCTCGAGGGCCAGCTCTCGGGCCGGGTCGCCGTGCTCGTCGGTGACGAGCTCGTGCAGGCGCTGGAGTCGAGCCCGCTCGGTGGCCTCGACCTGGCCTCCGCGCTGCAGCCGACCCTCGACGCCATCGGCGAGGCGCTGCACGCCCGCGTGGGCGCGGCCCGCGCCGTCGACCTGTCCCTGGTCACTGCCGACCTGGGCTCCTCGTTCTCCGCCTCCGCGCTGGTCGGCCGGACCACGTCGGCCGCGGTCCTCGTCCCCGACTACACGCTGCGCTCGGCCCTCTACGCGCCCGCGCTCGCCGCCGAGGTCGAGCAGTCCCCCGCCGCCGCCCCGGCCTTCCCCGTCGCTGCCGCGGCCGCTGCCGCCGGCGACGGCCAGCAGCTGATCGGCGCCCGCGGCCCGCTCCGCAGTCGCGGCATCGAGCTGCTGCACGGCGTCGACATGGAGGTCACCGTCGAGATCGGCCGGGCCCGGATGACCGTCCGCGAGCTCCTCGACCTCTCGCCCGGCGCGGTGCTCGAGCTCGACCGCGCCGCCGGCAGCCCCGCCGACCTGCTGGTCAACGGCCGCCTGATCGCCCGCGGCGAGGTCGTCGTCGTCGACGAGGACTTCGGCCTGCGGATCACCGAGATCGTCACCGACGCTGCGGTGGGCTGACCGGTGCTCGAGCTCACCGTCCGGCTGGTCTTCTCGCTGGCCGTCGTCGTCGGCCTGCTGCTGCTCATCGCGCGCTTCGGCTCCAAGCGGATGCGCGGCCAGCACGGGGCGCTGGTCCGGGTGCTGCACCGCCAGCCCCTGACCCGCACCACCTCGGTCTCCGTCGTGACCGTCGGCTCCCGCGTCCTCGTCCTCGGCACCACCGAGCAGCAGGTCCGGGTCCTCGCCGAGCTGGACCCCTCCGAGGTCGCCCAGCCGGCCGTCCCGGAGGTCGTCGTGCCCGTCGCCGGCAAGCGCCGCGCGGACGTCGTCGAGAAGCCGGCGCTGGTCCCGGCACCGGGCAACAGTCCGCTGGCCGGGTCCGTGCTCAGCCCCGACACCTGGAAGCAGGCCCTCGCGGCCGCGACCGGGCGCGCGTCGTGAGGCGCCTCCTCCTCTGGTCGTTCGGCACCGCGCTCGGCATCGTCACCTGGCTCGTCCTCGGCACCACGGCGGCGTACGCCGATCCCACCGGCCCCAGGGGTCCGGGCGGGCCCGCCGCCGGCGACAGCGTCACCATCGACCTCGGCGGCCTGACCGACAAGCCGTCCACGTCGGTGACGGTGCTGATCGGGCTGACCCTGATCTCGCTGCTGCCGGCGATCCTGCTCACCTGCACGGCGTTCACCAAGATCCTGGTCGTCCTCGGCCTGACCCGGAACGCGCTGGGCCTGCAGCAGACGCCGCCCAACCAGGTGCTGGCCGGCCTGGCGCTCTTCCTCAGCCTGTTCATCATGGGGCCGGTGCTCTCGGCCATCAACGACGCCGGCGTTCAGCCCTACCTCAACGGCGACAAGACCGCGTCGGTCGCCTTCGAGGACGGCATCCAGCCGCTGCGCGGCTTCATGCTCGACAACACCGACGACAACGAGCTCGAGCTGCTCACCAGCGTCGCCGGCAAGGACATGCCGAAGGACCGTGGCGACGTCGCGACGACGACGCTGGTGCCGGCGTTCGTGCTGAGCGAGCTCAAGCAGGCCTTCATCATCGGCTTCATCGTCTTCATCCCGTTCCTCGTCATCGACATCGTCGTGAGCGGGGCGCTGATGGCGCTCGGCATGATGATGATGCCGCCGGTGATGGTGTCGCTGCCCTTCAAGCTGCTGCTCTTCGTCCTGGTGGACGGCTGGGCACTGGTCATCAAGTCACTCGTCGCGAGCTACCAGTAGGACACCCATGACCGACACCGCCATCATCGAGATCGCCCTGCGCACCATGGTCGTCGCGCTGAAGCTCTCCGCGCCGATCCTGATGACCTCGCTGGTCATCGGCTTCACCGTCTCGCTCTTCCAGTCGATGACCCAGATCCAGGAGGTCACGCTGGCGTTCGTGCCGAAGCTGCTCGGCGTCGGCCTGGCCCTGCTGGTCTGCGGCAACTGGATGCTGCACACGCTGATCACGTTCACCACCGACCTCTTCGAGGCGCTCCCCTCCATGCTCGGCTGAGCCCGGGTGACCGTCCGATGACCCTCACCGTGGGGGGCGAGCCGCTCGTCGCGTTCCTGCTCGCCTCGATCCGGATCCTGGCGTGGCTGGCCGTCGTGCCGCCGTTCGCCGGACGCAGCATCCCCACGATGGCCAAGCTCGTCCTCGCGCTGGGCCTCGCGTTCGCGGTCGCCCCCGCGGGCGACGCGATCCCGCTCGACACCGTGGGGCTGCTGTTCAACGTCGCCACCCAGGTGCTGGTGGGGGTCGCGATGGGCTTCGTGACCCACCTGCTGCTGTCCGCCGTGGCCGCGGCCGGCTCGATGATCGACGTGTTCGGCGGCTTCGCGCTGGCCCAGGGCTTCGACCCGCTGTCGATGAACTCCAACACCGTCTTCGGCAAGTTCCACCAGCTGCTGGCCACCGTCCTGCTCTTCGTCAGCGGCGGCCACCTGCTCGTGCTCGGCGGGCTGCTCCGGACGTTCCACTTCCTGCCGCTCGGCACCACCCCGGACTGGTCCGGCGCCGACGACGTCCTGGTGCGCGCCTTCGGGATGTTCTTCGCGACCGCCGTGCAGATCGCGCTGCCGATGATCGCCGTGCTCTTCCTGGCCGACCTGGGCCTGGCGCTGCTCACCAAGATCGCACCGCAGCTCAACGCCATCAACGTGATGTTCCCGGCCAAGATCGGGCTCACGCTCCTCCTGCTCGGCCTGTCCTTCCCGGTCCTGCCGCCCGCCGTGTCGCGGCTCGCGGAGCTCGCCACCCAGGCGATGGCCGCCCTCTCCGGAGCGGGGTGATGAGGCCGTGAGCGAGGAGAAGACCGAGAAGCCGACCGCCAAGAAGCGCAAGGAGAACCGCAAGGAGGGGCAGGTCCCGCGCACCCAGGAGCTCGGCGGGTGGGCCGCGGTGCTGCTGGTCGGTGCCGCGCTGCCGAGCCTGCTCGGCCACGAGCTGGGCACGTTGCGCGACCTGATGGCCACCTCGCTGTCGACCGGCGGGGAGGCCAGCACCGGCATGGCGTTCCGGATCCTGCACGAAGGGCTCGTGCATGCCTTCAAGGCCGTGATCATCCTCGGCTCGGGGATCATGCTCATCGGCGTCGCGGGCGCGCTGGCACAGGGCGGCTTCTTCCTCGCCACCAAGTCGGTCAAGCCCAAGCTCTCCAAGCTCAACCCGATCTCCGGCGCCAAGCGGCTCTTCGGCCCGCAGGCGCTGTGGGAGGGCGCGAAGATGCTGCTCAAGAGCGCCGTCGTGGGCCTGCTCGTGTGGTCGGCGGTGCGCGGGATGATGCCCTACCTCGGCGGGCTGATCCCGATCCCGGTGGTGCTCGCCGGGGTCTCCGACCACGCCGGCTCGATGATCCGCTCGGTCGCCGTTGCCGGCCTGCTGATGGCCGTCCTCGACTACCTCGTGCAGCGCCGCCGGGTCGGCAAGAAGACCCGGATGACCAAGGACGAGGTCAAGCGCGAGCACAAGCAGTCCGAGGGCGACCCGCTGGTCAAGGGCGCCATGCGGGCCCGCCAGCTCGCTGCCGCCCGCAACCGGATGATGGCCGACGTCCCCACCGCCGACGTGGTGCTGGTCAACCCGACCCACGTGGCCATCGCGCTGCGCTACGAGCCCGAGCGGGGCGCCCCCCGCGTGGTCGCCCGCGGCGCCGGCGCCATCGCCGCCGCGATCCGCGAGCGGGCCGGGGAGCACCGCGTGCCCCTGGTCCGCGACGTCCCGCTCGCCCGGGCGCTCTACACCTCCACCCAGGTCGGCCACGAGATCCCGCCGGAGCTGTTCGCCGCGGTCGCTCAGGTCCTGGCGTTCGTGATCAGCCGCCGCTCGCGCGGCGCCTCCGGCGGCGAGCACCGCAGCCCGCGCGTGGAGGAGGACCTCCCGGCCGTCCCGGCCCTCGGCCGGCGGCGCCGTACGACGGAGGAGCCGGTCTCCCCGAACGCCTCAGCCGGGCCCACGACCGGCCGATAGGACCGGGGACGCCAGGACGGAGTCGCGAAGTGCCAGGGACGGCGCCGCACCGATCGACCCCGAAGGACGAGTCCATGGCCCTCAAGCGGCTGACCCAGCTGGGTGTGCCGGTCGGCATCGTGATGATCGTCGTGATGCTGGTCGTGCCGCTGCCGGCGATCGTCCTGGACCTGCTCATCGCGCTCAACATCACCGGCGCGCTGCTGGTGCTGATGACCGCGATGTTCGTGGCGCGGCCCCTCGACTTCGCGGCGTTCCCCGCCGTCATCCTGGTGATGACGCTGTTCCGGCTCGCGCTCAACGTCAGCGCCACCCGGCTCGTGCTCCTCAACGGGTACGCCGGCAAGGTGATCGACACGTTCGGCCACTTCGTGGTCGGTGGCTCGCTGATCGTCGGCCTCATCGTGTTCGCGATCCTGCTCGTCATCCAGTTCACCGTCATCACCAACGGTGCCGGTCGGGTCGCCGAGGTCGGCGCCCGCTTCACCCTCGACGCGATGCCCGGCAAGCAGATGGCGATCGACGCCGACCTCAACTCCGGCCTGATCGACGAGGACCAGGCCCGCAAGCGGCGGGCCGAGGTGCACGCGGAGGCGGACTTCTACGGCGCGATGGACGGTGCCTCGAAGTTCGTGAAGGGCGACGCGGTCGCGGCCATCATCATCACGCTGGTCAACCTCATCGGCGGCTTCGCGGTCGGCGTCGGGCAGAACGGCATGGCCTTCGGCGACGCGATCAACACCTACTCGCTGCTCTCCGTCGGTGACGGCCTCGTCTCCCAGATCCCCGCGCTGCTGCTCTCGGTCGCCACCGGCCTGATCGTCACCCGGTCGACCGGTGAGGACGACATGGGCTCCGACATCGTCCGGCAGATCACCGCCAACCGGATGCCGTTGCGGGTGGCCGGCTTCGCGGCGTTCTCGCTGTGCCTGATCCCGGGGCTGCCCAAGATTCCCTTCGTACTGGCCGGCGGCCTGATGCTGATCGCGTCGTCGCGGGTGCAGGAGGCCGCCGACGCCCCGGCCCCCGAGACGGCCGCGCCGGCCCTCGCGTCCGCCGACACCCCCGAGCTACTGGCGGCCGAGATCCAGGTCGACCCGCTCGGCCTCGAGCTCTCCGCGGACCTGATCGACCTCGTCGACACCAACGTCGGCGGCGACCTGCTCGAGCGGGTCAAGTCGCTGCGCCGGAAGATCGCCGTCGACCTCGGCATCGTGGCGCCGCCGGTGCGCACCCGCGACAACCTCGAGCTGCCCTCGCGGACCTACGCGATCCTGCTGTTCGGCATCGAGGTCGCCCGCGGCGAGGCGCCCCCCGGCTGCGTCCTCGCGATCGGCGACTTCCTCGGCTCGCTCCCGGGCGAGCCCACCCAGGAGCCGGTGTTCGGCCTGGAGGCCAAGTGGATCCCGGCCGAGCTGCGCAGCCAGGCCGAGCTGTCCGGCGCCACCGTCGTGGACCGCGCCTCGGTCGTGACCACCCACCTCGCCGAGGTCGTCACCCAGCACGCCGCGCGCCTCCTCGGCCGCGAGGACGTCCGGATGCTGACCGACGTCGTGAAGCGCAGCCACCCGGTCGTCGTCGAGGAGCTCACCCCCGCCCAGCTCAGCCTCGGCGAGATCCAGCGGGTCCTGCAGTCGCTGCTCGAGGAGGGGGTCTCGATCCGCGACCTGGTCCGGATCTTCGAGGCGCTCTCGCTGCGTGCCGCGCGCACCAAGGAGCTCGACGCGCTCGTCGAGGCGGCCCGGTTGGCGCTCGGCCCAGCGGTCGCCGCGCCGTACCTCGTCGACAAGGCGCTGCACGTCCTCACCTTCGATCCGCAGCTCGAGCAGCGGATCCTGGAGTCGCTGCGGCCCACCGACCTCGGCGCGACGATCGCGCTCGACCCGGAGACCAGCCAGGCGCTGATCACCCGGCTCGCGCAGCTCGCGACCGACGTCGAGAACCGGAACATCCGGCCCGTGCTGGTGTGTGCCCCGCAGGTGCGCGCCGCCGTACGTCGTCTCGTGCACCCGATCGTGCCGCGCCTCGCGGTGCTGTCCTACCAGGAGCTCACGGGTGCCGAGCAGATCAGGTCCGAGGGCGTCATCGGCGCCGAGCTGCCGGCAGGAGCTGTTGCATGAACCCGTTGTCCTGGCCCGTCGTCTGCGGCGCGCTGCTGATCACCTCCCCCGCGCTGTACGGCGCCCTCGTCTCCGGGACCGTGTCGCTCGACGTGGCCCTGGTCCGGCTCGGCCTGTGCGCCGTCGGGATCTGGATCGTGCTGTCCCTCGCCGCCTCGCTCACCACCGACGCGCTCGCCGCGACGCGCCGGGAGCGGGCCGACGAGGCCGCGACCGAGGAGCTGCCGACCGTCTGAGGGCGGGAAATGCAGCGACCCGCAGGTGTGGACCTCGGGATGAGGCCCGCTCCGGTGGACGTGATGACCGGATCACCTGCGGGTCGGGTGTCTGCGTTGGATTTGCCAGCAGTACTTCGCTGACGGTTGCTGCTAGCGCGCAGCCACCTCACGCGTCCCACAAGAATTCATTCTTCGGACCACCTCCTTTCCCGTGTCCCACCACGGTAGGTGTCCCCGGTCGTCGCATCAAGGCATTTGTCTGCGGCAGTCGCTCACGCCACCGCCGCCGCGAACTGCGCGTTGTACAGCCGCGCATAGGCACCGTCGGCGGCCAGGAGCGACTCGTGGGTGCCCTGCTCGACGATCGCGCCGTCCTCCATCACCAGGATCAGGTCGGCGTCGCGGATGGTGGAGAGCCGGTGCGCGATGACGAACGACGTCCGGTCGGTGCGCAGGGCCGCCATGGCGTGCTGCAGCAGCAGCTCGGTGCGGGTGTCGACCGACGACGTGGCCTCGTCGAGGATCAGCAGCTCCGGCGAGGCCAGGAAGGCCCGGGCGATGGTGACCAGCTGCCGCTCGCCGGCGGACAGGTTGGAGCCGTCCTCGTCGATGTGGGTGTCGTAGCCGTCGGGCAGCGAGTGCACGAACCGGTCCACGAACGTCGCCCGCGCCGCCTCGAGGATCTGCTCCTCGGTCGCGCCCGGGCGCCCGTAGGCGATGTTGTCGCGGATCGTCCCGGCGAACAGCCAGGTGTCCTGCAGGACCATCCCGATCTGCGAGCGCAGTGCCGAGCGCGGCATCGAGGCGATGTCCACGCCGTCGAGGGTGATCCGGCCGCCGGTCACCTCGTAGAACCGCATGACCAGGTTGACCAGCGTCGTCTTGCCCGCACCGGTCGGCCCGACGATCGCGACGGTCTGGCCCGGCGCGGCCACCAGCGACAGGTCCTCGATCAGCGGCGTCGCCTCGTCGTAGGAGAACGACACATGCTCGAAGCGCACCTCGCCGTGCCGCGCCCCGGGCACCGCGGCGGCCCCGGTCAGCTCGGTCGACTGCTCGTCGGCGTCGAGTAGCTCGAAGACCCGCTCGGCCGACGCGACGCCCGACTGCAGCAGGTTGGCCATCGAGGCGACCTGCGTGAGCGGCTGGGTGAACTGGCGGGAGTACTGGATGAACGCCTGTACGTCGCCCAGCGACATCGACCCGTTGGCGACCCGGAGCCCGCCGAGGACGGCGATGACGACGTAGTTGAGGTTCCCGACGAACATCATCACCGGCATGATCAGTCCGCTGACGAACTGCGCGCCGAAGGACGCCTCGTAGAGCCGCTCGTTCTCGGCGTCGAAGGTCGCCTCGACCTCGCGCTGCCGGCCGAACACCTTGACCAGCGCGTGGCCCGAGAAGGTCTCCTCGATGTGCGCGTTGAGGGTGCCGGTACGGCGCCACTGCTCGACGAACATGCCCTGCGAGCGCTTCATCACCGCGCGGGTGACCAGCATCGAGATCGGCACCGAGACCAGCGCGACCAGCGCCAGCACCGGCGAGATCCAGAACATCATCGACAGCACCGCGAGCACGGTCAGCAGCGAGGTGAGCAGCTGGCTCATCGTCTGCTGCAGGGTCTGGCTGATGTTGTCGATGTCGTTGGTGACCCGGCTCAGCAGCTCACCGCGCGGCTGCCGGTCGAAGTAGGACAGCGGCAGCGCGTTGACCTTGTCCTCGACCTCGGCGCGCATCCGCAGCACGGTGCCCTGCACGACGTCGTTGAGCAGGTAGCCCTGCAGCCAGGCCAGCAGCGAGGCGGCGACGTACACCCCGAGCACGAGCAGGAGCACGTCGGCCACCGCGCCGAAGTCGACGCCCTGGCCCGGCGTCAGGTCCATCGAGGACACCATCGAGGCGAACCGGTCGTCGCCCCGCTGGCGGAGCGCCTCGACGGCCTGCGCCTTGGTGACCCCGGCGGGGAGCCGCTGGCCGATCAGGCCGGCGAAGATCAGGTCGGTCGCCTTGCCGAGGATGCGCGGGCCGATCGCGGACAGGAACACGCTGACCACGGCCAGCCCGACCACGGCGATCGCCTTGGGCTTGTCGGGCGCCATCCGCGAGACGAGCCGCTTGGCCGACGGCTTGAAGTGGGAGGCCTTCTGGCCGACCATGCCGCCGCCGAACGGGCCGCGGCCCGGACCCGGTCCGGCCTGGATCCGCTCGGTCTCCTTGAGCGTGCCGCTCATGCCGCCTCCTCCGCGCTCAGCTGGGACTGGACGATCTCCCGGTAGGTCTCGCACGTCTCGAGCAGCTCGTCGTGCGTGCCGCGGCCGACGACCTGGCCGTCCTCGACGACGAGGATCAGGTCGGCGTCGCGGATGGTCGAGACCCGCTGGGCCACGATCAGCACCGTCGCCTCGCGGGTCACCGGCTTGAGCGCGGCCCGCAACCGGGCGTCGGTGGCGAGGTCGAGGGCGGAGAAGGAGTCGTCGAACAGGTAGATCTCGGGCTTGCGCACCAGGGCCCTCGCGATCGCGAGCCGCTGCCGCTGGCCGCCGCTGACGTTGGTGCCGCCCTGGGCGATCGGGCTCTCCAGCCCCTCGGGCATCGCCGCGACGAAGTCGCGACCCTGCGCGATCTCCAGCGCCGCCCACAGCTCCTCGTCGGTGGCGTCGGGGTTGCCGTGACGCAGGTTGGACGCGACGGTGCCTGAGAAGAGGTAGGCCTTCTGCGGCACCAGCCCCAGCACCGACCACAGCAGGTCGGGGTCGAGGTCGCGGACGTCCTCCCCGTCGACGAGCACCCGGCCGCCGGTGACGTCGAAGAGCCGCGCCACGAGGTTGACCATCGTGCTCTTGCCGGCGCCGGTCGACCCGATGACGGCCACCGTCTGGCCCGGCTGGGCCTCGAAGGACACCCGTCGTACGACGGGGACGTCGGCGCCCGGGTAGGTGAACTCGACGTCCTCGAACCGCAGCGTGCCGTGCTCGACGACGTGCTGGACCGGCGCGGCCGGCGGCACGACGGAGGTCGCGGTGTCGAGGACCTCCATGATCCGGTCGGCGCAGACGGCCGAGCGCGGCACCATCATCAGCATGAAGGTCGCCATCATCACCGACATCAGGATCTGCACGAGGTAGGCCAGGAAGGCCGTCAACGCGCCGACCTGCATGTCGCCGTTGGCCACCCGGTGGCCGCCGAACCACAGCACCGCCACCGAGGAGACGTTGAGGATCAGCATCACGGTGGGGAACATCGTGGCCAGCCAGCGCCCGGCCCGCACCGCCACGACCGTGAGGTCCTGGTTGGCGGCCGCGAAGCGCTCGGTCTCGTGCGGCTCGCGGACGAACGCGCGGACCACGCGGACACCGGTGATCTGCTCGCGGAGCAGCCGGTTGACCTCGTCGATGCGCTCCTGCATGACGCGGAAGCTCGGCACCATCCGGGTCACGATGAACGCCACCGACGCGAGCAGGGCCGGGATGGCCAGCGCGAGCAGCCAGGACAGGCCGAGGTCCTCGCGCATCGCCATCACGACGCCGCCGACCATCATGATCGGCGCCGCCACCATGAGCGTGCACGACATCAGCACGAGCATCTGCACCTGCTGGACGTCGTTGGTCTCGCGGGTGATCAGGCTCGGGGCGCCGAAGTGCTGCACCTCGCGCTGCGAGAACGACCCCACCCGCTGGAAGATCTCGGACCGTACGTCGCGGCCGAAGCCCATCGCCGTCCGGGCGGAGAACCACACGGCGGCGACCGAGCAGCCGATCTGCAGCATCGCCACGGCGAGCATCACGCCGCCGGTGCGCAGGATGTAGTGGACGTCGCCCTGGGTGACGCCCTTGTCGATGATGTCGGCGTTGAGGCTGGGCAGGTAGAGCGCGGCGACCGTGCCGGTGAACTGCAGCAGCACGACCAGCGCGAGCAGGCCCTTGTAGGGCTGGAGGTAGGTGCGGACGAGGCGGATCAGCATCAGTGGTTCCCTGGCTCGGCGATGCCCCTGAGGACGACGTCGGCGACCTCGTCGGGGGTGAAGGGGTGTTCGGAGAACGGCATGCCCGGGTGCCAGGCGCCGAAGACCAGGCTGCGCAGGACCAGGGCTGCCGTGGCGGGCGCGACCCGCAGCTCGGCGGCGTGCGGCTCGAAGAGCACCTCGGTGAGGTTGCGCATCAGCTGGCGGTTGGACTCCACGATGAAGGGCGGCGGGCCGGGCTTCTCGTGCTTGGCGTGCTTGTCGGGACCCTCGGCCATGAAGACCGACCGCAGCGCCATCATCACGAGCATGCCCTGCTCCATCCGGGCCACGAGCCGCTCCACGACCAGCACCATCTGGGCCCGCAGGTCGTCGGTGCCGGCGAGGTAGGCCGCCATCTCCTCGCGACCGCCCGGCGGGTTCATCACCTGCTCCGCCACGGTCATGAACAGCTCGCGCTTGTCCTTGAAGACCCGGAAGATCGTGCCCTCCGCGATGCCCGCGGCCTCGGCGATCTCCTTGGTCGTCACCGTGCCGCCCTGCTGGGCCAGCAGCGGCACGGTCGCGGCCACGATCGCGTCGCGCCGCTCGTCGGGCGACATCGGCCGCGCCCGCTCACCTCGGGGAGTCATGCCCGATATCGTAAGTGAGTGAGTGCTCACTCACAAGCGGATTGCGGGATAGTCCGTCACCTACGGCGCCAACCGCTCCGTCCGCCACCCGTCGGGCGTACGCCGGTAGACCAGCCGGTCGTGCATGCGCCCCGGCCGCCCCTGCCAGAACTCCACCGCCTCGGGGCGGACGAGGTAGCCACCCCACTCGTCGGGGACCGGCACGTCGTCGGGCTCGGGGAAGCGGGCCGTCACGTCGTCGTACGCCGCGGACAGCTCCTCGCGGCCGGCCACGACGCTCGACTGGTGCGACGCCCAGGCGCCGAGCCGCGAGCGGCGCGGGCGGGAGGCGAAGTAGGCCTCGACGTCCGCCCGCGGCAGCGGGTCGGCGACCCCGTCGACGCGGACCTGGCGCTCCAGCGGGTGCCAGGGGAAGAGCAGCGAGCAGGCCGGGTTGGCCGCGAGCTCCTGGCCCTTGCGCGACCCGGTGTTGGTGAAGAAGACGAAGCCGGCGGGCGAGACGCCCTTGAGCAGCACCATCCGCGACGACGGCGCCCCGGATGCGGAGACCGTGGCGACGACCATCGCGTTGGCGTCGTACACCCCGGCCTCGACCACCTCGCGCATCCACCGGTCGAACATCGTAAACGGGTCGGGTGCCAGGTCGGACTCGACCAACCCGGCCCGGGAGTACTCGTTGCGGAGCGAAGCCAGGTCCATGAGGAGGACGCTACCGACCCGATCCTGTCGCTCGGGCGCCTGCGGGTGCAGAATGCCTGCGGCACATGTTCCCGAGCGGTAACCCTCCGCTCGACGCCCCGAGATCAAGGAGTCGCGCGCGCATGACTGAGGTACACCACGGACTCGAAGGTGTCGTTGCGTTCGAGACGGAGATCGCCGAGCCCGACAAGGAGGGCTCCGCCCTCCGCTACCGCGGCGTCGACATCGAGGACATCGTCGGCCGCGTGCCGTTCGAGAACGTCTGGGGCCTCCTCATCGACGGCGAGTACCAGCCCGGCCTGCCGCCCGCCGAGCCCTACAACATCCCGATCCACACCGGCGACGTCCGCGCCGACGTCCAGGCCGGCGTGGCCATGCTCGCGCCGATGCTCGGCATGAAGCAGACCTACGACATCTCCGACGAACAGGCCCGCCTCGACCTGAGCCGGGTCGCGGTCATGGTCCTCTCGTACGCCGCCCAGGCGGCCCGCGGCCTCGGCCAGCCGATCGTCCCCCAGAGCGAGGTCGACCAGGGCCACACGCTCGCCGAGCGCTTCATGATCCGCTGGAAGGGCGAGGCCAACCCCCTCCACGTCCAGGCGATCGACGCCTACTGGTCCTCCGCCGCCGAGCACGGCATGAACGCTTCGACGTTCACCGCCCGCGTCATCACCAGCACCGGCGCCGACGTCGCCGCGGCCTTCTCCGGCGCGATCGGCGCGATGAGCGGCCCGCTCCACGGCGGCGCCCCGTCGCGCGTGCTCGGGATGATCGCCGACGTCGAGGAGACCGGCGACGCCACGGCGTACGTCAAGGGGCTGCTCGACAAGGGCGAGCGACTGATGGGCTTCGGCCACCGCGTCTACCGCGCCGAGGACCCGCGCGCCCGCGTCCTCCGCCGTACGGCGCGCGAGCTCAACGCCCCGCGCTACGAGGTCGCCGAGGCGCTCGAGCAGGCCGCGCTGGCCGAGCTCCGCGAGCGCCGTCCCGACCGCGTGCTCGAGACCAACGTGGAGTTCTGGGCGGCCATCGTCCTGGACTTCGCCGAGGTGCCGGCCAACATGTTCACCTCGATGTTCACCTGCGCCCGCACGGGCGGCTGGTCGGCCCACATCCTGGAGCAGAAGAAGACCGGCCGGCTGATCCGCCCGTCGGCCATCTACACCGGGCCGGCGGCGCGCAAGGCCGACGAGGTCACCGGGTGGAAGGCCGAGTGGGCGGGCTGAGCCCCGACCTCCCCACGCTGCACACCGACCGCCTGACGCTGGTCCCGGTCGCGGACGAGCACCTCGCCTTCCTGGTCGCGCTGAACGCCGACCCGGAGGTGATGGCGTTCATCCGGGGGCGGGCGGCCACGCCCGAGGAGACACTCGTCGAGTGGGACCAGCGGCGCGGCCCGCAGAGCGACGTCGCCCGCGGGCTGGGCTACTGGGTCGGCTTCACCGGCGACGGGTCCGCCGGGGAGTTCGTCGGCTGGTGGTCGGCCTCGTCGTTCGCCGCCGACCCCTCCGTCGCGGGCCTGGGCTACCGCCTGCGCCGCGCGGCGTGGGGCCGCGGCCTCGCCACCGAGGGCGCGCGGGCGACCGTGGACCAGGCGTTCGGGGTGCCGGGCGTCGAGCGGGTCCTCGCCTCGACGATGGCGGTCAACACCGCCTCCCGTGCCGTGCTCGCCCGCGTCGGCCTGCGGCACACCGACTCCTGGGTCCAGGAGTGGGAGGAGCCCGTCCAGGGCTGGGAGCAGGGCGAGGTGCTCTACGAGATCAGCCGCGCTGAGTGGGCAGCAGCCCAGACCTGAGTCAGCCCTGATCGAGCCGGCCCTCGAACCAGCTGGTCAGGCCCTTGCCGCCCTTGCGGGTCAGCGAGATGTGCAGGTGGTTGCGGTGCCGCAGCGTCTTGGAGCACTTCGTCCTGGTCTTGCAGCTGCTGCTCAGGTAGGGCTCGGCGCGGTAGCCGTCCCACGCGGAGTACATGTGGTCCGACCAGATCCAGTACATGATCCCCATCCGCCGCGCCCACGCGTCGGTGTTGCCGTGGGAGTCGGTGCGGCGCACTCGCTCCATGAACGCCTTCGCGATGGCGCGGTCGTGGTCGCTGCCGGCGTCGAGGGACCAGTCGAAGGCCCGGCCCTCCTTGTGCTCCGACGTGCCCCCCGAGCCGCACGGCCGGGAGATCCCGCCGAACGCCCCGCCGTACTTCCGCACCAGCCAGTGGCCGAGGTAGACGGTGCCGGGCTTCGCCTTGGGTGAGCACTTCGTCTGCGGCTGGTAGTGCGGGTAGTCCTCGGGCGAGGCGCCGGCGACGGCCGGCGCGGCCAGGGCGAGGGTGAGGGCGACGAGCAGGACGCGGACGGTGCGGCCGAGCAGTGTGGTCATGAGGGGGCTCCCGAGTGAGTCGAACAGCCATCGAGGCTAGGTCGCCCGTGCGCGTCTGTCCGGGGAACCCGAGCGCCCGTGATCGGATGGTGATGTGACCGACGAGTACGACCTGGACGAGCAGCGGGACATCTGGGACGCCGAGGCCGCGGCCTTCGACGAGGCCCCCGACCACGGCCTGCGCGACCCGGCCGTGCGGCAGGTCTGGCGCGAGCTGCTGCTGCGCAACCTGCCCGAGGCCCCCGGCCGGGCCGCCGACCTCGGCTGCGGCACCGGCACCCTCTCGCTGCTGCTCGCCGACGCCGGGTGGAGCGTCGACGGCCTCGACCTCTCCCCCGAGATGGTCCGCCTCGCCCGCACCAAGGCCGGCTCGCGCACCGACGTCTCCTACGTCGAGGGCGACGCCTCGGCCCCGCCGTTCGAGGCCGGCGCCTACGACGTCGTCCTGTGCCGCCACGTGCTGTGGGCGCTGCCCGACCCCGTCGACGCGCTGCGGCGCTGGGAGGCGCTGCTCGCGCCGGGCGGCCGCCTGCTCCTGGTCGAGGGTCGCTGGTTCAACGGGGCCGGGCTGGCCGCGCGCGAGACCGTCGAGCTGCTCGCCTCCGTCGGGCGCCAGGCAGACCTGACCCTGCTGCCGGAGCCGGCGTACTGGGGCCGGGAGATCACCGACGAGCGCTACCTCGTGGTCAGCCGCTTCCCGAAGCAGCGGGAGAGCGGCTCGTCCCTGTAGTAGCCGAAGCCGGGCACCGGCTCGTAGCCCGAGGAGGTGTAGAGCGCGATCGCCTCGGGCTGCTTCATGCCGGTCTCGAGGACCAGCACGTCGATGCCGGCCGCGCTCGCGGTCGCCTCGAGGTGGGCGAGCACCGCGCGCGCCACGCCCGCCCCACGCGCCGACGGCACGACGTACATCCGCTTGATCTCGGCGGCGTCGCTCGCGTCCAGCGCGCGCACGGACGTACGCCGCCAGGCGCCCGTCGCAACCGGCTCGCCGTCGCCGTAGGCGACGTAGAAGCTGCCCAGCGGTGGCTCGAACATCGCGTGGTCGAGGGGGGTGTCGTCGGGGCCGCCGTAGCGCTGGACGTACTCCGCCTGGACCTCGTCGATCAGCCGCATCGCGTCCGGCTGGCCGTAGGCCACGCGACGGATCTCGAGCAGCGCCGGGGTGACGGGCATCTGGACTCCTCCCGGGGTGGCCCGAATCGGGGTGCCAGAATAGGGGGGTGCTGACGATCCCCGCCGACCTGCTCCCCGCCGACGGGCGTTTCGGCGCGGGTCCCTCGAAGATCCAGACCGGCCACCTCGACGCGCTCGCCGCGACCGGCGCGTCGCTGATGGGCACCTCCCACCGGCAGGCCCCGGTCCGCGACCTCGTGGGCCGCGTGCGGGACGGGCTCGCGTCGCTGTTCGACCTGCCCGAGGGCTACGAGGTCGTGCTCGGCAACGGAGGCGCGACGGCGTTCTGGGACGTGGCGACCTTCGGCCTGATCCGGGAGAAGAGCCAGCACCTGTCCTTCGGCGAGTTCACCTCGAAGTTCGCCAAGGCCGCCGCCGACGCCCCGTGGCTGGCCGAGCCGTCGGTGCTCAAGGCCGACCCCGGCTCGCGCTCCGTGGCCGTGGCCGAGGAGGGCGTCGACGCCTACGCCTGGGCCCACAACGAGACCTCGACCGCGGTGATGGCACCGGTGCGCCGCCCCGCCGGCACCTCCGCCGACGAGGCGCTGGTGCTGATCGACGCGACGTCCGGCGCGGGCGGGCTGCCCGTCGACCTGACCGAGTCGGACGTCTACTACTTCGCTCCGCAGAAGTGCTTCGCCTCCGACGGCGGCATCTGGATCGCGATCATGTCGCCGGCCGCCCTGGCCCGGGCCGACGAGATCGCCGCCAGCGGGCGGCACATCCCCGCCTTCTTCGACCTCCCGACCGCGATCGACAACTCGCGCAAGAACCAGACCTACAACACCCCGTCGGTCGCGACCCTCTTCCTGATGGCCGAGCAGCTCGACTGGATGAACGCCTCCGGGGGCCTGCCCGGCATGGTCGAGCGGACCACCGCCTCCTCCGACGCGCTCTACGGCTGGGCCGAGAAGACGTCGTACACCACGCCGTACGTCGCGGACCCCGACCACCGCTCGCTCGTGATCGGCACCATCGACTTCGACGAGGCGATCTCGGCCGACGCCGTCGCGGCCACGCTGCGCGCCAACGGCGTCGTCGACACCGAGCCCTACCGCAAGCTCGGGCGCAACCAGCTGCGGATCTCGATGTACCCCGCCGTCGACCCCGCCGACGTCGAGGCACTCACCGCCTGCATCGACTACGTGGTGGAGCACGCCTGACCCCGGCGCGCGGGTCCCGGTGGGGTGCGCCGCCTCCCCGCCCCAGGCGCACACCAAGGACATTCAACTGCTGGTGTGCGCTCTGTTCGATTCTGGGCGCCCATCGGGTCCGATCCACTGTCAGGATCGAACACCACGCACACCACCGGCCTGCTGACGCGCCCCTGCCCGGAGCGGTGAGGAGTCAACCGTTCCTGGCACGGCGTCCCCGGTCAGCGGTGAGGTTTGAACCTTCCGTCGCAGTGGTTCGGTTGATGACTCACCACTACCGCCGCCACCGGCAACAATTCGGTTCACAGCCCACCGTTCAAGGCGCCCGCGCATGCGGGCGGCGCGGGCGAAGCCCGTGCCGGCAAGCGCGCCGCTCGGCCGACCGTCCGGGTCCCGGAGTCAAGGACGGCCGCAGGCCGCCGCGGAGCGGACCGAGCGCAGCGAGGTTCCTTGACGCCGGGAGACGGTCGGCCACGCGCGCGGGCGCCACATCCGGCCCAAGAACTCAGCCAAGGACTCAGCCCAGTGCCGCCAGCATCAGCTCGTACGTCGCCCCGTCGAACGCCACCAGCCGGGCCTCGGCCACGGCGGTGTCGACCGCCCGGAACGTCTCGAGGGCGGCGGCGATCGCGTCGTCCTTGGGCCAGCCGTAGACCCCGGCGCTGACCAGCGGGAACGCCACCGATCCGGCGCCGAGCTCGTCGGCGACCTCCAGCGCGCGGCGGTAGCAGGACGTGAGCAGGCCGCGGTCGGTCTGGCCGGCCGTGCGGTTGGGGCCGACGACGTGGATCACCCACGTGGCCGCCATCTCCCCCGCCGTCGTCCAGCCGGCGTCGCCGGTGGCCAGCCCGTGCGGGAAGCGGGCGACGCAGTCGGCCAGCACGGCCGGGCCTCCGGCCCGGTGGATGGCGCCGTCGACACCGCTCCCGCCGCGCATCCGGTTGTTGGCCGCGTTCACGACGGCATCGACCTGCTGGCGGGTGATGTCCCCCTGGACCACCGTGATCTCCATGGACCCGACGCTAGCCCGACCCCCGGCCCTATGCTGCGAAAGGTGAGGCCGACAGGAGGGCTGGGAATCGTGGCGGGCGTGCTCGACGCGGCTGAGGCCGCGTCCCCGGTCGAGGCCGTCGAGGCCGTCACGCGTGAGTTCGGACTCGCCCTCGGTGCCTCCAGGATCTCCTTCCTCATCGCCGACCTCTCCGGGCGGGCCCTCGTGCGGCTCGCCCACGTCCGGCTGGAGGCCGACGACGGGGCCGAGACCCCCGACCCGCTCGGGCGCAACGAGCGCCGGTCCCTCGAGGAGTCAGCAACGGTCCTTCCCTTCGACGGGGGACCGGCCGAGCAGGCGGTGCGCTCCCAGCAGGTGCGGGTGGTGGCGCCCGGCCAGCCGGGGGCCGAGGCCGAGGACCTGAGCCTGTGGCGCGTGCTGGCCCCGGTGACCGAGCGTGGCGAGGTCATCGGACTCCTCGAGATCGTGCTGCCCCAGGAGCCCTCACAAGAACACGTGGGTGAGATCTCGAGGCTGGCCCACCTGCTGGCCTTCGTGGTGATCGCCAACCGTCGCCACACCGACCTCTACGAGTGGGGACAGCGCACCCGTCCCTTGAGCCTGTCCGCCGAGATCCAGCACCGACTGCTTCCCGGCCCCCAGACGTGTGAAGCAGGGTCCTTCACGCTCGCGGGGTGGCTGGAGCCGGCGGCGGGCATCGCCGGGGACACCTTCGACTTCAGCCTGGCGCGCGACCTGCTGCACCTGTCCCTCACCGACGCGATGGGACACGGCGTCGCGGCAGCCCTCACCGCCACGCTGTGCGTGGGCAGCCTGCGCAACGCGCGCAACCAGGGTGCTTCCCTCCTCGAGCAGGTCACCTCGACCAACGCTGCGCTGACCGAGCACGCCGAGCAGATCGGGCTCGAGGACTTCGTCACCGGCCTGATCGGCCGCGTCGACCTGCGCACGGGGTCGATGGAGCTGGTCAACGCGGCCCACGTCGCGCCGTACCTCGCACGCGGACCGCACGTGCGCACCCTCGACCTGACCGTGGACCTCCCCCTCGGCCTGTTCCCCGGCACCACCTACAACGGCAACCAGCTGACCCTGGAGCCGGGCGACCGCATCGTCTTCGTCACCGACGGCATGCTGGAGCGCAACGCCGTCGACGTCGACCTCGCCCGCGAGATCGCGCAGACCCGCGGACTGCACCCGCGCGAGGCGGTCCGGGCGCTCGCCGACCGGGTGCTCGAGGCCACCGGGCAGGCGTTGAGCGACGACGCCACGGTCCTGTGCCTCGACTGGCACGGCCACCACGGGCGGGACCGCGACAGCGCCCACGGGGCCGACCGGGTGCGCGCCAGCGACGGATGAGCGACTACGCCGCCGTCAGCAGCCGCAGCGTCGCGCGCTCGAGGGCCGCCTGCCGGGCGTCGGGGGTGTCATGGCTCCGCCGGGTGGTGCCCCGGATCGTCCGGCCCTGCTCGTAGGCCTCGATCACGCGCGGGTCGACGTACGACGACCGCGCCAGCGTGGGCGTGTTGCCGAGGAACGACGCGACCTCCTTCATCGCGCCCGACACCGCACGCTTGCGGGACGCCTGGGTCTCCCCCGGCTCGTCGGTCTCCGCGAGGGCGGCGGCCGCCAGCACGGTCGCGTGCCAGGTCCGGAAGTCCTTCGCGGTGGCCTCGAGTCCGGTGCTCGCGCGGACGTACTCGTTGACCAGCGCCGGCAGCATCGACCGCCAGGAGCGCCCGTCCTTGTAGGACAGCAGCCGCAGGTCCTGCCCGCGCCGGCGCCGCATGATGTCGATCGCCTCGATCACCACGGCGTCGTCGATCTCGATGCGGTGGTCGACGCCGGACTTGCCGGTGAACGTGAAGACCAGCCGGTCCTGCCGGCGTCGCACGTGGCGCCGCTCGAGCGTGGTCAGGCCGAAGCTGCCGTTGGTGTCGGCGTAGACGTCGTTGCCGATCCGGAAGTAGCCGAGGTCCAGCAGGCGTACGGCGGCCGCGCAGGCCCGCTCCAGCGGCATCCCCTCGCGCCCGAGGTCGGTCAGGACGAGCTCGCGCGCCCGGGTCAGCCCCTTGCCGAACTCCAGCATCCGGTCGAACTTTTCCGCGTCCCGCCGGGCCCGGAAGTCCGGGTGGTAGAGGTACTGACGCCGCCCGGCGTCATCGGTGCCGACGGCCTGGAGGTGACCGTTGGGCCACGGGCAGATCCACACGTCCTCCCACGCGGGCGGGATCACCAGGTCCCGCGCGCGTTGGGCGTGCTCCTCGGGGAGCCGGCCGCCGTCCTCGTCGAGGTAGACGAAGCCCCGGCCGGCACGACGACGGGTCCAGCCGGGCTGGTCGGGCGAGGAGCGACGGGTCCGCGGCATGGCCGGGAGCCTAGCCAGCGCGACCAAGGTCGCGGCTCACCCGCAGGAGGGTCAGCGCGGCCGCAGCGAGCGCAGCAGCACGACCAGGGCGGCGACGCCGATGCCGCCGGTGAGCAGCCACGGCCAGACCGGCCGGTCGTCGACCCGGATGCCGATGGACCGGTCGGGCACCCCCGGTGAGGGTGACGGCGGTGCGGTGGCCGCGGACGGCGGCGTGAGGGCGTCACGCACCTCGGCCGGCAGCGAGACCCGCAGCACCGGCTCGTGCTGGCCCTCGGAGCTGACGAAGAGCGTGCCGCGGGCGTCGACCGCGATCCCCTCGCCCTGGTCCTGCACCGGGAGCCGGAACTCCCCGACCTTCTCCATCGAGGGGAAGGCGTAGACGACGGCCATCGAGTAGTCGCGCAGCACGAGGTGCCGGCCGTCGGGGAAGAACGCCCCGTCGGTCGCGATGGGCAGCACGTCCCCCACGGCCCTCAGCCGGTTGGGCGAGGTGGCCGAGAGGTGCTTCGGCACGGCGTACAGCCGACCGCCGAAGACATCCTTGGTCGCGACGTAGACCCGGCCGGTGCGCGGGTCGGACAGCAGCGTCTCGGCGTTGTGGGCGCGGTCCGGGTAGACCAGCTCGTACGCCGGCTCGTCGACCGTCGCGTCGGCGGCCCCGACCGGGATGCGGGTGATGCTGACCGAGTCGCGGTCCTCGCCGTTGTCGCCGATGTCGCCCACCCAGACGTGGCCGGGCCCGGCCGGCGCGAGCGCCTCGACGTCGACGGGGTCCGGCGACCAGTGCGTGACCCCGACGGTGCGGCCGGTGGCCGGGTCGACCGCGAACACGCGCCCGGAGTCACCCGAGTCGTTGCTGGTCAGGAACAGACCGTCCTGCACGACCAGCGCGCTGGACTCGATGATCTCGGGGTCGGCGAACGTGAAGGCCGTCGTGCCGTGGGTGCCGGACGAGGAGACCGTCCCGAGCAGGAACGGCACCGCGGCCAGGACGCCGAGGATCCGGTCAGCCATGGCCCGGGAGCTCGGCGAGCAGCTCGGCCAGCCGCGGCCGGATCGCCCAGGTGGCGACGAGGTCGTCGTACTCCTTGCGCACGCCGCCGCCCTTGACCGGCGCCCCCGTCCGGACGGCCCGGAGCATGGTGTTGCGCGGGGTGTGCTGGCTCTCGACGAACTGCACCACGTCGACGCGGTAGCCCTCGATCCGCAGCAGCGAGGCCCGCAGCCCGTCGGTGAGCGTGTCCGCGAGGCGCTCGCGGAGGATGCCGTGGCGGGTGAGCATGGCGTAGGGGGCGGGGGTCGGGGCCTTGCGGAGCTGCGCGGCGATGTCGTGGTGGCAGCACGGCGCGGCCAGCACCAGCTGGGCCTCCCACCCGACGGCGCGGGCGAGCGCCTCGTCGGTGGCGGTGTCGCAGGCGTGCAGGGCCAGCACCACCTCGGGCGCCCGGTCGAGCTGGGCACCGGAGATCGAGCCGACGACGAACTGCGCGTCCACGCCGAGGTCGGAGGCGACCTTGCTGTTGTGCTCGCGGGACTGCTCCTTCACGTCGACGCCGGTGACGACGACGGGCAGCCCGCGGACGGAGGTCAGGAAGCGCTGGGCGGCGAAGGTCAGGTAGGCGTTGCCGCAGCCGAGGTCCACGATCCGCAGCGGCTCGTCGACGGTGGGCGTGCGGAGCTGACCCTTGGCCATCGCCTCGGTGACCGAGGCGTCGAGCAGCCGCAGGAACTCCTCGACCTGGCGGTACTTCGCCTGCCGGCTCGGCTTCAGCCGTCCCTGTGCGTCGGTGAGCCCGATCGCCCGGAAGACCGGGTCGTCCTCGGCGAGCAGCCGCTCCTTGTCGCGGTCGTGGCCGCGGTCGACCTCGACCTCCTCGGCGCGCTCGGTGGTGTGCAGCATCGCCTCGAGCTTCTTGGTCACCCGGACCTGGTGGCTCTGGGTCGTGGTCTCGACGTGCCAGTTGGCGAACGGCTCGTCCAGCAGCCCGTCGACGGCGTCCCGCGCCTCGTCCCCCACCGAGTGGTTGGAGGTGTGCGCCTGGGTCTCGTCGTACGCCGTGACCTGCAGGTGGCGGCCGGCCTTGAGGTCGACGTAGCGCAGCTCGACGCGCTTCCAGCGGGTCTGCTGGCCCTTCTGGCGCCCGGAGGCGACGGCCTTGACCAGCGTCTCGGGGTCGAGCAGGTGGACGCGCATCTTGGCGAGCACACGCAGGAGGGGTTCAGCACTCACTTGTTGACCACCGAGGCGATGATGACGAGCAGGAGCAGTGCCACCAGGGCCACCGGGATGACGAGGCGGCGATGGCGGGGATTCACGCGTCGAGTCTAGAAGCCAGCAGCTCGGCGAGGTGCATCGCGGGCACACCCGCGAGGTCGTCGAGCTGGACCCGGCACGACATCCCGTCGGCGAGGACCACCGCGTCGGGGTGGGCGCGGACCGTGGGCAGCAGGTGCGTCTCGGCGACCGCGACCGACACCTCGTAGTGGCCCTTCTCCATGCCGAAGTTGCCCGCGAGGCCGCAGCAGCCGGCCACCCGGGTGACCGTGGCGCCGGCCCGCTTCAGCAGCGCCTCATCGGCCGACCAGCCCAGGATCGCGCTCTGGTGGCAGTGCGGCTGGGCGACGACCTCGACGCCGGTCAGGTCCGGCGGCGTCCAGTCGAGCCGGGTCAGCAGCTCGGCGAAGGTCAGCACCCCGCCGGCGACCTGGGCCGCCCGGGGGTCGGCGGTCAGCTCGACCGCGTCGCTGCGCAGCGTGGCCAGGCAGGACGGCTCGAGGCCGACGACGGGGACGCCGCTGGCGACGTACGGCGCGAGCGTGGCGAGGGTTCGCTCCATGATCGAGCGGGCCTTGTCGAGCTGGCCGGTCGTCACCCAGGTCAGGCCGCAGCAGGCGTCCTCGGAGATGACCCGCACGGTCAGGCCGGCCGCCTCCAGGACCCGGATCGCGGCGTGGCCGGACTGGGGCAGGAAGTGGTCGGTGAACGAGTCGGCCCAGATCCACACGTCCGGGGTCCCTCGGTGGTCGAGCTTGTCGAGACCCTTGCGCAGGGTGGTCGGCGCGAACGCCGGGATGGAGCGTCGCTGGTCGATGCCCCCGGCGGCGCGGGCCAGGGCCGCGAACGGCTTGACCTTCAGCATCCGGTTGGCGAGCGGCGCGACGGGCGCGGTCAGCGCCGCCCACTGCGGCAGCCGCCCGAGCGTGTAGTGGCTGCGGGGGCGGCGGCGGCCGGCGTACTGCTGGTGCAGGGCCTCGGCCTTGTAGGTCGCCATGTCGACGCCCGTGGGGCAGTCCGACGCGCAGCCCTTGCAGGCCAGGCAGAGGTCCAGCGCCTCGCCCACGGCCGGGTCGGCCAGGCCACCGACGAGCTCGCCGTCGAGGGCCTCCTGCAGCACCCGCGAGCGTCCGCGGGTGGAGTCCTTCTCGTCACGGGTCGCGAGGTAGGAGGGGCACATGACGCCGGTCGTCTTGGGAGCCACGCACTTGCCGACGCCCGTGCAGCGGTGCACGGCGTTGCCCATCGCGCCGCCGTCGTGCACGAACTGCAGGCCGGGCCTGACCCGCTGCCGCGGCCGGACCGGACGCAGGTCGGCGTCGAGCGGCGCGGGGTCGACGATGTTGCCGGGGTTGAGCAGGTTGTCGGGGTCACAGATCGCCTTGGCAGCCGCGAACAGCCGCAGCGACTCCGCGTCGTACATCAGCGGGAGCAGCTCGGACCGGGCACGGCCGTCGCCGTGCTCACCGGACAGCGAGCCGCCGTAGTCGCGGAGCTTGTGGGCGCAGGCGGTCAGGAAGTCGCGGAAGACCCGGCGGCCGCGGTCCTCGTCGCCCCCGTGCTCGAAGGGGAAGTCGATGCGGACGTGCACGCAGCCGTCGCCGAAGTGGCCGTAGGGCACCCCGTCGAGGTCGTGCGCGGCGAGCAGCTCGTCGAAGTCGCGCAGCCACGCGCCGAGGTGCTCGGGGGGCACGGCGGCGTCCTCCCAGCCGGAGTAGGCCGGGCTCGCGAGGCTGCGGGCGGCCAGGCCGGCGCCGTCCTCGCGGATCCGCCACAGCGCCGCGGACTCGCCGGCGTCGGAGACGACCCGGCTCTCCAGGGCACCGGCGGCGGCCACGAGCTGGGCGGCGATCGCGTCGGCGCCCTCCCCCGCGACCTCGGCGAAGAGCCAGCCGGCGCCGCGCGGCAGGTCGGGGACGGCGTTGCCCTTGGCCCGGACCAGGTCGACGATGCGTGCGTCGAGGCCCTCGCAGGCGATCAGCCGGGTGCCGGCGCTGGCGAGCAGGGCGGGTACGGCGTCGGCCGCCTCCGCCATCGACGGGTAGCCGAGCACGACGAGCAGCCGGTCGGGCTCGTCGACGACGAGGTCGACGGTCGCCTCGAGGACCAGCGCGAGGGTGCCCTCGGAGCCGACGAGGAAGCGGTCGAGGCGACGGCCCCGCTCGGGCAGCAGGTGCTCGAGGGAGTAGCCGCTGACCTGCCGCGAGAAGCGGCCGAACTCGGTGCGGACGTGGCCGAGGTGGCCGTCGACGAGGTCGTTCAGCCCGACGCCGACGGCGCCCGGCCCGTCCGTGAAGGGACCGGTGGTGGCGACCTCGCCGGTCCCGAAGGCGACCCGCATGCCCGCGACGTTGTCGACGGTGCGGCCGTAGCCCAGGGCCCGCGAGCCGCACGCGTTGTTGCCGATCATCCCGCCGATCGTGCAGCGGGTGTGCGTCGAGGGGTCCGGGCCGAAGCGCAGCCCGTGCGGGGCGGCGGCGCGCTGGAGGTCGGCGTGCACGACCCCGGGCTGGACGCGGGCGGTGCGGGTCTCCGGGTCGATGGCGAGGACGTGGTTGAGGTGCTTGAGGGTGTCCACCACGATGCCGGGGCCGACGGCGTTGCCGGCGATCGACGTACCGGCTCCGCGCATGGTGACCGGCACGCGCAGGGTGCGGGCGACGTCGAGGATCGCGAGCAGCTCGTCGGCGTGCCGGGGCCGGGCCACCGCCTGGGGGACGACGCGGTAGAGCGAGGCGTCCGAGGAGTAGAGCGCGCGGGTGAGCGTGGAGTCGGAGACGTCGTCGACGCCGCGGCGGCGCAGCTCGCCGACCAGGTCCTGCGCGTGGTTCACCAGTGCTCCATCGAGCCGCGGAAGACCGCGGCCAGGTCGTCGTCGGTCACGGGTCGGGGTGCGGTGGCGAGCAGCCGCTGCTGCTTGAGCGAGCCCTCGACGAGGTCGTCCACGTCGGCGTCGCCGAAGCCCACCTCGGCCAGCCCGTTGGGGATCCCGATGTCGCGCATCAGGGTGCTCAGGACGCGCGGGAGCACGTCCGGGCCGTCGCCCTCGGCGGCCGGGTCGAGCAGCCGGGCGGCGTGCAGGTGCCGCTCGGGCGCGGCCTCGAAGGTGAAGCGGAAGGCCTCGGGCGCGGTCAGCGAGACGGCCATGCCGTGCGGCACGATCGCCTCGTCGTCGGGGTAGCCGGCCGGACGGTAGTCGCGGACCCGGCCCGCGATCGGGTAGGCGTTGGCGTGCGGGATGTGGACGCCGGCGTTGCCGAAGCCGAGCCCGGCGAACGTCGCGGCCATCGCCATCTGCTCCCGGGCCCCGCTCACCCCCGTCAGGTCGCCGCCCTCCCGCACCGCGCTGCGGAACGCCCCGGCGAGCAACGACAGTGCCTTCTCCGACCACATGTCCGCGATCGGGTTGGCGCCGCAGTAGGGCACCCGCTGCTCGGGCTGCTTGGCGTCGAAGTCGGCGAACCAGCGGGCGGTGTAGCTCTCGAGCGCGTGGCACAGGATGTCCATGCCGGAGGCCGCGGTGACCAGCGCCGGCTGGCTGACGGTGAGTGCCGGGTCGACCACGGCCAGGGTCGGACGCAGGCGCGCGTGGCTGATGCCGGTCTTGACCTTGAGCGCGAGCACGTCCAGCACGCAGATCGTGGTGCTCTCGGCGCCGGTGCCGGTGGTCGTCGGCACGGCCACGAGGGGCAGCAGCGGCTTCGTCGGCGCGAGCGCCTTGCCGACCGGCGCGTTGATGTAGTCCATGAGCTCACCGGGATTGGTGGTGAGCAGGTTGACGGCCTTGGCGGTGTCGATCGACGACCCGCCCCCGACCGCGAGGATCGCGTCGAAGGGGCCCTCCGCGCGGGCGAAGTCGATGGCCAGCCGCATCGAGTCGTCGGTCGGCTCGACCCGCACCCCGTCGAAGGTCACGACCTCCACGCCGCGCGCCGCCACCTGCTCGGCGATCCGCGCGGGGTGGCCCGTGGCGGCCACGCCGGCGTCCGTGACGAGCAGGACCCGGCGGGCGCCGTACTGGACGAGGTCGTGGCCGACCTCGGCGGAGGCCCCGATCCCGAACTTGAGCGCGGGAGCCGCGTAGGTGAACACCGTCTCGCTCATGCCCCCAACCTAACGGGCCGTGCGGTGGCCCCGGGACCGCCGACGAGGTCCGGACAGCACCGTCAGCCGCGATCCGACCGTCGCGATGCGCGGACCTCGAGGGCGTGCCGGACCAGGTCCAGCACCTCGACGGCGCCCGAGGCGACGTCGGCGAGCGGCACCCACGCGACCGCGTCGGTCGTCCCGCCGACCTCGACCACGCGCGGCTCGGCATCGTCGGCGACGGTGCCCTCGAAGAGGAGGTGCACCCCGTGGAAGTCCTCGTCCCGCCCCGAGGGAGCGGTGCCGCCGAAGTGCAGGTCGTGGACGTCGAGCAGCTCCCCGACCGCGCAGGCCACCCCGCACTCCTCGAGCACCTCGCGCTCGAGCGCGGCGCGGGGGGCCTCGCCGTGGTCGATGCCGCCGCCCGGCAACGTCCAGGCGCCGGTGTGGAAGCCCTGCGGCGAGATCCGGGTGAGGAGCACGGTGTCCTCGCGGGTCACCAGGGCGTACGCCGCGATCCGCTGCTTGCGGTGCGGCCGGTGGTCGGCCAGCGCCTCGGTGACCAGCCCGACGACCGGCACGGTCCCGTCCAGCACGTCCGCGACCTTCACCCAGGCCGCCTCCGACGTCGACCCGTCGACCTCCACCACGTGCGGTTCGGGGGCGTCCAAGGCCACCCACCCGTCGTACACGATGCGCAGCGAGTGGGCATCGACGCCGCGGCCGTCCCGGCGGGTCCGAGGCTGGTGGAAGGAGTAGACGTGCGCGGTCTCGCCGACCTGCGCGTCGAGGCCGGTCTCCTCGTGGATCTCGCGGACCACCGCCTCGCGCGGGTCCTCGCCGTGGTCCAGCCCGCCACCGGGCAGGGTCCACAGCTCCTCGCTGGTCACCCGCTCCGCGAGGCGGCTCAGCAGGATCCGGTCCTCGCGGAGGATGACGGCGTACGCCGCGACCCGCTGCCGCTTCGGGTAGGTGCCCACGGGCTCAACCTATCCGGGCCGGATCCGGCAGCGGCGGCCCCCAGGTCGGCCTGACCGCGCTGCGGGGCACGTCGTCGTAGAGCAGCGCCTCCCGGCGGTCCGGCGCGTGCCCCCCGAGGTGCGCGGGATACCAGGGGGCGTACTCCCCCGCGCGGGGTCGGTGCACCGGAAGCCGCTGCACCGACTCCAGCATCCCGGTGAGCCGCTCGCCCAGGTCCCGGGTCGTGGCGACCAGGTCCGCGTCGCGCGACACGGCGATCGGCTCGCCGAAGCGGACGTCGACGGTGCGCCCGCGCCGGAGGTCGGGCCGCGGCTCCCTGCCGTCGACGCGCCGGCCCACGCTCGCGAGCCGCTGGCTGCCCCAGACGACCACGGGCACGATCGGGACCCCGGTCTCCCGGGCCAGCGCGGCCACACCGGGCATCATCGAGCGCACCGCGTAGCTGTAGGAGATCCCGGCCTCCGGGAACCCGCACACCGCCTCGCCCTCGGCGAGCAGCGAGCGGGCCCGGAGGTACGCCGCTGCGGCGGCCTCCCTGTCGACGGGGATGTGCCGCATCGAGGTCATCGCGTCGCGCACGACCGGCACGTTCCAGATGTCGTGGCGGCACATGAAGCGCACGTAGCGGTCCCGGCTCAGCGCGGCCCTGCCGATGAAGAGGAAGTCGGGGTAGGAGACGTGGTTGCTCGCCAGCAGCACCGGGCCGCTGGTCGGAAGGTGCTCCTCGCCCCGCCAGCGCGTGGTGATGTCGAGCCCGTACATGGCGGCCCGGCCCAGCGCGATCGTGACTCCGTACCAGCTCGCCATCGTGCGGGAAGCCTAAGGCGTGTCGCCCAAGTCGGTGCGCCTGCTGCGCGTGGTCTCGCATCCGATCTGGCGGCGTTGTCGGCGACTCGACGGGACTCCGTCCCGCCTTCGCACCTCCGCCTTGCCAGATACGGCGCGAAACCACGCTCGCGACGGCGCCGACTTGGGCGACACGCCTAGGCGAAGGGCGGTCGCGCGTCCCGGGCAATCGAGCGCTTGCCGGCCCAGCGCCAGACCCGCGCCGAGCGATCCCGGTCCTCGTCGGTGACCAGGTTGCCCATCCAGCGCAGCGCCAGCGTCATCAGCCAGTCCGAGCGCATGCCGGCCGGGCCCAGCGCGGGCAGCAGTCGCGGCACCGTGACCAGCCCGGCGAGCCGGCGCGCGATCGAGAACGACTCCCCGTAGTGCTCGCGCAGCAGTGCCGGCCAGGCGGCGCCCAGCTCGCGCCCCTCGGACAGCATCTCGGCGACCAGCCGCCCGGTCTCGAGGCCGTAGTCGATGCCCTCGCCGTTGAGCGGGTTCACGCACGCCGCGGCGTCGCCGATCAGCGCCCAGTTGGGCCCCGCGACGTTCGAGACCGCACCGCCCATCGGCAGCAGCGCCGACGTCGGCGCCCGCAGGTCGCCCTCGAGCTCGAACTCCTCACGGCGTTCCTCGGCGTAGTAGCTCATCAGCGGCTTGATCGCGACGTTCGCCGGCCGCTTGGCGGTGGCCAGGGTGCCGACGCCGAGGTTCACCTCGCCGTCGCCCAGCGGGAAGATCCAGCCGTAGCCCGACAGGATCTCGCCCTTGGTCCCCGAGCCTGTCGAGGGGCCGCGCAGCTCGAGGTGGGAGCTGATCCACGGGTCGTCGCTCAGGCCCGAGCGCACGTAGGAGCGTCCGGCCACGCCGTAGACCGTCTCGCGGTGCCACTCCCGTCCGAGCAGCTTGCCCAGCGGCGAGCGGACCCCGTCGGCCACGACCAGGCGCTTGCAGGTCACCTCGAACATCGTCTTGCCGCCCGTGCCCGACCGCTCGAACACCACGGCGGCCACCCGGCCGCCCTCGAGGCGTACGTCGATCGCCCGGGCGCCGTCGACCGCCTGCGCGCCGGCCTTGATCGCCGTCGTGCGCAGGTGGTCGTCCAGCTCGGTGCGGGCCACGGCCGAGCCCCAGTCGGGCAGGGTGCCGCCCGGCCAGGGCAGCAGGAGCGTCTGCCCGAACCCGTGGGCGCGCAGGCCCCGGTTGACCGTGTGCGCGCGCAGCCAGTCCTCCAGGCCCAGCCGCTGCAGCTCCCCGATCGCCCGCGGCGTCAGTCCGTCACCGCACGTCTTGTCGCGCGGGAAGACCTGCGCGTCGGCCAGCACCACGTCCAGTCCGGCCTTCGCAGCCCAGGCCGCGGCCGCCGACCCCGCCGGACCGGCCCCCACCACCAGGACATCGGTCCCCGCAGGCATCCCACTCACGGTCGCCATCCTCTCAGCACCCCGGACATGACGAGACCCCCGCCACCCTTTCGGGCGACGGGGGTCTCGCGTGGATCAGTGCTTCGCGCTCAGTTCTGGTAGGAACCGAAGTCGAAGTCGTCCAGGGCGACGGCCTGACCGGAGCCGGCGTTGCCGAACTCGTAGTCGTAGGAGTCGTAGCCCGTCACGGAGTACGCCGCGGCGCGGGCCTCCTCGGTGGGCTCCACCCGGATGTTGCGGTACCGCTCGAGGCCGGTGCCAGCCGGGATCAGCTTGCCGATGATGACGTTCTCCTTCAGACCGCGCAGCGAGTCCGAACGGCCGTGGATCGCCGCGTCGGTGAGGACGCGGGTGGTCTCCTGGAAGGAGGCCGCCGACAGCCACGACTCGGTCGCGAGCGAGGCCTTGGTGATGCCCATGAGGACCGGGCGACCCGAGGCCGGCTTGCCGCCCTCGGAGACCACGCGACGGTTCTCCTTCTCGAACAGCACGCGGTCGACGAGGTCGGACGGGAGCAGGTTCGTCTCGCCGGACTCGATGACCGTGATCCGGCGCAGCATCTGCCGCACGATGATCTCGATGTGCTTGTCGTGGATGGACACACCCTGCGACCGGTAGACGTTCTGCACCTCGTCGACGAGGTGCTCCTGCGCCTTGCGGACACCCAGGATGCGCAGGACGTCCTGCGGGTCGGGGGTACCGACCGTCAGCATCTGGCCGACCTCGATGTGCTCGCCGTCGGCGACCAGCAGGCGCGAGCGCTTGCTGACGGGGTACTCCTGCACCTCGGAGCCGTCGTCGGGCGTGATGAGGATCTTCCGGGTCTTGTCGGTCTCCTCGATCTCCACCCGGCCGGCGGCCTCGGAGATCGGCGAGCGACCCTTGGGCGAGCGGGCCTCGAAGAGCTCGACCACGCGGGGCAGACCCTGCGTGATGTCGTCTGCGGAGGCCACACCACCGGTGTGGAAGGTACGCATGGTCAGCTGCGTGCCGGGCTCACCGATCGACTGGGCGGCGATGATGCCGACCGCCTCGCCGATGTCGACGAGCTTGCCGGTCGCCAGCGAACGGCCGTAGCACTTCGCGCAGGTGCCGGTCTTGGCGTCACAGGTCAGCACGGAGCGGACCTTGACCTCCTCGATGCCGGCCGCGACGAGCTCGCCGATCTTGACGTCGCCCAGGTCGCCGCCCGCCTCGACCAGCACGTCGCCGGTCTCGGGGTGGGTGACCTCGGTGGCCGCCGAACGGGCGTACGCCGCGGTCTCGGCGTTCTCGTGCTTGACGACCGTGCCGTCCTCACGACGCTCGCCGATCCGCTTGGGCAGACCGCGCTCGGTGCCGCAGTCGTCCTCACGGATGATGACGTCCTGCGAGACGTCCACCAGACGACGGGTCAGGTAGCCCGAGTCGGCGGTGCGGAGCGCGGTGTCGGCCAGACCCTTGCGAGCACCGTGGGTGGAGATGAAGTACTCCAGGACCGAGAGGCCCTCACGGAAGTTCGCCTTGATCGGGCGCGGGATGATGTCGCCCTTCGGGTTGGCCACCAGACCACGCATGGCCGCGACCTGACGGATCTGCATCATGTTTCCGGAGGCACCCGAGTCGACCATCATGAAGATCGGGTTCTTGCGGTCGAAGTTCTTCTCCATGGCCTGGGCCACGTCGTTCGACGCCTGCGTCCAGATCTCGATGAGCTCCTGGCGGCGCTCCTCGTCGGTGACGAGACCACGCTCGAACTGCTTCTGGACCTTCTCGGCCTGCTTCTCGTAGCCGGAGAGGATCTCGATCTTGTTCTCCGGCGTCGTGACGTCGTCGATCGAGACCGTGACACCCGAGCGGGTGGCCCAGTGGAAGCCGGCGTCCTTCAGGGCGTCCAGGGACGCCGCGACCTCGACCTTGGTGTAGCGCTCGGCGAGGTCGTTGACGATCGCGCCGAGGGCCTTCTTGCCCACTTCGTAGTTCACGTAGGGGTAGTCGGCCGGCAGGGTGTCGTTGAAGATCGAGCGGCCCAGGGTGGTGTCGAGGGTCAGCGACTGGCCCTCCTCCCAGTCCGCGCCGAGCTCGAGCTCGAGCGGCGGGACGACGCCCTCGACGCGCAGCTTGATCTGGCTCTGCAGCGAGATCTCGCCCTTGTCGAGCGCCATGATCGCCTCGGCCTGCGAGGAGAAGTGACGCCCCTCGCCCGGCTCGCCGTCGCGGTCGGTGGTGAGGAAGAACAGGCCGATGATCATGTCCTGGGTCGGCATGGTCACGGGGCGACCGTCCGACGGCTTCAGGATGTTGTTCGTCGACAGCATCAGGATGCGGGCCTCGGCCTGCGCCTCCGCGGACAGCGGCAGGTGGACGGCCATCTGGTCACCGTCGAAGTCGGCGTTGAACGCCGAGCAGACGAGCGGGTGGATCTGGATGGCCTTGCCCTCGATCAGCTGCGGCTCGAAGGCCTGGATGCCGAGGCGGTGCAGGGTGGGTGCACGGTTGAGCAGCACCGGGTGCTCGGTGATGACCTCTTCGAGGACGTCCCACACGACCGGACGCGCGCGCTCGACCATCCGCTTGGCGGACTTGATGTTCTGCGCGTGCGAGAGGTCGACGAGGCGCTTCATGACGAAGGGCTTGAAGAGCTCCAGCGCCATCTGCTTGGGCAGACCGCACTGGTGCAGCTTCAGCTGCGGACCCGACACGATGACCGAACGGCCCGAGTAGTCCACGCGCTTGCCGAGGAGGTTCTGGCGGAAGCGACCCTGCTTGCCCTTGAGCATGTCGGAGAGCGACTTCAGCGGCCGGTTGCCCGGGCCGGTGACGGGGCGACCACGACGGCCGTTGTCGAACAGCGAGTCGACGGCCTCCTGGAGCATCCGCTTCTCGTTGTTGACGATGATCTCCGGCGCACCGAGGTCGAGCAGCCGCTTGAGGCGGTTGTTCCGGTTGATCACGCGGCGGTACAGGTCGTTGAGGTCCGAGGTCGCGAAGCGGCCACCGTCGAGCTGCACCATCGGGCGCAGGTCCGGCGGGATGACCGGGACGGCGTCGAGGACCATGCCCTGCGGCTTGTTGCCGGTCTTGCGGAACGCGTCGACGACCTTGAGGCGCTTGAGGGCGCGGACCTTCTTCTGGCCCTTGCCGTTGGCGATGGTGTCGCGCAGCGACTCCACCTCGGCCTCGATGTCGAAGTCCTGGAGGCGCTTCTGGATCGCCGTGGCGCCCATGTGGCCCTCGAAGTACTTGCCGAACCAGTTCTTCATCTCGCGGTAGAGCATCTCGTCGCCCATGAGGTCCTGGACCTTGAGGGACTTGAAGGTGTTCCACACCTCGTCGAGGCGGTCGATCTCGCGCTGCGCGCGGTCACGCAGCTGCTTCATCTCGCGCTCGGCGCCGTCCTTGACCTTGCGGCGCTGGTCGGCCTTGGCACCCTCGGCCTCGAGGGCGGCGAGGTCCTCCTCGAGCTTGCGGGCGCGGTCCTCGATGGACTGGTCGCGGCGCTTCTCGAGGCGCTCGCGCTCCAGGCCGACCTTGCCCTCGAGCGAGGACAGGTCGCGGTGGCGGGCGTCCTCGTCGACGGAGGTGATCATGTACGCCGCGAAGTAGATGACCTTCTCGAGGTCCTTCGGGGCGAGGTCGAGCAGGTAGCCGAGGCGGCTGGGGACACCCTTGAAGTACCAGATGTGGGTGACCGGCGCGGCGAGCTCGATGTGGCCCATGCGCTCACGGCGCACCTTGGACCGGGTCACCTCGACGCCGCAGCGCTCGCAGATGATGCCCTTGAAGCGGACTCGCTTGTACTTGCCGCAGTAGCACTCCCAGTCCCGGGTGGGACCGAAGATCTTCTCGCAGAAGAGGCCGTCACGCTCCGGCTTGAGCGTGCGGTAGTTGATGGTCTCCGGCTTCTTGACCTCACCGTGGCTCCAGGTGCGGATGTCGTCCGCGGTGGCCAGGCCGATCTGAAGCTGGTCGAAGAAGTTCACGTCGAGCACGATGGCTGCAATCCTTCGTTAGAAATTCTGTGTGTGGCTGAGGACTGAGGGGGCCGGCGCGCCCCGGAGGGCGCGCCGACCGTGCGCTCAGACTTCTTCGACGGAGCTGGGCTCGCGGCGGGACAGGTCGATGCCGAGCTCCTCGGCGGCACGGAAGACGTCCTCCTCCGCGTCGCGCATCTCGATGGCCGTGCCGTCCTGCGACAGCACCTCCACGTTGAGGCAGAGCGACTGCATCTCCTTGATGAGCACCTTGAACGACTCCGGGATGCCGGAGTCGGGGATGTTCTCACCCTTGACGATGGCCTCGTAGACCTTGACGCGACCGGGCACGTCGTCGGACTTGATCGTCAGCAGCTCCTGCAGGGCGTAGGCGGCGCCGTACGCCTCCATCGCCCAGACCTCCATCTCGCCGAACCGCTGGCCACCGAACTGGGCCTTACCGCCCAGGGGCTGCTGCGTGATCATCGAGTAGGGGCCGGTGCTGCGCGCGTGGATCTTGTCGTCCACGAGGTGGTGCAGCTTGAGGATGTACATGTAGCCGACCGAGACGGGCTGCGGGAACGGCTCGCCGGAGCGGCCGTCGAACAGGTGCGCCTTGCCGGTCTCGTCGATCATCCGGACGCCGTCGCGGTTGGGGATCGTCGAGCCGAGCAGGCCGGTGATCTCGTCCTCGCGGGCACCGTCGAACACCGGCGTCGCCACCTTGGTGTTCGGCTCTGCCTTGTCCGCGTGGATCTTGATCAGGCGCTGCTTCCACTCCGCGTCGTTCTTGTCGTCGGAGAGGTTGAGGTCCCAGCCCTGCTTGGCGAGCCAGCCGAGGTGGAGCTCGAGGATCTGGCCGATGTTCATACGACGCGGCACACCGAGCGGGTTCAGCACGACGTCGACCGGGGTGCCGTCCTCCATGAACGGCATGTCCTCGATCGGCAGGATCTTCGCGATGACGCCCTTGTTGCCGTGACGGCCGGCGAGCTTGTCACCCACGGAGATCTTGCGCTTCTGAGCGACGTAGACGCGGACCAGCTGGTTGACGCCCGGGGGCAGCTCGTCGCCGTCCTCGCGGTCGAACACGCGGACGCCGATGACCGTGCCGGACTCACCGTGCGGCACCTTCATGGAGGTGTCGCGGACCTCGCGCGCCTTCTCACCGAAGATCGCGCGGAGCAGGCGCTCCTCCGGGGTCAGCTCGGTCTCGCCCTTGGGCGTGACCTTGCCGACGAGGATGTCACCGGTGGTGACCTCGGCGCCGATGCGGATGATGCCGCGCTCGTCGAGGTCGGCCAGCATCTCCTCGGAGACGTTCGGGATGTCCCGGGTGATCTCCTCGGGGCCGAGCTTGGTGTCGCGGGCGTCGACCTCGTGCTCCTCGATGTGGATCGAGGTGAGGACGTCCTCCTGGACCAGGCGCTGGCTCAGGATGATGGCGTCCTCGTAGTTGTGGCCCTGCCACGGCATGAAGGCCACGAGGAGGTTGGTGCCCAGCGCCATCTCGGCGTCGTCGGTGCAGGGGCCGTCGGCGATCGGCGAGCCGACCTCGAGGCGGTCACCCTCGCTGACCAGCGGACGCTGGTTGATGCAGGTGCCCTGGTTGGAGCGACGGAACTTCGCCAGCTTGTACGTCGAGTAGGTGCCGTCGTCGTTCATGGTCTCGACGAGATCGGCGGAGACCTCCTTGACCACACCGGCCTTGGTCGCGACGACCACGTCACCGGCGTCGACGGCGGCGCGGTACTCCATGCCGGTGCCGACCAGGGGCGAGTCGCTCGTGATGAGCGGCACGGCCTGGCGCTGCATGTTGGCACCCATGAGCGCACGGTTGGCGTCGTCGTGCTCGAGGAAGGGGATCAGGGCCGTCGCGACCGACACCATCTGGCGCGGCGAGACGTCCATGTAGTCGACCTCTTCACGCAGGATCGCGTCGACCTCGCCACGCTTCTGGCGGACCAGGACGCGCTCCTCCACGAAGCGGTTCTTGTCGTCGAGCGGCGCGTTGGCCTGCGCGATGACGTAGCGGTCCTCGTCGTCGGCGGTGAGGTAGTCGATCTTGTCGGTGACCTTGCCGTTCTCGACCTTGCGGTAGGGGGTCTCGACGAAGCCGAACGGGTTGATCCGGCCGTAGGAGGCCAGCGAGCCGATCAGACCGATGTTCGGGCCTTCGGGCGTCTCGATGGGGCACATGCGGCCGTAGTGCGACGGGTGGACGTCGCGGACCTCCATGCCGGCGCGGTCACGGGACAGACCACCGGGACCCAGCGCCGAGAGGCGACGCTTGTGCGTCAGGCCGGCGATCGGGTTGGTCTGGTCCATGAACTGCGAGAGCTGCGAGGTGCCGAAGAACTCCTTCAGCGCCGCGACCACGGGACGGATGTTGATCAGGGACTGCGGCGTGATGGCCTCGACGTCCTGGGTCGTCATCCGCTCGCGGACCACGCGCTCCATGCGGGCAAGACCGGTGCGGAGCTGGTTCTGGATCAGCTCGCCGACCGTGCGCATGCGGCGGTTGCCGAAGTGGTCGATGTCGTCGGCCGCGATGTCGAGGGTGCCCTGCGGCGTCTCGAGCTGCTCCTGGCCGTCGTGCAGCGCCACGATGTACTTGATCGCCGCGACGACGTCGTCGATGGTCAGCGTCTGCTGGTCGAACGCCTCGAGGAGACCGAGCTTCTTGTTGATCTTGTAGCGACCGACCTTGGCCAGGTCGTAGCGCTTGGGGTTGAAGTAGTAGTTGTTCAGCAGCGTCTGGGCGGCCTCACGCGTGGGCGGTTCGCCGGGACGCAGCTTGCGGTAGATGTCGAGCAGCGCGTCGTCCTGACCCTGGGTGTGGTCCTTCTCCAGGGTCAGCATCATCGACTCGTACTGGCCGAACTCCTCGCGGATCTGCTCGTTGGTCCAGCCGAGGGCCTTGAGCAGCACCGTGACGTTCTGCTTGCGCTTGCGGTCGAGGCGCACGCCGACCATGTCGCGCTTGTCGATCTCGAACTCCAGCCAGGCACCACGCGAGGGGATGAGCTTCGCGGTGTAGATGTCCTTGTCGGAGGTCTTGTCAGCCGTGCGCTCGAAGTAGACACCGGGCGAGCGGACGAGCTGGGACACCACGACACGCTCGGTGCCGTTGATGACGAAGGTGCCCTTGGGCGTCATGAGCGGGAAGTCGCCCATGAACACGGTCTGGCCCTTGATCTCACCGGTGTCGTTGTTGGTGAACTCCGCCGAGACGTAGAGCGGAGCGGAGTAGGTGAAGTCCTTCTCCTTGCACTCGTCGACGGTGTACTTGGGGTCGTAGAAGACCGGGTTCTCGAACGAGAGGGACATCGTCTCGGAGAAGTCCTCGATCGGGGAGATCTCCTCGAAGATCTCCTGGAGACCGGACTTGCTGGAGACGTCCTCGCCGTCGGCGCGGCGGCGCTCGACCGCTTCGTTCCAGGCGTCGTTGCCGATCAGCCAGTCGAAGCTGTTGGTCTGGAGGGCGAGGAGCTGCGGAACCTCGAGCGGTTCCTTGATCTTTGCGAAAGAGATGCGGCGGGAGTTACCAGTGGTGCTGCGCGCGGCCAAGAGGTGTCCTTCGACGGGAACGCTTGCGGGGGAGATCGCCTACCGACCACTAAATCAGCCACCGGGCAGGCGGATTCGCATTTGAGGGCAGGCGCAACGCGCAACAGTACCCGAATCAAGGGCGCGACACAATACCGGCTTTCGTCACCCGTGACGACACGTTGCGAAAGATGATGAACGCCGCCGGCCCGTCGGTCAAGCGACGTGGCCGACGGCGCGTCGGTCGACTCCGGATACCGCTGGGGTCCTACTGGCTCACGGGGGAGGTCGCCATGTCGTCGACCAGCCACTCCCCGTCGACCTTCTGCATCGTGACCGTCACCTGGTCCTTGAACACGACCGGTGTCGAGTGGTCCTTGTTGGTGGTCGGCCGATTGACGAACAGGAGCACGTCGACCCGGTCCTCCCCCGACCGGACGATCCCCGAGGCCACGACCTGCGCCTTGACGATCGTCTTGGTCTGCGGGGCGTTCTGCTTGATCACCTCGAAGAGCTTGTCGTAGTCCTCGCGGTACTTGGAGGTCATGTAGGACTCCGCGGCCTGCTGGTCCTCGTCGAGGTGCAGGGCGTTGTAGCTCAGGATCGGACCCACGGCCCGCTCGGCCGCGCTCTGCGCGGCGCGGGTGGAGTCCTCGACGGAGGCGTCCGAGGGCTGCGTGACCGCGACCCAGGCCGCCACGCCCATGACCGCGACGGTCAGGACCGCGAGCACCAGCAGGGCCCACCCGGGGACCAGGCGACGGCTCGTGGTGGCGGGGGCGGCCGTCGGCTCCCCCACCGCGGGCGTCTTGGCCTTCTTCGGCTTGCGCAGGTCCGTGATCGCCGAGGGGAGCAGGGAGCCCTTGGCCTCCGGAGCCGGGGTGCCAGCGCGCTCCCGGTCGTACGCCGCCCGGCGGGTCGGGTCGAGCAGCACCTCGGCCGCCTCGTTGCACACGCGGAACTTGCGGTCGGTGGGCTCCAGGTCGGCGATCCGGGCCTTCCAGGCCGCCCGGATCTCCTCGGCGGACGCGTCGGGCTCGACGTCGAGGACGTCGTACCAGCTGGGGGCGCTCACTGGGCCTCTCCCGTCACGGGCGTGAAGTTGTCGACCAGCCAGGTGCCGTCGGTCTTCACCAGCGTCACCTCGACGCGGAACGGCGCGGGCTGGTCGTTCACCCGGGAGTTGCCCTTGGGGTAGGAGTTGACGAACTGGCCGGCGACCAGCGCGGTGGCGGAGTCGGCGTCGATCGCGGAGACGCCCACGGCGAACACCTTGGCGGTGCGCGCGACGCCCACCTTGGCCACGGTCTGCTCGGCGGCGGTGACGCCCTGGTCGAAGGAGGTCTTGAACTTCGGGGTGATGACGCCCTCGACCAGCTCGCGGTACTTCGGCATCTGGCCGTGGGAGTCGAGCAGGTCGGGGCCGTAGGTGTTGACGCGCAGCATGAACTGCTCGGAGACGGCCATGACCTTCTCGCGCTGGGCCTGGAGGTCGTCGGCCTCCCCGCGACGGCTCGCGAGGAGCCAGACGAGGGTGCCGGCGGACGCCAGGAGGACGAGGACGAGCACACCGGCGAGCACGACCCGGAAGGTCGCGGCTCCGGAACGCTCCCCCGTGGAGGACCCGGCCGAGAAGTCGGTGGGACTGCTGCTCGTCACTCCTGCGTCTTCATCAGGGGCTGGAGGAACAGCCACTTCCACGACTCCTCTCCAAGGGTTGCGGGCGCCGGGGTGCCCGGCGAGGTCAGGGTGGGGTCCACCTTGTCACCCCACGCAAGCTTGCCGCTGGCGGGGTCGTAGGAGGCGATCACGGGCGCCCGGTAGTTGGCCGGGGCACGGTGCGGGGCGGCGTTCTGCGCGCCGCGCGGGTCGGTCTGGGAGGGCGGGTCGGTGCAGCGCGCGTTCTCGTTCATGGGCGCGTTGCTGCCGTCCTGCGGCGGGCGGATGTTGGTGCCCTCGTAGCCGTGCTCGCAGACCTTCGGGTCCTGGGTCAGGATCAGGCCGAAGTGGGCGTCGTAGAGCCCGGTGTCGGGGGACTTGGCAACGACGGTGAAGCCGCCCTCCACCACGTAGGGATAGATCACCAGGACCTGCTCGATGCCGGGCAGGTGCTTGACGATGACGTCACCGGTGGTGACCAGCTCGCTGACGAGCTCGCCCAGGTCGACGCGGTTGTCCTCGAGGAAGGTCCGCAGCTGGTTGGCGGTCACCGAGCCGTTGTCGATCAGCTTGATCAGGTCGGGGTTGGACCCGGCCAGGGTGCCGCTGAAGAGCGAGAGCTCACGCGCGAACGTCTTGATCGCCGAGGTCGAGTCGACCTGGCCGTGCAGCACGGTGTTGCTGTCCTTGATCAGGGCGGTGGTGACGTCGAAGTTGTCGTTGGCCGACTGGATGAAGGAGTTGCCCGTGTCGATGATCCGCTGCAGGTCCTGGCCCGTGCCACCGAAGGCCTTGCCGAGCTCGGTGACCGTGGTCTTGAGCGCCGGCTTGTTGACCGACTCCACGGTGTTGGAGAGATCGGTGAGGATCGTGTTCGTCTGGATCGGGGTCCGGGTGTCGTCCTGGGCGATCTCGGAGTCGTTGACGAGGTAGGGCTTGGTGTCCACCTGCGGCTGGAGCTCGACGTACTGCTCACCGACCGCGGACCGGTTGCCGACGACGGCCAGGGTGTCCGCGGGGATCGTGTCGAAGGACTTGTCGACGTCCATGTAGACGTCGACGCCGTCATCGGTCAGCTGCAGCTTCTGCACCTGGCCGACCCGCACGCCGCGGTAGGAGACCTCGCCGCCGGCGAAGATGCCGCCGGAGTCCTGGAAGTGCCCGATCACGGTGTAGGAGTCGTCGAAGACGAGCCGGTCCAGCCGCGCGTAGCGGCCGCCGACGTAGCTCACGCCCAGCAGGGTGATCAGGACGAACACCAGGAGCTGGACCTTGGTACGACGTGTGATCACTGGGTCACCATCCCGGGGACGAGCAGGCTGACGAGCGCGGGGTTGTAGAGCTTCATCAGCTGGCCGAGCGTCGGACCGTCAGGGCCCCACGAGGAGAACATGGCCGTCCGGCCGACGCCCGGGAGCGAGGGCAGCGAGGTGGGCAGCCCGCCGCTGCTGCTGGGCACCGGGAGACCCGGCAACGCGTTGAGCTGCTTGCACACGTCCTTCTTCTCGTTCTTCTTCTTCTTGCACTCGGCCTGCAGCTTGGCCAGCTGCTCCGGCGAGGCCAGGACCTTCTGGCAGGCCTTGCTGGTGATGTCCCCGCTCTGCAGGCACTTGGTCACGTTGTCGAGGATGACCGTCGGGTCGATGATCGTCGGCAGGTTGGTCGGCAGGGTCGGGGTGCCCGAGCCGTCGCCGCCGTCCTGGGAGATGTCCATCTCGATCGACAGGTTGGTGTAGTCACCCATGTGCAGGTTGCGGGCGACCTGCGGGTCACGACCCACGACCTCGTCGACGAACGGGTAGGTCAGGAACACGTTGAACGACTTCACGAAGTCGTCACCCGACGCGGCGAGCTCGGTCAGCACCGGCTGGAGCTGGCGGAACGTCGCGATGGTCGAGTCCTTCGAGGCCTGGATGACCCGGACGCCGACGCCACTGAGACGGTCGAGGGCCTTCAGCATCTTGACCAGGTCACCGCGCTGCTGGTCGAGCGAGGTGAGGGCGCTCGGCAGCTGCTCGAGGGCCGCGTCGATCGAGCCCTCCTGCTTGTGCACGGAGACCGCGAGGTTGTTCAGCGAGTCGATCGCCTTGACGATCGACGCCTTGTTGTCGTCGAGCTGGGTCATCAGGACCTTGATCTGGTCCAGCACCGACCGCGCGGAGTCCTCGCGACCCTCGAGGGCCTTGTTGAGCTCGGACGCGATGGTCTTGAGCTGGGCGACACCGCCGCCGTTGAGCACCAGGCTGAGCGCGCCGAGCACCTCCTCGACCTCGGGGTTGCGCCCGGTGTGGTCGAGCGGGATCACGTCGCCGGACTGCAGCGGGTTGCTGCTCGCGCCCTCGGGCGGCGGGCTGAGGGAGACGAACTTCTCGCCCAGCAGGCTGGTCTGGCGGATCTCGGCGATCGCGTTGTCGGGGAGGTCGATGTCGTTGCGCATCTTCAGCGTGACCTCGGCGTGGTAGCCGACCAGCTCCACGTCGGTGACCTGCCCGACGCTGACGTCGTTGACCTTGACCGTCGACTTGGGCACGAGGTCCAGGACGTCGGCGAAGTCGACCTTGATCGTCATCGGGTTGCTGCCGACGTCGGTGCCGCCCGGCAGGGGCAGCTGGTAGACGTCGAACTTGCAGCCGGTGAGCGCCAGGCTGCCGGCCACGAGGACGAGCAGCAGCTTGAGGGCCTTCATCGCCGCACCTCCACGAGTCCGCCGAGCGACAGGTCGAACCGGTCGTGCGGCTTGGTGAGCGAGGCGGGCACGGCGCCCTGACCGAACGTGCCGGTCCGGGGCAGCGCCTGCTGGAGCAGGTTGCAGGTCGAGCCCCCGGAGTCGCCCTGCTCCAGGATCGAGCACAGGAACGCCGCCGGGTCCGAGGTGAGCTGCTGGCCGAGCTCGCCCTGGTTGGAGCGGGTGTCCAGCGTGCCGGCCTGCGGGTTGTAGGTCAGCGCGAGGTTGTTGAGCGCCAGCGGCGCGTCGGTCAGGACCTCGTCGAGGTTGTTGCGCTGGTGCACGAGCACCTTGGCCACGCGGTTCAGCCCCTTGATGTTGCGTCCGAGCGCGTCGCGGTTCTCCTTCACGAACGACGACACCTGGGTCATCGCCGTGGCGAGGTTCTTCAGCGACGCGGCGAGCTCGTTGCGCTCTCCCGACAGCATGGACGAGACGTTGGCGAGCGACTGGTTGAAGCTGCGCACGGTCGTGTCGTTCTTGGCGAGGGTGTTGATGAAGCCCTCCAGCTGGCGGGCGGACCCGAACAGCTCGTCCTTGTTGTCGTCCAGCGTCTTGCTGAGCTTGCTGAAGTTCTCGATCGTCTGGTGGAACTGCGCGCCCTCGCCGCCGAAGTTCTTGGCGGTGGTCTCGAGCAGGTCGGACAGGGCACCGGTCTTGTTGGCACCCGTCGGGCCCAGCGCGACCGTGAGCTGGTCGATGCTGGAGTAGATCTGGTCGAGCTCGAGCGGGACCGCGGTGCGATCGGTGTCGAGCACCTCGCCGTCGGCGATGACCTGGTCACCCTCCTTGTAGGTCGGGGTGAGCTGCACGTAGCGGTCACCCACGATCGAGGGGGCGATGATGACGGCCTTCGCGTCGGCCGGCACCTGGATCTTGGGGTCGTAGGCCATCTCGACGACCACGTCGGTGCCGGACGGCGTCACCTTGGTGACCTTGCCGACCGGGACGCCGAGGATCCGGACGTCGCTGCCCTCGTAGATCGAGATCGTGCGCGGGAAGTGCGCGACCAGGGTCTTCTGGTCGCCCCCGCGGAACATGGTCAGCGCGGCCGCGACCACGAGGGCCACGATCACCGCCGGGACGATCGCCCGCTTGAGGATGCTCATCCGACACCCCCACCCTGCGCGGCCGGGACGGGCGGGAGGTTCTGGATGTAGGTGTCGAACCACGGTCCGTTGCCGAGCGTGTTGGCGAACACGCGGTAGAACGGCGCCATCAGCCGCAGGCTGTTGTCGAGGTTGTCCTCGTTCTTGTTCAGCACCGCGACGACGTTCTCGAGGTGGCTCAGCGCGGGCTTGAGGTCGGCACGGCTCTGCTGGACCAGGGCGGTCAGCTCCTTCGAGAGGGTCGAGGTCGACACCAGCAGGTTGTGGACCGCCTGGCGCCGCTTGACCAGTGCCTGGAAGAGGACGTCGGAGTCCTTCATCAGCCCGATGATGTCGCCGTCGCGGGCGTTGAGGACGGTCGAGACCCGGTTGAGGTTCTTCAACAGGGAGTTGATCTGGGTGTCGCGCGAGGCGATCGACGTGGAGAGCCGGGAGACGCCGTCGAGCGCGCCCTTGAACTCCTCCGGGGTGTTGCGGGTCAGGTCGGAGAGCGTGGTCAGCGACTTGGCGAGCTGGTCGGTGTCGATCTGCTCCGAGGTCTGCGCGAGTCCGGAGAACGCGTCGACCACGTCGTAGGGCGAGCTGGTCCGCTCGACCGGGATCTCGCTGCCCGCCTTCAGCTGGCCGGAGCCGGCCGGCTGGAGCGCGAGGTACATCGCGCCGAGCAGCGTCTTGACCTTGATCGCGGCGTGCGAGTCGGTCCCGAAGTCGGCACCGCTGTCGACCCGGAAGGTGACCCGCACGTGGTCGCCCTCGAGCTCGACCTTCTCGACCTTGCCGACGCGGACACCGGCGATGCGGACCTCGTCGTTGGCCTTGAGCCCGCCGGACTCGGAGAAGGCGGCGTAGTAGGTGTCGCCGCCGCCGATCAGCGGGAGGTCCTGGGCCCGGAAGGCGGCCAGGATCATCACCGCGATCACGGCGAGGCTGACGGCCCCGATGATCACGGGGTTGCGTTCGCGGAACGGGAGGCTCATCCGAGATCACACCTTGAGGAACCGGTCTTGTAGTCCACGGGGATGCTCTGGCCGGCGGTGAGCCGGACCTTCGCGTGGAACTCGCAGAGGTAGAAGTTGAACCAGGAGCCGTACGCCGCGGTGCGTCCGACCTTGTTCAGCTTGATGGGCAGCACCTGCAAGGCGCGGTCGAGCTCGCCCTTGCCGCGGTCGAGGTTGCCGGCCAGCGCGTTGAGCTGCTTGACGTCCTCGACGAAGGGGTCACGGATGCCGGAGACCAGGTCGGCGGTCTGCACGGAGAGCTGGGAGATCTGGTCGAGCGAGCCGAGGATCGCCTGGCGGTCGCCCTTCAGGCCGGCCACGAAGGTGCGGAAGGTCGTGATCAGCTGATTCAGCTGGTCGTCCCGGTCACCGATGTGGTCGAGCACCTGGTTGAGGTTGTCGACGAGGCTGCCGATGAGCTGGTCGCGGTCGGCGAGGGTCCCGGTCACGGAGGCGGTGTGCGCGAGGAGGCCCTCGAGGGTGCCGCCCTCGCCCTGGAAGACCTGGACGATCTCGTAGGAGAGCTTGTTGATGTCTTCGGGCGAGAGCGCCTGGAACAGCGGCTTGAAGCCGTTGAACAGCACGGTCAGGTCCAGGGCCGGCGAGGTCTGCGAGACCGGGATGGTGTCGCCCTCGCCCAGGGTCGCGGTGTCGCCGATCTGGTTGTCCAGCGAGATGTAGCGCTGGCCGACCAGGTTGCGGTAGCGGATCGCGGCGTGGGTCGCCTTGCTCAGCGGCGTCTCGTCCTGGACGGTGAAGGTCACCATGGCGCGGGTCCGGTCGACGATCTCGACGTTCTTGACCACGCCGACCTTGACGCCCGCGATGCGGATGTCGTCGCCCTTGACGACGCCGGTGGCGTCGACGAACTCGGCCTTGTACTCCTTGCTCCCGCCGAAGGTGATGTTGCCGATCGTGACCACCAGGACGCCGGTCGCCAGCGTCGTGACGACGATGAAGATCAGCAGCTTGGTGAGGTCACCTGCGGTGCGCTTGTCGAGCATCTTCATCGCAGCGACACCTCCGCTCCGCGCGCCATCGGGCCGATGAGCAGGACGCCGAGGTCCGGCACGTCGTCCGCGGTGAGGCCGAGGGCCGGTCCGAGCAGGGACTTCAGCAAGTCAGACTCCTGGGAGCTGCCGACGAGGCCTGCTCCGTTGCGGTAGTAGCTGGGGGCGACACGCGAGGTGCCCTTGCCGGTCGGCTCGTCCACGCCGTCGTTGAAGTCGGGCTGGTGCCGGACCGGGTTGCTCTGCGACCACGGCGGCGAGGGCAGGTGCAGGCAGTTGGGCCCGCGGTTCTCGCCGTTGCGCGGCACGTCGTTGGCGTTGTAGCCACGCGGCTGGTTGGGCAGCGGCTCGAGCACGATGTGCAGCGTGAAGTTGCGGAAGGCCTCGGCCTGCAGCTTGCCGGCGTTGACGATGCCGCTGGTCAGGCACGAGAACTCCGGGGCGTACTTCGCGAAGACGCGCAGCTGCTCGGAGCTGACCTTGCTCAGCCGGATCAGGTTGTCGCCGTTGTCGTCGAGGAAGCTCTTGGCCGTGTCGGAGAAGGCCGCCACGTCGGTGAACAGCGCCTTGAGCTTGACCTGCCGGTCCTCGAGCGTCGTGGTCGTCTTGATCGTGTTGCGCAGGATGTCCGCGATCTGGGGCATCGCCTGCGCGTAGGTGTCGGAGACCTGCGAGGTCAGCTTCAGGTCGTCGACGATGTCGGGGATCTGCGGGTTGACCCGCTTGAGGTAGCTGTCGACCGTCTCGAGGTTCTTGCCGATCGACTCGCCGCGGCCCTCGAGGGCCGTGGCCATCGCGTTGAGGGTCATGTTGAGGTCGGCCGGCTGGACCGTGCGCAGCAGCGGGTAGAGGTCGGAGAGGACCTTCTCGACCTCGATGGAGACCTTGGTGCGGGCGATGTTGGCGCCCTCCGCGATGTGGTCGGCGGCCGGCTGGTCGGGGACGACGAGGGAGACGTACTTCTCGCCGAACAGCGTCTTGGGGACGATCGAGCCGGTCACGTTGGCGGGGATGGTGTCGAGCTGGCTGGGGTAGATCCCCAGGGTCAGCACGGCGCCCTCCGCGTCGGTGTCGAACTTGAGGACCTCGCCGACGATGACGCCGCGGATCTTCACGTCCGCGCGCGCCGGCAGCTGGAGGCCGATCGAGGACGTCTGCAGCGTGACCTCGTCGTACTTGACGAACTTCTTGCTGAAGATGCCGTAGGTCAGGTAGACGCCGCCGAGGAGCATCGCCAGGAAGACGATGCCGAGGACCTTGTGGCTGGAGGCGAGCTTCATCGGCCGATCACCCCGCCAGCCGGACGGTCGTGGTGGTGCCCCAGATGGCCATCGACAGGAAGAGGTCGATGACGTTGATCGCGACGATGCTCGTGCGGACGGCGCGGCCGACGGCCACCCCCACACCAGCAGGGCCGCCCGAGGCGGTGTAGCCGTGGTAGCAGTGGATGAGGATCACGACGACCGCGAACACCAAGACCTTTCCGAAGGACCAGAGCACGTCGCCCGGAGGCAGGAACTGGTTGAAGTAGTGGTCGTAGGTGCCGGTCGACTGCCCGAAGAACTTGGTGACGGTCAGGCGCGTCGCGAAGTACGACGACAACAGGCCCACGACGTACAGCGGGATGATCGCGATCAGGCCGCCGATGATCCGGGTGGTGACCAGGAACGGCAGCGACGGGATCGCCATGACCTCGAGCGCGTCGACCTCCTCGGAGATCCGCATGGCACCGAGCTGGGCCGTGAAGCCGCAGCCCACGGTGGCGGCCAGTGCGATCGCCGCGACCAGCGGCGCGATCTCGCGGGTGTTGAAGTAGGCCGAGACGAAGCCCGAGAAGGCAGCGGTGCCGATCTGGTTGAGGGCGGCGTAGCCCTGGAGACCGACCTCGGTGCCGGTGAAGAAGCACATGGCCGTGATGACGCCGACCGTGCCGCCGATGACCGCGAGCGCGCCCGAGCCGAGGGTGACCTCGGCCAGGATGCGCAGGATCTCCTTCTTGTAGCGGCGGATCGTGCGCGGGGTCCAGCTGAGGGCCCGCACGTAGAACGCGAGCTCCTCGCCGAGACTGTCGAGGGTCTGGAGCGGCTTGGCGTAGACCGCCTTGATGTTGGCCATCGGCTAACCCGTCTTCGGTGGGACGAGCTGGAAGTAGATCGCGCTCATCACGAAGTTGACGACGAACAGGAGCATGAAGGTGATGACGACGGACTCGTTCACCGCGTCACCGACACCCTTCGGACCGCCGTTGGCGTTCATGCCCTTGTAGGAGGCGACGATCGCGGCGATCAGTCCGAAGACCAGGGCCTTGGCCATGCCTTGCCAGAGGTCCGGTAGCTGCGCGAGCGCTGTGAAGCTCGCTAGGTAGGCACCTGGTGTGCCGTCCTGGAGGACGACGTTGAAGACATAGCCTCCGGCCACGCCGACGACGCTGACGAGTCCGTTGAGGAAGACGGCGACGAGCATGCACGCGAGGACGCGGGGCACGACGAGGCGCTGGATCGGGTCGATGCCCAGCACCATCATGGCGTCGAGCTCCTCGCGGATCTTGCGGGCGCCGAGGTCCGCCGCGATCGCGGAGCCACCGGCCCCGGCGATCAGCAACGAGGTCGCGATCGGGCCCGCCTCACGGACCACGGCGAGCACCGCCGCCGAACCCGTGAACGACTGCGCGCCGAACTGCTTGATCAGCCCGCCGACCTGCAGCGCGATGACCGCGCCGAACGGGATGGCGACCAGGGCGGTCGGCACGATGGTGACCGACGCGATGAACCAGGCCTGCTGGAGGAACTCCCGCATCTGGAACGGTCGTCGGAACAACCCGCGGCCGACGTCGAGACCGAAGGCGAAGAGCTTGCCTGCGGTGCCGATCGGCGCGAGCGCCCGAGAAGCGGTGAGGGTGGCCACGCGGTCAGCCGCCGATCGTCATGTTCATGTTCTGCGCGAACGAGCCCGGGGGCGGCGTCACGCCGTTCTCACGGCACCAGGCACCCGGCTCGCGCTGGCTGCGGCGCGGGATGCCGTTGGACGGCTCCTGCTGCAGCGGGATCGGCGGCAGCGGGGGCAGCTCCTGGTCCTTCTCGGCCTCGAGCTCGTCGGCGTCCTTCTCCTCGGACATGCCGATGGGGCCGACGCGCTGGGCGTTGAGGAACTGGCGCACGACCGGCTCCTCCGAGGACAGGAGCATCTCGCGCGGGCCGAACATGGCCAGGTGCTTGTGGTAGAGCAGGCCGATGTTGTCGGGCACCGTGCGGGCGGTGTTGATGTCGTGGGTGACGATCAGGAACGTCGCGTCGATCTGCGCGTTCAGGTCGATGATCAGCTGGTTCAGGAACGACGTGCGGACCGGGTCGAGGCCGGAGTCCGGCTCGTCGAAGAGCACGATCTCGGGGTCGAGCACCAGGGCGCGGGCCAGGCCGGCGCGCTTGCGCATGCCGCCGGAGATCTCGCCCGGGAGCTTGGTCTCGGCGCCGATGAGTCCGACGAGGTCCATCTTCTCCATGACGATGTCGCGGATCTGGGACTCGGACTTCTTGGTGTGCTCGCGCAGCGGGAAGGCGACGTTGTCGTAGAGGTTCATCGAGCCGAACATCGCGCCGTCCTGGAACAGCACGCCGAAGAGCTTGCGGATCTCGTAGAGGTCCTTCTCCGAGCAGCTCGCGATGTCGGTGCCCTCGATGATGATCGAGCCCTTGTCGGGCTTGAGCAGGCCGATGAGGGTCTTGAGGAAGACCGACTTGCCGGTGCCGGACGGGCCGAGCATCACGCAGATCTCACCCGCCGGGACGGTCAGGGTCACGTCGCCCCAGATGAGCTGCTTGCCGAACGACTTGCTCAGGTCGTCGACCTTGATCTCCACGCCCACGGCGACTCTCCCTCTCCGTCGGTCGCGCTGGCACCCAGCGCGCATCCTGCGTCCTGCTCGTATCTCCCCCGAGAAGTGGGCACACAAACCCGCGTGGGCAAAACCCCACTGGTGAGTAACAACGGATGTCCCGCGGCGAGGTTACGCGGATATTCCCCCCGCGTCACCGGCGGGGCTGTGTGGGCGATCACACGCTGGTCCAGACCGTTCCGAGCCCCACAGGCCCGGGCCGGGACACACACACTCGGGCAGAAATGGCAACAGGGGCGGCCACCCGGATCGGGTGGCCGCCCCTGTCAGCGACTAGCGAGACGTCACTTGACGGTGACGGTGGCGCCGGCGCCCTCGAGGGCCTCCTTGGCCTTCTCGGCAGCAGCCTTGTCGACCTTCTCGAGGATCGCCTTGGGGGCGGACTCCACCAGGTCCTTGGCCTCCTTGAGACCGAGGGAGGTGAGAGCGCGCACCTCCTTGATGACGTTGATCTTCTTGTCGCCAGCGGACTCGAGGACGACGTCGAACTCGTCCTGCTCGTCAGCAGCGTCGGCACCGCCAGCGGCACCGCCGGCGGCGGGGGCAGCGGCAACGGCGACCGGAGCGGCAGCGGTGACGCCGAAGGTGTCCTCGAACTGCTTCACGAACTCGGAGAGCTCGATGAGGGTCATTTCCTTGAACGCGTCGAGCAGCTCGTCGGTGGTGAGCTTCGCCATGGTGGCGTTTCCTTCCATTCGGTGGCCCGCCCCTCGTGGGGAACCGGGCCGGGTTTCAGGTGGTGGGTAACCGGGGTCCGAGCTGCTGCTCAGGCCTCGGTGGCTTCGCCCTCGGAGGCCTCCGCAGCGGGGGCCTCGTCAGCGGGGACCTCGGCAGCGTCGTCGGACGCGGCCGGGGCCTCCTCGGCGGCGGCCGGCGTGCCGGCACCACCTGCGAGGATCGAGGGGTCCTGCTCGGCCTTCGCCTGCAGCGCACCGGCGAGCCGGGCAGCCTGGGCGATGGGGGCGTTGAGCAGGTAGACGGCCTGGGACAGGGAGGCGAGCATCGCGCCCGCCATCTTGCCCAGGAGCACCTCGCGCGACTCGAGGTCGGCCAGCTTGGCGACCTCCTTCGCGTCGAGAGGCTTGCCGTCCAGGACGCCACCCTTGATGACCAGGGTGGGGTTGGCCTTGGCAAAGTCACGCAGACCCTTCGCCGCCTCGACCACGTCGCCGTTGATGAAGGCGATGGCGGTCGGGCCGGTGAGCAGGTCGTCGAAGCCTTCGATGCCCACCTCGGTGGCGGCGATCTTGGCCAGCGTGTTCTTGACCACGGCGTAGTTGGCGTTCGCACCGAGAGAGCGCCGCAGGTCCTGCAGCTGCTTCACGGTGAGACCGCGGTACTCGGTCAGCACAGCACCGGCGGAACCGTTGAAGGACTCAACGATCTCCGCCACGGCTGCTTGCCTGTCTGCCCGCGCCATGGGTCTCCTTCCGGACTGGGAGACCACCGCGGAGGCCCGGAGAACAACGAACGCCCTGAGCGCGGGCGCTCAGGGCGTGGACATCGGACCGCATGGATCCGGGTCGTGCTCTGACACCTGCGCAGGCCGTCCGCTCTTCGCGGAACCTTCGGTCGTGCTGCTGATGCGGCATGACCACCGGCGGTCTCTGGTTTCAGTCGGAAAGACTACGGGTGCCGGCCACGCTGGCCAAATCGAGGTCCACCCCCGCCTGCTCAGGCATGGTCAGCCCAGCACCCGGACCGGCTCCCCGGCTCGCCAGGCCGCGATGTCCTCGACGGCCTCGGTGAAGTAGGTGCGGTAGTTGCCCTCGGTGACGTAGCCCAGATGGGGCGTGCCGAGCACGGTCGGCAGGGAGCGCAGCGGGTGGTCGGCGAGCAGCGGCTCCACGTCGTACACGTCGAGGCCGGCGCCGGCGATCCGGCCGGCACGCAGCGCCTCGACCAGGGCGTCGGTGTCGACCAGCCCGGCGCGCGAGGTGTTGACGAGGTACGCCGACCGCCGCATCTCCCCCAGCTCCGCCGCCCCGATCAGGCCGCGCGTGCTCCCGGACAGCACCAGGTGGAGCGTGACCACGTCGCTGGCCGCGAGCAGCTCGGTCAGCGACCGGGCACGCGGCACTCCGGCCGCCTCGGCCCGTTCGTCGGTGAGGTGCGGGCTCCACGCCACGATCTCCATCCCGAAGGCGCGACCGATCGCGGCGACCCGGCTGCCGATCTTGCCGAGCCCCACCACGCCGAGCGTGGCCCCGGCCAGGTCGGCGCCGAGCGTGGACTGCCACGGGCCGCCCTCCCGGAACGCGGTCGCCTCCGGCACCACGCGGCGCACGAGCCCGAGGACCAGCGCCCAGGTGAGCTCGACCGGCGGGGTCGAGGAGGAGGCCGTGCCGCAGACCGTGATCCCCCGCTCGGCGCAGGCCGCGAGGTCGATCGAGGCGTTGCGCATCCCGCTGGTCACCACGAGCCGCAGGTCGGGCAGCCGCTCGACCAGCTCGCGCGTCACGGGGGTCCGCTCGCGCATCACCACCACGACCTCGGCACCCGCGAGTCGCTCCACCAGCGCGTCCCCGTCGAGGTGCTCGGTCACGGCGTCGACGTCGGCCTCCAGCGAGGACCAGTCGGCCAGGCCGCGGGCCACGCCCTGGTAGTCGTCGAGGATCACGCAGCGCATGCCCCAGAACGTACGACGCCCCGGTCACCAGGAGGTGACCGGGGCGTCGGGTGCGCGTGGTGCGCGCGAGGTGCGTCAGGCCTGGGCGGCGTCGTCCTCGACCGCGACGTGCTTGGTGCGGTTGGGGTCGACCTGGACGCCGGGGCCCATGGTCGTGGAGAAGGTGACCTTCTTGATGTAGCGGCCCTTGGAGCTGGCCGGCTTGAGACGCAGCACCTCGTCGAGCGCCGCGGCGTAGTTCTCCGCGAGCTGGACCTCGTCGAAGGAGGCCTTGCCGATGATGAAGTGCAGGTTGGCGTGGCGGTCGACGCGGAACTCGATCTTGCCGCCCTTGATGTCGGACACGGCCTTGGCCACGTCCGGCGTCACGGTGCCGGTCTTCGGGTTCGGCATGAGGCCGCGGGGACCGAGGACGCGGCCGAGGCGACCGACCTTGCCCATCATGTCCGGGGTCGCGACGACGGCGTCGAAGTCGAGCCAGCCGCCGGCGACCTTCTCGATCAGCTCGTCGCCACCGACGACGTCGGCGCCGGCCTCGCGGGCAGCCTCGGCCTTGTCGGCGTTCGCGAACACCAGGACCTTGGCGGTCTTGCCGGTGCCGTGCGGGAGGTTGACCGTGCCGCGGACCATCTGGTCGGCCTTGCGGGGGTCGACGCCGAGGCGCATGACGACGTCCACGGTCTCGTCGAACTTCTTCTTGCTGCTCGTCTTCGCGATCTTGATCGCGGCCAGCGGGGCGTAGAGCTCGTCCTTGTCGAACGTGTCCGCCGCCGCGCGGTAGGTCTTGCTGCGCTGCATGGTGTTCTCGTTTCTACGAAGTGTGGTCTTCGGTGGGCCAGCGCGGCCCTGCCACGGGGTGTTGGCTGTGCGCCGGAGGTCAGTCGGTGGTGACGCCCATGGAGCGGGCGGTGCCCTCGACGATCTTCATCGCGGCGTCGATGTCGTTCGCGTTGAGGTCGGGGAGCTTCGTGGTGGCGATCTCGCGGATCTGGTCCTTGGTCAGCTTGCCGACCTTCTCCTTGTGCGGGACGCCCGAACCCTTCTTGAGACCGGCGGCCTTCTTGATCAGCTCGGCGGCCGGCGGGGTCTTCGTGACGAACGTGAACGAGCGGTCCTCGTAGATGGTGATCTCGACCGGGATCACGTTGCCGCGCATGGACTCGGTCTGCGCGTTGTACGCCTTGCAGAACTCCATGATGTTCACGCCGTGCGGACCGAGGGCGGTACCGACCGGCGGGGCCGGCGTCGCGGCACCGGCCTGCAGCTGCACCTTGACCAGGGCAGCGATCTTCTTCTTGGGAGGCATTCTTCTCAGGATCCTTTGTGTTGTACGTCGTGGTCTTGTCGAGCTCGAGGCCGGTACGCCGACCCTTGCTCTGCCACCTGGGTGTTGCTTCGCTGGGGCTTGCTGCTCAGACCTTCTGGATCTGGGAGAAGCTCAGCTCGACCGGGGTCTCCCGGCCGAAGATCTCGACGAGGGCCTTGACCCTCTGGGACTCGGCGTTGATCTCGGTGATCGTCGCGTGGAGCGTGGCGAACGGACCGTCGACCACCATGACCGAGTCGGACACGTCGAAGTCGGCGACCTCGACGGGCTTCTTCGCGGCGGTGCCACCCGAGGGCGACGGAGCGCCGGCGGCGACAGCCTCGGCCTCGGCGCGAGCGACGACGGCGGGGGCGAGCATGTTCTCGACCTCGGTCATGCTCAGCGGCACGGGCTGGTGGCTGTGACCGACGAAGCCGGTCACCGAGGGGGTGTGGCGGACCGCGGCCCACGACTCGTCGGTCAGGTCCATGCGGACCAGGACGTAGCCGGGCAGGACGGTCCGGCGGACCATCTTGCGCTGGCCGTTCTTGATCTCCGCGACCTCCTCGGTGGGGACCACGATCTCGTGGATGTAGTCCTCCATGTTCAAGGAGATGATGCGGTTCTCGAGGTTCGACTTCACCCTGTTCTCCATGCCGGAGTAGGTGTGCACGACGAACCAGTCACCGGGCTTGGCCCACAGCTCGCGGCGGAAGACCTCGAGCGGGTCGTTCTCGTCCGGGGCGTCGTCGGCGTCGTCGGCGATCTCGCCGGTGGTCTCGTCGGCGATCTCGCCGGTGGTCTCGTCGACGGTCTCGTCGGTGGCCTCGGCCTGCTCGACCTCGGCGGTCTCCTCGACGGGCGCGTCACCCTCGGGGGACGTCACCGTCTCCTCGGTCTCGACCGAGTCGTACTGCTCCGACACGTGCTGCTCCGTCACTACTGGATGTCCAATCTGGTGTCCGGCCGGGGGCCGGACGGGGCGGGCGGTCCCGCTGGGTCAGTCGTCCGGGTGTCCGGTCACTGGGTGGTGTTGCCGGCAAAGACCGCGAAGATCAGCTTGCCGAAGCCCAGGTCCAGTGCCGCGACCAGCGCCATCATGAAGATGACGAAGACCATGACGACCAGGAAGTAGGTGACCAGCTGCTCCTGGGTCGGGTAGACGACCTTGCGGAGCTCGGCGACGACCTGCCGGTAGAACACCGGGAGGCTGGTGCGCTTCTCGGTCCTGCTCTCACGCGAACCGCGGACGGCCTTGCTGTCCGACACGTTCGTCACCTCTCCTCGATCGACCGGCTGGTCGTGGTCGACCGGCCGTCACACAGTTGATCCTGCATCACATTTCCTGCAGGGCACGAGGGACTTGAACCCCCAACCTTCGGTTTTGGAGACCGATGCTCTGCCAGTTGAGCTAGTGCCCTCCGCGATTTCCCGGTGGAGCGACGCCCGGGGCGCCCTGGTGAGGGCACGCCGAAGCATGTGGGAAAACCACAAACGGGGAGTCTACGGGGAAGAGCAACGCGGAGTCCAAACCGGGGAGTGCTCGACGCGCTCCCCGCCCGGACCGGCCGTGGACCTTGCCGTGGACCTTGCCGTGGACCTGGCCGTGAAACCCCGCGTGGCCCCGAGACGACCCGCCCCTACGATGGTGCCATGAGCTCCCAGAACGCCAGCCAGCCCCGCGCCCGCCGCGTCTCGAAGCGGATCGGCGCCATCGCCGAGTCCGCGACGCTGAAGGTCGACGCGAAGGCCAAGGCGCTCAAGGCCGAGGGTCGTCCCGTGATCGGGTTCGGCGCCGGCGAGCCCGACTTCCCGACGCCGGACTACGTGGTCGAGGCCGCGGTCGAGGCGTGCCGGGACCCCAAGAACCACCGCTACACCCCCGCCGGCGGCCTGCCGGAGCTGAAGAAGGCGATCGTCGAGAAGACGCTGCGCGACAGCGGCCTGGTGATCGAGCCGGCCAACGTGCTGGTCACCAACGGCGGCAAGCAGGCCATCTACGCGGCGTTCGCGGCCATGATCGACCCCGGCGACGAGGTCATCGTGCCGGCGCCGTTCTGGACGACCTACCCCGAGGCGATCCAGCTCGCCGGCGGCACCGCCGTCGAGGTGCTGGCCGACGAGACCCAGGACTACAAGGTCACCGTCGAGCAGCTCGAGGCCGCCCGCACCGAGCACACCAAGGTGCTGCTCTTCGTCTCCCCCTCCAACCCGACGGGTTCGGTCTACACCGCCGACGAGATCCGCGCGATCGGCCAGTGGGTCGAGGACAACGGCCTGTGGGTGCTGACCGACGAGATCTACGAGCACCTGGTCTACGACGGCGTCGAGACCGGCTCGATGCCGGTGCTGTGCCCCTTCCTCCAGGACAACTGCGTCGTCGTCAACGGCGTCGCCAAGACCTACGCCATGACGGGCTGGCGGGTCGGCTGGATGATCGGCCCCGCCGACCTGGTCAAGGCAGCCACCAACCTGCAGTCGCACGCGACCTCCAACGTCTCCAACGTCGCGCAGCGGGCTGCCCTGGCCGCCGTCTCGGGCGACCTGACCGCCGTGGACGAGATGAAGGTGGCCTTCGACCGCCGGCGCAAGATGATCGTCACGATGCTCAACGAGATCGACGGCGTCCTCTGCCCGACCCCGACCGGCGCGTTCTACGCCTACCCCTCGGTCAAGGGCCTGCTCGGCAAGGAGTACGACGGCACCCGCATCGAGACCTCGGCCGAGCTGGCCGAGTACATCCTCGACAAGGCCGAGGTGGCCGCAGTCCCGGGCGAGGCGTTCGGGTCGCCGGGCTACCTGCGCTTCTCCTACGCCCTGGGCGACGACGACATCATCGAGGGCATCACCCGCCTCCAGAAGCTCTTCGCCTGAGCCTCGACCCCCGGATGCGCGACCTGACGGCGCTGCCCAAGGCCCACCTCCACCTCCACTTCACCGGCTCGATGCGTCACGAGACGCTGCTCGAGCTGGCCGAGCGGGACGGCATCGTGCTGCCCGACTCGCTGGTCTCGGACTGGCCGCCGCAGCTGTCGGCGGCCGACGAGAAGGGCTGGTTCCGGTTCCAGCGGCTCTACGACGTGGCGCGGTCCGTGCTGCGCACGGAGGGCGACGTACGCCGCCTGGTGCGGGAGGCGGCCGAGGACGACGTCCGCGACGGCGGACGCTGGCTGGAGATCCAGGTCGATCCGAGCGGCTACGCCGCCCGCTTCGGCGGCATCACGGCCTTCCTCGACCTCGTGCTGGACGCCGTCCGGGAGGCCACGCGGGAGACCGGCCTCGGGATGGCGGTGGTCGTGGCGGCCAACCGGACCCGGCACCCGCTCGACGCCCGGACCCTGGCGCGGCTCGCGGCGCAGTACGCCGACCGTGGCGTGGTCGGCTTCGGGCTCAGCAACGACGAACGACGGGGCACGACGGCGGAGTTCGCGCCGGCCTTCGCCATCGCGGAGCGCGCCGGGCTCCTGCTGGCCCCCCACGGGGGCGAGCTGCGCGGGGCCGAGCACGTCCGGACGTGCCTCGACGAGCTGCACGCCGGCCGGCTCGGCCACGGGGTGCGCTCCGCGGAGGACCCCGCCCTGCTGGACCGGATCGTGGAGGCGGGCGTGGCGCTCGAGGTGTGCCCCGTGTCCAACGTGGCGCTGGGCGTCTACTCCGACCTCACCTCGGTGCCGCTTCCGGCGCTGCTCGCCGCCGGCGCGACCGTGGCGCTCGGCGCCGACGACCCGCTGCTGTTCGGCTCGCGCCTCGCGGGGCAGTACGCCACCATGCGCGCGGCCCACGACCTCGACGACGAGCAGCTCGCCGAGCTGGGGCGGATGTCGATCCGGGCCTCGCGGGCGCCCGACCAGACCAAGAAGGAACTCATCGCCGAGGTCGACGAGTGGTTGGCCGCGGAACCCGCCCGGCCCTGACAAGATGGCCTCGTGAGCACCTCTGACTCCGAGAACCCGGGCGACGCCGGCCAGGGTGAGTCCCTGCCGCCGACGCACACGCCCTACGGCCAGCAGCCCCCGGCGGCGCCGCAGGACCCGCAGGCGCAGCCGCCGTACGGCGCTCCACAGCCGCCCTACGGCCAGGTCCCGCCGCAGTACCCCGCGCCGCAGGCCAACCCCTACGGCCAGCCGCCGGCGGCGCCGTACACCCAGCCCTACGCGCAGCAGAACCCCTACGGCCAGCCCCAGCCCGGCTACCCCGCCCCGCAGGCTCCCTACGGCTACGCGCAGCCCGCGCTGCCCAACCACCCGTCGTCGACGACCGCGTTCGTGCTCAGCCTGGTCGCCCTCGCCGGCATCGTCTTCTGCGGCGGCATCACGCTGGTGCTCTCACCCTTCGCGTGGCGGATCGGTGCGCGTGCGGTGCGCGAGATCGACGCCAGCCCCGGTCAGTACGGCGGCCGCGACCAGGCCAACGCGGGCCGGATCATGGGCATCATCGGCACGGTCCTGCTGGTGATCGGGCTGCTGTTCGTGGTCGGCGTGATCGCGCTGCTCGCGGTGGGCGCCACGACGAGCAGCACCACGACCTACCGGTAGCTCACAGCTCGCAGCCGACCAGGACCGGCTCGTTGACGAGCCGGATGCCGAAGCGTGCCTCGACCCCGTCGCGCACCTCGCGCGCGAGGTCGAGCACGTCGGCGGAGCCCGCGCCGCCGCGGTTGGTGAGCGCGAGCGTGTGCTTGCCCGACAGGGCGGCGCGGTCGGACCCGTGGCCCTTGGTGAACCCGGCGTGCTCGATCAGCCAGGCCGCGCTGGTCTTCACGAGGCCGCCGGCCTGCGGCCAGGCGGGGGCGCCCTCGGGGACCTGCCCGGCGGGCACCACGGGGTTGGTGAAGAACGAGCCGGCGCTCCACGTGTCGTGGTCGTCGGGGTCGAGCACCATGCCCTTGCCGCGCCGCAGCCCCAGCACCGCGCGGCGTACGTCGCCCGCCGGGGCGCGTCCGCCCTGCTCAACGCCCAGGGTCCGGGCGAGCTCGGCGTAGGCCACCGGGGCGCCGAGGCTGCCCTGGCGGAACTGGAAGGTCACCGACAGCACGACGTGGCGGCCGCCCCAGGCGTCCAGCCGGTCGGCCTTGAAGCGGCTGTGCCGGTAGCCGAACCCGCAGTCGGCGTTGGCGAAGGTGCGCACGCCCTGGAGCGTGCGGTCCCACACCCGGACCGACGCGATGGTCTGGGAGACCTCCTGGCCGTAGGCGCCGACGTTCTGGATCGGGGTGGCGCCGACCAGCCCGGGGATGCCGGAGAGGGCCTCGACCCCCACCCAGCCGCGCTCGACGGCGTCGCTGACGAGCTCGTCCCACGGCTCGCCGGCCGCGACCGTGACCAGGACCCCGCCGCACGTCGGGTCCTCACCCGGCTCGAGATCGACCGCGACCCCGCGGGTGGCGACCTGGACGACCGTGCCGGGGAAGCCCTCGTCGGCCACGACGAGGTTGCTGCCGCCGCCGAGGACCAGCAGCGGCTCACCGGCGGCGTCGGCCTCGGAGACCGCCGCGATCAGCTCGGCCTCGGTGCGGGCCGTGACCCAGCGGCGGGCCGGGCCCCCGATGCGCAGGGTGGTGTGGGCGCCGAGCAGCTCAGCCACGGAGGACGGCCTTGGGCATGCCGAGGACCTTCTGCCCGTCGCAGGTGACGGTCAGCGACACCGTGGTGAGCCCGTCGGCCTCCTTGGTGGCCCCGGCGACCTCGATGTCGACGCCGCCCTCGGCGGGGACGACGACCGGGTTGGTGAACTTGCAGCCGAAGGAGACGACCTCGGCACCCGGGAACCACGCCTCGACGGCGCGGGCGGCCAGGGCCATGGTGAACATGCCGTGGGCGATCACGCCGGGCAGCCCGACGCTGAGCGCGACCGACTCGTCCTGGTGGATCGGGTTGTGGTCGCCGCTGGCGCCGGCGTACGCGACGAGGTCGGCGCGGGTGATCGTGAAGGTCTGGGTGGGGAGGCTCATGCGTCCGCTCCTCGGTGGACGAGCGTCGCCGAGGTCGAGCAGACCAGGGCACCGGACTCGTCGGTGATCGCACTGGTGGTGCCGATGATGTCGTTGCCGGCGATCTGGCGCAGCGTCGCGACGGTCAGCGTCGCGGTGAGGACGTCACCGGGCACGACCGGTCGCTCGTAGGCGAAGTCCTGGGCGCCGTGCACGATCCGGAACAGGTCGATCGCCTCGGCCTCGAGGAAGGCGTTCATGGCGTCGAAGGCGAGCACGATCGGGAAGGTCGCCGGGGCCGGACCACCGGCGTAGGTGCCGCCGGTGGCGGCGACGAACTCCCGGATGTTGTCCTCCGACACGGAGTAGGGGCGGCTCGGCGGGAACGTCTTGCCAACGAGCGACTGGTCCACGGGCATGCCTCCAACCTAACGAACCGCGACCGCGGCCGATCGGTTGGCCCGAAATGCAACCGACCCGCCCGGAGGTCCGGGCGGGTCGGTGGAAAAGCTGTGGTGACGACGAGGCGTCAGCGGGTCTCGCGGTGCGCGGTGTGCTTGCGGCAGCGCGGGCAGAACTTCGCCAGCTCGAGACGATCAGGGTCGTTGCGGCGGTTCTTCTTGGTGATGTAGTTGCGCTCCTTGCAGTCCACGCACGCGAGCGTGATCTTGGGGCGAACGTCGGAGCTCTTGCTGGCCACGGGAAGTCCTTGCTGTTGCGTCTTGGTCGAAACTGAGTAGCGGGGGCGGGACTCGAACCCGCGACACCACGATTATGAGCCGTGTGCTCTAACCACCTGAGCTACCCCGCCACCGGGACAGGGGCACGCCGGCCAGAATACTGGCCGACGCAATCCCACACCCAGAGCCCCTTTACGGAATCGAACCGTAGACCTTCTCCTTACCATGGAGACGCTCTGCCGACTGAGCTAAAGGGGCAACGACCGAGAACAATACACAGAGGGACACGTGAACGAAAAATCGGCCCCACACCCCTGTTTCTACAGGCTTCTCGAGGCCTCTCCGGACGGTCGCGAATGGGTCGAACCGACGCCCTCGACGGCCGGTCCGTGGTCGCCGGATGCCCAGCACGGCGGCCCTCCGGCGGCCCTCCTGGCACGGGGGATCGAGCGCCTCGCCGGCGCCTCGTGGACGATCGGCCGCTTCACCATGGAGCTGCTCGGACCGGTCCCCGTCGCGACCCTGACGCTGTCCGCGTCGGTGCTGCGGCCGGGCCGCTCAGTGCAGCTCGTTGGCGCCGAGCTGTACGACGTCGAGGCCGGCCGCACGGTCGCCCGGGCCCACGCCTGGGTCTTCCCGGTGTCGACGTCGGGCCCCGGGCAGCCGACCCCGCTCGCCCACTCCCCCGAGGACGGCGAGACCCGTCCGCGGCCCGAGGGCTGGCACGGCGGCTACCTCGACGCGGTCGAGTGGCGCTGGATCAAGGGCTCGGTCGAGGAGGCCGGCCCGGGCATCGTCTGGATGCGGCCGCCGCGGCTCGTCGAGGGCGAGGAGACCTCGCCCGTGCAGCGCCTGCTGGCCTGCGTCGACTCGGCCTCCGGAGCCTCGGCGGCGCTCGACGTGCGCGAGTGGGGGTTCCTCAACACCGAGCTGAGCGTGCACGTGCTGCGCCCGCCCGTCGGCGCGTGGGTCTGCCTCGACGCCGAGACGACGCTGTCGACAGGCTCGGTCGGCGTGGCCACGTCCGCGGCGTACGACGGCCTGGGGCTGGTCGCGCGGTCCGCCCAGGCGCTCCTGGTGGTGCCCCGCTGACCGTCCCGCTCAGTCCTGGATGCGCGCCCAGGGGTGTGCCTCCTCGAGCTCGTAGGCGAGCTCGAGGAGCCGGGCCTCGCGGCCGGCCGGCGCGGTGAAGTGCATGCCCTGCGGGAGCCCGGCGGCGGTGGTGGCGAGCGGCAGCGAGATCGCCGGGTCCCCGGTGGCGTTCTGCAGCGGCGTGAACGCCGCCCACTCCAGGATCCGTCCGATGACGTCCTCGTAGTTCCGGGTCGGGTCGAGGTGGCCGACCCGCGGGGTCTCGGTGGCGAGCGTGGGGCTGAGGATGACGTCGTACTGCCCGAAGAAGGCGGCGGAGACCTTGGCCGAGCGGCGCAGCCGGAGGATGGCCCCCGGCACGCGGTGCAGGTTGCGGCCGGCGTGCCGGGCCAGTCCGAGGGTGAGGTTGTCGAGGCGGGCGGGGTCCCAGGTGGGGCCGTTGGCGCGGCGGCCGCCGCGGACCAGGCTGAAGGCCAGCAGTGACCAGTAGAGCAGGAAGTCGTCCTTGAACTGGTCGTCCACGGGCACCGGGACGGGCTCGACGGTGTGGCCGAGCTCCTCGAGCAGCCGGGCCGTCTTGAGGGTGAGGTCGTGCACCTCGGGCGAGACCCCGACGCCCACCCCCTCGGTCACCAGCGCGACCCGGAGCCGGCGCTTGCCCGGCCGGGTGATGTCGCCGATCGGGGGCAGGTGCAGGGCGCGGTAGACCTTCTCCGACTCGCGCAGGAAGGCCGCCGTGTCGCGGACCGAGCGGGTGACGACGCCGTCGTTGATGATCCGGACCGGCATGTCCCGCATCAGCTTGTCCTGCGCCAGCCGCTCGCGGGTGGGCTTGAGGCCGACGAGCCCGTTGACCGCCGCCGGGATCCGGATCGAGCCGCCGCCGTCGTTGGCGTGGGCGAGGGGCACGGCGCCCGCCGCGACCAGCGCCGCGGAGCCGGCGGAGGAGGCCCCAGCGCTGTGGTCGGGGTTCCACGGGGTGCGGACGGCACCGAGCCGCGGGTGCTCGGCCGACGGGCTGAAGCCGAACTCGCTGAGCTGGGTCTTGCCGAGCGGGACGAGGCCGGTCGCGAGGAACATGCGGGCGAAGTCGCCGTCGCGCCGGGCCGGGGGCGCGTCGTAGGCGTCGTTGCCCTGGCGGGTGGGCATGCCGGCCACGTCGACGTTGTCCTTGACGAAGGTCGGGACGCCGGCGAAGAAGCCGCCGCGCGGATCGGCCGCCTCGGCGCGGGCCCGGTCGAAGGCCTCGTACGCGACCGCGTTGAGCTGCGGGTCGACCTTCTCCACGCGCAGGATCGCGGCCTCGACCACCTCGGGGACACCCACTTCCCGGCGCTGGATCCGGTCGACCAGGCCGACCGCGTCGAGGTCCCCGAGGGCGTCGTCTCCGAAGGCGTGCACGCGCGTCATGCTCACAAAACTAGAGCAGGACGGCCATCAGGATCGGCACCACCAGGCTGGTGGCGAGCGCCGTCAGACCCATGGACAGGCCGGCGAAGGCGCCCTCGGTCTCGTCCTCCACCAGGGCGCGGGAGGTGCCGATGCCGTGCGAGACCGCGCCGAGCGCCAGCCCGCGGGCGCGCCGGTCGCGGACCCGGAGCAGGGTGAGCACGGCCGGCCCGGCCACGGCGCCCAGGATGCCGGCCAGGATCGTCAGCACCGCGGTGAGCGACGGGAGCCCACCCGCCGTCTCCGACAGGGCGATCGAGACCGGGGTCGTGGCGGCCTTCGGGGCGATCGTGCGAGCGAGGAGGTCGCCCCCACCGAGGGTCTCCACGAGCACGACGGCCGTCGACACGGAGACCACCGCGCCGAGCGGGATCGCGACGAGCAACGGGACCACGAAGCCCTTCAGGCGGTGCGCCTGGCGGTGCAGGGGGACGGCCAGCGCGACCGTGGCCGGGCCCAGGAGGAACGAGATCAGGGCAGTGCCGTCGCGGTAGTCGGCGTAGTCGACGTCCAGCACCGACAGGGTCGCACCCACGAGCACGATGGCGACGAGGACCGGCTGGGCGAGCGCATGGCCGCCGGTGCGGTCCCGGACCTCGCGGCCGATGCGGTAGGCGACCAGCGTCAGCAGCACGAAGAACACCGGCGAGTGGCTCGCCCAGGCCCAGGTCTCGCTCACCGGCGGGCTCCGAGCCGCTCCAGCGCGACCGTCGTCCAGCCGACCACGGCGAGCCCCAGGGCCCACGAGACCACCAGCCCGGCGACCAGGGGCAGGGCGTGGTCGCGGATCGTGCCGAGGTAGACGATCACCCCGACACCCGCCGGGACGAACAGCAGCTGCAGGTGCCGCAGCAACCCGGCGGCGGCGCGCACGACCGTCGCGTCGTCGCCGGAGCGACGTACGCGGAGGAGCACGAAGAGCACGACCATCCCGACCACCGGCCCGGGGACCGGGGCATCGGTCAGGCGGACCAGCACCTCGCCCACCAGCTGGCAGCCGAGCACCCAGGTCAACCCGTTGATCACCCGCGCATCATGGCAGCCGGCGGGCGCGGTCAGGCGTGGGCGGCCAGCCGGGCGTCGACGGCCGACGGTGCCAGCACGTGGTCGAGCGCGAGGGCGGCACAGCCCACCAGACCGGCCCGGTCGCCGTGCGTGGCGGGCAGGAAGTGCAGGTCGCGGGTCGCGAGCGCCCCGGCCCGGGCGTAGACGCTCTCGCGGAGACCCGCGGCGAACATGTCGAACGCACCGGCCATGTCGCCGCCCACCACGACCGCCTGCGGGTTGAGCAGGTTGACCGCGATCGCGAGCAGCTCACCGACGTGGCGGCCGGACTCGCGGACGAGATGGCGCGCCTCGGCGTCACCCTGGAGGGCCAGTGCCACGAGCTCGCGGACGTGCCCGACCGGGCGGCCGTTGGCGGCCATCTGCGCGCACAGCGCCCAGCCGCCGGCCACGGTCTCGAGGCAGCCCGTGGACCCGCAGCGGCAGGGCAGCCCGTCGGCGACCTCCAGCTTGGTGTGGCCGATCTCGCCGGCGGCGCCGAGGTGCCCGGACAGCACGCGCCCGTCGGCGACGATGCCGAGCCCGAGGCCGGTGGAGGCCTTCACGACGAGCACGTCGCGGAGGTCGTCGCGGAGGTCGTCGCGGCGGCCGAGGAGCTCGGCGCGGGCGAGGACGTCCGCGTCGTTGGCGACGTACAGGGGAACGACGGCGGGGGCGGTGACACCTGCGAGGTACGGCGCCAGCTCGACGCCGTCCCAGCCGGCCATCACCGGGGAGTCGAGGCTCACCCCCCGCTCGGTGTCGACGGTGCCGGGCAGCGAGAGGCCGATCGCGGCGACGGGCGGGCGGACCCCCTCGAGCAGCGTCGTGAGCCGCGCGGCCACCTCGGTCATCAGCCGGTCGGGTCCGACGCCGACCTCGTGGTCGCGGGAGTCGGCCGCGATCTCGGTGCCGTCGAGGTCGAAGACGGCGAGCTGGCTGCGGGAGCGGCCGATCGCCACGGCGAGGACCACGCCGGCGTCCTTGTTGAACAGCAGCGCACCAGGGGGACGGCCGCCGGTCGAGGCCAGCTCCTCCCCCGCGAGCAGCAGGCCTGCCTGCGCCAGCGCCTGGACGCGGGAGACGACCGCGGTGCGCGAGAGGCCGGTGATCGAGCGCAGGCCCGAGCGGGTCTCGGCGCGGCCGGTGCGGACGAGCTCGAGGAGCTCGCCGGCGCTGGCCGGGGTGGCGGTCGTCATGGCTCGGATCATAGTTCGCCCTCTTTGATCTCAAAAAAACCTTAGTAGTGCTTGTAACGATCCAAACTTCCTGAGACGGTGGACGCATGGACCAGACCGCCACCCCGCACGCGATCCCCTCCGCGTGTGACTTCACCGTGTTCGGCGGGACCGGAGACCTCGCGCTGCGCAAGCTGCTGCCGGCCCTCTACCTGCGCGACCTCGAGGGCCAGCTGCCCGCCGACACCCGGATCGTCGGCGTGTCGCGCGCCGAGCTCGACGACGACGGCTACCGCGCCGAGGTGCGCGCCGCCCTGACGACGTACGTCGCCCCCGAGGACCTCACCGACCCCGCCGTGGACCGCCTCCTGGCGCGGCTCCACCACCTGACCCTGGACGCGCACGAGCCCGACGAGTGGCACCGGCTGCACGCGCTGCTCAAGGACCGTCCCGACCACGAGACCGCCGCCCGCGTCTTCTACCTCGCGGTGGCCCCGTCCCTCTTCGGCGCCATCTGCGACAACCTGGAGGCGATCGGGGTCGTCAACGACGCCGCGCGCGTGGTGCTCGAGAAGCCGATCGGCCACGACGTCGCCTCCGCGCGGGCCGTCAACGACGCCGTCGGTCGCGTCTTCGCCGAGTCGCAGATCTTCCGGATCGACCACTACCTCGGCAAGGAGAGCGTCCAGAACCTCCTCGTCACCCGCTTCGCCAACACGTTCCTCGAGCCCATGTGGAACTCCCACTGGGTCGACCACGTGCAGATCACCGTCGCCGAGGAGCTCGGCGTCGGGGAGCGCGGGGGCTACTACGACCACGCCGGCGCGCTGCGCGACATGGTCCAGAACCACCTCCTGCAGCTGCTCTGCCTGGTCGCCATGGAGCCGCCGTCGCACATCGGGCGCGAGACCGTCCGCGACGAGAAGCTCAAGGTCCTCCAGGCCCTCAAGCCGATGACCCCCGAGGGCGTGGACCACGACACGGTCCGCGGCCGCTACACCGCCGGGCTCGTCGACGGGGTCGCGGTGCCGTCGTACACCGACGACCTGGGGCACAGCGGCAGCAAGACCGAGACCTTCGTCGCGCTGCGCACCGAGGTGCAGAACTGGCGCTGGGCCGGCGTGCCGTTCTACCTGCGCACCGGCAAGCGGATGGACCGCCGGGCCTCGGAGATCGTGGTCGTCTTCAAGCCGCCGCCGCACGCGATGTTCCCCCACAGCGAGGGCACCACCGAGCCCAACCGGCTGCACATCCACATCCAGCCCGACGAGGGCATGCGCCTGCACCTGACGGCGAAGGAGCCCGGCCCGGGCGGGATCCGGCTGCGGCCGGTCTCGCTCGACCTGAGCTACGCCACGACCTTCGAGCAGCGCAGCCCCGACGCCTACGAGCGGCTGCTCATGGACGTCATCAAGGGCAACCCCACCCTGTTCATGCGCCGCGACGAGGTCGAGGCCGCGTGGACGTGGGTCGAACCGATCCTCACCCGCTGGGCGACCTCGCCCGACCGGCCCAAGCGCTACCCCGCCGGCACGAGCGGGCCCACCGCCGCCGCGACTCTCCTCGAGCGCGACGGCCGTTCCTGGCAGGAGTCCGACCAATGAGCCAGCGCCACCCCACCCTCAGCCCCGTCATCAGGGAGGTGACCGCCCGGATCGTCGAGCGCAGCGCGCCGACCCGGACCGCCTACCTCGACCGGATCCGGCAGGCCGCGGACCGCGGTCCCGCCCGCGGTCGTCTGGCCTGCGCCAACCTCGCGCACGGCTTCGCCGCCTCCGACGCCCCGGCGAAGCAGGCGCTGCGCGGCCGCACCAAGCCCAACGTCGCGATCGTGTCGGCCTACAACGACATGCTCTCGGCGCACCAGCCGTTCGAGGCCTTCCCCGCGGTGCTGAAGAAGTCGGTGATCCGCGCCGGCGGCATCGCGCAGTTCGCCGGCGGCGTGCCCGCCATGTGCGACGGCATCACCCAGGGCCGCGACGGCATGCAGCTCTCGCTCTACAGCCGCGACGTGATCGCGATGTCGACGGCGATCGCGCTCAGCCACGACATGTTCGACGGCGCGCTGATGCTCGGCGTCTGCGACAAGATCGTGCCCGGGCTGCTGATCGGCGCCCTGTCCTTCGGGCACCTGCCCACCGTCTTCGTCCCGGCGGGGCCGATGACCTCCGGCCTGCCCAACGGCGAGAAGGCCCGGATCCGTCAGCTGTACGCCGAGGGCAAGGTCGGCCGCGCCGAGCTGCTCGAGGCCGAGGCGGCGTCGTACCACTCGGCCGGCACGTGCACGTTCTACGGCACGGCCAACTCCAACCAGCTGATCATGGAGGTGCTGGGGCTGCACCTGCCCGGCTCCTCGTTCGTGAACCCCGGCACCCCGCTGCGCGAGGCGCTCACGAAGGCGGCCGGCGAGCGGGTCACCGCGATCACGCCGCAGGGCGGCGAGCCGACGCCGATCGGCGAGATCGTCGACGAGAAGGCGATCGTCAACGCCTGCGTGGCGCTGCTCGCGAGCGGCGGCTCGACCAACCACACGATGCACCTGGTCGCGATCGCCCGCGCCGCCGGCATCGTGCTGACCTGGGACGACCTGTCCGACCTGTCGGCCGTGGTCCCGTCGCTGTGCCGGATCTACCCCAACGGCCAGGCCGACGTGAACCACTTCCAGGCAGCGGGCGGGATCGGCTTCCTGGTGCACACGCTGCTGCGCGCCGGGCTGCTGCACGAGGACGTCCGGACCATCGCCGGGCACGGCCTCTGGCGGTACACGACCGAGCCGCGGCTGCGCGGCACCGAGCTCACGTGGGAGGAGGGCCCCAAGGCGTCCCTCGACCTCGACGTGCTGCGCCCCGCCGACGACCCGTTCGCCCCCGACGGCGGGCTGCGGATGCTGTCCGGTCCGCTGGGCCGGGCGGTCATCAAGACCTCGGCGGTCAAGCCGGAGCACCGCTCGGTCACCGCCCCGGCCGTGGTCTTCGACCACCAGGACGACTTCCTGGCCGCCTTCGGCGACGGCGCGCTCGACGGCCGCGACTTCGTGGCCGTGATCCGCTACCAGGGCCCGGCCGCCAACGGCATGCCCGAGCTGCACAAGCTGACCCCCGCCCTCGGCGTGCTCCAGGACCGCGGGCAGCGGGTCGCCCTGGTGACCGACGGCCGGATGTCCGGCGCCTCGGGCAAGGTGCCGGCCGCCATCCACGTGACACCCGAGGCCGCCCTCGGCGGCGCGATCGCCCGCATCCACGACGGCGACCTGGTCACGGTCGACGCCGAGACCGGCCTGCTCGACGTCCACGTGGAGCGGGCCGAGCTCGCCGCGCGCGAGGCGACCGGTGGCGCTCCCCAGGGAGCCGACTGGGCCGGCACCGGACGCGAGCTCTTCGCGGCGTTCCGGGCCACCGTCGGCACCGCCGACACCGGCGCCAGCGTCTTCCCGGGCGTGGCCGTCCCGCAGCAGGAGGTGCCCCTTGTCCAGCACGCCTGAGAACACTGAGCGCTCGCTGCTCGACGTCGTCCCGGTGGTGCCGGTCGTCGTCGTGGACCGGCTCGCCGACGCCGTCCCGATCGCGCGGGCCCTCGCCGCGGGCGGGCTGCCCGTCGTCGAGCTGACCCTGCGGACCCCCGTCGCGCTGGAGGCGATCCGTGCGATCGCCGACGAGGTGCCGGAGATCCTGGTCGGCGCGGGCACGATCGTCTCGCCGGGCCAGGCCAAGGAGGCGCTCGACGCGGGCGCGCAGTTCCTCGTCTCACCCGGGACGACCCAGGCCCTGCTGGGCGCGATGCTCGACTCGGGGTTGCCGTTCCTGCCCGGCACAGCCACCGTCTCGGAGGTGCTCGGCGCGCTCGAGGCCGGCCTCACGGAGCTGAAGTTCTTCCCCGCCGAGGCGTCGGGGGGTGCGGCGTTCCTGAAGTCGATCGCGTCGCCGGTGCCGGCCGCTCGCTTCTGCCCGACCGGCGGGATCACGGCCGCGACGGCACCGTCGTACCTCGCCCTGCCCAACGTGGGCTGCGTCGGCGGCTCCTGGCTGACCCCCGCGGACGCCGTGGCCGCCGGGGACTGGGCGCGGATCGAGCGGCTCGCAGCGGAGGCCGCCGCCCTCGCCTGAGCGCTGGGTCAGAGGATGAAGTAGAGCCCGACGAGCGCGGGGAGCAGCCCGAGCAGCAGCCAGGGCCGGAGCGGGCTCTTCTGGTGGATCAGGAAGCCGGCCGCGACGCCGAGCACGCCGATGATCCCGGCGATCACGTCGACGCCGACCTGCGCACCCGGGCGCGTGGTGTCGAGGTAGATCGCGGCGACGACCAGGCCCGCCGAGAGGTGGCCGATCGTGGTGACCGCCAGCACGGACATCACCCACCGCTGGACCTGACCCATGCTCATGCCCGAGGAGGGGCGGGGGGTCGGGCGCGGCGCGTTGGGGTCCATCAGGTGCCGCCGGCGTGGCGGCGGCGGGGGGGCCGCGGGGTCGCTCACCCCGCCATTGTCCCCGCTCCCCGGCGGTGGCAGCCCACCAGGTGGGTGTCGACGATGCCGACGGCCTCCATGAGGGCATACATCGTCGTCGGGCCGACGAACGTGAAGCCCTGCTTCTTCAGGGCCTTCGACAGGGCCAGTGACTCCGGCGACCTGCCCGGCAGCTCGCCGGTGGTGCGCGGCGCGGGCTGCACCGGGGGCGCGAACGAGCGGACCAACTCCTCCAGGGAGCCGTCCATCGCCAGCAGGGCCCGGGCGTTGACGATGGTCGCGTCCACCTTGAGCCGGTTGCGCACGATGCCGGCGTCGGCCATCAGCGCGGCGACCTTGTCGGCGCCGTAGGCCGCCACGATCTCGGGGTCGAACCCGTCGAACGCCGCCCGGAAGTTGTCGCGCTTGTTGAGGATCGTGGACCACGAGAGCCCCGACTGGAACGCCTCGAGGGTCAGCCGCTCGAAGACCGCGGTGTCGCCGCTGACGGGCATCCCCCACTCGGTGTCGTGGTAGTCCTGCATGACCCCGGGCGTCGCGCCCCAGGGACAGCGGGCGATGCCGTCCTCGCCCGTCACGGGTCCGCTGCTCATGTCCCCCATCCAAGCGCAGCCCGCCGACAGCCTGATCGCTCAGCTGCGGTACTCCGGGTTCTCCCAGCCGAAGCGGGTGCCGGCGTTCCACTCGGAGCGCTGGTTCCCGTAGCCCGGCACGCCGCCGGCGTCCTTGAGCATCTTGGCCAGGTGCATGAGGTTCCACGTCATGAAGGTCGTGTTGCGGTTGGTGAAGTCGTTCTCGGGCCCGCCGCTGCCCGGGTCGAGGTACGACGGACCCGGGCCGGCCTCGCCGATCCAGCCGGCGTCGGCGTTCGGCGGGATCGTGTAGCCGATGTGCTGGAGGCTGTAGAGGACGTTCTGGGCGCAGTGCTTGATGCCGTCCTCGTTGCCGGTGATGAGGCAGCCGGCGACGCGACCGTAGAAGAGGTACTGGCCCTTGTCGTTGAGCATCCCGCTCAGCGCGTAGAGCCGCTCGATGACCTTCTTGGTGATGCTCGAGTTGTCCCCCAGCCAGATCGGGCCGGCGACCACCAGGATGTCGCTGTCGAGGATCTGCGGGTAGATGTCGGGCCAGGCATCCGTGGCCCAGCCGTGCTCACGCATGTCGGGATAGACGCCGGTCGCGATGTCGTGGTCGACCGGCCGGATCACCTCCACCGTGACGCCCTGCTTGAACATGATCGCGGCGCTGGCGTCGACCAGGCCCTCGGTGTGGCTGAGCTCCGGGCTCCGCTTGAGCGTGCAGTTGAGGAAGGTGGCCTTCAGGCCGCTGAAGTCGTGCTCGTCGGTCATGGACCCACTGTGCTGCCGGCGGTCGGCGGGCACAACGAAGAAATATGACCATGTGATGACCAGTGCCGGGCCCTCCGGAGCCGACACGGGAGTGGAAGGATCGACGCATGAAGATGCCCAAGCACACCGACGAGGACAAGGCCCGTTTCCGTGACCTCGTGCCCGAGGGCCCGGGCGTCGAGGTGAAACCGATGTTCGGCAGCCTCGGTGCGTTCGTCAACGGCAACATGTTCGCCGGGCTGTTCAGCCCGAACATCGGCGTGAAGCTCGACCCCGAGTCGCTCGAGGAGCTCCGGGGCATCGAGGGCAGCGGGCCCTTCGGCCCCGCGGAGCGCCCGATGGGCGGCTACCTCTCGCTGCCGGCGACCTTCACCGACGAGCAGGCCACGGCCTGGGTCGAACGTGCGCGTGAGTACGTCGCGACGCTCCCGCCCAAGGTGAAGAAGCCCAAGCCCGCCACGAAGGCCTGAACCTCGGTCAGCGACGTTCCTTCAACCGGGCGTTCGGGAGCTCGGGCGCGGGGATCGGCGGCAGGTGGTCGTCCACCACGATCCCGAACCGGCCGTCGGCCATCTCCTGGGAGTCCGGGACCACGCGGCCGTCCCGGGTGAGCTGGTCCTGCCACTCCTGCCGGAAGGCCACGATCTCCTCGTGAGTGCGCCCCACGAAGTTCCACCACATCACGATGGACTCGCCGAACGGCGGTCCGCCCAGGAGCAGGACCCGTGCGGGCTGCTCGCGGGCGGCGAGGGTGAGGCGGGTGCGCCCCGGTGGCACGTAGGCCAGGTCGTGCTGCTTGACCTCGACGCCGGCCACCTCGACGACGCCGGTGTCGACCAGCACGCCGTGCTCGAAGGCCTCGTCGACCTCGAGGTCGAGGCTCCCGCCCGGCTGCAGCAGGATCTCCGCACCCAGCAGCGGCGTGTACGTCGGCACCGGCGACGTGTCACCCAGCAGCGAACCGAGGAACACCCGCGCCTCCCACCGGTCGCCCGTGACCGGCTCCGGCGCGTGGTGCGCGAAGCCGGGCTCGGCGTCGCGGTCGTCGTCCGGCAGCGCGACCCACAGCTGGGCGCCGTGCAGCTCGGTCGTGGCCGGCGTCGACACCTCCGAGTGGCTGATCCCCCGCCCGGCGGTCATCAGGTTGACCTCGCCGGGACGGACCATCGCGTGGTTGCCGGCGCTGTCGCGGTGCTCGATCTCGCCGGAGAACAGCCAGCTCACGGTCTGCAGCCCGGTGTGCGGGTGCGGCGCGACGCTCATCCCCGCGCGGTCGGTGACGTCGTCGGGACCGTAGTGGTCCACGAAGCACCACGCGCCGATCAGGGAGCGGTCGCGCTGGGGCAGGGTCCGGCGTACGTGCATGGCACGGGGACCGCCCAGCGGCACCTCGCGCGGCGTCAGTATCTGGACCCCATGGGGAGAGCCGCTCGCGCAGCTGAGCTCGTCCGGGTCGTCCTCGAGGTTGCTCACGGCTCCATTGTGGCGCGGGTCAGCTCAGGTGGTCCGGCTCGACATGGCGCTTCTCCTCATCGCCACGACCCTCCTCGGACGCCTCCGGCTCCTCCACCTCGGCGCGCCCCACGGCCGGCAGCTCGGCGGCGTGCGGCTCGAGCCGCACGACCACGGACTTGAACGCCGGCTGGTTGCTGCCCTCGGCCTTGGAGTCGAGGGGCACCAATGCGTTCGCCTCGGGGTAGTAGGCGCCGGTGCAACCGCGCGGGGTGTCGTAGGAGACCACCCGGAACTTCGGCGCCATGCGCTCGGTGCCGTCCTGCCACTCGCTGACGATGTCGACCATCTGGCCGTCCTCCAGACCCAGCGCCACGATGTCGTCGGGATTGACGAAGACCACCCGGCGGCCGTTCTTGATGCCGCGATAGCGGTCGTCGAGGCCGTAGATCGTGGTGTTGAACTGGTCGTGCGAGCGCATCGTCTGCAGCAGCAGTCGTCCCTCGGGCACGTGCAGCACCTCGGTCGGGCTGACCGTGAAGATCGCCTTGTCCTTCTCCGTGGGGAACGTGCGGGTGTCGCGCGGAGGGTGGGGAAGCACGAACCCACCAGGCTGGTCGACCTTCTCGTCGTACCCCGCACAGCCGGGCACGACGCGAGCGATCCGGCGCCGGATCTCGGTGTAGTCGTCGCGGAACGACCGCCACGGCAGGTCATGGCGGTCCCCGAGGGTGGCCAGCGCCATCGAGCAGATGATGTCCACCTCGGACTTGAGCTGCTTCGACGCCGGCTTCAGCGGCCCCTGCGAGGCGTGCACCGAGCACACCGAGTCCTCGACCGTGACCCGTTGCGACCGCCCCCCGGTGAGGTCCTTCTCGCTGCGACCCAGGGCCGGCAGGATCAACGCCTCGCGCCCAGTGACGACGTGGGAGCGGTTGGGCTTGGTGGAGACGTGCACGGTGAGGTCGGCCTGACGCAGGGCGTCCTCGGTGACGGCGGTGTCGGACATGGCCGAGACGAAGTTGCCCCCCATGCCGAAGAAGACCTTCGCCCTCCCGTCACGGAACGCCTTGACGGCGGCCACGGCGTCGAAGCCGTGCTCGCGCGGCGGCTCGAAGCCGAACTCGTCGCGCAGCGAGTCGAGGAAGTGGCCGGGCGGCCGCTCCCAGATCCCCATCGTGCGGTCGCCCTGGACGTTGGAGTGGCCGCGCACCGGGAACAGGCCGGCACCGGGCTTGCCGATGTTGCCCTGCAGGAAGGCGAGGTTGGAGATCTCCTTGACGGTGGCGACGCCGTTGCGGTGCTGGGTGATCCCCATCGCCCAGCAGATCACCGTCTTGCTGGACGCGGCCAGCATGCCGGCGGCCTCCTCGATCACGGCACGGGTCAGGCCGGTGGAGCGCAGGACCAGGTCCCAGTCCAGGGCGCGCAGGTGGTCGGCCCAGGCCTCGAAGCCGTAGGTGTGCTGGTCGATGAAGTCCTGGTCGAGGTGGCCACCCTCCAGCAGCAGCGCCGAGAGAGCCTGGAAGAGGGCCAGGTCTCCGTTGATCCGGACGGGCAGGTGCAGGTCGGCCATCGCGGTGCCGTGCCCGACGACGCCCTTGGCTTTCTGCGGGTTCTTGAAGCGGACCAGCCCCGCCTCCTTGAGCGGGTTCACGGCGATGATCTTCGCGCCGTTCTTCTTCGCGATCTCCAGGGCGGTCAGCATCCGTGGGTGGTTGGTGCCGGGGTTCTGGCCGGCGATGATGATCAGCTCGGCGTTGTGGACGTCCTCCAGGGTCACGGACGCCTTGCCGATCCCGATCACCTCGGCGAGACCCACCGACGTCGATTCGTGGCACATGTTGGAGCAGTCCGGCAGGTTGTTGGTTCCGAACGCGCGCGCGAACAGCTGGTAGGCGAAGGCGGCCTCGTTGGAGGTCTTGCCGGAGGTGTAGAACACCGCCTCGTCCGGGCTCGTCAGGCCGTTGAGGTGCCGCCCGATCAGCTCAAAGGCGCCGTCCCACGAGATCGGCTCGTAGTGGGTGGCGTCGGCGCGCTTGACCATCGGCTCGGTGATCCGACCCTGCTGGCCCAGCCAGTAGTCGGTCTTGCCTGCGAGCTCCTCCAGCGAGTGCTCACGGAAGAAGTCCGCGTCCACCCGCCTCAGGGTGGCCTCCTCGGTGACCGCCTTGGCGCCGTTCTCGCAGAACTCCGCGGTGTGCCGGTGCTCCGGGTCGGGATCGGGCCAGGCGCAGCCCTGGCAGTCGAACCCGTCGACCTGGTTGAGCTTCAGCAGTGTCTGCGCCGTGCGGACGGGGCCCATCTGCTCGAGTGCCCTCTTCATGCTGACCGCGACCGCGGTCACCCCCGCGGCCGCGTGGGCCGAGTCCTCGACCTCCAGCTCCGACTCGTCGATGTCTTGGCGGGGTGCTTTGCGGCTCATGCCTACATCCTTACCCGGTGGTCAACAGCCGATGCACCGGGCGCCAGCTCAGCTGTTGCTGAACACCGCCGGGTTGTCGTCACCCTCCAGGCCACGGCCCGCCCACGTCCAGGCGTACGCCGGGTCCTCGGCCGCGACGCCGGCCTCACCGAGGTCGAGCGGGGCGAAGGTGTCGACCATGACGGCCGACTCGTCGAAGTACTCGGCGCCCAGCGACGCCTCGATCGCGGCGGGCTGCGGACCGTGGGCGTGCCCGCCCGGGTGCAGCGAGATCGAGCCGATGTTGATGCCCGAGCCCTTGCGCGCCTCGTAGTCGCCGCCGACGTAGAACATGACCTCGTCGCTGTCGACGTTGGAGTGGTAGTAGGGCACCGGAACCGCCAGCGGGTGGTAGTCGACCTTGCGGGGCAGGAAGTTGCAGATCACGAAGTTGTGGCCCTCGAAGACCTGGTGGACCGGCGGCGGCTGGTGGATCTTGCCCGTGATCGGCATGTAGTCGTCGATGTTGAACGTGTAGGGGTAGAGGCAGCCGTCCCAGCCGACCACGTCGAACGGGTGGGTCGCGTAGGTCATCCGGGTGCCGACGATGCCCGCCGAGGTGCGGTGCTTGACCAGCACCTCGACGTCGGTGGCGTCGGGATCCTCGGCCAGCAGCGGCCCCACGGGCCCGTGCAGGTCGCGCTCGCAGTAGGGCGCGTGCTCGAGCAGCTGTCCGTAGCGGGAGAGGTAGCGCCTGGGCGGGGCGATGTGGCTGTTGGCCTCCACCGCGTAGAGCCGGCTCGGCTCGGCGGGGACCCAGCGGTGGGTGGTCGCCCGCGGCACGACGACGTAGTCCCCCTGCCGGTAGGCCAGCGTGCCGAACACCGTCTCGACGGTGCCGCTGCCGGTCTCGACGTACACGCACTCGTCGCCGATCGCGTTGCGGTAGAGCGGGGAGGGCCCGGAGTCCTGGCCGCCGGTGACGACGTAGCTGATCCGGACGTCGTTGTTGGCGAGCACCAGCCGCCGGCCGGTCACCGCGTCGGGCCCGGTCTCGAGGGTGTGCAGCTTGAGGTGGCGCGGCTTGAGGGGGTGGTTGGGAGTGCGCGTCTGGTCGGGCAGCTCCCACACGTCCGCGCCGACGATCGCCGACGGCACGCCCCGGTGGTAGAGCAGCGAGGAGTCGGAGGAGAAGCCCTCCTCCCCCATCAGCTCCTCGTAGTAGAGCCGTCCCTCGGGATCGCGGAACTGCGTGTGCCGCTTGGGGGGGACCTCGCCGACCTGCCGGTAGTGCGCCATGGTGCCAGTCTGCCTGTTCGCCTATTGTCCGATAATCGAACGATTCGTCCGCTATCTGCCTGCTGGTTAGAGTAGCCGCGTGACCTCCACTCTGGAACCCGCCTGGGCCGGACTGGTCGACGACGCGGCCATCTTCCCGCCTGCCGAGACACCCCTCGCCGACGCCGTCACGGCGTACGTCGATCGCCGCGGGCACTGGTCGGCGCCGTTCGTGGCGTCGTTCGTGGTCACCGACGTGAGGCTCCCCGAGGTCGGCGCCTCGGTGGTCGAGCCCGTCGAGATCCCGGTGTCGGTCGTGGTGACCGGTGGCGCCGGTGCGATCGCGGGCGCCCTGCGGCTGGCCGCCCGGCACCAGCACCCCGTGGCGGGGCTGGAGATCGCGCTGCGCGACCTCGACGACCTGCCCGGCAACGCCCGTCGCGTGGTGGCCGCGGTCGACGCGGCCCGCGACGAGGGCCTGATGGGCGACGACACCCCGGTCTTCCTGGAGCTGCCGCACGCGGGGTCGACGGCCACCTGGCTGGCGGCCGCGGACGTGGCGGCCGAGCGCGAGCTGCGGCTGAAGTTCCGGACCGGCGGGCTCGAGGCCCACCTCTTCCCCGCCGCCCACGCGCTGGCCCGCTGGATCGACGCCGCGCTGGACCGAGAGACACCCTTCAAGTGCACCGCCGGGCTGCACAACGCGGTGCGGCACACCGGCCCGGCAGCGGACGGCGGCTTCGAGCACCACGGCTTCCTCAACGTGCTGCTCGCGACCCGTCGCGCCTTCGACGGCGCCGGGCTCGACGAGGTCGTCGCGACCCTCGAGGAGCGGGACGGCGCCACCCTCGCCGCGGCCGCCCGGGCCGAGGACCTGGGCGGGGCCCGCCGGTGGTTCACCTCCTTCGGCTCGTGCAGCGTCACGGAGCCGCTCGACGACCTGATCGCCCTCGGACTCCTGGAGGACCACTCATGAGCACCCCCACGGCCGCCGCCACCTGGGTCGAGGGCGCCGCCGGCTCCCTCTTCGACGTCGACAACCTGCCGTGCGGCGTGTTCTCGCGACCCGGTGAGGACCCGCGCGTCGGCGTCCGGATCGGCGACCGGGTCCTGGACCTCGCGCCGGTCGCGGCCGCCGAGATGCTCGACGTGCACCACGTCTTCCAGGAGTCCTCGCTCAACGCCCTGATGGCCGAGGGGCGGGCGGTCCGCACGTCGGTGCGGCGCTGGCTGACCGGGCTGCTCACCGACGAGACCGAGCGGGACCTGGTCGAGCCGCACCTCGTGCCGCTGGAGGACGTGACGATGCACCTCGCGGTCGAGGTCGCCGACTACGTCGACTTCTACGCCTCGCTCGACCATGCCTCCAACGTCGGCCGGATCTTCCGCCCCGACCAGGAGCCGTTGCTGCCCAACTGGCGGCACCTGCCCGTCGGCTACCACGGGCGCTCCGGCACCGTCGTCGCGTCCGGCACCCCCGTGGTCCGGCCGTGCGGGCAGCGGAAGGCCCCGACCGAGGACACCCCCACCTGCGGACCCAGCCGCCGCCTCGACATCGAGGCCGAGCTCGGCTTCGTGGTCGGCACACCGACGGCCATGGGCGACCGGGTGACCGTCGACGCCTTCGCCGACCACGTCTTCGGCGTCGTCGGGCTCAACGACTGGTCGGCCCGCGACATCCAGGCCTGGGAGTACGTCCCGCTCGGGCCGTTCCTGGGCAAGTCCTTCGCGACCTCGATCAGCCAGTGGGTGACGCCCGTCGAGGCGCTGGACGCCGCCTGGGTCGACCTCCCGGGACAGGACCCGCGGCCGCTGGACTACCTGTCCCCCGACACCGCGCGCGGGCTGGACATCGACGTCGAGATCGAGCTCAACGGCGAGGTGGTCAGCCGCCCGCCGTACCGCTCGATGTACTGGTCGCCAGCGCAGATGCTGGCCCACATCACGGTCAACGGCGCCTCGCTGCGCACCGGCGACCTCTACGGCTCGGGCACGATCAGCGGCCCCGACCGCGACCAGCGCGGCTCCTTCCTCGAGCTGAGCTGGGGCGGGACCGAGCCGTTCGCCGGAGGCCACACGTTCCTCGAGGACGGCGACGAGGTCGTGCTCCGCTACACCGCCCCCGGCACGTCCGGCGGCCGGATCGCACTCGGCGAGGTCACCGGGCGGATCGAACCCGCCCGGTAGAACACGTTCTCACTGTCAGTAGGATCTGGCCCATGGGCCTGCTGACTCCCCTCGCCGTCCGCATCGGGGCGCTCTCCTGGATGCCGAAGCTCCTCCCCCAGGTCGTCACCGTCGACACGACGCTCCAGCGCGTCACGAAGGGCCGGGTGAGCCTGCTCGACGTCGCGGGACTGCCCAACCTGACGCTGACCGTGCCCGGTCGCAAGAGTGGCATCCCGCGGTCGACGCCGCTGCTGTGCGTCCCGCACGACGGCAAGTGGCTGATCGCGGGCTCCTACTTCGGCGGACCGAAGATGCCCCTGTGGGTGGGCAACCTGCGCGCCACCGAGACCGCCGAGATCACCATCGGCGGTCGCACCACGACCGTCCGCTGGCGCGAGCTCGAGGGCGCGGAGCGGGCCCGGATGTGGCAGGTCATGCTGCGCGCCTGGCCCAACTACGCGAAGTACGAGGCCCGCACCGACCGGCTGATCCCCGTCTTCCTGCTGGAGCGCGCCTGACCTCGCTAGGTTGGGCGTCGTGCCCGTCCAGCTCGGCCAGTACCCCGCGCCCCACCACGTCGTCGCGCACGTGAGCGACCCCCACCTGCTCGCCGATCGGCTCCAGTACGGCGTCATCGACACCGTCGCCGGCCTGCAGCGAGCCCTGGCGCGCCTGGCTCACGTCGACCCACCGCCCCAGGCGCTCGTGTTCACCGGCGATCTCGCCGACAAGGCCGAGCCTGCGGCGTACGCCCGGCTGCGCGAGGTCGTCGAGCCGGCCGCGGCCGCGATGGGGGCGCAGGTCGTCTGGGTGATGGGCAACCACGACGAGCGACCGCCGTACGCCCGGGCGCTGTTCGACGAGGATGCCGGCCCCGACGGCGCCGAGCGTCCCCAGGACCGGGTCCACGACGTCGACGGGCTGCGGATCGTCGCGCTCGACACCAGCGTCCCGGACTACCACCACGGCGAGATCACCGACGAGCAGCTCACCTGGCTGGCCGACGTGCTCAGCACCCCGGCGCCGCACGGCACGCTGCTCGCGCTGCACCACCCGCCGATCCCGGTGCCGATGCTGCGCGCCGCCGAGATCATCGAGCTCCTCGACCAGGACCGGCTGGCAGCGGTGCTCGAGGGCACCGACGTGCGGGGCATCCTCGGCGGCCACTTCCACTTCTCGTCGTACTCCACGTTCGCGGGGATCCCGGTCTCCGTGGCCTCCGCGACCTGCTACACCTCCGACCCGGCGCCCGTCGACCGCTTCGTGTCCGGCGTCGACGGGCACCAGTCGGTCAACGTGCTCCACGTGTACGACGACCGCGTGGTCACCACGCTCGTCCCGCTGGCCGATGCCCCCGAGGTGAGCGGCTTCCCCGCCGACGTCGTGGCACAGGTCGAGTCGCTCAGCCCCGAGGAGCGGCGCGAGATCCTGTCGCGCAAGAGCTCCGGCTTCTACACGAGCAGTGCCGACGGGGAGGACTGACCATGTGGATGGCCCTGTTCTGGGGCGCGTTCTCGTCGGCATCGCTCTACGTCGGCCAGGCCCTCGCGAAGCCGCTCGGACACCGGACCCGGGCGGTCGGCCTGCTGATGGGCTTCGGCGCGGGCACGCTGCTGAGCGCGGTCGCCTACCAGCTCGTCCCCCAGGAGAGCCTGCGGCACGGGATCGCGCCGGTGCTCGGCTTCGTCGGCGGCGCAGCGGCGTACTACCTCGGCGACCTGCTGATCGACTCCCGCGGCGGCGAGCACCGGCAGCGCATCAAGCCCTCGTCCGAGCAGGCCGGGGAGGGCAGCGGCGCCGCGATGTTCCTCGGGGCGCTCCTCGACGGCATCCCCGAGGCCTTCATCCTCGGCCTGACCCTTGCGCTGGGCGGGTCACTGAGCCTGGCGTTCCTCGCGGCGATCTTCGTCTCCAACGTGCCGCAAGGCCTGGCCGGCACGACCAGCCTCGAGGCGTCCGGCACCACGCAGCAACGGATCTTCTGGATGTGGACGGGGCTCACCGCCGCCTGCGGGGTCGCCTCGCTGCTCGGGAACGCCCTGGCCGGGCACCTGACCGGCATCGCCGCGCCGGCCGAGGCCTTCGCCGGCGGCGCCGTCCTCATGATGCTCGCCGACTCGATGACCCCCGAGGCGCACCAGCACGGCGGCCGGGCCGTCGGCCTGTTCACCGTCGCGGGATTCCTGGTGGCGGGGGCGCTCAGCGTCATCCAGTGACGGTCCGGCGCAGCACCCGCGCCTCCCACGGTCGCAGCACCGCCGGGTCGACGTCACCCGTGAGGTTGCCCAGCAGCAGTGCGGCGTCCCGCTCGACCACCTCCTCGGGCAGCTCGACCTGCGCGCCCGAGAAGTTGCCCAGCACCAGCAGCTCGTCGTCGCCGAGGCGGCGGGTGAACGCATAGACCGTCGGGTGGTCCGGCAGCAGCATCGTGAAGTCACCGAGAGCCACCACCGGCTCGTCGTGCCGGAGCGCCACGAGGCGCCGGTAGTGCTCGAAGACCGAGCCCTCCACACCGACCTGGGCGGCCGCGTTGACGGTCTCGTGGTCGGGGTTGACGTCGATCCACGGCGTACCGGTCGTGAAGCCCGCCTGCGGGCCTGCGTCCCACTGCATCGGGGTCCGTGCGTTGTCGCGCCCCATCGCGGCGATGGCGGCCATCACCGCAGCCGGGTCCGCGCCGCCGGCGACGGCGTGGGCGTGGTGGTTGAGCGACTCGATGTCGCGCAGCTGGTCCACCCGCTCGAAGCCGACGTTGGCCATGCCGAGCTCCTCGCCCTGGTAGACGTACGGCGTCCCCCGGTGCAGGTGCAGCACGGTCCCGAGCATCGTGGCCGAGGCCGTCCGGTGCGCGCCGTCGTCGCCGAAGCGCGACACGATCCGCGGCTGGTCGTGGTTGTTCCAGTAGAGGCTGTTCCAGCCGCGCTCGGCCAGCGCCTCCTGCCAGCGCCCCAGCGACCGCTTGAGGTCACGGAGGTCGAGGGTGCGCACGTCCCACTTGCCGCCCGGCCCGTGGTCGAGGCCCACGTGCTCGAACTGGAAGACCATGTCGAGCTCGCGCCGCTCGGGGTCGGTGAACAGGACGGCGTGCTCGACGGTGACCGCCGGCATCTCGCCGACCGTGATCAGCTCCGCCTCACGACCCTCGAAGACCTCGGCGTGCATCTCCTGGATGAACTCGTGGATGCGCGGCCCGTTGAGGAAGCTCGGCCCCCCGTCGCCGTACGGCGCTCCCGCGGCCCGCTGGCCGTCGGGCAGCGCTGTGTCCTTGGAGATCATGTTGATGACGTCCATGCGGAACCCGTCGACCCCGCGGTCCAGCCACCAGCGCATCATCGCGTAGACCGCCTGCCGCACCTCGGGGTTCTCCCAGTTGAGGTCGGGCTGCTTGCGGCTGAACAGGTGCAGGAAGTAGTCGCCGGTCGCCTCGTCGCGCTCCCAGGCGGAGCCGGAGAAGAACGAGCCCCAGTTGTTGGGCTGGCCGCCGTCGGCGGCTGGTGGCCGCCACCAGTACCAGTCCCGCTTGGGGTTGTCCTTCGACGCGCGCGACTCGACGAACCACGGGTGCTCGTCGGAGGTGTGGTTGACGACCAGGTCCATCACCAGCTTCATGCCCCGGGCGTGCAGCTCGGCGAGCAGGTGGTCCAGGTCGGCCAGCGAGCCGAAGACGGGATCGACGTCCTGGTAGTCGGAGATGTCGTAGCCGTTGTCGTCCTGCGGCGAGGGGTAGACCGGGGACAGCCACACCACGTCGACGCCGAGGGCCACGAGGTGGTCGAGGTGGGCCGTGATGCCGGGCAGGTCACCGATGCCGTCGCCGTTGCTGTCGGCGAAGCTGCGCGGATAGATCTGGTAGACCACGGCGGACTTCCACCAGGGCTCGGACGGGGTCATGGCGGGGGCCTTCCGATCGGCGGCGGCTTCGACGTCGGACCACCGTACCGCCGGATGTCGGACCGATCGGGCGCCACCGTTCCGGCATCCGCACCGACGTTCGCATCGTCGGTGATCTCGCCGACAAGCCCGTTTGGCGGCCCCCTCCCGTGCGCAGGCTCAGGTCCTGGGCAACACTCCGGGAGGGAGCCAGATGATCCTCGACGGACGTACGGCGATCGCCACCCTCGCCGTCACCATCTCGCTCGGCGCCGTGGTCGTGGTGCATGCCGACGACCGCGTCGATCCACTGGACGTCGGGCTCGTCTCCTGCGCGAGCACCGCGGGCCGCGACTGCGGCGTCGACCGGCGCCTGCACCCCGACCGCACCTCACCGGTCCCCGTGCCGGCCCCACAGCGCAGCCACTGAGCCACTGAGCCGGGCCCGGCTCCGCGCGCCGGATGCCGGACCCGAACGCGGCTCTCCACCCGTCATCCGGTCACCTCCGGGCGCACCGCGTGACGTGGGCGACAGACCGGTTTGGTGGCGGCCGCGACGAGCATCATCCCGACATCGAAACCACGACTCCGGGAGGGGAGCCAGATGAGCATCGACCAGCAGCCGCAGCAGCACTACCACCACCAGCACGAGCACTTCCTGCGCGACGCCTTCGGCTCCCCGATCACCGACGGAGCGTGCGTGCTCGACCAGGACAAGGAGGTCGGCTACGTCCGCCTCGCGTCCGGTCCGGGCATGCCGGGTCCCGACTCGATGTACTGGGACGGGTGGTTCAACGTCACCAAGACCCGCGACGAGCACCCGCTCCGCGGCAAGCTCCTCAACGGCGAGCGCGTCCAGCTGCTGGGGCGGAGCGGACAATGACCTGGCACACCGTCACCGTCGCCTCCGGGGAGCTGTGCTCCTGCGTCGTCGACATCCGCCGCCACGGCGGCCTCGTGACCAGCACCAAGCGTTGCCCCGACGGCTACGTCGTCACCTGGGTCAGCTGCCCCCACGGCAAGTAGTCACCGCGGCGGGGCTGCCTCCCCGGCACCGCACCACAACTCCACAGCTCAGACGAGGAACGCCCCCGGTCGGTGGAGACCGGGGGCGTTCGTGGCAGGTGAAGGATTCGAACCTTCGAAGGCAAAGCCGACGGATTTACAGTCCGCTCCCATTGGCCGCTCGGGCAACCTGCCTGGGGTGCCGCGCCACCGGCGTTTGGCCGGTCGGCAGCAAGGCGAAACAATAGCGCAGCCACATCGCCAGACGAAAACCGCCGGGACCCCCGGCGGGCCCCGCAGCAGGAGGAGACACCATGGCCGACTCGTCGTTCGACATCGTCAGCAAGCTCGACCGCCAGGAGGTCGACAACGCCCTCGGACAGACCGCACGCGAGGTCGCCACCCGCTTCGACTTCAAGGGCACCGGCGCCAAGATCGAGTGGTCCGGCGACACGGGCGTGGAGATCGAGGCGTCGGCCGACGACCGCGCGACCGCCGTCCTCGACGTCTTCAAGGACAAGCTGATCAAGCGCAACCAGAGCCTGAAGATCCTCGACGCCTCCGAGCCGCGCCAGTCCGGCCAGGTCAGCAAGATCTCGATCACCCTCAAGGAGGGGATCACCTCCGAGGACGCCAAGAAGATCTCCAAGCTGATCCGCGACGAGGGCCCCAAGGGCGTCAAGGCCCAGATCCAGGGCGACGAGCTCCGGATCTCCTCCAAGAAGCGCGACGACCTCCAGGCCGTCCAGGCGCTGGTCAAGGGCCAGGACCTCGACTTCGCGGTGCAGTTCACCAACTACCGCTGACGCGGCACTGGGGGGCACTCCCAGACACGCGAGAGGGCACTTCGAGGCAGTGGTGCTGCCTCGAAGTGCCCTCTCACCCCGTTCAGAGTGCCGGAGAGTGCCCTCTCGCGGTCAGACGGCGGACTCCAGGAGCGAGTCGTCGGTCCGCTTCTTCATGACCGGCACGGTGAGGGCGCCGTTCTCCGGGGTGAGCCAGACCTGGACGCCCTCGTCGATCCCGAGCGAGCGGGCGTGGGTCCGGGTCATCACGACGGTGATGTCCGAGCCGTCCTCGGCGGTGACGGTCACCCGCACCTCGAAGCCGACGCGGAGGACCCGCGTCACCCGGCCGGGCACGGCACCCGCGAGGGTGGGCGCCAGCGACACGGTGATGTCGTGCGGACGGAGCAGTACGCCGCCGAGCGTCGTGACCTCGCCGAGGAACGACATGACGAAGTCGCTCGCGGGGGCGTCGTACAGCTCGTCGGGGGTGCCCACCTGCTCCACGCGCCCGTCGTTGATCACCACGATCTCGTCGGCGACCTCGAGGGCCTCCTCCTGGTCGTGGGTCACGAACACCGTCGTCACGTGCACCTCGTCGTGCAGGCGGCGCAGCCAGTCGCGCAGCTCCTTGCGGACCTTGGCGTCGAGCGCACCGAACGGCTCGTCGAGGAGCAGCACCTTCGGCTCCACGGCGAGGGCGCGCGCGAGTGCCATCCGCTGACGCTGGCCGCCCGAGAGCTGCGAGGGCAGCCGGTGGGCGAACTGCTGGAGGTGGACGAGCCGGAGCAGCTCGTCGACCTTCGCGGCGATCTCGGCCTTGGGCCGCTTGCGGATCTCGAGGCCGAACGCGACGTTCTTGGCCACGGTCATGTGCTTGAAGACCGCGTAGTGCTGGAACACGAAGCCCACGTTGCGCTTCTGCGGCGGCAGCTTCGTGGCGTCGGTGCCCTCGATGCTGACCGACCCCTCGTCGGCGCTGTCGAGGCCGGCGATGATCCGGAGCAGGGTGGACTTGCCGCCACCCGACGGCCCGAGCAGGGCGGTCAGCTGGCCGGTCGGCAGGGACACCGACACGTCATCGAGGGCGACGAAGTCGCCGAAGCGCTTCGAGACGCCGGAGACGTCGATACTCATTTCTTGTCCTCCTTCGGACGCAGCAGGGCGACCACGATGAGGCACAGCACCGCCGCGAAGGCGAGCATGAACGACATCGAGTAGGCCGTCTCCTGCTGGAAGTTCTGGTACTTCTGCTGGACGAGGACGGTCGCGACCTGGGTCTCGCCGCCGATGTTGCCGGCGACGACCTTCACCGCGCCGAACTCACCGAGGGACCGGGCCAGGCTGAGCACGACGCCGTAGACGATCGCCCACTTGATGCCGGGCAGGGTGATCCGGCGGAACGTCTGCCAGGCGTTGGCACCGAGGCTGCGCGCGGCCTGTTCCTGGTCGTCACCCATCTCCTCGAGCACGGGCACGACCTCGCGGATCACCAGCGGCAGGGCCACGAAGCAGGTCGCCATGATCATGCCGGGCTTGGCGAAGATGACCTGAAGGCCGTTGGCCTCCAGCGTCGGGCCGAACCAGCCGAAGCGGCCGTTGTAGACCAGCACCAGGGCCAGGCCCACCACGACCGGCGAGACCGACAGGGGTACGTCGATCAGCGCCGAGAGGATGCGCTTGCCCGGGAAGTTGAACCGGACCAGCAGCAGGGACATGCCCACGCCGAACACCAGGTTGATCAGGACCGCCGCGACGGCGACCTGCCCGGTGAGCTGCAGCGCGTGCACGACGTCGGGGTCGGCCAGCGCCTCGCGGATGCCCTGGGTGCCGTGGGCGAAGGTCTCCTTCACCACCAGCGAGGTGGGCCAGGCGACCAGGAAGAAGAGGTAGCCGACCACGAGCAGGCGCAGGCCCCACTTCACCAGCAGGGACTCGTTCTTGACTGCGGAGCTAGCCACGGCGCGCCACCCTCCTCTGGATCACGTCGAGCGCGACGATCGCCAGCAGCGCCACCACGAGCAGGATGGTCGCGACGGCGGCCGCGGAGGCCGTGTCACCACCCTCGAGGTAGGACAGCATCCGCACCGAGGTGACCTCCGTGCGGTAGGGCAGGTTGCCGCTCAGCAGGACCAGCGAGCCGTACTCGCTGATGCCGCGGGCGAACGACAGCGCGGCCCCGGCGAAGATCGCCGGCACGAGCGTCGGGAGCACGACCCGGCGGAAGGTGGTGATGCGGCTCGCGCCGAGCGACGCCGCGGCGTCCTCGACGTCGGTCTCCATCTCCTCCAGGACCGGCTGCACCGTGCGGACGACGAACGGCAGCGTCACGAAGGCGATGGCGAGGAAGACCGCCATCCGCGTGTTGCTGGCGTGCACGCCGACGGGGCTGCCCGGACCGTAGAGCGAGAGCAGCACGAGGCCGGCGACGATCGTCGGCAGCGCGAACGGGATGTCGATGACCAGGTCGAGGATGGCCTTGCCAGGAAAACGATCACGAACCAGCACCCAGGCGATGATCGTTCCCATGACCATGTTCAACGCGGTCACACCGAGGGACGTGAAGACCGTCAGCCGCAGCGCGGCCAGGGTCTGCTTGTTGGTCACGGCGTCCTGGAACGTCTCCCAGCCGCCACCGGAGGCCTTGACGACCACGGCAGCGAGAGGGATGAGGACCAGGAGGCTGAACCAGATCATGGCGACGCCGAGGCCGAGCCCCGACACCGCGGACAGCGAGGAACCGGACGAGGCCGATCGGCGCTTGCGCGCCGACCGGCCCCCCACAGCTCCCGCGACAGGAGCAGTGGTCGCCATTACTGGTTCGCTTCCGCCTGGATCTTGGTGATGATGCCGTCGTTCTCGTCGAAGAACTTCGTGTTGGCCTCGTCCCAGCCACCGAAGTTGTCGTCGATGGTGAGCAGCTTGGCCGGGTTCGGGAACGGGTTGGCCGGGTCGTTGGCGCCCTCGACGTTGAGGCCGGGGACGTCGACGAGCGGGCGGTAGCCGGTCTCGGCGTACAGCTTCTGGCCCTCGTCGCTCTTCTGGAACTCCAGGAACTTCTCGGCCGCCGGCGCCGCGTCCTTGGTGACCGCGCACGGGTTCTGGATCAGCAACGAGGAGTCCGGGATGACGTAGTCGAAGTCGGTGCCGTTCTGGCGGGCGAGGATGGCCTCGTTCTCGTAGGAGAGCAGGACGTCGCCGGTGCCGCTGGTGAACGCGGTCGTGGCGTCACGGCCGCTGTCCGGGAGGGCGGCGATGTTGCCGAAGAACTTCTTCATGTAGGCCTCGGCGTCCGCGTCGGAGCCGCCGTCGGCGAGGACCGAGCCGTAGGCCGCGAGGAGGTTCCACTTGGCGGAGCCGGACGAGGCCGGGTTGGGGGTCACGATGCCGATGCCGGGCTTGGTCAGGTCGTCCCAGCTGTCGATGTGCTTGGGGTTGCCCGACTTCACGACCATCACCACGAGCGACTGCGTGCAGATGCCCTTGGTGTCGTTGTCCTTCCAGTCGTCGGCCACGATGCCCTCGTCGACCAGCTTGGTCACGTCGGGCTCGAGGGAGAGGTGAACCTCGTCAGCGTCGGCACCGGCGATGACGGCGCGGGCCTGGTCGCCGGAGGCGCCGTAGGAACCCTTGATGTCGACGCCCTTGCCGTCGGCAGTCTTGTTGAAGGCGTCGATGACGCCGGAGTTGGCCGATTCGAGGACGGAGTATCCGACCACGTTGAGCGTGTTCGCGTCGCTGGCAGAGGAGTCACTGGAGCACCCCGACAAGGCCAGCACCCCGACGGTCGCAATGGCCGCGGCAGCCTTGATCGTGTTGTTCATGCCATCTCTTTCCCGCCCCGCGAGTCGGGGCGTTTCTCGTCAATGTCGGGAATGCTAGTCGACTTTAGTGTTCGAGTCAGATTTATGGACGCGTGTCGTGGGTCACGCCCCGCGCATCGCGTCCCGAGACGCCGCAGACCCGGGCTCGTCCCACCCCCGGAAGCACCGTCCGCCACCCCGTGGCTCCCCGGTATCGTGGGGAGCCGGGCCCACGCTGTGGGCGCGCAGGACTGGAACGTGTTTCGACTGGGTCAAGGAAGTAGGGATGCTGCGGTGACAAAGCAGGTCAAGCAGCTCGACCGCGTGATCATCAGGTTCGCCGGCGACTCCGGTGACGGGATGCAGCTGACCGGTGACCGGTTCACGCAGGAGTCGGCGGTCTTCGGCAACGACCTGGTGACGTTGCCCAACTTCCCCGCGGAGATCCGGGCTCCCCAGGGCACGCTTCCTGGCGTCTCGTCGTTCCAGGTCCACTTCGCCGACCACGACATCCTGACCGCGGGCGACGCCCCGGACGTGCTGGTCGCCATGAACCCCGCCGCGCTGCGCGCCAACCTGGGCGACCTGCCCAAGGGCGCCACGATCATCGTGGACACCCACGACTTCACCGCCCGCAACCTGACCAAGGCCGGCTACACCGCCAACCCGCTCGACAGCATCGGCGACGCCGGGAGCCTGCTCGGCGAGTTCGCCGTGCACCCCGTGGACCTGACCGGCATGACCGTCGAGGCGGTCAAGGAGTTCGGCCTGTCCCGCAAGGACGCCGCCCGCGCGAAGAACATGTTCGCCCTGGGCCTGCTGTCCTGGATGTACGGCCGCCCGATCGAGTCGACGATCACGTTCCTGGAGAAGCGGTTCGCCAAGGTCGCCGACATCCGCGACGCCAACATCACCGCCTTCAAGGCCGGCTGGAACTTCGGCGAGACCACCGAGACGTTCGTGGTCTCCTACGAGATCAAGCCCGCTCCCATGGCCGCGGGCACCTACCGCAACATCACCGGCAACCTGGCCCTGGCCTACGGCCTGGTCGCGGCCGGCGTGCAGTCCGGGCTGCCTATCTTCCTGGGGTCCTACCCGATCACCCCGGCCTCCGACATCCTCCACGAGCTGTCCAAGCACAAGGCGTTCAGCGTGACCACGCTGCAGGCCGAGGACGAGATCGCCGGCATCGGTGCCGCGATCGGCGCCTCCTTCGCAGGCTCCCTCGGCGTCACCACCACCTCCGGCCCCGGCATCGCGCTGAAGTCCGAGGCGATCGGCCTGGCCGTGATGACCGAGCTCCCGCTGCTGGTCGTCGACGTGCAGCGCGGCGGCCCCTCCACCGGCCTGCCGACCAAGACCGAGCAGGCCGACCTGCTCCAGGCGATGTTCGGCCGCAACGGCGAGGCCCCGGTCCCGATCGTGGCCCCGCAGTCACCGGGCGACTGCTTCGACGCCGCGCTGGAGGCCGCCCGGATCGCGGTGACCTACCGCACCCCGGTCATGCTGCTCTCCGACGGCTACCTCGCCAACGGCTCCGAGCCCTGGCGGATCCCCGAGATCGCCGACCTCCCCGTCATCGACCCCGCCTTCGCCACCGGCCACAACCACGGCAGCGGCGAGGACGGCGAGGCGACCGAGTTCTGGCCCTACCTCCGCGACGAGGAGACCCTCGCGCGTCCCTGGGCCATCCCCGGCACCCCGGGCCTCGAGCACCGCATCGGCGGCCTGGAGAAGGGCGACGGGCACGGCAACATCGCCTACGACCCCGCCAACCACGACTTCATGGTCCGCATCCGCCAGGCGAAGGTCGACCGGATCGCCAACTCGCTGCCTCCGCTGGAGGTCGACGACCCCAGCGGCGAGGCGAAGGTCCTGGTGCTCGGGTGGGGGTCGACCTACGGCCCGATCGGTGCCGGCGTACGCCGCGTGCGCAAGGCCGGATACAACGTCGCCCAGGCGCACCTGCGCCACCTCAACCCGTTCCCCAACGACCTCGGCGAGATCCTCAAGCGCTACGACAAGGTGCTCGTGCCCGAGATGAACCTCGGCCAGCTCTCGATGCTGCTGCGCGCCAAGTACCTCGTCGACGCCATCGGCTACAACCACGTGCGCGGCCTGCCCCTCAAGGCGGCCGAGCTCGCCGAGGCCATCGGCGAGCTCGTCTCCCAGGCCGAGGGCGTGGACGTCGACCTCTCCGCAACCCTGACCACCCAGGAGGTGGGCAAGTGACCACGTCTACCGAGCTCCCGTTCCCCGGACTCCGCTCCGGCGTCGAGGGCGTGCCCACCAACGACGAACCCCAGACCGGCAAGGACTACACCTCCGACCAGGAGGTCCGCTGGTGCCCCGGCTGCGGCGACTACGCCGTCCTCAAGGCCGTCCAGGGCTTCCTCCCCCAGCTCGGCCTCCGCCGCGAGAACATCGTCTTCGTCTCCGGCATCGGCTGCTCCTCGAGGTTCCCCTACTACCTCGACACCTACGGCATGCACTCCATCCACGGACGCGCCCCCTCCATCGCCACCGGCATCGCCACCGCCCGCGAAGACCTCTCCGTCTGGGTCGTCACCGGCGACGGCGACGCCCTCTCCATCGGCGGCAACCACCTCATCCACGCCCTGCGCCGCAACGTCAACATGACGATCCTGCTGTTCAACAACCGCATCTACGGCCTCACCAAGGGCCAGTACTCCCCCACCTCCGAGGCGGGCAAGATCACCAAGTCCACCCCCATGGGCTCACTCGACCACCCCTTCAACCCCGTCTCCCTCGCCCTGGGCGCCGAAGGGTCCTTCGTCGCCCGCACCATCGACTCCGACCGCAAGCACCTCACCCACGTGCTCTCCGCGGCCGCCGCGCACCGCGGCACCTCCTTCGTCGAGATCTACCAGAACTGCCCGATCTTCAACGACGGCGCCTTCGACGCGATCAAGAACAACGACACCAAGGCCGACGCGATCATCCCGCTGGTCCACGGCGAGCCCATCCGGTTCGGCGTGGAGGGCAGCAAGGGCCTGGTCCGCGACACCGAGGGCGGCGGCGTCAAGGTCGTCACCGTCGGCACCGGGCACGGCGAGGTGGCCGCGGACGCGCTGCTGGTCCACGACGCCCACAACCCCGACCCGACGACCGCCTTCGCGATCTCGCGGCTCACCGACTCCGGCTACCTCAACCAGTCGCCCATCGGGATCTTCCGCCAGGTCGAGCGCCCGGCGTACGACGACGGGGCCCGCGGCCAGATCGCCACGGCCCGCGACGCCGCCCCCGGTGAACCCACCGAGCGACTGGCCGCCCTCATCGGCGGCGGCGACACCTGGACGGTCGTCTGACGCTGACCCGCCGCGGACAGCGCGAAGGGCCTCCACCCGAGAGGAGAGGCCCTTCGTCGTTGCCGGTGCGTCAGAGCTTGACGATGCAGAGCCCCTGCGAGCGCGAGAGCGCGAACTTCTGCGTGGGCGGGACCTTCACGCGGTAGCAGGTCTTCTGGCTGCCCTTGCCCGGGCCGTAGACGCGCAGCTTGTAGTGGCTGTCGTCGTGGGTCGAGAACTTCTTCCACGCGTGCCAGTCGCACGAGCCGCAGTCCTTCTTCTCCATCACCAGCGGCGCGTTGGCGTAGGTCGGCTTGACCTGCCCCTTGACGAAGAACCTGTTCGGCGTGGGCTCGATGCCCTTCGCAATGACCTCGTGCTTCGGCTTGTCGGCTGCCTCGGCGCCAGTCCCGACGACCAGCGTCATCGCGACGGCGATGACGAGGGCGACGAGCCCGATGATGACGCGGTGGATCCGCATGTGTTTCCCCCTGGATGCTTGAGTGTGTTCCTCTGAGCCCGTATCTGCCCATCACCTGCCAGCGCCAAACCACCCGGAGCGCACGATGCGGGGCGGGCGCCACCCCCGACCTAGACTGCGGCGGTGGGGGAATCGAGACGCGGGCTGGCACTGGGGGTCGCCGCCTACGGCATCTGGGGCGCGTTCCCCCTCTACTGGCCCTTGCTCGAGCCGGCCGGCGCCATGGAGATCCTCGCGCACCGGATGCTCTGGTCCGTGGTCACCATGGGGCTGCTCGTCGTCGCCCTGCGGCGTACGACGCAGTTCCGCGCGCTGCTGCGCGACCGGCGGGTCTTCACCCTGCTGGCGCTCGCCGCGGCCGTGATCACGGTCAACTGGTTCACCTACATCTGGGGCGTCAACAACGGGCGGGTCGTCGAGACGTCGCTGGGCTACTTCATCAACCCGCTGGTCACCGTGCTGATGGGCGTCTTCATCCTCGGGGAGCGGCTCCGCCCCCTGCAGTGGGTGGCGATGGGGGTCGCCGGCGCGGCGGTCGGCGTGCTCACGCTCGACTACGGGCACCTGCCCTGGGTGGCGATCGTGCTGGCCTTCTCGTTCGGCAGCTACGGGCTGGCCAAGAAGACCGCCAACGTCGGCGCGGTGGAGAGCCTCACCCTGGAGACGACCCTGGTCGCGCCCTTCGCCGCGCTGTACATCGGCTGGCTGGTGGCGCACGGTGAGTCCAACTTCGGCACCCACGGCCTGCCGCACGCACTGCTGATCACCAGCGCGGGCATCGTGACCGCCATCCCGCTGATCTGCTTCGGAGCGGCCGCCACGCGCGTCTCGATGGTGTCGCTGGGGCTGCTGCAGTACCTCGCGCCGATCCTGCAGTTCGCGCTGGGCGTGCTGTACTTCCACGAGGACATGCCCGCCGGCCGGTGGGCGGGCTTCGTCCTGGTGTGGGTGGCGCTGGCCATCTTCACCGTCGAGCTCGTCACGCACCGCCGCCGTCAGCTGCGGCTGACGGTCGTCGCGAGCACCGCCTGACAGCCCGCTCAGGCCGAGCGGACCGCCACGATGTCGGCGAAGGCCTCGAGGGCCTCCCGGACGGGACCGTCGGGCAGCACGGCCAGGAGTGCCTTCGCCTCCTGCGCGCGGGCGATGACGTAGGCGCGGGCCTCGTCCATGGCCGGGTGCTTGCGGAGCAGGTCGAGGACCTCGGCGTGGACCTGGTCGTCGGTCAGGTCGGCGTCGAGCAGCTCGAGCAGGCGGCCGTCGGCGGGGTCCTGGGACGCGCGGGCCATCAGCACGGGCAGGGTCGGCACGCCCTCGCGGAGGTCGGTGCCGGGCGTCTTGCCGGACTCGTCCGACTCGGAGGCGATGTCGAGGATGTCGTCGGAGAGCTGGAAGGCGCTGCCGACGATCTCGCCGTACGCCGTGAGCGCCTCCTCGACCTCGCGGGACGCACCGCCGAAGCGCGCGCCGTAGCGCGCCGACGTGGCGATCAGGGAGCCGGTCTTGCCGGCGACCACGTCGAGGTAGTGCGCGAGCGGGTCCTCCCCGGGGCCGGGCGTCACCGTCTCCAGGATCTGGCCCTCGACGAGGCGGGTGAAGGTCAGCGCCTGGATCTTGACGGCGTCCGGGCCGAGCTCGGCCGTGAGCTCGGAGGACTTGGAGAAGAGGAAGTCGCCGGTGAGGATCGCGACGTGGTTGTCCCAGCGGGAGTTGGCCGACGGGGCGCCGCGGCGCAGGTCGGCCTCGTCCATGACGTCGTCGTGGTAGAGCGAGGCGAGGTGGGTCAGCTCGACCACGCACGCCGCCGTGACGACCTCGTCGGAGCCGGCCCGGTCGCCGCACTCGGCGGCGAGCAGGACCAGCAGCGGGCGGAACCGCTTGCCGCCGGCCTCCATGAGGTGGCTGGCGGCCTCGGTCACGAACGGGGCGCGGGACTGCACGTGGCCGGCGAGGGCCTTCTCGACCTCCGCCATCCGGTCACGCAGGCGGGTCTCGAGGGCCACGTCGGTGACGGGAAGCGCGAGGTCAGAGGTGCTCACCTGATGAATTCTCCTGCATGCGCCGCGAGCGTGAGAACCGGGCCCGGGACGACGCCCAGCACGAGGGTGGCGGCGACGCCCACCAGGATGGTGCCGGAGGTCAGCAGCGAGGGCTTGGCGACCGCGGCCAGCTCACCCTCTCCCTCGACGAAGAACATCAGCACGATCACCCGCACGTAGAAGAACACCGCGACGATGCTGCACAGCACCGCGGAGATCACGACCGGCCAGGCGCCGGCGGACAGGGCGACGGTGAAGACCGCCCACTTGCCCACGAAGCCCGCGGTCAGCGGGATACCGGCCATCGACAGCAGGAAGAACGCGAACAGGCCGCCGAGCAGGGGCGAGCGGCGCCCGATGCCGGCCCAGCGCGCGAACTGGGTCGCCTCGCCGCCGGAGTCGCGGACCAGGGTGACCACGGCGAAGGCGCCGATCATGGCGAAGCCGTACGTCGTCAGGTAGAACAGCACGGCCTGCAGCGACGTGACCTGGCCGTCGGCGAGGTCGGCGGCGCTCTGGACGCCCAGGACGCCGGTCAGGAGGAAGCCGGTGTGGGCGACCGACGAGTAGGCGAGCATCCGCTTCACGTCGGTCTGCACGACCGCGAGGACCGCACCGACCACCATCGTCAGGATCGCGATGATCCAGAGCATCGGCTGCCAGCTCCAGCGGTCGGAGCCGAAGGCGACGTAGAAGAGCCGGAGCATCGCGCCGAAGGCGGCGACCTTGGTGCACGCGGCCATGAAGCCGGTGACCGCGGTCGGGGCGCCCTGGTAGACGTCGGGGGTCCACGCGTGGAACGGCGCGGCACCGACCTTGAAGAGCAGGCCGACGGCGAGCATGCCCATGCCGATCAGCAGCAGCGCGGAGTTGTCGGTGTCGTTGCGGACGGCCTCGTTGATGTCGGAGAGCTGCATCGAGCCGGCGAAGCCGTAGACCAGCGCGGCGCCGTACAGGAAGAAGCCGGAGGAGAACGCGCCGAGCAGGAAGTACTTCAGCGCCGCCTCCTGGCTGAGCAGGCGCCGGCGCCGGGCCAGGCCGCAGAGCAGGTAGAGCGGCAGCGAGAGGACCTCGAGCGCGACGAACATCGTGATCAGGTCGTTGGCGGCCGGGAAGAGCAGCATGCCGCCGACCGCGAACATCAGCAGCGGGTAGACCTCGGTGTGGTCCAGGCCCTGCGTGGACGCCTGGCGCTCGGCCTCGGTGCCGGGCAGCGCAGCAGCCTGGCCGGCGAAGGCCGAGACGCCGCCCTCGAGCCGGCGCTCGGCGAAGAGCAGCACGCCGCCGGTCGCGAAGAGCAGGATCAGGCCCCAGAAGAAGACGGTCGGGCCGTCGACCACGATCGTGCCCTCGGCCGCGATCAGGCCGTGGGCGGCGCCGTTGCCGAGGTCGGGGAGGTCGGCGGCCACGAAGGCGGTGCCGACGAGGGCGGCCACGAGCCCGGCCACCGCGAGGGCGGCCTGGACGACGTACCGACGCTCACGCGGCAGGAACGCCTCGACGAGGACGCCCGCGCAGGCGACGCCGAAGACGAGGAGCATCGGCCACAGCTGGGCGTACTCGATGTGGGGCTTGGTGAAGACCGTGTCCACGAGCGGGTCCACGAGGGGGGTGACGAGGCTGTTCACTGCTGGCCTTCCTCAGCCGTGCCGGACCCGGCAGCGGGTACGACGGGTTCGTCGTCGCTGACGCCCGTGTGCTGGAGCAGGGTGTCGATGGTCGGGTTGCTGACGTCGAGCAGCGGGCCGGGCACGAAGCCGAAGAGCACGAGCCCGATCATCAGCGGCACGACGGCCGCCAGCTCGCGGCGGTCGAGGTCGCGCACGCCCACGTTGGCGGCGTCGTCCGGGGAGCCGGGGCCGGTCATCGTGCGCTGGTACATCCACAGCACGTAGACGGCGGCCAGGACGATGCCGCTGACCGCGATCGCACCGGCCCACCAGGCCCGGTCGAAGGCGGAGATCAGCACCAGGATCTCGGAGACGAACTGGCTCAGGCCGGGTAGGCCCAGGGTGGCCAGGCCGGCGACGAGGAAGGTGCCGGCGAGGACCGGCGCGGTCTTCTCCAGCCCGCTCATCTGGCTGATCAGGGACGTGCCCTTGCGCTGGATCAGGAAGCCGGCGATGAGGAACATGGCCGCGGTCGCGATGCCGTGGTTGACCATGTAGAGGATCGCGCCGGAGCCGCCCTGCGAGCTGAACGCGAAGATGCCCAGGGTGATGAAGCCGAAGTGGCTGAGCGAGGTGAGGCCGATCAGGCGCAGCACGTCGTCCTGGCCGATGGCGATGAGCGCTCCGTAGACGATCGAGATCAGCGCGAGCGCGAAGACGACCGGCGTGGCCCACTTGGAGGCCTCGGGGAAGAGGCCGAGGCAGAAGCGCAGCATCCCGAAGGTGCCGATCTTGTCGAGCACGCAGACCAGCAGCACGCTGGTGCCGGGCGTGGCCTTCTCGGTGGTGTCGGCCAGCCAGGTGTGCAGCGGGAACAGCGGCGCCTTCACCGCGAAGGCGATGAAGAACCCGGCGAACAGCCAGCGCTCGGCACTGGTGGACATGTCGAGGTTCGCGAGGTCGGAGAGGAGGTACGTCGGGCGGCCGGCCTGGGCGGAGACGACGTACAGGCCGATGACCGAGGCGAGCATGACCAAGCCGCCGCCGAGCTGGTACATGAGGAACTTCAGCGCCGCGAAGGCCCGGCCCTCACGGCCGAAGCCGCCGATCAGGAAGTACGCCGGGATCAGCGTCGCCTCGAAGACGACGTAGAAGAGGAACACGTCGGTGGCCGCGAAGACCGCCAGCGAGAGGCCCTCGAGCGCCAGCGCCCAGGCGAAGAACGCCGACGGGTTCGAGGAGTCGGCGTCGTGCCAGGAGGCGACGAGCACGATCGGCACGAGCACGACCGTCAGCAGGATCATCAGCAGGCCGAGCCCGTCGACGCCGAGGGCGTAGTGGACGCCGAACGCGTGGATCCACTCGTGGTCCTCGGTCAGCTGCATGCCGCCGCCGGTGTCGTACTGCGCGGCGATCACCACGGCGACCGCCAGCGTCAGCAGCGAGACCGCGACCCCGAGCTGCCTGGGCAGCACCGAGCCGGGGGCCTTCGGGACGAACGCGACCAGCAGCGCGCCGACGAGCGGCACGGCAATCAGGATCGTGAGCCAGGGGGTCATGCGAGGTTCACCGCCAGGAGAGCGAGCACGACGAGCAGGACGCCGCCGAGCAGGGAGAGGGCGTAGGAGCGGACGAAGCCGTTCTGGACCTTGCGCAGCGTGAGCGCCACGGCACCGATCGCGACCGGGCCGCCGGTGAGGACACCGTCGACGCCGTGGCGGTCCATCCCGAGCAGGCCACCGACGAGGCGGCGACCGGGGTTGACCACGAGGCCGTCGTTGATCGCGTCGCCGTAGAGGTCGGCGCGGGCTGCGCGGGTGACGAAGGAGACGTCCTGCGGGGCGGTGCGCGGCACGTCGCGCTTGCCGACGAGGAACCAGGCGGTGGCGACACCGACGGCCACGACGAGGACGGCGAGCAGCGAGATCACCAGGGCCGGGACCGGCAGGTCCTCCTCGGGAGGCGTGCCGACGACCGGGGACAGGAAGTCCTGGATCCAGCCGCCCGCGAGCATCAGGCCACCGAGCACGGACAGGGCCGCGAGCACCATGAGCGGGATCGTCATGACCTTCGGCGACTCGTGCGGGTGGACGCCCTTGGCCCAGCGCTTGTCGGTGATGAAGGTCAGCAGCATCAGCCGGGTCATGTAGAAGCCCGTGACGCCGGCGCCGAGCAGGGCGCACAGCCCGACCAGCCAGTTGTCGGCCAGCGCGACCTCGATGATCTTGTCCTTCGACCAGAAGCCGGAGAAGCCCGGGAAGCCGATGATCGCGAGGTAGCCCATCGCAAAGGTCAGGAACGTGACCGGCATGGCCTTGCGCAGCGCACCGTAGTGGCGCATGTCGACGTCGTCGTCCATGCCGTGCATGACCGAGCCGGCGCCGAGGAACATGTTGGCCTTGAAGAAGCCGTGCGTGAGCAGATGGAAGATCGCGAACGCGTAGCCACCGACGCCGAGGCCGGCGCCCAGCATCATGTAGCCGATCTGGCTCATCGTCGACCCGGCCAGGGCCTTCTTGATGTCGTCCTTGGCGCATCCGATGACCGCACCCCAGAGCAGCGTCACGCAGGCGACGACCACGACCACGGTCTGGGCGGTCGGCGCGAGCTCGAAGATGAAGTTGGAGCGGGTGATCAGGTAGACGCCGGCGGTCACCATGGTGGCCGCGTGGATCAGCGCCGAGACCGGGGTCGGGCCTTCCATCGCGTCGAGCAGCCAGGACTGCAGCGGCACCTGGGCCGACTTGCCGCAGGCGCCGAGCAGCAGCAGCACGCCGAGGACGTTGAGGACGTTGTCGCTCGCGCCCGAGGAGACCGCGGAGATGCCCGAGAAGCTCGTCGTCCCGAACTGGACGAACATCAGCATGATCGCCAGGGACATGCCGATGTCACCGACGCGGTTGATGACGAAGGCCTTCTTGGCCGCCGCCGCCGCGCTGGGCTTGTGCTGCCAGAAGCCAATGAGGAGGTACGACGCGAGGCCGACGCCCTCCCAGCCCAGGAACAGGCCGAGGTAGTTCTCCGAGAGCACCAGCATCAACATGGCGGCGACGAAGAGGTTGAGGTAGCCGAAGAACCGGCGGCGCCGGGGGTCGTGCTCCATGTAGCCGATGGAGTAGACGTGGATCAGCGAGCCGACCCCGGTGATCAGCAGCAGGAACAGCGCCGACAGCGGGTCGTAGAGCAGGTCCATGCCGACGTTGAGGTGGCCGACCTCGAACCAGGTGTAGAGGTGCTGGCCGACCTGGCGGTCGCCCGCGTCGCGGCCGAGCAGCCCGAGGAACATCACCAGGCTGAGCGCGAACGAGCCGATCGGCAGCAGGGTGCCGAGCAGGTGGCCGAACCGGTCGAAGGGCTTCGGCGCGATCGCGCCGCCGACGAGCAGGATCGCGGCGCCGGCCAGCGGCAGCGCCACGACCAGCCACAGCAGCGCGTAGACGCCGTCGGCCTGGCCCGGGTCCACGACAGGGATCGGCACGGCTTCGTGCAGGGCGTACATCTGGGCGGACTCCTCAGTACTTCAGCAGGCTCGCGTCGTCGACCGAGGCCGAGCGACGGGTCCGGAAGATGGTCATGATGATCGCGAGCCCGACCACGACCTCGGCCGCGGCGACGACCATCACGAAGAACGCCGCGATCTGGCCGTCGAGGTTGCCGTGCTGGCGGGAGAAGGCGGCGAGGGCGAGGTTCGAGGCGTTGAGCATCAGCTCCACGCACATGAACACCACGATCGCGTTGCGCCGGGTCAGCACGCCCACGCAGCCGATCGTGAACAGGATCGCGGAGAGCACGATGTAGGGAGTGATGCTCATGCGTCGGTCTCCTCCTCGTCGGTGGTCCGGCCGGCCAGCGAGCGCTGCACGCCCTCGATGTCCTCGGCGAGCGCCGGGGCGGACCGGACCGTGCCGCGCGCGGCGAGCACCCGGCTGATCGAGGCCTCCGAGGCGGTGCCGTCGGGCAGCAGGGCCGGGGTGTCGACCGCGTTGTTGCGGGCGAAGACGCCCGGGGGCGGCAGCGGGCCGAGGTGCAGGCCCTTCTCGCCGTAGTCGCGGACGCGCTGGGCGGCCAGCATCGCCTGGGTGGGCTTGGGCGTGAGCCGCTCGCGGTGGGCCAGCACCATGGCGCCCATCGCCGCGGTGATCAGCAGGGCGCTGGTGACCTCGAAGGCGAAGACGTACTGGGAGAACAGCACCGCGGCGAGGCCCTGGATGTTGCCTCCGGCGTTGGCGGTGTCCAGGCCCACGGCCGACCCCAGCGAGATCTGGCTGAGCGCCACCACGAGCACGAGGCCGAGCAGCAGGCCGAGCACGATGGCCAGAGCCCGCTGGCCGCGGATCGTCTCCACGACCGAGTCGGAGGCGTCGACGCCGACGAGCATCAGCACGAAGAGGAACAGCATCAGGATCGCGCCGGTGTAGACGATGATCTGCACGGCGAACAGGAACGGCGCGTCCAGGGCGGCGTAGAGGATGGCCAGGCTGATCATCACCACGGCCAGGAGCAGGGCGGCGTGCACGGCCTTGCGGACGAACAGGATGCCCAGCGCCGCCAGGGTCATGATCGGTGCGAGGCACCAGAAGGCGATCACGGCACGATCTCCTCGGTCGGGGCGGGGGCGGCGTACTGGCCCCGGTAGTAGGCGCCTTCGTCGTCGCCGAGCCGCATCGGGTGCGGCGGCTGCTCCATGCCGGGCAGGAGCGGAGCGAGGAGGTCGGACTTCTCGTAGATCAGGTCGGCACGGTTGTCGTCGGCCAGCTCGTACTCGTTGGTCATCGTCAGCGCGCGGGTCGGGCAGGCTTCGATGCACAGGCCACAGAGGATGCAGCGCAGGTAGTTGATCTGGTAGACGCGGCCGTAGCGCTCACCCGGGCTGAACCGCTCGTCCTCGGTGTTGGAGGCACCCTCGACGTAGATCGCGTCGGCCGGGCAGGCCCAGGCGCACAGCTCGCAGCCGATGCACTTCTCCAGGCCGTCGGGCCAGCGGTTGAGCTGGTGCCGGCCGTGGAACCGCGGCGCGGTGGGCAGCTTCTCGAAGGGGTACTGCTCGGTGACGACCTTCTTGAACATGGTGCGGAACGTGACGCCGAAACCCGCGATGGGGTCCCAGAACTGTTCCTTCATGCCCTTGGACTCAGCCATCAGAGGTCCTCCCCAGCGGCGACAGTGGACGTGCGGGACTCGAACGTGAGCGGGACGGCCGCGCCGCGGACGGCACCACCGGCAGGCATCGGCGGGACGGGGAAGCCGCCCGTGGCGCGCCCGGACTCCTCGGTCTCGGTGACCGTCGGCTCCTCCTCGGACTCGCCGATGAAGAACAGCGCGAGGAACAGGACGGCGAGCACGCCGATGCCGATGAGGAGGTACTGGCGGTCGACGCCGCCGTCGAGCGACACCGAGCGGATCGTGGCGACGGCGATGATCCACACCAGCGAGATCGGGATGAGCCGCTTCCAGCCGAACGCCATGAACTGGTCGTAGCGCAGCCGCGGCAGCGACCCGCGCAGCCAGATGAAGACGAAGATGAAGAACAGCACCTTGCCGAAGAACCACAGCACCGGCCAGTAGCCCGTGTCGGCGCCGGGCCAGATGTTGATGAGCCCCCACGGCGCGTGCCAGCCGCCCAGGAAGAGCGTGGTCGCGAGCGCGGAGACGGTCGCCATGTTGATGTACTCGGCGAGGAAGAACAGCGCGAACTTCAGGGAGGAGTACTCCGTGTGGAAGCCGCCGACCAGCTCGCCCTCGGCCTCGGGGAGGTCGAACGGCGCGCGGTTGGTCTCGCCGACCATCGAGATCGTGTAGATCACGAACGACGGGACCAGGATCAGGCCGAACCAGAACTTGTCCTGGGCGGCGACGATCTCGCTGGTGGACATCGAGCCGGCGTAGAGGAAGACCGCGACGAGGGCCAGACCCATCGCGACCTCGTAGGAGATCATCTGGGCGCTGGAGCGCAGCCCGCCCAGCAGGGAGTACGTCGATCCCGAGGACCAGCCGCCGAGCACGATGCCGTAGATGCCGATCGAGGCGATGGCCATCACGAACAGCACGGCCACCGGCATGTCGGTGAGCTGCAGCGGCGTGCGGACGTCGCTGAACGGCACCTTCACGGTCGGGCCGAACGGGATGACCGAGAACGTCACGAAGGCCGGCACGGCCGCGATCACCGGGGCCAGCAGGAAGACCACCTTGTCGGCGGCCTTCGGGATGATGTCCTCCTTCAGCGCCAGCTTCACGCCGTCGGCCAGCGACTGCAGCAGGCCGAAGGGCCCGTTGACGTTGGGGCCGATCCGGTGCTGCATCCGGGCAACGACCCGGCGCTCCCACCAGATGTTGAACAGCGTGAGCAGCACCAGGACCAGGAAGATCAGGACGGTCTTGATGGTGATGACCCACCACGGGTCGTGGCCGAACGCCGAGAGGTCGTCGGCGGCCAGCACGTTGATCGTCGAGATCACAGGTCCGCTCCCTTCACGGTCACGGTCGAGCCGGGCGAGGCCAGGCCGGCCAGGACGCCCGACCCGACGGAGTTGGTGGGGACCCACACGACGCCGTCGACGACGTCGGCCACCTCGGCGGGCAGCGTCATCGAGCCGCGGTCGCCGCTGACGGTGACGGTCGGCCCGACGGCGTCGTACACCGCCTGGCTGACGCGGGCCACGGGCACGCGGGCGGTGGCGGCGAGGTGCTTGTCACCGGCCTGGAGAGAGCCGTTGTCCAGCATCGGCTTCCAGGTCGCGAGGCGCAGCGCGCCGGCCGGGGCGGCGGCCGCCGCCGGGGTGGGTACGTCGATCGCCGGGGCGCGCTCGCCGTCCCAGGGGCCCATGTCCTCGATCTGGTCGCGGGCCTCGGCGACGGTGCGGAAGCCGAGCGCGTTGCCGCGACCGAGCTGCGCGAGCTCCTCGGCGATGCCGGAGAGCACCCGCAGGTCGGGCAGCGAGCCGGGCGTGCCGAGGACGGCCTCGAAGGGCCGCACGCGACCCTCCCAGTTGACGAACAGGCCGGCCTTGTCGGTCACCGGGGCGACCGGGAAGACGACGTCGGCCGCGCGGGTCACGTCGGTCTCGCGCAGCTCGAGGGCGACGACGAAGCGGGCGGACTCGATCGCGGCGCGGGTGGCGGCGGGATCGGTCGTGTCGTCGGGGTCGACGCCGCCGATGACCAGGCCGCCGATCTCGCCGGCGGCGAGCGCGGCGACGATCGCGTCGCCGTCGCGGCCCTCGGCCTCGGGCAGCCCGACGACGCCCCACGAGGTGGCGGCGTCGACACGGGCGGCGGGGTCGGCGACCGGACGACCACCGGGCAGCAGGTTGGGCAGGCAGCCCATCTCGACGGCGCCGCGGTCACCGGCCCGCCGCGGGACCCAGGCGAGCCGGGCTCCGGTGGTGCGGGCCAGGCGGGCGGCGGCGGACAGCGCGCCCGGCGACGTCGCGAGCCGCTCGCCGACCAGGATGACGCCGGTGGCGTCGAGGCCGTAGTCCCCGTGCGACACCAGGGCGTCGAGCGCGGCGGCCTCCTCCCCCGGCGCGGTCGGGACGAGCTGACCGTTCATCTTGGTCAGCCCGCGCGTGGTGAGCGGGGCGATCGCGACGACGCGCGTGCGGTGGCGACGCGACGCCTTGCGCAGACGCAGGAAGATCGCACCGGCCTCGTCCTCCGGCTCGAGGCCGGCCAGCACGACGGCGGTGGCCTTCTCGAGGTCGGAGTAGGTGACGGCGCCACCCTCGGGGCCGGTCACCGCGACCTCGGCGGCCAGGAACGCCGCCTCCTCCGCGGAGTGCGGGCGGGCCCGGAAGTCGATGTCGTTGGTGCCCAGGGCCACGCGCGCGAACTTGCTGTAGGCGAAGGCGTCCTCCGCGGTGACCCGGCCGCCGGTCAGGACGGCGGACGCCCCGGCGTCGTTCAGGCCGCGGGCCGCGACCGCGAAGGCCTCGGTCCAGGACGCCGGACGCAGGCTGCCGTCGGTGTCGCGGACCAGCGGGTGGGTGAGCCGGTCGGGCTGCGTGGCGTAGGTGAACGCGAAGCGGTCCTTGTCGGTGATCCACTCCTCGTTGACCTCGGGGTCGTTGCCGGCGAGGCGGCGCATCACCTTGCCGCGACGGTGGTCGACGCGGATCGCGGAGCCGCAGGCGTCGTGCTCGGCCACGCTCGGCGTCGAGACGAGGTCGAAGGGCCGGGAGCGGAAGCGGTACTCGGCGGAGGTCAGCGCACCGACCGGACAGATCTGGATGGTGTTGCCGGAGAAGTAGGACTCCAGCGGCTCCTTCTCGTAGATGCCGACCTGCTGGAGGGCACCCCGCTCGATGAGCGCGATGAAGGGGTCGCCGGCGATCTCCTCGGAGAAGCGGGTGCAGCGCGCGCAGAGCACGCAGCGCTCGCGGTCGAGCAGCACCTGCGCGGAGATGTTGATCGGCTTGGGGTAGGTGCGCTTCACGCCGCCACCGGCGGAGAAGCGGGACTCGCCGCGACCGTTGGTCATGGCCTGGTTCTGGAGCGGGCACTCGCCGCCCTTGTCGCAGACCGGGCAGTCGAGCGGGTGGTTGATGAGCAGGAACTCCATGACGCCCTGCTGCGCCTTGTCGGCCACCTCGCTGGTGGCCTGGGTGTTGACGACCATGCCCTCGGCGACCGGCAGCGTGCACGAGGCCTGCGGCTTGGGGAAGCCGCGTCCGTTGCCGGCGTCGGGGATGTCGACCAGGCACTGGCGGCAGGCGCCCACGGGCGCGAGCAGCGGGTGGTCGCAGAAGCGCGGGATCTGCACGCCCACCTGCTCGGCGGCACGGATGACCAGGGTGTCCTTGGGGACGCTGACCTGGATGCCGTCGATGGTGAGCGAGACGAGGTCCGTCGTCACGTCGGGGGTCGTGCTCATGCGCTGGCTCCTGCGGGCGCGAAGGCGGTCGAGGCCGCCGGGTCGAACGGGCAGCCGCCGTGGCTGAGGTGGGCGAGGTACTCGTCGCGGAAGTACTGGATCGAGCTGGAGATCGGGCTCGTCGCGCCGTCGCCGAGCGCGCAGAACGAGCGGCCCAGGATGTTGTCGCACTGGTCGAGCAGCAGGTCGAGGTCGGCCTCGCTGCCCTGGCCCTTCTCGAGCTTGGCCAGCGTCTGCACCAGCCACCACGTGCCCTCGCGGCAGGGCGTGCACTTGCCGCACGACTCGTGCTTGTAGAACTCCGTCCACCGCAGCACCGCGCGGACCACACAGGTGGTCTCGTCGAAGAGCTGCAGCGCGCGGGTGCCGAGCATGGAGCCGGCCGCGCCGACGCCCTCGAAGTCGAGGGGCACGTCGAGGTGCTCGGCGGTCAGCAGCGGGGTGCTGGAGCCGCCGGGGGTCCAGAACTTCAGCTCGTGGCCCTCGCGGATGCCGCCGGCGAGGTCGATCAGCTCGCGCAGCGTGATGCCGAGCGGGGCTTCGTACTGGCCGGGCGTGGTGACGTGGCCCGAGAGCGAGAAGATGCCGTAGCCCTTGGACTTCTCGGTGCCCATCGAGGCGAACCACGCGTGGCCGTTGCCGATGATGCTGGGCACCGACGCGATCGACTCGACGTTGTTGATGACCGTCGGGCTGGCGTAGAGGCCGGCGACGGCGGGGAAGGGCGGGCGCAGGCGGGGTTGGCCGCGGCGGCCCTCGAGGCCCTCCAGCAGCGCGGTCTCCTCGCCGCAGATGTAGGCGCCGGCACCGGCGTGCACCACGACGTCGAGGTCGTAGCCCGAGCCGTGGATGTCCTTGCCGAGGTGGCCGGCGAGGTAGGCCTCCTGCACGGCGCGCTGCACCCGGCGTACGACGTGGAGCACCTCGCCGCGGATGTAGATGAACGCCTTGTTGGCCCGGATCGCGTAGGAGCTGATGATCACGCCCTCCACGAGGGTGTGCGGCGTGGCCATCATGAGCGGGATGTCCTTGCAGGTGCCCGGCTCGGACTCGTCGGCGTTGACGACGAGGTACTTCGGCCGGGGGTTGTCCTGCGGGATGAAGCCCCACTTCATGCCCGTCGGGAAGCCGGCGCCGCCGCGGCCGCGCAGGCCGGACTCCTTGACCTCCTCGATCACGGCGTCGGGGGTCATGCCGAGCGCCTTGTCGAGGGCGGCGTACCCGCCGTGCTCCTCGTACGACGCGAGCGTCCAGCTGCGCTCGGCGTCCCAGTTGTCGGTGAGGACCGGGGTCAGGCTCACTTGCCCTCCTGCGTGGTCGCATCGGTGGTCGAGCCCGTACCGGTGGTCGAGCCTGCCGAGACCGGGGCGGTCCAGCCGCGCTCGCGGGCGATCCTGAGACCGGCCAGCGAGGCAGGACCGGCGCCCGGGCCCTCGTCGGCCCGGTCGTCGGGGAAGCCGGCGAGCACCCGCTCGGCCTCGCGCCAGGTGCAGATGCGCGGGCCGCGGGTGGAGGTGACCTCGACGCCGGAACGGAGGTCGTCGACCAGCCGGGTGGCCGACTCCGGGGTCATGTTGTCCATGAACTCCCAGTTGACCATCATCACCGGGGCGTAGTCGCAGGCCGCGTTGCACTCGACGTGCTCGAGGGTGATCTTGCCGTCGGCGGTGGTCTCGTCGTTGCCGACGTCGAGGTGCTCCTTGAGCCGCTCGAAGATCAGGTCGCCGCCCATCACCGCGCACAGCGTGTTGGTGCAGACGCCGACGTGGTAGTCGCCGACCGGCTTGCGCTTGTACATCGTGTAGAACGTCGCGACGCCGCTGACGTCGGCGGCCGAGATGCCGAGGATGTCGGCGCAGGCCTCGATGCCCTCGGGCGTGATCCGGCCTTCGGTGGACTGCACGAGGTGCAGCATCGGGAGCAGGCCGGAGCGCTTCTCGGGGTAGCGAGCCGCGATGTCCTCGAGCTCGGCGTAGGTCTTGTCGTCGAGGGCGGTCACCTGTCGACGCCTCCCATCACGGGGTCGATGGACGCGATCGCGACGATGACGTCGGCGACCATGCCGCCCTCGCTCATCACGCTCGTGGCCTGCAGGTTGGTGAAGGACGGGTCGCGGAAGTGCGCCCGGAAGGGGCGGGTGCCGCCGTCGGAGACCACGTGGGCGCCGAGCTCGCCGCGCGGCGACTCGATCGGCACGTAGGCCTGGCCGGGCGGCACGCGGAAGCCCTCGGTCACCAGCTTGAAGTGGTGGATCAGGCCCTCCATCGACTCACCCATGATGTGGCGGATGTGGTCGAGGCTGTTGCCCATGCCGTCGGAGCCGATCGCGAGCTGGCTGGGCCAGGCGATCTTCTTGTCCGCGACCATGACCGGGGCGCCCTCGAGGCCGGCGAGCCGGTCGGCGGCCTGCTCGATGATCTTCAGGGACTCCCACATCTCGGCGAGCCGGACCCGGAAGCGGCCGTAGGAGTCGCACGAGTCCCAGGTCTGCACCTCGAAGTCGTAGTCCTCGTAGCCGGAGTAGGGCTGGGTCTTGCGCAGGTCCCACGGGTAGCCGGTGGCGCGCAGCGGCGGACCGGTCAGGCCCAGCGCCAGGCAGCCCTCGAGGTCGAGGTGGCCGACGTCGACGAGGCGGGCCTTGAAGATGGGGTTGGCGTTGCAGAGCGCGGCGTACTCGGGGAGCCGCTTCTTCATCAGCGCGATGAAGTCGCGGATCTCGTCGAGGGCGCCGGGCGGCAGGTCCTGGGCGACGCCGCCGGGGCGGATGAACGCGTGGTTCATGCGCAGGCCGGTGATCAGCTCGAAGAGGTCGAGGACCAGCTCGCGCTCGCGGAAGCCGATCGTCATGACGGTCAGCGCGCCGATCTCCATGCCGCCGGTGGCGATGCAGACCAGGTGGGAGGAGATCCGGTTGAGCTCCATGAGCAGGACCCGCATGACCTGGGCCTTCTCGGGAATCTGGTCCTCGATGTCGAGCAGCCGCTCGGTGCCCAGCACGTAGGTCATCTCGTTGAAGAACGGCGAGAGGTAGTCCATCCGGGTGCAGAACGTGACGCCCTGGACCCAGGAGCGGTACTCCATGTTCTTCTCGATGCCGGTGTGGAGGTAGCCGATGCCGCAGCGGGCCTCGGTCACCGTCTCGCCCTCGAGCTCGAGGATCAGGCGCAGCACGCCGTGGGTCGAGGGGTGCTGCGGGCCCATGTTGACCACGACCCGCTCGTCGGCCTCGTCCATGCTGCCGGCACGGATGCCGTCGACGATGGAGTCCCAGTCCTGGCCGGTGACCGTGAAGACCCGACCCTCGGTCGTGTCGCTGGTGCCTGCGTAGATGTCCTGAGTCATCAGCTGTACGACCTCCGCTGGTCCGGCGGCGGGATGGTGCCGCCCTTGTACTCGACGGGGATGCCGCCCAAGGGGTAGTCCTTGCGCTGCGGGTGGCCCGGCCAGTCGTCGGGCATCAGGATCCGGGTGAGCGCCGGGTGGCCGTCGAAGACGATGCCGAACATGTCGAACGTCTCGCGCTCGTGCCAGTCGGCGGTCGGGTACGTCGCCACCACGGACGGGATGTGCGGGTCGGCGTCGGGGGCGCTGACCTCGAGGCGGATCCGGCGGTTGTGGGTCATCGAGAGCAGGTGGTAGACCGCGTGCAGCTCGTGGCCCGCGTCGTCGGGGTAGTGCACGCCGCTGACGCCGGAGAGCAGCTCGAAGCGCAGCGCCGGGTCGTCGCGGAGGTGGCGGACGACGGCGAGCAGGTCCTCACGGCGTACGTGGAAGGTGATCTCGCCGCGGTGCACGACCACGCGGCCGATCGCGGCGGCCAGGCCGTCGTCGGCGAGCCGGGCCTCGAGGGCGTCGGCGACCTCGTCGTGCCAGCCGCCGTAGGGGCGCTGGGCGTCACCGGGGTAGACGATCGGCGCGTTCAGGCCGCCGTAGCCGCTGGTGTCGCCGCTGCCGCGCACGCCGAACATGCCCTGGCGGGTGCCGACGGGGCGGACCTCGTCGCGCGGCGCCGGCGTGGCCGGGGTGGTGTCGGGGGTCTGGTCGCTCACCGGAGCAGGCCCTTCATCTCGGAGGTCGGCAGCGCCCGCAGTGCGGCGGTCTCCTGCTCCTCGATCTCGGCGAGGCGGTTGCTGCCGAGCTTGGCGTGCTGGACCTGGTCGTGCAGCTTGAGGATCGCGTCGATCAGCATCTCCGGCCGGGGCGGACAGCCGGGGAGGTACATGTCGACGGGGACGACGTGGTCCACGCCCTGGACGACGGCGTAGTTGTTGAACATGCCGCCGCTGCTGGCGCAGACGCCCATCGCGAGCACCCACTTGGGCTCGGGCATCTGGTCGTAGATCTGGCGCAGGACGGGGGCCATCTTCTGGCTCACCCGGCCGGCCACGATCATCAGGTCGGCCTGCCGCGGGCTGGCCCGGAAGACCTCCATGCCGAAGCGCGCGAGGTCGTACTTGGGACCGCCGCTGGTCATCATCTCGATGGCGCAGCAGGCCAGGCCGAACGTCGCCGGCCAGAACGAGGCCTTGCGCATGTAGCCCGCGACGCCCTCGACGGTCGTCAGCAGGACGCCGGACGGAAGCTTCTCTTCAAGACCCACGGGGTGTTGCCTCTCAGTCCCATTCCAAGCCGCCCCTACGCCACACATAGGCGTAGGCGACGAAGACGGTGGCGATGAACAGGACCATCTCGACCAGCCCGAAGAGCTTCAGGGAGTCGAAGAAGACGGCCCAGGGGTAGAGAAAGATGATCTCGATGTCGAAGACGATGAAGAGCATCGCGGTGATGTAGTACTTCACCGGGAACCGCCCGCCGCCGACCGGCTGCGGGGTCGGCTCGATGCCGCACTCGTAGGAGTCGAGCTTGGCCCGGTTGTAGCGCTTGGGGCCCACGGCCGCGCTCATCAACACGGACCCACCCGCGAAGAGCGCAGCGAGGAGGGCCAGCGCCAGCACCGGCGTGTAGAGCTCCATGCCGCAGCGTTTCCTCTCTGTCCCGGCGCCTCGCCCGACCGCCGTCGCGATCGGATTGTGACTTTGTGAACTGAATCACTAAGTGGCGCAGGACACAGTCTGCCACTCGCCCCGGGACGTCGCACCCCGGGGTCGGGGTCACTACCGGGTGGCGCGGTGGAGGGCGACGATGCCGCCCGAGAGGTTGCGCCACTCGGGCTTCTGCCAGCCGGCCTCGGCGACCAGGTCGGCCAGGCCCTGCTGGTCCGGCCAGGCCCGGATCGACTCCGCGAGGTAGACGTAGGCGTCCGGGGAGGACGAGACCGCGCGGGCCACGGCGGGGAGGGCCTTCATGAGGTACTCCATGTAGACCGTGCGGAACGGCGCGAAGGTGGGGTGGCTGAACTCGCACACCACGAGACGACCGCCGGGGCGGGTCACCCGGCGCAGCTCGCGCAGGCCCTGCAGCGGGTCGACGATGTTGCGCAGCCCGAAGCTGATGGTGACCGCGTCGAAGGTCTCGTCGGCGAACGGCAGCTGCGTGCCGTCGCCGGCGGTGAAGGGCAGGTGTGGCTTGGCCTGCTTGCCGACCTGGAGCATGCCGAGGGAGAAGTCGCACGGGACCACGACGGCACCGCGGTCGGCGAACGGCTGGCTCGAGGTGCCGGTGCCGGCCGCGAGGTCGAGCACCCGCTCGCCGTACTGCGGGTCGACGGCCTCGATGACGTCGTGCCGCCACCGCCGGTCCTGGCCGAGGGAGAGCACGTCGTTGGTCACGTCGTAGCGACGCGCGACCGCGTCGAACATGCGTCGGACGTCGGACGGCTGCTTGTCGAGCTCTGCACGGGCCACGCGGGAAGGGTACGACGCGGCGCGCGCAACCAAATCCCCGGATCGGGCGTCTCCCTGCTGACACTGGAAGCTCGGAATGGCTTCCTCTTCCCCGGGAGTTCGTGATGAGAGCACTGCGCGCACTGTTCCTGACGGTGCTGGTCTCCGCCCTGCTGTGCGGCGCCGCCTACGGCGCCGGCCTGGCCGTGAAGCAGTACGACGCCGGACGCGCCGGGGCCGGACCGGTCGGCCACCCCGCCGACCTGGTGACGCCCACGGCGAGCCCGACTCGCTCGGTGGCGCCCACCCCGACGCTGGCGCCCGAGCCCACACCTACCCCCACGCCGACCCTCACGCCGGGCCCCACCCTGCTCGGTCCGGGCGCGAGCGGCGACGAGGTCCGTGACCTCCAGGCCCGACTGGTGGCGATCGACTGGCTCTACGGCGACGTCACCGGCACCTACGACGCGGCGACCGTCGAGGCGGTGCGCGGCTTCCAGGACAAGCGCGGCTTCCCGGCGACCGGCGACGTGGACCGGCGCACCCTCGACCGGCTGCACGAGATGACGCTGACCCCGACCCACGCCGCGATGTACAACCTGGGCAACCAGCCCGGTGCGCTGGACGCCCGCTGCAAGGTCGGTCGCGTGCTGTGCATCGACAAGACCAGCCAGACCCTGCGCTGGGTCGTGGACGGCACGGTCCTGCAGACGCTGGACGTGCGCTTCGGGGCGTCGTACTCCCCCACCCGCGAGGGCCTCTTCCACGTCTACGTCAAGGACGCCGACCACGTCTCGCACCTCTACGGCTCCGAGATGCCGTACTCGATGTTCTTCTCGCGGGGCCAGGCCGTGCACTACTCGAGCGACTTCGCCGCGCGGGGGTACGCCGGGGCGTCGCACGGCTGCGTGAACGTCCGCGACTACGACGGCCTGGCGAAGCTCTTCGCCCAGGTGCGGGTCGGCGACGCGGTGGTCGTCTACTGGTCGTGAGCCGGGCCTGACCCTGACCGCCCGGGTGTCGCGGGAGTGGCCTCGGTCACCGGCGTACGCTTCACCCTCGTGACGACCAGCGCGACCCCCGGCGAGCAGGCCTCCCCTCTCGTCGTGCGCACGGTCCGGCTGGACGGCCACGACGGCTCGCTGCTCGACCTACTGCCCACCGACCGCCCCGTGACGTGGCTGCGCCGCGACGAGGGCCTGGTCGGCTGGGGCGTGGCCGCCGAGATCCGGACGCAGGGCGCGACGCGCTTCGCCGACGCCGTGAAGTGGTGGGCCGAGACGACCGCGCGCGCGGTGGTGCGCGACGAGGTCGGCGAGCCGGGCACCGGCCTGGTCTGCTTCGGCACCTTCGCCTTCGCCGACGAGCCGGGCGACTCGGTGCTCGTGGTCCCCGAGGTCGTGGTCGGCCGGCGCGGCGACACGACCTGGCTGACGACGATCTCGCGCGGCGGCCTGGACCGTCCCGAGGTCCTCAGCGTGGCCGACGAGCCGGTCGCGCCGGTCGAGGTCTCCTTCGCCGACGGCGCGCTGGACGGTGAGCGCTGGATGTCGGTCGTCGCCGACGCCGTAGCCCGGATCAACGCCGGCGACCTGGAGAAGGTCGTCCTCGCCCGCGACCTGGTCGCGACCGCCGAGGCGCCGATCGACGTGCGCTGGCCGCTGCGGCGGCTGGCCGAGACCTACGGCATGTGCTGGACCTTCCACGTCGACGACATGTTCGGCGCGACCCCGGAGATGCTGGTGCGCCGCGAGCGCGGCTTGGTCACCTCGCGCGTGCTGGCCGGCACCATCCGCCGCACCGGTGACGACTCCCGCGACCTCGCGCTGGCCGCGACCCTGGCCCGCTCGTCGAAGGACCTCGAGGAGCACGAGTACGCCGTCCGGTCGGTCGCCGACGCGCTCGACCCGCACTGCCAGTCGATGAACGTGCCGGAATCCCCGTTCGTCCTGCACCTGCCCAACGTCATGCACCTGGCCACCGACGTGGCCGGGGTGGTGCACGACGCGGCGACGGTCTCCTCGCTCCAGCTGGCCGAGGCGCTGCACCCCTCGGCCGCCGTCGGCGGCACCCCCACCCCCGTCGCGACCGCCCTGATCGCCGAGATCGAGGGCATGGACCGCGGCCGCTACGCCGGGCCGGTCGGCTGGATGGACGCCAGCGGTGACGGCGAGTGGGGCATCGCGCTGCGCTCGGCCCGCCTCGAGGGCTCGGCCGTGCGGCTCTACGCCGGCTGCGGCATCGTCGCCGACTCCGACCCCGAGGCCGAGCTGGCCGAGTCGCAGGCGAAGTTCGTCCCCGTGCGGGACGCGCTGTCCGCTCCCTGAGGTGCTCGGCCGCGAGTTGGGACCCCGCGCGCAGGGCATCGCCCCGACCCCTTGCCAACCAGCCTATTGAACGATATTCATTAGACTGTGACCCATCAGGCAGTCATCGTCGGCGCCGGCTTCGGCGGCATGGGCGCGGCCATCCAGCTCAAGCGGCTGGGCATCGACGACTTCGTGGTCCTCGAGCGCGAGGACGACCTCGGCGGGACGTGGCACGTCAACCGCTACCCCGGCCTGGCCGTCGACATCGCGAGCGTCACCTACTCCTACTCCTTCGAGCCCAACCCCTGGTGGTCGCACTGGTACGCCCGCGGCCCCGAGCTCAAGCAGTACGCCGTGCACGTCGCCGACCGCTACGACCTGCGCCGGCACATGCGCTTCGGGCAGGTCGTCGAGGGCGCGACCTGGGACGAGGTCGCCCAGGAGTGGGAGGTCCGGGTCGCGGGCGCCGAGCCGGTCCGGGGCCGCTACCTGATCACCGCCACCGGCTTCCTCTCCCAGCCCCGGATGCCGGACATCGAGGGAGTCCACGACTTCGCCGGGACGGTCCTGCACACGGCGAGGTGGGACGACGACGCCGACCTCGACGGCAAGCGGGTCGCGATCATCGGCACCGGCGCCACCGCCGTGCAGCTGATCCCCGAGCTGGCCCGGCGGGCCGCACACCTGACCGTCTTCCAGCGCACCCCGATCTGGGTCACGCCCAAGATGGACCGCGAGATGCCGAAGGCCGTGCAGCGGCTCTTCGCCCGGGTCCCGGCCACCCAGCGCGCGGCCCGCAAGGTCAACACCAGCGTGCTCGAGCTGGTGATGGTCGCCGCCGTCCTGCACTACCGGCAGTGGAACCTGCTCAACCGCGGGGCGGCCGCCATCGCGAGGCGGCACCTGGCCAGGCAGGTCGCCGACCCCGAGCTCCGCGCGAAGCTCACGCCCGACTACTCCTTCGGCTGCAAGCGGCCGACGTTCTCCAACGACTACTACCCGGCCTTCACCGAGCCGCACGTCGACCTCGAGACGACGTCGATCCGGCGGATCACCCCGACCGGGATCGTCACCGCGGACGGCCGGGAGACGGAGGTCGACGTACTCGTCCTGGCCACCGGCTTCGACATGTGGGACGCCAACTTCCCGGCGATCAGCGTCGTCGGGCGCGACGGCAAGGACCTCGGCGCCTGGTGGCGCGCGACCCGCTTCCAGGCCTACCAGGGCATCGCCGTGCCGGGCTTCCCCAACTTCCTGAGCCTCGCGTCGCCCTACTCCTACTCGGGCCTCTCCTACTTCACGACCATCGAGGGCCAGATGAAGCACATGGACCGCCTGCTCTCGGAGGTGGCGCGGCGCGGGGCCAGCAGCTTCGAGGTCCGCGACCCGGCCAACGAGGATTTCCTCGGCTGGGTCACCGAGCGGCTGGAGGACTCGGTCTTCTCACTCGGCCAGTGCGCGACGGCGCGCAGCTACTACTTCAACCAGCACGGCGAGGCCGCGCTGCTGCGGCCCAGCTCGACCATCAACACGCACCGCGAGGCGGCGAGCTTCCCGGTCGACGACTACGAGTACGCCTGACCCCACCGGGTCACAGGTCGGCGCCGTCGGCGAGGCGCACGTAGGACAGCCCCTCCTTCGGCAGGAACACGTTCATGTGGCCGTCGACGATGCCGAGGCCGGCCTCGCTGTAGACCCGGTCGTGGATCGCGAGGTTGCGTGGCGCCTTGACGGCCCGGGCGAACTCGATCGCCTCGGAGGCGCGCATCCACGGCGCCGAGACCGGCACGAGGAGCACGTCGACCGCCTCACCGGGAGGCGTGAGCGCGTCGCCGGGGTGGAAGACCTTCTCGTCACCGGCCGTGAGGACGTAGCCGGAGTTGTGGAAGCGCGGGAACTCGGAGTGGATCACGGCGTGCAGCTCGCCGACCGCCCGGGCCGGGATGCCGGGGTCGAAGGACTCCCCCGGCGCGACCACGGTGGTGCGCTCGAAGACGTCGGGGGCGTCCTCGCGGATCCGCGCGGCCACGGCGTCGATCGTGAAGACGGGCGCGTCGGTGCGGCGCAGGTGGTCGGGCAGGTAGTGGTCGGGGTGCTCGTGGGTGATCAGCACCGCGTCGACGCCGTCGACGGCCTCCGGGTCGGTGAAGACCCCGGGGTCCAGGACGACGGTGCGCCCGTCGTGCTCGATCCGGACGCACGCGTGACCGAACTTCGTGATCCTCATGGGCCCCACGCTAATCCGCTGGCCGTGAGGGGTCCGCCCCCGCCAGAATCCGGGGGTGCTCGAGGTGGTCGTCTCCGGTCTCGTCACCGGCTGGGCGATCGCGATCCCGATCGGCGCGGTCGGGGCGTTCCTCGTGGCGCTCACGGCCCGGACGTCGTTCCGGGTCGGCGCCTGCGCGGCCCTCGGGATCGCCACCGTCGACGGGGTGTACGCCGCCCTGGCCGTCGTGGCCGGCGCCGCCCTGTCGACGCTGCTGGAGCCCGTGGCCACGCCGCTCCGGATCGTCTCGGGCGTCGTGCTGCTGGTCATCGCCGGCCTCACCGCGGCCCACGCGATCGCGACGCAGGGCCGGCCGCGGGCGGCCTCGCCGGTCGGGGCGCTCCGCGCCTACGCGATGTTCGTCGGCATCACGGCCGTCAACCCGGCGACCGTCGTCTACTTCGCCGCGGTCGTGCTCGGCAACCGGCACCTCGTCTCCTCGGCCCTCGAGGGCTGCGTCTTCGTGCTCGCGGCCTTCGTGGCCTCCGCGTCCTGGCAGCTCCTCCTGGCGGGCGGCGGCGCGGCCCTCGGACGCGTGGCGACCGGGCAGCGCGGCCACCTCGTCACCGGACTGGTCTCCGCGGTGGTCATCGCGGGCCTGGCCGTTCATACGATGCTGCCATGAGCACGCCCGACACCCTGACGATCCGCCTGGCGGTCCCCGACGACGCCGAGGCACTGACCCACCTGCACCTCGACTGCTGGGACGACGCCTACACCGGGCTGGTCCCGCAGGAGGTGCTCGACGAGCGTCGGACGCAGGTCGCCCAGCGGATCGACAAGTGGCGCGGCATCCTCGGGCAGAGCACCAACACCCTGGTCGCGGAGACGACCGACGGGCTGGTCGGCTTCGTCTCCTCGGGACCGGTCCGCGACGAGGACCGCACCGGCCTGGAGCTGTGGGCGCTCTACGCCCGGGCCGCGGTGTGGGGCACCGGCGTCGGGCACGCCCTGCTCGTGGCCTCCATCGGCGACGCCCCGGCGAGCCTGTGGGTGCTGGAGGGCAACGACCGCGCGATCGCGTTCTACGAGCGGCAGGGCTTCCGCCGCGACGGGCACACCGAGCTCGAGCGCGAGGGCCTGCACGCCCGGATGGTGCGGAATCAGGCGGCGCCGTCCGCCGTTGACCCCGCATGACCGCTGGTTCAAGCCTGGCCCTCACCGGATCCACCGGAGCCCTGGGCGGCCTCGTCGCCCCCGCGCTCGCCGACCTCGACCCGTTGCTGGTCGTGCGCGACGCGTCCCGCGCCCCCGACCTCGGACTGGAGGTCCGGGTCGCCGACTACGCCGACGAGGCCTCGGCCGTGGCGGCACTGCAGGGTGTCGACCTGCTCCTCATGGTCTCCGGCGCCGAGGCGCAGGACCGCCGCGACCAGCACCGCCGGTTCATCCACGCGGCCGCGACGGCCGGGGTCGGCCACGTCGTCTACACGTCGTTCGCCGGTGCGGCCCCCGACGCCACGTTCACGCTCGGCCGCGACCACCACGACGCCGAGCAGGCGCTGCGCGAGAGCGGCATGCGCTGGACGTTCCTCCGCGACAACTTCTACGCCGACGTGCTGCCACTCTTCGCCGACCGGACCGGCGCCATCCGCGGTCCGGCCGGGGAGGGCCGGGTGGCCGCGGTCGCCCGGGCGGACGTGGCGGACGCGGTGGTGGCGGTGCTGCGCGACCCGGCCACACACGCGGGAGCGACGTACACGCTGACGGGGCCGGAGACGCTCACCCTGGCCGAGGTCGCCACCCGCGCGGGTGCCGTGCTCGGTCGCGACCTGCGGTTCGAGGACGAGACGGTCGAGGAGGCCTACGCGTCGCGGCGGGCGGAGTACGACGCCGAGGACTGGCAGCTCGACGCCTGGGTGAGCACCTACACCGCGATCCGGGACGGCTCGGTCGCCGAGGTGACCGACGACGTACGCCGCCTCACGGGCCACGCCGCCCGGTCGCTGGAGGATGCGCTCCGGGGCTAGCGGCCCAGGAGGCCCTGGTCGTCCTTGGCCTCCAGGACGCGCAACGCGGCGCTGTCGACGCGGGCGCGGAAGCGCTCGTCGTGGCGCGCCCGCTCGAGCACCGCGTGCACCATCGCCGGGACCACGCGCGGGCTGACGGTGAGGACGAGGTCGCCGCCGGCGTGCAGGAACTTCACGGCCCGGACGCCGGGCGACCAGCGCGCGACCTGCCGGGCGTTGGCAAGGTCGTCGGAGACCACGACGCCGTCGAAGCCGAGGTCCGAGCGCAGCATCGTGCGGATCACGAAGCCGGAGAACGCGGCCGGGTGGTGCCGGTCGAGGCGGGCATAGACGGCCGAGGACATCATCACGAACGGCACCCCGGCGGTGACGGCGTGCTGGAAGGGCTCCAGGTAGGGGTCGTGCCGGCGGGTCACCCGGTCGACCACGCGGGCGGTCGTGTCGGTGTTGCCGCGGACCCGGCCCAGGCCGGGGAAGTGCTTGACCGACGGTGCGATCCCGTGGGTGGCCATGCCGCGCGCGAACGCCAGGCCGTGCCGCGACACCCGGACGGGGGTGTAGCCGAACTCCCGGTCGTAGCGTCCGATCGGCTCATTGCTGGCAGCAGCCCGCGGGCCGGGGACGGTGTCGAGGACGGGCGCGAGGTTCATGTTCACACCGCTGGCGCGGAGCTGGCGGGCCCAGCGGCCCGCCGCGCCGCGCAGGTGGGCCAGGCCCCAGCCGCCCTGACCCAGGGCGGTCGGCATCTCGTCCAGCCCGGGCCCGTGCAGCACCTGCACCTGGCCGCCCTCCTGGTCGGTGGCGACGAGCAGCCGGGCGCCGGAGGTGGCCGCCCAGGTGGCCCGCGACTCGAGGGCGTGGACGACGCGCGCGGTACGGCGGGTGCCGGCGTAGCTGCGCCCGGTCAGCATCACGCTGCCGACGTGCAACCGGCCGATCTCGCGGCGGGTGGCGGCGTCGACGGAGGTGGCCGGACTGCCGACCATGAAGAGCTGGCCGACGCGCTGCGGGAGCGTCATCCGGTGCAGGACCCGCTCGGCGCGGGTGCGCTCGGGGGCCGAGGGTTGCTGTCCGGCGTCGGCCGGCGGTGCTGCGGTGAGGACTGCGGCGAGGAGGAAGGCGGTGAGGAGACGAACGAGGGCAGGACGGGAGGAGGTCGTCAGCAAGACCGGTGGCTCCTGGGTGATACGGCGGGGGGCCGCACGACCCTAACGGAGGGCTGCGGTCAGGCCGTCAGGTGGTGCACGTAGCACCAGCGCCAGTCCTCGCCCGGCTCGGCGGACTGCATGACGGCGTGCGTGGACTCGCGGAAGTGGGCGCTGGCGTGCTGGCGCGGCGAGGAGTCGCAGCAGGCGACGTTGCCGCAGTCGAGGCACTGGCGCAGGGCGACCCAGCGGGTGCCGTCCTCGACACACGCCTGGCACACGCCGACGTCCGAGGTCTCGACGGCCGGGTGGTGCTCGAGGTCGGCGCACTGCTCGCCCCGGCGGGCCCGGGTCGTGGCGGTGCTCGCGCGCAGCTCCTCGCGCTGCTGGGTCGCCACGTCCAGCATCGACTCCTCGACGTCGAGCATCGTGAGCACCTCCGAGACCACCTCGGACGCGACCCGGCCCGAGCTGCGGATCTCCAGCACCCGCTTGCGCTCCGCGTCGATCATCGCCAGCCGGATCCGGGCGTAGAGGTCGCTCGGCGCCTCCTCGTCGGCGGTGGTGCCGAGCCGCTCCCAGGCCGCGTAGTTGCGCTGGTCGATGCGCTGGCGGATCAGGTCGCAGATGCCGTGCGGGTCCTCGTACTCCATCCGCTCGAGCTCCTCGTAGCCCGCCTTGGACGCTTGCTGCAGCAGGGTGGCCCGGGCCAGGGCGTCGTCCATGGGGTCCGGGGCGGGCACGGCCAGGCGCCGCGCGATGACCGGCAGGGTCAGGCCCTGGACGAAGAGGGTGCCGGCCACGACGGTGAAGGCGACCAGCAGCAGGATCTCGCGGTGCGGGGTGGTGTCGGGGATGACGAACGCCGCGGCCAGCGTCACCACGCCGCGCATCCCGGCCCAGCCGAGGATGAACGTGAACTGCCACGGCGGGCGGTGACCCGTGTCCGGGTCGGGCCCGGGCCGGACCAGCAGGTAGCGGGCCACGAACACCCACACCATCCGCAGCACGACCACCCCGGCCAGCGTCGCTGCGCAGACGCCGACGATGCGCCCGGTCGACAGGCTGCTGTCGCCGACGTCGCGGAAGAGCCACTGGGCCTGGAGCCCGATGAGCAGGAAGACGGTGTTCTCCAGGACGTAGGCGATCGTGCGCCAGTTCATCCGCTCCGCGATCCGCGACTGCGCGGTCTGGATGATCGGCGCCTTGTGCCCCAGCAGCAGACCCGCCACGACCACGGCGATGACGCCGGAGGCGTGTGCCTCCTCGGCCAGGATGTAGGACGCGAACGGGACCACGAACGAGATCGCGGTGTCCAGCAGCGGGTCGGTGATCCGCTTGCGCAGCCAGGCGACCAGCACGAACGAGCCGAAGCCGATCGCGGCCCCGCCGCCGGCGGCCAGCGCGAAGTCCGCACCCACCCGCCACATCACGACCCCACTGCCCGTCGCGGCGATCGCCGTACGGAGGGCGACGAGGGCGGTGGCGTCGTTGAGCAGCGACTCCCCCTCGAGGATCGTCACGATCCGCCGTGGGAGCCCGATCCGGCGGGCGATGGCCGTGGCGGCGACGGCATCGGGCGGCGCCACGACCGCGCCGATCGCGAAGGCGGCCGGCCAGGTGACGCCGGTGAGGGTGAGGTGGACGAGGCCGCCGATGCCCAGCATGGTGAAGACGACGAGCCCGACCGAGAGGAGCAGGATCGCGCGCCGGTTGGCGTTGAAGTCGACGAGGCTGGTCTGGATCGCGGTCGCGTAGAGCAGCGGCGGCAGCAGGCCGAGCAGCACCACCTCGGGCTCGAGGTGGACCTCCGGCACGCCCGGGACGTACGACGCCGCGACCCCCGCGACGATGAGCAGCAGCGGTGCAGGCACGTCGATCCGGTCGGCCAGCGCGGTGACGGTGAGGACGCCGACCGCGAGCGCCACCAGCAAGAAGGCGATCTCCACCCGGCCATTGTCACGGACGGCCGGTCGGGTGGGGTGAGCCGCTCGTCAGGCGGGTTGGGCCACCCACAGCATCGGGTCGCCCCACCCGAGCTCCTCGATGCCGTGCCGGCCGAACGCCAGCACGACCAGGGTGCGGCGGTGGGCGGCGAAGGTCAGCACGTGGGCGATCATCCCGCCGTACGTGAAGACCTCCGCCGGCTCGCACAGCGCGTCGACGAACGTGTCGTCGAGGCGGTTGGCCTCGACGACGCCGCGGACGTGGGCGAGGTACGTCGCCCCCTCCGTCGCGAGGCGCTCGCGCATCGAGGACAGCGACTCGTGCTCCTCGACCGACCAGTCGTAGTCGCGGGTGGCCATCGCGGCGTTCCACATGCCCATCTGGCCGATCAGCCGGGACAGCAGGGAGCGGATCGTCTGCTCGTCCTCGTCGACGTTGAGCTCGATGCGCTCGTCGAGCTGCTCGTCGGTGAGCCGCTCGGCCAGCCGCACCATCTCGCCGGTGAGCCAGACGTGGTGCTCGACCATCTTCGTGAGGAGGTCCATGGAGGTCACCTTGTCTCGTGCGGGCAGCCGGAGGCTGCCGGGTGGGTGGAAGTGCACGTCGCTGGGCGCGGCGATCTGGATGTGGCCGGGCTTGCGCCGCCACGTCGCCGGCGGCACGCCGTAGGCCTTGGTGAAGGCGCGGGTGAACGCCTCGTGCGAGCCGTAGCCCGCCTCCACCGCGATGTCGAGGAGCGGCGCCCCGGTCGTGATCATGCGGTAGGCCGCCCGCTCGAGCAGGATCCGTCGGCGGAAGGACGCCGGCGGCTCGCCCGCCACCGACCGGATCATCCGGTCGAAGTGGAACCGCGAGAAGTGCAGCCGCGCCGCCCACTCCGCGCCCGACGCCGGCCCGCCGTCGGGGTCGTCCAGCGCCTCGGCGAGGTGGTCGACGAAGTCGGCGAACGTGTCGACCTGCGTCTTCGTGGCGGTGCTCATGCACCGATCATCGGCGAGTCGTCGCCGTCTGTCTTGATGGTTCTTGCGTTCTCCGCAACGCGACCGCGACGAGCAGGCGAGCGGGCACCGCCACGGCAACAGCCCCCGCGAGGTTGAGCGCCACGTCGGAGGTCTGGCAGGCGCCGAGGTCGGTGACGAGCTGGATCCCCTCGACGCCGAGGCTCAGCAGCAGGGCCGACACCAGCACGAGGCGGAGGCGCCGGGTCGCCACCACGGCGAAGAACGTAGCCGGCGCGAACAGGGCGAGATTGAGCTGCTGCTCCGGGGTGCCCAGCCCGACCGAGGTGCGCAGGCAGGATCGGCCGAGCCCGAACATGAGCCCGTCGCGATAGCGGCCCAGCGTCGTGGCGAGCACCAGGGCAACGCCCATGCCGGCGGCCGCCGCCGCCAGGATCCGGTGCGCGGACCACCCGACGCGGCGGGCGGCGTACGCCGAGAGGGGCGCGAGGAGGAGCACCCCGACGGCCAACGCAACCTGCGTCTGGCGCAGCCCGAGGATGATCGACGCAACGGCCCGGAGATCGCTCACGGGCCGACAGTAGGCCCGCTGCTGTCCGAAGCCGTGGACGTCATGCGAGCTCGTCGTGCGGGCAGCCGGGTCGTATGACGTCCCCGGCGTCAGGGGCGGAGCGCGCGGATCCGGGCGTCGAGCTCGCGGCGGTTGTCGCGGCGGACCCGCACCTCGACGACCTCGATGCCCCCGTTGGGTTGGGCCAGGGCGTGCTCGAGCTCGGGCAGCGACTCGACCCGCCAGTGCGGCGTGCGGGTGGCGGCGCAGAGGCCGGCCAGGTCGACGCCGTGCGGGGTGCCGAAGAGGGTGTCGAAGCGATCGGCGTACTGCTCGTCGCCCTGCTCCAGCATCGCGAAGATCGAGCCGCCGTCGTCGTTGACGACCACGACCATGAGGTCCGGTCGCGGCTCGTGCGGCCCGAGCACCAGGCCGTTGGCGTCGTGGAGGAACGTCACGTCGCCCATCAGCGCGATGGTGCGGCTGCTGCTCTCGCGGCCGAGCGCCGCGCCGATCGCGGTCGAGACGACCCCGTCGATGCCGGACAGGCCGCGGTTGGCGATCACCTTGCGGCGCGCGCCGACGTCGTAGCGCGGCACCATGAGGTCCAGGTCGCGGATCGGGCTCGAGGCACCCACGACGAGCTGGCCGCCGGCCGGGAGTGCGCGGGCCACGGCGCCCGCGACCTCGTACGGCGTCAGGTCGGCCTCGGCGGCCAGCAGCCCGTCCAGCTGGCGGGCCACCGACCGGTCGGCCTCGCGCCAGGCGTCCAGCCAGGCGGGGTCGTCGGCCTCGTCGACCTCGATCGACTCCAGGACGGCGTCGACGCGGAACGGCCGCTCGGCCCACACCCCGAGGGCCGGTGCCGCGACCACCACGACGTCCTCGCGGGCCAGCAACCGGGAGACCGGGCGGGACAGGGTCGGGTGACCGAGCACCACCACCCGCTCGACCTGCGCCGCCAGGTCGGTGGCCAACAGCAGCCGGTAGCAGCGCAGCGCGTTCTCGCCGGTGCGCGAGCCGCTCGTCGGCTCGGCGAGCAGCGGCCAGTTGGCGCGCTCGGCCAGCACCCGCGCCGGCGGACCGGCGTCGTCACCGGCCACGACCACCGTCCGCGGGCCGATCGGCAGGCGCGCGTCATCGTTCAATTGCTGGGAAAACCACCCGAATCCGCGCCGGGTCGGTGCTTTTCCCAGCAATTGCGCGGAAAACGACGCCCGGTCGTCCGGCACGAGCGGCTCGTCCAGGTGCACGTTGAGGTGCACCAGGCCTTCGCCGACAGCGGGCACGGCGGCCCCCGCCGACACCGCCACCGTCGGCACCAGCGGCCCGAAGATGCCGAGCTGATCAGTCGTCTGGTTGGCGTTGGTGCCGCGCAGCCGCTCGGGGCGGTCGGCGGTCACCACGACCAGCCCGACCCCGGCATGCGCCGCCTCGAGGACGGCGGGGTGCAGGTTGGCGACGCCGGTGCCCGACGTGCACGCGACGGCGGCGCGCGAGCCGCCCCGGGTCAGGCCCAGGGCCAGGAAGCCGGCCGACCGCTCGTCGATGCGGGTGTGCAGCCGGAGCAGGCCGTCGTCGGCGGCGTCGAAGCAGGCGAAGGACAGCGGGGCGTTGCGCGAGCCCGGCGCGACCACGACCTCGCGGACGCCCGCCTCGACGAGGGCCGTGACGACGGCGCGGGCGAGCTCGGTCGAGGGGTTCACGAGGCGCCATCCTGCCCGAGCGCGGCCCGCCAGGCGCGCACCTCGGCGAGCCGCGCCTCCCAGTGGGCAACCCGGTCCGGCGTCGCCGCGAGCGCGTCCAGGGACGGGAGCGACACCGACGGCACCCCCACCCGCAGCGCCCCGTCCACCGGCAGCAGGGAGGAGTCCACGACGTCGGACGTCAGCAATTGAACGGTGGCGAGCCCACAGGCGTACGGCAGCGACGGCAGCGCGGCCGCCAGCGCGACCCCGGCCGCGATCCCCACCGACGACTCCAGGGCGGACGACACGACGACCGGCAGCCCGATGTCCTCGGCGATCCGCAGGCACGCCCGAACCCCGCCGAGCGGCTGCACCTTGAGCACGGCGATGTCGGCTGCCTCGAGGTCGCGCACCCGGTAGGGGTCGGCGGCGCGGCGGATCGACTCGTCGGCCGCGATGGGTACGTCGACCGCACGCCGCACCGTCGCGAGCTCCTCGACCGTGGCGCAGGGCTGCTCGACGTACTCCAGGCCCCCCGCCGCCCGATCCAGCAGCCGGATCGCCGCCACCGCCTCCTCGACCGACCAGCCGCCGTTGGCGTCCACCCGGACCTTCCCGGCCGGACCGAGCGCGGACCGGACCGCCTCGAGCCGCGCAAGGTCGTCACCCAGCGTCTGGCCGGGCTCGGCCACCTTGACCTTCGCGGTCGTGCAGCCGCCCGCGCGCACGATCTCGTCGGCGCGCTCCGGACCGACCGCGGGCACGGTCACGTTGACCGGCACCCACGACCGGAGCGCCTCCGGCCAGTCGCCCGCCGCGGCCTCCTCCGCGCAGCGCAGCCACGGCTCGGCGACGTCGGGCGGGTACTCCAGGAAGGGGCTCCACTCGCCCCAGCCAGCGTCCCCCTGCAGCAGGGCCCCCTCGCGCACCGTGATGCCGCGGAAGCGCGTCCGCATCGGGATCGAGAAGACCCTCATGCCAGCTCCCGCAGCCGCAGCCGGTCGGTCTTGCCGTTGGCCAGCAGCGGCAGCTCCTCCAGGAGCACGAGCGAGCGCGGCGCCCACGAGCGCGGGTGCACCTCGGCCACCCAGTCACGCGCGTCCTGCAGCGACAATCCGTTGGTCGAGCCTGTCGTCGAGACCACCACGAACGCGACGACACGATGGCCCCACTCCGCGTCGGGCACGCCCAGCACCTCGACGGCTCGCACCGACGGGTGCGACCGGAGGCGTACGGCGACCGCCGGCGTCGGCACGTTGACGCCGCCGCTGATCACCACGTCGTCGAGCCGGCCCAGCACGTGCAGGCGGCCGTCGTCGTCGAGCCGGCCGGCGTCGGAGGTGAGGAACCACCCGTCGACCAGGGTCTCGGCGGTCAGCTCCGGGTCGCCGTCGTACCCGTCGAAGAGGGTGGGCCCGCCGATCCGGATGCGGCCGTCGGGGCCGATCGCGAGGGCGACGCCGTCCAGCGCATAGCCGTCGTACACGCAGCCGCCGGCGGTCTCGGACGACCCGTAGGTCCCGACGACCCGCACGCCGGCCGCGGCCGCGCGGGCGCGCAGCGACTCCTCGATCGGGCCGCCACCGAGCAGCACCGTGTGGAACGACCGCAGGGCCGCCGTGTCGGTGTCGTCGTCGAGCATCCGGTGCAGCTGGGTGGGCACCAGGGACACGAATCCACCACCGCCGACCCGCGCAGCGGCCTCGGCGAACGAGCCGTGCGCCTCCAGCAGCACCGGCTCCTGCCCGGCGACCAGCGAGCGACAGACCACCTGCAGCCCCGCGACGTACGACGGCGGCAGGGTCAGCAGCCAGCGACCCGACGCCCCCAGCCGGCGTTCGGTGGCCCGCACCGAGGCGAGCACGGCGCGCCGTGACAGCACCACCCGCTTGGGACGGCCGGTCGACCCGGAGGTCTCGACGACCAGCGGCTCGGGCTCCGTCGTCGCGCCCAGCCAGGCGTCGAGCGCGGCCACGACCGCGGCGCTCGGCCCGCCCACCGGCCGCAGGTATTCCATGCGACGGACGCTAGTCCACCGTGGTGGCATCCGTTGCCGCGCCCACCGCCCGCGCGGCCGAGCGCTACCTGGAGCGGCACTCCACGGTCCCGGCTGCTTGAATCCTCCGGTGGCAACACCGAAGCAGTGGCTCGCCGGCGCGCGGCCCCGCACCCTCCCGGCCGCCGTCTCTCCCGTCCTGGCCGGCACTGGCGTCGCGGCGTACGCCGACGGCGCGGTCTGGTGGAAGGCCCTGCTCGCCCTCGTGGTGAGCCTCGCGCTCCAGGTGGCGGTCAACTACGCCAACGACTACTCCGACGGGATCCGCGGCACCGACGACGAGCGGGTCGGCCCGATGCGGCTGGTCGGCTCGGGGGCCGCGTCCCCGCGGGCCGTGAAGACCGCGGCCTTCCTGGCCTTCGGCGTGGCCGGGGCCGCGGGCCTCGTCCTCGCCGCCACGACGGCGTGGTGGCTGGTCGCGGTCGGCCTGGTCAGCGTGGTCGCGGCCTGGTACTACACCGGCGGCTCGAAGCCCTACGGCTACCTCGGCCTCGGCGAGGTGATGGTGTTCGTCTTCTTCGGCCTGGTCGCGGTCATCGGCACCACCTACGTGCAGACGGAGACGTGGGAGTGGGCCGCGCTGTGGGCGGCGGTCGGCATCGGGGCGCTCGCCTGCGCGATCCTGGTGGTCAACAACCTGCGCGACATCCCCACCGACACCGTGGCCGGCAAGCGCACCCTGGCCGTGCTGCTGGGTGACGCCCGCACCCGCGGGCTCTACGCGCTGCTCGTCCTCGCGGCCACCGTGGCGGTGGTCGCGGTCGCCGCGACGACGACGCGGTGCGCGCTGGTCGGGCTGCTGTTCCTGGTCGTCACGGTCCGGGCACTGCGGACCGTGCTCGGCGGAGCGACCGGACCGGGCCTGATCCCGGTGCTGCAGCAGACCGGCCTCGCCGAGCTGCTCTGGGCCGCGCTCGTGGCGGTGGCGCTCGTCGCCTGCCGCTGACGGACAGCGCGGGCGGGATCGACGTACGCTTCAGGCATGTGGTTCCTGATCGTCGTTGCCCTCGTGGTGGCCGTCGTGGTCGCGTGGCGGATGCGTGTGCCGCTGCTCGCGAAGATCCTCGGCCAGTCCGAGGGTCGCATCAACCGGCAGCTCAACCGCCGCCGCTGAGCCTGCTGCCGGTCCGGGCTCAGACCTGCGGCTCGTCGGCGTCCTCGCGCGCCCGCATCTCCTCGAAGCGGGACGTCGCGCGGCGCGCCCGCTCGTCGACGCGGCGGGCGAACGCCTCGCGCTGCCGGTTGAGCAGGAAGTACGAGGCCACGCCGCTCAGCACGAACGAGATGACGATCGCCCAGATGTCGACCCGGTGGAACGCGAGCAGCCAGATGCCGGTGACGAGCGCCGAGCAGGCAACGAACAGGGCGATCCTCAAACCGGTGTAAACCACGAACTCCTTCACCCGTTCAGAGTAGGCGGTGACCAGGTGGCGCCTACATTGGAGGGGTGCTGAAGTTCCTGATCGTCGTGATCCTGATCGCGATCGCCGTCTACCTGACGACCCGCGTGATCCAGCGCCGCGGGATCATGCCGCCCGCACCCCGCGCCCCGCGCACCCCGCCCCGGCCCTTCGGTCCCGACGACGACCCGGACTTCCTCCGCGACCTCGACCGGCGCCGCAAGCACCCCGAGGACCCGGACGCCTGAGCGGCTCCGACCCTGGGTCCGAGCCGGCGACTGCACCCACGCCGCTTCACCATGTGAAGGTGTCGAAGCGTCACTTCTCATGGTGAGCTCACCGTGTGAAGTGACGGCTCACCCACTTCTCATGGTGAAGCTGTGACGGCCAGCCCCGGACGACCACCCCCGGCTCACTTCAGCTGGGAGATCTCCGGCGCGGCGTAGGAGTGCTGGCTGGTGCTCGAGAAGTAGTTGATCCCGATGAAGTTGAACCACAGGGTGGCCAGGCCGAGCAGCGCGAGGAGGGCGGCGTTGCGCCCCTTCCAGCCGGCGGTCGACCGGGCGTGCAGGTAGGCCGCGTAGACGACCCAGGTGATGAACGCCCAGACCTCCTTGGGGTCCCAGTTCCAGTAGGACGACCACGCCTGGTGGGCCCAGATCGGACCGGTGATCAGCACCGCGAAGGTCCACACCGGGAAGCCGAAGGCGTGGATCCGGTAGGAGACCCGGTCCAGCACGGCCAGCGACGGCACGCGGGCGAGCGGCCCCGTCTCCGCGCCGCCCCACTTGGCCTTGGCGAGGTAGATCGCCGACGTGATGCCGCCGAGCGTGAACGCGCCGGTCGCGAGGATCGCGGACACGACGTGGATCACGAGCCAGTAGGAGTCGAGGGCCTCGGTGAGCGGCGCGACGGGCTCGTAGAGCCACAGCACGGCGACCATCAGCAGCGTGAGGATGAAGCCGACCACGATCGGCGCCATCCACGAGAGCCCGAAACGGCGGTTCAGCACCAGGTAGAGCAGGCCGACGACGAAGGTGCCGCTGAGCGTGAACTCGTACATGTTGCCCCACGGCACCCGGTTGGGGTCCGCGGCCATCCCGCGGCCGACCAGCCCCACGAAGTGCAGCGCGACCGCCAGCCCGGTGAGCATCAGGCCCAGCCGGCCGAACAGGGCCGTACGACGGCTGGCGTCGGCGTCCGGCGTCCCGCCCGTGGCCACGGCGACCCCGCCGCGCGAGGAAGCGCCCGAGCCGGCCTTGACCGTGTCGGCCGGCACCTTGCGCAGCGAGGACCACTCGACGAGGTGCGCGAGCAGCGCGAGGAAGTAGACCACCCCGCAGGCCGCCACGGCCTGGTTGCTGAGGGTCTCCCATGCGGCGTCGGTCACGACTGCTCCTTCTCGGAATTCTTGTCGGCACGCTCCGGGGCCCCCGGCAGCGCCGCCACGATCTCGTCCAGCACGACGGCGACGTCACCGCCGCCCGAGCGGTCGAGCGCGGCCGCCTCGACCAGTGTGCCGTCCCCCTCGCGCCGGACACGAACCCAGACGCGACGCGGACGGATGAACAGCGACCCCAGGAGGCCGGCGAGGGCCAGGATCACGCCGGCGAGCGCGATCCGCTTGCCGGGGGTCTGGCTGATCTGGATCTTGTTCCAGCGCTGGATGCCGTCGAAGCTGACCGTCCCGAGGTGCTGGGGCAGCGTCACGGTGTCGCCCTGGCGCAGGTCGATCCGGTAGGGCGCGCCGTTCTTCTTGGTCAGCATCGTCGTGCCGGCCTTGTTGAGCGCGTAGATCGACTGCGGCGTCCCGTCGTCCATCCCGAGGTCGCCGGTGTAGACGAGCATCGAGACGAGCGGGTCGAGGGTGTCGCCGAACGCCGAGAAGTAGGAGCCGGTCTGCTTGGAGAACGCCACCGTCGGGTAGAACTCGCCCTCCAGCCCGATCTGGGTCGGCTCGGCGTCGGGGGCCTTGACGACGCCGAACGACGCGAAGCTCTGGTCGGTCGGCAGGAAGACCGTCGGGCCGCTGTAGACCTTGTGCCCCTTGCCGTCGCGGATCGTGATGACCGGCGCGTAGCCGTGGCCGATCAGGAACACCTCGGTGTTGCCGACCGTCAGCGGGTGGTTGACCTTGAGGTCGTAGCTCTTCTCCGGCGACGTCGGCGACTCGCGGTAGGTCAGCTGGGTGTCGAACGCGCGCGCCATGCCGGCCCGCGGCCCGGACGTGAGCCAGTCGACCGAGAAGTCCTTGATGTCGAAGGAGAACGGCTCCATGTCCGAGGACTTGAACAGGCTGCCGGGCACGAAGTCGTCGTACTGCGTGAGGTTGTTGGAGAAGCCGTTGCCGACCACCAGGATCACGCCGCCCTTGTAGCCGAAGAGACCGCCGAGGGCGAAGCCGACGAGCACGACCAGCACGGACAGGTGGAAGAGCAGGTTGCCGGCCTCGCGCAGGTAGCCGCGCTCGGCGGAGACGGCGTCGCCCTCGATGCGGACCCGGTAGCGCCGCTTGCGCAGCACCGCCGCAGCACCGGCGAGGACCTCGTCCTCCGCCACGTCCGTGGTGTACGACGCGTGGTCGGCGAGGCGGGTCAGGTTGCGGGGCGCCCGCGGGGGCTGGGACCGCAGGGCCCGCCAGTAGACGAACGTGCGGGGCACGATGCAGCCGACCAGCGAGACCATCAGCAGCAGGTAGATGGCGGAGAACCACGCGGAGTCGTAGACGGAGAAGAGCCCGAGCTTCTCGTAGACCGGCGTGAGCTGCGGGTGGGCGTCCTGCCAGCGCGACGTCTTGAGCGAGTCGACGCCCGTCTGCGGGATCAGCGAGCCCGGGATCGCCGCCAGGGCGAGCAGGAGCAGCAGCACCAGCGCGGTTCGCATCGAGGTGAGCTGGCGCCACGTCCAGCGCAGCAGCTCGCGGACATTCAGCTCGCCGGGGCGCCGGACGGGAGCCCGGCCGTCCTCGTCGAGGTTCTCGACGTGCCCCTCGGGCCGCTGGTTGGTCGGCTGGTCGGTCGGGGCGCTCACACGCTCACCTGCGAGGTGTTGACGAGGTGCAGCTGGATCCAGGTGACCGCGTGGTCCCACAGCCCGGTGACGAGCAGGACGCCGACGACGACCAGCATCAGGCCGCCGAGCCGGGTCACCCACGCCTCGTGGCGGCGTACGAACGAGAAGGCGCCCAGCGCCCGGCGGTAGGCCAGGCCGGCCACCACGAACGGGAGGCCGAGGCCGACGCAGTAGACGGCGGAGAGGAACGCGCCGCGGCCGGCGGTCGCCTCGTTGAGCGACAGCGTGGTGATCGCGGCGAGCGTCGGGCCGATGCAGGGGGTCCAGCCGAGGCCGAACAGCACGCCGAGCAGCGGCGCGGCCGCGAGCCCGACGGCGGGCACCTTGTGCACCCGCCAGTCGCGCTGGAGCAGCGGGATGAAGCCGGCGAAGGCGACGCCGAGCACGATCGTGAAGACGCCGAGCACGAGAGTGAGCGTGTCGCGCCAGGCGAAGAGCCAGTCACCGACGGCGCCGGAGGCGGTGCCGATCGCGACGAAGACGAAGGAGAAGCCGAGCACGAACAGCAGCGACCCGGCCAGCATCCGTCCGCGCCGCACCTCAGCCTCACCGGACGCGAGGTCGGCGCCGGAGAGGCCGGTGGCGTAGGAGAGGTAGCCCGGCAGCAGCGGGATCACGCACGGGGAGAAGAAGGACACCAGCCCGGCGATGAGCGCGACCGGGACGGCCAGCACCAGCGAGCCGGAGGCAGCGGTGTCGCGGAACCACTCACCCATCCGCGGTCACCTTGCCGGACTTGGCCACGTCGCCCACGAGGTCGACCAGCGTCTGGGTCGAGGGCAGCTCACCGATGATGCTCGCCGCGACCCGGCCCTGGCCGTCGAGCACGACGAAGCTCGGGATCGAGTTGGGCGTCAACGTGCCCCGGAAGGCCAGCAGGGCGTCACCCTTGGGCGAGAACACCGAGGGGTAGGGCACGTCGAAGGTGCGCACGAAGCCCTTGGCCTGGTCGGTCGAGGCGTCCCGGATGTTGATGCCGAGGAACTGCGCCTTGTCGCCGAGCTCGTTGGCGGCGGCCACCACGTCCGGCGCCTCGGCCCGGCACGGGGTGCACCAGGAGCCCCAGACCACGACCACCACGGGCTTGCCGTGGAAGGCCGCGATGTCGACGTCCTGGCCGTCGAGGTCGCTGCCGGTGAGCCCGACGACGTCGCCGCGGTCGGACGGGGCGACCTCGGTGACCGAGCCGTCGCCGGTGACGAAGCCCTTGTCACCGGTCCCGGACAGGCCGTTGCAGCCCGTCAGCAGGAGCAGGCAGGCAAGCGCGGCGCCGGTCGCGGCGCGGAGTCGGGTGGTCAGGGCCGCTTCTCCTCGGTCGCGCCGCCGGCCGAGAAGGGCGCCTTCTTGTCCCCGGTCGGGATCAGGTCGCCCGCCGGCTCGGAGTAGGAGACCTGGGTCAGCCGGTCGCCCACGAAGTGGAACGAGGTGAGCGAGCACAGCGTGCACTGGCGCTTGCGCGGGTCGTGGAGGAACGAGCGCTGCTCGACGTGCAGCCGGGTCGTCCAGATCGGCAGCTGGTGGGACACGATCACGGCCTCGTGACCGGCCGCGGCCTCGCGGGCGTCGTGCACCGCGGCCATCATGCGTGCGGCGATGTCCTTGTAGGGCTCGCCCCACGACGGCTTGAAGGGGTTCCACAGGTGCCGCCACGTGGCGGGGCTCTTGAGGGCGTTGTCGCCCTTGCCGAAGCGCTTGCCCTCGAAGACGTTGGTCGACTCGATCACCCGCGGGTCGGTGACGATCTGCAACCCCCGGGCGTCGGCCAGCGGCTGCCCGGTCTCCTGCGCGCGCTCGAGCGGCGAGGACACCAGGTGCACGATGTCGCGCTCCTTGATCGCGTCGGCGACCTTCTCGGCCATCCGGCGGCCGAGGTCGGAGAGGTGGAAGCCGTCGCGCTGGCCGTAGAGCACGCCCTCGGGGTTGTGGACCTCCCCGTGGCGCAGCAGGTGGACGATCGTGTCGGGCGTCTGGCTCATCGGGGTCCCTCGGAGGCGGCGGCCGCGGCACGGGCGGCCGCGGGCAGGGCGTCCAGCACGGTCTGCACCGCGCGGTCGTCGTGGGCGGAGGACAGGAACCACGCCTCGTACGCCGACGGCGGGAGGTAGACCTGCCGGTCGAGCATGGCGTGGAAGAAGGCGGCGTACGCCGCGGAGTCGGTGCGCGAGGCGTCGGCGAAGTCGCGGACCGGGCCGTCGGCGGGGTCGGTGAAGAAGACCGAGAACATCGTGCCGGTGGCCTGCACGACGTGGGGCACGCCGGCCTCCGCCAGGGCGGAGGCGGCCGCGGCCTTGATGGTCTCCCCGGCCGCCGTGATGTGGTCGTAGACCTCGTCGGTGGCCAGCCGCAGCGTGGTCAGCCCGGCCGTGGTGGCGATCGGGTTCCCCGAGAGCGTGCCGGCCTGGTAGACGGGCCCCTCGGGCGAGAGCCGCGACATCACGTCGGCGCGGCCGCCGAAGGCCGCCGCCGGGAAGCCGCCGCCCATCACCTTGCCGAAGGTCACCAGGTCGGGCTTCCAGCCCTCGACGGCGCCGTCGAGGCCCCACTGGCCGGTGCGGCTGGCGCGGAAGCCGGTCATCACCTCGTCGCTGACGAAGAGCGCACCGTGGCGGGCGCAGGTCTCGGCGAGGAACGCGTTGAAGCCGGGCTCGGGCGGGACGACGCCCATGTTGCCGGGCGCCGCCTCGGTGATCAGGCAGGCGATCCGGTCGCCGTGCTCGGCGAAGGCCTGCTCCACCGCGGCCCGGTCGTTGTAGGGCAGGACCAGCGTCAGGGCGGTCGACGACTCGGGCACGCCGGGCGTCCCGGGCACCGCGAAGGTCGCCAGCCCGGAGCCGGCCGAGGCCAGCAGCGAGTCGACGTGACCGTGGTAGCAGCCGGCGAACTTCACCACGACGTCCCGGCCGGTGAAGCCGCGGGCGAGCCGGATCGCGGACATCGTCGCCTCGGTCCCCGACGAGACGAAGCGGACCTTCTCGACCGGGGCGCGGGCCACGATCTCCTCGGCCAGCTCGACCTCCGGCTGGGTGGGCGTGCCGTACGACGTACCGCGGGAGACGGCGTCGGTGACGGCCGCCTGCACCTCGGGGTGGGCGTGGCCCAGCAGCATCGGCCCCCACGAGCAGATCAGGTCGACGTAGTCGTTGCCGTCGACGTCGGTGAGCCAGGCGCCGCGGGCCGACCGGATGAAGCGAGGGGTGCCGCCGACCGCGTTGAAGGCGCGGACCGGGGAGTTCACGCCGCCGGGGGTGACCGCGCGGGCGCGCTCGAACAGCGCTGCGGACGTCGCGGTCTGGGCAGTCTCGACGGGGGTCACACCTGCGATTGTCCTCGACGCGATCAACCGGTCCCCGCCGAGGTCACCCCAGCCCCCACGTGCGGGTGGGCTGGACCACTCGACCAGGCCCGTTGTTTCGCCGTCACGAGCGTGGGGAAGGGTCGTTTCAGAAGTGCTTCCCTCGAGCGTGTGCGACGGTGGTCACACAGGGGCCGCCCGTAACTCGCTGTGACAGCATTCGTTATCACGTCACACGTGGTGCTTGAGGGAGCACGACAGGTAGCGTGAAACAACAGGGAGAGCAACGCGATGTCAACACCGCGATTCGGTCGCATGCAGAAGGCCTCGGCACTCGTGCCACTGGCGCTGCTGTCGGCTGCCTGGACGGCCAGCATCGCCGGCGTCGGAGCCACGGAGGCCGCCTCCGCCGACGAGAACCCGTCCCAGATCCTGCCCGACGGCACGAGCGTCCCGACCGAGGCCATCGAGGCCCCGGCCAGCGTCTCGGTGCCCGGCACCGTCGCTCCCGGCGTGGGCAACGCCCACCAGGCCGTCACCACCGCCTCCACCTCCGGCATCCCGTCCGCCGCCCTGGCCGCCTACCAGCGCGCCGAGACGGTCATCAACTCCGCCGACAAGACCTGCAACCTGCCCTGGCAGCTGGTCGCCGCGATCGGCCGGGTCGAGTCCGACCACGGCCGCACCAACGGCAACCACCTCGACGCCAACGGCGTGGCCCACCCCGGCATCTACGGCATCGCGCTCAACGGCAAGCACAACACCTCGCTGATCCGCGACACCGACGCCGGCCAGTACGACGCCGACACCCGCTTCGACCGCGCGGTCGGCCCGATGCAGTTCATCCCCTCGACCTGGTCGGTCGTGGGCGTGGACGCCGACGGCGACGCGCAGCGCAACCCGCAGGACATCGACGACGCCTCGCTGGCGACCGCGGTCTACCTGTGCTCGGGCAACGACGACCTGTCGACGGTCAAGGGCCAGCACGCCTCGGTCTACCGCTACAACCACTCCAGCAGCTACGTCGACCTGGTGCTGTCGATCATGCAGGCCTACATGGACGGCGACTTCACCTCGGTGCCGACCTCCACGACCGCCGCCGGCTACCTCGTCCCCGAGACCGGCGTCCACAGCGGCCCGGTCCGCAACCACCACCCGGTCAGGCACCCGCACCACACGACCGGCGGCAACCCGGGCCCCGGCAACGAGCCGACCCAGGACCCCGGCCAGCCCACCACCCCGCCGCCCACGACGCCGGCCACCCCCGGTGGCGGTGGCGGCGGTGGCGGCCTCCCGGTCCCGACGCCGACCCTGCCCCCGCTCCCGACGCCGTCCGTGCCGCCGGTCGACGAGGTGCTCACCGTCGCCCAGGCGACCGCCGAGTGCCTCGCCCAGGGCCTGGTCGACAACCCGCTCTCCGCCAACGACGCGTTCGACCAGTGCGTGGCCGACCTGACGGGCAACTGAGCACCAGCCAGACAACGAGAACGGCCCCGGACCATCGGTCCGGGGCCGTTCTGCATGTGCGGGTCCGTCGGTCAGCGACGGGCGAGCAGCCTCGCTGCCTCGGCGGCCCAGTAGGTCAGCACGATGTCGGCGCCGGCGCGGCGGATGGAGGTGAGGGTCTCCAGGATGGCCGACTCACGATCGATCCAGCCGTTGGCGGCGGCGGCCTCGAGCATGGCGTACTCGCCGGAGACGTTGTACGCCGCGACCGGGACGTCGACGGCGTCGCGCACCCGGCGGATCACGTCGAGGTAGGCCAGGGCCGGCTTCACCATCACGATGTCGGCGCCCTCGGCGACGTCGAGCAGCGTCTCCCGGACGCCCTCGACCGCGTTGCCGGGATCCTGCTGGTAGGTACGTCGATCGCCGACCAGCGAGGAGTCGACGGCCTCACGGAAGGGGCCGAAGAATGCGGAGGCGTACTTCGCGGAGTAGGCCAGGATCGAGACGTCGGTGTGCTGCGCGGCGTCGAGCGCCTCGCGGATCACCCGCACCTGCCCGTCCATCATGCCGCTGGGCCCGACCATGTCGACGCCGGCGGCGGCATGGGCCCGCGCCATCTCGGCGTACACCGCGAGGGTCCGGTCGTTGTCGACCGACCCGTCGGCCGCCAGCACGCCGCAGTGGCCGTGGTCGGTGAACTCGTCGAGGCACAGGTCGCTCATCACGGTCAGCGCGTCACCCACCTCGGCGACCACGTCGGCGATCGCGACGTTCAGGATCCCCGCGGGGTCGATCGCCCCCGAGCCGACGGCGTCCTTGGCCGAGGGGATGCCGAAGAGCATCACGCCGCCCAGGCCCAGCTCGGCCGCCTCGGTGACGGCCTTGAGCAGCGACCCGCGGGTGTGCTGGACGACCCCGGGCATCGAGCCGATCGGGCGGGGCGCGTCGAGCCCCTCCCGCACGAAGACCGGCAGCACCAGCTGCCGGGCCTCGAGCGACGTCTCCGCGACCATCCGGCGCAGGGCCGGGGTGGTGCGCAGGCGACGGGGCCGGACGATCGGTCCGGACACCGGGGGCACGACGGGCTCGGTCATCGCGAGGTGGAGGCCTTCCGGCGGGCGGAGGGCTTGCGCTCGGACGGCTTGGTGACCGGCTGGCCGGCCTCGACCATGGCGTCGCGACGGGCGGCGCCGAAGTCGGCGAGCGCGTCGGTCAGCGCGTCCACGTCGGGCTTGGGCGACAGCACGTCGACCCGGAGCCCGTGCTCCTCGGCCGTCTTGGCCGTGGCGGGGCCGATGACGGCGATGATCGTCGAGGGGTGCGGCTTGCCGGCGATGCCGACGAGGTTGCGCACCGTCGAGGACGAGGTGAAGACGACCGCGTCGAACTTGCCGGTCTTGATCGCGTCACGGGTCGGCGCCGGCGGCGGGGTGGCCCGCACCGTGCGGTAGGCCGTGACGTCGTCGCACTCCCAGCCGAGGTCGATCAGGCCGGCCACGAGGTTCTCGGTGGCGATGTCGGCGCGCGGCAGGAAGACCCGGTTGATCGGGTCCAGCAGCTCGTCGTACTCGGGCCAGTCCTCGAGCAGGCCGGCGGCGGACTGCTCACCGGACGGCACGAGGTCGGCGCGCAGGCCCCAGGCGGCGATGGCCTGGGCGGTCTTGTCACCGACCGCGGCGATCTTCAGGCCGGAGAAGGCACGCGCGTCGAGGCCGTACTCCTCGAACTTCTCCCGGACCGCCTTGACGGCGTTGACCGAGGTGAAGGCGATCCACTCGTAGCGGCCCTCGACGAGGCCGCGCACGGCCTTGTCCATCTGCAGCGGGTTGCGGGGCGGCTCGACGGAGATGGTCGGGACCTCCTCCGGCACGGCGCCGTAGCCGCGCAGGCGCTCGGAGAGCGAGCCGGCCTGCTCCTTGGTGCGGGGCACCAGCACGCGCCAGCCGAACAGCGGCTTGGTCTCGAACCACGACAGCGTCTCGCGGAGGTCGACCACGTCGCCGATCACCGTGATGGCCGGCGGGGCCATCCGGGCGGCGCGGGCGTCGGCCGCGACGTGCTCGAGGTCGGAGACGACGGTGGCCTGCTCGGTGGTGGTGCCGACGCGGGTCATGGCGACCGGGGTCCGCGGGGAGCGGCCGGCGTCGACGAGCGCCTTGGCGATGTCGCCGATCATGCCGACGGCCGAGAGCAGCACGAGCGTGCGCTTGTCGGCGTACTGCGACCAGTCGACCTTGTCACCGCAGGTGACCACGGCCATCTCGCGGTTGTCCTTGGTGGTGAGCGGGATGCCGGCGTAGGCCGGGACCGCGCTGACCGAGGAGACGCCCGGGACGACCTCGAAGCCGAGCCCGGCCTTCACGCAGGACTGGGCCTCCTCGGGACCGGAGGCGTAGAGGAACGGGTCGCCGGCCATCAGGCGCACGACGCGGGCGCCCTTCTTGGCGTGCTTGACGACGACCTTGGCCCGGGCCGCGTGGGTCAGCGGCTGGCCGTCCTCGCCGAAGCCGCCGTCGACGATCTCGGGGCCGGCGACCGGCGCCTGCTCCTCGCCCTCCTCGGCGACCACGGGTGTGGGGAGGCCGAGCAGCCTGCGCACCAGGCCCGCGTGCTCGGGCACCTCGGTGACGACGACGTCGGCCTGCTTGAGCAGGTCGACGGCACGGACCGTGAGCAGACCCGGGTCACCCGGGCCACTGCCGACGAACGACACCCAGCCCCGGGTGGCTCCCGTGGTCGAGGTGGTGGTGGTCTTGCCTCGCGTCATGCGTTCTGCCTCTTGTCTGTGTCTTCCAGGCGGTCTTCCAGGCGGTCTGCCAGCCGTGCAGCCCCGTCGGCGAGCATCTCGTTCGCCAGGCGGGTCCCGACGCCAACGGCGTCGTTCGGGCCCCCCGATGCGGACATCCGCACCGACAGGCCCCCATCGAGGGACAGGGCGATCGCCCTGACCCAGATCTCGTCCCCGTCTTCTCCCTCGACGACCTCCGCCAGCGCCCCGATCGGCGCCGAGCAGCCGCCCTCGAGAGTGGCCAGCACCGCGCGCTCGGCGGCGACCGCCGCGTGCGTGGGCCGGTCGTCGAGCAGTGCCAGCTGTCCCAGCAGATCGGCGTCGTCCGCCCGGCACTCGATGCCCAGGGCACCCTGCCCGGGGGCGGGGAGCATCTGCAGCGGGTCGAGCACCTCGGTGGCCTCGTCGAGCCGGCCGATCCGGGCCAGGCCCGCACGGGCCAGGACCACGGCGTCGTACTCGCCGGAGCGGACCTTGCCGATCCTGGTGTCCACGTTCCCGCGGATCCCGTCGATCTCCAAACCGAGGCCGAGCGCGTGCAGCTGGGCCACGCGCCGAGGCGAGCCGGTGCCGACGCGGCTGCCGACCGGGAGCTCCCCGAGGGTGAGCCCGTCGCGGGCGACGACCACGTCGCGCGGGTCCTCGCGGAGGGGTACGGCGGCGAGCGCGACGCCCTCGTGCGGGTAGGTGGGGAGGTCCTTGAGCGAGTGCACCGCGACGTCCACGTCACCGCGCAGCAGGGCGTCCCGGAGCGCGCCGACGAAGACACCGGTGTTCGACGAGCCGGCCAGCGGGACGCCCGAGGCCTGGCTGAGGTCGCCCTCGGTGGTGACCTCGACGAGCACGGCCTCGCGGCCGAGACGCTCGCGCACCATCTCGGCGACGTGGCCGGCCTGGGTGGTGGCGAGGAGGGAGCGGCGGGTGCCGATGCGGACGGGCTCGGTCATGCAAGTCCCTCCGGTCGGGTGACGGCGTCGACGGCCTCGGGGTCGAGCGCGAAGAGCTCGGCGAGGGCGGCGGCGTAGGAGACGGCGCCGGTCTCGTTGGCCAGCTCCCTGACCCGCACGGTCGGCTGGTGGAGCAGCTTGTCGGCCACGCGGCGGACCGCCTGCAGGACCTCGGCACGGGAGTCCTCGTCCAGATCCGGCAGTCGACCGGAGAGCCGCTCCATCTCGGCGTCGACCACCGAGGTGGCCATCGAGCGGAGGGCGACCACGGTCGGGGTGACGCTCGCCTGGCGGCGCGCGGACAGGAAGGCCGCGACCTCCTGCGCCACGATCCGGCGGACGTTGCCGACCTCCTGACCGGTCACGGAGGTGCGCAGCTCCTCGGCCAGCTCGGCGAGGTTGATCAGGGTGACGCCCGGCAGGTCGGCCACGGCCGGGTCGACGTCGTGCGGGAGCGCGAGGTCGATGAGGGCCAGCGGCCGGCCGTCGGGCCGGGCCTCGCGGACCATGTCGGTGGTGACCAGCACGCCGGTGGCGCCGGTGCAGGTGATCACGATGTCGGCCTGCGCGAGCTCGGCGGGGAGCTGGGCCAGCGGCGCCGGGCGGGCGCCGTACTGCCCCGCGAGGCGGTCGGCGTTGCCGGCCGTCCGGTTGACGACGGTGACGTGGGCGGCGCCCAGCCTGGACACCGTGGCGGTCGACAGGCCGGCCATGGCACCGGCGCCCACCACGACGACCCGCTTGCCGGCGACGTCGCCGACGGCGGCACCGGAGCGCTCGAGCGCCGCGGTCACCAGGGAGGGGGCGGCCCGGTCGATGTCGGTCTCGGCGCGCGAGCGCTTGCCGACCCGGAGGGCCTGCTGGAAGAGGGTGTTCAGGCCCGAGCCGACGGTGCCGAGCTCCTGGCCCAGCCGCAGCGCCTCGCGGGTCTGCCCGAGGATCTGCCCCTCACCGACGGCCATCGAGTCGAGCCCGGCCGCCACCTGGAAGAGGTGGGAGACCGCGCCGTCGTCGTAGTGGACGTAGAGGTGCGGCAGCATCGCCTCGGCGGTCTCGCCGGCCCGCTGCACCAGCAGCCGCGAGACCTCCTCGACGGAGCCGTGGAAGCGGTCGACGTCGGCGTAGATCTCCAGCCGGTTGCACGTCGAGATGACGGTGGCCTCGGTGACGTGCTCGCACGAGGCCGCGTCGTGGACCAGCTTGTGCACGCCGTCGGCGTCGAGAGCCACGCGCTCGAGCAGGGAGACGGGTGCGGAGTTGTGGGAGATGCCCACGACCAGGACGCTCATTCGGGGTCCCCGCGGAAGCGTGAGCGAAGCGAGCAGTTTCGTGGGGTGTAGTGGCTCATGCGGTGGCCTCCCCGGCCTCGACGACTGCCTCGCCGTGCGCCTTGCGCTGCTCGTGGTAGGCGAGGATCTGCAGCTCGATGGAGAGGTCGACCTTGCGGACGTCCACCCCCTCGGGCACCGAGAGCACCACCGGTGCGAAGTTCAGGATCGAGCTGATGCCGCAGCCCACCATCCGGTCCGCGACGTCCTGGGCGGCGAGCGCCGGGGTCGCGATCACGCCGATGGCCACGCCGTGGTCGTGGACGATCTGCTCGAGGTCGTCGAAGGGGCGTACGTCGATCCCGGCGACCACCTCGCGGTGGCGCTGCGGGTCGGCGTCGAGCAGGGCGACGACGCGGAAGCCGCGGCTGCGGAAGCCGGAGAAGTTGGCGAGCGCGTGGCCCAGGTTGCCGATGCCCACGATGACCACGGGCCAGTCCTGGGTCACCCCGATCTCGCGGGCGATCTGGTAGCGCAGGTAGTCGACGTCGTAGCCGACGCCGCGGGTGCCGTAGCTGCCGAGGTAGGAGAGGTCCTTGCGGAGCTTGGCGCTGTTCACGCCCGCTGCGGCGGCGAGGTCCTCGGACGAGCAGGTGCCGGTGCCCTGCTCGGAGAGCGTGGTCAGGGCGCGGAGGTAGACGGGCAGCCGAGCGACGGTGGCCTCGGGGATGTCCCGGGCGCTCTCGGGGGATGTCCGTGCGGTCAAGGCTCTCGTCTCCATGCCTATGGATTCGGCCGCGGGATCCGGGCGGGGAACAGCCCGTTCTCGTCCATGCGGCTCGATCACTGTAGGAGTTTGTGAACGTGAGAACAAACCGAGACGGGAGGCTGGTCCGGGCCACCAGCCGGGCCGCACACGGGGTCGGCTAGCACATGTGAGATGACCCACGCGCTCCGGGGTGCTACCGGTGGGTCATGGCGGGGTCAGGGCCGGGCCAGGGCGGCACGCAGGCGGTCGGGGTCGACCCGCCAGAAGTCGTGCTGACGACCGTCGACGAAGGTCACCGGGATCTCCTCGCCGAAGCGCGCCTGCAGGTCGGGGTCGTCGTCGATGGAGACCTCGACGTACTCCTCCCCGAGCTCCTGGCAGACGGCCGCGATGCGGGTGCGCGCGTCGTCGCAGAGGTGGCACCCGGGCCGGGAGTAGAGGGTGACGCGGGCGGCCACCACTCAGCCCTCGAGCAGGCCGAGGGCGCGGCGGCGCTCCATGGTCCGCAGCCGGCCCTTCTGGACCTTGCCGGTCACCGTGAGGGGCAGCTGGTCGACGACCTCGATCCGGCTGGGCTGCTTGAAGCGGGCCAGCCGCTTCTCGCAGTGGGCCCGCACCGCGGCCTCGACCGTCGCCGGGTCACCGTCGGTGGAGCGCACGTAGGCGACCACGGCCTCGCCGGTGACGGGGTCGTCGACACCGATCACGGCCGCCTCGGTCACGCCCTCGACCTCGCGGATGACCTCCTCGACCTCGACCGGGTAGACGTTGAAGCCCGAGACGATGACCAGCTCCTTGAGCCGGTCGACCAGGAAGAGGTCGCCCGTGGCATCGAGGAATCCCACGTCGCCGGTCGACCACCAGCCGTCGGCGTCGGGTCCGCCGGCACCGTCGGGCCAGTAGCCGCTGAAGAGGTTGGCGCCGCGGATCTGGATCTCCCCGGGGTCCTCGCCCGCGGGCGTGCGTCCGGAGTCGTCGACGAGGCGGATGTCGATGCCGGGCAGGGCGGCGCCGACCGACCCGGCCTGGAGCTCCTGGCTGCACAGCGTGCTGGTCACGACCGGCGAGGCCTCGGTCAGCCCGTAGCCCTGGTGTACCGGGATGCCGGTGCGTGCGGTGAACGCCGTGACGAGCTCGGGCGACAGCGGCGCCGAGCCGGACAGCATCAGCCGCACCGGGCCGAGCCGCTCCTCGAGGCCGTCGACCGGCTGCCAGTAGGCGAAGACGGGCGGCGCCACCGGGACGACGCTGCAGGCCTCGTCCTCGATGAGGTCGAGGGTCCCCTGCGGGTCGAAGCGGTCGACCAGCACGAGCTTGGCCCGGTGCCGGAGCACCCCGCCGAGCACGGCGTTGAGGCCGTAGACGTGGAAGAGCGGCAGCACGCCGAGCACCACGTCGTCGCCGTGGATCATCTTGGGCTCGACCTGGGCGACCTGCTCGATGTTGGCCAGCAGGGCGCGGTGGGTCAGCATCGCGGCCCGCGGACGGCCGGACGTGCCGGAGGTGTAGAGGAGCGCGGCCAGCTTCTCGGGGTCCTGCAGCGGCGGCACCGGACGGGCCGTGTCGGCGCGCAGGTGGTCGTAGGAGCGCTCCCCCGGCAGCAGGGTGCCGCCGACAACGACGATCCGCGGCCTCACCGCGCGCGACAGCAGGTCCTGGTCGAAGTCGCCGAGCCCGGCGGTGTTGCCCTCGAGGGCGGCGACGACATGGCCGACCGCCTCGCGCACCGTCGAGACCGTGTCGGTGTCGGTCACGACCATCCGGGACCCCGAGTCGGCGATCATCCGGGCGATCTCGCCCGCGGTGGCCCGGGGGTTGACCGGGACGGCGACGACCTGGGCGCGCAGCACCCCGAGGTACGTCGTCACGAACTCGATGCGGTTGCCGACGGCGATCAGGACCCGGTGCCCGGCGACGACCCCCGCGGCACCGAGGCCGGTGGCGATCCGCCCGACCTCGTCGTCGAGCTCGCCCCACGTGAGGCTGCGGCCCCCTGCCTCGACGAGCGCCAGTCGGTCGGGGCTCTCGGCGGCGGCGTCCGCGACCAGGTCGGCCAGGTCCGTGTGCCCGGAGGGCTTGTCAGGCATGGGGGGATGATTCCACACGCGGGCAGGGCCCGCGGAGCCGTCCGGATGGGGTCTACGCTGCGCGTGTGACCCCGCCGCCCGAGAAGAGCCGCCGGCCGCTGGACCTCAAGCAGCGCTCGACCCTGGCCGGCGAGGCTGCCGCTGCCGCCGCTGAGGTCGAGACCGCGCTGGACACCCCGGCGGACCCGACGTCGGCCGCGTTCTTCGACGTCGACAACACCGTCATGCAGGGCGCCAGCATCTTCCACCTGGCCCGCGGGCTGCACCGGCGCAAGTTCTTCACCACCCGCGAGATCGCCGGGGCCGCCTGGAAGCAGGCCTACTTCCGGATCGTGGGGGTCGAGGACCCCGCCCACGTCGCCGACGCCCGCAACTCCGCGCTCAGCTTCATCGCCGGCCACACCGTGCAGGAGCTGGAGGAGCTCGGCGAGGAGATCTTCGACGAGGCCATGGCCCACCGCATCTGGCCCGGCACCCGCGCGCTCGCCCAGCTCCACCTCGACCAGGGCCAGCGGGTCTGGCTCGTCACCGCCGCCCCCATCGAGATCGCCTCGATCATCGCCCGGCGCCTCGGGCTGACCGGCGCGATGGGCACGGTCGCGGAGCACGTGGACGGGGTCTACACCGGCCGCCTGGTCGGCGACCTCCTGCACGGGCCCGCCAAGGGCGAGGCCGTGAAGGCGCTCGCCGCGCGGGAGAACCTCGACCTCTCGGCCTGCTCGGCCTACTCCGACAGCTACAACGACCTGCCGATGTTGGCCATGGTCGGCGACCCCTGCGCGATCAACCCGGACGCGCGCCTGCGCGCCCACGCGCGCCACGCGGGATGGCGGATCCGCGACTACCGGACGGGGCGCAAGGCGGCCCGGGCCGGACTGCTGGCCGGCGCCCTCGCCGGCGCCACGAGCGGCGCCGTCGCGGCCGGGGTGGCCCTGCGCGGACGTCGTCGCTGAACCGCTTCTTTACCAACGTGGCATGGCCCACGTTTTGTTACCGAAGGGTTCACATGCCTCGGTGCACAGCCGTACCATGACGAAGGCTTCGGGGGAAGCTATCGGGAGGGCATTCACCATGTCGTGGGGCGGCCATGATTTCGAGCGCGGGTTCGACGCGCTCCGTGCTGCCGTTGCCCAGATGCTCCTCGGCCCGGCCCTCGCCGGCGGTGCCGCAACTGCACCCGGCGACGCAGTCTTCCTCCTCATGTCCGCGCTCGCCGACGACGAGGTCAACACCTCGCTCGGCGACCCGTCGGGTCCCGACGGCTTCGGCGACGCCGACCTGGCGACGTCCTCCGAGGAGTCCGAGGCCGACCGCACCCGCCTGATCGCCCTCGTCGAGCTCGCCCGCACGGGCGACTCCGAGGCGTTCGGCCTGCTCTACGACCACTACCAGTCGTCGGTCTACCGCTTCCTCTTCTACCGCACCCGCTCCACGACGCTGGCCGAGGACCTCACCTCGGAGACGTTCTTCCGGGCGCTGCGGAGCATGACCAACTTCCGCTGGCAGGGCAAGGACTTCGGCGCCTGGCTGATGACCATCGCCCGCAACCTCGCCACCGACCACTTCAAGGCCGGCCGCACCCGCCTCGAGCTGACCACCGAGGACATGGGCCTGCACGACGACGCCACCGAGGGCCCGGAGTCCTCGGTGCTGGCGGGCCTCACCAACGAGGTCCTCCTCAAGGCCCTCAAGGAGCTCCCGCACGAGCAGCGCGACTGCCTCATCATGCGCTTCCTGCAGGGCATGTCGATCGCCGAGACCGCAGCGGTCCTGGGCCGCAGCGACGGCGCCGTGAAGCAGCTCCAGCTGCGCGGGGTCCGCAACCTCGCCAAGCTGATGCCCGAGGGGATCCGGGACTGATGAGCACCCTCGTTGAAATCCCCACTACCGATGTGATCTGCGCCGTAACCTCGCCCGCCCACACGTCGTTGATGTCCACGTCGAGGCCCCTCCACCGGGACCTCGCCGATGACGTGACAGGACGGACGAGATGACACCCGTGTTCGCGGCGCGACGGCGCGCCGAGGAGTTCGCAGCCCAGGTCGAGGCTCCCTCGACCTCCGGGTCCGACGCGCGGTACGCCGACCTCCTCGAGCTCGTCGGCGCCCTCCGTGACACGCCCCCGGTGTCCGCCCGTCCCGCCTTCGTCGCCTCGCTGCGCGAGCAGCTCCTGGCCGAGGCCGTCACCGCCCTCGTCCCCGCCGCGATCGACGAGCAGGCCGCCCGCCTCACGCTCCCCGCCCGCAAGACCGCCCGCGACCGCCGCATCGCCGCCGCCGTCGGTGGTCTCGCGCTGGTCGGCGCCACGACCTCGATGGCGATGGCCGCCCAGAGCGCACTGCCCGGCGACGTGCTCTACCCGATCAAGCGGGCCATCGAGAACGCCGAGACGGGCGTGGCGATGGGCCAGGGAGAGAAGGGCGCAACCCTCCTGGCCAACGCCTCGGGCCGCCTCGACGAGGTCACCCAGCTCAGCCGCGGCGGCGACCTCCAGGACAACCTCGCCATCGCCGACACCCTCAACACCTTCACCGACCAGGCCGCGGAGGCCTCCGACCTCCTGCTGTCCGACTACGCCGACAGCGGCGACCAGGCCTCGATCACCGAGCTGCGCGACTTCGCCGCCACCAGCCTCCACGAGCTGGTCGCCCTCGAGCCGGTCGTGCCGGCCGAGGCCCGCGACGAGCTCATGCACGCCGCCCAGGTCCTGATCACGATCGACGCGGCGGCCCACCAGGCCTGCCCCACGTGCGCGGGCGGCATCACCCAGATCCCGTCGATCCTCGCCCCCGTCGCCTCGGGCACCGACGCCACCGGCGCCGTGCACACCGCCGGCTCGCCGATCCGTCCGGGCAACAACCCCGGCGGCAAGAAGAACCACCCGCAGGTCCCGGGCGTCGACGCCAGCCTGCCCCCGGGCAGCGTCCTCACGCCTCCCGACCAGACGACCCAGGCCGGCGGCACCACGACCCAGCAGGGCACCGGCGCCAACGCCAACGACCCCATCGGGACGCTGACGCAGGGCCTCACCGGCGGCGGCACGACCTCGCCGACCTCCAGCCCGTCGCTGCCCGACGTCGGTCAGATCCTCCAGGACGCGGGCGACTCCGTCGGCGACGTCACCGGCGGCCTGACCACTCCCTGACCGGCGGCAGCCTCAGCGGAAGACGGACTGCCGCTTCATCAGCAGCGAGTAGAGCGTCTGCTGGATGGTCTCGCGCACCTGGTCGGTGACGTTGAAGACGAGCATCGGGTCGTCGGCGGCGCCGGGTTCGTACTCGTCGGTGCGGATCGGCTCGCCGAACTCCAGCAGCCACTTGGACGGCAGCGGCACCAGTCCGAGCGGGCCGAGCAGCGGGAAGAACGGCGTGATCGGGATGTAGGGCAGCCCCAGGAGCCGCGCCAGGGACGGCACGTTGCCGACCAGGGGGTAGATCTCCTCGGCACCCACGACCGAGAGCGGCACGATCGGCACGCCGGTGCGGATCGCCGCCGCGACGAAGCCGCCCCGGCCGAAGCGCTGGAGCTTGTAGCGGTCGGAGTAGGGCTTGCCAATGCCCTTGAAGCCCTCGGGCCACACGCCGACCAGCTCGCCACCGCTGAGCATCCGCTCGGCGTCCTCGGTGCAGGCGAGGGTCGCGCCGCCCTTGCGGGCCAGGGTGCTCACGACCGGCAGCTTGAAGACCAGGTCGGCCCCGAGCGGGCGGAGGTAGCGCCCGGTCGTGTCGTGGATGGAGACCATCGTCATCAGGCCGTCGACCGGGATGGTGCCCGAGTGGTTGGAGACCACCAGGGCGCCGCCGTCGGTGGGGATGTTCTCGGCACCGCGGACCTCGATGCGGAACCACTTGTCCGCGATCGGCCGCAGGGCGGCCATGAAGAAGCGCTGGGTGATCTCGGCGTCGAAGCCGTACTCGTCGACGACGTAGTCGCCGGTGACCCGGCGGCGCAGGAAGGCCAGGAAGCGCGCGAGCTGCGGCTCCCACTGGTCGCCGAACACCTCGCGGGCGGCGTGCTGGAAGGCGCCCAGCCAGTCACCCGCAGGGATGCCACCCAGCGGCGACCGCTCGGCGGTCGTGACCGGCACCCGCGCCTCGTCGGCCACGGGGATCTCGATCACCTGCTCGTCGTCGTGCTCGAGCACCGGCTCGGTGGGGGCCTTGGGCGCCGCCTTGCGCTGGGCGGCGGCCGCCGGGCGCGCCCCGGGAGCGAGGCTGCGGGCGGCGGAGCTCGGCGCCTTGCCGGTGCCGCGACCGGGTCGGCCGCGCGTGCCGATCGGGATGATCTCGGCGTCACCCATGGTCGGCTCCTACGGGCTCGGGGGGCGGCGGGAGGGTCGGGCCGGGCGGCGGCAGCTGACGGGCCAGTCCGGCGAGCACCCGCTCGGAGCGGCCGCCGGTCGGCGGGAGCAGCGAGACGAAGTCGGCGAACGCCTCGGCGGTGGAGTACTTCGGGTCGAAGCCGAGCACCCGGCGCATCCGGGTGGTGTCGACCCCACGCCCGTAGGTGAGGAAGCTGAGCTGCTCGGGAGAGAACTCCGCGACGCGTGCCTGGCGCAGGGTGGACCCCACCTTGCCCACGGCGAAGGCCGGCATCGGCACGGAGGGCCGCTGCATCCGGCGTACGGCCTGGGAGAGCATCAGCACGCCGTCGCCGGCGACGTTGAAGGTGCCGGGGACGTCGTTGCGCACGGCGTGGGAGAGCACGTCCATGAGGTCCTGCTCGTGCAGGAACTGCATCCGGGCGTCGTGCCCCAGGACCGTGGGGATGACGGGCAGCCGGAAGTAGGAGGTGATCGGGCTGGTGACGTTGGGGCCGATCACGTTGGCCGCGCGGAGCATCGTCACACGCACGTCGGGCCGGCGCCGGGCGAACCCGCGCACGTAGCCCTCGATCTCCGCGACGTCCTTGGCGTAGCCCGCCCGGGGCGCGCGCCGCGGCTCCATGTCCTCGGTGAACATGGCCGGGTCGCGGCTGCTGGCGCCGTAGACCGTCGTCGTCGACTTCACGACCAGGTGCTGGAGGCTGGGCGCCTTCTGGCAGGCCGCGAGGAGCTGCATCGTCCCGATGACGTTGAGCTCCTTCATCGTGTTGCGCCCCCCGGCAGATCCGGGGGTCGCGATCACGCTCATGTGGACGACGGTGTCGACGTCCTCCTTGGCGATGATCTTCGCGATGACGGGGTTGCGGATGTCGGCCCGCACGAACGAGACGTCTCCGACATCCCCGCGAGGGGGGACGACGTCGACGCCGATGACCCGGGAGACCGCCGGGTCGGAGGCCACGGCACGCGCGAACCGCCGACCGAGGTCACGTGAGACCCCGGTGACGAGAACGACCTTGCCGACCCTGCCTACCGAGCCCATGACGGTCCGATGGGGTGGCTACTTGCCGAGCTTGCGACGCTGGACGCGCGTCTTCTTCAGCAGCTTGCGGTGCTTCTTCTTGGCCATGCGCTTGCGCCGCTTCTTGATGACAGAACCCACGGGAAACCTCTCACATGCTGATGAGTCACGCCGGGAGTCGCCCGGCAGACCCGGACAGCCTATCCGTCGTTGTGCGGCCCGCAGAATCCGAGTCTCCGAAGTGGACCACGTGGGTGCTGTTTGAGGGAGCGGCCGGGGTCAGCCGGCGTTGTAGAAGCTCTTCCGGATGTAGTCGTTGGCGTCCTCCTCGCGGACGCGGAAGGAACGCCCGACGCGCACCGCGGCGAGGTCGCCGTTGTGGACCAGGCGGTAGACGGTCATCTTGGAGACGCGCATCATCGCGGCCACCTCGGCAACGGTCAGGAACTTCGCTTCGGAGATGTCCCCGGACGAGTTGGTAGCCATCGTGCACCGACTTTCTTTGCGAGGCGCCACTGGCTTCCCCACCAGTGCATGCACGCATCGCGCAGGGTGAGAATAGAGCCTGATGTGACTCATGGGGAAGGGATTGACGCAAGAGACACCGTTCGGCCCGGCGTGTCGGGTTGCATTTAACCCCCCACCTTTACTTTGGTTGCCGTCGGAGTCGTCTCACTCTCGGTGGCGCAGCGGCCAGCACGACTCATCCGGAGCCCCTCGGCGGCCCGGCCCGACCCCTCCCCCGCAGCCCACGGACCGCCCCGCACCCGGTCAGTACGGCAGGGGGTCGAGGCCGTGCAGCGGGAAGACCTCGGTGCGGGTCGCGTGGATGGCGCGGTCCAGCCACGTGTCGGGGTCATAGCCCTCGGACCAGTCGCGGTAGGCCGGGACCCGGCCGTCGGTGAGCCGGAACGGCGCCTGCCGCCCCAGCGCGGTGCGGACGTGCTCCCGCCAGCCCGGCGGGGTCTCGGTCGCCGGATCGAGCGGGTGGCCGGCGACGATGGCCAGCAGGTGGGTCCAGGCGCGCGGGACGACCTCGACCAGTGCGTAGCCACCGCCACCCAGGACCACCCAGCGGCCGTTGGCGACCTCGTGTGCCAGGTCGTGCAGGGCGAGGTACGTCGCGCGCTGGCCGTCGACGGTCAGCATCAGGTGGGCCAGCGGGTCCTCGATGTGGGAGTCGCAGCCGTGCTGGGACACCAGCACCTCCGGCTTGAACTCGCGCAGCAGGGGCGGCACCACGGCGTGGAAGGCGCGCAGCCAGCCGCCGTCACCGGTGCCGGGCGGGAGCGCGACGTTGACCGCGCTGCCCGGGGCGTCGGGGCCGCCGGAGTCGTTGGGGAAGCCCGTCCCGGGGAAGAGCATTTGACCCGTCTCATGCAGGCTGATCGTCAGCACCCGCGGGTCGTTCCAGAAGATCTTCTCCACCCCGTCGCCGTGGTGGACGTCGACGTCGACGTAGGCCACCCGCTCGGCGCCCTGGTCGAGCAACGACTGGATGCCGACCGCGATGTCGTTGTAGATGCAGAAGCCGGCCGCACGGTCGCGCATCGCGTGGTGCAGGCCGCCGGCGATGTTGGCCGAGTGCAGGCTCTCGCCGGACCAGACCTGCCGGAACGCCTCGACGCTGGCGCCGACCACGTGGGCCGCGGCCCGGTGCATGCCCTCGAAGACCGGGTTGTCGTCGCTGCCGAGTCCGCGCTCCTCGTCGTACGCGCCCGGGACGGTCCCGCAGCGCGTGACCGCCTCGATCAGCCCGCGGTCGTGGACCGTGGCGATCAGGTCGTCGTCGGCCATGGGCGCCGGCACGACGGTCAGGCCCCGGTCGAGGACGCCGAGCTCCTCGGCGAGCCGCATCGTCAGGTCGACCCGGATCGGGCTCATCGGGTGGGACGCGCCGAAGTTGTACTCGGTCAGCGACGGGTCGAAGACGACCGAGGCGGGTCCGGAGCAGTCCATGAGCCGGACGCTACCCCGTCGGTCGCCCTATGATCGTCGTGTGCTGACGAACCGCTCCACCCAGTGGTGGCCCGCCTGACGGCGGACCACGACCTGAAGCACGCACTTCACCCGGCCGCCCATGGGCGGCCGTTCGTCATTTCCGGGCGTCCCGTGGGCTCTTCACCCCAGGAGACACCCATGACCCGCACCCTTTCCCTGATCACCCCCTCCGGTCGACTGACCCTCGGCAACCTGCTCGGCGCCTTGCGCCCGATGGCGGCCCGGCAGGAGGACGCCTTCTACGGACTGTCCGACCTACACGCGATGACGACGGCCCACGATCCGGTGCTGCTGCGCGACCGCACCTCCGAGATGGCCACCCTGCTCCTGGCGGTGGGGTTGGACCGGGCCACGTTGTTCCGGCAGAGCCGGGTCCCGGCGCACGCCCAGCTGGCCCACCTGCTGGAGTGCACGGCGCACACCGGTGAGCTCAACCGGATGATCCAGTTCAAGGAGAAGGGTCGCGGGGTGGCGTCGACGCGGGTCTCGCTCTACACCTATCCGGTGCTGATGGCCGCCGACATCCTGCTCTACCGGCCGAGCGTCGTCCCGGTCGGCGACGACCAGCGCCAGCACGTCGAGCTGACCCGGGACCTGGCGATCCGGTTCAACGCGACCTACGGCGCGGTGTTCACGGTGCCGTCCATCGCCACCCCCGCGGCCGGCGCGCGGGTGATGGACCTGGCCGACCCGACACGCAAGATGAGCAAGTCGGCCGACGCGGCGGGGTCGATCTTCCTGCTCGACTCCCCCGACGTCGTACGCCGCAAGGTGGCTCGAGCCGTCACCGACTCCGAGACGGGGCCGGCGGCGGTGCGCGCGGACCGGGCCGCGAAGCCGGGGGTGACCAACCTGCTCGACATCCTCGAGGCATGCGGGGGCGACCGGCAGGGGATCACGACCTACGGCGCGCTGAAGAAGGCGGTCACCGACGCGGTCGTGGCCGAGCTCGAGCCGATCCGGAAGCGCTACGACGACCTCGCGGCGGACGCGGCGCACGTGACCGACGTGTTCGCGGCCGGCGCGGCACGGTGCCGCGAGGTGACCGCACCGGTGCTGGCCGCGGCCGAGGCCGCGATCGGTCTCGCGTGAGCCGTCAGCCGACGCCGATCCGGACCAGGTGCGCGGTCTCGAGCGGGCGCTCGAGCGAGGGGAGGTGGCCCGCCCACGGCAGCTCGACGAGCTCGGCGTCCGGCAGTGCCCGCACCAGCTCGTGGGCGGTCTGCACGAAGAACGGCAGGTCGTGCGCTCCGACGACGACGGTCGTGTGCATGGCCAGGCGCGCCAGGTCGACCGGCAGCTCGCCACCCTCGGCGTGGTCGGGGGTGCCCTGGTGCTCGAAGATGCCGCGCTGCATCTTCCAGACCAGCTCGCGGGCGTCCTCGGCCGCGTCGGGCCCGACGAAGGTCGCGACGTTGAGGTCGGTCGCGGCGTCGAGGTCGCCGGCCTCCACCAGCTCGCCCTCGCGTCGCCAGAAGTCGCGCAGCCGGTCGTCGGGCTCGGCGACCTCGGCCAGCGGCGCGAGCAGCACGAGGCGCTCGACCCGCTCGGGGACGGCGGTCGCGAGCTGGAGGGCGACGTACGCGCCGTAGGACGCCCCGACGAGCGCGAAGTCCTCGACGCCGAGGTGGTCGAGCAGGGCGAGGACGTCCTCGGCGTCGGTGTAGGGGTCGCCGGGCTCCAGCGGTGTGTGGCCGTAGCCGCGGAGGTCGGGGCGGACGACGCGGTGGCCCGGGACGAGCTCCTCGACCTGGGTCTGCCACATCCGCAGGTCGGCGACGCCGGCGTGGATCAGGACGACGACGGGGCCGGAGCCCTCGTCACGGTGGTGGAGGATCGACATCGCCCGATCGTGTCAGCCGGCGCGGTCCGGGCGCATCCTCTTTGCGGGGGTCAGCTGCCCTCGGCGAGCGCCCGGGAGCGGTCGCGGGCGGCCTCCATGGCGGCCAGGAACGCCGCGCGGACCCGGTGGATCTCCAGCTCGCGGAGCGCGGCCGCGGTGGTGCCGGCCGGCGAGGTGACCTGCTCACGCAGGACGGTCGGGTGCGTGCCGGTCTCGCGCAGCATCTTGGCCGAGCCGACGAGGGTCTGGACCACGAGGTCGGTGGCCGTGGCGCGGGGCAGGCCGAGGTGGACGCCCGCCTCGATCATCGACTCGACGACGAAGAAGATGTAGGCCGGGCCGGAGCCGGAGATGGCGGTGACGGCGTCCTGCTGGCGCTCGGGGATGCGCAGCACCTTGCCGACCGAGGCCATCAGCGCCTCGGCCTCAGCGAGGTGGTGCTCGTCGCAGTGGGAGCCGGGCGAGATCGCGGCCATGCCCTCGTCGACGAGCGCCGGGGTGTTGGGCATGACCCGGACGACCGCGACGCCGTCGGGGACGTGCGACTCGATGAACGCCGTGGTGATGCCGGCCGCGAGGGACACGATCAGCTGGCCGGGCCGCAGGGCGGGCGCGATCTCCCGGAGGAGGTCGGCCATGTCCTGGGGCTTGACGACGAGCGCCAGCGTGTCGGCCTTCGTAGCCGCCTCGAGGTTGGAGACGACGGCGACGCCGTAGCGGTCCTCGAGCTCCTTGGCGCGCTCGGCGCGCTTCTCGCCGACGAGCAGGTTGTCCACCCGGCGGCCGGCGCGGACGAGACCGGACAGGAGGGTCTCGCCCATCACGCCCGCCCCGAGGATCGCGGTCTGCTGCGCCATGGATCTGCCTCCGGTGCTACTTCTTCGAGATCAGGGACTTCGCGAAGAATGACAGGTTCTGCGGGCGCTCAGCGAGCCTTCTCATCAGGTAGCCGTACCACTCCTGGCCGTAGGGGATGTAGACGCGCATGGTCTCGCCACTGGAAGCGAGGCGCTTCTGCTCCTCGGGCCGGATGCCGTAGAGCATCTGGAACTCGTAGGACCCCTGCGCGCGGCCGTAGCGGCTCGCCAGCGAGCTGGCGATCTCGACCATGCGCGGGTCGTGGGTGGCGATCATCGGGTAGCCCTGGCCGGCGAGCAGCACCTTGAGGCAGCGCACGTAGGACCGGTCGACGTCGAGGCGGTCCTGGAAGGCGACGCTCTCGGGCTCCTTGTAGGCGCCCTTGCACAGCCGGACACGCGACCCCTCGTAGGCCAGCGCACGGCAGTCGGCCTCGGTGCGGTGCAGGTAGGCCTGCAGCACGGCGCCGGTCTCGGGGAAGTCCTTGCGCAGCTCGCGCAGCGTCGCGAGGGTGCGGTCGGTGGTGGTGTGGTCCTCCATGTCGAGGGTCACCGTGGTGCCGGCGTTGCGGGCGGCCCGGCAGATGGTCCGGGCGTTCTCGAGGGCGATCTTGTCGCCGTTGTCCGGGATCGCCTGGCCGACGGCCGAGAGCTTGACCGACACCTCGGCGCCGCGGGTCAGCCCGTGCGCCGCCAGGGCCTGGAGGAGGTCGAGGTAGGCCGCGACGGTCGCGTCGGCCTGCTCCACGTCGAGGGTGTCCTCGCCGAGGAAGTCCAGGGTCACCTTGAGACCGTCGCCGACCAGGCCGGCGGTGGCATCCACCGCGGAGTCGGTGGTCTCACCGGGGACGTAGCTCGTGACGATGCCGGCCGAGACGGGCATGGTGCTGACGAGCTTCTTGATCTGCTCGCTGCGGGCGAGCAGCAGGATCGGCTGACGGAGCAGGGACATGCGGCAGAGGTTACGCCGAGAGGCCGGGCAGGTCCCAAGCGGCGGAGTCGACCGGGGGCCGGCTACGGCGTACGACGGCGCAGGGTGGCCGCCCCCAGGCACAGCATCGTGACCGCGAAACCCGCGACGACGGCGAGGTCGCGCCACACGTCGCCCGTGGCCGAGGTGCGGGTGAGGGTCTGCATCGCGTTGACGGCGTAGGACAGCGGCAGGACGTCGCTCGCGGCCGAGAGGACGTCCGGGAGCAGGTCGCGGGGCACGAACAGCCCGCACAGCAGGATCTGCGGGATGACCAGGGCAGGCATGAACTGCACCGCCTGGAACTCGGTGCGCGCGAACGCCGAGACGAACAGGCCCAGGGCCGTGCCGAGGACGGCGTCGGCGACCGCGACGAGGGTGAGCAGCCAGACCGGGCCCTGGACCTCGAGCCCGAGCAGGCCGACCGCGATGCTCACCGCGAGCACCGACTGGACGGCCGCGACGACCCCGAAGGCGAGGGCGTAGCCGAGCAGGAAGTCGAGCTTGCCCATCGGCATGGCCAGCAGCCGCTCGAGCGTGCCGCTGGAGCGCTCGCGCAGGGTGGTCACGCTGGTCACCAGGAACATCACGATGAACGGGAACATCGCCAGCAGGGCCGGGCCGACCCGGTCGAACAGCGTGCCCCTGGTGGCGTCGTACATCCACCAGAGCAGGGTGATCAGCAGGCAGGGCAGGACCAGCAGCATCGCCAGGGTGCGGTGGTCGCGGCGGAGCTGGGTGAGGACTCGGGTGGCGACCGCCAACGTGATCCGGGGCGTCACGCCGCGTCCGCTTCCACGATGGCGAGGAACGCGGCCTCGATGTCCGAGGCGCCGGTCTGCTCGCGGATCTCCCGCGGGCTGCCGTCGCCGATGATCCGTCCCTCGCGCATCAGGAGCAGCCGGTCACAGCGGTCGGCCTCGTCCATGACGTGGCTGGAGACGAAGACCGCGGCCCCGTCGTCGGCGAGGCGGTGGAACAGCGCCCACAGGTCCCGGCGCAGGACCGGGTCGAGGCCGACCGTCGGCTCGTCGAGCACCAGCAGGTCGGGGGTCTTGAGCAGCGCGACCGCGAGGCTGGCGCGCGAGCGCTGGCCGCCGCTCATCTGCCCCACGACCTGGTCGCGGTGCCGGCCCAGGTCGACCTGCTCCACGGCCCGGTCGACCTCGCTCCTCCCCACGCCGAGGACGCGGGCGAAGAAGGCGAGGTTCTCGGCGACGGTGAGGTCGTCGTAGACGCTGGCGGCCTGGGTGACGTAGCCGATCCGGTCGCGCAGCGGGGGCGAGCCGGCGGGCTCGCCGAAGACCGTGACGGTGCCGCCGGCGAGGCGCTGCACGCCGACCAGGGCGCGCATCAGGGTGGACTTGCCGCAGCCGGACGGGCCGAGCAGGCCGGTCACGCCGCCGCCGATCGTGAGGTCGAGGTGGCGCAGCACGTCGTGCCCGCCGCGCACGACGTCCAGGTCACGCACCTCCACCGCGTTGCTCGTCATGCGTTGCATTGTGCGCCTGCGGAGGGCTGCTGGTGGGTTGCCGCAGCCGAGTCGGGGTCAGGGGGTGGGCACGGCCAGGTGCTCGCGGGCGAAGTCGAGCGACTCCCGCAGGTCGGCCTCACGCTCCTCGCGGCCGCTCGCCTTGCGGGTGTTGATCTCGAGCACGATCTCGCCGGCGAAGCCGGACCGGGCGAGGTGCTGCACGAACGCGGCGGCCCCCATCGACCCGCGCCCGGGCACGAGGTGCTCGTCCTTGGCAGACCCGGTGCCGTCGGTGAGGTGCACGTGCCGCAGCCGGTCGCCGAGCCGGCGCGCCATCAGGATCGGGTCGGACTGGGCGATCGCGGCGTGCGAGAGGTCGATCGTGGTGTTGGCGTAGGACTCCTCTGAGGGGTCCCAGCCGGGGAGGTACATCTCCATGCCCCGCCTCGAGGAGGCCCGCCACGGGTACATGTTCTCCACCGCGAACGCGATGCCGGTCGACGACTCGATCGCAGCGATCCCGTTGACGAAGTCGCGGGCGTACTCCTTCTGCCACCGGAACGGCGGGTGCACGACGACCACCTCGGCGCCGACCTCGGCCGCCATCTCGGCCGAGCGCTCGAGCTTGCCCCACGGCTCGGTCCCCCAGACCCGCTGGGTGAACAGCAGGCAGGGTGCGTGGATCGCGCAGATCGGGATGCCGTGGTGCTCGGAGAGCTGCTTGACCGCGGACGTCTGCTGGGACAGGGCGTCGATCCCGACCATCACCTCGACGGCGTCGTACCCCAACGTGGCGGCGTAGCCGAACGCGTGCGCCGACGACTCGGGGTAGACCGAGGCCGTCGAGAGGCCGATGCGGGGAGAGGTCCGGGAAGTCACGCGACTCAGCCCAGGACGCTGATCTGGTCGAGGCGCTCCAGGATGACGCCCTCGCGCAGCGCCCACGGGCAGATCTCGAGCTCGGTGAGGTCGAAGATGTCCATGCAGGCCTCGGCGACCAGCGCGCCGGGCACGATCTGGTGGGTCCGGCTCGGCGAGACCCCGGGCAGGTCGGCCAGTTCGTCGGGCGGGATCGCGATGAGCTTGGGGATCCACTCGCGCAGCTGCTGCAGCGGCAGCGACCGCGGCACGAGGGGTCCGTCACCGGACGGAGCGGCACCGCAGATCCGGGCCAGGGAGCGGAACGTCTTGGACGTGGCGGCCGCCCGGTCGGGGGACCCGGCCCGCAGCAGATTGCCGGCATCGCGCGCGATCTCGGCGCGGATCTCCTTGCGGAGCTGGCGGATCGCCTCGTCGTCGGGGCGCGCGCCCCCGAAGAACTGCCGCGCCAGCCTCGCCGCGCCCAGCGGCAGCGACCAGGCCACGTCGGGAGCCTCGTCCTTGCCGCCGGCGATCTCCAGCGAGCCGCCGCCGATGTCGAAGACCGCCAGGCGGCCGGCCGACCAGCCGAACCAGCGGCGTACGGCGAGGAACGTCAGCCGCGCCTCGTCCTCCCCGGAGAGCACCTCGATGCGCACGCCGGTGCGTTCGTGCACGTGGTCGAGCACGGCCTCGCTGTTGACCGCGTCGCGGACGGCGGACGTCGCGAAGCCGAGCATGTCCTCGCAGCCCTTGTCCTCGGCGACCACGAGGGCCTGCGCCGTGAAGGCGGTGAGGGCGTCGATGCCGGTCTGGGACACGGCTCCAGCGTCGTCGAGGTGCTCGGCCAGCCGCAGCGGCTCCTTGTAGGAGAACGCCGGCAACGGGGCCGCACCACCGTGCGCGTCGACGACGAGCAGGTGCCCGGTGTTGGAGCCGATGTCGAGGACGCCCAGACGCATGGTCCGAGGCTACCCGGCGGGTAGGTTGGGGGCGTGCCCGAAGTGGACCTCGTCTTTCCCCGCGCCTATGTCGAGTTCGTCAACCCCGGTGACGAGTCCGAGGTGATGCGCTGCGACCTGACCTGGCTCACGTCGTCGTTCATGTGCATCTTCGGCCAGGGCTGCCAGGGCATCTACGAGACCGCCCCCGACACCGGCTGCTGCACCCTCGGCGCGCACTTCGCCGACAAGGACGACGAGAAGCGGGTGGCGTCGTACGTCGAGCAGCTCGACGAGACGCAGTGGCAGTTCAAGCCGCGGGGTCGCGCGGCCCGCAAGAAGGACTGGATCGAGACCGACGACGAGGGCGACCGCAAGACGCTCACGATCGTGGTCGACGGGCAGCAGGCGTGCGTGTTCCACAACCGGGCCGACTTCCACAGCGGCGCCGGCTGCGCGCTGCACGGGCTGGCGCTGCAGCAGGGGCGCAACCCGCTCGAGACCAAGCCCGACGTGTGCTGGCAGCTGCCGATCCGGCGGACCTTCCGCAACGTCGAGCGCCAGGACGGAACGACCTACACCGAGGTCTCGATCGGCGAGTACGACCGACGCGGCTGGGGCGCGGGCGGCCACGACCTGGACTGGTACTGCTCGGGCAACACCGAGGCGCACGTCGCCCTCGAGCCGGTCTACGTCACCCACGAGCCCGAGCTCACCGAGCTGATGGGCAAGCCGGCGTACGACGAGCTGGTGCGGCACTGCGAGACGCACGTGCGGTCCCGGTCGGCGCTGGCGCTGCACCCCGCCGACCCGCACTGACCTGCACGGGACCTGCACACCGACCGATCCGCCAGACATCTCGACATCAAGAGAACCTGACCCCGCCGTGCGGGTGTTGACAGGCACTGTCCGAGAATGCTTGGCATGCGCCTGGACCATCTTTCTTACGCCGCAGGACCGGATGGTCTCGCCAGCACCGCCCAGCGCCTCGGGGGACTGCTCGGCCGGGACTTCGTCGACGGAGGCGTGCACCCACGCTTCGGCACCCGCAACATGATCATGCCGTTGGCCGACAACACCTACCTCGAGATCGTCGAGGTGCTCGACCACCCGGCCTCGGACAAGGCCCCCTTCGGCCAGGCCGTGCGGGCCCGGTCGGCCCTCGGTGGCGGCTGGCTCGGCTGGGTCGTCGCGGTCGACGACATCGCGGTCGTGGAGTCGCGGCTCGGCCGTGAGGCCGCCTCCGGCTACCGGCACCGCCCCGACGGCACCGAGCTGCTGTGGAAGCAGATCGGCATCAACGGGCTGATCGCCGACCCGCAGCTGCCGTTCTTCATCCAGTGGGAGTCGCCGGCCGAGCTGCACCCCAGCGCCGGCGCCGACACGGCCTTCTCGCTCGCGTGCCTGGAGATCGCCGGCGACCCGCAGCGGGTCAGCGAGTGGCTCGGCGAGACCGTCGAGGCCCCGCTCGAGGACGTCAAGGTCGAGTGGGTCGCCCCGCACGGCACGCCCGGCATCATCGCCGCACAGGTCCAGACGCCGAACGGTCTCGTTCGCATCTAGTGGGTCGGCCCGAGCCCGGGGCGATCCCGAGCCCCAACATCTGGCACCACGCGGCGACGTACGAGATCGAGAACCGCGCCGTCGACCCCGACGGCCTGCTCGAGACGGCGATGCGCGGCATCGCGGACTGGTCCGGGCGGCACGTGCTGGATCTCGGCTGCGGCACCGGCTTCCACCTGCCCCGGTTCGCCACGACCGCGGCCTCGGTCACCGGCGTCGAGCCTCATCCGGACCTCGTCGCGATCGCCCGCCGTCGCACCCGGGCCCTGCCGCACGTGACCGTGCTGGCCGGCACCGCCCAGGCGGTGCCGCTGCCCGACGCGTCGGTGGACGTGGTGCACGCCCGGTGGGCCTACTTCTTCGGCCCGGGCTGCGAGCCCGGGCTCGCCGAGCTGGACCGCGTCGTACGCCGGGGCGGGACTGCGTTCGTCATCGACAACGACGCGAGCCGCTCCACCTTCGGCGGCTGGTTCCGGCGCGGCTACCCGACCGTGGACCCCGACACGGTGGAGCGCTTCTGGTCGACGCGCGGCTGGACGCGGACGCCGGTCGACATGCGGTGGTCCTTCGCGTCGCGGGCCGACCTGGAGGCGGTGGTGGGGATCGAGTTCACCCGGGAGCTGGCCGAGGAGATCCTCGCCGGCCACACCGGCACCGAGGTGGACTACGCGGTCAACCTCTGGTCGAAGGGCTTCTGAGCGGGGCTCAGCTGCTGCCGCGCACGGCCAGGGTGGGCTCGAGGAGCACGCCGGGACCGACGTAGGGCGGGTGGCCGAGCAGGCCCTCGAGGGCCTTCACGATCTCGGCGGCCACGTCCTCGAGCGGCTGCCGGACCGACGTGAGGCCGGGCGGCACGACCTGGGCCACCTGGCTGTCGTCGAAGCCGACCACCGCCACGTCCCGCCCGGGGGCCAGGCCGCGCTCGGCCAGCGTGTGGAGCACTCCCATGGCCAGGGTGTCCGACGCGCACACGAACGCCGAGGGCTGCGCCTCGTCGAGGAGCACCGCGCTCGCCTCGCGGCCGGAGGCGACGGTGTCCTCGACGCGGGAGGCCAGCCCCGTCGTGGCCAGGCCGCGCGAGCGCAGCGTCCGCGACCAGCCCGAGCGCCGGTCCTCGCCGATGCGGGAGTCCTTGCGCCAGCCGATCCAGGCGATCCGCTCGTGGCCCCTGTCGAGCAGGTGGGTGGTCGCGAGGTCGGTGCCGGCGGCGCCGTCGACGTCGACCCAGGGGTGGGTGGCGTCGGGGTGGTCCCACGGCCGGCCGAACGCGACGAACGGGGCGCGCCGGGCGCCGAGCCACGACGCCTGCGGGTTGCCGAGATAGGTGTCGGTGATGACGAAGGCGTCGACGGCGGTGGAGCGGAGGAGGTCGTCGTAGCCGGCGAGCGGGTCCTCGTGGTCGCCGCCGAAGAGCAGGACGTGGTAGCCCGCCTCGCGGGAGGTCTCCACCAGGGAGTGGACGAAGCGGTCCATCGTGGCGTTGGCGGTGCCCTCCTGGGCGGGGTTCATCCGCATGCCGATCAGGTGGGAGGCGCGGGTGCGCAGGTTGCGGGCTGCCCGGTTGGGCGAGTAGCCCAGCTCGTCGATGGCCTCCTGCACGCGCGCGAGGGTGTCCTCGCGGAGCAGGTCGGGATTGTTGACGGCGTTGGAGACCGTCTGGCGCGAGACGCCTGCGAGCTCGGCGACGTCCGCGAGGGTCGGCGGGGTGGCCGACGTACGTCCGGCAGTCGATGACACCGTGACGCCCCCTTCCCGAGGCCGGCCCCGCCCCCGCGGTCCGGCTCACTTGATCGTTCCAACCACAGCATAGGCGAGGCCGGTCTCGGCGCCACGGCTATCGCGTCCCGGTCCTGTCGGTGCCATCGCTTAGCGTTCCCGTCATGTCGAAGTCACCCCGTCCCGCGTTCCGGTGCACCGAGTGCGGCTGGGAGACCGGCAAGTGGGTCGGCCGCTGCGGTGAGTGCCAGGCCTGGGGCTCGGTCGCGGAGGCCGCGGCGCCGGTGCTGCGGGCCGTCGCCTCACCCGTCACCCGCGCCGCCGTGCCGATCGGCCAGGTCTCGGTCGAGGACTCCCAGTTCCGCACCAGCGGGGTGCCCGAGCTCGACCGCGTCCTCGGCGGCGGCCTGGTCCCCGGTGCCGCGATCCTGCTCGCCGGCGAGCCCGGGGTCGGCAAGAGCACGCTGCTCCTCGAGGTGGCCGCCCAGACCGCCCGCTACCAGCACCGCACGCTCTACGTCACCGGCGAGGAGTCCGCCTCCCAGGTGCGGCTGCGCGCCGACCGCACCGGCGGCGTCCACGACGAGCTCTACCTCGCCGCCGAGACCGACCTCGGCGCCGTGCTGACCCACATCGAGCAGGTCCGGCCGACCCTGCTGGTGGTCGACTCGATCCAGACCATCGGGGCGTCCGGGATCGAGGGCGTGCCCGGTGGCGTCACCCAGGTCAAGGAGGTGGCCGCCGCGCTGATCCGGGTGGCCAAGACCCGCAACATCACCACCGTGATCGTCGGCCACGTGACCAAGGACGGCTCGATCGCGGGCCCGCGGGTGCTCGAGCACGTCGTCGACGTGGTCCTGCACTTCGAGGGCGACCGCAACTCCCGCTTCCGCATGGTGCGCGCCATGAAGAACCGCTTCGGCCCGGTCGACGAGGTCGGCTGCTTCGACCTGTCCGCGGAGGGCATCACCGCCGTCACCGACCCGACGGGCTTGTTCGTCGAGCGCCACCACGCCAACGTCCCCGGGACGTGCGTGGCAGTGACGATGGAGGGGCGCCGGCCCCTGTTGGCCGAGGTCCAGGCCCTCGTCACCCCGACGCCGTCGGACAAGCCACGCCGCACCACCTCGGGCCTGGACTCCTCACGCGTCGCGATGGTGCTGGCGATCCTCCAGCAGCACTGCGGGATCCGGCTCCACAACAACGACGTCTTCACCTCGACCGTCGGCGGCGCCCGGCTCAGCGAGCCCGCCAGCGACCTCGCCGTGGCCATCGCCATCGCGAGCGCCACGACCGGGGTGCCCGCACCCCGCGGCGTGGTCGCCATGGGCGAGATCGGCCTGGCCGGCGAGCTGCGCCGGGTGCGCGACCTCCCGCAGCGCATCGCCGAGGCCGCCCGCCTCGGCTTCCAGGTCGCGATCGTGCCCGCAGAGCCGGGCGCGCGCTCGACGCGCCAGCCCGAGTCGTGGGTCGTGGAGGGCATGAGGGTGCTCGACGTCCCGGACATCGTGTCCGCATTGCGACTGCTGCACTTCACCAAGCGCGATCAACCCAGCGCGCGTGACCTAGACTGACCCCGCGGCCAGTTCAACGCCGCAAGCCGAAACGGAGGACGGCGTGGTGGCCACGGATCGCTCGGACGACACGCTGCGCCTGCGCGCGACGCTGGCGTCCATCGCCCCCGGCACGGCCCTGCGCGACGGGCTGGAGCGGATCCTCCGCGGCCGCACCGGTGCGCTGATCGTGCTGGGCATCGACCGCACCGTGGAGTCGATCGCCACCGGCGGCTTCACCCTCGACGTCCCCTTCACCGCCACGGGCCTGCGCGAGCTGGCCAAGATGGACGGCGCGATCATCCTCGACAAGGACGTCACGCGGATCCACCGGGCCGCGGTGCACCTGATGCCCGACCACATGATCCCCTCCGAGGAGACCGGCACCCGTCACCGCACGGCCGACCGGGTCGCCAAGCAGACCGGCTACCCCGTCATCTCGGTGTCGCAGTCGATGCAGATCATCGCGGCGTACGTCGGGGAGACCCGCCACGTCCTCGAGGACTCCGGCCAGATCCTCTCCCGCGCCAACCAGGCCCTGGCCACCCTCGAGCGCTACAAGCTGCGCCTCGACGAGGTCGCCAGCACGCTCTCCGCGCTGGAGATCGAGGACCTCGTCACCGTCCGCGACGTCGCCGTCGTCGCCCAGCGCCTCGAGATGGTCACCCGGATCGCCCGCGAGATCGAGGACTACGTCCTCGAGCTCGGCACCGACGGCCGGCTGCTCTCGCTGCAGCTGGAGGAGCTCATCACCGGCGTCGACGCCGAGCGGGAGCTCGTGATCCGCGACTACCTCCCCGCCGGACGGAGCAAGAAGAGCCCCGAGGCGCTGCTGGAGCGGCTCGAGTCGCTCTCCCCCACCGAGCTCGTCGACCCCGCGGCCGCGGCTCGCGCGCTGGGCCTGGGCACCGGCGAGCACCTCGACGGCGCGGTCGCCCCGCGCGGCTACCGTCTCCTGGCCAAGGTTCCCCGCCTGCCCACGTCCGTGGTCGACCGGCTGGTGGACCACTTCGGCACGCTCCAGAAGCTGCTCTCCGCGGGCGTCGACGACCTGCAGGCCGTCGACGGCGTGGGCGAGCTCCGCGCGCGCAGTGTCCGCGAGGGCCTGTCCCGCCTCGCCGAGTCGACGATCCTCGAGCGCTACGTCTGACCCATCGGCAGTTGCGCCGACTCGACTCAGTGGGAGCTGCTGGGCGACGGCGCCTGCGGGCGACCGCCGTGCTTGCTCTGGTGGGGCGACTGGGTCGGCGAGGGCGACCGGGTGATCACCGGGCCGGACGGGGCGTCCAGCTTGAACTGCAGGTCGGCGGGCTCACCGGCCAGCGCGGCGGCCACCACGTGGTAGTAGCCGGGCAGCGCCCAGTCGGTGAAGCGCGAGCAGGTGTCGTCGGAGCGCTTGGCGTTCCAGGTGAGGGCGACCGTCTCGGTGACCGCCCTGCGGACCACGACGTCCTCGGTGGGGACCACCCTCGGGCACTGGCGGCTGGACCAGATCTCGTCCTTGCCGGAGGTGACCTTGACCGTCAGCGTGTCCTTCGAGACCCGCCAGGTGCAGGCCTCCTCGGTGAGGGTGCGCAGCTTCAGGACGATGCGCACGTCCGACCCGGCGACCGGCTGCTTGACGTCGGGCTCGACCGCGATGTCCTCGTCCGAGCACGGGCCGCTCGGGGCGGCGAGGACGGGCGCGTGGCTGTGGTGCTTGCCCGGCTTCTTCGTCGTGGTGGCCACGGGGGTGCTGCTCGGCGTGACCGTCACGGTCGGCGCGGCGGCCACGGGCGTCGCGCGGGCGTCAGCCGACGAGGCGTCGCTGCCGCCGGTGAGCACGCGGGCGATCACGACCACCAGGGCCAGCGCGGTCCCGAGCACGAGGAGCCGACGCGTCCAGTACACGCGGGCCGGCAGCGGGCCACGAGTCAGGGCGGTCATGGCGCAACGCTAGTCAAGGCCGGGCCCCGTCCGGCGCTGCCACACCGACGGTCCGCACGAGATCGGGCCCGGATTCCCTGTCGGGACGGGCGTTGCCCAGAATGGACCGCGATGAGCGCCCTCCACGACCCCGTCCTCGCGTGGTACGACGACCACGCCCGCGAGCTGCCGTGGCGTGGCGTGCAGGCGTCCGCCTGGTCGGTGATGGTCTCGGAGTTCATGCTCCAGCAGACGCCGGTGGCGCGGGTGCTGCCCGTCCACGAGCAGTGGCTCACCCGGTGGCCCACGCCCGGCGACCTCGCCGCCGAGTCCTCCGGCGAGGCCGTCCGCGCCTGGGGCCGGCTCGGCTACCCGCGCCGGGCCCTGCGGCTGCACGCGGCCGCGACCGCCATCGTCGCCGAGCACGGCGGCGAGGTGCCCGCGTCGTACGACGACCTCCGGGCGCTGCCCGGCATCGGCGACTACACCGCCGCGGCGATCGCCACCTTCGCCCACGGGCGGCGCCACGTCGTGCTCGACACCAACGTCCGCCGCGTCCTCGCGCGCGCCGTGTCGGGCGTGGAGTTCCCCGCCGCCTCGGTGACGCGGGCCGAGCGTGACGTCGCCCAGGACCTGCTCCCCGAGGACGAGCCCACGGCGGCGACCTGGTCGGTCGCGGTGATGGAGCTCGGCGCCCTCGTGTGCACGGCGGCCAACCCACGGTGCGGCGACTGCCCCGTGGCGGGGCTGTGCGCCTGGCGGGCGGCCGGCAAGCCGTCGTACGACGGTCCGCCGCGGAAGGTCCAGACCTGGGCCGGCACCGACCGCCAGTGCCGCGGCCGGCTGCTCGCCGTGCTCCGCGACGCCGAGGGCTCGGTGCCACCGGGCCGCCTGGAGACGGCCTGGGCCGACGAGGCCCAGCGCACCCGCTGCCTGGCCAGCCTGCTCGCGGACGGCCTCCTGGTCAGGACCGACGCAGGAAGCTACGCCCTCCCCTGACCCCGGTCACGGCGTCCAGAACCTTCTGGGCGGCGGCCACGGGCTCGCCCGGGTGGAAGGCCCGCTTCGGCTCCGCGGCGACCCGCTCGAGCATGCCGCGCACCTCGTCGAGCGCCGGGAAGTCCGCCGGCTGGTGCGTGCCCTGCCGCGGGTCGACCTCGACCAGCAGCCCGAGGTCGCGCAGGGTGTCGAAGTCGTCCTCGGTGGTGCGCTCGAAGATGCGCATGAGGTACGGCGCCGCCTGCTCCTCGGTCAGCCCCTTGCCGATCAGGGTCCGCAGGGCGATCGCGGTGGGCTCGCGGGCCGGGCGGAAGTTGGCCATCGGCCCGGCCGCCAGGATCGACGTCCACTTGCGCACGAAGTCCTCGCCCGAGAACGACTCGTAGTGCAGCAGGCGGAGCGAGTCGTCCTGGAAGGAGGGCAGCTCCTCCTTGGCGGCGTCGACGCCGTGGTGCAGGGTCAGCCAGACGTCGAGGGCCGGACGCACGCCGGACTTGCCGTCCACGTGGCCGTGGAAGTAGGCGCCGTTGGAGGGCCGGTCCAGGACGCCGAGGGTCTGGAGGAGCGTCAGGTCGTCCTTGTCGAGCAGGCGCTTGAACCACGTCGGGTCGCCGTCCCAGCTCTTGCGGCTGACCGCCTCCAGCGGGGCCAGCTTCACGACCCGGGTGTCGGCCGGCACGGTGTCGAGCATCGACCGGTCGACCTGGATGATCTCGTCGGCGTCGATGTGGAAGAGCCAGTCGACCCCGTCGACCGCGCTCAGCAGGGCCCGGACGGTGTTGGCGTTGACCCGCTGCCGGACGTTGAGCTGGTCGGGCCGGTCGCCCTGCCACCACGCGCTGTCGGTGCGCACGCACGTGACGTGGGGGTGCTCGTCGAGCCAGGCGCGCACCTCGGGGTCGCCCGCGTCGAGGAAGACGAAGAGGTGGTCCACGCCGCCGGCGAGGTTGCCGCTGACGAACCGCTGGATGTTGGGCAGCGTGTCCTTGACCGTGCTGGCGGTGACGAGCATGCCCCGATCATGCCGCAGGCCCGGACTCGAAGGAGTCCGGGCCTGCGGTTGCCGATCAGCGGTGGGTCAGTCGGTGTCGCCGGACTTCGGCACGTCGATCGGGCCCTCGGAGTCGTCCGGGCCCTCGACCAGCGCGTCGCCGAGCTCGACGCCCGCGGTCTCGAACGGCGGCAGGTCCGGGAGCACCCCGATCTTCTGGCCCTTGAACGTGAAGCTCGCCGTCGGGCCCTCGCCCTCCACGTCGACCAGCACGATCTGGCCGGGGCCGACCTCGCCGAAGAGCATCTTCTCGGCGAGCACGTCCTCGATCTCCCGCTGGATGGTGCGACGCAGCGGCCGCGCACCCAGCACCGGGTCGAACCCGCGCTCGGCCAGGAGGTTCTTGGCGACCTGGGTGAGCTCGAGGGACATGTCGCGGTCCTTCAGGCGCAGCTCGAGGCCGGCGATCATGTTGTCCACCATGGCGACGATCTGCTCCTGCGTCAGCGGCGGGAACACGATGATCTCGTCGACACGGTTGAGGAACTCGGGACGGAAGTGCTGCTTGAGCTCCTCCGACACCTTGCCCTTCATCCGCTCGTAGGAGCCCGCGCCGTCACCCTGCTGGAAGCCGAGGTTGACGCCCTTGGAGATGTCGCGGGTGCCGAGGTTGGTGGTCATGATGATGACGGTGTTCTTGAAGTCCACCACCCGGCCCTGGGAGTCGGTCAGGCGACCTTCCTCCAGGATCTGCAGCAGGCTGTTGAAGATGTCCGGGTGGGCCTTCTCGACCTCGTCGAAGAGGACGACGGAGAACGGCTTGCGGCGGACCTTCTCGGTGAGCTGGCCGCCCTCCTCGTAGCCGACGTAGCCGGGAGGGGACCCGAAGAGCCGCGAGACCGTGTGCTTCTCGCCGAACTCGCTCATGTCGAGCTGGATCAGCGCGTCCTCGTCGCCGAAGAGGAACTCGGCGAGCGTCTTGGACAGCCACGTCTTCCCGACGCCCGAGGGGCCGGCGAAGATGAACGACCCACCGGGCCGCTTGGGGTCCTTCATGCCGGCGCGGGTACGCCGGATGGCACGGGAGATCGCCTTGACGGCCTCCTCCTGGCCGATGACACGCTTGTGGAGCTCGTCCTCCATGTTGAGCAGGCGGGTCGACTCCTCCTCCGACAGCTTGACGATCGGAATGCCGGTCGCCACGGCGAGCACCTCGGCGATCAGCTCCTCGTCGACCTCGGCGACCTCGTCCATGTCACCGGCGCGCCACTGCTTCTCGCGCTCGGACTTCTTCAGGATGAGCTGCTTCTCCTCGTCGCGCAGGCGGGCCGCGGCCTCGAAGTCCTGCCCGTCGATCGCCGCCTCCTTGCGCTGGCGCACGTCGCCGATCTTCTCGTCGTACTCGCGCAGGTCGGCGGGCGCGGTCATCCGGCGGATGCGCAGGCGCGAGCCGGCCTCGTCGATGAGGTCGATGGCCTTGTCCGGGAGGAACCGGTCGGAGATGTAGCGGTCGGCCAGCGTCGCCGCGGAGACCAGGGCCTCGTCGGTGATGGTGACGCGGTGGTGCGCCTCGTAGCGGTCGCGCAGGCCCTTGAGCATCTCGATCGTGTGGGCGATCGAGGGCTCGGCGACCTGGATGGGCTGGAAGCGCCGCTCCAGCGCGGCATCCTTCTCGAGGTACTTGCGGTACTCGTCGAGGGTGGTCGCGCCGATGGTCTGCAGCTCGCCGCGGGCCAGCATCGGCTTGAGGATGCTGGCGGCGTCGATCGCGCCCTCGGCCGCGCCGGCGCCGACGAGGGTGTGGATCTCGTCGATGAACAGCACGATGTCGCCGCGGGTGCGGATCTCCTTGAGCACCTTCTTCAGGCGCTCCTCGAAGTCACCGCGGTAGCGCGAGCCGGCGACCAGGGCACCCAGGTCGAGGGTGTAGATCTGCTTGTCCTTGAGCGTCTCGGGGACGTTGCCCTTGACGATGTCCTGGGCCAGGCCCTCGACGATCGTCGTCTTGCCGACGCCGGGCTCGCCGATGAGGACGGGGTTGTTCTTGGTGCGCCGCGAGAGGATCTGCATGACCCGCTCGATCTCCTGCTCCCGGCCGATGACCGGGTCCAGCTTGCCCTCGCGGGCGTCCTGGGTGAGGTTGCGGCCGAACTGGTCGAGCACCAGCGAGGAGGACGGCGCGTCGCTCGCGGACCCGCTCGCCGCGGCGCCCGAGGCGGACGACTCCTTGCCCTGGAAGCCCGACAGCAGCTGGATGACCTGCTGGCGCACGCGGTTGAGGTCGGCGCCGAGCTTCTGCAGCACCTGGGCGGCGACGCCCTCGCCCTCACGGATCAGGCCGAGCAGGATGTGCTCGGTGCCGATGTAGGAGTGGCCGAGCTGCAGCGCCTCGCGCAGGGACAGCTCGAGGACCTTCTTGGCGCGAGGGGTGAAGGGGATGTGTCCGCTCGGGGCCTGCTGGCCCTGGCCGATGATCTCCTCGACCTGCGCACGCACGGCCTCGAGCGAGATGTCGAGGCTCTCGAGGGCCTTGGCGGCGACGCCCTCGCCCTCGTGGATGAGGCCGAGCAGGATGTGCTCGGTCCCGATGTAGTTGTGGGAGAGCATGCGGGCCTCTTCCTGGGCCAGCACGACCACCCGACGAGCTCGGTCAGTGAACCGCTCGAACATGCGCATCTCTCCTCAAGATCCGGGGCCGCCCCGTGCGTGTGTCCCACGGGACGGGACACCAGGACTAACCCCGGCACCAGCCTACGCGTTCCCGGATCGCGCACATCCGCGCTCCGCTCTCAGCGAACACGCGTCCGGATCACGGCACAGGAGAGGCCGGAGTCCTCGGGCATCGGGTCAGGTCACCGGGTCAGGGCATCAGGTCGAGGAGCGGCAGGTCGGCCGGTCGGATCTGGTCGCCCTGCTCGGTCTGGAAGGTCTGGGTCCCGAGCTGGCCCGGCTGGCCGGTGAGGAAGTCGTGCATGCTCCCCAGCGCTGCCTGGACCGACGGGTCGTCACTGCCGTCGACCGCGGCGCCGATCTGGGCGTAGGTGCCGAGGTCGTGGTCACCCGCGAACGAGCCGTGCGGCAGGTCCGCAGTCACGGTGGTGTGGTGGGCTGTCGCCGGGTTGGGCTCGCCGTCGGTGTGCGGGACGAGGTCGGCGGAGTTCTCCAGCGACAGCACCTGCACGTGGTCGGGGATCCCCGAGGTCGCGATCGGCGCACCGGCGGTCACGACATGGGTGACGTGGTAGGGGAAGTCGGGGTCGGCGGCGAGCGCCGCCGCCTGCATCCCGCCCTGCGAGTGCCCGACCAGCATCACCGGGTCGCCCGGGCTCACCCCGGCGGCCTGCATCGCCTGCTGGATCGCCTCGGCGTACGCCGTGTCGTCACCCGCGATGAGGTTCATGTTGGAGCCCATGTTGCGGATCGCGTGCTCGTCCATGAAGTGGTCCGTGCCCGGCAGGTCGACGATCCAGCGCACCGTGCCGTCGGGCCCGACGACCTGCTGCACGCTGATCACGCCGTCCTCGAGGTCGTTGACGGTGCCGAGGTTGTCCATCAGGCCCTGGACGCTGGTCGGGGAGCCGAGGTGGAAGTCGTCGGGCGGCGTGTAGTCGGGGTTGAGCGTCCCGTGGTAGTCGCCGAAGAGCAGGTCGCCCAGGTCGTCGGCGGCCGAGCCCGTGTCGGGGTGGAAGCCGTCGAGCCCGAGCAGCCCCATCAGCGGGCCGGTGAGCGGGTTCACCGACATGCCGTCGAGCAGCCCGCCGCCGCCGTTGACGAGCGTCTCCGCGAGCTCCGGGTGGTCCTCGAGGAAGGCGACCAGGTCCTCGTTGCTCATCCCGCCCAGCCGCAACCCTCCGTAGACGACCGCCCCGGTGAGGAGGACGCCGGGCAGGTCGACGCCGACGATGAAGCCGAGGCCGTAGGACAGGGACTCGATCGCGGCGTGACGCAGGTCGTCGGCGGTGCGGTAGATCTCGACCACCGCGACGAAGCAGAAGCTCTCGGCCTCCAGGACGACAGCCCGGGCGACCAGGCCGCGCGGCCCGTACGTCGCGTCGAGGATGGCGCCCTCGGCCGAGGCGAACGTGCCGGGCGAGAGGATCGCGGACGCGAGCAGGTCGCCGTCGGCCGCCTCGAGCTTGTCGTCCCAGGCCTGACCTGCGAGCCGGCCACCGAGGTCGCCGTAGAGGTGACCGAGGCGCTCGATGTCGGTGTAGCGGGCGTCGATGCCCCCGGCGCCGCCGCTCACCGTGATGTCGGGAGTGCTCATCGCTCCTCCCCCGCGCCCGCGGCCGGCCGCGCGACCGCGTCGACCACGGGCAGGCTGAACAGGCCCACGTCCCGGGTGTCGCGTCGGCGCAGGACGCTCGTCGCGTCCCTGCCCGGCCGCAGCTCGTGCCAGCCGTCGTCGAAGAGGAGCCAGGACAGCACCGCCGGGTCCTCCGCGCGATCGCGACGCAGCGCGAGGAGCCGGAGCCGGCCGCGGCAGGCCCGGCCGAGGGTGCCGAGCAGGGCCAGGACCTCCTCGAGGTCGGCCTCGTGGACGTGGCCCGGCTCGCCGAGCCGGACCCGCCCGACATGCGCCGCGGCCATCGCCGGCACCAGGTCGGTGCGCTGCTCGTCGTGGGCCTTCTCGCTCCCCGCCAGCAGCTCGCTGGGCAGGGAGACGTAGTCGGGCAGGGCCATCGGCGCCGTCGAGGACGCCCAGGGCTCGACGGTCACGGCCCGGGTGAGCTGGGAGACCCACAGGGCCGGGTCGAACCAGGCGAGCTCGTAGTCCAGGCCGTCGCCGGTCGAGAGCTGGACGACCATGCCGGGCGCGACGCCGAACCAGCAACGGAGCCGCGAGGTCCCCGCCGCACGCTCCACCGCGACGTCGAGCTGGAGGCCGAGCGGTCCGGTCGCGAGGACCACCAGGGCGGACGCGACCGCAGGGTCGACGTCGTCGCCGTCGAGGAGCTCCTGGTCCTGCAGCGACGCGCGGGCCCCGGACGGGCCGTCGTCGTCCACCCGGGCGAGGGAGGCTGCGAGGAGGGAGCGTGCCTGGCTCAGGGGCGTGCCGGAGAGCCGGTCGGAGAGCCGGTGGCCGCCGTCGGTGTCGACGCGCACCGGGAGGGGTACGTCGCCGGCGAGCCGGGCCGCCAGCACCAGCTCGTCCAGGCGCAGCCGGACCCGCCACGGGACGAGGGGGACGGCCTCCGCCGGGCGCGTGGCCACGCGCACCACGGGGCTCACAGCCGGATCCCGGGGATCACGTCGGGCATGTCGAGCCAGTCCTTGTGGCCGGGTGGGGGCAAGGGGGTCTCGGCGAGGCGCTTGTCGTGCTCGTCGCCGGGGGTGAGTGCGTCCTTGATGCCACCGATCACGTCGGAGACGGCGTCCTTCACCCGGTCGATGGCGCCGGCGATGATGGCGCGGGCCTGGTGCTCGATGGTGGCGATCAGGTCGAGGAGCCGCTGCACCTCGGCCGCGTGGTCACGGACCTTCTGCGCGGCCTCGTCGTACTCCCGGGCCACGCCCCGGAGCTCGTCACGCCGCTGCGTCGCCTGGGCGCGCATGCGGTCGGCCGCGACCGAGACCCACCCGGTCTCCTGGCTGGCTGCGTGCAGGTCGTCGGCCTCCGTGCGCAGCTGGTCTGCGCGACGTTCGAGCCGTTCCGCGACCTCGCGGATCTTGCTGGGTTCCCCGTACATGTCTGACTCCTGGTCTCCGAGCGGACACCGTAGGGATTCCGCACGCGGAACGGGCCCAAACCCCGACCCCAGCGACCTGTGGAGAGCCGCTCGGGGTCACCACCCGCCGCGGCGTACCTCCACCTGGTGCGGAGTCCGCTCCACCAGGGTCACGACCGTCGTGTCGTAGCCGCGGACCTCCGAGTCGTGGACCAGGCCGGCCACGGCCACGGCAGGGGCGTCTCCGGCGCCCTCCCAGCGTCCCGACACGTCGACACGACCGCCCTCCAGGGTGGCCCGGACACCCGAGGCATCGGGGTAGCGGGCGCGTACGTCGGCGACCAGCGCGGCCAGCTCGCTGGAGCACCCGGAGTCGGCACAGCGCCCCCCGGGCGGCGCCTGGTGACTGGTGAACTCGACCGGGTGGTCGACCATGTCTGCGGGCCGCCACGTCACGGTGACCGCGAGCTGCTCGGGCGCGATGGGCGAGGCCTCGATCACGTCGGCGACGTCGTTGGCGATCGACTCACCCGCAGCGTCGTCGGTCGGGGCCGCGTCGACCTCGACGAGCACGCGCTCGGGCTTGCCGACGACGTGCTCGCGGTGCGCCTCGGTCACCGCGTGGACCCCGTCGACGGCCCCGACGGCGTCGACGAGGTCCTGGAGCTCCGCCGTGCAGGTCGACCCCGGGCAGGTCGAGGCGTTGTCGAGGGGGTTGTCCTCCGAGCAGGCGACCGCCAGGCCGTTCATCGTCAGCAGGCCAGCGGCGAGTGCCGCCCGAGTCAGCAAGCGCATGCGAAGACGATAGGTCGGCCCGGCGGTCGCCGCACGTGTCAGTTGGCCGCGTCGAAGGCCTGGCGCACGTCGGCGGAGACGCGGCCGCGGTCGGGCACGTCGTAGCCGTTGGAGCGGGCCCAGTCGCGGATCTCGCGGGCGCTCGGGCCCGACGCGGAGGCGGCCGAGGACTTGCGGCCACGGCGAGAGGCGCCGCCGACCTTGCGGGCGTGACCGGTGTAGCCGGCCAGGACGTCGCGCAGCTTCGCGGCGTTCTTGTCGTTGAGGTCGATCTCGTAGGACGTGCCGTCGAGGCCGAAGGAAACGGTTTCGGTGGCCTCGCTTCCGTCGAGGTCGTCGACCAGGACGATGTGGACCTTCTGAGCCATCTGCATTACCTCATTCATAGAAATGCATGCTGAATACGGGGGATTTCGAATGCATCATGGCACAGGAGGAAAAGAATTCTCCCGTGCTCGCCGAATAGGCCCTTTCCAGATCTGCGCGATATGCGTCAGCTGTTGCGGGTGAACACCAGCTCGAGGCCGCGCAGGGTGAGCCACGGGTCGGACGCGGTGAAACACCGGCATTCGTCGAATACCAGAGGCGCGAGATAACCGGTCGCAATGACGTTCATCTCGTGCGCCTCGACGCCGAGCTCCGCGGTCATCCGGGCCACGATTCCCTCGACCTGGGACGCGACCCCGAAAACCATTCCCGACTGAAGCGCCTCGACGGTGTTCTTGGCAATCACCGAACGCGGCCGCAGCAATTCGACCTTGCGCAGCTGGGCACCGCGCGCGCCGAGCGCCTCGAGGGAGATCTCGATACCGGGTGCAATGGCGCCGCCGACGTACTGCCCCTGGGTGCTGACCACGTCGAAGGTCGTGGCGGTGCCTCCGAAGTCGACCACGATCGCGGGACCGCCGTACTTCGTGGCAGCGGCCAGCGCATTGATGATCCGGTCCGAGCCGACCTCGCGCGGGTTGTCCATGAGGACCGGCACGCCGGTGCGGACGCCCGGCTCGACGACGACGTGCGGCACGTCGGCGAAGTGCCGGGCGAGCATCTCGCGCCACTCGTGCAGGACCGACGGCACGGTCGAGCAGACCGCGACGCCGGTGACCGTCGGACGCAGGTCGCCGAGCAGCCCGTTGAGGAGCACCGCCCACTCGTCGGAGGTACGTCGATCGTCGGTGGCGACCCGCCAGTCCGCGCCGACCTCGCCGTCCTCGACCAGGCCGAGCACGGTGTGGCTGTTGCCGATGTCGGCGGCGAGGAGCGGCATGGCCTAGGCGTCCTGCAGGTCGAGCCCGATGTCGAAGACCTTCACCGAGTGGGTGAGGGCACCGACGGAGATGAAGTCGACGCCGGTCTCGGCGACCTCGCGGGCACGCCCGAAGGTCAGCCCGCCGGAGGCCTCGAGCGTGGCGCGGCCGGCCGTGATCGCGACGGCCTCGGCCATCGTCGGGGAGTCCATGTTGTCGAGCAGGATCCGGTCGCAGCCCGCCTCGAGGAGCTCGCGCAGCTGGTCGAGGTCGGTCACCTCGACCTCCACCGGCAGGTCGGGGTAGGCGGCACGGACCGCCTCGTAGGCGGGCACCACGCCGCCCGCGGCCACGACGTGGTTGTCCTTGACCATGGCCATGTCCGACAGCGAGAACCGGTGGTTGACGCCGCCCCCGCAGCGGACGGCGTACTTCTGGAGGGCGCGGTAGGTCGGCAGCGTCTTGCGGGTGTCGAGGACCCGTGCGCGGGTGCCCGCGAGGGCGTCCACCCACGCCGCCGTCGCGGTGGCGACGCCGGAGAGGTGGCTGGCGTAGTTGAGGGCGGTGCGCTCGGCGGTGAGCAACCCCCGGGTGGGGCCACTGACTCGCATCACGACGTCACCGGCGGCGACGCGCGAGCCGTCGGCGAGCCGGTCGGCCACCACGACCTCGTCGCCCATGACGTAGTGGAAGACCAGGGCAGCGACCGTGAGCCCGGCGACGACTCCCGGCTCGCGGGCCGCGAAGTCGGCGACTCCCCGCGCCGACTCGGGGATGGTCGCGACGCTCGTGACGTCCTCGCCCGGGAGGTCCTCGGCCACGGCGAGGACAACCGCGTCGTAGACGGCCTTGGCGTCCAGGCCCGCGGCGGCCAGCTCCTCCAGGAGCTCGGCCGGGAGGGCGTCGTACGGCGTGCGGGTGATCACGGGTGCTCCTGCGGTGCGGGGTGGGAGGGGTCGGTGGGTGCTGCGGGGACGAACTCGATCGTCGTCTCCCCGTCGGCCATGACGGTGTCGAAGTGCCCGGCACAACGGATGTCGTCGCGCTCGGGGAAGTCCTCGCGCCAGTGCGACCCGCGGGTCTCCTCGCGCAGGGCGGCGGCCCCGGTGAGCGCAGCGCTGATGGTCACGAGGTTGGTGGTCTCCCAGGACTCCTGGTCGACGGCCTCGGCGGGGACGCCCGCCAGCTTGTCGAGGAGGACGCCAGCCTCCTCGAGGCCGGTCGCGTTGCGCAGCACGCCGACGCGGGAGGTCATCACCTCCTGCAGCTCGGCCCGGACCGACCCCGGGACCAGTCCGTGGGTGCGGGTGTCGGTGACCGGCTCGGACCAGGGGTGGAGCTCGCCGGGCAGGACGGTCGCGATCCGGCGGGAGAAGACGAGGCCCTCGAGGAGCGAGTTGGACGCGAGCCGGTTGGCGCCGTGCACGCCGGAGCACGCGACCTCGCCGGTGGCGTAGAGGCCGGGCACGCTGGAGCGGCCCCACAGGTCGGTGCGGACGCCACCCGAGGCGTAGTGGCAGGCCGGGGCGACGGGGATCAGCTGGGTGACCGGGTCGATGCCGTGGGCGCGGGCCGTCGCAAGGATGGTGGGGAAGCGTCGCTCCCAGAACTCCGCACCGAGGTGGCGGGCGTCCAGCCACATGTGCGGCTGCCCGGTCTCCATCATCCGGCGCATGATCGCCTTGGCGACCACGTCGCGCGGCGCGAGGTCGGCCAGCTCGTGGACGCCCTGCATGAAGCGTGCGCCGTCGAAGTCCACGAGGAAGGCCCCCTCACCGCGGACCGCCTCGGAGATGAGCGGCTGCTGTCCGCGGGACTCGGGGCCGAGGTACATCACCGTCGGGTGGAACTGCACGAACTCCAGGTCGCGCAGCACCGCGCCGGCCCGCAGGGCGACCGCCATGCCGTCACCGGTGGAGACCGCGGGGTTGGTCGTCTGCGAGAACACCTGGCCCAGGCCGCCGCTGGCGAGCACCACGGCCCGGCAGCGGACCAGGCCGACGCCGTCGCGCTGGCCCTCGCCCATCACGTGCAGGGTCACGCCGGCGATGGCGCCCTCGCCGGCCGGGCCGTCGAGCAGCAGGTCGACCGCGAGGGCGTGCTGGACGACCTCGATCTCGGGGGCCTGCTCGATGGCGGCGATGAGGGCGCGCTGGATCTCGGCGCCGGTGGCGTCGCCGCCGGCGTGCGCGATGCGGTCGCGGTGGTGGCCGCCCTCGCGGGTCAGCGACAGCTCGCCCTCGGGGCTGTGGTCGAAGCGGGTGCCGAGCGCGATCAGCTCGCGGACCGCCTCCGGCCCCTCGGTGACCAGGGCCCGGACGGCCTCGAGGTCGCAGGCACCCGCACCGGCGACGAGGGTGTCGACCTCGTGCTGCGCCGGTGTGTCACCCGGGCCGAGCGCGGCGGCGATGCCGCCCTGCGCCCACTGGGTCGAGCCGGCGGCGAGGACGTCCTTGGTGACGACCAGGATCTTGTCGACCTGACCGCGCAGGCGCAGCGCGGCGGTGAGCCCCGCGATGCCGGAGCCGATGACCACCACGTCGGAGGTCGTGGTCCAGCCCGGGGCGGGCGCGGTCAGGCGCCCGGGGACCCGGCGTACGGGTGTGTCGGCCATGGGCGCAGGTTAGCGCCCCGCCCCCGACGGCTGGACGGAGTCGCCACGGACCAGACCGGCGCCGTCGAAGGTCTCGGCCGGGTCGAAGCCCGTCGCGAGGATCTTGTTGTCGGCGTCGACGAAGACGACGTGCGGCTTCAGCTCGAGCGCCTCGGCCGTCTCCATTTGGCCGTAGCCGATCAGGATGACGACGTCGCCGGGGTGCACCAGGCGCGCGGCGGCGCCGTTGATGCCGAGCACGCCGGAGCCACGCTCCCCCGCGATCGTGTAGGTCTCGATCCGGGCGCCGTTGGTGACGTCGACGATGTGGACCAGCTCGCCGGGCAGCAGGTCGGCCGCCTCGAGCAGGTCCTCGTCGACGGTCACCGACCCGACGTAGTGGAGGTCCGCCTGGGTCACGGTGGCCCGGTGGATCTTGCTCTTCATCATGGTGCGGAGCATCAGGCGTCTCCCTGGGTCTCGGTGGCGGCGGGTCGGGCAGCGGGTGGGGCCCCGAGGATCAGGGGCATGTTGTCGATGAGCCGGGTGCTCCCGACGCGGGCGGCGATGAGCACCCGCGCCTCGGTGCCGGCGGGTACGTCGGTGGGGAGCTCGCTGAGGTCGGGGGCGGTGATCTCGAGGTAGTCGAGGTCGACCACGGTGGAGGTGCGCAGCTCCGCCCGGGCCGCGTCGAGGGCGACGTCCACGCCGTACTCGGCTCCCTCGCGGGCGGCCAGCAGGGTGCGGCTGAGGACGACGGCCTCGCGGCGCTGCTCCTCGTCGAGGTAGCGGTTGCGGCTGGAGAGCGCCAGTCCGTCGGGCTCGCGCTCGGTCTCGGCGCCGACCACGTCGACGGCGAGGTTGAGGTCGAGCACCATCCGCCGGATCAGCGCGAGCTGCTGGTAGTCCTTCTGCCCGAACACGGCGACGTCGGGCCGGACCAGCCCGAAGAGCTTGGCGACCACCGTCAGCACCCCGCGGAAGTGGCCGGGGCGGGTGCGGCCCTCGAGGACCGTGGCCAGCGGGCCGGGCTCGATCGTCACCTCCGGCTCACCACCGGGGTAGACCTCCTCGACCGACGGCGCGAAGACGATGTCCACGCCCTCCCGCTCGCACAGCTTCAGGTCGGTCTCGAGGGTGCGGGGATAACGGTCGAGGTCCTCGCCCTCCCCGAACTGCAGGGGGTTGACGAAGATCGAGACGACGACCGGGCCGTCGCCGACCTCGTCGCGGGCGACCCGCATCAGGCTGGCGTGGCCCTCGTGCAGGGCACCCATGGTCGGCACGAAGCCGACCCGGCGACCCGACGCACGGGCGGCGGACAGCAGGGCGGCCAGCTCCGCGCGGGTGCCGGCCAGGGCAGGGGTGGCGCTCATGTCAGCACTCACGTCAGGGGGACTCCGGAGCGGCCGGCGGCGGTGGCGACGGCCTCGTCGAGGGCGAGCCGGATGCTCGCGGCACGGATGGGCAGGAGGCGACCGTCGGTCACCACCCGGTCGAGCGTCGCGCGGGCCATGGCGACGTACGACGCCAGCGTCTGCGGCGCGTTGGCGGCGATGTCGGCGAGGTGGGCGCGCACCGTGTTGACGTCGCCGCGGACGATCGGCCCGGTCAGGGCGGCGTCGCCCTGCGCCAGCGCGTTGTCGAGCGCGGCGGTCAGCAGCGGGCGGAGGGTGCCGGCCGGGTCGTCGGCGCCGGCCGCGGCGAGCACCTCCATCGCCTCGGTCACCAGGGTGACGAGGTGGTTGGCGCCGTGGGCCAGGCCCGCGTGGTAGAGCGTGCGCATCTCCTCGGGCACCCACATGGGGCGGCCGCCGAGGTCGGCGACGAGGGACTCGGCGACGGCCTTGTCGGCCGGGCCGGCAGTGAGGCCGAAGACGCAGCCGACGAGCCGGTCGAGGTCGACGGCCGTGCCGGTGAAGGTCATGGCGGGGTGCATGGCGATGACGTGGGCGCCGAGGTCGGCAGCGGGCTCGAGGACCGCGAGGCCGTGGCGGCCCGAGGTGTGCACGACCGTCTGGCCGGCGGAGATCGCGCCGCTGGCGGCGAGCATCTGGACGACGTTGGGGAGCATGTCGTCGGGGACCGTGAGCAGCAGCAGGTCGCAGGCGCGGGCGACGGCGGTCGGCTTCTCGTTGACGGCACCGGGCAGCAGGGCTGCGATGCGGGCACGGGAGGCGTCGGACTCGCCGGCGGCGGCCACGACGTGGTGGCCCGCGGCGCCCAGCGCGGAGGCGAGGACGGCGCCGACGCGTCCAGCGCCGACGACGCCCACGGTGAAGTGGTGCGTCATGTAGCGAACCTTTCGTTCCAGTCCCTCCGACCACCCCCTCGCGGGGGCCGGTGTGGGTACCGGACGGTGTGCTCGTCAGTGGTACTTCAGTGCAACGTCGAATGTACGCGGGTGCATCCCCGCCTGGGAACGGACCGGGACGTGACGTGTCCGACACCGGTCCGTCAGCGCGGGCCCACCTGCAGGGGGCGCGGGGCGCGGGGCAGCCACTCGTGGGTGACGTAGTCGACGATGTGGGTGCCGGAGGGGGCGCGGAGCTCCACGACGCCCTCGGGGACGGTCCCGTCCTTGAGAGCGTTGAAGACCTCCCACTCGCGGCGCTTGCGCTTGTTGCGGAAGCTGGTCGCGAACGACTCCGGGTCGGTCCAGTGCGCGAACTCGTCGCCGTCGAGGTACTTCAGCTCCACGCACATGCCCTGCGGCAGGCCGATCGAGCGGACGCCCTCGGGCGTCGTCCGGATCTCCCACTCGTAGGCCTTGGTGTAGATGAAGTCCGGCCCGATCGGGAAGCCCCACTCCTCGGCGTTGCGCAGGCCGAGGTCGAGGTAGCCGGTGCGGTCGTCGGCCAGGTAGAGGCCGTGGCGCGGCACGCGGATGATCGACTGGACGTCGCCGACCTGCCAGCCGAGGTCGGCGATCGAGACCTCACCCTCGGTGGTCAGCACCATGTCGCCGTCCCACTTCCAGGAGTAGCGGGTCCCGACCTGGGCGAAGCACCAGTTGTAGAAGTAGGCCAGCGAGTGCACCGACAGCTCGTGCTGGGCGAGGTGCTCGGCGCCGGCGCGCGCCACCGAGAAGGGGTACGTCGCCTGGGTGAGCTTGTCGGCCAGCCCGGCCTTCGCTGCGGTCTCGGCCGCGACGTCGGGCGTGCCGTCGGTCGAGCCGTTGTCGACGACCAGCACGTGGTCGCAGGCCCGCAGCAACGGGGGCAGCACGAACGGCAGGCTGGGCGCCTCGTCCTTGACCCGCAGCACCGCGGTCGTGCCGGCACGCAGCCCGCCGGGCCGGGTCCAGGGCCAGGTGATGTCGAAGTCGCTGTGGCCCTCGAGGTTGCTCAGCCCCGTGGCCGTGCGGGTCCCCGTCACCGGCTGCGACCGAGTGCCTTGCGCACGCCGCGGCGCACGCTCGGCGGGATCTTGGCGCGCAGGTCGTGCGGCACCTTGTCGACCAGCGACGAGGGCGCCGGGGCGGCCGGGCGGGGAGCACCCTTGCCCTGCTTGCGGACACGCTGCTCGGCGGCGACCACCGACGAGCGCGAGATGGCCTCGGCCTCCTCGTAGAGCTCGACGTAGGCCTCACGGAGCGAGTCGAGCGCGGCGTGCACCTCGGGGGTGTCACCGCCGGGGTCGGCGAGCTTGTTGAGCTCGTGCCAGGTGTCGCCGGTGATCTCGTGCAGGCGCGGCGGCAGGTTGAGGTCGGCCAGCGACTGGGTCACGCGGCGCAGGCCGGGGTCGACGAAGCGGTGCCCGTCGCGGATCGCCTCGCTCTTGGCGTGCAGGAGGTGCTGCAGGTCGAGCTGCTCCCCGACCTGCATCGTGGTCTTGGTCCAGTCGTCGAGGAGGTCGGCGTACCGCACGAAGGAGCGACCGCCGTCCGCGACGGACTCGCGGGTCGCGCGCTCGGTGTGCAGGAGCATGTTGAGCCAGGACGCGGCGAGGTGGGCCGAGCCCAGCCGGTTGGCGTAGTACTTCTGCTTGCTGCCCACGACCTCGGCCGGCGGGCGCAGCATCGTCGCGAAGACGGGCGTGGCGCCGGTGCGGATCGCGGCGACGCGCCACAGCGAGAGGAACCAGCTCAGCCGCGGGTCCTTCACGACCAGCTCGGTGTAGTCCGGGGACTCCGAGAAGTGGCTCTCCAGCCACTCGGCGGTCTTGATCCGCTCCGGCTCGCGGGTGCTGACCCGGCCGGTCTCGAACCACGCGTCGGGACGGGCGTCGCTGACCTGGACGCCGGCCTCCTTCAGGAGGCGGTCGTGGTGCTCGACGGCCCAGGCCGGCTCCCCGAAGCCCTTGGGGTTGGTCTCGTCGGCGACGACCTCGGGCTGCGGGACGTGGAGGCCCAGGATCTGCATGAGACCGGCCATCGTGCTCGTGCCGCTGCGGCCGGCTCCGGCCACGAAGAGGACCTTGCGCGGGTAGGCCTCCGGGGAGAGGTCCGCGGGGTCGGCCGGCGTCGGGGCATTGGTGGGGCCACTGGTGGGGGTCGTCACGAGCAGGGAGCCTACCGTTCTGCGCGCGGGCGGCGACATGTGAAGGTGGGCACCATGACGCACGCCGAGACCCCACTCACACCCCTTGAGGAGCTGCTGGTCGCAGCCGCCGACTCCCGCGACGACGCGCAGGCGTCGCAGCGGTTCACGGACGCCGCGATGGCCACCATGCTCGGTGTGCCCGGCACCCCCGGCTCCGCCACGGACCAGTTCCACCCGCTCACGATCAACGACCATCGCGAGGTGCCGCTCGCGGTCGCCTTCACCTCCCCGGACCGCTACGCCGCGTTCGCGGCCGCGATGGGGCTGACCGAGGGCCAGTACGAGGTGCGCGGCATCGAGGGCCGCGGGCTGTTCGGCATGCTCGTGCGCGCCAACCTTCCGCTGCTGCTCAACCCGCACAACGACTACGGCAAGGAGTTCACCGTCCCGGAGATGTCCGACCTGATGGCCGGGGTCGTCCCGGGGGCCCCCAGCCGCACTGTCGAGGCCGAGACGACCGTCAACGTCGGCCGGCCGGCGAGCGTGCCGGACGGTCTCGTCGACCGGCTGTCGACGTACCTCTCGGGGCTGGGTGGGGTGGAGACGGCGACCCTCGCGTGGATCGAGTACCCCGACGGCCTGCAGGGCTACCTCCTCGGCCTACGCACCACGCTCCCCCGCGAGCAGGTGCTGGCCGGGATGGGCGAGGCCGTCGGCGACCTGGGCGGCCGCACGCTCGACATCATGTACGCCGCTCCCGGCGAGCCGCTCGCGACCGACTCGGTCGACCCCTTCCTGTCGGTAGATTCCGGCGCATGAGGTTCGGACGCCGCCGCGCGCCCCTGGTGAGCGTCGTCGTCCCGGTCTACGCCGTCGAGGCCTGGCTGCCGGCCTGCCTCGACTCCGCCCTCGAGCAGCGGCACCGCGACGTCGAGGTGGTCGTCGTCGACGACGGCTCCCCCGACGGGTCCGGGGCGATCGCCGATGCCTACGCCGCGCGTGACCCGCGTGTCCGGGTGGTGCACACCGACAACCACGGGCTGGGCGCGGCGCGCAACGAGGGACTGCGGCACGTCACCGGCGACTACGTGACCTTCCTGGACTCCGACGACGTCGTGCCGCGCGACGCCTGGTCGACACTGGTCCGGTCGCTGGAAGGGTCGGGGTCCGACTTCGCCACCGGGTCGATCGTGCGGTGGGAGCCCGATGGTCTGCACGAGCCGCCGTGGATGCGGCGCCTGCACGCGACCCGACGGCTCGCGGTCGGCATCACCGACCACCCCGAGATCCTCGGCGACGTCTTCGCCTGGAACAAGATGTTCCGCCGCTCGTTCTGGGAGTCCGCCGGCCTGTCGTGGCCCGAGGGCGTCCGCTACGAGGACCAGCCGACCACGACGCGGGCCTTCCTCGCCGGCCGTTTCGACGTCCTCCCCGAGGTCGTCTACCACTGGCGAATCCGTCAGGACGGCACCTCGATCACGCAGCAGCGCTCGTCGTTGCAGGACCTCGCCGACCGGTGGGAGACCAAGCGGATGGCACTGCACGCCGTGGAGGAGTACGCCGATCCCCAGGTCCTGGAGGTCTTCCGGGACCGGGTCCTGGCCGGCGACCTGCACCGCTACTTCACCGAGATCCCCGGCTGCCCCGACGAGTGGTGGTCGTTGCTCCGGGCCGGCGTGGTCGAGATGTGGGGCGACCGGTCGCTGGTGCACAGCGGCCTGCCGCCCGTGCACCGGCTGACCGGCTGGCTGGTCGAGCAGGACCGCCGCGCGGACGCGGCCGCCGTGATGGAGTACGCCGCCGGCCTCGGGCGGCCGGTCGACCGGGTCACCGACGACGACGGGCCGCGGATCTACGTCCCGGTCATCGACCCGGACTCCGTCGACCGCGAGGCCCTCGCCCTGCGGGAGCACGAGGCCTGACAGGTCCTCGGGCAGGTGGGTCAGCCGGCGGTGTAGGGCGGGATCAGCAGGCCGGCCACCACGACGACCCAGCCGATGAACAGCCACGGGTAGTGCCTGGTGTTGGGGTCCCCGGGCCGACGGATCTCCCGGAGCCGACCGCGATAGCCGACGATCGCGAGGATCGAGCCGATGATGCCGAGCGGGACTCCGATCCAGAACGTCTGGACGGCGTCGTCCCCCGTGCTGGCGATCCAGGCGTAGAGACCGGCCACGCCGAACCCTACGAAGCAGAGCGGAAGCGCTCCGCGCAGCAGCGCGAGCCACTCCAGCCGCTTCACGGTGCGGTTGATCGCCTCGTCCTGCTCCGGGGTCATGTCGCGGCGGCTGCCGACGGGATTCGTCACGGGGTCCACTCCCCGATCCTGTCACCCTCGCGGAGCGTGGCGTGCTCGCGGTAGCGCCGGGCCATCTCGGGGTCGTCGACCTCGAGGCGGTCGACCTCGGTGCGGGCATCGCCGACGATCTCCTCCCGCACCTCGACCGCGCTCCAGTGCTGGTCCTCCCCGGACATGACGGCGCGCCAGGTGGTCTCCTCCTCGTCGATGCGGCGCTGCAGCTCCTCGCGGGCCCGGCCGGCCTCGCCGTCGCGCGCCTGCTCGGCGTACTCCGCCTCGGCCTGCTCCCGCGCGGCCCGCAGCTGCGCCCGCTCGATCTCCACCTCGGCGAGCAGCGAGGCGCTCTGGGCCCGCAGCTCGTCGGACACCTGCTGCATCTCGGCCAGGGCCTCGCGCATGTCGGCCCTCAGGGCCGCCAGCTGCTCCTCACTCATGCCTCGCCCTACCAGCCGGCCGCGGCCGTGTCGTCGATGTGGTTGGCGGCGTCGGCCTGCTGACCGGCGGACATCGGCAGCATGAAGGCCATGTTCAGGGCCTTGAACATGGCGGCCATCAGCGCGGCGGCCTTGAGGATCGGGGGGATCACGTTGTTGAGGCCCTTGATGAAGGTGATCGCCTTGTCGATGAGGGTGATCGCGCGTCGCACGCCCGACCCCATGGTCAGGATCTCCTTGGCCCACTTGGCCAGCGAGAACGACAGCACCAGCTCCTCGAGGAGGCCGAGCACCCCGGCGACGAGCTTGCAGGCCTCCGTCACCGCGGCCAGCATGTTCGCCATCTGCATCGCCATCAGGTCGGCCGCCTCGGAGTGGGTGCCGTGGGCCTCGGCCATCTTCGACAGCCGCGCCCGGGCGGCGTCGGCGGCCTCCCCGGTCCAGATCGTCGGCACGTTGTCGGCCATCGAGGCGTAGTTGCGGCTGATGGTGTCCATGGCGCCCGCGATGCCGTGCCAGTCCATGCGCATCGCGTCGACCGAGGAGAAGTCACCGGCGATCGGATCCATGATGGCCCCGATCAGGTCGTAGCCGAGCTTGCGGGCGATCCAGTCCACCGTCTGCAGGATGAACCCGCACTCGCTGCGGATCGAGTCGATCATGTCCGACTCGGCGTTCGAGGTGTGCGGGACCAGGAGCCCGCTCGGGTCGGCGAAGGCGACGCTCATCGGTGGGCCTCCTCGTGGTGCTGGTGGCGGTTCTCGAAGTCCTCGTAGAGGTTCTCGTCGTCCTGGGCGTCGCTCATCGACTCCCCGGCGGCGATGGTGTCGGTCACCTGACTGACCAGCTCGACACCATCGGTCGGCAGGCCGCGGATGTCGGCGTCGGGCAGCGGTGGCGTCCGACCCGGCAGGCCGGCGAGGTGCTGGGGCATGTGCTCGGCCACGTCGCTGGCGTGGTCGAGGTAGCTCAACGCGGCGTTGCCGACCTTGATCGGCGTCGGGAGGCCGGGGCCACCCTCGTGACCGGCGAGGTGGCCGAGGTGGGCGGCGTCGACCTTGACGTCGAGCTTGCCCAGGTCGTTCTTGACACCCTCGTCGGTCGTGCGGAAGTCGTGGAGGACGGCGGTGATGTTGGCCCCCAGGTCGCCGGCACCCCTGGCGGCCCGGCGCACCTCCTCCGCGACGGTGGCGTGCGCCTCCTTGTAGGAACCCGAGAACATCGCCATGAAGCCCGTGAAGGCTCCGAAGTCGGCGCACTGGCCGTTGACCAGCTCGTCCACCTTGTCGATGAACCTCTGCTGGTCGCGGCAGAGCTCGGCGTACTTCCTCATGCCCGAGAACGATGCGTGTACCTCGGCAGCCATCGACATCCCCCTATCGATCGTCGGCAACTGTGGGATGGTCCCCGACGATCGCCGCCCCAAACACGATTCGGCGCGCGGAAATCAGCCGGCTGGACCAGCCGCCCGGGTGGTCCAGCCAGCCATCAGGCGATCCTCAGAGCAGGCCCTCGGAGGTGAGGAAGTCCGTGGCCACGGCCTTCGGGTCCTCACGGTCCACCGAGATCCGGCCGTTGAGCTCGGTGAGCTTCTCGGTCGTCAGCGCGGCCATCAGCGGGTTGAGGACATCGGCGACGTCCGGGTGGTCGGCCAGGAACTGGGTGCCGACGGCGGGGACGAGGTTCTGGGCCGGCTGGATCTGCTGGTCGTCCTCGAGGACCACCAGGCCCTGGGAGGCGAGGGTGCCGTCGGTCGTGCTCGTCTCGCCCAGCTGGGACTCGCCGTCGATCACGGACTTGTAGGTCTGGTCGCTGGCGTAGCCCAGCGGCAGGATCTTGCTGATCGTGATGCCGTAGTCGTCGGACAGGCCTGCCTCGCAGTCGAGACGGCCCTCGCAGTCGTCGGCCGCCGCGAGGACCACGGACTTGCCGGACAGGTCGGACAGCTTGGTGACGCCGTTGTCGTCGGAGTACTTCTGGGTGACGAAGAAGGCGTTGGTGTCGGTCGCCGACGAGACGTCGAGCAGCGTGATGCCCGCGTCGTCGAGCAGCTTCTTGCCGTCGGCGGCGAGCTGGGCGCCGTCGCCGGCCTCGAAGGGCTTGGCCTTGTCGCCGTTGGCCCGGGCGTTGAGCTCGTTGACGATGCCGCCGACGTATTCAGGGACGACGTCGACGCTCTTGGGGAAGATCCCGATGTAGGCGTCGCGGCTGTCGACCAGCTTCACGTCGACGTGGTAGCCGGCCTTGGTCAGGAGCTGGTTGTACATCTCCGCGACGAGCGCGGCCTCCCCGAAGCTCTGGCTGGCGATCGTCAGGTCGCCCTGGTCGGCGCTCGACGGCGAGCTGGACGAGGTGTCCTTGGACGAGAGGTTGTCACCCGCGCACGCGGTGGCGAGCAGGATCGAGCCGACGGAAAGCACCGTCAGCAGGGAACGTCGGAGCTTCATGGGCTTCTACCTTCTGTGTCCCGCGGGTCCGGCCCGCGCGTGTCCGGTGGTGCTGGGAACGGCGCTCAGGCGCCGACGGATTCGGCGTCCGACGCTGCAACACTAGGACGTCCCCCGGACATTCCGCCGTCACGATTGCGTCTCGGCGCGCGCGGCACCGGGTCGAGCGCCCGCTGGGCCGCTGCGGCGACGAGCTCGAGGACCAGGGCGACGACGGCGACGACGACGGCGCCGGCGATGCCCTTGCCGAACTCGTTGCGGGCGAAGCCGTCGGTGATGACCCGGCCCAGGCCGGGTCCGGCGACCAGGGCGGCGATGGTCGCGGTGGCCCAGACCTGCACCAGCGCGAGCCGGATCCCGGAGAGGACGAGGGGCGTGGCGAGGGGGAGCTCGACCCGTCGGAACTTCTGCAGTCCGGTCATGCCCATGCCGTCCGCGGCCTGCTTCACGTCGGCGGGCACCTCACGCACCGCGACGTACGCGTTGGTGATGATCGGTGGCAGCGCGAACAACGCCAGTGCCAGCAGGGTCGCCAGGCCGGCGCGCCCGTAGGGCCCGAACTCGCGGGTCCCGGGGAAGTCGGCGGTGACGAAGAGGGCGAGCAGGGCGAAGGTCGGGACCGCCCGGCCGACGTTGGAGATGTTGACGGCGAGGAGGCCGCCGCGGCCGAGGTGGCCCAGCCACAGGGCCAGCGGCAGGCCCAGCACCAGGGCGATGACGAGGGCGGTGCCGGTGAGGAGGAGCTGCTGGAGCATCAGGTGCAGCAGGCCGCGGTCGCCGGTCCAGCTCGAGCCGGCGCTGAGGTAGGCCCAGGTGTCGCTGAAGACCCTCATGCTTGAGCTCCCCGGGTCCAGGGGGTCAGCAGCCACTGGACCAGCACGATCAGGAGGTCGAGGACCACCGCGAGGACGACGCACAGGATGGCCGCCGCCATCAGCTCGGCCCGGAAGTTGGTGAACACCCCGTCCGAGATCAGGTTGCCCAGTCCCCCGTAGGACACGAGGGTGCCGACGGTGGTCAGCGCGACGGTCGAGACGGTCGCGACGCGGAGCCCGGCCATCATCACCGGCAGCGCCAGGGGCAGCTCGACCCGCAGCAGCAGCCGTGAGGCGCCGTAGCCGAGCCCGACCGCCGACTCGCGCACGTCGTCGGGGACCGAGCGCAGCCCCTCGAGCATGCTGCGGACCAGGATCGTGAGCGCATACAGCGCCAGCCCGATCACGACGGTCCGCATCTCCAGGCCGGTGAAGGGCACGAGCAGTGGCAGCAGTGCCAGCGACGGGATCGTGTAGAGCGCGGTGCTGGCGCCCAGGATGGTCGTCTCCAGGCGCGGCAGGCGGCGAGCCAGCAGCGCCAACGGGAAGGCGATCGCGATGCCCAGCGCCACGGCGTACACCGTGATCTGGAGGTGCTGCACGGTCGCGTCGACGATGTCGGCACGGCGGTCGTGGAGGTACTGGCCGCAGAACCACTCGTTGGTCAGGCGGCTGTAGCAGCTCGGCTGCGCAGCGGTCGCCACCTGCGCGAGTAGGGTCACGGCATGGACGTTACCGGCTCCGGGACGAGCAGCCGATGATCCGACTGGCCGGGGTGGGCAAGACCTACGACGACGGCACCGTGGCGGTGCAGTCCCTCGACCTCGACGTCGAGGCGGGCGAGTTGGTCGTGCTCGTCGGGCCGTCCGGGTGCGGCAAGTCCACGACCCTGAAGATGATCAACCGGCTGATCGAGCCGACCACCGGCACGATCGAGATCGACGGACGCGACGTCACGCGGGTCGACCCGGTCAAGCTGCGCCGCGGCATCGGCTACGTCATCCAGCAGGTCGGGCTCTTCCCGCACCAGCGGATCCTGACCAACGTCATGACCGTCCCGCTGCTGTACGGCGAGTCGAAGGCCACCGCCCGGGCGCGGGCCGAGGAGCTGATGGCGCTGGTGGGCCTGGACCCCGCGACGTACGCCGACCGCTTCCCGCACCAGCTCTCCGGCGGTCAGCGCCAGCGGGTCGGCGTGGCCCGCGCGCTGGCCGCGGACCCGCCGGTGCTGCTGATGGACGAGCCCTTCGGCGCCGTCGACCCGATCGTGCGGGTGCGACTGCAGGACGAGTTCCTGCGACTGCAGCGCGACCTGGGCAAGACCGTCGTGCTGGTCACCCACGACATCGACGAGGCCGTGAAGATGGGCGACCGCGTGGCGGTGTTCGCCGCCGGCGGCCGGCTCGCCCAGTACGCCACCCCCGCCGAGCTGCTCGGCCGTCCGGCCGACGACTTCGTGGCCGACTTCGTGGGCTCGACGCGCGGCCTGCGTCGGCTCGCCGTCACCCCCATCGACCCCGCCCACCTCGAGCCGCTCGACGGCGTGAGCATGGGCGACCTGGGCGCCGCCATCGATGTCTCCTCCACGCTCGAGGAGGCCCTCGCGGTCCTGCTGCGGGACGACCGGCCGATGCTCGGGGTCAAGCAGGGTGCTCAGTTCGTGGGTGTCCTGACGCCCAACGGGATCCATCGGGCGTTGCGGGCGTCGCTGGCCGACTGAGGGTGCCCGAGGGAACTGCGGCTGCCCACCTCATGGGTTTCGACGCGCCCGTCGCGACCTCGTTCCTCGGTCGCGGGGCTTGCTCAACCTGGCCGGACAGCGACCCGGCGTTCGTTCCTCACGCCAGGTCGACCGGCACATCCCGATGCCAGGACTCGGTGACGTACTTCGTCTTCCAGCCCATGGACGTGTAGAGCCCGGCGGCGCCGGTCGGGGAGTCGGCGTCGACCTCGAGGCCGACGCGGTCGCGGCCACGCGCGGCGGCGTCGGCGATGATCGTGCGGAGCAGGCCCTTGGCCACGCCGCGGCCGCGGGCGGCCTCGAGGACGCCGAGGTAGGCGACGTACGAGCCGTCGGGGCCCTGGGCGCTCTCCGAGACCGTGCCGACCAGGCAGCCGACCGGCTGCGGGCCCTCACCGTCGGTGAGCTCGGCCAGCCACCAGTGGTCCCAGCGGTGGCCGGGGTCCTCGCGGAGCCGGTGCACGAACTCCTCGAAGGTCTCCTCGTAGTGGTTGAAGTGGTCCACGAAGGCGCCCTCGAGCACCTCGTGCAGCTCACGGAGGTCGTCCTCGTCGGGCATGCCCGAGCCCTGGCGGCGGACCAGGCGGAACGTCACGCCGTCCTTCTCCCAGTGGTCGGGGTCGCCGGTCAGGTCGGCCTCGTCGGGGGTGACCGGACGGGTCATCTGCCACCAGGTGCGGACCCGCTCGAAGCCGGCGCCGGACAGCCAGCGGTGCTGCCGCTCGTCGTCGGCGAACGCACCGGTGTCGATCTGCTGCACGTCGAGGCCGCGGGCCGCGCCCACGGCCTTCGCCTGGCCCACCGCCCACTCGAAGAGCACGTCGGAGCAGGCGTCGGAGACCTTGTCGGGGATCCCGCGCTCGACGATGTGCACGAACAGCATCCGGCCGGCGGCCCGGTCGTGGACGCTGCCCCAGGCCCGGATCTCGCCGTGGCCGTCGCGGACGACGACGTTCTCGCGCATCCGGAGGCCGTGCTCGGAGACCTCGACCATGACGTCGTCGACGCCGGAGGCGGCCCAGCCGCGGCCCTCGCGCTCGTGGCCGCGCAGCAGCTGCGTCAGGCGGGCGACGTCGAAGCGGTCGGACGGGTCGGGCGTGCCCACCGTCCAGCCCTTCGGGAGGCCCGACTCCTCGAGCGTCTCCTCCAGGACGACGTCGGGGTCACTCTCGAACCTGCTGTCCTCGGGGATCACCCTGCGGATTCTGCCGTACCCGGCAAGAACAACCGACCCGCCCGCGTGCAGCGGACGGGTCGGCGTGGTCTGGGTCTCAGCCCCGGGAGGCCTGCTCAGGCGTGGCGGCGGACCCCGGTGGAGAGCCAGGCGTCCAGCTCGGCACGGAGTACGTCGATCTCCTGCTCCAGCTCGGCCACCCGGACGATCGCCTCGGCGGCGCGCTCCTCGGCCTCGTCGAGACGGACCGTGACGTCGCGGCCCTCGGTCTCGGCGACGTCGGCGCGGCGGGCCTCGGCGTTCATCTTGCGGGTGGCCTCGGCGGCCCGCTTCTGGGCCGAGGTGAGCGCGACCTCGAGCTCGGAGATGGAGTGCTCGTGGGCGTCGATGCGGGCCTGCATGGCCGCGGAGAACTCCGCGTGCTCGGCGGTGCGGGTGACGGTCAGGTCGCGGTAGGCCTGTGCCTGCTCGGCCCGGTCGCGGGCCGCCTCACGTCGGGTCTCCATCAGCTCGGAGTGGGTGATGCGGGTGGCCGCGGCGCCGAGGACGACGCCGAGCACGGCAGCGACGGCGACCAGCAACCACGAGCCGCTGAGGACGGCGCCGAGGACGACCAGCGCCGAGATCACGATGAGCGCGACGGCAACAGTGAGGCGGGTGCTCCGCTGCCGACGACGAGCCTTGGGGGCTCGAGACTGAGGGGAAGGCATGAAAGCAGGTTAGGTGTCGTCACCGTCGGAACCGACGCGACACGCTCGCTCGAGGAGCACCGCTGTGATGGCGATCGCCACACCGGCGACCGCAGCGGCCGCGGACCGCCAGGCACGCTGGGAGGCGAGGTCGCTCTGGACCCCCAGCCAGGACAGCGCGTAGCCGGCGTACCCCCCGGCCATGAGGGCCCCGACCAGCGCGCAGGCGCGGGCCAGGACCAGTCGGTTGACCATCCGGTGCGCCTCGGGCCGCTGGCGGTGGACGTGGACCGAGCGGTAGGTCAGCCACGCGGTCGTCCCGAGGATGGCGGCGACCAGGAGCAGGGCCAGCGGTTGGGCCCAGGTGACGACGGGGGCGGCCGCCATGTAGCGCTCGGCGTACCCGTGGAGGAGCCAGCCCCCGACGAGGCCGGCGAGCGCCCACCCGACGAGGACGCCACCGGACGTCGGGCGGAGGTGCCCACCCGAGGGTTCCCCCTCGGGCGGGTCGGCCGTCACTGGATCTCGAGCGTCAGGTCGTCCCGACGCGTCACGCCGCTGCTGTCGGCCTTCTCGAGGAGGAGCGCGACCGGACCGAGCTCGGGGAACTCGGCGTCGGGCTCGAGGTCGAACCACGGCTGCAGCACGAAGGCACGCTCGGCGGCACGCGGGTGCGGCAGGCGCAGGGCGGGCTCGTCGCTGCGGCGGTCGCCGACCACGATCAGGTCGACGTCGAGGGTGCGGGGCGCGTTCTTGACCTCGCTGCGCTCGCGCTCGAAGGCGTCCTCGATGGCCAGGGCGCGGTCCATCAGGCGCGTCGCGGCCAGCGTGGTGTCCACGGTGACGACGGCGTTGAGGTAGTTCTTGGCGTCCTCGGGGCAGTCCACGGGCTCGGTCTCGTAGACCGGCGAGACGCCGGTGACCCACACGTCCGGCGTGTCCGCGATCGCGTTGACGGCGCCCTGCAGGGCCGTCAGCCGCTCACCCAGGTTGGACCCCAGTGCCAGCACCGCACGGCGGATCGGGCGCATCTCACCAGTGAGCGTGTCCGCGTCGATGATGTTGGGGTTGGGGGTCTCAGTCACTTCTCGCCCTCACGTGTTCGGGTGATCGTCAGGGCGACGTCCGCGAACGTCGCCTCGATGGGTGCATCCGGCTTGTGGACCGTGACCCGCACCCATTCAACACGAATGTCCAAGAGGCAGACACCCGCGATCCGCTGGGCCAGGGTCTCGATCAGGTCGACCGGATCGTTCTCCACGGCGGCTTGCACCGAGGCAACGAGACTTCCGTAGTCGACGGTGTCGCGCAAGTCGTCCGAGGCGGCCGCAGGCGTGGTGTCGATGCCCAGTGCGAGATCGATCACGAACGTCTGGCCCTCGCGTCGTTCGAAGTCGAAGACGCCGTGGTGGCCGTAGCACTCGATGCCGAGGACGGCGAGCTCGTCGGTCACTCCTGGCCTTCCTGTCGCGGGTCGTGCAGGCGGTGGACGACGCGCAGCGCGTCGTGGCTGGACCGTACGTCGTGGACGCGGATGCCCCACACACCGACCCTGGCCAGCTCGACGGTCAGGGCGACGTTGGCGGCCTCGCGCTGGTCGACGGGACGGGGCCCGTGCTCGTCGCCCAGCAGCGTCCCGAGGAACGACTTGCGGCTCGCGCCCACCAGCACCGGGTGGCCCAGGGACAGGACCTCGCCCAGGCCGCGGAGCAGCTGCCAGTTCTGCTCGCCCTGCTTGGCGAAACCGAGCCCCGGGTCGAGCACGATCCGGTCGGCCTCGACCCCCGCGGCGACGGCGGCATCGACGCGCCGGGCCAGCTCGTCGCGCACGGCACGGACGATGCCGCCGGGGGCGTCGTACGTCGCGAAGTCGGCCATGTGCTCGCTGTGGGCCCGCCAGTGCATCGCCACGTAGGCGACCCCGGCGTCGGCGACGACCGCCAGCATCCGCTCGTCGGCGAGTCCGCCGGACACGTCGTTGACGATCGTGGCGCCGGCCGCCACCGCGGCCTCGGCCACCTCGGCGCGCATCGTGTCCACCGAGACGACGGCCCCCTCGGCGGCGAGCGCGGTGATCACCGGGACGACGCGCTCCAGCTCCTCCTCGACCAGTGGCCGGGTCGCGCCGGGCCGCGTCGACTCCCCGCCGATGTCCAGGACGTCGGCACCGTCGGCCAGCAGCTCGCGGCCGTGCTCGATCGCGGCGTCGGACTCCAGCCACCGGCCCCCGTCGGAGAACGAGTCGGGGGTGACGTTGACGACGCCCATCAGCCGGGGCCGGCCGATCGGCGCGAGGATCCCCGGGGACATCGACGGACTCACCGGTTGCGGTGGATGAGCGCCATCGCCTCGGAGCGGGTGGCGGCGTTGTGCATCATGCCGCGGACCGCCGAGGTGATGGTGCGGGCGCCGGCCTTGCGCACGCCCCGCATCGTCATGCAGAGGTGCTCGGCCTCGATCACGACGATCACTCCGCGCGCCTCGAGGATCTTCATGGCGGCGTCGGCGACCTGGGTCGTCAGCCGCTCCTGGACCTGCGGGCGCTTGGCGTAGACGTCGACGAGCCGGGCCAGCTTCGACAGCCCGGTGATCTTGCCGGTCTCCGCCGGGATGTAGCCGACGTGCGCGACACCGGTGAAGGGGACGAGGTGGTGCTCGCACATCGACCAGAGCTCGATGTCACGGACCAGGACCATCTCGTCGTGGCCGATGTCGAAGGTCGTGGTGAGGACGTCCTCGGGCCGCAGGTGCAGGCCGCTGGTGAGCTCGGCGTAGGCCCGGGCGACCCGGGCCGGGGTCTCGAGCAGCCCCTCACGCTCGGGGTCCTCCCCGATCGCGTAGAGCAGCTCGCGGACGGCCGCCTCGGCGCGGGCGTGGTCGAAGGGGGGCACGTCCTCGGGAGCGCGCTCCACCGCGTGGATCCTGTCGGTCATGGCTAGGCGTTCGGCAGTCCCGAGTCGTTGCCCAGGCCGGGCTGGCCGTGCACGTCGCCACCGGAGCCGGGGGGCGTGATGATCGCGCCCGCACCGGCCTCGTGGCCGTGGGAGGCGCCGTTGGCGGCGGCCCGGTCACGGATCTCCTGCGGCACCTCGACCGGCGGCAGCTCGGAGGGGTTGCGGTCCGGGGAGCCGGTCCAGGCCGGGCGCGCGGGGCGTCGGCGCAGCGGCTCGAAGACGGCGGCCACCTCGGCCTTGTCGAGGGTCTCCTTGTCGAGGAGGGCCAGGACGAGCGCGTCGAGCACGTCGCGGTTCTCCTCGAGGATGTCGAAGGCCTCCTGGTGGGCGGTCGCGAGGAACTTCTTGGTCTCCTCGTCGACGATCGCGGCGACGTCCTCGGAGTAGTTGCGCTGGTGCCCGAAGTCGCGGCCCAGGAACGGCTCGGAGTTGGACTCGCCCAGCTTGATCGCGCCGAGGCGCTCGGTCATGCCGTACTGGGTGACCATGGCCCGGGCCAGCGAGGTGGCCTTCTCGATGTCGTTGCCGGCACCGGTCGTCGGGTCGTGGAAGATCATCTCCTCCGCGGCCCGGCCGCCCAGCATGTACGCGAGCTTGTCGAGCATCTCCGAACGGGTCTGGGAGTACTTGTCCTCGTCGGGCAGCACCATGGTGTAGCCCAGCGCCCGGCCGCGCGGCAGGATCGTGATCTTGTGGACCGGGTCGGTGCCGGGGAGCGCCGCGGCCACCAGGGCGTGGCCGCCCTCGTGGTAGGCCGTGATCAGCTTCTCCTTCTCGCTCATCAGGCGGGTGCGGCGCTGCGGACCCGCGATCACCCGGTCGATCGCCTCGTCCAGCGACGCGTCGGTGATGAGCTTCTGGTTGCCGCGCGCGGTGAGCAGCGCGGCCTCGTTGAGCACGTTGGCCAGGTCGGCGCCGGTGAATCCGGGGGTGCGCCGGGCGATCGAGAGCAGGTCGATGTCGGGGGCCATCGGCTTCCCGCGCGAGTGCACCTTGAGGATCATGTGGCGGCCGTTGAGGTCCGGGGCGTCGACCTGGATCTGGCGGTCGAAGCGGCCCGGGCGCAGCAGTGCCGGGTCGAGCACGTCGGGACGGTTGGTCGCGGCGATCAGGATGACGCCGCCGCGGACGTCGAAGCCGTCCATCTCGACGAGAAGCTGGTTGAGGGTCTGCTCGCGCTCGTCGTGGCCGCCGCCCATGCCGGCGCCACGGTGGCGACCGACGGCGTCGATCTCGTCGATGAAGACGATGGCCGGGGCGTTCTCCTTGGCCTGCTCGAACAGGTCGCGGACCCGGCTGGCGCCGACACCCACGAACATCTCGACGAAGTCGGAGCCGGAGATGGAGTAGAAGGGGACGCCGGCCTCGCCGGCGACGGCGCGCGCGAGCAGGGTCTTGCCGGTGCCCGGAGGACCGTAGAGCAGCACGCCCTTGGGGATCTTGGCGCCGACGGCCTGGAACTTGGCGGGCTCCTGGAGGAACTCCTTGATCTCGCCGAGCTCCTCGATGGCCTCCTCGCAGCCGGCGACGTCGGAGAACGTCGTCTTCGGCATGTCCTTGGAGATCAGCTTGGCGCGGGACTTGGCGAACTGCATGACGCCGCGGCCGCCGCCGCCCTGGACCTGGTTCATCAGGAACAGGAACAGCAGGATGATCAGCGCGAACGGCAGCAGGGTGGCCAGGATCGACCCGATGAGGCTCGGCTTGGCGACCTCGTCGGTGTACTTCTCGATCGTGCCCTTGTCGACCTGGGCCTGGACGGCGTCCTGGAAGGTCTGCTGGGTGCCGTCGATCCAGTACGTCGTGATCTTGTTGCCACCGGACCGGTCGACGCTGTCGTCCAGCGTGGCCTTGATCTGCTGGTCACCGTCGACGAAGGTGACCTCGCTGACCTCACCCTTGGCGATGTACTCGCTCATGGTGGACGTGGCGACCTCGTCGTACCCGCCGTTGGGCGCGAGGTACTGCAGGGCGAGCAGGACGCCCACGACGGCAAGGACGATCCACAGCCAGGGACCCTTGAATATGCGCTTCACAGGCTTCTCTCGGACGCGTTGATCTGAACGGTCGACGGTACACGCCCGTCGGCTACCGACATTCTCGCAGGCGACGCCAGCCCGGGGGCGGCGGAGCCGATTTCGGTGCCCGGCTCGGTGCCCGGCTCAGGAGTAGACGTGGGGGGCCAGCGTCCCGATGTCGCGCAGGTTGCGGTACTTCTCGCGGTAGTCGAGGCCGTAGCCGACCACGAACTCGTTGGGGATGTCCCAGCCGACGTACTTGACGTCGACGGGCATCTGCAGGGCCTCGGGCTTGCGCAGGAGGGTGCAGATCTCGACGCTCGCGGGGTTGCGCGAGGTCAGGTTGGAGGTGAGCCACGACAGCGTGAGGCCGGTGTCGATGATCTCGTCGACGATGACGACGTGGCGCCCGGAGATGTCGGTGTCGAGGTCCTTGAGGATCCGGACGACACCGCTGGACTTGGTGCCCGACCCGTAGGACGACACCGCCATCCAGTCCATCTCGACGTGGCGGCCGAAGCTGCGGGCCAGGTCGGCCATGACCATCACGGCACCGCGGAGGATGCCGACGATCAGCAGCTCCTTGCCGTCGTAGTCGGCCTCGATCTCCTTGGCCAGCTCCGCGAGGCGACCCTGGATCTGGGCCTCGGTGAAGAGCACGTTGACGAGGTCGTTCTCCACGTGGGACGCGTCCATGCCGAGCAGCCTAGATCAGGGGGTCACCAGGCGTTCGGGCGGGCGACGAAGCGGTGGTGGTGCTTCTTCTTCTTGGTGACGGTGAGCTCCACGGCCTTGGACTTCGAGGGCAGCACGCCCGTGTCGGGGTCGCCCAGGAACAGGACCTGGACGTCGTGGGTGCCGGCGCCCAGCCTGGGCAGCGTCAGCCTGCCCGCACCCTTCTTCAGCGTCACGGTGTCGACCTTGTCGCCGTCGACGGTCACCTTGGCCTCGCCCGGGACGGGCGTGACCTGCTTGCTGACGGTCTTGAAGGTCACCTCGCCCCGGTCGCCGACCGGGATCGAGTCGTCGGTGAGGGTGGCGGTCGTGGTCGTCGGGACCAGCCTGGTCATCGTGATCTCACCGAGCGACACCCGCTGGAGGCGCCGCTTGACCAGGACGTCGTCCATCTCGAGCGGCGCGAAGCCCGACCGCTCGAAGGTGAGCGCGAAGTCACCCTTGTGTCCGACCGCGAGGAAGAAGTAGCCGTGCTGGGGGCCGTGGGGCCACTGGCTCGCATAGGTGAGGGACGAGGCGGCGACCTCGCCCGTCGGGCGGGTGGCCTCCACGTTGACGTTGTCCACGGCATTGCCGAACTGGTCCACGACGACTCCCTGGATCAGGGGGAGGTTGGCGTCGTCTGCCTGCGCGGGGGCGACGCCCAGCAGCGACAGCGCCAGGGCGGTCAGGACGACGGCGGTGCGGTGCTTCCCCATGACGGTTCCTCTCGTGGCAGTGGTGCCATCGAGTGACGCTAGGGAGGCGCAACCCCGATTTCCGGGAAATCGTCGTGAATGGCCCGAACGGGTCACTCGGATCGTCGAAAGGCCAGCAGCCTCTCGGCACGGACCAGCCGCAGGTGTCCGGGCAGGTCGATCCACTTCTGGCCGCGCCATCCGGTGACCAGGGCGTCCATGGCGAGGACGTGGTCGTGGAAGAGCTCCGCGGCCGGGGAGCCGGCGGCGAGGGCGGCGAGGCGCAGCACCCGACGGCGTACGGCGGTGGGGGCGGGCTCGAGGACGTCGAGGTCGAGCCCGTCGGGGCGGGCTGCGGCGAGGAGCAGGTCGTCGGCGAGGTCGTCGAGGTGCTCCATGTCGACGCGGAGCTGGTCGGCGGTGCGGGCCAGGGTCTCCGCGACGCCGGGCCCGAGCTCGTCCTCGAGGAGCGGCAGGACGCGGGTGCGGATGCGGGAGCGGGTGAAGCGCGGGTCGTCATTGTGCGGGTCGCTCCAGAAGACGATGCCCTCCACCTCGCAGGCGGTGACCGTGTCGGCGCGGGCCACGTCGAGGAGGGGGCGGCGGTAGCGGTCGAAGGCGCGGCGCATGCCGGCGAGCGAGCGGCCCCCGGACCCGCGGGTCAGGCCCAGCAGGACGGTCTCGGCCTGGTCGTCACGCGTGTGGCCGAGCAGCACCGCCCCGGCCCCCACCCGCTGGGCGATCTCGTCGAGGACGGCGTAGCGGGCCTCGCGGGCGGCCGCCTCGGGGCCGAGCCCGCCCCCCTCGACGCGCACCCGCGCCGAGAAGGTCTCCGCCGCCCCGAGCTCCGCCATCTGGGCCACGACGCGTGCGGCCCGCTCGTCCGAACCCTCCTGCAGCCCGTGGTCGACGGTGGCGCCGACGACGTGCCAGCCGCCCTTGCCGGCCTCGAAGACCGTGGCCGCGAGCAGCGCCAGGGAGTCGGCGCCCCCGGAGCAGGCGACCACGACGGTCGCTCCGGGCGGCAGGTCGGCCAGGCTCCGGCGTACGCCGAGGCGGACGGCGGCGACGGCGGGGTGCAGGCTCATGCGGTCGGATCCGGTCAGGTCTGTCGGGTCAGAGGACGCGGGCCATCCAGGCGGCGTGGTCGGTGATCTCGGCCTTCGAGGGAAGGTTCTCCGGGCGCTCCCAGACGGCGTTGAAGTCGTCCATGCCGACCTTGTCCACGACGCCGCGCACGAAGGCGGCCCCGTCGCGGTACTGCGCCATCTTGGCGTCGAGGCCCAGCAGGCGACGCAGGATCTTGTCGAGGGTGCCGACGCCCTTGCGGCGCTCGTTGAAGCGGCGGCGGATGTGCTCGACGGAGGGGATGACCGACGGCCCGACGCCGTCCATCACGACGTCGGCGTGGCCCTCGAGCAGGGACATGACGCCGGTGACCCGGTCGACGATCTCCTTCTGCTCGGGCGTCCCGATGATGTCGATGAGGCTCTGGCCGCTCTCGCGGCCACCCTTCAGCGCCTCGGTGATCCGCTTGATGCCGTCGTCGAGGAACCGGCTCGGCTCCATCGTCTCCGCGATGGCCTGCATCTCGCCGAAGAGGTGGTCGCGCATCCACGGGACGGCGGTGAACTGGACCCGGTGGGTCTCCTCGTGGAGGCAGACCCAGAGCCGGAAGTCGGTCGGGTCGACGTCGAGCTCGCGCTCGACGTGCACGATGTTGGGCGCGACCAGCAGCAGCCGGCCGGAGGGGTCGTGGAAGGGGTCGAACTGGCCGAGGACCTTGCCGGCCAGGAACCCGAGCAGCGCACCGACCTCGGCCCCGGTCACCCGGGAGCCGATCGCCAGGGACAGCCCGCTCGGGGGGCCCTTCTTGGAGGCGAGCTTCTCGATCACGGGCGCGAGGATGGTGGCGAAGCCGTCGGCGTTGGCCTGCACCCAGCCGGGCCGGTCCACGATCAGGACGGGTGCCGTGCGCTCGGCCGCGACGAGTCCGGTGAACTCGCGGACGAGGCCGGTCGACCGGTCGGCCCCGGCACGGAGCTCGGCGACCGCGCGCTCCGCCTCGGCGCGGGTCACGTCAGGGCCCTCACCCGCCAGGCGCGAGCCCAGCGACACCGCGAGGTCCCAGTCGACCATGCTCGAGTTCATGCCGAGACCCTACGCGGCTGGCGAAAGGTGCGGAGCCGGACGAGGGGCGCTCAGCCGCAGTGGCAGGCGGCCAGCGAGGCCGCGAGGTCGTCGAGGGCCTCGCGGGCGGCGTCGGTGTCGGTGAGCGCCACCCGGTCGGCCATCAGGACGAAGATCATCGGGTGCCCGTCGAGGTCGGTCGTGACCCCGGCGAGGGCGCTGACGCCGCTGAGGGTGCCGGTCTTGGCCCGGACCCGCCCGCGCCCCGCGGGCACGGAGTCGGCGAAGCGGTCGACCAGCGAGCCGCTGAACGCGGCGACGGGCAACCCGCTGAGCAACGGCCGGAGCTCGGGGTGGTCGGCCGACGCGGCGGCCTGGAGCACCGCGGCCAGGGTGCCGGGGTCGAGGAGGTCCTGGCGGGAGAGACCGCTCCCGTCGTGCAGGACCGCACCGTCCAGCGGGACGCCGAGCTCGTCCAGCACGGCGCGTACGCCGGCGGCACCACCCGTGAACGAGCCGGCCCGGCCGGTGGCCAGTCCGACCTGGTGGGCGAGCACCTCCGCGGCCTCGTTGTCGGACCAGGTGAGGGTCCACTCGACGATCTGGGAGAGCGGCGGCGAGTCGACCGACGCCAGCGGCGGCGCCGTCGACGGGACGGTCGCCTCGGTCGGCCGTCCGGCGACGGTGATGCCGGCATCCGTCAGGGCGGCCGCGAAGGCGCGGGCCGCCTCGAGGGCCGGGTCGGCCACCCGGCCGAGCCCGCTCGGGGTGTGGCCCTCGTCGACCCACAGCGGACCGATCGGGGTCACGACGCCGTCGGGCAGGTAGTCGTCTGGCCAGTGGGTGCTGGCGCCGGGGCCGCTGAAGAGGGACGTGTCGTAGCCGACGCTCGTGCGCCGGATGCCCTTGTCCTTGAGGGCCTTGGCGGTCTGACGGGCCAGGTCCACCACGTTGGCGGTCACCGGGTAGGCGTCCTTCGAGGGGGCCGAGGCGAGCAGCGGGTCTCCCCCGCCGACGAGGACGACCTGGTGGTGCTGCCCGGAGACCACGCGGGTCTGGAAGGTGTGCTCGGGACCGAGCACCTCGAGGGCCGCGGCCGTCGTCAGCAGCTTCATCGTGCTGGCGGGGGTGGCGGCCCCGTCGGCCTGCGAGAAGACCGGCGTCCCGTCGAGCCGGGTGACCAGGGCGAGCACGTCGGGGCCGAGGTCCGGGTCCGCCAGGGCCGGGGCGAGCGCCCGGCGCACCTTCGCCGGCGCCAGCGGCCCGTCGACGGCGGCCGGGGCCACGGCAGCGGGGGCGGCGTACGCCGGCAGCGTCAACCCGGCGGGCGGTGCGACGGCAGCCGGGTCGGTGCCCGGGTCGGCGTCCCCGATCCCCGCCCGCTGCAGCCCGTAGGTCGTCCCTCCCGCCACCAGCACGGCGAGCACCAGGACCACGGGAACCCAACGGAGGAAGGGGTCCGGCCAGTGGCGTGTGTCACGTCTCGCCACCCTTTGCCCCTTCCGACTGCGCTTTTGGGGTCATTGTGCGGGAGACTGGCCACGGCCCAGACGCTGGGCCCACATGGACACCCGGCCCGCAGGGGCCGATGACGCTCGCGGAGGAAAGACGTGCTGGAGTTCGACGTACTGGTGGAGATCCCCAAGGGACAGCGCAACAAGTACGAGGTGGACCACGAGAGTGGCCGCATCCGCCTCGACCGGACGCTGTTCACGTCGACGCAGTACCCCGCCGACTACGGCTACATCGAGAACACCCTCGGCCTCGACGGCGACCCGCTCGACGCGATGGTCATCCTCCAGGAGCCGACGTTCCCGGGCTGCCTCATCAAGTGCCGCGCGATCGGCATGTTCCGCATGACCGACGAGGCCGGCGGCGACGACAAGGTCCTGTGCGTCCCGGCGACCGACCCGCGCCAGGAGCACCTGCGCGACATCTCGCACGTGTCGAAGTTCGACCGCCTCGAGATCCAGCACTTCTTCGAGGTCTACAAGGACCTCGAGCCCGGCAAGTCCGTCGAGGGCGCCGAGTGGGTCGGCCGCACCGAGGCCGAGGCCGAGGTCGAGGCGTCGTTCAAGCGCCTCATCGACAACCCCGGCGCCATCCACTGACGCCACCCCTCCGCTGAGCCGTCGCGGGAGTCAGCGGCGTACGCCTCGGAAGTAGCCGATCGCGCCGCTGATCTCCAGTGACACCTCGCCGACCCCTCCCGCGGACATCCACCGCGTGACGTCGTCGCCGGTGCAGCCGGGCCCGAGCAGGCCCGCTGCCCGGCCCGCCACCCGCAGGGGCTGGTAGCGGGCGCCCGTGTCGTTGAGCAGGGCGCTCCCGGTGATGACGCCGCCCGGTCGCAGCACCCGCACCATCTCGACCATCGCCCGCGCAGGGTCGGGGAAGCAGTGCAGCCCCGTGAACGAGACGACCAGGTCGAAGGACCCGTCGTCGAACGGCAGCTCCTCGACGTCGGCCAGCCGCGGCCGGACCTGGTCGGCCACGCCCCGCTCGCCGGCCGCGTGCATCGTCCGGTCGAGCATGGCCTGGGCGATGTCGGCGGCGACGTACTCGACCCCCTGGTCGCGCCGCAGCCCGCGCAGGGCCACGCCCCCACCGCACGGCACGTCGAGGATGCGCGCGCCGGACGGTTGGCGGCCGATCTCGGCGGCCGCGCGGTAGAGCCTGCGCAGGTCGCTCCCGATCCCCAGCCTCCACAGCATCCCGCCCAGCTGCGGGTGCTCGACGCTCCAGTCGTAGAACGACGCCCAGAGCGGATCCTCGCTCCAGGAGCCGAGGCCGGGCACTCTCATGCCTGGCCGTCGCGAGCGGCGTGATGCGGGATGTCCGGCAAGGCGGAGGAGGGAGGCGGGACGGAGTCCCGATGACCGACGACAACGCAGCCGGGCGCCTGCAGCGCGCCGCGCAGCAGGCCACGGCATGAGGGTGGGCGGCCTGAGCCCGGGACCTTCACGTCAGCCGACCAGGTCGGGCGAACGCAGCATCTCGGGAGGTACGCCGAAGCCGTCGACCAGGTCCTCGGCGATCGGCCGGATCCGGCGGCAGAGCCGGTTGACCTCGCGGCTGATCGACTTGGACCGCTGCACCGTCAGCCGGCCGTGCTCCATGAACCAGGCCCGGTCGGCCTCGATCGTGGACAGGGCGTGCAGGTCGCAGAGCAGGTTGAGCGCCACCTTGAGGTCGCCGTCGGGCAGGGCACCCACCTTGGCGACGAAGGCCTCGAGGACGAGCCGCTCGACGTGCGCCCGGGCGGCCGCGATCACGTGGTCCTGGACGCGGGAGAAGACCACGCCGGGGTTCATCCCGTTGTCGATGCCGCGCTTGAGGCGGCGCGCGACGCCGGCGAGCATGTGCTCCTCGCGGAAGCGGAGCATCTGGAGTTGGTAGTCGGGGTCCATGAGCCCGGCCTCCTGGTCCCAGTCGTCGCCGCCGGGCAGCAGGTCCTTGACCCGCTCGAGGAGCTTGTGGACGTTGGTCCGCTCGATGACGGTCTCGACCGCCATCCCGGCCACGAACCGGACCATGCCGAACTGGTCGAGGTCGGAGAACTCGCTGGAGTAGTCGGTCAGCAGGCCCTTGGCGACCAGCTGGAGCAGCACGTGGTTGTCGCCCTCGAAGGTCGTGAACACGTCGCTGTCGGCCTTGAGCGCGGTGAACCGGTTGACGGCGAGGTAGCCGGCGCCGCCGCACGCCTCGCGGCACTCCTGGATGGTGCGGGTGCCGTGCCAGGTGCCGAGCGCCTTGGTGCCGGCCGCGCGGGACTCCAGCTCACGACGGGTGTGCTCGTCGTCGCTGATCCCGGAGAAGACGTCGTGGAGCTGGCCGGCCACGACCTCCTGGGCGAAGTGCAGCGCGTAGGTGCGGGCGAGCAGCGGGAAGAGCCGGCGCTGGTGCATGCCGTAGTCGAGGAGCAGCTCCTCGTGCTCGTCGGACGACGCCTCGAACTGGCGGCGGCGCAGGGCGTACTTCACCGCGATGGCCAGCGCGACCTTGCTGGCGTTGATGCTCGCGCCGCCCACGCAGACGCGGCCCTGGACGAGGGTGCCGAGCATGGTGAAGAAGCGCTTGTTGGGGTTCTCGATCGCGGACTCGTAGACGCCCGCGGCCGACACGTCGGCGAACCGGTTGAGCAGGGCGCCGCGCGGGACGCGGACCCCGTCGAACCACAGGCGGCCGTTGTCGACGCCGTTGAGCCCCATCTTGGCGCCGTCGTCCTCGATCCGGACGCCCTGGCAGGGCTTGCCCTTCTCCCGGATCGGCACGACGAAGGCGTGCACCCCGCGCCCCTCGCCGCCCACCTCGAGCTGGGCGAAGACGACGGCCAGCTCGGCGTGCTTGGCCGCGTTGCCGATGTAGTCCTTGCGGGACTGCTCGCCGTGGGTGGTGATGACGAACTCCTCGGTCGCCACGTCGTAGGTCGCGACGGTGCCGAGTGCCTGGACGTTGGAGCCGTGGCCGGACTCGGTCATCGCGAAGCAGCCCATCAGCTCGCCGGTGACCAGCCGCGCGAGGTAGGCGTCGTGGTGCTCCTGCGTGCCGAGCTGGAGGATCGCGCCGCCGAACAGCCCGAACTGCACGCCGACCTTGACCAGGACCGAGAGGTCGCCGAGCGCCAGCGTCTCGAACGCCGCCACCGAGGCGCCGATGTCGCCGCCGCCGCCGTACTCCTCGGGGAAGCCCATGCCGGTCTGGCCGGTCGAGGCCATCTCGACCACGACCTGCTTGACCCGCTCGCGGAACGCGTCGCGGTCGAGCGTCTCGGCCTCCTCGAGGATCGAGGCGTACTCGGCGAGGTTGGTGCGGACCAGGCCGCGGACCTCGGCGTACTTGCCGTCGAGCAGCGCGGTCAGCGCCGCGACGTCCACATCGGGCGGGGTGTGCCGCGGTGCGCCCGCGCCCTCGGAGGACGGTGGGGCGGCGGTGTCGGTTGCCATGACCGAACGCTACCGGGACCGGGCGGGGACGGGGCGGGGACGGTCAGGGGCGTGCGTAGAAGTTGGGCGGGATCCAGTAGTAGAGCGACTCCTCCGACACCGGCCGGCCGGTGCGCGGGGCGTGGATGATCATGCCGCCGCCGACGTACATCGCGACGTGGTAGATCGAGGACGGGTCGCTGGAGGACCCCCAGAAGACCAGGTCGCCCGGCTGCAGGTCGGAGGGCTGGATCGGCGTGGACTGCTCGTACTGCGCGACGGAGTAGTGCGGCAGCGAGCGGCCACCGGCCTGCCAGGCACCCATCGTGAGGCCGGAGCAGTCCCAGGCGTCCGGGCCCGCGGCACCCCACCGGTAGGGCTCGCCGAGCTGGGCGCGGGCGAAGTCGACGGCACCCTGGGCACCACCCGCGGGGGCCGGCGGGGCGGGGGGTGCCGGCGGGGCCGGCGGTGGCGTCGGGGTCGTCGGGGTCGTCGGGCTGCTCGGCGCGGGAGCGTCCTGCTGCTGTTGCTGCTGCGCCGCCTGCTGGGCGGCCTGCTGGGCTGCTGCCGCGGCGGCCTGCTGGGCTGCGGCCTGCGCCGCCGCCTCGGCCTCGGCCTGGGCGGCCGCGGCGGCCGCGGCCTGGGCCTGCGCCTCGAGGGCCGCCTGGCGCCGAGCGGCGAGCGCGACGCTGACGTGCTGGAGGTGGGCGAGCTGGGTGATCAGCTCGGTCTTCCGGGCCGCGATCGCGCGGGCGTCGGAGGCCGCGGCGGCCGCAGCCGCGCGGGCCGTGTCGCGCGCCGCACGGGCCGCGTCCTGGGCGGCGGAGGCAGCGTCCCGGGCCTGGTCGGCCTGTCGCGTCGCGACGTCTGCGAGCGTCGCCGCTGCGCGGAACTCGTCGTAGTGCCCGTCGAGCGCACCCTCGGCGTTCTGCATGGTGGTGGCGCGCTCGATGACGGTCGTGATGCCGTCGGACTTCGCGATCGCGGACAGGGCGGTCAGGCCCGGGGCGAGCTCGTAGGAGGTGACCAGGGCGTCGCTGTAGACAGCGCGCTGGCGCTCGACGTCGGCGGCGGCCACGTCGGAGTGGACCTGCGCGGCGTGGGCGGCGAGCCGCGCCTGCTGCGCCTCGTAGCGGGCGCCGTTGAAGGCCTCGGCGGCCTGGGCCGCCTTCACGGCCGAGGCCTGGAGGCGCTGGTTGGCCAGCACCAGCTGGGCGCGCACCGAGGCCACGTCGGTGGCCTTGTCGCGGACGGCGACCTTGGCGTCGTGCACGTCCTGGCGCGACGGCATCCCGTGGTCGTCGGCGGCGGCGATCCCCGCGGTGACCCCCGAGGAGACCCCCAACGCGAGGGTCAGCGCGGCCGCCGTTGCGATCCCCATGATCCGCACGTGTGGTCTCCCTGGCTCTTCGACTGGTAGTGCCTCGGGCGACTTCCCCATCGCCCGAGGCACTCGAAGAACGTTAGTGAACTTCTGTCACAAAGGAAACAACTTCCCCAATTTTTTCTTGCGTCACCGGCGTGTCGGCTTGCGAACTACAACAATGTAGTTCTCGACGAATCGACGTGTGGCGTCAGACGTCGTGGTCGACGGGGACGGCCGACGTGGTGGAGGTGGGGTGCGAGTGCAGGCCCCGGCGCTCGAACTTCTGGCCGCTGGCGACGCCGCCGACGTAGAAGGAGACGAAGGCGATCATGATGCCGGCGACGTCGTCGGCGATGTAGTGCCAGCCGAAGTAGAGGGTGGCCACGACCGTGCAGCCGAAGTTGACCCAGAAGACCCACTTGAGGATCTTCGAGCGCAGCGTGAACTGCACCATCAGGGCGACCAGCAGCGTGATCGCGCAGTGCAGGCTGGCGAAGCCGGCGACCGACTGGACCACGCCCTCGAGACCGCCCTTGATGACCTCGATCCGGGTGTTCTGCAACGACGCCATCAGGCTCGCTGTCGGCGTGTCCGGCAGGTCGGAGTAGACGTAGCTGTAGGCCAGGCCGGGGCCGAGGGTGGGCAGCGCGTAGTAGGACAGCGTGCCAAGCGCCCAGGCGATGCACTGGGACGTGGCGAACCAGTAGCCGAAGGTGAGGTTCCGCGACCAGACCAGCCACGCGGTCAGTGCGAGCGGCACCAACGGCAGGAACCACAGGTAGACGTAGGACAGGAAGTAGGCCATGAAGCTGGTGCCGAAGATGTCGTGCAGCAGCAGGCCGGGCTCGTGGCCGAACATCAGGGCCCGGTCGAGCAGGTGCAGCGTGCGGTCGTACTTCGTCGTGGAGACGAACGGCAGGTAGGACTTGAGGTTCCGGTAGCTGACGTAGGTGATGTAGAAGCACACGACACCCATCACCACGAGCGTCATCCGCTCCCGCGTCCAGTGCGTCCTCACCCGCGCGCGCCAGATCGGCGCCATCAGGGGGAACTTCCCCTTCGACTGCCACACCGTCCGGGGGACGAGGTCGATCAGGAAGGCGCTGCCAACCAGCATCGGCAGGCGCAGCCACGAGGGCCCGAGGAAGCCGTCGGGGTCGGCGAGCTTCTTGTCGAGGAGGACCGCCGTCAGGATCGCCAGACCACCCATGACGACAGCGATCCCCACGAGCAGGGCATAGGCGCGGCGATACACGGGCGTCAGTCTAGGGATGCGTCGGTCATCGGCAGGATCGCCAGCCGTGTGGGATCCACCGCACAGTGAACCGTCTCACCCGGTGCGGCGTGGGCGTCCAGCGACGCGACCGCGTCGACCTCGCCGACGCCCTCGAGATCGACGACCAGCCGGACCTGCTCCGGGGTGGCCCGGCTGGCCAGCACGGTGCCGACCAGCCCACCGCCGTCCCGGACGTCGATCGCCGAGCGACGGACCGCGACCGCCGGCGCGGGCGGGAGCCCGGCCGACGCGAGCACGGTGCGGGCGGCGGCGTCGCGCAGGACGCGGGCATAGCCGAGGAACAGCGCGGTCTCCGGGTCCGCGGGCGTCCGCCAGACCTCGGCGATCGGGCCCTCCTGCACGACCCGGCCGGCACGCATCACGGCGAGCCGGTCGGCGACGGTGAAGGCCTCCTCGTGGTCGTGGGTGACCATCAGCGCGGTCGTGCCGGCGGCCCGGAGGATGCCGCGCAGGTCGACGGCGAGCCGCTCGCGCAGCCCCGCGTCGAGGGCGGACAGCGGCTCGTCGAGCAGGAGCAGCCGTGGCTCGACGGCCAGCGACCGGGCCAAGGCGACCCGCTGGCGCTCGCCGCCGGACAGGGTCGACGGCAGGCGATCGGCGTACCCCCGGAGGCCGACGAGGTCGAGCAGCTCCTCGACGCGGGCGGGGATGCGGGGGGCGCGGCGGAGCCGGAGCGCGTAGCCCACGTTGCGGCCGACCGTGAGGTGGTTGAAGAGCTGGCCGTCCTGGAACATCAGTGCGAAGCCACGCTTGTGGGTCGGTACGCCGCGCAGGTCCGCGCCGTCCCAGGTGATGCTGCCCGCGGCGACCGGCTCGAGGCCGGCGACGGCGCGCAGCAGCGTGGACTTGCCGCAGCCGGACGGGCCGAGGACGGCGAGCACCTCCCCGACGGGCAGGTCGAGGGAGACGTCGACGACGGCGGGCAGGCCGTCGTAGGAGACGGAGACGTGCTGGAGCTCGAGCATGGCGTCAGAAGGCTCCCACGGACGGCACCCGGAGCCGTTCGACCACGAGCATCACGACAGCCGTGGTCGCGGCGAGGACGACGGAGGCGGCCAGCGCCATGCCGTAGTTCATCGGGCCGGGGTGCCCGATCAGCCGGAAGATGACGACCGGGACGGTCGGGTGCTCGTCGCGGGCGAGGAACGACGTCGCGCCGAACTCGCCGAGCGAGGCGGCGAACGCGAAGCCGCTGGCGGCCAGCAGGGGCTTCCAGACCACCGGCAGGTCGACGGTCAGCACCGCGCGCAGCGGTCCGGCCCCGAGCGAGGCGGCGGCCTGGCGCTGCCGGTCGTCGACGCCCGAGAGCACCGGCACGATGGTGCGGACCACCAGGGGGAGCGCCACGAGGGCCTGGGCGATCGGCACCAGCAGCGGGGAGTCGCGCAGCTCGAGCGGCGGGTGGTCGAGGGTGATGAGGAAGCCGAAGCCGAGCGTCACCGCCGAGACGCCGAGCGGCAGCATGAAGAAGCCGTCGAGCGTGGCGCGGACCCGGCGCTCGGACCGCGAGCGGGACCGCCGGGTGACGACCACCGCCACGAGGAGGCCGAGCGAGAGCGACATCCAGGTCGCGTCGACGGCGGTGCGCAGTGAGGTGACCAGGGCGTCGGTCACGGGGACCAGCAGCGCCTGGTGGGTGCCGCGCGTGGTGAGCGCCCGGTAGTTGTCCAGGCCCCAGCCGGACCCCTCGACCTGCATGGAGCCGAGCACGAGGGTGCCGATCGGCAGCGCGACGAGCACGACGAGGAGCAGTGTCGCCAGCGCGCCCGGCCAGTCCCGGCGGGAGAGCCGCCGGGGCCGCGGCAGCACGCGGGAGACGGACGGGTCCGGCACGGCCCGCAGCCGCCCGGCGACGAGCAGCAGCGCCAGGACGGCGACGAGCTGGAGCACCGACAGCGCCGCGGCGCCCTGGAGGTCGAGCAGGTTGGTGGTGAGGAGGTAGATCTCGGTCTCGACCGAGGAGTACCTCAGCCCGCCGAGGGTCAGCACGACGCCGAAGGCGGTCGCGCAGAACAGGAACACCACGCTGGCCGCCGACACGATCGCCGGGCGCAGCGCCGGGAGGGTGACCGTGCGGAAGACCTGCACCGGACTGGCTCCCAGCGCGGCGGCCGCGTCGGCCGGCCGCTGGTCGAGGGACTCCCACGAGGCGCCGACCGCGCGGATCACGACCGCCACGTTGAAGAAGACCAGGCCGGCCACGATCGCCACCGGGGTGCCGTCCAGGCCCAGGAAGCCCAACGGACCGGACTCCCCCAACAGCTCACGGAAGGCGACGCCGACCACCACCGTCGGGAGCACGAACGGGACGAGCAGGGCCGCGCGCAGCGCCCGCCGGCCCGGGAACTCCCGCCGGTGCAGGGCGTGCGCCGCCGGCAGCCCGAGCAGCACCGACACCACGGTCGCGACCGAGGCCGACCAGACGGTGAACCACAGGACGCGGTGCACCCGCGGCCGGCCGAGCACCGAGATCACCCCGCCGGGGTCGAACGATCCGTCCGGCCAGAAGCCGCGCGCCAGCATGCCGCTCACCGGCAGCACGAAGAAGACGCCCAGCACCGCGACCGGCAGGAGCGCCAGCGCGGCGAGGGTCAGGGGTCTCGACAAGCTCGACCACCGAGCGGAGCTCGACCAACGAGTGGTCATTGCGAGGTGACGTCGCTCCACTCGCGCAGCCACTCGTCGCGGTGGGCGGCCACGTCGGCCGGGTCGACGGCGTAGGGCTGGTCGGGCTGGGTGGCGTACGAGGCCCAGTCGGCCGGCAGCGGCGTGCCGTCGACGACCGGGAAGACGTACATGCTCTCGGGCAGCGCCTCCTGCACCTCCGAGGAGGTCAGGAACCGCACGAAGGCCTCGGCCCCGGGCACGTTGGCGGCGCCGTCGAGGACGCCGGCGTACTCCACCTGGCGGAAGCAGGTGTCGAGCAGCGCGTGGGTGGTGGACGCCGTCGCGCCCTTCGGGACGGTGAAGGCGGGCGAGGAGTCGTAGGACAGCACGATCGGCCGGTCGCCCTTGCCGCCGCCCTGGGTGAAGTCGACCTCGTAGGCGTCGGACCAGCCGGCGGTGACGCGCGCGCCGTTGTCCATCAGCTTCTTCCAGTAGTCCGGCCAGGCGTCGCCGTACGCCGAGACCGTGGCGAGCAGGAACGCCATCCCCGTCGAGCTCGTGGCCGCACCGGGCAGCACGAACAGGTCCTTGTAGGCCGGGTCGGTCAGGTCGTCGAGCGTCCGGGGCTCGGCCAGGTCGTGGGCCTTGAACCAGGTGTCGTCGACGTTGACGCAGACGTTGCCGTTGTCGACGGGCGTGAGCGCGTGGGCGTCGTCGCCGGGGAGGTCGTAGGCGGAGACACCGGCCGGGGCGTCGAAGGAGTACGGCGCGAAGACACCCTCGTCCAGCGCGCGGGAGGCGAAGGTGTTGTCGACGCCGAACGCGACGTCGCCGGTCGGGTCGTCCTTGGTCAGGACGAGCTTGTTGGTGAGCGTGCCGCCGTCGCCGGACGCCTTGACCACGAGGTGGTAGCCGGTCTGGGCCTCGAAGTCCTTGACCACCTTCTTGGGCAGGACGAACGAGTCGTGGGTGACCAGGACGACGTCCTTGACCTTGCCCGCGGCGGTCGTGGCCGGGCTGTCGTCGCCCTGGCCGATCACCGAGCAGGACCCGAGGACGGGGACGAGCAGGACCGTGCAGATCGCCGCCAGCGCGCGCGATGACTTCATCTGGGACTCCCTTCGCCGGTGTTAACCGGAGCAGGTTCATAGGGTCTGCGGCGGATCCGCACTCTCAGCACGTCGGGCGTGCTCCCCTGTCATGTCCCTCCAGACTAGTCGTCAGCGAGTCAGGGCGATCACCCCGTCCAGCCGGGCCAGCTTCTCGGGGTTGCGCACGATGTAGAGGCCGGTGACCTGGCCGTCCTCGACCAGCATCGTGCCGATCGCGTCGACCACGCCGCCGACGAGCAGCCGCAGGCCGGGGGCGCCGTTGACGAGCACCAGCTCGGCCGACCCGTCCTCGGGCATCACGGCCTCCAGGAACCGCAGCACCTTGTCGCGGCCCAGGATCGGGCGCAGCGCGGCCTTCTTGAAGCCGCCGCCGTCGGTCATCAGCACGACGTCGGGGGCGAGCACGTCCATGAGGCCCTGGAGGTCGCCGGTCGCGGTCGCCCCGAGGAACTTCGCGATCACCTCGTCGCGCTGCGTGGGCGTGACGTCGGAGCGCGGGCGACGCTCGTCGACGTGCGCCCTGGCCCGGCTGGCGATCTGGCGGACCGCCGCCGGCGACTTGTCCACGGCGGCCGCGATCTCGTCGTACCCGACGTCGAAGACCTCCCGCAGCACGAACACCGCCCGCTCGGTCGGGCTCAGGGTCTCCAGGACCAGCAGCATCGCCATCGAGACGCTGTCGGCGAGCTCGACGTCCTCGGCGACGTCGGGGGTGGTGAGCAGCGGCTCGGGCAGCCACGGGCCGACGTACTGCTCGCGGCGGCGGGCCATCGTCCGCATCCGGTTGAGCGCGAGCCGGGTCGTGATCCGGACCAGGTAGGCGCGTTCGTCGCGCACCGCGGTGAGATCGACCTCGTGCCAGCGCAGCCAGGTCTCCTGGAGCACGTCCTCGGCGTCGACGGCGGACCCGAGCATCTCGTAGGCGACGGTGAAGAGCAGGTTGCGGTGCGTGACGAACGCATCGGTCGCAGTGGTCATGACACCTCGCTGGTCGGGCCTGACGCGACAGTAGCGAGCGGCAGCTCGCAGACGTCGGAGTATCCCTGGCTCTGCAGCCCGGCGGCGGAGTTGAAGCGCGAGCGCATGTTCTCCAGGGCGATCATCTGGGTGAGCTCGACGACGGCCTCGGCCCCGAGCTGGTCGACGAGCCGGCCGACCATCTCGTCGGTGACGGTCAGCGGCGTGTGGCTCATGGCCTCCGCGTAGGCCAGCACCTCGCGCTCCAGCGGGGTGAAGACGTCCGACTCGCGCCAGCGCGGCACCTCCCGGACCTTGGCGAGGTCGAGCCCCTCGTCGTGGGCGAGGAAGTAGCCGAAGTCCAGGCACCAGCTGCAGCCGATGACCCCGGCGCTGGCGAGCTGGGCGTAGGACTTCAGGGTCGGGTCGAGGCGGTCCCACTTCGCCACCTTCTGCTCGAAGCCGAGCACCGCCCTCAGCACCGGGCGGTGGTGCCACAGGACGTAGGCGTTGTCGGGGACCTGCCCGTAGGTGCGGCGGGCGTAGGCGGACAGGACCCGGCCGTAGAGGCCGGTGATCGTGGCCCGGGGGATCCGGAAGGTGCTGGGCATCGGTGCTCCTGGTGTCGTGTCTTTCAGCGGTCACCCATCCAGACACCGGCCGCCGCCGATCTGTGACACCGGCCTGTGACAGGGTCGCGGCATGCCGAGTCCCACCCACCAGCTCCTCGCGTGGGGCGTGCCCAAGCTGCGCAAGTCCCGCGAGCTCGACACCGAGGAGGCCGAGCGCGCCCGCGTCGAGCGCTGGCACGCCGGGCTGGACCGCACCCTGCCGACCCGGATCGTGCCGGGCTTCGCGCGCCGGTACGACGTCACGACCGAGACGCTGACCGGACCGGCCGGCGACTTCCTGTCGTACGTCGTCACGCCGCGCGGCATCACGCCCGAGCGCACCGTGGTCTGGGTGCACGGCGGCGGCTTCATGGCCCCGATCGACCCCTTCCACGTGCGCTACGTGGCCCGGTTGGCCCGGGCGCTGCGCGCCCGGATCGTGCTGCCCGACTACCCGCTCGCGCCCGAGCACACCTGGCGCGACTCGCACGACGCGCTGGTCGACCTCGCCGCCCGCTGGTGCGCCGACGGGCCGGTCGTGCTGGGCGGCGACTCGGCCGGCGGCGGCCTGGCGATGGCCATCGCACTCGCGCTGCGCGACCGGGGTGGGCCGCAGCCGGAGCGGCTGCTGCTCCTGTCGCCGTGGATCGACCTGACCACCAGCGCGCCGGACACGGCGGCCTTCGCCGAGCGCGACCCGTGGCTCTTCCTCGGCAAGCTCCACGCCTACGCCTCGTGGTGGGCGGGGCGGGACGAGGACCTGGGGCGCCCGGAGGTCTCGCCGGGGCTGGCGCCGCTCGACGGGCTGCCGCCGACGCTGATGTTCTGCGGCACCCGCGACCTGCTCGCCCCCGGGGTGCGGATGCTGGCCGACCGGGCGCTGTCCTCGACGTGGGAGCTCACCTACGTCGAGGCCCCCGACCTGATCCACGTCTACCCGCTGCTGCCGCTGGTCCCCGAGGCCCGGCGGGCGTGGAAGCAGACGCTGGAGTTCCTCCGGTGAACATCACCGCGGTCCCCTTCGCCGCACTCGACGCCCGGACGGCGTACGACGTGTGGCGGCTGCGGCAGGCCGTGTTCGTCGTCGAGCAGGCGTGTCCCTACCCCGACCTCGACGGTCGCGACGTCGAGCCCGGCACCCGGCACGTGCTGCTGCGCGACAGCGGTGACGAGCTGCTCGGCTACGCCCGGGTCCTCGACGACGCGAGCACCTGGCGGATCGGCCGCGTCGTGCTGACGCCCGAGGCCCGCGGCCGCGGGCTGGCGGACCTCGTCATGGGCACCGCCCTGCAGGTCTGCCCCGACCGCGACGTGGTGCTGGACGCGCAGGTGCCGCTGGCCGGGTGGTACGCCGGGTTCGGCTTCGTGGCCGACGGGGCGGAGTTCCTCGAGGACGGCATCCCGCACGTCCCGATGCGGCTCACGCGCGGGTGAAGACGACCCCGCCGTCGGTCACCTCGCGGGTCGCCTGACCCCGCGCGACGAGCAGCTCGAGGTGGGCCTTGGTCTCCATCGACGCGAGCGCGCCGTTGAACTCGTCGAGGTCGGCGAGCCGGTGCTCGTGACGGGTCCAGGGCAGCTCGCCCGCGACGTCGTACGCCGTGGCCGGGCCGCCGGCCAGCGCCGCGAGGCAGAGCTCCAGCCGGTGCTCGTGGTGGTCGAGCAGCTGGTCGACCCGGGCGTGGGAGGACGGCGCGAGCGGGCCGTGGGCCGGCAGCAGCCGCAGGTCCGGCAGCTCGCGGACCTTGGTGAGCGAGGCCATGAAGTCGCGCAGCGGCTGCTCGACCGGGACCGGCTCGAAGCCGATCGACGGGGTGATCGTGGGCAGCACGTGGTCGCCGGCGAAGAGGATCCCGTCGGCGTGGTCGGCGAAGACGAAGTGGCCCTGGGTGTGGCCGGGGGTGTGCACCGCGTGCAGGGTGCGGGTGCCGATCTCGATCTCGTGGTCGCCGTCGAGCCAGGTGTCGGGGTAGTGCCACATCGACAGGTCGGGCATCCGGCCGTCGGTGAACTTCTGCCACTTCTCCGCGATCTCGTGGGCGCCGGCAGTGCGAAGCACGGCGAGGGTCGGGTCCTCGTCGACGTCGTCGTGGTGGTGCATCAGGTCGAGGGTCGGCTTGTCGCCGATGCCGAGGCTGACGTGGGCGCCGTACTCCTTGCCGATCACGGCCGCCTGCGTGTAGTGGTCGCGGTGCACGTGCGTGACGAGGAAGCGGGTGATGTCGCGCAGGCCGAACCCGATCCCGGCCAGCGACTTCTCCAGCAGCGTCCGGCTCTCCTCGATCGCCCAGCCGCCGTCGACGAGCGTCAGGCCGCGCTCGGTCTCGAGGACGTAGACGTTGACGGCCCGGAGACCGTCCATCGGCAGCGGCAGCGGGATCCGGTGGATCCCCTCGGCGACCCGCCACGCACCCGGCTCGGTCCAGTGCTGGCCGGAGTCCGGGGATTTCGCGTGGGCGGTGCTGGTGCTGGTCACCCCGCCGACCCTAGGTGGTGACGTCGGGGAGGTGGAGGTCGAGGTTCGGCTGCTGGATGCCGCCGTCGACCTCGAGCATCTTGCCGGTGACGTACTGGCCGGCCCGCGAGCAGAGGTAGAGCGCGGCGGCCGCGATGTCCTCGGCCTCGCCGACCCGGCCCAGCGGGGTCTTGGTCTCCATCTGCTCCATCATCTCCGGCACCCCGGCCACGAACTCCAGCGCGGAGGTCATCACCGAGCCCACGAAGATCCCGTTGACCCGGATCCTTGGGGCGAGGTCGGTGGCGGCGAGCCGGGCCCAGTGCGCGAGGGCGGCCTTGGCGGTGCCGTAGGCGAGGTAGCCGCGACCGGAGGCCCGGCCCATCATCGAGGAGATGTTGACGATCGACTTCTGCCCCTCGTCGCCGCCCTTGAGCATCAGGGGGACCGCCGCGAGCGAGAGCGCGTGGGCGGTCGAGACGTTGAAGTGGAACGCCTCCTCGAGGTAGGCCACGTCGGTGTCGAGGAAGGCGTTGGGGATGGTGCCGCCGACGTTGTTGACGACCGTGTCGAGCCGGCCGAACTCGTCGTATGCCGCCTGCGCGAGCCCGGCCACGGCGTCGGTGTCGCTGAGATCGGCCGGGACGACGAGGGCGCGGCGGCCGGCGGCACGGACCTGGTCGGCGACCGCGTCGAGCTGGTGGGCGGTCCGGGCGGAGAGCACCACGTCGGCACCCGCCTGGGCGAACGCCACCGCGGTAGCGGCGCCGATCCCGCGGCCGGCGCCGGTGACGACGGCGACGTGGTCGGTGAGCGTGAACCGGTCCAGGATCGTCATGCGTGCGCCACCAGGCCCTTGCCCGTGACGAGCGGCAGGTCGAGCGCGGTGACGAGCCCGCCCGGGCTCGCGACGACGGCGGGCACGGCGTTGACCAGGCGCTGCGCGGTCACGATCATCCCGGAGACGTTGTGGTCGCCGTGCTCGCCGTGGTGCACGAAGTCGCACTGCATGAAGGGCTCCCCGGTGATCACGACGCGGTAGCAGCCGCCGCCCTCGGGCGGCTGGGCCCACTCGAGCACCTGGTCCTCGGCGGTGCGGGTGACGTGCTCGAGCACGACGCGCGGCACTCCGTCGACCTTGCCGATCACCTGGAACCGCACGGCCGCCATGGTCCCGGCCTCGATGTCGACGCTTGCCGTCTTGGTGTCGACCTCGGCGGCCCGGCGGTCGACCTCCTCGGTGAGCGGCTCGTCGAGGGTGATGCCGAGGCCGGCCGCGAGCTGGCGGACCACGCTCCCCCACGCCATGGTCAGGATGCCCGGCTCCCACAGCATCGGGCGGTGGTCCAGGGGCTTGCCGAAGCCGTAGATGTCCTGCATGACGACCGGCTGGTAGTAGGTCGAGTAGTCGGCGATCTCCATCACCCGCACCTCGTCGATGCGCTGGGACAGGCTGGTCAGGCTCAGCGGCAGCACGTCGTTGGCGAAGCCCGGGTCGATGCCGTTGACGTGCAGGCTGGCGCCGGTCCGCGCCCCGGCGTCGGCGAGCCGGTCGAGCATCTCGGGCGGCAGGATCCGGTCGGGCCACTGGAGCAGGACCGGCCCGCTGGAGACCACGTTGACGCCGGCCTCGACGAAGCCGAAGAGGTCCTCGATGCACTCGAAGACGCGGTCGTCGGCCATCGCGGTGTGCACGATGCAGTCGGGTCGCAGGGCGAGCAGCGCGTCGCGGTCGTTCGTGGCCTCGATCCCCAGCTCGCGGCCGAGGTCGGCCAGGATCCCGGCGTCGCGGCCGACCTTCTCGGGGTTGCTGACCCAGACGCCGACCAGCTCGAGGTCGGGGTGCCGGTCGATCCCGGCGATGGCGTGCCGGCCGACCGTGCCGGTGGACCACACGACGACCTTGAGGGGCAGCCCGGTGGTCGAGCCTGTCTTGACCATGCCAGCAATCTAGAACAGGTTCTAGGTTTGCGGAAGGGCGGTCTCCTCGACGACCGGGCAGCGGGTGCCGGTGTAGATCGTCGGCATGCAGCGGTTGCAGTGGATGCACACACCGGCGTCCTGGCGGCCAGCCCGGAGCCGGTCGACCAGGTCGGGCTCGCGGAGCAGGGCGCGGCCCATCGCCACGAAGTCGAACCCCTCGGCCATGGCCAGGTCCATCGTGTCGCGGCGGTTGATGCCGCCGAGCAGCATCAGCGGCATGGCGAGACCGGCCCGGAAGGTCCGCGCCTTCTCGAGGAAGTAGGCCTCCTCGAAGGCGTAGTCCTTGAGGAACGACCCGCCCGCCACCCGCATCCCGACCCGGACCGGCAGCGGCATGGCGGCGGCGAACTCCGCGACCGGCGCACCCCCGCGGAAGAGGTACATCGGGTTCATCAGCGAGCTGCCGCCGCTGAGCTGGAGCGCGTCGAGGGTCCCGTCGAACTCCAGGAGCCGGGCGACCTCGAGCCCCTCCTCGGTCGTGACCCCGCCCCGGAAGCCGTCGCCCAGCGACACCTTGGCCGTCACGGCCACCTCGCCGTCGACCTCCTCGCGCACGGCGCGGGCGACCTGGCGGGCCAGCCGGGCGCGGTTCTCCAGCGAGCCGCCCCAGCGGTCGCGGCGCCGGTTGAGCCCGGACGCGAGGAAGCTGGAGATGAGGTAGCTGTGCGCCATGTGCAGCTCGAGCACGTCGAATCCGGCGGTCACGAGGGTGCGTGCGGTGGCGACGTACTGCTTCGTGATGCGGGTCAGGTCCCGCTCGCTCGCGGAGCCGACCATCTGCATCGACAGCGGGCTGGGCATGCGCGAGGCCGCCAGGGCGCGTGAGCCGTTGGAGCGACCGTTGGCGACCGGGCCGGCATGCCCGACCTGGCCCGCGATCGCCGCCCCGGTCCCGTGGACCGCGTCGGCGAGCCGCGCCAAGCCGGCCACGGTCGACTCCCCCACCACGACCTGCTCGCGGTGGGTCCGACCCTCGGGGGCGACAGCGAGGTAGGCCACCGTGGTCAGCCCGATCCCGCCGCGCGCCACGGCCAGGTGGTAGTCGATGAGCTCGTCGGTCACTTGGCCGTGCGGCGTGCGCCCCTCGAAGGTCGCCGCCTTGACCGTCCGGTTGCGCAGCCGGACCGGGCCGAGCGCGGCGGGGGCGAAGACGTCGGGGACTGCGGCGGTCACGGGCTCAATCTAGAACACGTTCCAGAACAGGGGCCTCAGGAGACGTCGGCGGTGAACGTGTAGAGCTCGGTGCCGCCGGCCTCCTCGCCGTTGTCCGGTGCCGCCCACAGCGTCAGGTGCGAGCCGTCGGCCGCCATCTTGACCGGGTTGCGGGTCATCACGTGCCCGGCCTCGGACCACTGCTGGAAGGGGATCTCGTGCAGGACGGCGTGCGTGTGCAGGTCGACCAGCGCCAGCCCTCCGAGCTCGTACGTCGCGGCCGAGCCGCCGGCGGTCGGCGTCTGCGGCAGGTTGGCGACGCCGCTGCAGATCGCCTTGGCGGAGGCGACGTACTGGCAGTCCTGGTAGTCGATGAAGTGGCTCGGGTTGGACCACGTGGACTCCTGCTGACCCGTCGGGCTCCACGCGTAGAACTTCCGCGAGCCCCACGTGTTGCCGACCAGGTCGCCGGTCGTGTCGTCCTTGACGATGCCGCCGATGTGGTCCTGGACGCGGAACTGCTCGGAGACCCTGAGGGTGGTGGCGTCGACCTTGTAGATGATCGAGGCGCTGTCGGGGCGGTACTCCGCGACCGGGACCCAGACGTTGTGGCCGTCGAAGTCGATGCCGCCCGGGTGGTACATGTCGCCCTCGCCGAGCACGATGTCCTTCTGCAGGTGGCCCTGCCGGTCCATCACGAACAGGTGGCCGACGCCCTTGCCCGGCGTGCGGTCGTAGCCGCCGACGGGGCTGGGGTACTTCTGGGTCGGCTCGATGATCTCGACCGACGACAGGAAGATGTGCTTGTCGGTGATCGCCAGGCCCTCGGTGTGGAACGTGTTGAAGTCCAGGTGCAGCTTGCCGACCTCGGTCCAGGGCGTGTTCCGGGTGACCTTGGCGAAGCCGGTGGCCAGGGCGCCGTCGGTGCCGGTGGCGCCGGGTGCCGAGGCGCCGTCGGCCCCGGTGGCCATCAGGGCGCCGCCGACGGCGAGGCCCAGGGCGGCCGTGGCCGTCACGAGGCGGAGGGGGATGCGGGACATGTCGTCTCCTTCGGGGGTGGGCAGACCCCGCGACGCTGCCCCGCCCCGGTGAACGTCCGGCGACCCGGCGACGGCCAGTGACCGACGAGTGCCCTCAGGAGGCTGTGACGCCCGCGACCTTCTGGCGCCGCAGCCAGAGCAGCCCGGCGATCGGGAGCACCGCCGGCACGAAGCCGTAGCCGATGCCGTAGTCGGACCACACCGACGCGTCGGGGAACCAGTCGCGCTGCACCAGCGACAGGGTGCCGACGGTGAGCACGCCGCCGAGCTCGACCCACAGCAGCACGCTGGCCAGCCCGGTGTGGCCGACCGAGGCGCGGCGGATGGCGACCCAGCCCGCGGCGTACGTCAGCGCGGCGACGGCCGACAGCGTGTAGGCGACCGGCGCCCTGTCGGCGTCGGTGGCCAGCTGGACGGCGGCGCGGGCGCCGGCGGCGAGGGTGAAGAGCGCATAGAAGGCGAGCAGCACCTTGTGCGGGCCGCTGCGGCCCGCGTGGTCGGACTCGGGCTGGGTGGTCGTCTCGGTCACGTGGTTCCTGTCGGGCTGGGGGTCAGGCGAGCGTCATCTGGAGGCGTACGGCGACCACGGTCACCGCGAGTGCCGCGACCGTCACCACGCCGCTGGACCAGCGGCCGCGGTCGTCGGCGATCGACTGCATCGCGATGGGCAGGACGCACACCGAGGCCACGAGGTAGCCGATGTGGGCCGACATCTCGGCCGGCCGGTCGCCCTTGAGCATGGTGCCCAGGCCGGCGACGGCCCGCACGGCCATCAGCAGCTCGAGGACCCACACGGTCGAGTCGAGCAGCGGCGGCCGCGGGATGCGGCGCAGGGTCACCACGAGCGCGGCGACGGTGACCACGGCGGCGTACGCGACGCACACCCAGGTGAGCTGGTCGAGCGCCGTGGTGGGCAGGTCAGGCATGCGACCATCATCGTCCAGCGCGCCCACCCGCCTCGCACCGGAGCCGACCTTGACCCTGTCCCCGGCCGCCCTCGCCGCCCTCGTGGTGCGGCTGCGGACGGCCGGCTGCGTCTTCGCCGAGGACGAGGCCCGGCTGCTGGTCGAGGCCGCCGCGGACGCCGCCGCCCTCGAGGGGATGGTGACGGCGCGCGTGGCCGGGACGCCGCTGGAGCTGGTCGTCGGGTTCGCGGAGTTCTGCGGGCTGCGGGTCGCGGTGGCGCCGGGCGTCTTCGTGCCGCGGCAGCGCTCGGCCTTCCTCGTCTCCCGCGCCCGGGCGCTGCTGCCGCCCGGCGGGGTCGTCCTCGACCTGTGCTGCGGGACCGGCGCCCTGGGGGCAGCACTGCTGGCCGGCGACCCGGCGGCCGAGGTCTGGGCCGCCGACGTCGATCCCGCCGCCGTCGCCTGCGCCCGGCGCAACCTGCCGCCCGAGCGGGTCCTCGAGGGCGACCTGTACGACGCCCTCCCGGGCGGGCTGCGCGGCCGGGTCGACGTGCTGGTCGCGAACGCGCCGTACGTCCCGACGGGGGCGATCGCCCTGATGCCACCGGAGGCGCGCGACCACGAGCACCGGGTCGCGCTGGACGGCGGACCCGACGGGACCGACCTGCAGGCGCGGGTGGCCGCGGGAGCGACCGACTGGCTGCGGCCGGGCGGCGCGCTCCTGATCGAGACCAGCGACCGTCAGGCGCCGGCGACCGCCGCGCTCGTGACCCGGGCCGGCCTGGTGGCCGAGGTCGCCGCCGACGACGAGGTCGGCGGGACCTGCGTCATCGGTCGAGCGCCCCGCTGAGCTCTGCATCAGTCTCGGCGTCGACGTGCGGGTCGGCCACCTCGGCGAACAGGTCGCGGTTGAGCCGGAAGGCCCGCCGGACCTCCTCGACGACCTCGGCCCGGTCGGCGTCCGACAGGGGCAGGGCGTCGAGCCGGTCGCGGTAGTCGCGCTTGTAGGGCACCGGCTTGGGGATCTCGGGGAAGTCGTAGAACGCCAGGCCGGCGGAGTCCAGCCCCTGGTCGGCGTACTCGCGACGGAGGGCCTGGGCCAGCACCCGGCCGCCGGACAGGTCGCCGAGGTAGCGCGTGTAGTGGTGGGCCACGAGCAGGTGCGGGCGCAGGCGGGCGGCGTCGATCCGGGCGCGGTAGGCCTCGGCCGCCCGGGACGCGACGGCCGGCTCCCGGCCGGGCGCCCAGTGGGCCAGGTCGGCCTCGAGCGCGTCGGTCCGCGCCAGCGCGTCGTCGTGGACCCCGGCGACGGCGGGGTGCTCGCGGCGGTCCCGGACGGCGTCCTCGAGGGCGGCGTAGACGACGCGCAGCCGGCGCAGGTAGGCGGCGTACTGCGCGGGCCGGGCCCGGCCGCCGACCAGGTCGGAGACGAACGGGCTGGCCTCGGCCTCCTCGTGCTCGAGTCGGGAGCCCTCGCGCATCGCGTCGGAGAGCGCGGGCTGGGGCTGGTGGTCCACGCCCCGAACGCTACCCGGCATCGGCCGGGTGTCGGTCGGGGCGGCGGGCGACTATTCTCGGGCCGTGGACGAACAGGCGTACTCCAGCGGCTTCGACGAGACCTCCTCGGTCCTGACCGTCCGGGGCGAGATCGACGAGGTCGCGGGCGTGGCGCTCCGCGAGGACATCGCGAAGTACACCCGCGAGTTCAGCCGCCCGATCCGGATCGACCTCGGCGGGGTCGACTACTTCCCGAGCCTGGCCGTCGGCGTGGTGGCCGCGGCCCAGCGCAAGGCCGGCGCGGCGGGCATCGACATCGGGCTCGTCGCCGCGGAGGGCTCCGTCGCCCAGCGGGTGCTGACGATCTGCGGTCTCCCGCACGAGATGTCCTGAACGGCCCGGCCGTGAACGACGCGCCCGCGGGCGAGGGCACCCAGCAGGAGACCCGCTTCGAGGTGCACGAGCTGCCGTTCGAGATGGGCAGCAACCGCGCAGCGCGGGTGCTGCTCGCGGGATTCCTGCGCCACAAGCACCTCGACGCCCAGGTGGTCCAGGACGCGGCGATCGTGCTGGGCGAGCTGGTCGCCAACGGGCTCGACCACGGCCGTCCCGACCGTCACGACGGGCTCGAGGTGTCCTGGGCGCTCCAGGACGAGGCACTGGAGGTCAGCGTGCTCGACGGCGGCGGGGAGACCGAGCCGCACGTCATGCCCCCCGACGTCCTGGCCGCGCGCGGTCGCGGGCTCGCCATGGTGGAGGCCCTCACCTCGCGGTGGTGGGTCGACCACACGGCCGGCACGCGGGTGACCGCGGTGCTGCCGCTCGCCTGAGAGCCGTCAGGCAGGTACGTCGGCGTCCGGCGGGGTGTCGTCGCGGTCGCCGAGGCGGTAGGGCAGGGCGCAGACCATCAGGACCCGCTGGGCCACGGAGCCCTGGGCGGCCACGAGCGACAGGTCGGCGCCGGTCCGGTCCGCCGAGGCCAACGCCCGGGTCAGCACCCCGACCGCGACGCTGGGCAGGTAGTCGACCCCGCTGAGGTCCACCACCAGCCGGCTGCCCGGCGCAGTGCCGTGCTCGGCGAGCAGGTTGCGCAGCGCGATGATGCCGTAGTCGTCGACCTCGCCGCGCACACGCAGCGTCCGGTCGAGCAGGTCTGCCTCAAAGGTCCGTTCCAACACGGCGCCAACCCTAGACATCCATCGCGCGTCCCCCATCACCCCCACGGGTGTGCTCACCCTCAGGGGTGGGCACATCCGTCGTGCCCGGGGGGCTCTCGACGGGATACGGTGGCCCGATCCGGCCACGGTGGCCGTGGACCGGTTCGGGAAGGGACCCATGAGCGCGACCCCGGACGGCCGGCACACGCCGGCCTACGCCCCCGCAGACCTCACCAACTGCGAGGACGAGCCGATCCACATCCCCGGGGCGATCCAGCCCCACGGGATGCTCCTCGCCGTCGACCCCGGGACCATGCACGTCGCGGTCGCCTCGGCCAACTGCCAGGAGCTCGTGGGGGTCGCCGCGGAGGAGGCCATCGGCAGGACGCTCGCGTCCCTCGTCGGTGACGCCGTCGAGGACGCCGTCCGTCGCCGGCTCGTCGAGGCGACCTTCCGCGAGCCGTTGATCATCAGCCTGCCCGAGTCGCTGCCCGGCTCGCTGGCCGGCCGCGAGGTCGACGTCACACTGCACCGCTCGTCCAGCCGGCTCGTGATCGAGATCGAGACCGTCGGCCGGCCGCGGTCGGTGCTCCTGACCTACCAGTCCGCCCGGAGCGCCATGGCCCGGCTGTCCGCCGAGACCAGCACCGTCGGCCTGGCCGCCCAGCTGGCCCGCGAGGTCCGGGCGCTGACCGACTTCGACCGTGTCATGGTCTACCGCTTCGACCGCGACTGGAACGGCGAGGTGATCGCCGAGGAGCGGCGCGATGACCTCAACCCGTTCCTGGGCCTGCACTACCCCGCGACCGACATCCCCGCCCAGGCACGACGGCTCTACACCGTCAACTGGACGCGGCTGATCGCCGACGTCCACTACACGCCCGTGCCGCTGCACCCGATCCTCGACCCGGTCGCCCAGGCGCCGCTGGACCTGTCCCACTCGACGCTGCGCAGCGTCTCCCCCATCCACCTGGAGTACCTCCAGAACATGGGGGTCACGTCCTCGATGTCCCTCTCGCTCGTGCAGGACGGCGAGCTCTGGGGCCTGGTCGCCTGCCACCACTACTCAGGCCCGCACCGTCCCAGCCAGGACGCCCGCGCCGCCGCGGAGTTCCTCAGCCAGGTCGCCTCGCAGCAGATCGCCGAGCGGGAGCGCGCCGACGCCAGCAGCCGCGCCCTGGCCACCAGCGAGCTGCTCGCGCGCATGCTCGGCCGGCTGGCCGGCACCAGCGAGCCGGTCCTCGACGCCCTCCTCGACGACCCCGAGCTGGCCGGCCTGATGCAGGCCAACGGCGTCGCGATGTGGGCCGACGGCCGCCTCCAGACCCGCGGCGTCGTCCCGTCGCAGGCCGCGCTGCCGCTCATCGCCAGCGCCCTGCTCAGCCCCGAGGACAGCTCGATCGGGAGCACCGAGCACGTCGCGGGACTCGACCCCCGCCTCGAGCAGTACGCCGACCTCCCGGCCGGGGCGCTCGCCATCGGCACCCTCCCCGACCGCTGGCTGGTCTGGCTGCGACCGGAGTTCGAGCAGACCGTCGACTGGGGCGGCGACCCCCGCAACAAGGAGCTCGCCTCGAGCGAGGGCGCCGCCGTGCGGCTCTCGCCGCGCAAGTCCTTCGACAAGTGGCGTGAGGTCGTCCGCGGCCACAGCCGGCCGTGGTCCGACGAGGACAACCAGGCGGCCGACCACCTGCGCGCCCAGCTCAACGGCCTGCTGCTCAAGCGGTCGCGCGAGCAGATCCAGGTGGCCGAGTCGCTCCAGCGCAGCGTGCTCGCCGAGCGGGCCCCTCGCCTCGAGGGCCTCGACGTCGCCGTCCGCTACACCTCGGCCGCCTCCTACCAGCTCGGCGGCGACTGGTGGGACTGCGTGCGCATCGACGACCGCCGCACGGCCTTCGTGATCGGCGACGTGGCCGGCCACGGGGTCGAGGCCGTGGCCGCGATGATGCAGGTCCGGGCGGCGCTGCGTGCCTACCTGCTCACCGGCGACGCGATCGGCTCCAGCCTCGACAAGCTCGACCGCTTCGTGGCCGACCTCGTCGACGACCAGATCGCCTCGGCCCTGGTGGTCGTGGTGGACCGGGAGGCCCGTCGGCTCGAGGCCGCCAGCGCGGGGCACCCGGCGCCGCTGCTGCTCTCCACCGACCCGACGCTGACGCTGCGCCCGACCGCGCGGCCGGTGCTCGGGCTGGGCTCCGGGCTGGCCACGGCACTGGCGATCGACGTACCTCCCGGGGCGACGCTGCTGATGTTCACCGACGGCCTGGTCGAGCGGCGCGGCAGCGACCTGTTCGACAACCTGCGCCTGCTCGAGCAGTCGGCCGGCACCGGCCCGGACGAGGCCGGGCTCGAGGCCTGGGTGGACCGGGTGCTCGCGGCCGTCCCCGGCAGCGGGGGCGACGACACGACCGTGCTCGCCGTCACCGTGCGCTGACGCCCGCTCCCGCCACGGGAGGCGGTGCGCCCTCAACTGGCCCCATTTAGTAGGACGTCCTACTATTTGGGTGAACTCCTACCCGTGAGGTGACCTTCCGTGGCCAAGCCCGAGCTCCACACCCCCACCCACCCCGTGCGCCTGGTGACGGCGTCGAGCCTGTTCGACGGCCACGACGCCTCCATCAACATCATGCGGCGGATCTTCCAGAGCCAGGGCGCCGAGGTCATCCACCTCGGCCACAACCGCTCGGTGCAGGAGGTCGTGGACGCGGCGCTGGAGGAGGACGCCCAGGGCGTGGCGGTCTCGTCCTACCAAGGCGGCCACATCGAGTACTTCGAGTACCTCGTCGAGTCGCTGCGCGCCCAGGGCGCCGACCACATCAAGGTCGTCGGCGGCGGTGGCGGCGTGATCGTGCACGACGAGATCGAGCGCCTGCGCGCCTCGGGCGTCACGATCTTCTCCCCCGAGGACGGCCAGCGGATGGGCCTCGTCGGGATGATCAACTCGGTCGTCAAGGACTGCGACTTCGACCTGTGGGCGGGCAAGCAGGTCGGGGCCGAGCAGGTGCTCAGCGGCGACCGGTTCGCCATCGCGCGCGCCATCACCGGCGCCGAGGGCGGCAACCTGCCGGCCGCGATGCTCGAGCAGCTCCGCGCGGCCGGCGCAGCCCACACGGTCCCGGTCCTCGGCATCACCGGCACGGGCGGCTCGGGCAAGTCGTCCCTCACCGACGAGCTCGTACGACGCTTCCGCGTGGACCAGCAGGACAAGCTGCGGGTCGCGGTCATCGCGGTCGACCCGACCCGGCGCAAGGGCGGCGGCGCGCTGCTCGGCGACCGGATCCGGATGAACTCCCTCGACGGCGACCGGGTCTTCTTCCGCTCGCTGGCCACGCGCGGCGCCCACGAGCTGCCCGCCCACCTCGGCGACGTCATCGACGTCGTGAAGGCCGCGGGCTTCGACCTCGTCATCGTGGAGACCCCCGGCATCGGCCAGGGCGACGCCGCGATCGTGCCGTTCGTGGACACCTCGATGTACGTCATGACGCCGGAGTTCGGCGCCGCCTCGCAGCTGGAGAAGATCGACATGCTCGACTTCGCCGACGTCGTGGCGATCAACAAGTTCGAGCGCCGCGGCGCCAAGGACGCGCTGCGCGACGTCGGTCGCCAGCTGGTCCGCAACCGCGAGGCGTTCGGCAAGCAGCCCTCCGACATGCCCGTCTTCGGCACCTCGGCGGCCACCTTCAACGACGACGGCGTGACCGCGCTCTACCAGCACCTGCGCGGCCTGCTCGCCGACCGCGGGCTGCCCGTCGACGAGGGCACGCTGCCGGCGGTCGACGTACGCCACTCGTCGGGGATCCGCCAGGTCGTCCCGAGCGACCGGGTGCGCTACCTCGCCGAGATCACCGAGACCGTGCGCAAGTACCACGCCCGCACCGAGACGCTGGCCGAGGCCGCGCGCCGCGTGCAGCGCCTCGACCTGGTCGCCGGCGAGCTGGTCTCGACGGGCTCGACCACCGAGGGGCTCGGCGACGTCCCGGCCCTGCTGGAGAAGGCCCGCCAGGACCTGCCGACCGAGGTCGCGCAGCAGATCGAGGGCTGGCCCGCCGTCGTGGAGTCCTACTCCGGCGACGAGATGGTCACGAAGGTCCGCGACAAGGAGATCCACACGCGGCTGACGCGGGAGTCCCTCTCGGGCAACAAGATCCCGCGCGTCGCGCTGCCGTCGTACGCCGACCACGGCGAGCTCGTCCGCTTCTGGCGCCGCGAGAACCTCCCCGGCCACTTCCCCTTCACCGCGGGCGTCTTCCCCTTCAAGCGCGACGGCGAGGACCCGGCCCGGATGTTCGCCGGCGAGGGCGACCCGGCGCGCACCAACCGCCGCTTCAAGATCCTCTCGGCCGACGGCGACGCCAAGCGGCTCTCGACGGCCTTCGACTCGGTCACCCTCTACGGCCGCGACCCCGACGAGCGCCCCGACATCTACGGCAAGGTCGGCACGTCCGGCGTCTCCGTCGCGACGCTCGACGACATGAAGGTGCTCTACGGCGGCTTCGACCTGGTCTCGCCGTCGACGTCGGTGTCGATGACGATCAACGGCCCGGCCCCGACCGTGCTGGCGTTCTTCCTCAACACCGTGATCGACCAGCAGGTCGACGCGTTCCGCGAGAAGGAGGGCCGCGAGCCGTCGGAGGAGGAGCGCGCGATGCTCGCCGCGCACGCCGTCGCCAACGTCCGCGGCACGGTCCAGGCCGACATCCTCAAGGAGGACCAGGGCCAGAACACCTGCCTGTTCTCCACGGAGTTCAGCCTGCGGATGATGGCCGACATCCAGGAGTGGTTCATCCAGCACCAGGTGCGGAACTTCTACTCCGTCTCGATCTCGGGCTACCACATCGCCGAGGCCGGGGCGAACCCCATCAGCCAGCTCGCGTTCACCCTCGCCAACGGCTTCACCTACGTCGAGGCCTACCTCGCGCGCGGCATGGACATCGACGACTTCGCGCCCAACCTGTCGTTCTTCTTCTCCAACGGCATGGACCCGGAGTACTCCGTCATCGGTCGCGTCGCCCGCCGCATCTGGGCCGTGGCCATGAAGGAGAAGTACGGCGCCAACGAGCGCTCGCAGAAGCTGAAGTACCACGTGCAGACGTCCGGTCGCTCCCTGCACGCGCAGGAGATGGACTTCAACGACATCCGCACCACGCTGCAGGCGCTCATCGCGATCTACGACAACGCCAACTCGCTGCACACCAACGCCTACGACGAGGCCGTGACGACCCCGACCGAGGAGTCGGTGCGCCGGGCGCTCGCGATCCAGATGATCATCAACCGCGAGTGGGGCCTGGCGATGAACGAGAACCCGCTCCAGGGCTCGTTCGTGATCGACGAGCTCACCGACCTGGTCGAGGCCGCCGTGCTGGCGGAGTTCGACCGGATCAACGAGCGCGGCGGAGTGCTGGGCGCGATGGAGACCGGCTACCAGCGTGGCCGGATCCAGGACGAGTCGATGCTCTACGAGCACCGCAAGCACGACGGCTCGCTGCCGATCATCGGCGTCAACACGTTCCGCAACCCGAAGGCCGACGACGGCACCCCCGTCCACGTCGAGCTGGCGCGCGCGACGGACGCCGAGAAGGAGGGCCAGCTCGCGCGGGTCCGCGCCTTCCAGGCCGAGCACGCCACCGAGGCCGAGGCGGCGATCGCCCGGCTCAAGGAGGCCGCGATCACCGGCGAGAACGTGTTCGCGGTGCTCGTCGACGCGGCGCGGGTCTGCTCGCTGGGCCAGGTCACCGAGGCGTTCTTCGAGGTGGGCGGGCAGTACCGCCGCAACGTCTGACGCTCCGGGGTCAGGGCCGGGTCAGGCCCCGGGGTAGGCGCCGACCGCGTGCAGCCAGGTCTCGGGGTCGGTGCTGTCCTCGTAGAGGCCGCCCCCGACCGGGTGCACCTCGAGGTGGAGGTGGCAGCCGGTCGCGTTGCCGCGCTCGCCGACCACGCCGATCTGCTGGCCGGCCCGCACGTACTGCCCGTTGCTGACGGTCAGCGCCTGCATGTGGGCGTACCACGTGCTGAGCTGCCCGTCGCCGGTGCTGTCGACCAGCAGCCACGGGCCCGACCAGCGCTGGTCGGTGCGGATGGTGATCGTGCCGTCGGTGACGGCCAGGACCGGCGTGCCGCACGCGGTGGAGAAGTCGTCACCGGTGTGGACGCTCGCCCAGTGCTTGCTGCGATGGCCCCAGTTGTCCTGGTCGCGGTACGACGCGCCCGCGGGCAGCGGGAAGCTCACGGCCTTCTCGCCCGAGGCGTAGGCGCGGGAGGCGGCCGCGGCCTCGGCGGCGACCGTGGCCGAGCTCGCGCGGATCGTGGCCAGCCGGTCGGTGATGACCGAGTTCTCCAGGACCGTCCGGGCGACGGCCATCGCGGCCACGACCTTGCTGCGGGCCGTCTCGGCCGCGGCGAGCGCCGTACGGGCTGCGGCGAGCTCGGTGCGGGCGGCGAGGTCGGCGTTGCCGACCGCGACCGTGGCCCACTCGAGCCGCTTGCGGGCCTTCTCGGCGTCGACGACCACGTTGGACTGGGTGCTGCTGAGCTGCTCGAGGACCACCATCCCGGTGACCAGGTCCTCGTCGGTGTCCGCCGACAGGATCATCCCGAGCGCCCCGACGGAGCTGGAGACGTAGCCCTGGTCGATCGCCGACACGAAGAGCGCCCGCTCGCGCTCGTAGTCCGCGGCGGCCTTCGTCGCCGCGGCACGGGCAGCGACGAGGGCCTTCGCCGCCGCGTCCGCACGTGCGGCGGCCTTGGTGGCCTCGGTGCGGGCCGCGTCGTAGGCGTCGACGGCCGCGTGCAGGGCGGCATAGGTCTGGGCGAGCTGCTGGCGTGCCGCCGCCGTCGTGGCGCTGTCGCCTGCGTGGGGCACGAGCAGGTCCGGGTCGAGGTGCCACGCGGCGGCCAGCGCGACAGCCCGGTCGGCGGCCTCGGCCTCGCGGTCCGCACGGCTCCCGGCCTCGTCGCTGCCGTGGCCGGCGTGGTGACGCTGCTTCTGCCAGTGGGCGCCGCCGGTCTGGTGGGTCCGGGTGTCGAGGAGCGGGGCGGGCGCGGCGCTCGCAGGTGCCGTCGCCACGGTCGTCACGGCGAGCACCGCGACGCCGGTCGCGATCCCCTTCGCGATCAGGGCGCGCGCAGCCACGGTCGTGTCCCCCCAAGGTCCATGCCTTCGAGGGTTCGGGTCCGACCCCGGATCGCGGGCCGGAACGCGAGCCGGGCTCACCTGAATTGATGACGCGCCGATACGGTCGGGCGCATGAGCGCGCTGTCCCGGGTCGTCTCGCTGGTGCCCTCGATCACCGAGGCCCTGGTCTCGGTGCGCCGCGACGCCGTGGTCGGTGCGACCGACTGGTGCACCCACCCGGCCGACCTCGACGTGACCCGCGTGCGCGGCACCAAGAACCCCGACCTGGCGGCGATCCGGGCGCTCGAGCCCGACCTGGTGATCGCCAACAAGGAGGAGAACCGCGAGCTCGACGTGCGACGCCTCCGCGAGTCCGGCGTGCGCGTGGAGGTGACCGAGATCGAGACCGTCCCCGATGCGGTCGAGACGTTCGAGCGGCTCTTCGACGACGTCCTCGGGTGGCCTCGGCCCGCCTGGCTGGCCGAGGCCCGGACCCTGTGGTGCGGTCCCCTCCCGGCCGTGACCGAGCGGGTCGTCATCCCGATCTGGCGCGACCCGTGGATGGTCGTCGGCAGCCGGACGTTCACCGGCGACCTGGCCCGGCGGCTGGGTCTGGAGAACGTCTACGCGGGCCACGAGGACCGCTATCCGCACGTGGACCTGGCCGAGCTCGATGCGGCCGCGGCGGACGCCGTACTGCTCCCGGACGAGCCGTACGTCTTCACCGAGGACGACGGCCCCGAGGCCTTCACGCGGACGCCGGTCCGGCTCGTCAGCGGGCGGTTGCTGACGTGGTACGGCCCGTCGCTGGTGGAGGCGCACCGCACGTTGACGCGATGACCGGACGCGGCCGCCTCAGGACACTAGGGTCCTGCGGGTGGACGACTCGATCCCGCAACACCTGGTCAGCCAGATCATCGAGGGGCGCTGCGTCGCCTTCGTCGGCGCCGGCTTCGCCGCCCCGGCCGTCCCTGCGTGGAAGATGCTCCTGCGCGGGCTCGGGCAGCGCGCGCAGCTCGACGACGCGACGGCGGCCTGGCTGACCAGCCTCGTGGACAACGGCGGCTCCCGCGACCTCGAGGCCGCCGCCCAGATCCTGCACACCGCGATGGGCGACGGCTTCGACCCGGCGCTGGCCGAGGTGCTGGCCGAGGACGGCCACCCGGAGGCGATCGCCGAGCGCCGTCAGCTGCTCGCCGGCATCCCGTTCGACGCGATCATGACCACCAACTTCGACCCGTTCCTGGTCGGCGACGTCCCCGGGCCGGACGCCTACCAGCGGATCCTGCGCGACCCGCCGCACCGCTGGTGGGAGCCGCGGTACTGGAGCGACGACGCCCCAGGTGCCCCGGTCGTGAAGCTCCACGGCGAGGTGGGGCCGGTCGGCGACAGCGTGGTGTTCACCCAGCGCGACTACCGCGAGCGGCTCTACAGCAGCCCGGCGTACATGACCTTCCTGCGCTCGCTCTTCGCCACCAACACGATCCTGTTCCTCGGCGTCTCGTTCACCGACGCCTACCTCAACGAGCTCCGCTCCGAGGTCCTGGCGATGATCGACCAGCGGGACGAGGACCCGCCGGTCGCGTACGCCGTCCTCCCGGACGTGGCCGAGCACCAGGCCCGCTACCTGCACAGCCACGAGGGGCTCGGGGCGATCTCCTTCGACACCGCCGGGGGCACCGACTGGGGCGGCTTCGACCGCGTGCTGCGGGCCATCCACGACGCCACGAACCCCCGGGCCCAGATCGGTGCCGCGCTCGACGGGCGGACCGTCCTGTGGGTCGACTCGTCGCCGGAGGACACCGCCTACGGTCGCCGGGTGCTCGCCGACGCCGCCGCGGACTCGGGCGGGCGCAGCCGGATGGTGCAGGTCGGGTCGGCGACCGAGGCGGCCGCCTGGCTGCGCGACCACGACGCGGACCTCGTCATCGCCGACTGGGCCGCCGGCTGCGACGGGCTGCCCGTCGCCGAGACCCTGCTGCGCACGATGCGCGCCGAGGACGCCCGCGCCATCGTCGTCGTACTCGCCCAGGAGCCGGTGAGCGCCGAGGACCGGCACCGCGCGCTCGCGCTGGGCGCCACGGAGGTCGCGCACGGGTGGGGCGAGCTGTTCCGCGAGCTGGCTCGCGTCTACGCCCCGGTCTGATTTCCCCGGGTCGTCACAGGAAGCGCTGGAGGGCCGCCACCGACTCCGTCGGGACCTTGACCGCGATGCCCTCACCGATCGCGCGCAGTCGCCACCCGTCGCCGTCACGGAAGAGCTTGGCCATCGCGAGGCCGGTCTGCGGCACCCCACCGGTCAGCGTGAACCGCACCAGCTCGACGTCCTGGTCGTCGACCAGCCGGCAGTAGGCGTGGTTGATCCACTCCAGCGTGTGGCCCTGGTAGCTGCTGACCAGGAAGACCAGGGTGTCCGCCTTCGCGTAGACCCGCCCGAGGTCGATGTCGATGACCTCGTCGTCGCCCTCGCCGCGCCCCGTCTTGTTGTCCCCGCGGTGCACCACGGACCCGTCCCCGGTCGCCAGGTTGTTGTAGAACGCGAGGTCGAACAGCTTCCCCTCCGCGAACTCCACCACCGACGCGTCGAGGTCCACCTCCGGCGCCCCGGTCCCGATGAACCCCGCCGTCCGCTCCTTGTCCCAGCCCACGCCGAGGCGCAGCCGGGTGAGCGGAGCCCCGTCCGCAGTGGTCAGCGCCAGCTCCTGGCCCTTGGCGAGCTCGATCACGTGGTCCTCCCGTCGTTGGTGTCTCGAACGTACCCGTCGGGTGCAGGTGGCCGCGCCTACGGCGCGGTTCAGAGAATGACGTGGTCACCGCAGGGTTCACACGGGGTGCCTCCGGGCCCTGCTTGCCGGCTTTCGGTCGCCTGGCTCGACCGTCGTGATCAAGGCTCACAGATGGATCGTGCCGGCCTATGTGCGCCTGGTGAAGGCGACCTTCCCGCCGGTCTGTGTGGTCATCGTGAACTTCGGGTCGTGTGCCCGGGCGTGGTGGTGCGGACAGAGCAACATGCCGTCCTTGTTCGTCTCGCCGCCCAGGCTCCACGGGATCGGGTGGTGCCCGTGAGACAGACCCGGCGGCCAGTCACACCCCTCGGCGTTGCAGCCGCCCTGCTCGATGGCCATCGCGATCCGCTGGGACTCGCTGTGGAACCGGCGCTTGCGGCCCAGGTCCAGGACCTGGGACTTCCCACCCAGGACGGCGGGGATGATCCCCGCCTCACAGGCCAGCCGGCGGGCCTGGCCGGCGGTGATCCGCTCACCGGTGTCCAGCGAGGCCGCCTTCAGGCCGCCCATCAGGGTCGAGATGTCCATCGTCACCACGACCGTGGCGTTGACACCGCCGGCCTTGGGGAGGCGCTTGACCGGGTAGCGCTCGATCAGCTCGACGAACGCCTGCCCCATCCGCTCCGCCGACGGCCGACGCTCACCCAGCCCACCCTCGACCGCGGCCCGGTGCTTGGGGGCGGCGAACGCCAGCAGCGCCTTCTTCAACATCGCCGCCTGCGCGGACGGGAGGGTGAACCGGCCGTACACCTTGCCGTGCCCGTCATCGGTCATGGTCAGCTTCGTGGATCGGGCGGCGTCGCGCTCTTCGCGCTCGAGCTGCTTGGCCTCGTGTGCCTCGGCCGCCTCGGGGTCGAGGAACTCCAGGATCCGCCGGCCCAGCACCTTCAACGCCTTCGCGTCGTGGTCCGCGGCGAACTTGATCAACATCGCTTCGGCCCCGTCGTGGTGCTCGGCCGGGAGGACCTCGACGGCGTCCACGATCACCCGGGCCTGCTCCACGAGAACCTGACCGGCCGCGACCGCCGTACGGAGTGCGGGCCTTGTGGCCAGCGCGACGGCGAGCCGCATCTTCCCGTGCGCAGACGTCCGGGTCTGATGAGTCGCGTGCGCCCAGAAGTTGGTGGTCGACGAGGCCCCCACGGACTCACCGACCCCGACGGCCTTGGCGTGCTCGGCCACCCGCATCTCGAGCTCGGCGAGCTGGGCGGACAGCCGCGTCACCGCGGTCAGCGTCGCGGCGGACTCGTCCGCATCCATCGACCAGAGCGCCACATTCGAGAGCTCAGAAAGCTGCGACTTCATGGTCTCGACAGCGCGCGACACCCGGTGTCGAGGCGGCTGGGTGACCATCGCTGTCATGGGTCAATTCCAGCAGGGACCACCGACAAAACCGCAGGCCAGAGCCCCTATTGGGGCCGAGAAAGGTAAAGAATGAAGAGAATCTTGAAACGTCGATCGAGCGGTCGAGCGAAGAAGCCGAAAAGAGGGAAGCAGGGTCCGGAGGCACCTCGTGCGAACCCTGCGGTGACCACCCAAATTCTAGAAATACGCGCCGAAGGCGCGAGGTCCCGCAGCCAACGGACGGCGATCAAGGCCCCACGTTCGTCACCAGGTTTCGAGACGCTCGCTGGCGCTCGCTCCTCAACCACCGAGGGTGAGGGGGACGTCGAGGCGGGAGGCGAGGTCGTCGTACGAGATCCCGAAGGTCTCGAGCACCGTGACCTCCCCGGACGACGAGAGCTGGAAGGTCGCGACGTCGGTGTAGACGCGGTCGACGCAGCCGACCCCGGTGAGGGGGTAGGTGCAGGAAGGCACGAGCTTGGGGGTGCCGTCCTTGGCGAAGAGGGTCATCATCACGAAGACCTTCTTGGCGCCGATCGCCAGGTCCATGGCGCCGCCGACGGCCGGGATGGCGTCGGGGGCGCCGGTGTGCCAGTTGGCGAGGTCGCCGGAGGCGGAGACCTGGAAGGCGCCGAGGACGCACACGTCGAGGTGGCCGCCGCGCATCATGGCGAAGGAGTCGGCGTGGTGGAAGTACGACGCCCCCGGCAGCTCGGTGACCGGGATCTTGCCGGCGTTGGTGAGGTCGGTGTCGATCTCGTCGCCAACGGCAGCCGGCCCCATGCCGAGCATGCCGTTCTCGGTGTGGAGCACGACGCCGGAGTCGGCGGCGAGGTGGTCGGCGACCAGCGTGGGCTGGCCGATGCCGAGGTTCACGAACGAGCCGGCGGGGATGTCGGCCGCGATCCGGGCTGCGATCTCGTCCTTGGTCAGCGGAGCCGTGGTCACTGGAGAAGCGCTCATGCGGGGCACACCACCCGGTCGACGTAGATGGAGGGGGTCACGATCACTTCCGGGTCGAGGCCGCCGACGTCGACGACCCGCGAGACCTGCGCGATCGTCGTGGTCGCGGCCGTGGCCATGACGGGCCCGAAGTTGCGGGCGGTCTTGCGGTAGACGAGGTTGCCCATCCGGTCGGCGACGTGGGCGCCGATGAGGGCGACGTCGCCGCGGATGGGGTACTCCAGGACGTAGGTGCGGCCGTCTATCTCGCGGACCTCCTTGCCCTCGGCGAGCGGGGTACCAACGCCGGTCGGGCAGAAGAACGCCCCGATCCCGGCGCCCGCGGCGCGCATCCGCTCGGCGAGGTTGCCCTGGGGCACGACCTCGAGCTCGATGTCGCCGGCGCGGTAGAGCCCGTCGAAGACCCAGGAGTCGGACTGCCGCGGGAACGAGCAGACCATCTTGCGGACCCGCTTGGCGGCGAGCAGCGCGGCCAGGCCGGTCTCGCCGTTGCCGGCGTTGTTGGAGACGACGGTCAGGTCGGTGGCGCCCTGCCGGATCAGCGCGTCGATCAGCTCGACGGGCATGCCGGCCATGCCGAAGCCGCCCACCAGCACGGTCGAGCCGTCGGCGACGTCCGCAACGGCTTCGTCGTACGACGTGTGGAGGGTCGTCATGCCACGTTCTCCAGCACCACGGCCAGCGCCTGGCCGACCCCGATGCAGATCGCCGCGACGCCCCAGCGGTCCCCGGACTCCTGCAGCCGTGCGGCGAGCGTGCCGAGGATGCGCGCGCCGGAGGCACCCAGCGGGTGGCCGATCGCGATCGCGCCGCCCTTGGCGTTGACGATCTCGGGGTCGATCCCCCAGGCGTCGACGCAAGCGAGCGACTGCACGGCGAAGGCCTCGTTGAGCTCGACGGCGGACACGTCCGCCCAGGTGATCCCGGCCCGGGCGAGGGCGCGGTCGGCGGCCTCGACGGGCGCGAACCCGAACAGCTGCGGCTCCAGCGCCGACACCCCGCGCCCGGCGATCCGGGCGAGCGGGGACAGCCCGATCCGCGACGACGCGGCCTCCGAACCGATCACGAGCGCCGAGGCCCCGTCGTTGAGGGGCGAGGCGTTGCCGGCCGTGATGGTGCCGTCAGGGCGGAACGACGGCTTGAGCCCGGCGAGCGTCTCGGGCGTCGTCCCGGGTCGGATGCTCTCGTCGCGGGCGAGGTCCGCGCCGGGCACCGGCACCACGAGCGCGTCGTAGAACCCCGCCGACCAGGCCTCGTCGGCGAGCCGGTGCGAGCGGCCGGCGAAGGCGTCCTGGCGCTCGCGGGAGATCGAGAACTTCTCCTGCAGCTGCTCGTTGGCCTCGCCCAGCGAGACGGTCCACTCAGCCGGCATCCGCTCGTTGACCAACCGCCATCCGAGAGTGGTCGACACGGCCGTCATGTTGCCGGCGGGGTAGGCGCGAGACGGCTTCGGCAGCACCCAGGGCGCACGGGTCATCGACTCGACGCCACCCGCGATCACGACGTCGGCGTCGCCGGACTCGATCGTGCGCGAGGCCAGGATCGCGGCATCCAGCGACGAACCGCAGAGCCGGTTGACGGTCGTGGCCGGGACGGAGACGGGCAGGCCGGCCAGCAGCACGGCCATCCGGCCGACGTTGCGGTTGTCCTCACCGGCCCCGTTGGCGTTGCCCCACACGACGTCGCCGATCGTGGCGGGGTCGAGGCCCGGCGCCTTGGCGAGCACCCCCGAGAGCGCCACGGCGGCGAGGTCGTCGGGACGTACGTCGGCGAGCGCGCCGCCGAACCTCCCGAAGGGCGTGCGGGCGGCGGCGTACAGGTAGGACTCGGTCATCAAGCTCTCCGGGGTCAGGCGTCGCCGAGCTCGGCCAGCACCTGCTGGGCGATCCGGAACGCGGTGTTGGCGTCGGGCACTCCGCAGTAGATGGCGGTCTGCAGGAGCACCTCCTTGATCTCCTCCACGCTCAGCCCGTTGGTGCGGGCGGCGCGGACGTGCATGGCGAGCTCCTCGTGGTGGCCGCGGGCGACCAGCGCGGTGAGCGTGACGATCGAGCGGGCGCGGCGGTCGAGGCTGGGACGGGTCCACACCCCGCCCCAGGCGTACTCGGTGATGAACTCCTGGAAGTCGCGCGTGAAGTCGGTCGCGGCGGCGGTCGCCCGGTCGACGTGGGCGTCGCCGAGGACCTCGCGGCGGACGGCCATCCCCTGCTCGCGGACCTGGCCGACGGTCAGGTCGTCCCGCTCCGGCTCGCCGTGCGCATGGCCGCGGATCAGCCGCGCCACGACCTCGGGAGCCTCGGCCGGCGCGAGGTGGGCGACGCCGTCGAGCACCACGAGGCGGCCGTCGGCGACCCCGTCGGCGATCTCGGCGAGCCCGGCGGTCGGGGTGGCGACGTCCTCGGCGCCGGCCACGGCGAGGACCGGGACCTTGATCTCCCCCAGCCGGTCGCGTACGTCGAACGCCGCCAGCGCGCGGCACACCGCGACGTACCCGTCGTCGCGGGCGTCGGCCAGCGAGTGCAGCAGCGCGGAGCCACGGTCGGGCTCGCGGTCGAGGAAGCCGGGGCCGAACCAGCGCTGGGCCGACGCGCTCACCACGGCCGGGGTGCCGGACGTGCCGACGAGCTCGGCGCGCTCGGTCCACGACTCGGCCGTGCCGATCCGGGCGCCGGTGCACAGCAGGGTGGCCGAGGCGACCCGGTGGGGCGCGTCGAGCAGCAACTGGAGGCCGACCGCGCCGCCGACGGAGTCGCCGGCGTAGTGGAACGAGACCGGCGTGAAGCTCTCGACCATCGTGTCGACGAGGTCGAGCACGTCGGCGGCCAGGCTGGCGATCGTGACCGGGTCCTCGACCGGGGTGCGGTTGCTGCCGTGGCCGGGCAGGTCCCACGCCACGACCTGGAAGTCCTGCGCCAGGTGACGGGCCGCGTCGGACCAGAGGGCCGTGGCGGACGTGCCGAGCGAGGGCCCGAGCAGCAGCAGCGGCAGGTCGGGGCGCCCTCCGAGGCGGACGGCGGTGACGGTCACGGGTGTTCTCCTTGGTCGTTCCGGTCGTGGGTCCGGTCGAGGGTCGCGTAGGCGCGGGCCAGCACCGCGTCGACCAGGTCGTCGGTGAGCCCGAGGTAGCTCTCGGCCGGCTCGCGGTCGACGAGCGCGGCCATGGTGCGCTGCTCGGCCAGCATGTCGGACCGGGCGGCCTTCAGGGTGTCCCACATCCGGTCACCGCGGACCCGCAGCCCCGCGAGGAGGTCCGAGGTCTGCCCTCCGGCCACGGCGGTACGACGGAGCAGGGTCGCCAGGGTCTCCCACTCGGCGTGCCAGGCACCGTCGGCCCGCTCATCGACCTGCTGGGCGGCGGCGAGGTGCAGCGTGGCGGCCAGCTGCGGGGTCGTGAGGGCCGCCCGGCGGACCAGGGTCGAGAGCACCGGGTTGGCCTTGTGCGGCATCGTCGACGACCCGCCACCGGCGCCCTCGGCGAGCTCGCCGATCTCCGGGCGCGCGAGGACCAGGACGTCGCCGGCGATCCGGCCCCAGGCATCGGTGCACCGCACGGCGGCGTCGCCGATCCGGGTCACCGCCGTCCGCGTGGTGTGCCAGGGCGGCGACGGGGCGAGCCCGAGGGTGCGGGCGGTCTCGGCCACGCAGGCACGGGCAGCCTCCGGTCCCCCGAGCTCGACCAGGGCCGCGTGCGTGCCGGCGGCTCCCCCGAGCTGCAGGGGGTAGGCGAGCGCGGCGACGTCGTCGTACGCGTCGAGGACGGAGGTCAGCCAGACCGCGGCCTTGAGCCCGAACGTCGTCGGCACGGCGTGCTGGGTCAGGGTGCGAGCCACCATGGGGGTCGGCCGGTGCTCGTCGACGAGGTAGACGAGGGTCTGCGCCTGGGCCCGCAGCTGGTCCGTGACACGGCCCAGGGCCCGCCGCGCGGCGAGCACCAGCGCGCTGTCCACGACGTCCTGGCTGGTCAGCCCGCGGTGCACCCAGGTGCTCCCGGAGCGGTCGCGCAGCAGCGCGACGAGCGGGATCACCGGGTTGCCGCCGGCCTCCGCGGCCGCGGCGATCGCGGGGAGGTCGTCGGCGGTGACGAGGCCGCGCAGGTCGGCCTTCGCCGACGCCGGCGCGATGCCCGTCTCGACCAGCGCGGACAACCACGCCTGCTCGACCTCGACCATCGCGGCCAGCACGTCCACGTCCGACATCAGGTCACCGGCGCGGTCGTCGCCGGGCCACAGGAGCGCGCTCACGTCCTCAGTGTCCCGGATAGGTGAGGAAGACGGTCTCGCCCTCGCCCTGGAGCCGCACGTCGAACCGGTAGCCCTGCTCGTCGGCCGCGCACACGAGCGTGGCCCGCCGGTCGGGGTCGACCCCGTCGAGGACCGGGTCGCTCGCCCCGTCGGCCAGCGGCAGGTAGGCGCGCGTGAACAGCCGGTTGAGCAGCCCGCGGGCGAACACCGTCACCGCGAAGTACGCCGGCCTCCCCGGCGCCATCGGGCCGGGCGGCAGGGTCGTGAACGTGTAGCCGCCGAGCCGGTCGCTGCTGGACCGGCCGAAGCCGGTGAACGTGTGGCCGTCGCGGCGGATCGAGCCCTGCGCCTGCACGACCCGGCCCTCGGGGTCCGGCTGCCAGATCTCGACGAGCGCGTCGGGGACCGGGTTGCCGGCGCCGTCGTACACCGTGCCGTGGAGGCGGACCGAGCCCGGCGAGCCCGGCGGGACCAGGTCGCGGTCGCCCGGGTAGGGCAGCGCGTAGTGGAAGAACGGGCCGACCGTCTGGCCCGGTGTCGGGACGAGCGTGCTCATGCGTGGTCCCCCTCGGGCTCCATCAGCGTGCGGTGGCTGCCGGTCAGCACGATGTCCCAGCGGTAGCCGGTCGCCCACTCGGGCGTCGTCAGGTCGTGGTCGTAGGTCGCGACGAGCCGGGCGCGGGCGGCCGGGTCGACGATCGCCTGGTAGATCGGGTCGAGCGCGAAGAGCGGGTCGCCCGGGAAGTACATCTGGGTGACCATCCGCTGGGTGAACTCCGTGCCGAACAGCGAGAAGTGGATGTGCGCGGGGCGCCACGCGTTGCGGTGGTTGCGCCACGGGTAGGGCCCCGGCTTGATCGTGGTGAACGCGTAGGTGCCGTCGGCGTCGGTGAGGCAGCGTCCGACGCCGGTGAAGTTCGGGTCGAGCGGGGCCGGGTGCTGGTCCCGCTTGTGGACGTAGCGCCCGCCGGCGTTGGCCTGCCAGATCTCGACGAGCTGGCCGCGCACCGGCCGTCCCTCGCCGTCGACGACCCGGCCGGTGACCAGCATCCGCTCCCCGACCGGCTCGCCGCCGTGCTGGATGGTCAGGTCGGCCTCGAGCGGGTCGATGTCGCGCTCGCCGAAGACCGGCGCCCACAGCTCGATCCCCTCGGGGTCGGCGTGGTGCAGGTCCTTGGTGGGGTGCCGCAGCAGGCTCGAGCGGTAGGGCGGGTAGTCGAGCCGCGGCTGGGTCTCCTCGATCCCGGCGGCCTCGTGGGCCTTCGCGATCGCGGCGATCTCGTCGCTGATCGTCGCCTGGGTCTCCGGCTCGGGTGCGGTCATCGGGTGCTCCTGGCGGTCGTGGCGGGCCAGCCGGTGTAGGCCTCGGCGAGGTACGTCGATCCCGCCTCGGACCCGGTGACGAGGGCGAGCTCGCCGAGCTGGCGGCGTACGTCGAAGGGGGTGGCGTCGGGCAGGGCGTGCAGCATCGTGGTCATCCAGTAGGAGAAGTGCTGGGCCTTCCAGACCCGGCCGAGGGCGCGGGTCGTGTAGTCGTCGAGCGTCGAAGCGTCGTCCTTGCGGATCGCCCGCTCGAGCTCCTCGGCCAGCACCCGCACGTCGGCGAGCGCGAGGTTGAGGCCCTTGGCGCCGGTCGGCGGCACCGTGTGGGCGGCGTCGCCGGCGAGCAGCAGGTTGCCGTGCCGCATCGGCTCCTGGACGAAGCTGCGGAAGGGGAGCACGGACTTCGACGTGATCGGCCCCTCCCGGAGCGTGTAGCCGTTGGCGCCGACGCGGGCGCCGAGCTCCTCCCAGATCCGGTCGTCGGACCAGTCGGCGACGTCGGTGGCGGGATCGCACTGGAAGTACATCCGCTGCAGGGTGTCGGTGCGCTGGCTGAGCAGCGCGAAGCCGCGCTCGGAGTGGTTGTAGACGAGCTCGGGGGCGCTCGGCGGCGCCTCGACGAGGATCCCGAACCACGCGAAGGGGTACTCCCGGAAGAACTGGCGGCGGCTGTCCTCGGGGACCATCCGCCGGCACAGGCTCCGCGAGCCGTCGGCGCCGACGAGGTAGTCGCAGCGCACCTCCTGGGCCACCCCGTCCGCGTCGGTGAACGTGATGCCGGGCTGCGGTCCGGTGAGGTCGTGCACCGCGACGTCGGTGACGCCGAACCGTACGTCGCCCCCGTCGCGCTCCCGTGCGTCAGCGAGGTCGATGAAGACGTCGGTCTGGGGGTAGAGCTGCGCGCTCGCCCCGACCAGGCCGCGGAAGTCGATCCGGTGCCCGGCGCCGCCGAAGGCCAGCTCGATGCCCTCGTGCTCGTAGCCGTCGCGCAGCACCCGGTCGGAGACACCGGTGTCGACGAGCAGCCGGACGCTGTCCTGCTCGAGGATGCCCGCGCGGTGGGTCTCCTCGATCTCGCGGCGGCTGCGCAGGTCGACGGCGACGGAGTCGATGCCGGCGAGCGCGAGCAGGTGGGCCAGCATCAGGCCGGCGGGGCCAGCGCCGACGATGCCGACGGTGGTGCGGGTGCGGACGGGGCTGGTCATGGGGAGAGTCTGCGACCCGGGTGGCGGTCGTCACCACGCCTGACTTCCGCTGAGCGGAAGTCGCGGGCAGACTGTCACCCATGGCAGGCAACACCGCGCGGCCCGGCACCAGCGTCACCAGCCGCTCCCTGTCCCTGCTCGGCGCCTTCGACGACGAGCACCGGCGGCTCACCCTCACCGAGCTCGCCGCCCGGGCGGACCTGCCGCTCCCGACCGCGCACCGGCTCGTCGGCGAGCTGGTCGAGTGGGGCGCGCTCTCCCGGACCCGGGACGGCCACTACGTCGTGGGCCGCCGGTTGTGGGACCTCGGCCTGCTCGCACCCGTGCAGACCGGCCTGCGCGAGCTGGCCTCGCCCCACCTCCACGACCTGTACGGCGCCACGCTGGCCACCGTGCACCTCGCGGTCCGCGACGGGCTCGAGGTGCTCTACCTCGACCGGCTGCGGGGCAACACCTCCGTGCCGATCGTCAGCACCGTCGGGTCCCGGCTGCCCCTGCACGCCACGGCGGTCGGCAAGGTCCTGCTCGCGCACGCCCCGCCGGAGGTGCAGCAGGAGGTCCTGGGCAACCTGACCCGCATCACGGCGTACACGATCACCCAGCCGGGCACCCTCCAGCGCCAGCTGGCGCGGGTGCTGCGCGACGACCACGCCACGACGGTCGAGGAGATGAGCCCGGGCGCCTGCTCGGTGGCCGTCCCGATCCGCAGCGGCACCCGCGTCGTGGCCGCCCTCGGCATGGTCGTGCCCTCGCTGAAGAACGACCGGCCGCGGCTGGTCGCCGCCCTCCAGGTCGCGGCGCGCGGGATCGGCCGGCGGCTCCCGGCGGAGGTGTCGGAGCCTCAGAGCCGGTAGAGACGCTCGGCGTTCTCGTGGCCGATGAGGTGCAGGACGCGCAGCGCGTCGTCGGCCGACCACTCGTCCTCGCCGACCCAGGCGCCGAGCACCTGCGCCATCGCGCGCCGCCAGCGCAGGGCACCGAGCAGGTGCAGCTCGGCCGGCCCCCAGGCGTCGGAGGAGTAGAGCTGCTTGGTGAACGGCGCGAGCTCCAGCGACTCGGCCACCACCTGACGGGCCTGACTGCCGACCTGGGCCAAGCCCGCCCCGACGTCGACGTGGACGTGCGCGAAGACCCGGGCCAGGTAGCCCGCCTCCCGGTGGAACGGGTAGCCGTGGAGCAGCACGACCGGCACCCCGCTCGCCTCGGTGGCCCGCAGCCAGCCGCTCAGCAGCAGCGGGTTGGCGTGCGGCAGGTCCAGGTCGGCGTCGCCGTGGCCGCACTGCACCTGCACGGGCAGGCCCAGGTCGATCGCGCACCACAGCAGGTGCCGCTCGAGCACCGGGTCGGCCACCTGCTCCTCCCCGGCCTGCAGCATGCGGTCCGCCGCCTGCCGCACCGCGTCCTCGCTCGGCCGCCCGGGGTCGAGGTCGAAGCCGCACCGGTGGGCCAGGGCGCCGACGGTCGCCTTCGCGTCGCGGGTCGCGGCGTGCAGCGCGGCGGGGAAGGCCGCGACGAACGCGACCGGGTCGTCGGTGCGACGCAGGAGGTACGCCGCGAGGCTCTCCAGCCGCACGACCTCGTGCACCGCGGCGCCGGAGGCCGCGGCATGCTCCGCGGGCGCGAGCACCGAGCCCACGTCGTACCCCGTGTCGAGGAGGTACGTCGACACCGCGGCCGCCCCGAGCAGCCGGCGGTTGACCTCGGGCTCACCCAGGGCGCCGCGGGCGGACCAGTACTCCTCGGCCGTCGCGTGCTCGTCGAGTCCCAGGGCCGGAGCACACCACCGCCGGACCGAGAAGCCGAGCTGCGAGTCGAGGGGGCTGCCGCCGAGCATCGCCTCGAAGGCGGAGCGGCGCTTGGGGGCGGCGCGCAGCGCGCCGTGGGCATGGTGGTCGACGAGGCGCACCGCGTCGGTCGCCACCTCCATGCAGCCTCCCCGGACCGGGCGTCGGGCGAGCTCCGAGCACCGCCACCACGGAGGATCGCGGCTCCACCGCACGGAAACGGCGCGGTCGGACCGCCGGTCCCCACAGTTGGGGATTGAACCCGGCCCCGGGACCGCTTCGATGGGACGAGAGCCACCTGGCGCATCCGGCGCCGCGGCTCGGGAGGCACCCACGCATGTCCGCGTCGCCGCTGCTCCGGTTCGGCCCGCTCGACCTGGTGCGGGTCCAGGTGGGCTACCGGACGCGGCCCGGCAGCGCGGCGGACCTGCAGTTCCTGCTCGACCTCCCCGTGCCCGAGGCCGACGGCCACGGCGGCCGCCTCCTCGACGAGCAGGGCCTCCTCGCCGGTCTCGAGCCGGTCCTCTTCCTCGACGCCGCGACGCCGCGGCACTACTCGCTGCACGAGCACCGCTGGCACACGAGCTGGGGCGCGAGCCCCGGTGTGCTGGAGATCGGCGTCCTCGTCACCACCGGGACCGGCGCGGCCGCGATCGAGCAGGTCGCCACCGACGTGGTCATCCGCGCCTTCCACGGCCTCCTCGCCGCGACCGGCACGCCCGACTCCGCCCCCATCCCCCGCGACGCCGCCATCCTGCGGGCCCGCCGGGGCGCCGCGACGGCCTTCGGGCTCGACGCCGACTCCCTCTCGCTCAGCGCCGAGCAGCACGACCACGGCCGCAACGCCTGGTCGGTCGCGCTCCGCACGCTCCCGGGAGCCGAGGTCGACGTCGTGGTCGGCCTCGTCGACGGGTACTCCGGCTCCCTCCGCCTCCGCCACGTCGGCCACCTCGAGGTGCACGACTCGGTCGGCGCAGAGTGATCGCCCTCGAGCGGGACCGGGCTCAGTCGGTCGGCGCCACCGGCCCGTAGCCGCCGCCGTCGTCGTCCCAGACCTGGCTGCCCCGGTCCTCGCGACCGGCGCGCGCGATGCCGAGGAGATCGGCAGCGGCGCGGTGGCCGTGCTCGTTCGCGGAGCGGGTCATGAGCTCCCGGGCGCGTTCGGGCGGGGTGTCGTCCGGCACGACCAGCAGGCGCAGACGCCGCCCCGAGGACATCTTCAGGACCATCAGGTGCGTGTCGTCACTCGGGAACGAGCCCACCTTGATGGGGCCGCGAGCGGTCGGGACCTTGCGTGGCACGGGGCTTCCCGCGGGGCCGAGGTCCCAGTCCGGCCCGGGAGAACAGGAGCCGGTCGATCCGACCGCTGAGGAGCGGGAAGTGGTCGACCAGATCGGCGACCTCGACGTGCAGGTCACGCGAGTGCGGCCACCACGCCCCGTCGATGGGACTGGAGCCCGAGTGGTCCTGGAGTTGGAGGCGCAACGCGGCGTGCGGCGCCGGGACGGTCGGTGACGTCGTCATGACGTCCACCCTTCGTCTGCCCTTGGGAGCTCAGCGAGCTCGCCCTCGACAGGTGGTTGTCCCCAGCCTACGCCGACCCCGGTGATCCCCCTGGACGACGAACCGCCCCTCTCCTGCTGGGCGCAGGCGAGGGGCGGTTCCGTGTCCGAGCCGCCTGTCAGAATCGAACTGACGACCTTCTCATTACGAGTGAGATGCTCTACCGACTGAGCTAAGGCGGCGCGCTGCCCGGGACGATCCGTGGACCATGGGTCCGGGCAACCCGGGGAAGTATAGGTGCGTCTCCATCCGGTTGTGAAACCGGCGCACGTCCCCGGTGGATCGGCACTGCTGGACGCGTGCCGAACGACTGGTTCGCAGGAGGCTCAGGCCGCGAGCGTGACCTCACGGGCCTGTGCGGCGGCGCGACCGGTGGTCATCGTCTGGTCCGCGCCGCACCAGCAGGTGAAGGCGACGACGATGCCGTGGTCGGTGTTGGTCATGGAGGTGATCTGGCTCGGGAAGATCAGCTCACGCTTGTCGCAGGACGTGCAGTGGTGGTCGAACATGAGGACCTCCCTCTCGAGGACGGCAGACGGGTGCACCCACAATGATCCGACCTTTCAAGTCATAGGGGTAGCCTCTCTTTCCGATAGAACCCGAAGGAGATTCCTATGCTTTCGCTGCACCAGCTCCGCTGCTTCCTGGCGACCTACGAGCAGGGCTCCCTCACCGCCGCCGCCGAGGAGCTCGGCTACGCGCAACCCTCCGTCTCCGAGCAGATCCGCACGCTCGAGAAGTCGCTCGGCGCACCGCTCTTCCACCGCGTCGGTCGCGGTGTCGTGCCGACCGCCGTCGGCGAGTCGCTGCGCCCGCACGCCGAGGCCACCATCGCGGCGGCGGAGGAGGCCCGCCGCGCCGCCGAGAGCGTGGTCTCGCTGGAGACCGGGACGATCCGCTTCGGGATGTTCGGCACCGCACGCCTGTACGCCGGCGCCGGGCTCGTGGCCGACGTGCTGGCCCGCCACCCCGGCGTCCGGGTCGAGCTGATCGGCCAGAACTCCACCGACGTGCAGGAGGACCTGCGCCGCGGCCGGATCGAGGCCGCGATGATCGCCGTACCGACCGTGAGCGAGGGCATGCAGGTCACCCCGGTGGCCCGCGACGAGCTCGTCTACATCAGCGCGGACCCCGAGAAGCTCACCTCGCCGGTCACCGCGCACCGGCTCTCGCAGGCCTCGCTGGTGATGCCCGAGACGACCTGGCGCGCCGACGACTCGACCCGCATCGTGCTGCGCCAGATGCTGCACGAGACCGGCCGCAACCCGCAGACCCGGATCGAGGTCGAGGACGTCGAGACCGCCGTCGAGCTGGTCGGCATGGGGCTGGCCGACTCGGTCATCCCGCGCGGCGCCGCCGAGCAGCTGCTCCCCCGGCTCGCCCCGGGAGCAGGCTGGGTCTCGCTGCGTCCCCGGCAGTTCGACACGCTCGCGATCGTGCACCGCCAGGGCGCGACCCTGTCCCCCGCCGCGCGGCTGATGATCGAGCTCGCCACCACCCGGATCCAGGCCATCGCCGAGCCGGTCCACCCGCGCTGACGATGCCGGCGCGAATCAGCAGGACAGCCCGTCCTGCGGCACCGTGCCGTCGATGAGGTAGGACTCGACGGCCTCGTCGACGCAGTCGTTGCCGGAGTTGTAGCCGGTGTGACCGTCGCCGTCGCGGCGGATCAGCACCCCGGACTCCAGCTGCGCGGCGAGGTGGACCGCCCATTGCATGGGCGTGGCGGGGTCGCGGGTCGTGCCGATGACGACGATCGGCGCGGCCCCCGCCGCCCGCACGGTGCGCGGCTTCTCGGTGGTGCGCGCCTGGACCCCACCGCAGTTGGTCAGGCTCCAGGCGAAGACGTCGCCGAAGGTCGGCGAGGCCTTCTCGAAGGCCGGCAGGTTGGCCGCGACCTGCGACTCCGGGATCGCGTAGGGCTCGTCGAGGCAGCTGATGGCGTAGAGCGCCTCCATCGAGTTGTCGTCGTAGCCGCCCGACTGGTTGCGCGAGGTGTAGAGGTCCGAGAGCAGCAGCAGCGTGCTGCCGTCGCCGGAGAAGCCCGAGCGCAGCGCCTGGCTGAGGATGTACCAGTAGTCGCGGTTGTAGAGCGGCGCGACGATCCCGAGGAACGCGTTGCCGACGGCCAGCTCGCGGTCGGTGTTGGTCTGCAGCGGCTGCTGGTCGACCTGGTCGAGGAACGCCTTGATCTTCGCCAGCCCCTCGTCGACCGTGCTGCCGAGAAAGCAGCCGTCGGTGGAGTCGACGCAGTTCTGGACGTAGGCCTCGAGCGCGGTCTGGAAGCCGGCCGCCTGCTCGAGGGCCAGCTCGCGCGGACCGATCGACAGGTCGACGGCGCCGTCGAGGACGAGCCGCCCGACCTTCTGCGGGAAGAGGTCGGCGTACGTCGCTCCCAGCTTGGTGCCGTAGGACGCGCCGAGGTAGGTCAGCTTCGACTCGCCGAGAGCCGCGCGCAGCACGTCCATGTCGCGCGCCGCCTCGATCGTCGAGACGTGCGAGGCGAGCTTGCCGGAGCGGGCGACGCAGCCGGCGCCCTGCTCGTCGACGTAGCGCATGTAGGCGCGCTTCTCCGCCGGGGTGTCCGGGTCGGGGTCGGAGGCGATGTAGGTGTCCAGCTGCTCGTCGCTGAGGCAGTCGACCGGGTCGGAGTCGCCGGTGCCGCGCGGGTCGAAGCCGACGATGTCGAAGTGGTCGAGCAGCGGCTGGCGGAAGACGTCCTTGGCGGAGGCGGCGTAGGACGTGCCGGGCGCGCCCGGCCCTCCCGGGTTGACCACGAGCGACCCGACCCGGGCGCCGGGGTTTGCGGCAGGCACCTTGAGCAGGGACAGCTTGATGACGGTCCCGCCGGGGCGCGCGTAGTCGAGCGGGACGGTCAGCGTCGCGCACTCGAAGCTGTCGCGGCACGGCGACCAGTCGAGCTTCTGGTGGTAGTAGGCGGCGAGGTCGGCGGCGGGCGGCTGGGTCGCGTCGGGCTGCGGCGTCGTGGTCGGCGCGGGCCCGGAGCTGCTCGACGAGGACGACGGGTCGGACCGGAACGCGACGAGGGCGGCGATGGCACCGCCGGTGACCAGGAGCCCGACGACGACCAGGATCGCGACGACCTTGACGGCCGTCGACCTCACCGCGCACTCCCGTCGGGCGCCTTGAGCGCCACCATCATCGACTCGAGCGCGAGGGCCACGGGGACATTGAACTCCAGCATCTGCTCCCGTGCCTCGAAGATCCACGAGATCCTCCGCAGGTTGAGCTCGGGCGTGGCGGTGCGGGCCAGCTGCGCGACGTCGCCGCGGATCTCCTCGTTGACCAGAGCCCCGGGCGCACCGGTCGCCACGGCGATCGCGTCGCGGTAGACCGACACGAGGTCCATCAGGCTCCGGTCGACGACGTCGAGGTGACGGCGCTTGGCGCGCGTCTTCTGCCCGCGCTCGAGGGCGGCGAGGGCCGGGGCGTACTCCCGGGGGCGACGGCCGCGCTCGACCACGCCGTAGGCGGAGTCGAGGTCGACCTTCTCCCGAGCGTCGAGGTCACTGGTGATCGCGTCGGCCTCCTCCTTCGTCACGTCGGCGAGGTTGGCCGCGGCCGTCATGCAGGCACCCAGCGTGGTGAGCCGCGCCGGGATCCCGACGACCTCACGGCGGCGGTTGCGGGTCGCCTCGTCGCGGGCGAGCGCCCGGGCCCGGCCGATGTGGCCCTGGCTGGCGCGGGCGGCGTACGACGCCAGCGCGTCGCCGACGCCGTCGGTGCGGCGGAGGAAGGCCGCGACGTCCTCGGCGGTCGGGGTGGTGAGCGTGACCAGGCGGCACCGCGACCGGATCGTGGGCAGGACGTCCTCGACGGTGGGCGCGCAGAGCATCCAGACGGTGCGGTCGGTGGGCTCCTCGATGGCCTTGAGCAGGGCGTTGCAGGCCTGGTCGGTGAGCCGGTCGGCGTCCTCGACGATGAGGACCTGCCAACGGCGCCCGACCGGGGCGAGCGCGGCGCGGCGGACCAGGTCGCGGACCTCGTCGACGCCGATCGAGAGCTTCTCGGTGCGGATCACCGACACGTCGGCGTGCGACCCGGAGAGCACCGTGTGGCAGGCGTGGCAGGTGCCGCAGCCGGCCTGCTCGCACTCCAGGGCTGCTGCGAAGGCGATGGCGGCGTTGGACCGGCCCGACCCGGGCGGGCCGGTGAACAGCCACGAGTGGGTCATCCCGTGGCCCTCGGCGGCGGTGCGCAGCGCCTCGGCGGCGCGGTGCTGGCCGACCAGGCCGTCCCAGACTGTCATCGTCGCTCCCCATGACCCTGGGCCTGGCCCAGCAGCGGGCGGACCCGGTCGAGGACCGCCGCCGCGATGTCGTCGACGGCGGCGCGCGCGTCGAGGACGAGGTAGTGGTCGGGGTCGGCCGCGGCCATCGCCAGGAACGCCGCGCGGACCCGCTCGTGGAACTCCAGCGACTCGCCCTCGATCCGGTCGCGCTCCTCGAAGCGCGCCAGCCCCTGCTCGGGCCTCAGGTCGAGCACGACCGTCAGGTGCGGCCGCAGGTCGCGGGTGGCCCATCGGGCGACGGACTCGACCTCGGCGACCGGCAGGGTGCGCCCGGCGCCCTGGTAGGCCAGCGTGGAGTCGACGTAGCGGTCGGTGACCACGACCGCGCCCCGGTCGAGCGCCGGCTGGACGACGGTGTCGACGTGCTCGGACTTGTCCGCGGCGTACAGCAGGACCTCGGTGCGGTCGGACAGCGCGCCCGTCTCGGGGCTCAGGACGATGCGGCGCATCTCCTTGCCGACCGGCGTGTCCCCGGGCTCGAACGTCAGCAGGACGTCGAAGCCGTCGGCCTCCAGCGCCTCACGCAGCCGCCGGGACTGCGTGGACTTGCCGGAGCCCTCGCCGCCCTCGAAGCACACGAAGACGCCGGTGGCGGCGTAGTTGCCCGGGTAGTCGGTCACGCGGCACAGCCTAGAGGCGCGCACCCACAGCCGCGGGCGCCGGTAGCGTGCGGTCCATGACGACCGCGGCCACCGCCTCGCCCACGTTCATCCGCTCGGACTGGATCGTCGTCGGGGGTGGCGCTGCCCTCGTGGCGCTCGCGGGCCTGGCCCATTTCGGGGGGTGGAACTCCGTGGTCGCCTTCCTGGTCTCGGCCGCCGCCGTGTGCCTGCTCGCCTCGCTCGTCGGACGCAGCGTCGAGCAGCTCGGCGACCGGTTCGGCCCGGGCGCGACCGGGGTGCTCCAGTCGGCGCTGGGCAACCTGCCGGAGCTGTTCATCTGCATCTTCTCCTTGCGCGCCGGGCTCGTCGACGTCGTGCGCGCCGCGCTCGTCGGCTCGATCCTGGCCAACCTGCTCCTGGTGCTGGGCCTGGCCTTCCTCGTCGGCGGCCTCAAGCACGGCACCCAGCAGCTGGGCTCGGAGCGCGCGCGCACGATCGTGGTGCTCATGCTGCTGTCGGTGACCGCGATGGCGATCCCGTCGCTGGCGCACTTCGTGCACTCGCCGGCCGGCGAGCACGAGCAGACCTTCTCGATGATCGTCTCGGTGATCCTGCTCGGCCTGTTCGCGCTGTCGCTGCCCTTCTCGCTGCGCAAGGACGCGAACGACACAGCCGGCGAGCCCGCCGGCCACGAGGCACCCCGCTGGCCGCTCTGGCTGGCGATCGCCCTGCTCGCCGTCGCCGGCGCCCTCGCCGCGTTCGTCTCGGACTGGTTCGTCGTCGCCCTCCAGCCGGCCATGGACTCGCTGAACATCTCGCAGGCCTTCGCCGGCCTGGTGATCGTGGCGATCGCCGGCAACGCCATCGAGAACGTCGTGGGCGTCCAGCTCGCCGCCCGCGGCAGCTCGGAGTACGCCTTCTCCATCGTGCTCAACAGCCCGATCCAGATCGCGCTGGTCCTCGCGCCGGTGCTCGTGATCGTCTCCCAGGTCTTCGGGCTCGCCACGCTCACGCTGGTGCTGAGCCCGATGCTGGTCGTCTCGTTGCTGCTCGCGATCATCCTGGCCGCGTTCATCGCCTTCGACGGCGAGTCCACCTGGCTCGAGGGCGCCTCCCTCATCGCGCTGTACGGCGTGATCGCCACCGCGTTCTGGTGGGGCTGAGCCCGGCACGTTCCCCGACACCCGGTGCCGGGGAACGTCCGATGATCAGGACTTCTTGGCGGCAGCCTTCTTGGTGGTCTTCTTGGCCGCCGACTTCTTCGTCGCGGTCTTCTTGGCCGCCGACTTCTTGGCGGGCGCCTTCTTCGCGCCCTTCTTGGCCGTCTTCTTGGCCGGACCCTTGGCGCGCCGCTCGGCGAGCAGCTCGGCCGCCCGCTCGATGGTGATCTCCTCGACGGAGTCGTCCTTGCGGAGCGTGGCGTTGTACTCGCCGTCGGTGACGTACTCGCCGAAGCGGCCCGCCTTCACCACGACGGGCTGGCCGGAGACCGGGTCGTTGCCGAGCTCCTTGAGCGGCGGGGCGGCCGCGGCGCGGCCACGCTGCTTGGGCTGGGCGTAGATCCGCAGCGCCTCGTCCAGGGTGATGGTGAGCAGCTGGTCCTCGGAGGTCAGCGACCGGGAGTCGGTGCCCTTCTTGAGGTAGGGCCCGTAGCGACCGTTCTGGGCGGTGATCTCCTCGCCGTCCTCGGCGACGCCGACCACGCGCGGCAGCGACAGCAGCTTGACGGCGTCCTCGAGCGAGACCGTGTCCAGCGACATCGACTTGAAGAGCGAGCCGGTGCGTGGCTTGGCGTTCTTGGGGGCGTCCTCGGGCAGGATCTCGGTGACGTAGGGGCCGAAGCGGCCGTTCTTCGCCACGACCTCGAGACCGCTCTCGGGGTGGACGCCGAGCTCGATCTCCTCGCCGGCGGGGTTCTCGAAGAGCTCCTTGGCCTTGGCCATGGTGAGCTCGTCCGGCGGCAGGTCGTCCGGCACGTTGGCCCGCTTGCCGATCGGGTTGCCCTCGTCGTCGGGACCCTCGAGGTAGGGGCCGTAGCGACCCACGCGCAGGTTGATGCCGGCCTCGGGGTCGCCGATCGGGAAGGTCGCCAGCTCGCGGGCGTCGATGTCGCCGAGCTCGGTGACCAGCGCGTGCAGGCCCTTGAGCCGCTCGGAGCCGTAGTAGAACTCGCCGAGCTCGGTGTTGCGGTCCTTGCGGCCCGCCGCGATCTCGTCGAGCACGTCCTCCATCTCGGCGGTGAACTCGTAGGAGACCTGCCGCGTGAAGTGCTCCTCCAGCAGCCGGATCACCGAGAACGCCAGCCAGGCCGGCACCAGCGCCGTGCCCTTCTTGTAGACGTAGCCGCGGTTGAGGATGGTGCCGATGATCGAGGCGTACGTCGACGGGCGGCCGATCTCGCGCTCCTCGAGCTCCTTGATCAGCGTGGCCTCGGTGTAGCGGGCCGGCGGCTTGGTCTCGTGGCCGGACGCGCTGACGGAGGCGGCCGACACGGCGTCGCCCTCGACCAGCGCGGGCAGCCGGGTCTCGGCGTCGTCCTTCTGGGCGTCCTCGTCGGTGCCCTCGACGTAGGCCTTGAGGAAGCCGTGGAAGGTGATCACGCGACCGGACGCGGAGAAGACGACGTCCTCGCCGGTGGCGGCCCCGCCGCCGAGGCGGATCGTGACCGACTGGCCGACGGCGTCCTTCATCTGCGAGGCCACCGTGCGCATCCAGATCAGCTCGTAGAGCCGGAACTGGTCACCGGTGAGACCGGTCTGCGCGGGCGTGCGGAACGACTCGCCGGCAGGCCTGATCGCCTCGTGCGCCTCCTGGGCGTTCTTGACCTTGGAGGCGTAGGTCCGCGGGCTGTCGGGGAGGTACTCCGCGCCGTAGAGCTCGCGCACCTGCGACCGCGCCGCACCGACGGCGGAGTCCGACAGGGTCGTGGAGTCGGTACGCATGTAGGTGATGAAGCCGTTCTCGTACAGCCGCTGCGCCACCGACATCGTCGAGGAGGCGCTGAAGCCCAGCTTGCGCGAGGCCTCCTGCTGCAGCGTGGTCGTACGGAACGGCGCGTACGGCGATCGCCGGTAGGGCTTGGACTCCACCGAGCGGACGTCGTATGTCGCGTCCTCGAGCGCGGCCGCCAGGGCTTCCGCCCGGGCCCGGTCGAGGTGGACGACGCTCTTCCCGGTGGTCGAGCCTGTCGAGACCGAGTCCTTCAGGAGCCCGTCCTGGCCGAAGTCCGAGCCGCGGGCGACGCGGGCGCCGTCGACGGAGTGCAGCTTGGCGGGGAACATCCGCTGCTCGTGCTTGCTGCCGGCGTCGAAGGTGCCCTCGAGGTCCCAGTAGGAGGCCATCCGGAACTTCATCCGGTCGCGTTCCTTGTCGACGACCAGCCGGGTCGCGACGGACTGCACGCGGCCCGCGGACAGGCCGGACATGACCTTCTTCCACAGCACCGGGGAGACCTCGTAGCCGTAGAGGCGGTCCAGGATGCGGCGCGCCTCCTGGGCCTCGACGAGGTCCATGTCGAGCTCGCGGGGGTTGTCGGCGGCGGCGAGGATCGCGGCCTTGGTGATCTCGTGGAAGACCATCCGCTTCACGGGGATGTTCTTCGGCTTCAGCTCGTCGAGGAGGTGCCAGGCGATCGCCTCCCCCTCGCGGTCCTCATCGGTGGCGAGGAAGAGCTCGTCGGCGTCCTTGAGCAGCGACTTGAGCTTGGCGATGTGCGACTTCTTGTCGCGCGGCACGACGTAGTAGGGCTCGAAGCCGTTCTCGACGTCGACCGCGAGGCGGCCCCACGGCTTGTCCTTGATCTTCGCCGGCGTGTCCGCGGCGTTGTTCGGGAGGTCGCGGATGTGGCCGATGGAGGACTCGACGACATAGCCCTGGCCGAGGTACCCGCCGATGGTGCGGGCCTTCGCCGGGGACTCGACGATCACCAACTTGTGTGCCACTGGCTGCTGTTTCCTGCCTTCAGATGCGGTTCAGATCCGTTGCCGCGCCCCGCGATGGGGCTCACGGCCGAACACGGTAGCGCGTCGGTCCACCCCTAGCTGTCGCCCGGCGCCTCGAGGAAGCCCTCGACGAGCAGCTCCCTCACGACTGGAAGGTACGTCGTGCGGGTCTCGGCGACGTCGAGGTCCAGCAGCTGGGCGAGCGCGTCGAGGATCTGGCCGACGGTCAGCTCGCCGTCGCAAGCACCCACCAGCGCCGCCTCCACGGTGTCGGCCTTGCGGGCCCGGCGCAGGCCGAGCTGCTGGCGCAGGACGACCGTCTCGGGGTCCTCCGCGCCGGGCTGGCCGATCGTCTCCTGCTGCACGTCGGGGCGTACGACGAGCCGGGAGTCGAGGTCGACGGGCACGTCGACGGCCGCGAACCACTCGCGGATCGCGGGCGCGACCGGCTGCTGCACCTCGTAGGGCCACGACAGGAAGTCCCGGGTGGTCGAGCCTGTCGAGGCCCGGCGACGGAGGTTGATCCAGCCGAAGCCGATCCCCTCGATGCCCTGCTCCTCGAACCACGACAGCCAGGTGTCGTAGCGGACGAGGTAGTCCGCGGCCCCGTGCAGCCCGGCGTCCTTGAGCCACAGCTCGACGTAGGACGCGGGGTCGATGACCTCCCGCTGCACCACCAGCGCGTCGCAGTCGTCGGCGACCCACGGCGCGAGCCGCTCATCCCACGGCTGGCCCTGCGCGATCACCCAGTTGGCCAGCACCTGGCACACGCCGCCCTCGTTCAGGTGCCGCGGCGCGGCCCGGACGATGTCCTCGACGACGCGGTCGCCGGGGAGGCCGGAGTCGCGGTAGACGAGCCGCTCACCGGTCGCCGGCGAGATGACGAAGGGCGGGTTGGTCGCGACCAGGTCGAAGCGCTCGTCCGCGACGGGCTCGAAGAACGACCCGTCGCGCACGTCGATCGCCGCGGCCAGGTCGTTGAGCGCGGCGTTGAAGCGGGTCAGGCGCAGGGCCCGCGCGTTGACGTCAGTGGCCACGACCCGGGCCGCGTGGCCGGCCAGGTGCAGGGCCTGGACGCCACAGCCGGTGCCGAGGTCCAGGGCGGACGCGACCGGCTCGCGCAGGGTCAGCTGCGCCAGCGACGTGGACGCCGAGCTGATGCCGAGCACGTGCTCGGGGCCGACCCGGCTGTGGCTGCCGTCCAGGCCCGGGGTCAGGTCGCTGACGACCCAGAAGTCGCGGTCGCCGGTCGCGTAGGGGCGCACGTCCAGCCGTGCGGCCACCTCGCCGACCGTCTGCTCGATGAAGCCCTCGGCGGAGAGCCGGTCCAGCAGGCCGGGGAGGGCCGCCTCCGCGGCGGCCAGGTCGACCGGGGTCTGGAGGAGGAAGAGCCGGATCAGGGTGTCGAGGGGCGAGCCGCCCGCGGTCTGCCGGAGACCGGGCGTGGTCTCGTTGCGCCCGAGCGCCGCGTGGCCGACGGGCCCGAGCACCTCGGCGACGGCGTCGTAGGTGAAGCCCGCGAGGGCGAGGGCGTTGCGGAGCCGCTGGGGAAGGTCGCTCGTCGTCACAACGGACCACCGTAGGGCCGACCACCTGTCCTGGGCACGTCCGGTCGCCGCCGGGGTCAAGGCGACGTGACCCCCCTCTCGGCCATGGTGGGGTAGTCCGAACGGGCCATCTCATGGCCAAAGCGGGCCAGATCGCCCGATCCGCTTCCTAGATTCGCGGGCAGCACCACACCCATCCGCGCGGCACGGGGGCCGCACGGGCAACGGAGGGAAGCACCGCATGAGGCTGCGCCGCGCGATCGGATCGACACTGACATCGGCACTCGTGGCCGCCACCTTCGCAGTTCCGGCGCTCGGGTTCGCCGGGGTCGCCGAGGCCCGACCCGGCCCGGCACACCCACCGGCCGCGCGCGGGCTGCTCGACCCGCTGGCCGCGGTGACGACGCCGGTCATCGCGGGCACCGGGGCGGTCGGGTCACCGCTGGCCCTGACCATGCCGACCTGGAACCTCCCGGGCGTGACCAGCTCGGTCCAGTGGCTCAGCAACGGCGCGCCGATCCCGGGCGCGACCGGCGGCTCCTACGTCCCCGTCGTCTCCGACGCCGGCTCCGTCGTGATGGCCCAGGTCACCGGCACGCTGCTCGGCCAGCTGCCGGTCGACACCTTCAGCAACGCGATCCCGATCCCGGCCGACCCGGGCGGTGGGGGCGGCGGCGGTGGTGGTGGCACCGATCCGGGCACCGACGCGCTCACGCTTCTCAGCGTCCTGGACCTGCCCGCGACGGCCGAGGTGGGCCAGCTGATCACCTTCACCGAGCCCCTGTGGAGCCTGCCCGGCGTGAGGACGACCTACCAGTGGCTGCGCGACGGCGCCCCCATCCCCGGGGCCGACCACCCCTCCTACGTGCCCACGCTCGACGACGCCGGCCACCAGCTGCGGGTGCAGGTCAATGGCTTCCTGTCCGGGCTGCCGCTCGTCACCGAGACCAGCGACGCGCTGGGCATCCCGCTGGCCCCGAACCCCGCGGTCACCCCCGCGGGCGACGTGACCGTGACCGGCCCGAAGAAGGTCGGCACCAGGCTGGCGCTCCAGGGCCCGACCTGGAACCCCGCCGACGCCACCAACAAGTACCAGTGGCTGCGCGACGACGCGCCCATCGCCGGCGCCACGCTCGCGACGTACGACCTGACGGCCCTCGACCTCGGGCACGCGATCGCCGTGAAGGTGACCGGCCACAAGGACGGCTTCACCGACGCCACGATCACCAGCGCGACGGTGACCCCGCTCGTCGGCGACCCGATCACCTACGTCACCAAGCCGACCGCGTCCGGCACCGGCAAGGTCGGACGGCTGCTGACCGCCGCCCCCGGCACCTGGACCGGCGGCACCGAGGGCGGGGCGGAGCCGGCGTTCGGCTACCAGTGGCAGCGCAACGGAGTGGCCATCCCCGGCGCCGTGGGCCAGCAGTACCAGGTCCAGGGGGTCGACGCCGGCAAGGACCTGTCCGTGGTCGTGACCGCGACCCGGCCGGCCTACAGGCCCGGGTCCTTCACGACCGCCAACATCCACGTCGCCAAGCTCGCCTCGACGCTGTCGGCGAGCCTCGCCAAGAGCACGATCCGCAAGGGCAGCGCGGCGGTGATGAAGCTCGCGCTGAAGGTCCCGGGCCTGGCCAAGCCCGCCGGTGCCGTCAGGATCATGGACGGCAGCAAGGTCCTCAAGAAGGTGCGCCTCACCTCCGGCAAGGCGTCGGTGCGGCTCACGAAGCTCAAGCCGGGGCTCCACAAGCTGCGTGCGGTGTACGCCGGCACGGCCGCCGTGTCCGGCTCGCGCTCCCGCGTGCTCAAGCTGACCGTGAAGAAGTAGCCGGGCGCGACCTCCCGGACCGGGCCGGCGCGTGCTGTTTCAATGCAGCATGCGCCGGCTCGTCCTGCTCCTGCTCCCCCTCCTGCTCCTGGGCACCACGACCGGCCCGCCGTCGTACGCCGGGGACGGAGCGACGGACCGGCGCCCGGTCCGCGCGCTGATCACCTTCGACAAGGACGCGCAGCACCCCTGGGACAGCCGGGTCGTCTGGCGCGCCTGGCGCCAGGACCCCGACGGCACCTGGGAGATGACCGAGCACCGCGAGTGGCGGGCCGGCTCGGGGTTCGGCGGGCCCGACACCACCCATGAGTGCGTGCGCAACCGGGGCTGGCTGCCCAACGGCCGCTACTCCTTCGTCCAGCGCGACGACTACGCCGGCAGCCTGATCCACGGCCGGGTGTTCTTCCTCGGCGCCAAGGCCTGCCGCACGGCACGGTCCGGCACGACCTGTTCATCCACACCGAGACCGGCGCCGGCAACCAGCAGTGCGCGGACACGAAGGGCGACCAGATCTGCCGCTGGGAGTGGCCGAAGATCAACGACTACCGCTCCGCAGGCTGCATCAAGATGGCGCCGCGCGACCTCCTGGCGCTGACCCGGCACTTCCACCGCTACTTCGACGCCGGTGTGCGCTACGCCCGGCACCGGGTGCAGGTGAAGGTCATCCCCTGACCGCTGCCTCCGGGAAATGACACCGGCCCCGGAGCGAAGCGCTCCGGGGCCGGTGTCGTTCGTGCGTGCTGCCGCCTAGTGCGCGGGCGGCTGGAACTGCCGGGTGGCGTCGGGGTCCTCCACCTGGTCGACCGGGGCCACCGGACCGGCGTCGGGCACGAAGGCCCGCTCGCGGGTCTCCCCGGCCGGGTCGGCCACGGGGACCGGGGCGGCGGGCACGGCGTCGTCGTCGGAGCCGATCGCCACCTCGCGCTGCTTGGAGATGTAGACCGCCACCGCGATGATCGCCACGGCCACGATCGCGATCACGATGCGCAGCGCGTCGTTCTGGTCCTTGCCGACACCCATCGACACGACGGCGCTGGCGATCAGCAGCGAGACCAGGTTCATCACCTTGATCAGCGGGTTGATCGCCGGGCCGGCGGTGTCCTTGAACGGGTCGCCGACGGTGTCGCCGATGACCGTGGCCGCGTGGGCCTCGGAGCCCTTGCCGCCGTGGTTGCCGTCCTCGACGAGCTTCTTGGCGTTGTCCCAGGCGCCACCGGAGTTGGCCAGGAAGACCGCCATCAGGGTGCCGGTGCTGATCGCACCGCCGAGGAAGCCGGCCAGGGCCGTCACGCCGAGGCCGAAGCCGACGGCGACCGGGGCCAGCACGGCCAGGAGGCCGGGCGTCACCAGCTCGCGGAGCGAGTCCTTGGTGACGATGTCGACGACCTTGCCGTACTCCGGGCGACCCGTGCCCTCCATGATCCCGGGGATCTCGCGGAACTGGCGGCGCACCTCGAAGACCACGGCGCCCGCGGCCCGTCCGACCGCGTTGATCGCGAGGCCGGAGAAGAGGAACACCACGGCCGAGCCGAGGAGCATGCCGACCAGGACGGCCGGGTTGAAGACGTTGAAGTTGAGCAGGGCGTACTCGTCGCGAGCCGGGTTGGCCTTGGCCAGCGCCTCGCCCACCGAGGTGGAGTAGGAGCCGAACAGCGCCGTCGCCGCGAGCACCGCCGTGGCGATCGCGATGCCCTTGGTGATCGCCTTGGTCGTGTTGCCGACCGCGTCGAGCTCGGTGAGGATCTGCGCGCCGTGCTCCGAGACGTCGCCGGACATCTCCGCGATGCCCTGGGCGTTGTCCGAGACCGGGCCGAAGGTGTCCATCGCGACGATGACGCCCACCGTGGTCAGCAGGCCGCAGCCGGCCAGGGACACCGCGAAGAGGCTGACCGTCAGGGTCGCGCCGCCGAGCAGGAAGGCCCCGAAGACCGCCGCGCCGATGACCAGGGTCGTGTAGACCGCGGACTCGAAGCCGACCGAGAGGCCGGACAGGATCACGGTGGCCGCGCCGGTGAGCGAGGTCTTGCCGACGTCCTTGACCGGGCGGTACTCCGTGCCGGTGAAGTAGCCGGTCAGGGCCAGGATGCCGGCGGCCATCACGATGCCGATGACGACGGCCGTGGAGGCGATCAGCCGCGGGCTGCCGCTGGCGCCACCCATGTCGGTGCCGGTCACGTTGGTGAAGTCGGCGAAGCTGCCCGGCAGGTAGACGAAGGACAGCACCACCGAGGCCACGGCCGCGATGCCCGCGGAGATGTAGAACGCCCGATTGATCGTGGTCAGGCCGTTCTCACCCGGACGCGGCTTGCAGAGGTAGACGCCCGCGACCGCGGTGAGCGCGCCGATGGCGGGGATCAGGAGCGGGTAGACCAGGCCCTTGTCGCCGAAGGCCTGCGAGCCGAGGATCAGCGCCGCCACCAGGGTCACGGCGTAGGACTCGAAGAGGTCCGCGGCCATGCCGGCGCAGTCGCCCACGTTGTCACCGACGTTGTCGGCGATGGTCGCGGCGTTGCGCGGGTCGTCCTCGGGGATGTTGTTCTCGACCTTGCCCACCAGGTCGGCACCGACGTCGGCCGCCTTGGTGAAGATGCCGCCGCCGACCCGCATGAACATCGCGAGGAGGGCGGCGCCGAAGCCGAAGCCCTCGAGCACGTGCGGGGCGTGGTCCTTGAAGAGCATCACCACGACGCTGGCGCCGAACAGGCCCAGGCCGACGGTGAGCATGCCGACCATGGCGCCGGTGCGGAAGCCGATGTTCATGGCGGGGTCGCGACCCTCGGTCTCGGCGGCCGCGGCCACCCGGAGGTTGGCCTTCACCGCCAGCGACATGCCGAGGTAGCCGACCGTCGCCGAGAATCCGGCACCGACCAGGAAGAAGATCGAGCGACCGATCCTCACCGCCGCGTCGTCCGCGGGCAGGGCCAGGAGCAGGAAGAACGCGATGGCGGCGAAGATGCCGAGCGTCCGGAACTGCCGCTGCAGGTAGGCGTTGGCGCCCTCCTGCACCGCCTGCGCGATGTTCTTCATGTTGTCGGTGCCTTCACCGGCGGCAAGAACCTCTTGGCGGAACATCCACGCCATCGCGAGCGCGCCCAGCGCGATCAGGGCGACGACGATGACCAGGACGAGGTTGCCTCCGGAGACGTCGACGACGAACGGGTTGATCCCCGCCATGTGATTCCTCCTGCGAGCTCAAGGGAGTGATGCAGATCACGAACGAGCCGGAGTCTACGCACGGGTGAGGTCCCAGCAGCAGGAAGATGTGACGCGGGCCACACGGCGCGTCGGTGTCGGCCGACGTACGCCGGGCAGGCCGGAGCGAGCCGGGGCCGGCGGAGCGGCCGCGGGCCGGCGGTCAGCCGGCGCTCAGGCGCCGGTCAGTTGCCGGTCAGTTGCCGGCGAGTGCGGCGTCGGCCGACTCGTGGATCACGAAGACCTTGGCCAGGCCGGTGATCCGGAAGATCTTCAGGAGCCGGTCCTGGTTGCAGACCAGCTGGAGCGAGCCGTCGTGGGCACGCACCTTCTTGAGGCCGCCGACGAGCACACCGAGACCCGTGGAGTCGAGGAACTCGACGTCCTCCATGTCGATGACGAGGTCGTAGACGCCGCCAGCCACGAGCTCGGTGATCTTGTCCCGAAGCTTGGGGGCGGTGTAGACGTCGATCTCGCCGCCGACACTGACGATGGTCTTCCCATCGACGTCTCGCGTTGCAAGAGTCAGGTCCACGGGTTCTCTCCTGATGGCACTGGTTTCACGGAGCCGGATCGGCGAAGCAGATGCAGGGTCGATCATCGGCCAGCATCATCAAACCACGCGACGTGGCCGCGCGCACAAAGAAGTAAAACCTCAGCGTGCGGCCGAGGGCGCTGTCGGCGCCCTTTGCGACACTGGAGACGTGGATCAAGCCCTCGTCCGACGCCCCCTCGAGGTGGCCGCGCTGGTCGACCGGCTGACGTCCGTCCCCGGTCGCGAGGGACGGCTCACCCACCTCGAGATGCTCCCGCCCCGCGCCGCGGTGACCGCCGCGTGGCCCGCGTGGGCCGCGCCCGACGTGGTCGCCGCGTTCACCGCGCGCGGGGTCGTGCTCCCCTGGCAGCACCAGGCGGCCGCGGCCGACGCCGCCCACGCCGGGCAGCACGTCGTCCTGGCCACCGGCACCGCCTCGGGCAAGTCCCTCGCCTACCAGCTGCCGGCCCTGTCGGCGATCCGCTCCGCGCGGGGCGAGCGCGGGCAGCGCGGCGCCACGGTGCTCTACCTCGCCCCGACCAAGGCGCTCGCCCAGGACCAGCTCGCCGGGCTGGCCGCGCTCGACCTCGACGTCCGGGTGACCACCCACGACGGCGACTCCGGCCGCGACCAGCGCGACTGGGCGCGCGACTACGGCGAGTACGTCCTCACCAACCCCGACATGCTCCACCGCTCGCTGCTCCCCGGCCACGCCCGCTGGGCGTCGTTCCTGGGCTCGCTGCGCTACGTCGTGGTCGACGAGTGCCACCACTACCGCGGCGTCTTCGGCGCCCACGTCTCCCACGTGCTGCGCCGGCTCCGCCGGATCTGCGCCCTCTACGGCGCGTCGCCGACCTTCGTCCTCGCCTCCGCCACGGTGGCCGAGCCCGAGGTGGCGGCCCACCGGCTCACGGGCCTCGACGTGCTCGCGGTCACCGACGACGCCTCGCCCCGCGGCCGCGTCGCGCTGGCCCTGTGGGAGCCCCCCTTCACGTCGCACGCCGGTGAGAACCACGCCCCCGTCCGCCGGGCCGCCTCCTCGGAGACCGCCGACCTGCTGGCCGACCTGGTCGCCGAGGACGTGCGCACCCTCGCCTTCGTCCGGTCCCGCCGCGGCGCCGAGCAGGTCGCGCTGACCGCGGCCGAGCTGCTCGCCGAGGTCGACCCCTCGCTGCCGTCCCGGGTGGCGTCCTACCGTGGCGGCTACCTGCCCGAGGAGCGGCGCGCGATCGAGGGGGCCCTGCGCCGGGGCGAGCTCACCGGACTCGCCGCGACCAACGCGCTCGAGCTCGGCATCGACATCAGCGGCCTCGACGCGGTGCTGATGGCCGGCTTCCCCGGCACCCGCGCCGCGCTCTGGCAGCAGGTCGGCCGGGCCGGCCGAGGCGCCCAGGACGCGCTCGGCATCCTCGTCGCCCGCGACGATCCGCTGGACACCTACCTCGTGACCCACCCCGAGGCGCTGCTCGGGCGACCCGTGGAGGCGACGGTCTTCGACCCGTCCAACCCCCACGTCCTCGGCCCCCACCTGTGTGCGGCCGCCCACGAGTCCCCGCTCACCGAGGCCGACCTGCCGCTCTTCGGGCCGACCACGCGCGACGTGCTCGACCTGCTCACCGGCGCCGGGCTGCTGCGCAAGCGACCGCGCGGCTGGTTCTGGACCGACCGGCGCCGCGCCTCCGACCTGGCCGACATCCGCTCCACCGGCGGTGCGCCCGTGCAGCTCGTCGAGTCCGAGACCGGCCGCGTCATCGGCACCGTCGACGCCTCCAGCGCCCACGGCACGGCCCACCCCGGCGCGGTCTACGTCCACCGCGGCGAGACCTGGCTGGTGCAGTCGCTCGACCTCGAGGAGCACGTGGCGGTCATCGAGCGCGCCGAGCCCGACTACTCCACCACCGCCCGCGAGATCACCGACATCGCGATCGTGGGCGAGCGCGAGCACCGCGACTGGGCGGGCTGCCGCCTCTCCTTCGGCGAGGTCGACGTGACCCACCAGGTCGTGTCGTTCCTCAAGCGCCGGCAGCCCGGCGGCGACGTGCTCGGCGAGGAGCCCCTCGACCTGCCCGAGCGGTCGCTGCGCACCTGTGCGGTGTGGTGGACCGTCCCCCAGCACGTGCTCGACGAGGCCGGCCTGGTCGCGGCGGACCTGCCGGGCGCCGCCCACGCCGCCGAACACTGCTCGATCGGGCTGCTCCCCCTCTTCGCCACCTGCGACCGCTGGGACATCGGCGGCGTCTCGACCGCTGTCCACCCCGACACCGGGATGCTCACGGTCTTCGTCTACGACGGCCACCCCGGCGGCGCCGGCTTCGCCGAGCGCGGCTTCCGGGCGGCCCGCGAGTGGCTGACCGCGACCCGCGACACGATCGCGTCCTGCTCCTGCGACGAGGGCTGCCCGTCGTGCATCCAGTCGCCCAAGTGCGGCAACCAGAACAACCCGCTCGACAAGGCCGGGGCGACCCGCCTCCTCGACGTGTTGCTCGGCACCGACAGCGGCACACCGCGGTAGCCGCGAGTAGTGTCACCACCATGGTGATCCTGGGGCTCCTGCTCATGCTCGGTGGCGCGCTCGTCGTGCTCGCCGGCCTCTTCACGGCCGACGGGACGGCGCAGTTCCTCGGCACCGACGTGTCGGCTGCGGCCGTGTTCTTCTTCGGCGTGGCCGCCGGCGTGGCCGTGCTGTGGGGGTTCTCGATCATGAAGTTCGGCACGAAGCGGTCGATCCAGCACCGCCGCGACGCCAAGAAGCTCAACGAGCTCTCCCGCAAGCTCGACCGCGTCGAGTCCGAGCGCGCCGACGACGACACCGACACCCGCGAGCAGCACCGGGGCGAGCACTCGCTCTGACCCCGGCTCACCCGGGTCCGGCCCGCGCCTCGGCCTCGAGGTCGTCGAGCTGACCCAGCCAGTGCGGGCCCGCGACGCGCACGCGCACCAGGACCTCCCGGCCGGTCACCGAGCAGCCGACGAGCACCGCTCCGTTGGCCGAGGCCAGCCCCGATCCCACGCCGCACGGGTCACCCCCTCGGGCCGCCGCCTGCGCGGCCGCGAGGGCGGCCAGGTCGGCGGCCGACTGCGCGTCGCGATGGGCCTTCACGAGCGCCGAGACCACCCCCAGGGCCGCGCCGAGGACGAGCAGGACCCCGGCGCAGGCCACCACGACGAGCGTGACCGAACCGCGCTCGTCGCGCCGGCTCACGGCACCTCCTCGACCGCGGCCACCGCGGTCGCGTGCAGGTGCACGCCGGGCACGAACCGGAACAGCCCGGCCGGCCCCGCTACTTCCCCGGTCGCGGTCACGGTCACCCGGTCGCCGTCGGACCCGAGCGTGATCCGGCTGCCGTCGGGGGCCACGGCGAGCCCCCGCGCCACCGCCAGTCCCTCGGCATCTCCACGGGCGGCGGCCCGGGCCGTCTCCCGCGCCGCGTCGACGATCCGGACCTGGGCCGCCCCGACGGAGAGCAGCCAGACCAGCCCGACGGTGACCGCGAGCAGCAGCGGCATCGCCAGGGCGAGCTCGGCCGTCGCGGCGCCCCGCTGCCCGGGGGCTCGCCTCATCCGACGCCCAGCAGCGAGAGCACGTGGTCGAAGAGCGTGTGCAGCAGCTGGTCGCCGAAGCCGCCGGTGAGGAGCTTGTAGAGCAGGCCGGCGAGCCCGGCGCCGGCGGCGGTGCCGACGGCGTACTCGGCGGTCGTGATGCCGCGCTCGGCCTGCCGGGTCGGGTGGGCGGACGGTGCTGTCATGAGGGGACCTCCTGGGTGCAAGACGGCCGCGGCGCGGCCTCGTGCTCCGACCCTCGGCCACCTCGGGGACGTCGCGCCGGAACGTGGACGCCGCCTGGGGACGGAGGGTTCGCGACGGCCGACGGTGGACGACTCGTGGCCTCCCGGCCGCTACAGGTCGAGCGAGGTGAGCAGGGCTGCCACGAGGGGGACGATCCCGATCAGCACGAAGGCCGGCAGCAGGCACAGGCCGAGCGGGACGGCGGCCTTCACGCCGACCGCCCGCGCGCGCTCCTCGACGTCGCCCCGCGCCCGCTCGCCGAGCTCGTCGGCGAGACGCTCCACCGAGCGCACGACCGAGGCGCCCGTCGCCTGCGCCCGGGCCAGGGCGCGTCCGAGCGGCGCCAGCTCGGGGTCGTCGGCGAGCGAGCCCCACACCTCGACCGGGTCGACGCCGAGGGCGAGCCGGGCGGCGACCCGGTCGAGGCGCTCGGTTGCGGGACCGGGGAGGGCGGCGCAGACCAGCCGGAGCGCGTCCCCGGGGGCCGTGCCGGACCGGAGGGCCGAGGCCAGCAGGCTGACGAGGTGCGGGAGGTCGCGGCGGACCAGGGCCCGGCGACGGCGTACGTCGGCGGGCTCCGCGCGTCCGGCCACCACCCACGCCGCGACCGCGACCGCCAGCCCCGCCACCGGCCCGGCGCGGCCGCCGACGAAGAGCGCACCGCCCGCTCCGGCGAGGAGGGCGAGCAGGAGTCGGTGGCGCCGCAACCCACCCGGCCCCGGCGCCGGCGGCACGGCGGCGGCCGGCCCGCGCGGCAGACGGGGCCGCCCGGGCACGAGGAGGAACGCGGCCGCGGCCGCGGAGACGACAGCGAGCCACGCCTGAAGGCTCACGGTCCGGCGTCCACGGCCCGGGCGATGGCCTCGATCCAGGCGAGCCCGGCGAAGCCGAACACCAGGCCCGCAGCGAGGCAGGCGAGCCCGACCGGGTGGCCGAGCAGGAAGCCCCAGGGGTCGCCCCCGGCCCCCGAGCCCATCGCCAGGGACAGGACGGGCAGCCCGGCCACCAGGCGCGCCGTCGCGCGCGCCGAGGCCAGCTCGCCGTCCACGACGCGGCCCGTGGCCGCCGCGGCGCGCAGGTCGCGGGCCACCCGGTCGACCGCCTCGGCGAGCCCCTGCCCGGTGCGGTGCGCCACCTGCCAGGCAGCCGCGACGAGCCGCAGGTCTCCGCAGCCGGGGTCGTCGGCCAGGCCGCGCAGGGCGGAGGGCACATCGGCCCCGACCCGGAACGCCCCGGCGGCCGGCGCGAGCGGTGGCCAGGAGGCGGCGGCCCGGTCGAGCGCGGCACCGGGCGGCTGCCCGGCCGCGAGCTCCGCGGCCAGCAGCTCGCAGGTCTCCCGGACTCGCTGGGCCGTGGCCCGGGCGGTCAGCCGCCGACGCCGTGCGACCACGAGGTGGGCAGCGCCGGCCAGCACACCGGCTCCGATCACGAGCAGCACCATTCGGCGGCCGGGAACAGCCACCACCGACCCGCCGAGCAGCAGACCGGCCACGGCGAGCGACGGCCGGAGTGGCCGGGCCCGGGCCGTGGGCATCGTCGGTCGGCCCGGCAGCAGCAGGAGCACGGTGAGGGCCGCGCAGCCGGCCGCGAGGATCACGCCGACCGCCGCCGAGCCAGCAGGGCGTCGAGCCGCGCGGCCGCCGCCCCGGGCACCGCCCGACCGTCGGGCGCCAGGTCGAGAGCGGACTCCATGGCCACCAGGCCGGAGGACGTGCGCACCGGCACCGCCACCTGCCGCAGCCGGCGGCGTCCGTCGCGATCGCGGCCGAGGTGCAGGACCACGTCCACGGCCGAGGCGAGCTGGCTGTGCGCGGCCTCGCGTCCCAGCCCCGCGGCGAGAGCCAGCGCCTCCACCCGGCTCGGGACATCGAGGGCCGAGTTGGCGTGGAGCGTGCCGCAGCCTCCCTCGTGGCCGGTGTTGAGGGCGGCGAGGAGATCCACGATCTCGCCCCCGCGCACCTCCCCCACGACCAGGCGGTCGGGCCGCATCCGCAGCGCCTGACGGACCAGGGTGCGGAGGTCGATGGCGCCGGCCCCCTCGATGTTGGGCGGCCGGCTCTCGAGGCCGACCACGTGCGGGTGGTCGGGGCGCAGCTCGCTCGCGTCCTCGACCAGGACCAGGCGCTCCCGTGGGTCGACCAGGCTGAGCAGGGCCGAGAGCAGGGTCGTCTTGCCGGTGCCCGTGCCGCCGGTGACCAGGAACGCCAGCCGCGCCTCGACGACCGCCGCGACCAGCCGGGCCGTGGCGGCGGCGAGGGTGCCGGCCTCGACCAGCTCGGCGAGGGAAAAGGCGGTGGCCCGTGGCACGCGCAGCGAGATCACGGTGCCGGGCCGGGACACCGGCGACAGCACGGCGTGGAAGCGGCTGCCGTCGGCCAGACGGAGGTCGACGTACGGGCTGGCGTCGTCGAGCCGACGACCGCCCAGGGCCGCGAGGCGCTGGGCCAGGCGGCGGACCGACTCCTCGTCGGGGAAGCGGACGTCGGCGGGCTCGAGGCCCTCGCCGCGGTCGAGGTAGACGTGCTCCGCACCGTTGACGAGTACGTCGCTCACGCCGGGAAGCCGCAGCAGCGGCTCCAGCGGTCCCGCGCCGACCACGTCGCGCCGCAGCGCCTCGTAGACCGCCAGCACCGTCGCGTCCCCGACCGGCCGGCCCGACTCGCGCAGCGCGACCGCGACCCGGTGGGGCGTCAGGTCGCCCGGCTCGCGCGCCAGCCGCTCGCGGACCGCCTCGAGGTCGCCCGTCATGCCGGGGTCCCCGCGGAAGCGTGAGCGCAGCGAGCGGTTTCGTGGGGTGACTTCATGCCGCGGCCCCCATCACGCGCAGCTGGGCCAGCAGGTCGACGACCGCCCGGCCCAAGGGTCCGCGACGCGACCGCACCGGCCCCATCCCGAGGTCGACGGCCTCCGAGAGTCCCCGCTGGTCGGCCATCGAGGCGAGCACCGGCACGCCGGTCACCCGCGCGATCCGCTCGGGGACGATGCCGGTGCCGCGGACCACGAGCCGCAGCCGGGACCGATCGGCGAGCCGGGCGCACAGGCGGGCCGCGGAGGCCACGCCCCCGACGGTCGGCACGACGACGACCAGCACCCGGTCGCAGCGGGCGACGACCTCGTCCACCAGGGGGTCCGGGGTGCGGGGCAGGTCCACGACGACGGTGTCGTGCCCACGACGGGCCGCCGAGAGCGCCTCGCGCACCGCGAACGCCTGGAGCGTGGCGGGTCCGGCGTGCACCCCGCGCCCCGGGCGCCAGCCGAGCACGCCGAGTGGTCCCCGCCGGGGCACGGCCTCGCGCAGCGAGCGGCCGCTGAGCCGCCCGGTCGTCTGCACCAGCGCCTCCCAGCCGACCCCGTCGACGTCCTCCAGCCCGAGCATCCGGTCGCACCCCGGACCGAGCGGGTCGGCGTCGACCACCAGCGCGTCCCCCGTGCGCGCCGCCACCTGGCCGAGCGCGCAGGCGAGCGTCGTCGCCCCGGCCCCGCCCGACCCGCCGATCACCCCCAGCACCTGCCCCCGGGACGGCGCCCCCTCCCCGGCGTCGGTGAGCACCTCGGTCAGCCACGCGTCCGACCGCGGCAGGTCCGTGACGGTCTCGGCACCGACCCGCAGGGCCGCCCGGAACATCTCCGCAGGCGCCGGACCCCACGTCACGACATGCACCGCGCCGCGGCGTGCCGGCGACAGGTGGGCCACCTCGTCCACCAGGTCCGCGCCGAGCAGGACCAGCGACGCGGCGGACCACCCGCGCAGGGCGGCACCGCCGTCGTGGGCCACGTCGGGGGTCACCCCGGCGGCCGCGGAGAGCCGCAGCAGGTCGTCGAGGAGCGTGTCGTCGCGGGTGATGAACAGCGGAGTGGTCATGCCGCGGATGGTTCCCGGGCACCCGGCCACCCCAATCCGGACGTCGCCCGGCCTGTGGACAACGCATCCCGGACAGGACGCCCGGAACGAGTGACGGCCCACACGAGGAGGTGCGGGCACCCGCGCCCCTACGATGACCGCATGGCGTCCCGCCCCACCGCGGCCTTCTTCGACCTCGACAAGACGATCATCGCCAAGTCGAGCACCCTGGCGTTCTCCAAGCCCTTCCAGGCCGGCGGCCTGATCTCGCGGCGCGCGGTGCTCCGGTCGGCCTACGCCCAGTTCGTCTACCTCGTGGGCGGCGCCGACCACGACCAGATGGAGAAGATGCGGCAGTTCATGTCGCAGCTCTGCGCCGGCTGGGACGTCGCGACCGTCCGCGAGATCGTCGCCGACACCCTCCACAACATCGTCGACCCGATCGTCTACGACGAGGCCGTGCAGCTGATCCAGGAGCACCACCTCGCGGGCCGCGACGTCGTCATCGTCTCCACCTCGGGCGCCGAGGTGGTCGGCCCGATCGGCGAGATGCTCGGCGCCGACCGGGTCGTCGCCACCCGCATGGAGATCGTGGACGGCCGCTACACCGGCGACATCGAGTACTACGCCTACGCCGAGGAGAAGGCGCGGGCGATCCGCGAGCTCGCCGAGCGGGTCGGCTACGACCTGTCCCGCAGCTACGCCTACAGCGACTCGGTCACCGACGTGCACATGCTCGAGGCGGTCGGCCACCCCCACGCGGTCAACCCGGACCGGGACCTCCGCAAGATCGCGGCCGGCAAGGGCTGGCCCGTGCTGGTCTTCGTCAAGCCGGTCGCGCTGCGCGGGCGGGTGCCCCTCCCGCCGGCCAAGCCGGCCCTCGCCGCGCTCGCGGTCGGTGGGGTGGTCGCGGTTGGCGGAGTCATCTGGGCCAATGCCCGCAAGCGCCGCCTCGGGGCCTGACGACCGCCGCGATGACCTCAAAAGTCAAGGGTTGAAGGTCGCTCCGGGAGCGCGTAGAAACGAGAGCAGAACTCCAGAGCAGCACGTGATCCGGGTACCCACGCGGCGATCTACCCTTCCTGAGGGTGCATGCCACAACGGGAAAATCCCGGGGCAGCAGTTAGATGTTGCACGCTTGGTAGCCATCGGGTTCACGTGTCAGCGGCGGCATCCGAATCCCTGGTGAGTCGGGTGCCGCTCGCATGTCCAGACCAGCTGGGCCTACTCCGCCGCCCGTCGCAGCGGGCTCGCCTCGGCGCCCGCGGCGAACGCCTCCGCGGCGTACAGCACCCACGCCTGGACACCGGGGCGCCCGCCCTCGCGGTAGCCCCGGAGGTTCGACTCGTACGCCGACCGCAGGGCCAGGTGTCCGGCTTCCGGGACGACCAGCGACTTCTCGTCGACGCCGCGCGCGACGAGCACGAGCCGCTCGGCGGCCCGCGCGACGAGTCCGTTGTGCGACCCGAACGGCGCCGCGGTGGCCAGGTCGGCGTGCACGACCGCGGCCACCAGCAGGGCCGGGGCGGCGGTCGGCGCGGTCAGGAGCTCGGCCAGGCCCCGCAGCCGGTCCGCGGACGCGGCGTCCCGGGGGCGGCCCAGCTGGTCGGCGGGCAGCGTCGCGGAGCCGGCCAGCGCGTGGATCCGGGCCAGCGCCTGCAGCGGCGTCCGGGCGAGCAGCGGCGCCAGCGACAACAGCTCGGTGGACACCCGCAGGGCGTCCTGGGCGATCTCGTCCCCGGTCCCCTCACGCACGTCGGTCAGCGACGAGGACGAGCCCTCGAGCGCAGCGCTGGCGTGCGCGCCCCGCAGGAGCGACTCGGCGGTCGTCTCGGGCGAGGTGCGGCGCAGCCCGCGGTCGCGCAGCATCACGTCGATGCCGTCCCGCGCGGCGGCGTACGCGGACGGCACGCCCTCGAGGGACGTCAACCAGGCAAGGGGATCCGCGCTCATGGACGTGAAGGCTAACGACCGGTGTCCCGCCACCGAGCCGGTAGCCTGCCGATGATGAGTGACGAGACCCCCACCTGGGCGCGATCCTTCGGCTCCGTGGCCGAGGCCTACGACCGCGGGCGGCCGACGTACCCCCGCGAGGCCGCGGCCTGGCTGGTCGGCGAGCAGCCGGTCACCGTCCTCGAGCTGGGCGCCGGCACCGGCAAGCTGACCGCACAGCTCGTCGCCCTGGGCCACGACGTGCACGCCACGGACCCGGACCCCGCGATGCTCGCCCTGCTGGGCCGCCACCTCCCCGACGTCCGTACGTCGATCGCCGGGGCCGAGGAGATCCCGCTCGCCGACCGCTCGGTCGACGTGGTGGTCTCTGCCCAGGCCTTCCACTGGTTCGACCTGGACCGCGCCCTGCCCGAGATCGCCCGGGTCCTCAAGCCCGGCGGCCGGCTGGCCGTCGTGTGGAACCAGCGCGACGAGCGGATCCCGTGGGTCCGCAAGCTCGGCCACCTGATCGGGACCCAGGACCAGCTCCGCGAGCCGGCCGAGCCGATCGTGCAGTCGGCGCTGTTCGGCTTCGTCGAGGACATGGCGTTCAAGTCCTGGCAGATCGTCGACCGCGACTCCATCCAGGACCTGGTGCTCAGCCGCTCCAACGTCGCGGTGCTGCCGCCGGAGGAGCGCGAGGCCAAGCTGGCCGAGGTGCTGGCGTTCTACGACGACTACGGCCGGGGCATGGACGGGATGCAGCTGCCCTACGTCGTGAGCTGCTTCCGGGCCACCGTGATCGACCAGCCGCGCCCCGGCGCCGCCGAGGACGACTCCGCTCCCGGGGCGCCCGACGACGCCGGTGACCCCGCCCCGGAGGGCGAGGTCTCGGACGGCACGGACACCGACATGCTGCTCATCGACTTCCGTTAGCGGGTCGGGTCCAGCCGGACCTGCGTCGAGACGACCACGGCCCACAGCGGGAACAGCGCGAACGGCAGGAAGGCGCCGGGTCCGAGCGGGGCCAGTGCCCCGAGCACGATCGACGCGACCGCGAGCCACCGCGGCAGCCGACCGGACCTGAGTCCGGAGAGCCCGGCGCCGATCATCATGCAGGTCAGCGCGAGCATCGCCGGGACGAAGTTGGAGTTGTCCAGGATGTTGACGGCCTGGGCCACCTCGGGGACACCCGTGTCGACGGCGTGCATGAGGGCGAAGGCCGTGACCACCCACCCGACGAGGGTGATCCCCATCGCCAGAGCGCCGGCCGCCACGAGGTCGGCGGTCCACGTCCCGCCGAGGCGACGCCGCAGGGCGGTGCCCCAGAAGACGACGACTGCCGCGGCGACGACCATGCCGTAGCCGGTGACCTGGACGAAGAGATGACTGCCGCTGAACTCCTTGATCACGGTGGAGCCGCGTGCGTCGTTCGCGATCTCACCCCCGCTGAGCAGGAAGAGGGCGACGAACAGCACGAGATAGGCGGCGGACAGCCCCACGAGCACCCGGCGGCCGGGCAGGTCGGCGTCGATGGCGGAGGCGCTCAGGGCTGTGGTGACAGGGGAAGTGGTGGTGGTCATCGGGGTGGTCCTCTCGGGTCCGGGTCCGCTCGTCGGGCCCTCCTCCGATCGTGGGACCGCCCAGGGCCGGACGCATCGGGGTGGGCCGGGGGTCGGCTCTCCGTGCGAACACGGACGTGGGGACCACCGAGTGGTGTCAGCATCAGTCCATGGCCCCCACCGCGGTGAGCCGGACGGCCGTCGTGGTCGTCCTCGGGCTCGAGGTGGCGACGTTCGTGGCACTGGTCGCGAGCGACGTCCACCTCGCCACGTCCGGCCACGCCGAGCTCCGACAGCTGCACGGGGCGACCTGGGTCGTGACGGCGGCCATCGGCAGCGCCGCGGCGACCGGAGGATTCCTCGCCTGGGCACGACCGGCGCACCCGGTCGGGTGGCTCTTCCTCGCCCTGGCCGCGAGCCTCCTGCTCTCGGGCGTGATCGACGAGTACGCCGCGGCGCGGCTGCTGGTCGCCCACGACCCCTCGGGCCGCGCCCGGCTGGCCGCCGTCGCCGGCGACGTCAGCTTCGCCCCGTGGCTGGTCCTCGTCGCACTCGTGCTCCACCTGACGCCCACGGGACACACTCTTGGCCCGCGCTGGCGAGCGCTCGCCCGGCACACGGTGGCGGCGGGCGCGGTCTACCTCGCCTGCTCGCTGGTCGGGACCCGGCAGCTCGAGGCGCCGTACCGGGCCGTCGAGAACCCCTGGGCCCTGCCGTCCCTCGCTCCGGTGCTCGACCCGCTGCGCGTCGTGGCGATCCTCGCCGTCGGCGTCGGGCTGATCGGCGCCGCCGCGTCCCTGCTGGTGCGCTTCCGGCGTTCCTCGGCCGACGAGCGGCGGCCCCTGCTGTGGCTCGCGCTGGTGGTGGTCCCGCTGCCGCTCTTCGTGGTCGTGTCGTTCGCGAGCTCGATGACCGGGCACGACTCGGTGCTCATCTGGGCCACCGGTGGCTTCATCGTCCTGGTGCCCGCCGCGGCCGGGCTGTCGGTCCTCCGGTTCCAGCTCTACGAGGTCGAGCGCGTGCTCACCCGCGCGGTCGTCTACGGGATCCTGTCTGCGCTCGTCGTGCTCGTGTACGCCGCCGTCGTCCTGCTGGCCACCCGGGGCCTCGGGACCTGGTCGGGCTCCGGTGAGCTCGCGGCCACCCTCGGTGCGACCGCGGCGGCGCTCGTGGCGCTCCCCCTGCGGGACTGGCTCCAGGACCAGGTCGCCCGCCGGTTCGACCGGCAACGGCACCGGGCCGAACGGGTGGCCCGCGAGGGGCTCGCGGCCGCGCCGACCGGCGTCGACCTGGACGCCCTGCTCGCCCGCGCCCTGGCGGACCCCACCGCCCACGCCGTCTTCGCCGACGAGGAGTCGGGCGGATGGATCCGCGCCGACGGCCGGCCCGCGGAGGCGGGAGCCACCGCGGCGGACGCCGTACGCCATGGCCGGGCCGTGGCGCGAGTCGTCTACGACCCCGCCACCGTGGACGAGCGCACGGCGCGGGCCGTGACCTCGATCGTGGCCGGGGAGCTCGACAACGTGCGGCTGCGCGCCGAGCTCGCCCGCCGGCTGGAGGAGGTCAGCGCCTCGCGGCACCGGCTGCTCGAGGCGCAGCACGAGGAGCGCCGGCGCATCGGCCGGGACCTGCACGACGGCGCCCAGCAGTCCCTGCTGGCGATCGCGTTCGAGCTCCGCGCGGCCGAGCTCAATGGTGACCCCGACCGGATGAGGAGCGCGCTCGCCGGGGGCGTCGTGTCGGTCGGGAAGGCGGTCCGCGAGCTGCGGGCGCTGGCCGACGGCCTGCTGCCGTCGACGCTGGCCGACGGCGGCGTCGAGGCGGCGCTGGAGGAGCTCGCACGCCACTCCCCGGTCCCGGTGTCGGTCTCGGTGCGGACGCCGCCGCTCCAGCCGGCCGTCGCGTTCACCGTCTGGATGATCGCCTGCGAGGCGGTCGTCAACGCCCGCCGGCACGCGAGCGCGACCGCCATCGAGCTGTCCGTCGAGGCCTCGGGGGACGGGGTCGTCGTCGCCGTCGGCGACGACGGGTGCGGGGGCGCCGACCCGGAGGGCCTGGGCCTGCGCGGGCTGCGGGACCGGGTCGCGACCGCCGCCGGGACGTGGGACCTGCGGTCACCCGCCGGCGGTGGCACCCGGCTCCGCGTGTGGCTGCCCGCCGGGCCTGCGGCGCCCCTCGACGGGGTGGCCTGATGAGGATTGTGCTCGCCGACGACTCCACGCTGCTGCGCGAGGGGCTCGCCCGACTCCTCACCGAGGCGGGCATGACCGTCGTCGCCGGCGTGGGTGACGCCGACAGCCTGCTGGCGGCCGTGGCCGAGCACCGCCCCGACGTCGCCGTCGTCGACATCCGGATGCCCCCGACCTACGAGCACGAGGGCGCGCGCGCCGCGGTGGTGCTCAAGGAGACCTACGCCGATCTCGGGGTCCTGCTCCTCTCCCAGTCGCTCGAGGCCCGCTACGTCACCGACCTCGTACGCCGCCACCCGCGTGCCCTGGGCTACCTGCTCAAGGACCGGGTGACCGACGTCGGGGTCCTGGTCGAGGCGCTGAACCGGGTGCGCGACGGCGGCACGGTCCTCGACCCGGACGTCGTGACGCACCTGCTGGGACGCGGCGACCTGGCCTCGCAGCTCACGCGCCTGACCGACCGTGAGACGTCGGTGCTGCGGCTGATGGCCGAGGGGCTGAGCAACCGCGCCATCGGCACGGGCCTCCACATCGACCTGCGCACCGTCGAGAGCCACGTGTCGAGCATCTTCACCAAGCTCGACCTGCCGGTGTCCACCGACGAGAACCGGCGGGTCCGAGCGGTGCTCGCGTGGCTGCAGCGCTGACCCCTGCGCCCTGCTCGCGGCAACCTCCCGGCAACCTCGGCCGGGGCAGGCTGGACGCCGCCACCGGCACAGGTCCTAGGGTGGCGTGAGTCACCACAGGAAGCTGTTGAGGGAGTTGTCGTGAGCACTGAGTCCATCGAAGGTGGGACCCTGTCCAACCTGAGCCGTGAGGACCGGACGTTCGAGCCGCCGGCCGAGCTCGCGGCCCACGCGAACGTCACGGCCGAGGCCTACGACCGGGCCGCGTCGGACCGGGAGGCCTTCTGGGCCGCGGCTGCCGAGCGCCTCGACTGGGCCGAGAAGTGGGACCGGGTCCTGGACTGGGACAACCCGCCGTTCGCGAAGTGGTTCACGGGCGGGAAGCTGAACGCGGCGTACAACTGCGTGGACCGGCACGTCGAGGCCGGCCGCGGCGACAAGGTCGCCCTGCACTGGGTCGGCGAGCCGATCGAGGACAAGCGGACCATCACCTACGCCGACCTCCAGCGCGAGGTGTGCCAGGCAGCCAACGCGCTGACCGCGCTCGGCGTCGGCGCCGGCGACCGGGTCGCGATCTACATGCCGATGATCCCCGAGACCGTCGTGGCGATGCTGGCCTGCGCGCGGATCGGCGCCCCGCACACCGTGGTCTTCGGCGGCTTCTCCTCCGACGCGCTCGCCTCGCGCCTGGTCGACTGCCAGGCCAAGGTCGTCGTCACCGCCGACGGCGGCTACCGCCGCGGCGCACCGTCCGCCCTCAAGCCGGCCGTCGACGAGGCCCGCGCCAAGACCTCCTCCGAGGGCTTCGACGTCGAGCACGTGCTGGTCGTGCGGCGCACCGGCCAGGACCTCGGCGACCACGGCTGGGACGACGCGGTCGACGTGTGGTGGCACGACGCCGTCGGCAGCGCCTCGACCGAGCACGCCTGGGAGCCCTTCGACGCCGAGCACCCGCTCTACGTCATGTACACCTCCGGCACCACCGGCAAGCCCAAGGGCATCCTGCACACCACGGGCGGCTACCTCACCGGCACGTCGTACACCCACCACGCCGTCTTCGACCTCAAGCCCGACACCGACGTCTACTGGTGCACCGCCGACGTCGGCTGGGTCACCGGACACTCCTACCTCGTCTACGGCCCGCTCGCCAACGGCGCGACCCAGGTGATGTACGAGGGCACCCCCGACGCCCCGCACAAGGGCCGCTGGTGGGACATCGTCGCCGAGTACGGCGTCACCATCTTCTACACCGCGCCCACCGCGATCCGGACGTTCATGAAGCAGGGCCGCGAGATCCCCGACGAGCGCGACCTGTCCTCGATCCGGCTGCTCGGGTCGGTCGGTGAGTCGATCAACCCCGAGGCCTACATGTGGTACCGCGAGGTCATCGGCGGCGAGCGCTGCCCGATCGTGGACACCTGGTGGCAGACCGAGACCGGCCAGATCCTGATCTCCCCGCTCCCCGGCGTGACCGCCGGCAAGCCCGGCTCGGCGATGCGACCGCTGCCCGGCATCGAGGCCGACGTGGTCGACGAGGCCGGCGAGTCCGTCCCCAACGGCTCCGGCGGCTACCTCGTCGTCAAGGAGCCGTGGCCGGCCATGCTGCGCACCATCTGGGGCGACGACGACCGCTTCAAGGAGACCTACTGGTCGCGCTTCGCCAAGCAGGGCTTCTACTTCGCCGGCGACGGCGCCAAGCGCGACGAGGACGGCGCCATCTGGCTGCTCGGCCGCGTCGACGACGTCATGAACGTCTCCGGCCACCGCCTCTCCACCACCGAGATCGAGTCCGCGCTGGTCTCGCACCCCAAGGTCGCCGAGGCGGCCGTGGTCGGCGCGGCCGACGAGACCACCGGCCAGGCCGTCTGTGCGTTCGTGATCCTGCGCGACTCCGCCGGCGACGGCGGCGAGGACATCGTGGAGGAGCTGCGCCGCCACGTGCAGAAGGAGATCGGCGCGATCGCCAAGCCGCGCCAGATCATGATCGTCCCCGAGCTGCCCAAGACCCGCTCGGGCAAAATCATGCGCCGCCTGCTCAAGGACGTCGCCGAGCACCGAGAGGTCGGCGACGTCACCACGCTGGCCGACTCCTCGGTGATGAACCTGATCTCGGAGGGCATCGGCTCCAGCAACGAGGACTGACCGACCCGTCGCTTCTTCACGCCGTACGACGCCGACCCGTCGCTTCTTCACGTCGTACGACGCCGACCCGTCGCTCGTTCACGCCCAGCACGTCAACAAGCGACGGGTCGGCGCTTTCTCGCGTCAAGAAACGACGGGTCGGCGATAGGCTGAGACGCGGTGCGCCGGGAAGTCTGGTCGGCATGTCCTTGCCATGCCTACCCGACGGAGCTCGATGACCGACACCGCCGACTTCGCCAGCCAGGTCCTGCTCGTCGCCGGGGTCGGGCTCCTGGCCCTGCTCTCCAACCGGCTGACGGAGCGGACCAAGGTCCCGGCCCCGCTGCTGGTCCTCGTCGCCGCGGCGGTCGCCGTCCAGGCCGTCCCGGCCGTGCACCAGCCGCCGGAGCGGACGGTCGAACGCCTGGTCAGCCTGGCGCTGGTCTGCATCCTGTTCAACGGCGGGATGCACATGGGCGCGCGCCGGGTCCGTGAGGCGGCGGTCCCGATCCTGGTCGTCGGCGTGCTCGGCACGTTCCTGACGGCCGGCGCGATCGCCGTCTTCATCCACATGGCCGTCGGGCTCGACTGGTTCCCGTCGATGCTGGTCGCGACCGCGATCTCCCCGACCGACCCGGCCGTCGTGTTCTCGGTGCTCGGCCAGCGCGAGGTCTCCGGCCGCAGCGGCACCATCCTCGAGGGCGAGTCCGGCGCCAACGACCCGGTCGGCATCGCCCTGATGGCCAGCCTGATCACGGCCGGGGGCATCAGCGGCGGGGCGTTCGTCCACATTGCCGCCGAGTTCTCCCTGCAGATGGGCGTCGGCGCGCTGGTCGGCGTGGGCGGTGGCCGGGCGCTGCTGTGGTTCATGCGCGCGGTGCCGCTGCCCAGCGAGGGCCTCTACGCGCTGCGCACGGCCGCCGGCGTCCTGGTCCTGTACGGCGCAGCCACCCTCGCGCACGGCTCCGGGTTCCTCGCGGTGTTCGTCGCCGGCATCCTGCTCGGGGACGCGAGGGCGCCGTACAAGCGGGAGATCGAGCGGTTCCACTCCGCGCTCGCCAGCCTGGGCGAGATCGTCGCGTTCGTCGTGCTCGGACTGACCGTCGACCTGGCCGAGCTCACCCGCCTCGACGTGTGGGTCCCGGGCGTCGCGATCGCCGCCGTGCTGGCCTTCGTGGTCCGGCCGGTGTTCGTCGGCCTGTGCCTGCTGCCCGCCCGGATGGAGCGCAACGAGCTGGCCTTCGTGCTGTTCGCGGGGCTCAAGGGAGCGGTCCCGATCCTGCTCGGCTCGTTCATCCTGGCCGACCACGTGCCCGGCGCCGAGCGGCTCTACGCGATCGTCGTCGTGGTCGTGCTCTTCTCCGTGCTCGTCCAGGGCAGCCTGGTGCCGTCGGTGGCCGGCTGGCTGCACCTGCCGATGCGGACCGCCGAGCCGCAGCCCTGGGCCCTGGGCGTGCGCCTCGCCGACGAGCCCGAGAGCGCCCACCAGCTCACCGTCACCCCGGGCTCACCGGCCGACGGGCGGCGCATCGACGACCTCGACTGCCTGCCCGAGGACGCCTGGGTCAGCCTGGTCGTGCGCGACGGCCGCCTGCTGCCCGTGCGGGGCGACAGCGAGCTGCGCGCGGGCGACGTCGTCCTGGTGATCGCCGACCCCGGTGAGGCGGACGCGTTGACCGCGACGTTCACCGCGCGCGCCTGAGACTGACCTCCGTCGAGCTGTTGGGTAGGGTCTGGCCTGCAAGCCATCCGGCCGAGACGAGGGACACACGTTGAGCAACGAACCGGTCAAGGCAGCCACGCCCCAGGCAGGCGACCCGACCATCGGTCGTCTGGTCACCGACGCCAGCCGCGACATCTCCACCCTGATCTCCAAGGAGATCGAGCTGGCCAAGTCCGAGCTCAAGGTGAGCGTCCGCAACGGCGGCCTCGGCGTCGGCCTGTTCGCGGCGGCCGGGTTCCTGGCCGTGCTCGCGGTCATCATGCTCTCGGTGGCGATCGCCTACTTCATCAACTGGAACGGCCACGGCCTGGCCCTGCACTGGGCCTTCCTGATCGTCTTCGGCTTCTACCTGCTCCTCGCCGGCCTGCTGGTCTTCGTGGGCGTGAAGAAGCTCAAGAAGGTCGGCCCGCCGGAGAAGGCGATCGAGCAGGGCCGGCAGATCCCCGCCGCCCTGAAGGGCCGTTCCTGAGCCCCAGCTCGGGTCTCGACACGCCGGCTCCGCTCAGCTGGCGCAGTCGCCGGTCGACACCTCGGTGTCGCTGGCCTTCCCGGCCTCGGCACTCTTGGCGACCTGGTCGGCCGTCAGCGCATAGCCGGTCTGGGAGTCGGTGACGGAGGCGGCGAAGACCACGCCGACCACGTCGCCGGCCGAGGACACGATCGGCCCGCCCGAGTTGCCGGGGCGGACGAGCCCGCGCAGCGAGAACACCTCGCGGATCACGGTGCCGTCGCCGTAGATGTTGGGCGAGCGGAGCCGCTGCTCGGAGCGGATCCGGCCGGCCTCCACGTCGTACGGCCCGTCCTGGGGGTAGCCCAGGATCGCCACGCCCTCGCGCTCCTTGGCGGTGGTGTCGAAGGACAGCGGCGAGACGCCGCCGTCGTCGAAGGACAGCACGGCCACGTCGATGTCGGGGTTGTAGTAGACGACCTGAGCGGGCACGGCGCCATCGCTCGTCTCGACCTCGGGGTGGCGGACGCCGGCCACGACGTGGGCGTTGGTCATCAGGCGGTTGTCGGCGTAGAGGAAGCCGCTGCCCTCGACCCCACGCCCGCAGACGTTGGTGCCGCGCACCTTGAGCACGCTGGGCCCGGCGTTCTCGACGTCGGGGTCCTTGAGCAGCCGCTGGGGGCCGGGGCCGACCTCGACGATGCGCTCGGGGGCGAACGGCTCGAGGTAGCGGGGGAAGAAGCTGGTGCCCACGACGTTGTTGAAGGCCTGGAGCACGCCGCCCGCCGACGAGGGCAGCGCCCGGTCGACCTCGGCGAGCACCACCGAGTTGCGGACCAGCGGCGTGATGCCGCCGATGCGCGTGCCGGACACGGCGACACCCAGCGCCCAGGCGACGAGCAGCACGGCGACCGCCGACAGCGCGGCACCGCCCACGGCGTCGATCGCCCGGATCGGCTGCCAGGTGATCCGGTCGCGGATCTTGGCGCCGACGAACTGCAGCACCGCCTGGCCGAGCGAGGCGGACAGGATCACGATGAACAGCGCCCCGAGGGAGACCAGCAGGGACGGCGTGGCGTTGCCGAGGGCGACCGGGGCCAGCCACACGCCGAAGAGGCCGCCGAGCAGCAGGCCCCCGGTGGCGAACGCGCCGGTCACGAAACCCTGCCAGTAGCCCGAGAGGGCGTAGGCCAGGACGAGCACGACCAACAACCAGTCGAGCAGGTTCACCGGCGATCCTCGAATCTGGTGTTGGGCTTGAAGTCCCGTCTCGGGGGATCACCCTGCAGCATGTAGCCCGGAAGGTCACGGACGGGGGCGTCCTCGATCTCCCGTGTCCAGCCGAGGAACTCGAAGAGCCGGGCGATGATGCCGGCGGTGAAGCCCCAGAGGATGACGTCCTTGTCCTCCCCGATCAGGAAGCCCGGACCGACCCAGCCACCGGGGTGGCGTACGACGATCCGGTGCGTCGGGTCGACCAGCTCGCTGATCGGCACGCGGTAGACGGCGTGCACCTCGTCGGGGTCGACGACCCGGACCTCGGTGGGCTCGCGCCACCACCCCAGCACCGGCGTGACCGCGAAGTTGCTCGGCGGCAGCCACAGCTCGGGCAGGTCGGCGAAGACCTCCACCCCGTCGGGGTCGAGCCCGGTCTCCTCCCAGGCCTCCCGCAGGGCCGCCTCGACCGGGGTCTCCCCCTCGTCGATCGTGCCGCCCGGGAAGGACACCTGCCCGGGGTGGGAGCGCATGTGGTGGGCGCGCTCGGTCAGCAGCAGGTCGGGGCCCCGCTGCCCCTCGCCGAAGAGCATCAGCACCGCGCCGTAGCGGCCGTCGTGGTCGTCGGGCGGCATGAAGCGCGTCAGGTCGTGGACCGTGATCGACGCGGCGGCCGCCTCGACCGGCCGCAGCCAGTCCGGGAGCGCGGGGCTCACAGGTCGATCCCGAGGTGCTCGTGGACGAGGTCCACCAGCTCCTGCTCCGAGGAGACGCCGCCGGCCCCGACGTACGCGAGCGAGCCGTCAGCTGCGACGAACGCGAGGTAGGGCAGGCCGCGGACCCGCGGGAACGCGCCGTTGCCGTTGAGGTCGCCGCCCGGGTCGGCCACGAGCGGGTAGGTGACACCGGTCTTCTTCACCAGCTCGAGCGCGGCCTCGGGCTGGACGTCCTGGTAGTCGATGCCGACGACCGCCACCTGGTCACCATGGTCGGCGTAGAACGCCTGCAGGGCGGGCATCTCCTCGCGGCACGGCCCGCAGAAGGCCTGCCAGAGGTTGACCACCATCGGACCCTTGAGCGAGGACAGGTCCACGTCGTGCCCGCCGCCCAGGCAGGGCAGGGTCAGCGCGGGGAGGCCTCCGTCGACCGCCGTGGCACCGCCGTCGGCGCAGGGCTCGACGCCCGCGGCCTTGCGCATGTCGCGCAGCGTGGGGGTGTCGACGTCGACACTGGACGCACTCGGGCTCGTCGTGGCCTTCTCGGGCGCGGTGCAGCCCGCCAGGACCACCAGCCCGGCGACCATGAGCAGCGCCGTCAGGGTCCGCCTCATGCGCGGCCCTCGGTCTTCACGAGCCTGGCCGCCGCGACCGGGTCGACCGGTCCCTCGCCGTAGGCCGGGCACCAGCGGGCGACCGGACAGGCCCCGCACGCGGGGTTGCGGGCGTGGCAGATCCGGCGGCCGTGCCAGATCAGGTGGTGGCTGAGCATCGTCCAGTCCCGCTTGGGGAACAGCTCGCCGATCGCGTGCTCGACCTTCACGGGGTCGGTCTCCGCGGTCCAGCCGAAGCGGCGCGCGAGGCGGCCGAAGTGGGTGTCGACGGTGATGCCGGGGACGTCGAAGGCGTTGCCGAGCACCACGTTGGCGGTCTTGCGGCCCACCCCCGGCAGCGTCACGAGGTCCTCGAGCCGGCCAGGCACCTGCCCGTCGTACCGCTCGACGAGGGCCTGGCTGAGCTTGAGCAGCGACTCGGTCTTGGCCCGGAAGAAGCCGAGCGGGCCCACGATCTGCTCGAGCTTGTCCCGCTCGGCGGCCGCCATCGACTCGGGGTCGGGGTAGGCCGCGAAGAGCGTCGGCCGGACGGCATTGACCCGCTTGTCGGTCGTCTGGGCGGACAGGACGGTGACCACGAGCAGCTCGAAGGGGTTGTCGAAGTCGAGCTCGCAGCGTGCGTCGGGGTAGGTATCGGCCAGCACCCGGTCGATCTTCCGGGCGCGGCGGACCATCCCGGTCCTGGTTTCGGCGGCGGGCACGAGCCCCAGCGTACGGCGGACCACCGACCCCCCGGTCAGGTGCTCCGGACCGTCCCGAGACCGACTTCCCGCACGCGGTTGTTCCTGTGACCTATTGCACTGGCTAGGATCAGCCCGGCGCCCGTGTGGGGCGGCACCGTCACAAGGAGGATCCGTGGACAACGACGTACTGCGTCAGGCGCCGCTGTTCAGCGCGCTGGACGACGAGGCTGCCACCGCCCTGCGGTCGTCCATGACCGAGAGCCGGCTGCGTCGCGGCGACGTGCTGTTCCACGAGGGCGACTCCGGCGACAAGTTGTACGTCGTCCTCGACGGCAAGGTGAAGCTGGGCCGCACGTCCTCCGACGGCCGCGAGAACCTCCTCGCGATCCTCGGCCCCGGCCAGATGTTCGGCGAGCTCTCGCTCTTCGACCCGGGCCCGCGCTCGGCCACCGTCACCGCCGTCACCGACGCGTCCTTCGCCTCGCTCTCCCACGAGGACCTCCTCCGCTGGCTCGAGGGCCGTCCCGTCGTGGCGCGTGGCCTCCTCGCCCAGCTGGCCGGCCGCCTGCGCAAGGCCAACGACGTCGTCGCCGACCTGGTCTTCTCCGACGTACCCGGCCGCGTGGCCAAGGCGCTGCTCGACCTCGCCGACCGCTTCGGCCGCACCGCCGACGACGGCGTCCACGTCCACCACGACCTCACGCAGGAGGAGCTCGCCCAGCTGGTCGGCGCCTCCCGCGAGACCGTCAACAAGGCGCTGGCCGACTTCGCGTCGCGCGGCTGGCTGCGCCTCGAGCCGCGCTCGGTCGTGATCATGGACGTCGAGCGACTGGCCCGCCGCGCCCGCTGAGTCGAATCGGGACTTCTCGTCACTCGAGTCGGTAGTTCCGGTCACCACCTCCGGGTGGTGTACGACGACCGCAGTGCCTCGCTGACCAGCTGGAGCCAGTGGGTCAGTGCGTCCCCGGTGAAGTCACCGGCACGTACGACGATGACGGTCCACCCGTGGGCGCGCAGCCAGGCGCGACGGCGCTCGTCGTACTCGCGCTGGTCGCTGCCCTCGTGCGCCTCCTCGCCGTCGTACTCCACCGCCACCCGCGCGCGGCGATAGGCGAAGTCGAGCCGGAACGTGGGCACGCCGTCGACCTCGATCCACACTTGCGGCTCGGGCAGGGCGAGCCCGGCCTCGGCGATCTCGAGGAACACCCAGGCCTCCCGCTGCGACTCGATCCGCGGGTCGACCAGCGCCGCCAGCCGCCGTGCCTGGATCACCCCCCGCCGGCGGCCGTAGCGTCGCGCCAGCTCCCGGAGGAGCTCGGCCCGGGTCAGTCCGTGCTCGTGCGCCAGGGCGACCATCGCGCCGAAGGCCTCACGGCGCCGCAGGCAGCAGCCGAGGTCAAGCGCGGTGCGCAACGGGGTGGTGACGCGGAGACCGTGGACTGTCATCACGTCGTCCGGCGCGAGGTCCCGGGTCCGACCGTCTACGCCGGGCAGCGACGTCGGCTCGTGCCAGCGCAACGCGCACACCTCGACCTGGAGCGGGACGTCGTGCTCGGCGAAGGAGTGGACGTCGACACCGTGCAGCCATGCGGCCGTGCGGTCGGTGACGACGTGATGGGGCGTGACGACCTGGGCGACCGCCGCCACCCGCAGCTCCAGCGTGTCCGGCACATCCGAGCGGAGGTAGACGCCTCGTAGGGGCGAGCTGAGCTCACCGCGGCGCAGTCCCCGGCGTACGTCCGAGGGCCGGAGCCCCCGCTCCCGCAGCGCTGCGAGGGTGAACGGGTGGGCGGGCCAGATGCTCTCCATCCGACGACCTTCGGCGTCGAGCGGGTCCTCGCGCGTCCGTCCTCCCCCGGTCTGTGGTGACCCACGTGTCGAGGTCCACCTGTGGACGGCTCATGGCCCGTCGACGGCCACAGATTCCGACTCGCCTGACGGGAAGTACCGACTCGAGTGACGGAAAGTCCCGATTCAACCTTGGAGGTGGGCCAGCTGGGCTCGCACGGACAGCTCGGCCGCGCCCCACAGCACGGGGTCGACGTCCTGGTAGACGATCTCGACCACGCGTCGGGGCAGCTCGTCGTCGGTGAGCGACTCGTCGCCGCCCGTCGCCCGCAGTGTCCCGACGGCGGCCTCGACCTGCGCCAGCCGCTCCCGGCGGTGCGCGATGTAGTAGTCGAGCGCGCCGAGGGCGTCGTCGATGACCGGCCCGTGGCCGGGCCAGATGGCGGCGAGCTCGTGCTCGGCGGCCAGCGCGTGGAGCCGGTCGAGCGAGTCGAGGTAGGCGCCGAGCCGACCGTCGGGGTGCGCCACGACCGTGGTGCCGCGGCCCAGCACCGTGTCGCCGGTGAGGACCACCCGCTCGGCCGGCAGCAGGAACGACAGCGAGTCGGCCGTGTGTCCGGGCGTGCCGACGACGTGCACCTCGAGGCCGTCGAGCGCGACGACGTCACCGTCGGCCAGGCCCTCGGAGCCGAGCCGGTAGGCCGGGTCCAGGGCGCGCACCCCGCAGCCCATCCGCTCGGCGAACTCGCGGGCCGCCTCGGAGTGGTCGGCGTGGTGGTGGGTGAGCAGCACCAGGCCGACCTCGCCGGCGACATCGGCCACCGCGTCGAGGTGGGACAGGATCGAGGGCCCTGGGTCGACCACGATCGAGCGCCGGGCGTCGGGCTCCCGCAGCACCCACGTGTTGGTGCCGTCGAGGGTCATCATGTCGGCGTTGGGCGCCAGGACGCACGCGCCCCGCTCGCCGAACGTCCCCCCGGACCAGGTCATCGCGAGGCCAGCAACCCGGCGCACCGCTCCGGCACGGACAGCACGAACTCCTCGCCTTCCGGGACCACCTCGGGCATGAACATCTCGACCCCCCGACCGGACGCCTCCGCGAGCACTCCCGCGGGCTCGGCGAACTGCCCCACCTCCAGGCAGGTGAGGTACGTCGGCGGCATCATGAACATGTCGCCGGACTCCACCGCGGAGACGGCCGACATGGCCGGCAGCCACGTGACCGACGACGACTCCGAGGAGACGTCCCGGGTCACCTGACCCTCGGGCAGCAGCGCGGTGAAGAACCACGTGCGGTAGCGCTTCGGCTCGAAGACGGGCGTCAGCCAGCCGGCCCAGACGCCGAGCAGGTCGGTGCGTAGCACCAGTCCGCGTCGGTCCAGGAACTCGGTGAACGCCAGCTCCCGGGCCTCCAGCGCGAGGCGGTCGGCCTCCCAGTCCTCACCGGTGGTGTCGGCGACGATCTCGTCGGCGGTGCCGGCCAGCAGCACCCCGGACTCCTCGAAGGTCTCGCGGACCGCGGCACAGACCAGCGCCCGTGCCTTCGGCTCGTCGACCCCCAGCCGCCCCGCCCACTCCGCAGGCGTCGGGCCGGCCCAGGCGACCGAGTGGTCGAAGTCGCGCGGGTCGACGCCGCCGCCGGGGAAGACGCACATGCCCGCGGCGAACGCCATCGACGCCTGCCGGCGCAGCAGGTAGACCGAGGGCCCCTCGGGCGAGGGTCGGAGCAGGACCACGGTCGCGGCGTCGCGCGGCTCGGCGGGCGTCGCCGTCCCGTCGGCGTACGCCGCGGCCTGGTCGACGAGCTGCTGCGGGAGCGGGATGCGCTGCACGGGTCGCTCAGACCTCGACCATGATCTCGACCTCGACCGGGGCGTCGAGCGGCAGGACCGGGACGCCGACCGCCGAGCGGGCGTGGACGCCGGCGTCGCCGAAGGCCGCGCCGAACAGCTCCGACGCTCCGTTGGCGACCTGCGGCTGGCCGGTGAAGTCCGGCGTGGACGCGACGAAGGCGACGACCTTGACGATCCGCTTGACGAGCGACAGGTCGCCGATCTCGGCCTTCACGGCGGCGATCGCGTTGAGCGCGCACTGCTGGGCGCAGGCGACGGCCTCCTCCTGGGTGACCTCGCCGCCGACCTTGCCGGTGACCATGAGCTCGCCCGACTTCATCGGCAGCTGGCCGGAGGTGAAGACGTAGTTGCCGCTGCGGACGGCGGGCACGTAGACCGCGACCGGCTTGGCCACCTCGGGCACGGACAGGCCGATCGCGGCCAGGCGCTCCTCGGGAGTGCTCATGGTGTTCACCCTTCCAGCGGACGCTTGAAGTAGCCGACGAGGTTCTCGGGGTTCATGCCCGGCGCGATCTGCACCAGCTCCCACCCGTCGGAGCCGAAGTTGTCGAGGATCTGCTTCGCGGCGTGCGTCAGGATCGGCGCCGTCAGGTACTCCCATTTGGTCATGCCCGGCACCCTACTCGGGCGCTCCGAGCGGTCCGGCAGGCCTCCTGCAGGCCTCAGGCGAGCTCGGGCTCGGTCTTCTCCCGGACCTCGTCCTCGGTGACGCCGGGGGCCAGCTCGACGAGCTTGAGGCCACCGCCGTCGGGGAGTACGTCGATCACCGCGAGGTCGGTGATGATCCGCTCGACGACCGCGCGGCCGGTGTAGGGCAGCGAGCACTCGTTGACGATCTTGTAGGTGCCGTCCTTGGCCACGTGCTCCATCAGCACGATCACCCGCTTGGCGCCGTGGACCAGGTCCATCGCGCCGCCCATGCCCTTGACCATCTTGCCGGGGATCATCCAGTTGGCGATGTCGCCGGCGGCCGAGACCTGCATGGCGCCCAGGATCGCGGCATCGATCTTGCCGCCGCGGATCATCCCGAACGACGTGGCCGAGTCGAAGAACGAGGCCCCGCGACGCAGCGTGACGGTCTCCTTGCCGGCGTTGATCAGGTCGGCGTCCTCCTCGCCCTCGACCGGGTAGGCACCCACGCCGAGGATGCCGTTCTCGGACTGCAGCACCAGCTCCACGTCGTCGGCGACGTAGTTGGGCACCAGCGTCGGCAGCCCGATGCCGAGGTTGACGTAGGAGCCGTCGGTCAGCTCCGAGGCCGCCCGGGCGGCCATCTCCTCACGGGTCCAGCTCATGCCTGCTCCTCGGTCCGGGGTCGCACGGTGCGCTTCTCGATCCGCTTGTCGGCGGCCTGCTCGGGGGTCAGCGCGACCACCCGCTGCACGAAGACGCCGGGGGTGTGCACGTGGTTGGGGTCGAGCTCGCCGGGCTCGACGAGCTCCTCGACCTCCGCAATCGTGACCCGACCGCACATCGCGGCGAGCGGGTTGAAGTTGCGCGCGGAGTCGCGGTAGACGAGGTTGCCGTGGCGGTCGCCCTTCCAGGCCCGCACCAGTCCGAAGTCGGCCACGATGGCCTCCTCCAGGACGTACTCACGACCCCCGAAGTCACGGGTCTCCTTCGGCGGGGAGGACACGATCACGTTGCCGTCGGCGTCGTACTTCCACGGCAGGCCGCCCTCGGCGACCTGGGTGCCGCCGCCGGTCGCGGTGAAGAACGCCGGGATGCCCGAGCCGCCGGCCCGCATCCGCTCGGCCAGCGTCCCCTGCGGGGTGAGCTCGACCTCGAGCTCGCCGTGGAGGTACTGCCGCGCGAACTCCTTGTTCTCCCCGACGTAGGAGGAGACCATCCGGCGCAGCCGCTTGGCCATCAGCAGCCGGCCCAGCCCCCAGTCGTCGACGCCGCAGTTGTTCGACACCGCCTCGAGGTCACTCGCGCCGCTGTCGAGGATCGCCTCGATCAGCACCGACGGAATCCCGCAGAGCCCGAAGCCGCCGACCGAGAGCGTCGATCCGCTCGCGATGTCGGCGACCGCCTCGGCAGCACTGCCCACGACCTTGTCCACGCCGGTTCCTCCCTGTTCGACTCCGGCGATCCTAGTCATGACGCCGGTCACTCCCGTATGGCTGCCACTCACACTCCAGACGGCGACCGCCTACGCTGCGACACATGTCCGACTGGCCGAAGGTGCGCCTCCACGTCGTCACGGGCAAGGGCGGGACCGGCAAGTCCACCGTCGCCGCTGCCCTCGCCCTGGCCCTGGCCTCCCACGGCAGGAACGTGCTGCTGTGCGAGGTCGAGGGGCGCCAGGGCATCGCCCGGATGTTCGACGTCGACCCCCTGCCCTACGAGGAGCGCCGCCTCGCGACCGGCCTCAAGGGCCCCGACGGGACCCCCGGCACCGTGCACGCGCTGCACATCGACGCCGAGTCGGCGCTGCTGGAGTACCTCTCGATGTACTACAAGCTCGGCCGGGCCGGTCGGGCCCTGGACCGCTTCGGCGTCATCGAGTTCGCCACCACGATCGCTCCCGGCGTGCGCGACGTGCTGCTGACCGGCAAGGTCTTCGAGGCCGCCCAGCGCAACAGCCGCAACAAGAAGGCGATCCAGTACGACGCCGTCGTGCTGGACGCGCCGCCGACCGGCCGGATCACGCAGTTCCTCAACGTCAACAACGAGCTGGCCGGGCTCGCGAAGGTCGGACCCGTCAAGAGCCAGGCCGACACCGTCATGACGCTCTTCCGCTCCGCCCGCACCGCCGTCCACCTCGTGACGGTCCTGGAGGAGATGCCGGTCCAGGAGACCTCCGACGGCATCGACGAGCTGCGCCGGGCGGGGCTCCCCGTCGGCGGGGTGGTGGTCAACCTGGTCCGGCCGCGCGACCTCGACGCCGACGACCTCGCGGCGGCACGCGAGGGCCGGATCGACGCCGACCAGGTCCGCGCCGACCTCAAGCAGGCCGGCGTCGAGGACGGCGACGACCTCGTCGAGGGGCTGCTGTCGGAGGCGGCCGACCACGCCGAGCGCCGGTCCCTGGAGGACACGCAGCGCGAGATCGTGGCGGGTCTCGGAGTTCCGTCGTACGAGCTCCCCCGCCTGGCGGGTGGCGTCGACCTCGGCGCGCTCTACGAGCTCGCCGCCGAGCTGAGGAAGCAGGGCATGGCATGAACACCCCGACGAGCCACGCCCACGCGCGCCGCGGCCCCCAGTCCGACTCGCGGGCCGGCCACCTCGACGTCGACGCGCTCCTCGACGACCCGCACACCGGGATCATCGTGTGCTGCGGGTCCGGCGGGGTCGGCAAGACCACGACGTCCGCAGCCCTGGCCCTGCGCGCGGCCGAGCGCGGCCGCAAGGTCGTGGTGCTGACCATCGACCCGGCCCGGCGGCTCGCGCAGTCGATGGGGATCGAGGCGCTCGACAACACCCCCCGCCCCGTGGTCGGCGTCGACGCCGCGGGCGGCGGCGCGCTCGACGCGATGATGCTGGACATGAAGCGTACCTTCGACGAGGTGGTGGAGAGCCAGGCCACCCCGGAGAAGGCGAAGCAGATCCTGGAGAACCCCTTCTACATCGCGTTGTCGAGCTCGTTCGCGGGCACGCAGGAGTACATGGCGATGGAGAAGCTCGGCCAGATCCACCAGGAGGCCCAGCGCACCGGCACCTACGACCTGATCGTCGTCGACACCCCGCCGTCGCGCTCGGCCCTGGACTTCCTCGATGCGCCCGAGCGGCTCTCCAGCTTCCTGGACGGCAAGTTCATCCGGCTGCTGCTGGCGCCGGCACGCGGACCGGCCAAGGTGATGACGGCGGGGCTGAGCCTGATCACCAACGCGCTCACCAAGATCCTCGGGGCGCAGGTGCTGCGGGACATGCAGACCTTCGTGGCGGCCTTCGACACCCTCTTCGGCGGCTTCCGCCAGCGGGCCCAGAAGACCTTCGAGCTGCTGCAGGCCGACGGCACGGCGTTCCTGGTGGTGGCCGCACCCGAGCCGGACGCGCTGCGCGAGGCGGCGTACTTCGTCGAGCGCCTGAGCGAGGACGGCATGCCGCTGGCCGGGCTGGTGGTCAACCGCGCCAGCCCCGAGCCGGAGGGTGCCCTGTCGGCCGACGAGGCGATGGCGGCGTCCGCGCGGCTCCGCAAGGCGGAGGAGGGCTCGCTGACGGCCGGCCTGCTGCGGCTGCACGCCGACCAGACCCGGATGGTCGAGCGCGAGGCGTTGCTGCGCGACCGGTTCGCCGCGGCCCACCCGGAGGTGCCCACGGCGGTGGTGCCGGCGCTCGCCGGAGACGTGCACGACCTGTCGGGGCTGCGCCGCGTGGGCGCACTCCTGGCAGGCGAGCAGGCCTGAGACGAAACGCCCCGCGTCACCGCGGGGCGAGCCCGTCAGACGTGCAGCGCGCCGGACTTGGCGGTGACCGGGCTGCCCTGCTCGCGGGCGGCCTCGAGGACCGCTCGCCACGAGGCAGCCGGGCGGCGGCGGAGAAGTGCCCGGCGCTCGCGCTCGGTCATCCCTCCCCAGACGCCCCACTCGATCTGGTTGTCGAGCGCCTCAGCGAGGCACTCGGTGCGCACGGGGCAACCCGCGCACAGCTGCTTGGCCTTGTTCTGCTCCGCACCACGCACGAACAGCTGGTCCGGCTGCGCCTGGCGGCACGCAGCGGCCGGCGTCCAATCTTCTACCCACATGATGATGTCCCCACATCGTCCGGGATCGGTTCACGTCCCCATGACGTGCGATCCGGGAGAGTCCCCTCAAGTAAAGAAGTTATGTGAGACGCGACAAGACAGGCAGACCTCTTCGACTCAATTGTCGTAGTCCGAAGTGACTAGTTCGATGTGATCACGACTAGGTTGGGGCTCCGGCGCTCCCGTAGTCTGGAGCGCATGTCCGTGCCCCGCAACGAGCGACTCTCCGCCGGCCGCGTCGCCTCCCACCTCGGCGTCATGCTCGCCGTCGCCGTCGTGATGGGCGTCGTCGTGGCCGGGCTGGCGATCCCGTTCGCGGGCGTGATCGGGATCGGGGCCCGCAACGTCGCGACGACGATGGACGCGCTGCCGGCCGAGCTGAAGACCGAGGCGCTGGCCCAGAAGACGCGCATCGTCGACTCCCAGGGCAACGTGATCGCCTCGCTCTACGACGAGAACCGCATCAACGTCCCGCTCGACCAGATCTCGCGGACCATGGTCAAGGCGATCGTCGCCATCGAGGACTACCGCTTCTACCAGCACGGCGCCCTCGACCTGAAGGGCACGCTGCGCGCCCTCATCACCAACCAGGCCAGCAGCGGCGTGGTCCAGGGTGGCTCCTCGATCACCCAGCAGATGGTCAAGCTGACGCTGCTGAGCCAGGCGAAGACCAAGAAGGAGATGAAGGCGGCGACCGACGACACCTACGCGCGCAAGCTGCGCGAGCTGCGCTACGCCATCGCCTTCGAGCAGCACTACTCCAAGGACTGGATCCTCGAGCGCTACCTCAACATCGCCTACTTCGGCGACGGCGCCTACGGCATCCAGGCCGCCGCCCGGCACTACTTCGACGTCAACGCCAAGGACCTCAACCTCCGGCAGTCCGCCGTCCTGGCCGGCCTGGTGAAGAACCCCACCGGCTATGACCCGACCAACTCCCCCGACCGGGCCATCGAGCGCCGCAACGTCGTGCTCGACCGGATGGCCGAGCTCAACGTGATCAGCCACGAGAAGGCCGCCAAGACCAAGAAGCAGAAGCTCGGCCTGCACGTGGTCGCGTCCAAGAACGGCTGCGTCTTCTCGCGGGCGCCGTTCTTCTGCGACTACGTCGTCAACCGGCTCCTCCACGACCCCTCGCTGGGTCGCTCGGTCAAGGACCGCAAGAGCCTGCTCTACTCCGGCGGCCTGACCATCCGCACCACCGTCGACCTGCGCGACCAGGACGCCGCCGACGCGTCGGTCCGCGCCCACGTCTTCCCGACCGACCAGGCCATCGGCGCGCTCGCCATGATCGAGCCCGGCACCGGCGACGTGAAGGCGATCTCCCAGTCCCGCCCGATGGGCGGGGACCGCAAGGCCGGCCAGACCTACCTCAACTACGTCGTCCCGCAGAAGTACGGCGACTCCGCCGGCTTCCAGGCCGGCTCGACGTTCAAGGCCTTCGTGCTGGCGGCCGCCATCAACCAGGGCATCCCGCTGTCCAAGACCTTCAACGCCCAGCACACGATGACCTTCAACCAGGCCGACTACGCCAACTGCCCGGGCGAGCCGCCGTTCGCCGGCACCTTCGACGTCAGCAACTCCACCATCGACGGCGTCATGGACGTCTACCGCGGCACCCAGAAGTCGGTCAACACGTTCTACCTCCAGCTCGAGGCGCTCACCGGCGTGTGCGAGCCGTTCAAGCTGGCCCGCGAGATGGGCGTCGACCTGACCGACCCCAAGGGCGACCAGTACGGCAACGGCGCCGAGCGCGTGCCGACCTTCACCCTCGGCGTCGACAACGCCAGCCCGCTGGAGATGGCCGAGGCCTATGCGACCTTCGGCGCGCGCGGCCTCCACTGCGATGCCCGCCCGATCACCGCGATCGAGGACTCCGGCGGCAACACCATCAAGGAGTTCCCGAGCCAGTGCCAGCAGGTGATGCCGCAGAGCACCGCTGACGCGGTCAGCGACGTCCTGCGCGGCGTGCAGGAGCCGGGCGGCTTCGGCTACGACCTCGGCCACACCAACCTGAGCGTGCCGTCGGCGGCCAAGACCGGAACGTCCCAGGACGGCAAGTCGGTGTGGTTCGTGGGCTACACCCCGCACATCGCGACCGCGGGCATGATCGCCGGCGCCGACCAGCTCGGCCGGCCGCTCAAGCTCGCCGGACAGTACGTCGGCGGCAACTACGTCTACACCGCCACCGGCTCAGGCTTCGCCGGCCCGATGTGGGCCGAGGCCATGCACGTCGTGGACGACACCCTGCCCAACGACGACTTCGTCCAGCCCTCGCCCGACGACGTCGCCGGCGTCATGGCCACGGTGCCCGACGTCAACGGCTACGACATCGGCTCGGCCGAGGCCGCCATCGAGGCCGCCGGGTTCACCTACGTCCTGGGCGGCTACCGCCCCTCGACGTACTCCAAGGACACCGTCGCCTACACCTACCCGACAGGCGGTTCGGAGTCGAGCAGCGGCGAGACCGTGACGATCTACCAGTCGACCGGCAACCCGCCGCCACCGCCGAGACCCCCGGGCCACCACCACGGCGGAGGCGGCAAGCACGGCGGCAAGCACCGCTGAGTCGCTCGGGCCGCCTCAGGCGAGCTGGCGGCGGACCTCCGCGGCAACCGCGCCGCCGTCGGCTCGGCCCTTGACCTGCGGGGTGACGACGCCCATCACCTTGCCCATCGCCTTCATGCCCTCACCGGCCGCGCCGACCTGGGCGATCGCGGCGGTGACCAGGGTGGCGATGTCGTCGGCGGAGAGCTGCTCGGGCAGGTAGTCAGCGATCACCGCGGCCTCGGCCTTCTCCTTGGCCGCCATCTCGGCGCGGCCACCCTCCTCGAAGGCGGTGGCCGCCTCGCGGCGCTTCTTGCCCTCGCTGGACAGCACGCCGATGACGTCGTCGTCGCTGAGCTCGCGGGCCTCCTTGCCGGCGACCTCGGCGTTGGTGATCGCGGTCAGGACCATCCGCAGCGTGGAGGAGCGCACCTCGTCGCGCGCCTTGATGGCGGCGGTCAGGTCGGCGCGGAGACGGTCCTTCAGAGCACTCATGGACGTCATTGTGGCAGCCTTGCCGAGGTGAGCCCCTCCCCCGCCCTGCGCACCCTCCGCGGCCTCGCCGCCGCCGGCGCGGTCGCGGGCGCCGGCCTCACGACGTACGCCGCGTGGGAGGCGCGTGCCTACACGCTGCGGCACGTCTCGGTCCCGCTGCTCCCACCGGGCCATCGGCCGCTGCGCGTGCTCCACCTCAGCGACGTGCACATGACGCCCGGCCAGACCCGCAAGCAGGAGTGGCTGCGGGGCCTGTCTCGCCTGGAGCCCGACCTGGTCGTCAACACCGGCGACAACCTCGCCCACATGGCGTCCGTGCCGGTGGTCCGCGACTCGCTCGGGCCGCTGCTCGACCTGCCGGGCGTGTTCGTGTTCGGGTCCAACGACTACTTCGCGCCCAGCCTGCGCAACCCGCTGCGCTACCTGCTGCCCGACGACGGCAAGCGCAACACCCACACCCCCCAGCTGCCGTGGCGCGAGCTCCGCTCGACGTTCTCCGACGCCGGCTGGCTCGACCTGACCAACCGGCACGGCGCCCTCGAGGTGGCGGGCACGACGTTCGCGTTCGCCGGCGTCGACGACCCGCACCTCGACTACGACCGGCTCGAGGAGGTGCGCGGACCGGCCGACCCCGCCGCCGACGTACGCCTCGCGGTCGCCCACGCGCCCTACCTGCGGGTCCTGGACGCCTTCGCCGCCGACGGCTACGACGCGATCATCGCCGGGCACACCCACGGCGGCCAGGTCTGCCTGCCGGGGGTCGGCGCCCTGACCACCAACTGCGACCTCGAGCCCGCCCGTGCCAAGGGCCTGCACCGCCACCCGGCCGACTCCCGCGACGGCGACCCGGGGTCGACCTGGCTGCACGTGTCGGCCGGTCTGGGCACCAGCCCCTACGCCCGGATCCGGGTCGCCTGCCGCCCCGAGGCGACGCTCCTGACGCTCACGCCGCGGCGGTCCTGAGCCCCTCCCTCCCCAGGGATTGGGCCGATTTCAAGAGCCCGTCCGTGCTCGGGTATGCTCCCTTGCTCGTGGGCGGATCGAGTCGATCCGGTCCATGTTCGGGCTGTGGCGCAGCTTGGTAGCGCGCCTCGTTCGGGACGAGGAGGGCCGCAGGTTCAAATCCTGTCAGCCCGACAGTGTGATGTCTCAGGACATCGAGGACACCCGAACCCACGGAAGTGGGTTCGGGTGTTCGTCATTTCGGGGTTCGTGGCTGGTAGTCCCTGTTGGGGTCGATGGTCAGTTCGCGGAGGAGTTCGCCGGTGATGGCGTGGACGACCCTGACGTCCAGGTCCTGGACGAGCAGGATGACGTGGGTTCCCTTGTGGGTTCGTCCGACTCCGATGTGGCGCATTTGGCCGGCGACGCGCAGGGTGACGGTGCCTGACTTGTCGACGCGGTCGTGGCGGATCCGGTCGTGGGTGTCGGGGGCGCGGCTGGGGCCTGGCAGGGCCTTGGGCGTCGAGTCGTAGAGCGTTGCCGGGGTGGCCCGGTGCGGTAGCGATCGGTGCGGGCGGCGATGGTTGTATTCGGCGACGAATCGGTCGAGTAGCGCCTGCAGTTCGGCGATGGTCGAGGGCTGCACGGGCTGGGCGCGTAGCCATTTCTTCATGGTCTGCTGGAAGCGTTCGACCTTGCCGCAGGTGGTGGGGTGGCTGGGGCGAGAGTTCTTCTGGACCACGTGCCAGTCACGTAGTTGCTGCTCGAAGCTGTTTCGGCCTCCTTGGCGGCCGATGCCGGCGAGGCGGACGGTGTAGACCATTCCGTTGTCGGTGAGCGTTGACGCGGGGATGCCGTGCTGACCTGCGGCTTTTCGGAAGCTGGCCTTGACGATCGGGGTCGTGATCGCCCGATGCGCGGACACGTGCAGGGCGTAGCGGTGCTGCAGTCGTCGAGCCAGGTGATGATCTCGACGCCCGTGGGGAAGGCGTGGGTGTCGGTCAGCGGGTAGTGGGTGAAGTCGGACTGCCAGGTCTGGTTCGGCATCGCTGCTTCGAACCGGATGTAGGACGACTTCGGCTTCTTCTTCGGCTCCGGGGTGACCGCGCCATGGCGGGTCAGGATCCGGTGGACGGTGGCTCGGGACACGGTGACGCGGTGGTGCTGGAGGAGGTGCCACACGAGCGTGTCGGCGCCGGCGTCGTGACCCTCATCGAGGAGCTCCTTGCGCAGTCGCAGGATCAGCTCGATGGTCTCGGCTGGGGTTGCGTTGGGCGAGGTCTTGGGGCGCCGTGATCGGGGTTCGAAGGCGGCCTCGCCCTCGTCCTGGTAGCGGGTCAGGAGTTCGTAGATCCAGGAGCGGGCCATGCCGTAGGTGGCGGCCACTTCGGCGACTGGTCGCTTCTCGACGGTGACGGCGGTGATGACCAGGCGGGCCTTCGACATGACGGGAGGATCTCGACAGGTGTCATGACACCTGCCCGGTCGCGGGGGTGTCGTGTCCGGGATGTCGTGAGACATGTGTCCGGTATGTCCTGAGCCAGCACACTGTCAGCCCGACAGCAGGTCTCTCCCGAGGCCGTCAGGGGCCGGATCCACCAGGATCCGGCCCCTGACGCATTTCCGGGACGGTCGCACCGCGACGGCGGGAGCATCTGGCAAACTCACGGCCATGGCTGAAGAGGATCAGGGAAACGGCGGACCGTCGCTGGAGCTGCCCTCGCTGGGGTTCGGCCGCCGGCGGCGCAGGAAGTCCGCACCCGCTGACGCACCGCCCGAACCCCACGACGAGACGCCCACCACGATCTTCGAGAGCGAGCCCGAGCCGGAGCCCGAGCCCGAGCCCGCACCCGAGCCCGCACCCGAGCCCGCTCCGGTACCCGCCCCCGCGCCAGCTCCGGCGACCGCCTCGATGCCTGCCCCGGAGCCGGAGCCCGAGCCGGGCGCCCGTCGCGCCCGCACGCCCCGCCCGCCCCGCCGCAGCCTGCCCGCCGTCGGCGGGATGACCGCCGCGGTCCTCACCGGCCTCCTGGTCGGCGTGATCACCGTCGGGCTGACCTGGGGCTCCCTGCACCTCTGCGAGGTCGCCAAGGGCACCTCGTCGTGCGGCGGCCCCGGCTTCCTGCTGCTCCTCGCGATCATGATCGCGATGGTCTTCCTGGGCTCGCTGCTGCTGCGGGCGTTCGGGGTGACCGACCCCGGGAGCACCAGCTTCCTGGCCGTCGGCCTGCTGGCCGTCCTGGCGCTGCTGTTCCTCGTCGACGTGCTCTTCAACTGGTGGATGATCATCGTCATCCCGCTGTTCTCGGTGCTCACCTTCGCCCTCGCCCACTGGGTGACGACGGCCTTCATCGAGCCGGCCGACCTCTGAGGGTCGGGCCGAGGGTCGGGCTGAGGGTCGAGCTCAGCGTCGGGCGATCAGCTCCGCGATCTGCACCGTGTTGAGGGCCGCGCCCTTGCGCAGGTTGTCGTTGGAGATGAACAGCGCCAGCCCGCGGTCGTCGTCGACGCCAGGATCCTGGCGCAGGCGCCCGACGTACGACGGGTCCTGACCGGCCGCCTGGAGCGGCGTGGGGATCTCCGACAGCTCGACGCCGGGGGCGTCGGCCAGCAGCTCGCGCGCGCGGGCGACCGGCATCGGCTGGGCGAACTCGGCGTTGATCGCCAGCGAGTGGCCGGTGAAGACCGGGACGCGCACGCAGATGCCGGAGACCCGCAGGTCGGGGATGCCGAGGATCTTGCGGGACTCGTTGCGGAGCTTCTGCTCCTCGTCGGTCTCGTTGAGGCCGTCGTCGACGATCGAGCCGGCCAGCGGGAGCACGTTGTAGGCGATCGTGCGGGCGTACTTGTCCGGCTCCGGGAACGTCACGGCCTGGCCGTCGTAGGCCAGCTCACGGGCCTTGTCGCCGGCTGCGGCGACCTGTCCGGCGAGCTCCTCCACGCCGGCGACGCCGGAGCCGGAGACGGCCTGGTAGGTCGAGGCGATCAGACGCACGAGGCCGGCCGCGTCGTGCAGCGGCTTGAGGACCGGCATCGCGGCCATCGTCGTGCAGTTGGGGTTGGCGATGATGCCGCGTCCGGCCTCCACCACCCCGGCCATCGCCTCGGGGTTGACCTCGGCGACGACGAGCGGGATCGCGGGGTCCCTGCGGAAGGCACTGGAGTTGTCGATGACGATGACGCCGGCGTCGACGAACTTCTGCGCCAGCGCACGCGACGTGGTCGCACCCGCGGAGAAGAGCGCGATGTCGAGCCCGGTCGGGTCGGCGGTCTCGGCGTCCTCGACGACCACGCTCTGCTCACCACCGGGGCCCGTGAAGGGCAGCACCTTGCCGGCGGACCGGGCGGAGGCGAAGAAGCGGATCTGGTCGACCGGGAAGGCACGCTCCTCGAGGATCTGGCGCATGGCGACGCCGACCTGTCCGGTGGCGCCGACGACGCCGATGTTGATGCCCATGATCAGCGGCCCGTCCCGCCGTAGACGACGGCCTCGACCTCGGTGGAGTCGAGGTCGAAGGCGGTGTGGGTGGCGCGGACGGCGTCGGGGACCTGGGCCTCGTCGACGATCACGGAGATCCGGATCTCGGAGGTGGAGATCATCTCGATGTTGACCCCCGAGGAGGCCAGCGCGGCGAAGAACTTGGCCGTGATGCCCGGGTGCGAGCGCATGCCGGCGCCGATCAGGGAGACCTTGCCGACCTGGTCGTCGTAGAGCAGCTTGTCGTAGCCGACCTCGTCCTGGATGCGCGCCAGCGCTCCCATGGCCGCCTGTCCGTCGGCGCGGGGCAGCGTGAAGGAGATGTCGGTCAGCGCCGTGGCAGCGGCGGAGACGTTCTGGACGACCATGTCGATGTTGACCTCGGTCGCGGCCAGGGCCTCGAAGATGCGGGCGGCCTCGCCGACCTTGTCGGGCACTCCGACCACGGTGATCTTGGCCTCGCTGACGTCGTGCGCGACGCCGGCGATGATCGCCTGCTCCATGTCTTCTTCTCCCTTGTGCGAGTCGGGGACCACCCAGGTGCCTTCCTTCTGCGAGAAGGAGGAGCGCACGTGGATCGGCATGTTGTAGCGGCGGGCGTACTCGACGCACCGCAGGTGGAGGATCTTGGCGCCGGAGGCCGCCATCTCGAGCATCTCCTCGGTGGAGACGCGGTCGAGCTTGCGGGCCGTCGGGACGATCCGGGGGTCGGCGGTGAACACGCCGTCGACGTCGCTGTAGATCTCGCACACGTCCGCGCCGAGGGCGGCCGCGAGCGCGACGGCGGTCGTGTCGGAGGCGCCGCGGCCGAGCGTGGTGATGTCCTTGGTGTCCTGGGAGACGCCCTGGAAGCCGGCCACGATCGCGATCGCGCCGTCCTTGATCGCGGTCTCGATCCGGCCCGGCGTGATGTCGATGATCTTGGCCTTGCCGTGCGCCGAGTCGGTGATCACGCCGGCCTGGGAGCCGGTGAACGACTGCGCCTTGTGGCCCAGCTGGGCGATCGCCATGGCCACCAGGGCCATGGAGATGCGCTCGCCGGCGGTGAGCAGCATGTCCAGCTCGCGCGGCGGCGGGAGCGGGGTCACCTGCTCAGCGAGGTCACGCAGCTCGTCGGTCGTGTCGCCCATCGCGGAGACCACGACGACGACGTCGTTGCCCGCCTTGCGGGTGTTGACGATGCGCTGCGCCACCCGCTTGATGCCGGCGGCGTCGGCGACGGACGAACCGCCGTACTTCTGCACGACAATGCCCACAGCTGGTTCCTCGGAGGTCGATGGCGTCTCGAGGTCGCTCGCCCGGACCGGCCGGGCCACGCCGCGCTGCGCTGCGACCGGCCTCGAGTCTAGCGGGGAGCGCGCTCGCCGGACTCCCGCATCTCAGCCTCGAGGATCTCCTCGGCCACGGCGAGCTGCTCCTCCTCGAAGGCGATCTCGGTGTCGAGGCGGTCGTGGGCCACGACCGAGAGCAGCGCGTTGAGCGCGGCGCCCGCGAGGTTGCCCCACGAGGAGACGTAGGAGAACTGCCACCACCACAGGGCCTCGTCGATGTTGCCGAGGCGGTAGTGGCGCAGGCCGTTCTCGAGGTCGGTGGCGATGCTGGCGATGTCGTCGGAGAGCTGGCTCTCGACGGCCTCGGGCACGTAGGGGTCGAACACGAAGCTGTAGGTGTCGACGTTGCCGAGGATCTCGGCCAGCCGCAGCCGGAGGGCGTCGATGTCGGGCTCGGGGCCGACGTCGGGCTGGTACTCGGCGCGGGGCGCGAAGTCGCTCTGGGCGCCGAGGCGGGCACCGGCCAGCAGGACCTGGCTGATCTCGAGCAGCAGCAGCGAGATCGCCCGGCCGCCGTCGGCCTCGCGGGCGATGGCCTGCACGGCGATCAGGAAGCTCTCGACCTGGTCGGCGATCTGGGTCGCGAACTCCTCGGTCGCGCCGTCGATCCGGCTCTCGGGTGTCTCAGTCATCGGCAGACCGCCTCCCAGCGAACGCTCGTCCCAGGGTGACCTCGTCGGCGTACTCGAGGTCACCGCCTACGGGCAGTCCACTCGCCAATCGGGTCACGCGCAAGCCGAGCGGCTTGAGCATGCGGGTGAGATAGGTCGCGGTGGCCTCGCCCTCGAGGTTGGGGTCGGTGGCGAGGATGGTCTCGGTGATGGTGCCGTCGGCCAGCCGCATCATCAGCTCGCGGATCCGCAGCTGCTCGGGGCCGATGCCGTCGATCGGCGAGATCGCCCCGCCGAGGACGTGGTAGCGGCCCCGGAACTCGCGGGTGCGCTCGATCGCGACGACGTCCTTGTACTCCTCCACGACGCACAGGACCGTGCCGTCGCGACGCGGGTCGCGGCAGATCCGGCACTGCTCGTCCTCGGAGACGTTGAAGCAGATGGAGCAGAACTTCACCTTGGCCTTGACCTCGATCAGCACGTCGGCGAGACGACGCACGTCGGCCGGCTCGGCCTGGAGCAGGTGGAAGGCGATCCGTTGCGCGCTCTTGGGACCGACGCCCGGCAGCCTGCCGAGCTCGTCGATGAGGTCCTGGACGACGCCTTCGTACATCGGTGGGCGCTCCTAGAAGCCCAGCTGGCCGGGCAGGCCGCCCGGGGCACCGCCGCCACCGGCGAGCGGCCCGAGGGCCTCCCCGGCGAGGGCGTCGGCCTGGGCCTTGGCGTCGCGGTAGGCGGCGACGATCATGTCGCCCAGGTCGGAGAGGTCGTCGGCGTCGCTGCCGTCGAACTCGCCGGCCTTGATGTCGACGTTGACGACCTCGCCGACACCGTTGACGGTCACGGTGACCGCCCCGCCGGAGACGGTGCCGTCGACCGTGGTCTCGGTCAGGCGCTGCTGCGCGCTGGCGAGCTGCTCCTGCATCTGCTGCGCCTGCTGCAGCAGCGCGTTCATGTCGAAGCCGCCGGCTCCGCCGAGGGCGTCGAAGGGGTTCTGGCTCATGAGGTCACCTCTGACTCGTGGGGTGGTGCCGGACTGCTGCTCTGGTGGGTCGAACGACCGGGGTCGCTCACTGGTGCCGGATCTCCTCGATCACCCTCGCACCCAGCTCGCGCTGGAGGAGCTCCGCCCCGGCGAGGCCCTGGTGGTCGGCGTCGACGTCGTCGAGGCTGGCGTCGGCGTCACGCTCGGCGGCATCGTCGGAACGGGCCGCCTCCTCGCCCGACTGGCGGGTGGACTGGATGGCGGCCTTGGCCGCCGCGATCGCCTCGGGGCCGGCCTTCTCCCGGGCCGGCGGCGCCTCCGGGGCGCCGGCCTCGGGGGCGGGCGACGTCGGCGCCTGGGCCGTCGGGGTCTCGGGCTCGTCGGAGACCCACGCGGGCGGGCTGACCGGCGCTGCCGCCTGCTCCGGCGCGTCGGAGACCGCCGGCGCGGCGGGAGCCGGGTCGGGAGCCGCCGGGGCCGGCGCGGGCGGGCGCTGGCCGGCGTCGGCCTGGGCTCCGGGGTCGACGATGGTCACGATCCGCCAGTCGGCGCCGACCACGTCGATCGCCGCCTGGCGCACGATCTCGGCGCTGCCACCGTTGTCGAAGGACTCGCGGGCGCCGGCGTTGGGGAAGCCCAGGGTCAGCACGTTTCCCTCGATCGAGACGACCTGGCAGTTCTGGGTGAGGTGCATCCAGGTGACCCGGCGGCGCAGCTTGGTGGCGTCGACGATGTCGGGCCAGAGGCGGCGTACGTCGATGAGCGACAGCCCGCCGCCGGCCGCGGGGGCCGCGGCGGGGGCGGCCGCAGGGGCGGCCGCAGGGGCGGTCGGCTCGGGCTCGGGCGGGGCCGGAGCCCGGACGGGCTCGGGCTCGGGCGTGCGCTCGGGGATGGGCGCGGGCTCGGCGACCGGCTCGGGGCGGACGGGGGCCGGCGTCGGCGCGACGACGTCGCTGGTCACGTGGACCTGGGCGGGCCGGTCCTGCTGGGGGACGGCGGGCTGGGGCGCGGCGGTGGCCGAGGGCACCCCGGTGATCGCGATCCGCTTCTCGATCCGGTCGAGGCGCGCGGCGAGGCCGTCGGTGGAGTGGTCGGCGCCGGGCAGCAGGACCCGGGCCACGATCAGCTCCAGCAGCAGCCGCGGCGCGGTCGCGCCCCGCATCTCGGTCAGCCCGGAGGCGACGAGGTCGGCCGCGCGGCTGAGCTCGGCGCTGCCGAAGCGGGCGGCCTGGGCGACCAGCCGCTCGCCCTGGTCCTCGGAGCAGTCGATGAGGCCGGTCGCCGGGGCGTCCGGCACGGCGTCGACGATGACGAGGTCGCGCAGGCGGCGGAGCAGGTCCTCGGTGAAGCGGCGCGGGTCCTGACCGGTCTCGATCACCTTGTCGACCACGCCGAACACCGCCGAGCCGTCGCCGGCCGCGAACGCGTCGACGACCTCGTCGAGCAGCGAGTCGGGGGTGTAGCCCAGCAGACCCGTGGCCAGCTGGTGGGTCACGCCCTCGGGCCCGGCGCCGCCGAGCAGCTGGTCGAGAACGCTCAGGGTGTCACGGGCCGAACCGGCACCGGCCCGCACCACGAGCGGCAGGGCGGCCGGCTCGATGGAGACCTGCTCCTTCTCGCAGAGCTCGGAGAGGTAGGAGGAGAGCAGCCGCGGCGGGATCAGCCGGAAGGGGTAGTGGTGGGTCCGCGACCGGATCGTCGGCAGCACCTTGTCGGGCTCGGTGGTGGCGAAGATGAAGCGCAGGTGGGGCGGCGGCTCCTCGACCAGCTTGAGCAGGGCGTTGAAGCCCTGCGTGGTCACCATGTGGGCCTCGTCGATGATGTAGACCTTGTAGCGGCTGCGCACCGGCGCGAAGAACGCCTTCTCGCGCAGGTCGCGGGCGTCGTCGACACCGCCGTGGGAGGCCGCGTCGATCTCGATGACGTCGATCGAGCCCGGACCGCCGCGCGCCAGGTCACGGCAGCTGTCGCACTCGCCGCACGGGTCGGCCACCGGCGCGAGCTCGCAGTTGAGCGCGCGGGCCAGGATCCGGGCCGAGGTGGTCTTGCCGCAGCCGCGCGGCCCGGAGAAGAGGTAGGCGTGGTTGACCCGGTTGTTCGCGAGCGCGGCTCGCAGCGGCGTCGTGACGTGATCCTGGCCGATGACCTCGGCAAACGTCTCGGGCCGGTAGCGGCGGTACAACGCGAGGGGTGACTCCACGCCTGAACCCTAACCACCCGCGCCGACACCGGGTAGCGCGCGGTGACCGGCGGTCGGCGTACGGGGCTGTGGAGGCCTCCGGAGACGAAGAGGCCCCCCGCGTACCCGACAGAGCTCGCCTACCCTTGCTGCCTTCCGGCCCTGGGGGAGTTCGGTGAGATGCCGCCACGCGGGGGGTTGGCGCAGAGTCTAGGTGAGGGCCTCGGGCGGACCAACACGGCCACCCGGGGAGGCCGATTTCATCGCCCGGACGCCGACCGGTAGCCTCCTCCGCGGAGGTATCGCCTAGTGGCCTATGGCGCTCGCTTGGAAAGCGGGTTGGGTTAATAGCCCTCGGGGGTTCGAATCCCCCTACCTCCGCCACTCTCGAGGGCGTCGACACGGTCGGCGCCCTCGAGTGCATTTCGGGCCGGAGCGGCGGCGGCCAGCGGGCCGGGTGGCCACGCCGCTTCACCATGAGAAGTCGGCGAAGCGTCACTTCTCATGGTGAGTTCACCGTGAGAAGTGCAGACCCACCCACTTCTCATGGTGAAGCTGTGACGGGTGGGACCGACACCCCGCCAGTCAGGTTGATGGCAGGGCGCCTCAGCGACGGTGGCCTACATGACGACGACACCGCAGGTCGCCACCGCGCGCCGCCAGATGCTGAACAAGGTCCCCGAGGTCACGGTGTTCTTCTGGATCATCAAGATCCTGTGCACCACGGTGGGCGAGAGCTTCGCCGACTACATCAACGAGACCCTCGGCTTCGGGCTCACCAACACCACCCTGGTCTTCTCGGCCGCCCTGCTGGTGGTGATGGTCTTCCAGTTCCGCCTCGACCGCTACGTGCCGGGCGTCTACTGGACGGCGGTGGTGCTGATCAGCGTGGTCGGCACGCTGCTCACCGACAACCTGACGGACGCCCAGGGCGTGCCGCTCGCGGTGTCCTCCACGATCTTCGCCGTGTTGCTCGCCGCGGTCTTCGGCATCTGGTACGCCCGGGAGCGCACCCTGTCGATCCACTCCATCGTCACGACGCCGCGCGAGTCCTTCTACTGGCTGACGGTGCTGGTCACCTTCGCCCTCGGTACGGCGGTCGGCGACTGGACGCTCGAGCTCACCGGCTGGGGTCCGGGCCAGTCCGTGCTGCTGCCGCTCGGCCTGATCCTGGCCGTGCTGGTCGCCTGGAAGGTCGGGATGGGCCCGGTCCTGTCCTTCTGGCTGGCCTACATCCTGACCCGCCCGCTCGGCGCCAACATCGGCGACCTCCTCAGCGCCGACAAGTCCGAGGGCGGCCTGGCGCTGGGCACCCTGTGGACCAGCGTGCTGTTCCTCGGCACCATCCTGCTCACCGTCGTGTACCTCTCGGTGACCCGCGCCGACGTCACCGAGAAGCGGGCCCACGCCGAGGTCGCGAAGGACTGACCAAGGTCACCGGGCTCGACCCTTGCAACTGCGTCCCCCTCCCGCTACAACGGTGAGTGAGGGGGACGCAGTTCTGATTTCGGATCTGGTCCTGGGAGCCCGCATGGCAGGCGTCGTGGTCGGTACGAGCGGCAGGCGCGACACCGGCGCGCCGGTCCGCTGGGCCGCGGACGCCGCCCGGCTCCGCAACACCCGCCTCACCCTCGTGCACGCCTGGCACGAGGACGTCGAGGTGTCCCTCGTCCTGTCCGGTGACGCGCACCCGGACCTGCCGGCCGGCACGGTCAGCGCGGCCGTCCACGGGCGCCCCGCCGAGGCCCTCCTCGCCGCCGCGCCCGACCTCCTGGTGCTGGGCGGGCATGCCGGGGCCGGGCACGTCTCGCACGTGACCGCCGAGTGCCTGCGCGGCGCCCGCTGCCCGGTCGTGGTGGTCCCGACCCCCGGCCGGGCCACTCCCCTGCGCGGCCGGGTGGTGGTGGCGGTCGAGGGTGCCGAGGAGTCGCGGCGGACCCTGCTGTGGGCGGCCCGGGAGGCCGACCGCCGCGGCGCCACGCTCGTCGTCGTCCACGCCTGGCAGTCCCACCTCGTCGGTCGTGGGCTCAGGCACCCGGCGGCCAGCGTGGAGGCCCAGGGACGGGTCGCCAGCGAACGCCTGCAGTCCTGGGTGGAGGCGGGCCTGGGCCACATCGACGTCGAGCTCCACGCCGACCACGGCGGCCCGCTCGACGAGGTGCTCGAGCACAGCTGGGACGCCGACCTGCTCGTCGTGGGCCGCAGCCCGGCCCACGCGGGGCTGGCGCGGGTCATCCACGGTGCCGTCGACCACGACCTCTGCGGACTGCTGCCCTGCCCCGTCGCGGTCGTCCCGACCTGAGCCCGGCCGTCCTCAGTCGCGCCGGCGGGCGAGCACCGGCCGCAGCATCAGGGCCACGAGCAGCGCGCCGCCGCCCAGGAGCCCCCACCAGACGGCGTGGTGGCGGGTCGCGGCGAGTACGTCGGCCTGGGGCTGGGGGGCCGCGGCGCGGACGTTGCTCTGCTCCTCGCCGGTCGCCCGCGGGAGGGTGCCGTCCTTGCGCGGGTGCAGCGGCCGGGTCAACGCCTCGACCGGCTGGACCACGCCGTTGCCCTCGAACTTCGTCCGGTCCAGCGGGGTGCCGGTCGCGGTGTTCTCCAGCCGGGCGCGGATCTGGGCCACGGTGTCGCGCGGGTAGGCCGTCCGCAGCAGAGCCACGACGCCGCTCACCTCCGCCGCCGCCCAGGACGTCGCGACCTGGTCGATCCGGCAGGTGCTGCCGTTCACCCCGATGCTGACGCCGTAGAACGTCGGGGCAGCGAGATCGGTCTGGGAGTTGGGGAGCACCGCGGCGCTCAGCGGCTGTGAGCGGTCGACCGGTCCGCCCTGCGTGGCGTTGACCGCGATGACGTCGTCGTACGCCGCCGGGTAGACCGCGTCGGCAGCGTCCTCGCCGGGCCCGGTGTCGGTGCCGTCCTCGCTGTTGAAGCGGCTCCACAGCAGGTCGGTCTCGTCCTGGGGCCGGTTGCCGGACGACGCGACGACGGCGATGTCGAGGTCGTGGACGAGGTGGTGCACCACCCGCTTGAGGTCGGTCGTCGGCGTCAGCCCCAGGGAGATGTTGACGACCCGGATGGAGTAGTCCGACGCGTGCTGGGCGACCCAGTCGAGCCCCGCGACGACGTCGTCGGTGTCGATGTCGTCGGCGCCGCCGGTGTCGGACCCGTCGTAGACGCGGACGTCGACGAGCTTCGCACCGGGGGCGATACCGGTCGGCTTGTCACCTCGGGCCCGGGCCGCGATCAGCCCGGCGACGGCGGTGCCGTGCGGGTCGGTGACGTCCCGGTGGGGCCAGGGACTCCGGCCGGCCACCGTGACCAGGCCGCTGCTGTCGGAGATCCCCGAGTCGACGACGGCGACCGAGAGACCACCGCCGGGTGACCTGCCCTCGGCCTTGAGCAGCTGTTGCGCCCGGTCGATGCCGAGCAGCTCGTAGGGGACGCTGGTGGAGGAGTCGGTCACGCGGGCGGTGTTGTCGCTGAGACCCATGCAGGAGTAGGCCTCCGGCTCCGCGTGGGCCGGTGCGACGAGGCCCAGCGAAGCGGCGGCCAGTGCCACGGCCGTCACCGCCGTCCGGGGAACTACAGGCACGAGGTGTCCTCGACGGGGTGCGGCCGGCACAGCGCGTCGTCGACCGAGAGCGGCACGCCGACCCCGAAGAGCTTGGTCCAGCTGTCGGGGACGACCACGACCGGGTGGTCGCCGTAGCCCAGGCGGGCCGCGGCGTCCTGCCCCTCGAGCGGGTAGCTGTTGCCCTTGGCGTCGACGACGAACGGCGAGCCGGTGTCGGTGCTCTCCCAGTCACCGGACAGGAAGTAGGCGCCACGGCCCGAGTCGACCACGGGCACGACCTTGTCGGCGGGCAGCGTCGACGCCGAGGCGGCCTCGCTGGGGGCCGAGGCGAGGGCCACGCTGGGCGCCTGGCCGGGGGCCGTGACGAGCCGGGCGCAGGGGTCGCCCGCCGGGGCGGTGAAGGCCGCGGCGGGCCAGTGGGCGGCCCCGAACGGGGGCTCGGTCTGGGCCCCGGTCGGCAGCGGTGCCTCCTGGATCCACGGGTGCTGGCCGACCCGGTGCGTGCCGGGCATCGGGCGACCCGCGGGAGTCTCGGTGTGGGAGTAGACCGCGAGCGAGAACGGGTCGAGCGAGGTCGGCGCGTCCGCGGTCAGCAGCAGCGAGCTGTCGCCGTCGACGATGACGTCGCCGACGCGGGCGTCCTCCGGAACGCCGGGGTCGCCGGCGTACGACGGGGTGTCGCCGATCCCCCGGACCCCGAACGTCGGGAAGTCGAGCGCACCGCCGGCCGGGAAGAGGTTGAGCCACTCCGTCGGCACCTGGGTCGCGGACTCGCGGATCGGCAGCTGGAGCTCGCGCAGCATGTTGTCGAGGTCGTCGTCGGACCGCGACGCCGGGAGCTCGAAACGGTAGGCGCCGGGCGTGGCGCCGTTGCCCTCGCGGCTCTGCGCGATGACGTAGTAGGTGCCGGCGTTCTCGACGAGGAAGCCCGTCGTCGGGTCGAGCGGCGCCTGCGGCTTCTCGGCGACGTCGACGCGGGTGCCGTGGCCGGCGGCGGTGCAGGCCGTCCAGCCGCCGTCGATCAGGAGCCCCGGGGTCGGCAGGCTGGCCGGGGCACCGAGGATGCCGATGTCCTCCCCGACGGTCTGCTCGTCGATGGTCTGCTGGGAGACGAGGGTCGGCTCGACATCGCCCTCGAGGATCAGGCGCGCCGAGGTGATGTTGATGACCGGGCGGAGCACCGGGTGGTCGCTCTCCTGGAGGATGACGTAGGCCGCGCCGGTCTCCTTGGACAGGATCAGCCCGGGCTTGTTCCAGTCCTGGGCGTCGCGCGGGGCGAAGACGCCGGCGATGGCGGCGCCCGCGACGAGCAGGACCGCGAGCGCCAGGCCGCCGACGATGGTGCGGCCGGGGCGGGCGGGCTCGACCTCGCGGCCGCCGGGGGCGCCGGAGACGAAGGCGGTGACCAGCCGCCGGCGGCTGAAGGCGTGGGCCTCGACGAGGTCGCGCTTGGTGGCCATCGCTCAGCCCCGGATCGAGGCGAAGATGCCGACGGCGACCACGAGCAGCGGCAGCAGGGCGAGCAGGCTCACCGACTCGGCGATGTCGCCGAACCGGCCGCGTCGCACCGACGGCGTGGCGGGCAGCAGCGTCACCGCGAGCAGCACGGCGCCGGTCGCGGCCAGCGCGACCGCGGCGGTCGGCCGCCACTCGGGATGCATCCACAGCAGCGAGATCGCCACGGACACGAGACCGAGGATGCCGGAGACGAGCCCGACCAGGACCTCGGAGCCGGTGCGGTACTGGCGGGTCCGGAGCATCACGACCACGCAGGCGACCAGGGCCAGCAGGGTGCCCGCGAGGCCCAGCGAGACCGCCAGCGGCGCGATGAGCACGAGCAGCAGGCCGACGGTGGCGGACACCGCGACCAGGATCTCGTGCGCCACCCGGGCGTCGGCGCCGACCCGGCCGGGGTCGATCTCGGCGGGGTCGGCGGTGATGTCCTCGGTGGTGAAGAGCTGGTCGACGTTGGTGCCGGTGGCCCCGAGGGCCAGCCAGGGGAAGACGGATCCGGCCATCACGACCAGGACCAGCGCGACGGTCAGCACGACCGCCGGGTCGAACGTCGCGGTGTTCATGACGACGCCGGTGGCCAGGAAGATCGCGCCCACCACGACCGGCGGGATGACCAGCGTGCGGCCCTCGCCCAGGCCGACCAGCGACACCAGGCCGGCCAGCAGCGCCCCGGCACCGGCCGCGGCGACGGGGAGGCCGAAGAACCGCCCGTCGGTGACGAGCATCAGCCCGGCGACCGCGGCGTAGAACGACCCCATCCAGGCGACCGCCACCGCGGCCTCGGGCTCGTCCTGGGCTCGCGAGAGCACGATGCCGCCGGTCACGAGGGCCAGCGCGACGACCGCCGCGGCGACCCCCGCGAGCATCGACCCGCGCTGGATGAGCAGGGCCACGGCGCCGAGCGCCATGAGCAGTCCGGCGGCGGCGAGCGCCGTACGCCGGCCGGAGGCGGGCTCCCACGGCTTGAGGTCGCGCTCGACGATGTCGGTCATCGCCTCGACGACGTCGTCGTAGACGCGCGGCGGGGCGTCGTCGATGCCGGCGGTGACGGTGAGCAGGCCGCCGTCCTCGACGCCCTGGATGACCAGGCCGGAGTCCGTGGCGAGCTCGCGCCCCTCGGCGGTGACGAGGTGGTAGCCGCCGAAGACGGTGGAGGCGTCGAGCAGGCCGACGCTGCGCGCGAGCTCGGGCACGAGCTCGGCGACGGGCACCGCCCCGGGCAGGACGAGGTCGACGCGACGGGTGCCAGAGGCCACCGTGACCCGCACCAGACCGGATGCGCTGACGGGCGCCTGACTCATCGTCTCTCCCCCAAGATCGTGTGGACCCCGCCGACGCTCACGCCGCGGGTCCGGGCCCGGACCGCTGAGATGCTACCGCCCGGGCCGACCCCTGAGGGCCGCCCCGGGCGGGCGCACGTGCTGCTGTGGATCAGCCGATGACGCCGGGCGCGGCGCCCTCGTCGTCGACCCAGTCCTGCTCGTCCTCGAAGAACTCCGTGCCCTTCTTCTTCGGGTCCTTCTTGTTCTTGCCGCCCTGGCCGCCGGAGGCTCCGGTGCCGCGGCCGCCGGCCGCACCGCGCGAGCCGGCCTTGCCGCCGCCGCGGGTTCCGCCGCCGGCGCTGCGGGCCGACGAGGCCGCTCCGCTGCGGCCGCCGGCCGCGCCCTCCTCGGCGAGGCCCGAGCTGCGTCCCAGCGCACCGCGTGCGGCGCCGGCGCTGCGCGAGCTGGCGCCGATCTGGCCCGAGCTCGTGCCACCGGCGCTGGAGCCCGTGGGCACGGCCATCGGACCGCGTACGGCGCCGCCGATGCCGGTCATGCCGCCGATCGCGCCGCCACCGACCGCGCCGGCGATGCCACCGACGGTGGAGCCGGTGATGCCACCGGGGCCGCTCGTCGGCACGCTCGCACCGGGGATGCCGGTGCTGGGCGTGGTCGGGTAGCCGTCGATCGGCGTCGCGGGGAGGCCGCTCTGACCCGTGCCGCCGCCGGTGTCGGTGTGGGTGGGGTGGTGGGGGTCGTAGCCGGGATCGCCGCCGCCGCCGTCGGTGGGAACGTGGTGCCCGGTGCCGGTCGGGACGTGCCCGCCGGTCGGCGTGTAGTGGTGCGTGCCCGTCGGCGTCCGCGAGCCGCCGCCCGGAAGCGTGCCCCCACCGCCACCACCCGGGCCGGTCGGGCTCGTGGGGCCGGTCGGCTGCGGGTCGGGCTTGCCGTGGACCTTCTTGAGCAGGTCCGAGGCCTGGGCGTACTGCGTGTCCATGTGGGTGTTGGCCGCCTCCGCCTCGCTCTCGCGCTGCTGGGCCGCGGCGTTGTAGCTGGCCTGCTGGGAGTGGTAGGCGCGCTGCTTGTCGACGTCGTCCGGGTGGCTGGACCCCGGTGTCGTGGTCGGCGGGGTTGGCGCCGGCCCGAGCGGGTTGTTGTCCAGCTTCGTCCGCACCTGCTCGGAGTGCTCGATGGCGGCGGCGGCGATGAGGAGCGCCGTGCCGGCCTCGACCATCTGCACACTGCGCTTGGAGACGTTGCCGGCCGCCTTCACGAAGGCGTCGTGGGCGGCCTGGCCGGTCGCCGTGCCGAGCTGGCCCTTCATGGGAACGGCGGCGGCGGCGAGGGTGCGGGCAATGTCGTCGAGCACCTGTCCGCCGTGCGTCCAGACCTGCCGCGTGTGGTCGACGGCGGCCTTGTTGGCCAGCGCGTCGATCGCCCGGAGCCTGGCCTCGTGGGGACCCTGGTTCATCGGTGGCCACCCCCGTTGCCGAGGTAGTGGTTGCGTGCCTCGTGGTTGGCCCGGTCCGCGTCAGAGCCGGCCGAGGCGCTGACGAGTGCCTCGACGGCGTGCTTCTTGTGGTCGAGGTCGGCGGCGCTGGTGGTGTCGGCCTGCTCCAGGAACTTCTCCGCGTCGACGATCCCGTCGCGGAATCGCGTGAGGTCGGAGAGCAAGCCGTGCAGGGTCTCGCTGATGACCTGGTGGGCCGCCGTGTGGTGTCCCCCCAGCTCGTTGCCCGAGTGGGCTCCCCCGAAGGCGGACACGGGAAGCCGGAGGTCGTCGAAGCGGATCCCCTCGAGCCCCGTCTGGGACTCGTGGAGCTGGCGCTTGACGTCGTCCAGGATGCCCTGGTCGACGTTGATCTCGTCGCCGATCGACTGGATCACGTTCTCGATGCTGTTGAAGATCCCCATGAAACCCATGGGCACTCACCTACCCCGTTGGTGTTGACGAAGAACGCCGCCGACGGGGCCGGGCCACCCAGCAGGTGGACCGACCCCGTCGAGGTCGCAATCCGGATCGATCAGATGTCGAAGGACGCGGCGCCGCGCTGGTCGGCGGCCTTGTACTCGGCGTTGGACTGGTAGACCGCCTTGGAGGTCTCCTCCAGCAGGTTGCGCATGTCCTGGATGGCGCCGTCCCACTTGGCCTTGGCCGTGGTGTAGGCCTGCTGGGCGCTACCGGACCAGTCGCTGCGCAGCGGCGCGAGCTCCTGCTCCAGGCGGTTGAGGCGGTCGTCGATGTCCTTGACCGTGCGGCCCATGTCCTCGGACGCGGTGTCGAGGCCGGCGTGGTTGACGCGAAGTCCGTCGAGGCTCATTTCAGTCACTCCTGTTCCCTGGTGGAGGCTCAGCCGCCGAGGCGGCCGGCGGTCCGGTTGTAGTTGGCCGACTGGGCTTCGTCGGTGCTCATGTTGTCCTTCTCGGTGGACTGCAGCGAGGCCTCGAACTCGTTGAGCGCGTTCGTGATCACGTTCTGCTTCTCGGTCCACGCCTGGTGCAGCTGGAAGAACGCGGAGCCACCGGCTCCGGCCCACTTGCCCTGGAGCCCGGCGATCTGGCCGTCGAGCTTGCGGCTGAAACCGTCGAAGTCCTTCTTTGCGTCGACCACCATGCCGGCGGCCTTGGAGAGCGTCTTCTCGCCCTGTCCCATTTCGGGAGCGTTGTTCGACATGTCGCCATTTCCTTCCCCCGTGGCGGCATGTCGCCGCTCGAGAATTTGATGGGTGTTTCGTTCGATACTCGTGCCGACCGTGTGGCGCAGCCGACATCAGCGGTCTGCCCGAGGGCCCCGGGCACTAAACATCCGCTAGACCTGGATGTGGATGGACTCCCACACCGCACGAAAGACCCCGGTCGCGACCAGGACCGACGCGACGGCGGCGGATCCGCAGAGAGCCTCGGCGATCTCCGCCCGGCGCGACCACCAGGCCGAGCGCCAGCCGCGCCCGGTGGCGACGGCCGCGACCAGCACCGCGACCGCCGTGGTGATGGCGATGCCCGCGAGCGGGGTGCCGGCGCCGGACCGCAGCGAGGTCAGCGCGGCGACCAGCACCGCGGACCAGCAGACGAGGCCGGCCGCGCGGAGCAGGGCCCGAGCCGCGGCGTGGCGGTAGCTGCGTCCGGCCAGGACCAGGCTGCAGCCGCACAGGAGGACAAGGCACCGCGCGCCCATCCGGTCGAGGGACAGCGTGGCCGTGCCCAGGAGCAGGGGCGCGGAGACGGACGTGACGGCCAGGATCGCGACGGCGTACGCCGTGACGATGCGGGTGCCGCGGGCGGCCACGGTGGCGACCGCGGAGGGCGGCACGACCGAGCGACCGCGCCGGCCCGTCGCCCGCTCCCGGGCGGACCACGCGTTCACGGCGAGGCGTTCGAGGTCGATGAGGTACTGGTCGGGCACGTCCACCGCGAACCCGGGCACGAAGCGCGCGGCCAGCATGGCCGCGACCAGCAGCAGCGCCCAGGGCACCCGCGGCGGGAAGCCCAGCAGGGCGGCCAGGCCGGTGACGGCGAACACCGCGACGCCGACCGTCACCCAGACCTGCAGTGCCTCCTCGTTGCGGCGGTCGACGGTGCGCGCCACGGCCGCCGCGACGGCCGCGACCAGGGCGGCCACGCCGAGGACGGTGGGGATACGGGCCGGCTGGGGGTCCCAGGCGAGCACGAACGCCGCCGATCCGGCGAACGCCGGCACCGCGAGAAGGCGATGGGCGGCGTACCGTCCGAGGGGGAGGACGCCCAGGACCGCCGCGACGACCAGCAGGACGACCGTGGCCTCGCGCCGCGTGTCGGATCCGGACCGGGCGAACCAGGCCGCGAGCACGGCCGTCATGACCGCCCCTGCGAACCACAGCACGGAGAGCGGGCCCGGCCGATCCTCGCCCGGGTGGGTCTCACGGGGGAGCACCGAACCGCCGAGGCGCTGGACCTCGGTGGTGGCGACGAGGACCGCGCCCGTGCCGATGCCGACGTCGGCCAGCGCGACGTCGGGCTGAAGGTGCTGGCCGAGCCGGGTGTAGAGGACGGGGACGGCGGCGAGGCCCGACTGCTCGGCGTACTCCCGGGCGACGTCGGTCGCGGCCGCTCCGGCCGGGACGAGGAGGTCGAGGACCCCGAGCGGGCCATGGACGCTGAGGGCCAGGCTGCCCCCGGTCGCTGCCGCCACGTCGCCCCCCGGTCGTCCACGACGGGCGCCCGCCGCCCGTCGTCACGCAGGCTAGTCGCTCCCGGGCGCCCCGCCTATCATCGCCCGCACAGCCCAATCTCTCGGGGGAACACATGACCACGACCCGCCGCGCACGCGTCACCGGCGTCGCCACCGCCCTGCTCGTCGCCGCCTCGATGCTGTCGGGTTGTGGCGGCAACGACGCCGTCGCGGATCCGCCCGCGTCGTCGGGATCCTCCCCGTCCGGCTCGTCCCCGGCATCGCCGAGCCCGTCGGTGGAGCCGGCGAGCGGCGGGCTGCTCGACACCGCGACCGCCTCGGTCAACGCGCCGCAGGGGTGGCCCGTCACCACGCTGGTCAAGAACCAGACGGTCGACGCCGTGCCAGACAACGGGCTCTCGGTCGTGGGGCTCAGTGTGATCAGCGCCTTCGGCGCGAAACCTTCCCTGCAGCAGATGGCACGGCTCGACATCCGCACCGGCAGCTACACCCACGGCCAGGTGATGCCGGAGACGCAGCTGGCCGGAGAGCCCGCGTTCCACGTGCACGGCATGGCCACCATCGGGACGACGTACGACGCCTACGGCCTGGAGCACGACGGCTACGTCGTCACCGTGGTCTTCAAGCTCCACAACACGCTGAGGAATCCTCAGGAGATCATCGACTCCGTCCTCGCGACGGTGCAGCTGAAGTAGGCGGCGCTCGACCGGTGTCCCCCCGTGCCGCCCGCACTTATCATCGTCGGGCGCTCGCAGGTGGTCGCAGTGATCGGGCAACGACAGCAGGGGGACATGCGTGAGTACGACGCTTCGCGGGGGACGGGTCGACGAGCCCGAGATGCCCACCGGCCAGATCGTGCTCCAGCCGCCCCCGGAGATCGAGCCCAACGAGGGCGCCAGCGGCGTGCTCATGAACGCCATCCCGATGCTCGGCAGCCTCGGCTCGATCGTGCTGGTCGCCTCGATGGGCTCCTCGGCCGGCGGCCGCGGCTACATCGCCGCCGGCATGTTCCTCTTCGCCACGCTCGGCTTCATCATCGTCCAGCTCGACCGGCAGCGTAAGCAGCGCACCCAGCAGGTCACCGGCTCGCGCACGGAGTACCTCCGCTACCTCGGCAACGTCCGCAAGATCGCCCGCGACGCCGCCGACCAGCAGCGCCGGGCGCTGACCTGGCACCACCCCGACCCGGCCGCGCTGCCCGCCATCGCCGAGGAGCGCTCCCGGGTCTGGGAGCACGGCGCGTCCGACCCGCGGTTCCTGCACGTCCGCTACGGCCTGTGCGCACAGCCGCTGTCCCTCGAGCTGGTGCCGCCGGAGAGCGCGCCCATCGACCAGGTCGACCCGGCGGCGGCGTCCGCGCTGCACCGCCTGCTGGTCGTGCACCGCCTCCAGCCCGACCTGCCCGCCTCCATCGACCTGCGTGCCTTCGACCGGGTCGAGATCTGCGGTGGTGAGGAGGAGGCCCGCTCGCTGGCCCGGGCGATGATCTGCTCGGCCACCGCCTTCCACTCCCCCGAGCACCTCGTCGTCGCGGTGCTCTCCTCGGAGCAGAACCTCGCCCACTGGGACTGGGTCAAGTGGCTCCCGCACGCGCTGAGCGGCCGGCAGTCCGACGCCGTCGGGCCGATGCGCCTGGTCACGACCAACCTCGCCGACCTGGCGGCCCTGCTGCCGCCGGACCTGAGCGAGCGGCCCCGCTTCGGCGCGGACGAGCGACCGGCGACGCCGCACATCCTGCTGGTCGTCGACGGCGCGACGCTGCCGCCCGGCAACCACGTCATCCCGCCCGACGGCCTGCACGGCGTCACCCTCCTCGACCTGCCCGCCCGGTGGGACGAGCTCGACGACGCGAGCCGGCTGCGGATCCAGGTCGACGGCCCGCCGGCCGCCGACGGGCGGCCGACCGTCGCGGCGCTCCGGCTGCGCGAGGAGCCGATCCGCGCGCGGGCCGACCAGTGCGACCCGGCCACCGCCGAGGCGTTCGCGCGCCGGCTGACCCCGCTCCACACGATCGCCTCCGGCCCCGCGGAGGGCACCGCCGGCGAGATCACCGGTCCCACCGACTTCATGGAGCTGCTGGCGCTGGGCGACGTACGCACCTTCGACCCGGCCGCCGCGTGGCGACCGCGCCCGGCCCGAGACCGCCTCCGCGTGCCGATCGGCCTCGGCGAGGGCGGCGGCATGGTGCACCTGGACATCAAGGAGTCCGCCCAGCAGGGCATGGGCCCGCACGGCCTGGTCATCGGCGCGACCGGCTCGGGCAAGTCGGAGTTCCTGCGCACCCTCGTGCTCGGGCTGGCCATGACGCACTCCCCCGAGCAGCTCAACATGGTGCTCGTCGACTTCAAGGGCGGCGCGACGTTCGCCGGGATGTCGGAGATGCCGCACGTCTCCGCCGTGATCACCAACCTCGCCCAGGAGCTCACCCTCGTCGACCGCATGCAGGACGCCCTCTCGGGCGAGATGGTGCGCCGGCAGGAGCTGCTCCGCGAGGCCGGCAACTTCGCCTCGATCCGCGACTACGAGAAGGCGCGGGCCGCGGGCGAGGACCTCGAGCCGATGCCGTCGCTGTTCATCGTGGTCGACGAGTTCTCCGAGATGCTGTCGGCCAAGCCCGAGTTCATCGACCTCTTCGTGGCCATCGGCCGGCTCGGCCGGTCGCTCGGGCTGCACCTCCTGCTCGCCTCGCAGCGCCTCGAGGAGGGCCGGCTCCGCGGGCTGGAGTCGCACCTGTCCTACCGGGTCGGCCTGCGCACCTTCAGCGCCGGCGAGTCCCGCTCGGTGCTCGGCGTCCCGGACGCCTACGAGCTGCCGCCGATCCCCGGCCTGGGCTACCTCAAGCCCGACCCGACCTCGATGCTGCGCTTCAAGGCGGCCTACGTCTCCGGACCGCCGTCGGGTCGTCAGCGGGTCCGCCGTGACGAGGGCGGCCACCTCCGGGGCATCCTCCCGTTCACGATCTCCGAGGTGCACACCCTCGACGTGGCCGAGCCGGAGCCGGAGGTCGTGGTGGCCCCCGAGCAGGGCGAGCAGGCCTCGCTGCTGGACATCGCGGTCGACCACATGGTCGGCCACGGCCCCGCCGCCCACCAGGTCTGGCTGCCGCCGCTCGACGTCCCCGACACCCTCGACGACCTGATGCCCGACCTCACCGAGGACCCCGCCCTCGGCCTGGTCTCGCCGCAGTGGCGCGGCCTCGGTGGACTGGTGATCCCGCTCGGCACCGTCGACCGCCCGCGCGAGCAGCGCCGCGACACCCTGACCGTCGACCTCAGCGGCGCCAGCGGCCACGTCGCGGTCGTCGGCGGCCCCCGCAGCGGCAAGAGCACGCTCCTGCGCACCGTCGTCACCAGCCTGGCGCTGACCAGCACGCCGCTGGAGACCCAGGTCTTCGTGCTCGACTTCGGTGGCGGCACGTTCGCGCCGATGGCCCAGCTGCCCCACGTCGCGGGCGTCGGCACCCGCTCCGAGCCCGACGTCGTACGCCGGATCCTGGCCGAGGTGATCGGCATCGTGGACCGGCGCGAGGCCTACTTCCGCGCCAACGGGATCGACTCGATCGAGACCTACCGGTCGCGCCGCGCGCAGGGCCGCGCCGACGACGGCTACGGCGACGTGTTCCTCGTCGTCGACGGCTGGAGCACGCTCCGGGCCGACTTCGACGACATCGAGATCGAGCTGCAGCAGCTCGCCTCCCGCGGCCTGACCTTCGGCCTGCACATCATCACCGGCGCATCCCGCTGGGCCGACTTCCGCGCGGCCATGCGCGACATGTTCGGCACCCGGCTCGAGCTGCGCCTCGGCGACCCGATGGACTCCGAGATCGACCGCAAGATCGCCGCCCTGGTGCCGGCCGGGCGGGCCGGTCGCGGCCTGGTGCCCGGCAAGCTGCACTTCCTCGCCGCGCTGCCGCGCATCGACGGGCGGCCCGAGGCCGAGAGCCTCGGCGACGGCGTCGACGAGCTGGTCAAGCGCGTCACCGCCGCGTGGACCGGCGAGTCCGGGCCCAAGCTGCGGCTGCTGCCCGAGCGCATCGACCTCGACACCGTGCTCGCGCAGGCGTCGCCCGCCGCCGAGGACCGGCGCCTGGTGCTCGGCATCAACGAGAAGGAGCTCGCGCCGGTCGCGCTCGACCCCGACGCCGAGCCGCACCTCCTCGTCTTCGGCGACGGGCAGTCGGGCAAGAGCGCCGTGCTGCGCGCCTACGTCAAGGAGGTCATGCGCACGCGCTCCCCCAAGGACGCGCAGATCGTGATCGTCGACTACCGGCGCTCACTGCTGGGCGAGGTGCCCGACGAGTACCTCCTCAACTACCTGACCTCCGCGACCCAGGCCCAACCGGCGATCCGCGACCTGGCCAGCTACCTCGAGAACCGCATCCCCGGCCCCGACGTGACGCCCGAGCAGCTGCGCAACCGGTCCTGGTGGTCCGGCGCCGAGGTGTTCGTGGTCGTCGACGACTACGACCTCGTCGCCACCCAGCAGAGCTCGCCGATCCAGGCGCTGCAGCCGCTGATGGCGCAGGCCCGCGACACCGGCCTGCACATCGCGGTGGCGCGGCGGTCCGGCGGTGCCTCGCGGGCGCTCTACGAGCCGGTGCTGCAGTCGATGCGGGACCTGGCCATGCCCGGTCTGCTGCTCTCGGGCAGCCCCGACGAGGGTCCGCTGCTCGGCAACGTCAAGCCCCAGCCCGCGCCCCCGGGTCGCGGCCGGCTCGTCTCGCGCGACCGTGGCATCGAGGTCGTCCAGATGGCGTGGACCGACAACACACTGTAGGTGCGCGCGGGGTCAGTGGGTGTGCTCGCCCGGGCCCTTCACCGTGAGGCCCGGCAGGTCGTCGAGGTTCCACGTCAGCTCGAACGTACGCCGGTAGCCCGTGTGCGAGACGCGCCAGCCGTCCGCCGTGCGCAGGTAGGTGTCCTCGTAGAACGCGGCACCCTCGAGCATGAAGCGGAAGGCCTCGACGACCACCTTGTCCTGGAGGTACCACCGGCCGGTGGCGTGGTCGCCGTCGACGGTCACCTCGGGGTGGTGGACGGTGTGCATTGTGATCATCCCGGGGCCGAGGTTCTCGCGCATGTAGGCCACCAGGGCGTCGCGGTCCTCGAAGCGCAGGCCGTTGTAGTCGGCGGTCGCCTCGGGCAGGAAGCAGGCCTCGAAGTCGTCCCACTGCTTGGTGTCCAGGGTCCGCAGGTAGCGGTACTTCAGCTGGCTGATCGCGGTGATGTCGGCGGCGGTGTCGGCGGAGGTGTCGGCGGTCGAGTCCACGAAAGCAATCTAGATCACAGGGATTCGGGCCCCGGTTGACCTGGATGTAACGCCTGGTCAACCTTCCGGCGATGTCGGCAGCAGAGGGTGGTTCCAACACCGAACACCAGTCAGGAGGCCGACATGGAGAGCACCAACCTCATCGAGGGAAGCTTCGACAAGGTGGCGGAGCAGCGGACCGCGCTGCGCACCCGTCACTCTGCCGCCCTCACGTCGCTGATGGAGGCCCGCGAGGACCTCCGCGGCGTCCACGCACTCGCCGACTTCGTCGACGACTCCGTGCGGTGGTCCGCCTGACAGCAGCACCTCAGGGGGATTGACCGAGCACGACGGGACCGGTCGTCGGCAGGCGCGTGGGGCGCCTACCGGCGGCCGGTCTTGAACATCCCGCGCACGACCTCGCGGGCGGCGGTGCGCATCAGGTCCTTGAAGGCCGACGAGGTGACGACGTCGTGCAAGAGACCCTCGTCCTGCTTGGTCGCCCTGGGCTTCGAGGGCGCCTTGGAGGGCGCCTTCGGCGCGGCCTCGTCTTGGGCCTTGTCCTGGGCCTGCTTGGCCGCGCCGGCCTCGAGCTTGGCGGCCAGCTTCTCGCGGGCCGACTCCCGGTCGACCGCGGTGGCGTACTTGGCGTTGCGGGGGCTGGCCTGCACGACCGCGGCCATCTGCGCCGGGTCGACCGGCCCCATCAGCGACTCGGGGGCCCGCAGCCGGGTCCACGCGACCGGGGTCGGGGCTCCGCGCTCGTTCATCACCGTCACGATCGCCTCGCCGATCCCGAGCCCGGTGATCACCTCGCCGAGGTCGGCGTACGCGCTTCGGGGGTAGGTGTTGACCGTGGCCTTGAGCGCCTTGGCGTCGTTGGGGGTGTGGGCGCGGAGCTGGTGCTGGACGCGGGAGCCGAGCTGGGCCAGGACGTCGTCGGGGACGTCGGTGGGGCTCTGGGTCACGAAGAAGACCCCGACGCCCTTGGAGCGGATCAGCCGGACCGTCTGGGCGACCTGGTCGAGGAAGGCGGCGCTCGCGTCGTGGAAGAGCAGGTGCGCCTCGTCGAAGAAGAAGACGAGTCGCGGGCGGTCGGCGTCGCCGATCTCGGGCAGGTCGTGGAAGAGGTCGGCGAGCAGCCACATCAGGAACGTCGAGAAGACCGCCGGCCGGTCCTGGAGGTTGGGCAGCTCGATCAGGCTGATCAGGCCCTTGCCGTCCGGCGTGGTCTGGAGGAAGTCGGAGGCCTCGAACTCCGGCTCGCCGAAGAACGCGTCGGCGCCCTGGTCGGAGAAGGCGATCAGCTCGCGCAGGATCACGCCGGCCGTGGCCGAGGAGAGGCCGCCGAGCTCCTTGAGGTCGGCCTTGCCGTCGTCGCTGGTGAGGTAGCCAACGACCGCCCGCAGGTCGGCGAGGTCGAGCAGCGGCAGGCCGGCCTGGTCGGCGTAGTGGAAGACCAGTCCGAGGCTGGACTCCTGGGTGTCGTTGAGGCCGAGCACCTTGCTGAGCAGGGTCGGGCCGAAGGCGGTCATGGTGACCCGCAGCGGGATCCCGCTGCCCTGGCCGCCGAGGGCGTAGTACTCCACCGGGAAGCCGGTGGCCGTCCAGGTCTGGCCGACCGAGGCGGCCCGGGCCGTGATCTTGTCGTTGGTGGCCCCCGGCGCGCCGAGCCCGGACAGGTCGCCCTTGATGTCGGCGGCGAAGACCGGGACGCCGTTGGCACTGAGCTGCTCGGCCAGCAGCTGGAGGGTCTTGGTCTTGCCGGTGCCCGTGGCCCCGGCCACGAGGCCGTGCCGGTTGAGCATGGCGAGCGGGATCCGGATGTGCACGTCGGAGAGCGTCGTGGCGTCCAGCATCAGGCCGCCGAGCTCGAGGGCGGCCCCCTCGAAGGCGTAGCCCGGCGCGACGGCCTGCACGATCGGGTTGTCAGCCGGAGTGTCAGCCGGGGTGTCGGAGCCGGGCACGGACGCGGGCGTCTCGGTCATGGGCCGAGCGTAGAGCGTGCCGGGCGCACCCGGTTGCTCGTTATAGTCGCGACGTGATCTTCAAGCGCGTCGGCGAGGGACGTCCCTACCCCGACCACGGGCTGACGTCCCGGGCCTGGGCGACGGTGCCGCCGCGGCAGGTGCGGCTCGACGAGCTGGTCACGACCAAGGACACCCTCCAGCTGGCCGCCCTGCTCGACGAGGACTCCACGTTCTACGGCGACCTCTTCGCCCACGTCGTGGAGTGGCACGGCGAGCTCTACCTCGAGGACGGCCTGCACCGCGCCCTGCGCGCGGCCCTCCAGCAGCGCAACGTCCTGCACGCCCGCGTCCACACGATGGCGTCGTGAGGGCCGCCTGATGCGCCAGGGCGTGAAGTCAGCGGCCACGATGGTGGTCCTCGGCCTGCTCCTCCTCGTCGGCGGCGCCTGGGGCTGGTCGGCGCTGACCGAGCCGTTCCCGGGGAAGGCCGACCTCCCGACCTGCGTGGACACGTCGGTCTCGGCCGGCGACAAGGTCTATCCCAGCCAGGTGACGGTCAGCGTCTTCAACGCCGGCACCCGCGAGGGCCTGGCCGGCCGGACGATGGGGCTCTTCACCGACCAGGGCTTCGGGGCCGGCGACAGCGGCAACGCGCCCCACGGGACCAGCGTGTCCCGGGCGGAGATCTGGACGAAGGAGCCCACCAGCCCGGCGGTCCTCCTCGTGGCGAGCAAGCTCGGCCCGGGCACGAAGATCGTGCGTCGCAACGCCCCCGGCGCCGGCGTGGTCGTGATGGTGGGCGACGCTTTCAACAAGCTGGCCAAGGGCAAGGGCAAGGTCACCGCCCGCGAGGACACCACGATCTGCAGCCCGCCGATCCGCTGACGCTCACGTCGTACGTCGCTTCTCGGCGCCCAGCCACTGGGCCAGCCGCCCGCCCTCGCTGACCTGCCGCAGCCGCTGCTCGGTCGCCTCGCGCATCTTGCGCGGGGTCACCACCAGCAGGTCGTCGCCGTGCCGCAGGACGGTGCGCCGCTCGGGCACCAGCGTCTCGCCGTCGCGGATCACCATCGACACCGACGCACCCTTGGGCAGCCTCAGCTCCCCGACCTCGACGCCGTGCATCCGGGAGGTGGGGGCGATGGAGACCTGGAGCAGGTCGGCCGCGATCCGCTCGAGCGGCGCGGCCTCGACCTCCAGGCCCCGCGGCTCGGACCGGCGGGCGACCTTGAGCCAGCGGGCCACCAGCGGCAGGGTCGGACCGGTGAGCAGCGTGTAGAGCACGACCATGACGAAGACCAGGTCGAAGAGGCGCTGCGCCCCGTCGACCCCGGCCGCGAGCGGGATGGTGGTGAGCACGATCGGGACCGCCCCGCGCAGACCGGCCCAGGACAGGAACGTCAGCTCGCGCCACGGCATCGGGGACACGACGGCGCTCACGAGGACCGAGAGCGGCCGGGCGACGAAGGTGAGGATCAGGCCGGCGACGATGGCCAGGCCGACGATCGACGGCGTGAGCCGGGCGGGCGAGAGCAGCAGGCCGAGCATGACGAACAGGCCGATCTGGGCCAGCCAGGCGACGCCCTCCGCGAAGGACCGGGTGGCCGCGCGGTGCGGGAGCTCGGCGTTGCCGAGCACCAGCGCGGCGACGTACACCGCGGCGAAGCCGGACCCGTGCACCGCGGCGCCGGTGCCGTAGGCCAGGAACGTCAGCGTGATGACGGCGAGGGGGTAGAGGCCGGAGGAGGGCAGCGCCGCGCGGCGCATCACCCAGGCACCGCCGAGGCCGACCAGCAGGCCGAGGCCGGCGCCGGCGACCAGCTCGTAGGCGACGATCCCGACCGCGCCGAGGGCGCCGTGGTCGGCGACCGCGCCCGACGAGATCAGCGTGACGAGCACGACGGTCGGGGCGTCGTTGAGCCCGGACTCGGCCTCGAGCGCACCCGTCAGCCGTCGTGGCAGCGGCACCACCCGGAGCACCGAGAAGACCGCGGCCGCGTCGGTCGGCGAGGTGACCGCGCCGAGCAGGACGGAGAGCTCCCAGGGCAGGCCCAGCAGGTAGTGGCCGCTCAGCGCCACCACCCCGACCGAGACGGCGACGCCCAGGGTGGCCAGCGACAGGCCGAGCGGCATCGAGGGCCGCGCTTCGCGCCAGCTGGTGGTGAGACCGCCCTCGGCCAGGATCACCGCGAGGGCGGCGAAGCCGAGGGAGTGCGCGAGCTCGGCGTTCTCGAAGCCGATGCCGGCGCCGGACTCGCCCAGCGCGACGCCCATCAGCAGGTAGACCAGGAGGCTGGGCAGGCCGGTGCGGGAGGAGAACCGCACGGCCAGGATGGCCAGCAGGGTGACGGCGGAGCCCACCAGCAGGAAGGTGTCGAGCTGGTGGACGTCGAACGTCACAAGTCACCTCGCGTCTGTCGTGGGCGGCTCCTACCGCACTCTATCCAGACGGGTGGTCGCGACGGGTCCGGCGACGTGGCGCCGGACGCCGCCGCGCGGTCAGGTCGTGGGGGTGTAGCCCGGCCGCCCGGAGGCGTCCCACTCCTCCCAGAACGCGGTGAACTCCTCGCCCAGGAAGGGGTCGCCGCCTGTCATCGCGATGCCCCCGCGCCGCACCGTCCAGTCCCACGGCGCGAGCTCCTGGGCCGTCGCGAGGTGCCGGTGGGCGGCGTCGGTGAGGCCGCGCCGCTGCAGGTGGGCCGCCACCCGTCGCTCCGCGAGGGCCCGCTGCTCCTCGTCGGTGCGGGCCGGCGCGTCGGCCCGGGCGCTCTCCGGCAGCTCCCCCTCGCGGGCCCACCGCCGCAGCAGGTCGTGGTGCTGCTCGCTGTCGATCCGGGTCCACGCGACGAACTGGTCGTCGCCCGGCGCGATGGTCGGGGGCTTGACGATCCGGTCGTGCTCGTCGACCCAGACCACGGACGGGACGTTGGTGATGCCGTAGCGCTCGGCGGTCACGTGGGCGGTGTCGACCGCGACGGGGTACGTCGGGTGGCCGGCCCCGATCCAGGGCCGGGCGTCCTCCGGGTCGGCGTCGAGGGCGACGGAGAAGAGCCGGAGCCCGGTGTCGGCGAGCTCGTCCTGGACCCGCTGCCAGCCGGCCAGCTCGTGGCGGCAGCCGCACCACGACGCCCAGGTGACCAGGACCCGCTTGGCGCCGGAGAGGTCGTCGAAGCTGACCGGGATGCCATCGACGTCGGACAGCGTGAGGCTCGGCGCGCGTCCGTCGGCGAGCTCCCGGGCCCGGGTCGCGGCGCTCGGCACCACGGCCACCACCCCGTGCTCCTCGTCGCGGGCCACGAGCAGGCCGAGCGCGTCGGCGACGGTCCGCCCCAGCAGCGGCACGCAGGTCTCGCCGCGGCAGAGACCCTGCGGCTTGAGGGTCCAGCCCAGGGCGGCCGCCAGGGCGACGTCGTCGTCGAGACCGGCCGCCACGTCGTGCTCGCGGCCGTCCACGTCGATCAGGGTCAGCACCGGGACAGGATCGCACGAAACTGAAACATGTTCTAGATTGGGCGCATGAGCGCCACCCCCGTCACGTCGGGCACGACCGTCCCCGACGTGCTGCCCGCGTCCGTGCTCGACGGGCTCCCGGACTCCGAGTCCTGGGACGTCGTGGTCATCGGGTTCGGCATCGCGGGCGGCTGCGCGGCCCTCGAGGCGGCCCGGGCCGGCGCGCGAGTGCTGCTCCTGGAGCGGGCGGCGGTGCACGGCGGGACGTCGAGCATGTCCGGCGGCCACTTCTACCTCGGCGGCGGGACCGCCGTGCAGCGGGCGACCGGGCACGAGGACTCCGCCGACCAGATGTACGCCTACCTGATGGCCACCACCAAGGAGCCGGAGCCCGACAAGATCCGGGCCTACTGCGACGGGTCGGTCGAGCACCTCGACTGGCTGGAGTCGCTCGGCTTCGAGTTCGAGCGCTCCTACTACGCCGAGAAGGCCGTCATCCAGCCCGGCACCCAGGGGCTGATGTACACCGGCAACGAGAAGGTGTGGCCCTACCGCGAGCAGGCCGTGCCCGCCCCGCGCGGCCACAAGGTGCCCGTCGCCGGCGACACCGAGGGCACCCGGCTGGTGATGGACCTGCTGCGCGCCCGGGTCGAGGAGGCCGGCGTCGAGGTGCGCTACGAGACCGGCGCGACCAACCTGGTCTCGACAAGCTCGACCACCCGTGGGAACGACGGGGCGGTCGTCGGGGTCGGCTGGCGACGGTTCACCGAGACCGGCGTGGTCCGGGCGGGGGCGGTGGTGCTGGCCGCGGGCGGGTTCGTGATGAACGCCGACATGGTCGCCGCGCACACGCCGACCCTGGGCTCCAAGTTGTTCACGCTGGGATCGACGTACGACGACGGGCTGGGGATCCGGCTCGGCCAGTCGGTCGGCGCGGAGCTGCGGCACTTGGACGAGCCGTTCATCACCGCGCCGTTCTACCCGCCGTCGGTGCTGGTGACCGGGGTGATCGTGAACCGGCTGGGCGAGCGGTTCGTGGCCGAGGACAGCTACCACGCGCGCACGTCGGCACACGTGCTGGCGCAGCCGGGCCACGCGGCGTACCTCATCGTCGACAGCGAGCACGTCGAGCACCCCAAGATGCCGCTGGTCCCGTTCCTCGACGGCTACGAGACGGTCGCGGAGATGGAGGAGGGGCTCGGCGTGCCGGCCGGCTCCCTTGCCCGGACCCTCGATCGCTACAACGAGCACGCCGCACGCGGCGAGGACCCCGACTTCCACAAGCACCCCGACTGGCTCGCGCCGCAGGCGGTCGGCCCGTGGGGCGTCTACGACCTGACGCTCGGCCACGCGCTCTACGCCGGCTTCACGCTGGGCGGGATGCGCACGACCGTCGACGCCCAGGTGCAGCGGCCCGACGGCTCGGTGATCCCCGGGCTGTACGCCGCCGGCGCCTGCGCCTCGAACATCGCCCAGGACGGGGCGGGCTACTGCTCGGGCACCCAGCTCGGTGAGGGCTCGTTCTTCGGGCGGCGGGCCGGGCGGCGGGCCGCCGGCCGCTAACGTCGCTGCATGAGCAGGCTCGAGGTCGCGTCCCGCGCCAACGTCCCGCCGTTCCACGTCATGGACCTGCTGGCGGCGGCGACCGAGCGCCAGCGCACCCACGGCGACCTGCTCAACCTGCTGGCGGGGCAGCCGATGACGGGCGCGCCGGTGCCGGTGCGCGACGAGGCGGTGCGGCTGCTGGGGTCCGGCGACCCGCTGGGCTACACCCCGGCGGCGGGGATCGTGGAGCTGCGCGAGGCGATCGCCGCCCACCACAAGCGGGCGCACGGCATCGACGTGAGCGCGGACGAAGTGGTCGTGACGACCGGGAGCAGCGGCGGCTTCCTGCTGGCGTTCCTCGCGGCGTTCGAGCCCGGCGACCGGGTGGCGATGGCGCGGCCCGGCTACCCCTGCTACCGCAACGTGCTGACCGCGCTGGGCATCGAGGTGGTCGAGATCCCGACAGGCCCGGAGACCCGCTTCCAGCCGACGGTCGAGCAGGTCGCGGCGGTGCCCGACCTGAAGGGCCTCGTCGTCGCCAGCCCCGCCAACCCGACCGGCACGATGCTGCTGCCGGCCGAGCTCGCGGCGCTGGCCACCTGGTGCGAGGAGCACGGGGTGCAGCTGATCTCCGACGAGATCTACCACGGCATCGAGTACGCCCAGCCCCATCTCGCGCGGTCTGCGTGGGAGACCAGCCGGGAGGCGGTGGTCTTCTCCAGCTTCTCGAAGTACTTCTCCATGACGGGCTGGCGGATCGGCTGGATGCTCGTGCCCGACCGGCTGCGACGGGCGACCGACGTGCTGACCGGGAACTTCACGATCTGTCCCCCGGTCATCGCCCAGCGGGCCTGCCTCGCGGCCTTCGACGACGCGTCGTACGCCGAGCTCGACGGCCACGTCGCCCGCTACGCCGTCAACCGCCGGCTGCTGCTCGACGGGCTGCCGCAGCTGGGGATCACCGAGCTCGCGCCGGCCGACGGGGCGTTCTACGCCTACGCCGACGTCGGGCACCTCACCGACGACACGATGGCCTTCGCCCACGACCTGCTGGCCCGCACCGGCGTGGCGGTCGCTCCCGGCATCGACTTCGACACCGAGCAGGGCGGCCGCTTCGTGCGGTTCAGCTTCGCGGGGCCGGGCAGCGACATCGAGCTCGCGCTCGACCGACTGTCGTCGGTGCTGCCTCGCTGACACAGCTGAACGAGATAGTGCCCAAGGGCGTGACGAGGTAGGTCCGGCCTTGGGGTCCGGGTGTCGGTGGTGGCGGGCCGTGCATTCGGGCCAGCCGGATCGGTGGGGGCGGAATCGCCGGTCAACCGGCGATTCCGCCCCCAAGAGTGCGCAGGATCATCACCGAGCGCCCCGAAATGATGATCCTGCGCACACAGCACCTTCAGCCCAGTCACCAGACCAGGGCGCCCGCGCATGCGGCCGGCCAGGCCACCCGCGCCGGCGCACACACCCCGGCACGAGCCACACCTCCGACACCGGACCGACTCCCGGCTCACCGGGTTTCGAGACGCTCGCTGGCGCTCGCTCCTCAACCAGCGAAGGGCGCTGGCGCTCGCTCCACAACCAGCGGGGCTGCGGCTACAGCTTGTCGACCAGGTCCTTGGCGACGAACGCGTTGCGGACCCGCTGCGGGTGGTCGCCGACCTTCACGCTGCTGACGACCCGGCCGGTGGCGTAGGAGATCCGGGAGATCTTGTCCGAGCCGCTCCACGAGATGTAGCAGTAGGTGCCGTCCCAGCTGGGGGTGACCCAGTAGGGCTTGAGCCCGTTCTTGAGCAGCTTGCCGGTCTTGAAGGTCCGGGCGTCCACGACGGTCGCGTAGTCCGACATCGTGCCGGCGACACAGATCTTGGTGCCCTCGGGGTTCATCGCGATGCCGTGGTGGGCGGAGTCGAGGAGGTACTGCTCGCGCGGGGTGTTCGGCACCAGGTTGGGCAGGTGCTTGACCCGCGTGATCTTGCCGCTGGCCCGGTCCATCACCAGGAACCCGTGGAAGAACGACACCTGGAAGTAGAACGTCTTGTCGTCCGGCGAGAGCGTCATCGGGCGCACGGCGGTCGACGTCTTGGTCATGCCGCGCTCGTCGAGGGCCTTGCGGAGGTCGAACTTCCGCAGCACCTTGTAGGTCGACGCGTCCACGATCTCCAGCACCCGCTCCTGCTTGCTCGGGTCCAGCGCCGGGTCGTCGAGCGGGCTGTAGACCATGCCGATGCTGGCGTGCAGGATCTTGGTGCCGCCGTCGATGAAGACCGACTCGTGCGGCGAGCCGCCGGAGGGGAACTGGCCGACCTGCTGCCCGGTGGCGACGTCGAGGACGTGCACGACGTTGGCGGTCGAGGCGCTGACCACGACCCGCGTGCCGTCGGGCGAGATCGCCATGTGGTCCGAGCGGTAGCCGTCGACGGCGAAGCGCCACACGATCTGCTTGGTCTCCAGGCTGATCGCGACCACGTCCGCGAACGACGGGCGCGACGCGATCAGCAGCCGGCCGTCGTTGGAGGAGTAGAGATCGTCCACGAACTGGTCGTTCCCCTCGCCGATCTCCTCGCGGATGGCCAGGAAGTAGGCCATCCGGTCGGGGTTGGTGGCGATCTCCTGCATCCGGGCGTCCTTGTCCGGGATGACGTTGATCCGGCCGACCTTCTCGAACGTCCCCGGGTCGACGATGTCGGCGGTGCCGTCCCAGTTGTTGCCGACGAACACCATCCGGCGTACGTCGGGGCCCTTGTGCTGGAGCTCGGTGGCGCCGGCGGGGGACGCCCCCCAGATGCCGGCGAGGAGGAGGGCGACGACCAGGGCGACGACCGGTGCGGACGCGCGGGCGAGGGCGGGGGGCATGGCTGGGCAACGACCTGCCCGGGCCGTCGGTTACGGCGGCCGCATTGCGGACGCCGTGTTTCGCCGGCCGGTGGAGCGGGCAAGGGGCCGGTGTCTCGGAAAGGTTGTGAAGAGATGTACGGGGATTCCGACGTGATGCGTCGTCGCGCCAGCCAGCTGCGGGAACAGGGCGCCGACATCCGCTCGACGGCCGACCAGCTGGTCGCGCAGACCGAGTCGATCGGCTGGACCGGACGGGCCGCCGACGCCATGCGGGAGCGGGTGCGCGACCGAGCCGCCCGGCTCCGGGAGGCGGCCGCCCACCACGACACCGCCGCCGACTCCCTCGAGCGGCACCTGCACGAGGTCGATCGGCTCAAGGACGCCATCGCCGACACCGAGCGCAGGGCGACCCGGCTCGAGGACACGGGCTCCGGCGGCTTCGTCCCGCCACCCTCGGGCCACCGGGACTGGCTGGCCGTGACCGTCGACGCCGAGGGAGCGCGCTGATGCCGACCATCGACCTCGGCACCCCACCTCCCCCGACCCCCGGGCTCCTCGAGGCGCTGCCCCGCCGGGTGGCCCTGACGCTGCCCGAGCTCCGGCTCGTCGCGGAGCGGGCCGGCGGCGCGCCGCTGCCCTTCGACCCGACTGCCCCGACCGCGCCCATGGGCGACAACCCGCTCGACGGTCGCCTCGGCCGCGGACCGGGATCGATCGAGGACGAGGCGTACGCCGACGCGCTCGACTCCCTGCACGACCCGGACACCACGCTGGTGCGCCGCGGGCTGTGCACCCCCGACGGTGCGGTGGACGAGGGCCTGCTCGGCGCCGTCGGACTCCTGGCCACGCCCGAGGTCGCCCTCGACCTGGACGTCGCGGTCGCCGGGGTGCAGGCCAAGGCCTGGCACCGGCAGGCCGGCGGCGCCGTGGCGACGCTCGCCACCGTCGACGGGATCGTCTTCGAGCTCGCGTGGTTCGCCACCGGCCAGTGGCCGCACGAGCTGGCCCGGGTCGCGGCCGTCCCCGAGGACCTGGCGCTGCACGACTCGGCCGTCCCGGCCGCCCTGGACCTGCCGTTCGAGCTCGCCGACGCCGCCGTCGAGGCGGTCCGCTCCGGGCGCTCCGACCTGCTGCCGGTGCTCGTCTCCCAGCACGCCGGCGAGACGCTCGACGCCACCGGCACGCCGTACGCCGACGGTGACGTCGCCACCGCGCTGGCGGCCCTGATCACGGAGCACCGTGGCCGGCTGCGCGCACTGGTCGCCGACGTCTCGGGCTCCGACACGACCGTCGTCGGCGTCGTCTCGTGGGTGCTGCTCGCCGACGGCTGGCGCGCCCTGCACCCCCACACCGTCGACGGCGTGCACCGCGTCGACCTGCGCCGGGTCGAGCCCTTCGACCTCGCGTCCGAACTGGCCCCGGTCCTCGCGGAGGTGACCGCATGAGCGAGCGCACCGGCACCACGGTGCTCGACGACCTCGACGACAAGTACGACCGGATGCTGCGCCTGGCCGACCTGTTCGAGGCGTCCGGCGACGAGATGCGCGCCCGGGCGAAGCTCGGCGCCGAGGTCCTCGCCGACCCGGACGTGGCCGACTCCGCGGAGCTGTCGCGGCCGACGTGGGCGCAGGCGGAGGGCGACGTACGCGCCGCGACGACCGGTCGCCACGGCCTGCTGTCACGGTCGGTCGAGCTGGACGCCGATGCGCTGATCGTGCGTGCGACCGTGCTGACCTACCGGTGGATCGACGAGCTCCAGGACGCCGCCTACAAGACGCTCGGCTCGATCGCCGGGCGTGCGGTCGGCTACCTCGCGCCGGGCGTCGCGCTCGGCGGGGCGATCGTGTCCGCCGGCCTGATCGAGACCGACGCGCTGGACCGCGACGGGGTCGCTTCCTATCTCGGCGAGCTGGCCGAGAACAACCCCGAGCTGATGGACCACGTCACCAGCGGTGGCGGCGGGCTGCTCGACGGCCTGCAGATGCGCTCGCTGCTGACCACGGCCGTGCTGCACGGCGAGTCCGGGCGGCTGGCCGCGCGAGCCGGACTCCGGGCCGCCGGCATCGTCACGTTCGTGCCCGACCCGGGCGCCGCGCTCCGGGACGTCGCGGGCGCGCTGGTCGAGCCCCCGGCGTCGGACCCCGCGGCCGACCCGTCCTCCTCATCCGCGCCCGCCTCGCTCGAGGACCTGATGGCCACCCTCGCCGGCACCGAGTCCGGTGTGTCCGTGCAGAAGGTGTCCGGGAGTCGCTACATCGCCTACCTCCCCGGCCCCCACGGCGGGTCCCCGCGCCGGTTGCGGCTCGTCAGCGGCGACCACGCGTCGTACGCCGCCCAGGTGGTGCGTGCGCTGGAGTCGGCCACCGACGGCGACCCGGCGGCGCGGGTGATGCTGGTCGGGTCGGCGCAGGGCGGCGCGCTCGCCGCCGAGCTCGCGGCCGCCGAGCCCTCGGACGCGTTCGTGATCGAGCAGGTCGTCACCGCAGGCGCCCCCTCCGCACAGGTGCCCCGCATCCCGGAGACCACACGGGTGCTGTCACTGGAGGACCGCGCCGACCCCGTCGCCGTCCTCGGCTCGCTCGTCAACGCCGCCGCACCCCACCGGCTGACCGTCGTCTTCGACGGTGGGCCGTCGGTGGGCGCGCCGAGCTACGTGGCCGGCGGACGCGCCGCCGACCGGGCGGCGCACCCCGAGCTACGGGCCGAGATCGGGCGGCTGCAGGAGCTGGGCTACCTCGCGGGCTGAGCCCGCCCCTACAGGATGTTGTGGACCAGCTCGCCGAGCTGGGTGAGGTTGCGGCACTCGACCATCCGGACGATCTCGGCGTAGGTGCCGGCGGCTGAGTCGCCGGTGTCCCAGTGGCGGGTGTGCTCGGGGTTGAGCCACCAGGCGTGCCGGCACTGGTCGGCCATCTCGCGCAGGGTGGCGGCGTTCAGGTCGCTGTAGTTCGAGCGCGCGTCGCCGAGGATGAGCAGCGAGGTCTTGGGGCCGAGGGCGTCGGCGTGGTTCTCCTGGAACTTCGCGAACGCCCGGCCGTAGTTGGTGCGCCCCCACAGCGCCGCGTGGGCGGTGCTGGCCGCCAGGTCGGTCATCACGTCGACGACGTCGGCACCCGGCTTGAAGTGCTCGGTGACCTCGTGGACGTGGTCGATGAACGTGAACGCGCGCACCTTCTGGAACTGGTCGCGCAGCGCGAAGACCAGCAGCAGCGTGAACTGCGCGAAGTTGGCCACCGACCCGCTCACGTCGCACAGCACGACGAGCTCGGTGCGGTGCGGGCGCTTGGGCTTGTGGTGCGTGGTCAGGGGGACGCCGCCGGTGGAGATGGAGGCCCGGACCGTACGCCGGAAGTCGAGCGGTCCGCGGCGGCGGGCGTGGTGCTCCTGGGTGAGGCGGGTCGCGAGCCGGCGCGCGAGCGGGTAGATCTCGCGGCGCATCTCCTCCAGGTCGGCCTTGCGGGCGGCGGTGAAGTCGAGCCGGTCGATGGAGGGGCGGACGGCGACGTTGGCGACGTGGTCGGGCCCCTTCTCCTCCGCGATCCGGCGGCGGGCGTCGTCCTCGACCATCCGGGTGAAGCTGCCGACCCGGCGGCCGGCGACCCGCGCGGCCTCGTCGTCGACCCGGCCCTCGGCGAGCAGCCCCTGCACGATCCGGTCGGTGAGCTCGGCCGGGGAGACCCGCTGGAGGGCGGTGTACGCCGACCACGACGACAGGCCCGGCCCGCGACCCGGCATCGCGCCGAACCGGCCGACCATCTCGGCGGCCAGCTGCTGGAGCCGCTCCCGGTCGTCGTCGGCGAGCGCCTCGGCCAGCCGCTCCTGGAAGTCGCGGAGGGCCTGCGCGTTGTCGCGGACACCGGGGTCGCTGTCGTCGCCGGTGTCCTCCGCTGCCCGGGCACCCTCGCCGACCATCCGCGGGAAGTAGAGGTCGAAGAGGGCGTCGAAGGTGGGTCGCTGGGCGTGCTTCTTGACCAGCGTGGCGGCGTACGCCTCGCGGACGGTGGCCCGCTCGTCCCACGGCAGCACGCCGAGCGCCGCGAACGCGTCGATGTCCTCGGCCAGCGACACGGGCAGGCCGGCCCCGCGCAGCGCCTCGAGGAAGGCGATGTGCCGGTCGACCAGCCCGCTGTCCATCAGGAGCGCAGCTTGAGCTCGCGGACCGCACGGTCCTGGTCGGAGGCGTGCTTGAGGACGACGCCGAGGGTGTCGGAGATCGCCTTCTCGTCGAGGTCGCGGATCTCGAGCGCGATCAGCGTGCGGGCCCAGTCGACGGACTCCGCGATCGAGGGCGCCTTCTTCAGCTCCAGCTCGCGGAGCCGGCCGATCGTGGCGACCAGCTGCTCGGCGATCTTGTCCTCCAGACCCGGCACCTGGGAGGTGACGATCTCGCGCTCGCGCTCGGCGTCGGGGTAGTCCAGGTGCAGGTAGAGGCAGCGACGCTTCACGGCCTCGGACAGCTCACGGGTCGCGTTGGAGGTGAGCACCACGAAGGGGCGGCGTACGGCCTCGACCGTGCCGAGCTCGGGGATGGTCACCTGGAAGTCCGAGAGCACCTCGAGCAGCAACCCCTCGACCTCGACGTCGGTCTTGTCGACCTCGTCGATGAGCAGCACCGTCTGCTCCTCGCGGCGGATCGCGGTCAGCAGCGGCCGGGTCAGCAGGAACTCGTCGGTGAAGATGTCGTCGTGGGTCTCCGACCACGACTGCCCGTCACCCTGGCTGGCCTGGATGCGGAGCAGCTGCTTCTTGTAGTTCCACTCGTAGAGCGCGCGGGCCTCGTCGAGACCCTCGTAGCACTGCAGCCGCACCAGGTCCGCGCCCGTCGCGCGCGCCACCGCCTTGGCCAGCTCGGTCTTGCCGACGCCGGCCGGGCCCTCCACGAGGAGCGGCTTCTCGAGGGCGCCCGCGAGGTACGCCGTCGTCGCGGTGGCCGGATCGGCCAGGTAGCCGTGCTCGCCCAGGCGGGTCGCGGCGTCTGTCGGTGAGGAGAACCAGGTCACCCGTGCAGCGTAGGGCGTGCGGTCCGGGCGGGGTCGGCGCAGTCCGCTCAGAACGCCCCGTGCCGTCCCTCACCCGACGCGAACCGGGCGGCCCCGTCGAGCGCGCCGGCCCGCAGCGAGGTGACGCCGTGGTCGTGCTCGACGACGATCGCCCGCTCCTCGGTCAGCCCCTCGGACTCCAGCGCGCTGAGCCGGTCCTGGCGCAGGCACTCCTGGGGGAACGCGGCGAGCTGCCGGGCCAGGTCCTGGGCCGCGGCGAGCGCCGTGCCGGAGGGGACGACCCGGTTGACCAGGCCCATGGCGAGCGCCTCGGCGGCGTCGACCGGGCGGCCGGTGAGGATCAGGTCCATCGCGTGGCTGTGGCCGATCAGCCGGGGCAGCCGGAACGTGCCGCCGTCGATGAGCGGGACCCCCCAGCGCCGGCAGAAGACCCCGAGCACGGCGTCCTCCGCGGCGACCCGGAGGTCGCACCAGGCGGCCAGCTCGAGGCCGCCGGCGACCGCGTGCCCCTCGATCGCCGCGATCACCGGCTTGGAGAGCCGCATCCGGGTCGGCCCCATCGGGCCGTCGCCGTCGGGGGTCACCTGGTTGCCCTCGGGCGTGCCGACGGCCTTCAGGTCGGCGCCGGCGCAGAACGTGCCCGCCGCGCCCGTGAGGACGGCGACCGACTGGGTCGCGTCGGCGTCGAAGGCGCGGAACGCCTCGGCGAGGGCGGTCGCGGTCGGGCCGTCGACCGCGTTGCGGGCGTGCGGCCGGTCGAGGACGACGGTGGTGACGGGGCCTGAACGTTCGACGTGGACGGTCACCGGGCCAGCGTAGGCACGAGCGGACGAACCGCACCCGGACCCCGGGACCTTGGGCCCTGATCCGGCCATCCGCGGCGGCCCAGCCTGCAGACGGCGGTGGCGCTGGCGCTCGTCCCCGGGGGTCGCGGTCCGGCTCAGCCGCAGGTCGTCCTGACCTCCTGCAGCAGCCGCTGGGAGAACGCCGGATCGGTGGTGAGGCGCTTGGCCAGGGTGGACACCGTGGCGGCGGGGACGCCCGGCACGTCCGGCGCCGCGTCGTACGCCGCGGAGAGCTCGGCTGCGTCGTCGTACACCGTCGACTGCACCGTGCAGAGATGCTTGGCCGTGGCGTCCAGGAAGGCCTGCTCGTCGGCGCTCGTGGGCGCTGCGGCGCCACCATCGCCACCGCCCCCGCAGGCCGTCAGGGCGAACAGCGCGGCAGCGAGGATCAGGCCGCGCCTCATCGGGTCACCGTCACCGAGATCGTGCCGGTGAAGCTGCCGCCGTCCCACGTCGCCTTCACGGGGACGGAGTAGGTGCCGGCGGGCGTGACCAGCGGGTCGAGGCGTACGCCGGCGGCGTCGGTCGCGCCGACGCCGAGCCGGGTCCCCTGCGCGAGGCCGCTCGACGACCCGTCGCCGGGGTAGACGACCTCGAAGCCGGCCGGCGGCGTCAGCGTGACCCGGAAGTTGTCGAGCCCGGGTGCGTTGCCGGTGAAGCCGATCGAGACCCAGGTCGGGCCGCCCGCGCGCAGCGACAGCGAAGGAGTGGCCAGGGTGACGGCCGGGCCGCTCGCTGCGGTGACGGGCAGCGAGATCGTCTGCTTGACCTTGCCGGAGTTGCCCGAGCAGTCGGTGACGTTCTTGACGACGAGGTTGTCGGCCTTCTTGAGGGTGGCCGAGTCCTTGAGGCGGGTGTAGGTCGCCTCGAACTCGATCTCCTGCGGACCCGCAGTCGCCGGCGCGGTCAGCTTGAACGCGGTGTAGTCGGAGTTGCCCTCGGCCAGCGCACTGTTGATGTACATCGAGGAGAAGCCGCCCGTGTTGGTCGGGTAGGTGACCCCGACCGTCTTGGACTTCGTGGTGACCCGGATGTCGCACATGTCCGTGCCGGCGGTCCAGATCAGGCTGACCCAGCCCTCCTGGCCGGCCTTGAACGACGGCAGCGACGACGTCACCAGCTGCAGGTCGCCCTGGGTGTTGTTGGTCGGGTCGTCGCCGGGGTCGTCGGTGGCCGGCGCGGACTGGCCGGTCACCACGGGGGCGCTGGCGTCGGCCGCGAACGGCACGAGCGGCGTGAGCAGCGCCGTCGGGAGCAGGACGAGCGTCAGCGCGGCGAGGCGTCGCCGGCCGCGGGTGGTGGGCAGCACGGAGTTCTCCGAGACGTGTGGGAGCGAGGCCCCAAGGCTAGTCGGCCAACGACGCCGCGTGGCGCTTGGCGAGCTCCTGGTAGTACGGCGGGTTGGTCTCCACCCAGAACTCCGAGGACGTGCCCTCGATCGGCTTGGTCGGCTTGCAGGGGATGCCCGCCGCGACGACCCCCGGCGGGATCTCGGCGCCCGGCGTCACGACGGACCCGGCGGCGACCAGCGAGCCGGCGCCGATCTTCGCGTGGTCGAGCAGTGTGCTGCCGTTGCCGACCAGGGCCTTCTCGCCGACCTCGGCACAGTGCACGACGCAGCCGTGTCCGACGGTCGCGTCCGGCCCGACGACGAGGGTCTCGCCGGGGGCCGCGTGCAGCACGGAGTTGTCCTGGATGTTCGACCCCTCACGGATCACGATCGTGCAGATGTCGGCGCGGATGACCGCGCCGTACCAGACGCTGGCGCCCTGCTCGACGGTCACGTCGCCGATCAGGGTGGCGGTGGGGGCCACGAACGCGTCGGGATGAACCGTGGGGCGCTTGCCCTCGAACTCGTACAGGAACACGGGCTCCGCCTCGCTGGGTTGGGGTCTGGTGAGGCCATTCCACACCAACCGCCGGGGCGCGCCGGTCAGCGGGCGCGGGCGAGCGGGGTGTGCGAGAGCTCGACGACGCGCGTGATCCCTCCGGTCGACACGCACGCCAGCGCGGTGGCCGCGGCGTCGGGCAGCACCAGCTGGGTCAGGCAGGCGGTGCCGCCCTGCGCGAAGACCTCGACCGAGCACCGGTCGACCCAGACCTCCAGGCGCAGCCGGCCGTCGGCGAGGGCGACGGGCGCCGAGTCGACGGCGGCGAAGGCCGGGCTGAACGCGGTCTCGCCGGATGCCGTCCGGTCCAGGGAGAGCAGCCCGGCGGCCGGGTCGTAGCGGAGCCGGGTCGCCGCGCCCGGGCCGACGCACACGTCGAGCCCGAAGTCGTGGGCGTCCCCGTGCTCGAACGTCACGTCGAGCCGGTAGCGCTCTCCCCCGGGCAGCACCCGCTCCCCCACGAGGTCGTACGGCGCCCACGCGGTCGACGTGCCCTCGAGGACGGCGAGCTCGGCGACCGGCCGTTGGACCAGGGTGACGACGCCCTCGACCGTGCGCAGCGACAGCTCGCGCGGCAGGGCCATGGCGCCGCGCCAGGGCGTGGTGGGCATGTCGTGGGCGTAGGCCCAGTTGCCCATCCAGCCGATCATGACCCGCCGGCCGTCGGGGGCGTTGTCGTAGCTGACGGCCGCGTAGTGGTCGTGGCCCCAGTCGAGCCAGCGACGCTCGCGGACCGGCGCGTCCACGGCGTCCGCAGCGGTGTCGGCGGCGGTGAAGGTCGTCCCGTCGAAGTCGCCGAGGAACCACCTGGTCCCGGACCCGCCGGCCACCCCGCCTGGGTTGACGCTGACGACCAGCACCCACCGTCGGTCGGCCGGGTCGCCGTTGACCGGCAGGGCGAACAGGTCGGGGCACTCCCAGAAGTCCTCCGGACCAGTGCCGGGGCCGAAGGTGCTGAGCAGCGTCCAGTGCCGCAGGTCGTCGGAGCGGTGCAGCAGCACCAGTCGCTGGTCGGCCTCGACCGCGACCATCACCCAGTGGCCCTCGTCGGGTCCGGTCGCGTGCCAGAACACCTTCGGGTCACGGAACTCCGTCGACCCACGGTCGAGCACCGGGTTGGCTGCGTACGGCGTCCAGGTCGCGCCGCCGTCGAGGCTGTGCGCGAGCGACTGCGCCTGCCGGTCGGCGTACACGCTGGTGAAGACGGCCACGAGGGGCGGCGCCGTGCCGTCACCGAGGCCCGAGGTGTCGTGCGCGTCGAGGACGGCCGAGCCGGAGTAGATGAGCTCGGACTCGCTGGCGCGCAGGGCCACCGAGTGCTCGGTCCAGTGCACGAGGTCGGGGCTCGAGGCGTGCCCCCAGCTGACGTGCCCGAACTCGTTGGCCTCGGGGTTGTGCTGGAAGAACAGGTGCCAGGTGCCGTCGTGGTGGACCAGCCCGTTGGGGTCGTTCATCCAGTGGCGGGCCGGCGTGAAGTGGAAGCCGGGCCGGAATTCGTCCTCGGTCACCGCCGCAGTCTGTCGGCCCCGCCGGTCACCGACCAGCCCCCGTCCACAACCGGCGCCCGCGTCGTGGGGGTCGTTTGGGACCCGTCCCTCCGGGGAACGGTCCCCGCGATCGGGGGGATCAGTCCGAGCACAGGAGCACCCAACCGATGCGTTTCTCGAGCCGCACCGTCCTCGCCGCCATCGCCCTGGCGGCGCCCGCCCTGGTCGTCGCGGGCCACCTCACCGGGGGCACGCCACCGGCCGAGGCCGCCGCCGCCAACCCGCCCGTCGGCCACGTCTTCGTGGTCAACCTGGAGAACAAGGGCTACGACCAGACGTTCGGGCCCGGCTCGCCCGCGCCCTACATCAGCTCGGAGCTGCGCAGCCAGGGCCAGCTGCTCACCCACTACTACGGCACCGCGCACAACAGCCTGCCCAACTACCTCGCCCAGATCAGCGGCCAGGGGCCCAACCCGCAGACCCAGGGCGACTGCCAGACCTACTCCGACTTCGTGCAGACGGCGACGGTGGCGCCGGGCCAGGCCGTCGGCCAGGGCTGCGTCTACCCCAGCAACGTCACGACCGTGGCCGACCAGCTGACGGCGGCCGGGCTGACCTGGCGCGGCTACATGGAGGACATGGGGACGCCCTGCCGGCACCCCGCCGCCAACGCGGCCGACGACACCCAGAAGGCCAAGGTCGGCGACCAGTACGCCGCCCGCCACAACCCCTTCGTCTACTTCAAGAGCATCACGTCCTCGCCGTCCTGCGCGCAGAACGACGTGGACCTCGGGCAGCTCCAGGGCGACCTGGCCTCGACCGCGACGACCGCCAACCTGACCTACATCACGCCCAACCTCTGCAACGACGGCCACGACAGCCCCTGCGTCGACGGCCGCCCGGGCGGCCTGGCCACGGCCGACCAGTGGCTGCGCACCTGGATCCCGCGGATCCTCGCCTCCCCGGCCTACCAGCAGGACGGCCTGCTGGTCGTCACCTTCGACGAGGCCGACACCGGGAGCCCGTCCGGCGCCGACGCGTGCTGCGGCGAGGGCCCCGGCCCCAACTCCCCGATGCCCGGCATCTACGGCATGGGCGGCGGCCGCACCGGCGCGGTGCTGGTCTCGCCGTTCATCACGCCCGGCTCGACCAACGACACGGCGTACAACCACTACGGCCTGCTGCGCACCATCGAGGACACGTTCGGCCTGGCGCCGCTGGGCTACGCCCAGAACGCCACCGGCTTCGGCAGCGACGTGTACGCCGGGTAGCGCCTCGCCCCCGGCTGGCAGGCTGGGCGCATGACGCACGAGTTCGACAGGGCGTACTGGGAGAAGCACTGGCAGGAGGCCGGGTCGGGCGGCGCGATCCCGCCCAACCCGTGGCTGGTCGCCGAGACCGCGGACCTGGCGCCGGGCACCGCCCTGGACGCCGGCTGCGGCGAGGGCGCCGAGGCGGTCTGGCTGGCCGGGCAGGGCTGGCGGGTCACCGCCGCCGACATCTCCGCCGAGGTGCTCGCCCGCGCGGCGGCGCGGGCGGGCGACACCGGTGCGGGGATCGACTGGGTCGAGGCCGACCTGGGGACTTGGGAGCCGGACACGGCGTACGACCTCGTCACCACCCACTACGCCCACCCGGCGATCCCGCAGCTCGCGTTCTACGCGCGGATCGCGGAGTGGGTCGCCCCCGGCGGCACGCTGCTGGTCGTCGGGCACCTGGCGTCCGCCGAGGCCGGCCACGGCCACGGACACGGGCACCAGCCGCCCACGGAGGCCACCGCCACGGCCGAGCGCGTCGCCGCCCTGCTCGACGCCGACCGGTGGGAGGTCGTGACCGCCGGGGAGCACATCCGCACGCTCACCGACCGCGGCAGCGGCGCGGCCACCCTGCACGACGTCGTCGTCCGCGCGCGGCGGAGATGACACGAGGACCGGACCCCGTCGGGATCCGGTCCTCGTCACATGGCGGTGGCGGTGGGATTTGAACCCACGGTGGGTTTGACCCCACACATCATTTCGAGTGATGCACCTTCGGCCGCTCGGACACGCCACCGCGGGAGAGATTACCGGAGCACTCCCGGCGGGTGAAATCGGGCTGCGGACCCGCCCGGGTGGGGCGATGCAACGTTGTTGCAACCTCCGGCGGGCGACCCTGCCCGGGAGACGTCCATCACACGGAACCATTCACGAGGTGCGGCCCGGCCATGTCTACTGACCTCATGACCCGTCGCGGCATGCGAGCCGAGGTGGCCGAGTCGTGGCAGCGATCGGCGGCTGCCGGCGTGTCCACCGACCGGGTCGACGCCCCCGTCATCCTGGCCACCGACGAGCTCCGCGACCTCCGTGAGGCGCACCCGCTGGCCCGGGTCTTCCCGCTGCTCGACGACGTCCTCGGCCAAGCGGTGCGCGACTGCGACGCGATGATGGCGATCTCCGACGCGGCCGGCCACCTGCTGTGGGTCTGCGGGACGCCGGCGACGCTGCGCGAGGCCGAGAAGATCGGCTTCGTCGAAGGCAGCAACTGGGACGAGCGGCTCGCCGGCACCAACGCGCCCGGTCTCGCGCTCGCGCTCGACCAGCCCGTCACGATCACCCGCGCCGAGCACTTCCGCGCCAGCGTCCAGCCGTGGAGCTGTGCGGCGACGCCGATCCACGACCCGCGTACGGCGCAGCTGCTGGGCGTCCTCGACGTCACCGGCGGCGACCGGGTGGTGGTCCCCCAGACCATGGCGATGGTGCGGGCGGCCGCCCGGCTGGCCGAGGCCGAGCTCGCCCGTGAGGTGCTGACGACTCCCGGTCCGCGGACCGGGTCACCCCACGGCGTACGCGTCCTGCTGGAGTCGCTGGGCCGGACCGAGTCGCTGCTCACCGTCGACGACGGCCGCGGCCAGGTGCGCACCGTCCGGCTGACGCCACGGCACAGCGAGATCCTGCTGCTCCTCGCGGCCGCGCCGCGCGGGCTGTCGGGCGACGAGCTGGCCGTGCTCCTCTACGAGGACGACGGCGCCTCCTCGACGCTGCGCGCCGAGCTCAACCGGCTGCGCCACCTCCTCGGTGAGGAGCTGCTCGCGTCCCGGCCCTACCGGCTCGCCGCCGGCCTGACGGGTGACTGGCTGGCCGTCGAGGCCCAGCTGGCGGCGGGCGACCTGCGCGCGGCGATGCGCACCTACTGCGGCCCGCTGCTGCCGCGCTCGACGGCCCCCGGCGTCGTACGCCTCCGCGACGAGCTGGAGGGCTCCCTCCGCCATGCCCTGCTGGCCAGCCGCGAGCCCGACCTGATGTCGGCGTGGACGCGCTCGGCCTGGGGTCGCGACGACTACGACATGTGGCAGGCTCAGCGCGCGGTCGTAGCGCCGACCTCCCCGCTGCGGCCGCTGGTCGACGGCCAGATCGCGCGCCTGGACCGCGAGCTCCTGTAGGTCGCCACACGTCGCGCAACGTCCGCGCAACGTGCCGCTTCCTAGCGTTGTGACCCTCGTCACCACTCGCGACCACAGGAGCACCCGATGACCGTCTACGCACCGCCCGGACAGCCCGACTCGCTCGTCACCCTCCAGAGCCGCTACGGCCACTACATCGGTGGCGAGTGGGTCGAGCCGATCAAGAGCGACTGGTTCGAGAACATCTCGCCCGTCAACGGCAAGCCGTTCACCGAGATCGCACGTGGCACCGCCGAGGACATCGAGGCCGCCCTCGACGCCGCGCACGCCGCCTTCCCCTCGTGGGGTCGTACGTCGACCACCACGCGCTCGAACATCCTGCTGGCGATCGCGGACCGGCTGGAGGCGAACCTCCCGATGCTGGCGGTCGCCGAGACCTGGGAGAACGGCAAGCCGGTCCGCGAGACCCTGGCCGCCGACCTGCCGCTGGCCGTGGACCACTTCCGCTACTTCGCCGGCTGCCTGCGCGCCCAGGAGGGCAGCATCGGCGAGGTCGACGGCGACACGATGGCCTACCACTTCCACGAGCCGCTCGGCGTCGTCGGCCAGATCATCCCGTGGAACTTCCCGATCCTGATGGCCGTGTGGAAGCTCGCGCCCGCGCTCGCCGCCGGCAACTGCGTCGTGCTCAAGCCGGCCGAGCAGACCCCGTGGTCGATCCTCAAGGTGATGGAGCTGATCGGCGACCTGCTGCCCGCCGGTGTGCTCAACGTCGTCAACGGCTTCGGCGTGGAGGCGGGCAAGCCGCTCGCGTCGTCCTCGCGCGTCGCCAAGGTCGCCTTCACCGGCGAGACCACGACCGGGCGGCTGATCATGCAGTACGCCAGCCAGAACATCATCCCGGTGACCCTCGAGCTCGGCGGCAAGAGCCCGAACATCTTCTTCGACTCCGTCGCCGCCGAGCGGGACGCGTTCTACGACAAGGCCCTCGAGGGCTTCGCGATGTTCGCGCTCAACCAGGGCGAGGTCTGCACGTGCCCGTCGCGGGCGCTGGTGCAGCGGTCGATGTACCCGGAGTTCGTCGGCGACGCCGTGACCCGCGTGGAGAAGATCATCCAGGGCAACCCGCTCGACGACGCCACGATGATCGGCGCCCAGGCCTCCAACGACCAGCTCGAGAAGATCCTGTCCTACATCGACATCGGCAAGCAGGAGGGAGCGAAGATCCTCACCGGCGGCGAGCGGACCGTGCTCGAGGGCGACCTGGCCGACGGCTACTACGTGCAGCCGACGATCTTCGAGGGCGACAACTCGATGCGGATCTTCCAGGACGAGATCTTCGGGCCGGTCGTGTCGCTGACGTCCTTCGACGACGAGGCCGACGCGCTCAAGATCGCCAACGACACCCTCTACGGCCTCGGCGCCGGCGTCTGGTCGCGCGACGGGTCGCAGGCCTTCCGCGCCGGCCGCGAGATCAAGGCCGGCCGGGTCTGGACGAACTGCTACCACGCCTACCCCGCGCACGCGGCGTTCGGCGGCTACAAGCAGTCCGGCATCGGCCGCGAGACGCACAAGATGATGCTCGACCACTACCAGCAGACCAAGAACCTGCTGGTGTCCTACTCACCCGACGCACTCGGGTTCTTCTGAGTGATCGCGGCGACGAAGTCGATGCGATCGATGGTGGTTGAGCAGCGACCGCGACCGAGCTTGCGAGGTCGCGACGGAGCGTGTCGAAACCCAGTCAGGTGCGCGACGTGAGTCAGCGCGTCGACATCACCGGTGAGGCGGCGGCGCTCGTCCGCTGCCTCACCGAGGCCCACGGGCCGGTCATGTTCCACCAGTCCGGCGGCTGCTGCGACGGGTCGGCGCCGATGTGCTACCCCGACGGCGACTTCCTGACCGGCGACGCGGACGTGCACCTCGGCTCACTGGATGTCGGGCTGGACCGGGCGGTGCCCGTGTGGATGTCGGCGTCCCAGCACGAGTACTGGTCGCACACCCACCTCACCATCGACGTGGTCCCCGGCCGCGGCGCGGGCTTCTCGCTGGAGGCGCCGTACGGCGTGCGGTTCCTGGTCCGCTCCCGGCTGATGGACGCCTAGAGCGGCCGCGGGCCGAGCCGGGCCAGCTGCGTGACGTGGCCCGGCTCGAGCTCGTCGAGGGTGCTGACGCCGAGCAGCCTCATGGTCCGCTCGACCTGGCCGCGGAGGATCTCGATCGCCCGGTCGACGCCGGGACGGCCGCCGGCCATCAGCCCGTAGAGGTAGGCCCGGCCGATCAGGGTGAAGTGCGCCCCGTGCGCGACCGCGGCGACGATGTCCTGGCCGGACATGATCCCGGTGTCGAGGTGGACCTCGAGGTCGCTGCCCACCTCCTTGACCACCTGCGGCAGCAGGTGGAAGGGGATGGGCGCGCGGTCGAGCTGGCGGCCGCCGTGGTTGGACAGCACGATCGCGTCGACGCCGGCGTCGGCGAGGCGGCGGGCGTCGGCGACGGTCTGCACGCCCTTGACCGAGACCTTGCCGGGCCACTGGTCGCGGATCCAGGCGAGGTCCTCGTAGGTCACCGTCGGGTCGAACATCGTGTCCAGCAGGTCCGCCACGGTGCCCGACCACGAGTCGAGCGAGGCGAAGGCCAGCGGCTCGGTGGTGAGGAAGTTGATCCACCAGGCCGGCCGCGGGATCGCGTTGGCGACCGTGCGCGGGGTCAGGGTGGGCGGGATCGTCATGCCGTTGCGTACGTCGCGCAGCCGGGCGCCCGCGACGGGCACGTCGACGGTCACGAGGAGCGTGTCGTAGCCCGCCTTGGCCGCCCGGTCGACCAGCGCCATCGAGCGGTCGCGGTCCTTCCACATGTAGAGCTGGAACCAGTTGCGGCCGTCGGGATTGGCGGCCGCGACGTCCTCGATCGACGTGGTGCCCATCGTGGACAGGGAGAACGGGATGCCCGCGGCGCCGGCCGCGGTCGCGCCGGCGATCTCGCCCTCGGCCTGCATCATCCGCGTGAAGCCGGTCGGCGCGATGCCGAAGGGCAGCGCGCTCGGCGCCCCCAGCACGTCGCGCGAGGTGTCGACGTGCGAGACGTCGCGCAGGATCGCCGGGTTGAACTGCACGTCGGCGAAGGCCTCCCGCGCCCGGGCCAGCGACACCTCGCCGTCGGCGGCGCCGTCGGTGTAGTCGAAGGCCGGCTTGGGCGTACGCCGCTTGGCGATCCGTCGCAGGTCCTCGATCGTCAGCGCGGAGGCGAGCCGCCGCTCCCGTGGCGAGAGGGTCGGCTTTTTGAACGTGAGCAGGGGCGCCAGGTCGCGTCGCTTGGGCAGCTGCCGCTTCATGCGATGACTCCATCATGGTGCGGGAACGCGCGCGACTCCGCGGCGTCCCAGTCGAGTCCGCTGCGGGGTTCGTAGCGGACGAGCTCGTGGGTGGATCGGACCAGCGCGCGCATCGCGGCGAGGTCGGGCAGGTCGACGCCGAGGGTGCGCGCCTGGACCAGCACGTTGCCCAGCGCCGAGGCCTCGGCGGGTCCGGCGAGCACCGGCAGCCCGCAGGCGTCGGCGGTCAGCCGGCAGAGGAACGCGTTGCGCGAGCCACCACCGACCACGTGCACGACCTGGATAGGCACGCCCGCCAGGGCCGCCGCCTCACGGACGTGGCGGCGGTAGGCCAGCGCGAGGCTGTCGAGGATGCAGCGGGCGACCTGCGCCGGGGTCTCCGGCACCGGCTCCCCCGCGGCGAGGGCCAGCGCGGCCAGCCGGGTCGGCATGCTGCTGGTCGCCGTGCCCGGGGGCAGCAGCGAGACGTCGTTGATGTCGACGACCGTGCGCAGCGGCTCGGCCGCCTCGGCCTCGGCCAGCAGGCCTGCCAGGTCGACGCCGCCCCAGGCGCGCAGCGACTCCGAGAGCACCCACAGGCCCATGACGTTCTTGAGGAAGCGGACGGTGCCGTCGACGCCGCCCTCGTTGGTGAAGTCCGCGGCGCGCGCGGCCTCGGTCAGCACGGGCTCGTCGAGCTCGAGGCCGACGAGGGACCACGTCCCCGAGGAGATGTACGCCGAGGGCTCGTCGCCCGCCGGCACCGCGACGACCGCGGAGGCGGTGTCGTGCGAGCCGACCGCGACGACGGGCACGCCGGTCGTGAGGCCGACCTCGGCGGCCACGTCGGGCAGCAGGGTGCCGACCACATCGCCGGCCGACCGCAGCGGCGGCAGGATCGCCGACGGGATGCCGACCCGGTCGGCCAGGTCGGGCGCCCAGGTGCGGGCGCGGACGTCGTACAAGCCGGTGGTGGAGGCGTTGGTGCGCTCGGCGCCGACCTCACCGGTGAGCCAGAAGCCGAGCAGGTCGGGCAGGAGCAGCAGCGTCGCCGCCTGCTCGAGCGCGGGCGTGCCGGCCGCGGCCACCAGCTGGTAGATCGTGTTGAACGGCAGCTGCTGCACGCCGGTGCGCTCGTAGAGCTCGGTCGCGTCGACCTTGTTGAGCACCTGCGCGGCCACACCGTCGGTGCGGGAGTCGCGGTAGGAGTGAGGATTCCCCAGCAATTGTTGGGATTCGTCCAGCAGCCCGTAGTCCACGGCCCACGAGTCGATGCCGATGCCGTGCACCGGACCGGCCGCAGCGGCGGCCCGCACTCCCGTGAGGATCTCGCGGTGCAGGCCGAGGACGTCCCAGTGCAGGGAGCCCCCCACCTCGACGGCGCCGTTGGGGAAGCGGTGGACCTCGGTGAGCTCCAGGGTGTCGGGGCCGACCTCGGCCACCATCACCCTCCCGGAGGTGGCACCGAGGTCGACCGCGACGACCCGACGGTTGTGGGGGTTCATCGCAGGAACGCTGCCGCCACGCCTGCGTCGACGGGGATGTGCAGGCCGGTCGTGTGGGTCATGTCCGGGCCGCACAGCGCGAAGACGGCGTTGGCGATGTTCTCGGGCAGCACCTCGCGCTTGAGGATCGTGCGCTGGGCGTAGAACTTGCCGAGATCCTTCTCCTCCACGCCGTAGACCGCGGCCCGGTTGGCGCCCCAGCCGCTGGCGAAGATGCCGGAGCCCTGGACGACGCCGTCGGGGTTGACGCCGTTGACCTTGACGCCGTGCTCGCCGAGCTCGGCCGCGAGCAGCCGGACCTGGTGGGCCTGGTCGGCCTTGGTGGCGGAGTAGGCGATGTTGTTGGGGCCGGCGAAGATCGAGTTCTTCGAGGAGATGTAGACGATGTCGCCGCCCATCTGCTGGTCGATCAGCACCCGCGCCGCCGCCTTGGAGACCAGGAACGAGCCCTTGGCCATCACGTTGTGCTGGAGGTCCCAGTCGGCCGCGGTGGTGTCCATCAGGGACTTGGACAGCGACAGCCCGGCGTTGTTGACGACGAGGTCGAGGCCGCCGAAGGCGAGCACGGTCGCGTCGACCATCGCCTGCACGGCCGCCTCGTCGCTGACGTCGGCCGCGACACCGACGGCCACGTCCGGTCCGCCGATCTCGGCAGCCGCCGCCTGCGCCTTCTCCAGCGACAGGTCGGCGATCACGACGCAGGCACCCTCGGCGGCGAGCCGCCTGGCGGTGGCCTTGCCGATGCCGCCGGCCGCACCGGTGACCAGCGCGATCCGCGTGGCGAGCGGCTTGGGCGCGGGCATCCGCTGGAGCTTGGCCTCCTCCAGCGCCCAGTACTCGATGCGGAACTTCTCCGCCTCGTCGATGGGCGCGTACGTCGACAGCCCCTCGGCGCCGCGCATCACGTTGATCGCGTTGGTGTAGAACTCCCCCGCCACGCGGGCGGTCTGCTTGTCCTTGCCGTAGGAGAACATCCCCACGCCCGGCACGAGCACGATGAGCGGGTCGGCACCGCGGATCGCCGGCCATGCAGTGGTCGACCCCCCTTCGGTGGTCGAGCCTGTCGAGACCGCGTTGCGGTCGTAGTAGCCCTGGTAGTCCTCGCGGTAGGCCACCGCGAGCTCTTGCAGCCGCGCGACCGTGTCCTCGACCGAGGCCGAGGCGGGCAGGTCGAGGACCAGCGGCTTCACCTTGGTGCGCAGGAAGTGGTCGGGGCACGACGTGCCGAGCGCGGCCAGCCGCGGGTGCTCGCTCGAGGCGAGAAAGTCCAGGACGACGTCGGAGTCGGTGAAGTGGCCGACCATCGGCCGGTCCTGCGAGGCGATCCCGCGGATCGTGGCGCCGATCGCCGCGGCCCTGGCGCGGCGCTCGGCCTCCGGGAGGGCGGCGTACCCCTCGAGCGGCGGGCCGAAGGGCTCGGGCTTGCTGTGCTCGGCGATGTACGCCGCGGCCGTCTCGATGATCCACAGCGAGTGGGCCTCGGCCTCGTCGCTGGTGTCGCCCCAGGCCGTGATGCCGTGGCCGCCGAGGATGCAGCCGACCGCCTGCGGGTTGGCCTCCTTGATCGAGGCGATGTCCAGGCCGAGCTGGAAGCCGGGCCGGCGCCACGGCACCCACACGACGCGGTCGCCGAAGATCTCCTTGGTCAGCGCCTCGCCCTCGGCGGCCGTCGCGATGGCGATGCCGGAGTCGGGGTGCAGGTGGTCGACGTGCGGGGCGTCGACGAGGCCGTGCATCGCGGTGTCGATCGACGGCGCGGCACCGCCCTTGCCGTGCAGGCAGTAGTCGAAGGCCGCGACCATCTCGTCCTCGCGGTCGACGCCGGGATAGACGTCGACGAGCGCGCGCATCCGGTCGAGCCGGAGCACGGCGAGGCCGGACTCGGTGAGGGTGCCGAGGTCGCCCCCGGAGCCCTTCACCCACAGCAGCTCGACGGGCTCACCGGTGACCGGGTCGGTCTCGGTGCCCTTGGCGGAGGTGTTGCCGCCGGCGTAGTTGGTGTTCCTCGGGTCGCTGCCCAGCCGGTTGGAGCGGGCGATCAGCTCGGCCGCAGCGGGGTTCACGGTCTTGGACATCTGTCAGTTCCATCCTGCCTGGGTGCCGCCGACGCGGTCCGTCTCGATCTGTTCCTGGTAGCCGCTCTCGAGGAAGGCCCGCAGCGGGTTGCCCGGCAGGCCTCGCTCCTCGCGCCACGCGGCGAGGTCGGCGCGTACGTCGGTGTAGAAGGCGTCCATGAAGACCTCGTTGGCGGTGAGCACGTCGCCGGCCTCCTGCGCCGCGGTCAGCGCGTCACGGTCGACGAGCAGCGCCCGCGCGGTCATCTCCTGGACGTTGAGCACCGAGCGGATCTGGCCGGGGATCTTCTTCTCGATGTTGTGGCACTGGTCGAGCATGAACGCCACCGGCGAGTCGGGCCCGTAGCCGCCGCCGCGGATCACCTCGAAGAGGATCCGGAAGAGCTGGAAGGGATCGGCCGCCCCGACGATCAGGTCGTCGTCGGCGTAGAAGCGGCTGTTGAAGTCGAAGGAGCCGAGCTTCCCCAGCCGCAGCAGCTGGGCGACGATGAACTCGATGTTGGTGCCGGGCGCGTGGTGGCCCGTGTCGAGGCAGACCAGCGCCCGCTCGCCGAGGGCGGCCACATGGGCGTACGACGTGCCCCAGTCCGGGACGTCGGTGTGGTAGAACGCCGGCTCGAAGAACTTGTACTCCAGCACCAGTCGCTGGTGCTCGCCGAGCCGCTCGTAGATCGTGCGCAGGCTCTCGGCGAGGCGGTCCTGGCGGCCGCGCATGTCGGCCTGGCCGGGGTAGTTGGAGCCCTCCGCCAGCCAGATCTTCAGGTCGCGCGACCCGGTGGCGTCCATGACGTCGAGGCACTCGAAGTGGTGGTCGATCGCCTTCTGCCGGATCTTGGGGTCGGTGTGGGTCAGGGCGCCGAGCTTGTAGTCGTCGTCCTGGAAGGTGTTGCTGTTGATGGTGCCCAGCCCGATGCCGAGGTCCTCGGCGTAGCGGCGCAGGGCGCCGAAGTCGTCGACGAGGTCCCACGGGATGTGCAGCGAGACGAGCGGCGAGAGCCCGGTGAACCGGTTGACCGCGGCCGCGTCGGCAATCTTCTCCTCGACGGTGCGCGGGGTGCCGGGCGAGCCGAAGACCTTGAAGCGGGTCCCGGAGTTGCCGTAGGCCCAGCTGGGGACCTCGATGGCCTGCGCCTCCAGGAGGCCGGCGATCTCGTTGAAAGTCGTCATCTCACATCACTTCTCGGGTGGTGCCGTCTGGGGCCATCGGGGGTGGGGGCGGGGTGCCGGGCGAGCTGGTCCTCGAGGTGGAAGACCTCCTCCAGCAGCAGGAACCCCTGGTCGGGCGGGACGCCGTCGAGCTCCTCGAAGAACTCGCCCATCTCGGCCTGCCACCGGGCGTTGACCTCGGTGCGGGCCATCCCGGCGACCGCGTCGGCCAGGGAGTCGGTCTCGACGTAGCCGATCAGCAGCCCGTCGTCACGCAGGAAGAGCGAGTAGTTGCGCCAGCCGGTCTCGGCCAGGGCGTCGAGCATCTCGGGCCACACCGCGGCGTGCCGGGCGCGGTAGTCCTCGATCCGGTCGGGGCGGACCTGGAGCTGGAAGCAGTAGCGCATGATCAGGCCCTTCGTCGGTCGAGCTCCTTCGTTGGTCGAGCTTGCCGAGACCGGTGTGGGGGTCTCGACAAGCTCGACCACCGACTGCGACTCAGAAGTCGAAGTCGTCGATGTTGCTCTTGTCGAAGACGAACGGGTCGCCCAGCAGGACCGTGCCGCCGTCCTCGACGGTGAACGAGCCCAGGTCGCCGGCCTCGAAGGTGTCGCCGGCCTTGCCCGTGATGTCGCCGTTGGCCAGGGCCTGGGCGGCGTACGCCGCGAGGTAGCCCAGGTCGCCCGGGTTCCACAGCGCGAAGGAGGTCACGGTGCCGTCCTTGACGTACTCACGCATCTGGTTGGGCGTGCCCAGACCGGTCAGCGCGACCTTGCCCTTGGCATCGGAGGTCGACAGGTAGCGGGCCGCAGCGGCGATGCCGACCGTGGTGGGCGAGATGATGCCCTTCAGGTCCGGGTGCGACTGCAGCAGCGCGGCGGTCTTGTCGAAGGACGTCTGGTCGTCGTCGTCGCCGTAGACCACGTCGACGAGCTTGATGTTCGGGTGGTTGTCGGCCAGGTCCTTCTTCATCAGGTCGATCCAGGCGTTCTGGTTGGTCGCGTTGGCCGCGGCCGAGAGGATCGCGACCTCGCCGGAGTCACCGATCTGCTCGGCGATCTGGTCGACCTCGGTCTTGGCGATGCCCTCGGCGGTGGCCTGGTTGATGAACAGGTCGCGGCACTCGGGGTCGGTGTCGGAGTCGAAGGTGACGACCTTCGTGCCGGCGTCACGGGCCTCGTTCAACGCGTCGCAGATGGCCTTGGCGTCGTTGGCCGAGACCACCAGCGCACCCACGCCCTGCTGGGCCGCGGTGTTGATGAAGGGGACCTGGGAGTCCGGGGTCGCGGTGTCCGGGCCGACCTCGGAGTAGGTGCCGCCGAACTCCCCGACTGCCTTCTTGCCGCCGGCGTCGGAGGTGTCGAAGTAGGGGTTGCCCAGGTTCTTGGGCAGGAACGTCACGGACGTCTTGCCGTCCTTGGCGCTCGCCGAGGTGTTGTCGCCGCCGCAGGCGGTCAGGCCGAGGGTGGCGACCAGCGCCACCGAGGCCAGGGCGGCGAGCCGCCGGTTCTGGAACTTCATTCTTCTCCCTTTCGGTGTGGCATCGCCGCCTGCCGGCGCCTGCCGGGGCGGAACGCCCCGTTCGTCCTCGCCTGGGCCATGGCCGAGAGCCACGCGAGGAAGCTGGTGGAGATCACCGAGAGCACGAGGAGCACTCCGGTGACGATGTTGATGACGTTGACCGTGATGGACTCGAGTCGCATCGCGCTGGCCAGGACGCCGATGAGGACGACGCCGGCGAGGACGCCGTGCAGGGCGCCGCGGCCGCCGAAGATGGAGACCCCGCCGAGCAGCACGGCGGCGATCACCTGGAGCTCGAGGCCGGTCGCGTTGTCACCGCGGGCGCTGCCGTAGCGCAGCGTGTAGTAGATGCCGGCGAAGGCCGAGACGGTGGCGGCCATGACGAACAGCCAGAACTTCGTGAGCTCGACGTTGACGCCGGTGAAGTGCGCGGCCTCGGAGTTGAGGCCGATCTCGAAGACGCCCCGCCCGAAGGGCGAGAAGTGCAGCAGCAGCGCGAAGCCGATGGCGAGCACCACGATCGGGATCAGGATCAGGGGGTAGGGCGAGCCCTCGACGATGCGCTGCTTGGCCAGGTCCGTCCACTTCTGGGGGAAGTCGGTCTTGGCGGTGGTGCCGAGCAGGCCGACCGCGAGGCCGCGGTAGAGCGCGAGGGTGCCGATGGTGACGGCGAGCGACGGGAGCCCGACGTACGCCACGAGGAAGCCGTTGAAGGCGCCGCACAGCGCGCCGGCCAGGATCGCCAGCAGCCCGGCGACCGGGATCGACAGGCCGGCGTCTTGGTGGAGGATGCCGACCAGCACGCTGCTCAGCCCGACCACACTGGCCACCGACAGGTCGATCTCGCCGGTGATGATGACCAGCGTCATCGGCAGCGCGATCAGCAGGATCGGCGCGATGTCGAGGAAGAGGTAGTAGAGCGTCAGCGGGCTGTCGAAGTTGGGCACGTTGACGTTGGCGTAGACGAGGACCGCGACGAGGAGGGCGATGACCGCCACCTCGCGGGTGAGCAGCAGGCGCTGCCAGAGCGGCTTGGACCAGGCGGCGTAGGTCCGGGTGGCCCGGCCCTCGGGCCGCGACAGGGTGGTGGTCATGACTCGTCCCTCGCTTCGATGAGCTTGCGGGCCTGCCGGGCCGAGAGGACCCGGTCGAGGACGACGGCGCTGATGATCAGGGCCCCGACGACGGCGCGCTGCCAGAAGTCCTGGATGCCGACGATGGGGAGCGCGCGGTTGATGGTGACCAGCAGGAAGGCGCCGATCGCGGCGCCCCAGACGGTGCCGCTGCCGCCGAAGATCGCCACGCCGCCGATGACGGCGGCGCCGACCGCCTGGAGCTCGATGCCCGACCCGGCGCCGGAGCTGACCGTGCCGTAGCGGGCGGTGTAGACGACACCGGCCAGGCCGGCCAGTGCGCCGGAGAGGACGAAGGCGGCGAGCACGCGGCGGCGTACGTCGAGGCCGTAGAGCGTGGCCGCGTCCGGGTCGGAGCCGATGGCGTAGAGCTCGCGACCCCCGCGGGCGGTCCAGAGGTAGTAGCCGACGAGCGCGAGCACGGCCAGCGAGATGATCGTGAGGATCGGGATCGAGGCGATCGAGCGGGTGCCGAGCCGGAGGAAGGCGTGCGGCATGTCCGAGGCGTTGATCCGGTTGGAGCCCGCCCAGCTGAGCATGATGCCGCGGTAGATGTAGAGCGTGCCGAGGGTGATCACGAGCGCCGGCACTTTGCCGAAGGCGACCAGGGCGCCGTTGACGAGGCCGAGGACGGCGCCCATCAGGACGGCGGCCAGGAAGACCGCGACGATCGGGAGCCCGGGGTGGTCGAGGAAGAGCCGGCCGGTCAGGTAGGCGGTGAGGCCGAGCGTCGAGCCGACCGACAGGTCGACGTTGCGCGTCACGATGACCGCGGTCTGGCCGACCGCGAGGAGCAGCAGGATCGACGGCGTCAGGAGCAGGTCGCGCCAGCCGTTGCCGCTGAAGAGGAACGTGTGGCTCTTGGCGGTGGCGACCACGATCACCGCGATGAGCACGCCGGCGACGGCGATCTCGCGGGAGCGCAGGACGGTGCCGACGACGCGCTGGACGGGTGAGACGCGGCTGGGCTGCAGCATGAGCTCGGTCATGCGCTGACCTCCTGCTGGGTGGGGGCGTGGGTGACGGCCGAGGTGCGGGTGGCGGCGAGCATCACGGACTCGGGGGTGGCGTCGGCGCGGTCGAGGTCGGCGGTGATCCGGCCCTCGCAGACGACCAGGACGCGGTCGGCCATGCCGAGCACCTCGGGCAGCTCGGAGGAGATCATCAGGATCGCCAGGCCCTCGCCGGCCAGCTCGGAGAGCAGCCGGTGGACCTCGGCCTTGGTGCCGACGTCGATGCCGCGGGTGGGCTCGTCGATGATCAGCAGCCGCGGGCTGGTGGCCAGCCACTTGGCGATGACGACCTTCTGCTGGTTGCCGCCGCTCATCGTGGCGGCCTTCATGTCCAGGGCGCTGGTCTTGACCTCGAGGCGACCGGCCCACGGGCCGGCGGCGGTGTTCTCGGCCCGGTTGGTGAGCAGGCCGCCCCTGGTGAGGCCGCGGCGGATCACGCCGGCGACGTTGCGGGCGACCGAGCCCTCGGTGACCAGGCCCTGCTTGCGGCGGTCCTCGGGGACGAAGGCCATGCCGGCCCGGATCGCCGCGCGGGGGCTGTGCGCGGCCACGTCCTTGCCGGCCAGCCGCACGGTGCCTGCGGCGTACCGGTCGACGCCGAAGACGGCCCGGGCGATCTCGCTGCGACCGGCGCCGACCAGGCCCGCGAGGCCGACGATCTCGCCGGCCCGGACCTGGAAGGAGACGTCGTGGAAGACGCCCGGCGAGGTGAGGCCGTCGACGTCGAGGACGACGTCGCCGACCTCGGCGGGGGTCTTGGGGAAGAGCTCGGCGACCTCGCGGCCGACCATCCGGGAGACGATCTCGGGGACCGAGGTGTCCGCGACGGCGTCGGTGGAGATGTAGGCGCCGTCGCGCATCACGGTGACCATGTCGCAGAGGGCGAAGACCTCGTCGAAGCGGTGGCTGATGAAGACCAGCGCGCGACCCTCGTCGCGCAGGCTGCGGGCGACGGCGAAGAGCCGCTCGACCTCGACGCCGCTCAGCGCCGCGGTCGGCTCGTCCATGATCAGCAGGCTCGCGTCGAGGGAGATGGCCTTGGCGATCTCGATGATCTGCTGGTCGGCGATGGACAGGCCGAGCGCCGGGCGGCGGGGGTCGATCGCGACGCCGAGGCGCTCGAAGAGCCGGGTGGCCTCGGCGTGCATGGCGGTCCGGTCGATGCGGCGCATCCGGCCGTAGGGCTGGCGGCCCATGAAGATGTTCTCGGTGACCGAGAGGTCCGGGAAGAGCGTCGGCTCCTGGTAGATCACCGCGATGCCGGCGGCCTTGGAGTCGGCCGTGGAGTGGAAGTCGACGTCCTCGCCGTGGAAGCGGAAGTCCCCCGCGTCGCGGCGGTGCACGCCGGCGACGATCTTGACCAGGGTGGACTTGCCGGCGCCGTTCTCACCGACGAGCGCGTGGATCGAGCCGCCGTGGACGGTCAGGCTGGCCGACGTCAGCGCCACCACGGAGCCGAAGGACTTGGCGACGTCACGCAGCTCGAGGGCTGCGTGGCCGGTGGCCGGTCCTGGCATCGCGTTGCTCCTTTTTGAAAGGTTTCAATCTCGAACACCACGAAGGTAGGTGACTGCCATCACAGGCGTCAATGGTTCGACGCAAATCAGTCGAAGATTTCTGGGGTGATCCGCCGGTGGCCGATTGACGGCAGCCGGTTTGACCGTTTCAATTCGGCCTACGGACGAGGCGGGCGAGGGGGGGTGGAGATGGTCAACGACGCGCGGCACGCACCGGGCGCCCGTGGGGCGTCGGTCAAGGACGTCGCCGCCAGCGCCGGCGTCTCCCTGGGCACCGTCTCCAACGTGCTCAACCGCCCCGACCGGGTCTCCGCAGCCACCCGCGAGCGGGTCGAGCGGGCGATGGCCGAGCTCGGCTTCGTGCGCAACGAGTCGGCCCGGGCGCTCCGGGCCGGGCAGAGCCGCACCCTCGCCTACGTGATGCTCGACGCGAGCAACCCGTTCTTCACCGACGTCGCCCAGGGCATCGAGCACGCCGCGGAGGCCTCCGACCTGTCGCTGTTCATCTGCAACAGCGACAACCGCACGATCCGCGAGGAGAAGCACCTCGCCCACCTGCAGCAGCAGCGCGTCGCGGGCATCCTGATCACCCCTGTCGACCCCGAGGCCGCCCACCTCGACGCCATCGCGCGGCACGGCACGCCCGTCGTGATCGTCGACCGGATCCGGCACGACGAGAGCTTCTGCTCGGTCGCTGTGGACGACGTGCTCGGCGGTCGGTTGGCCGTCGAGCACCTCGTGGACCGGGGGCACACCCGGGTCGCGTTCGTCGGCGGTCCGCTCTCCATCGGGCAGGTGCACGACCGCTACGAAGGCGCCCGGGCGGCCTGGACCGACGCCGGCCTCCCCGAGGACGATCTGGTGGTCGTCCCGACCGAGGCGCTGACCGTGGCCGAGGGCCGCTCGGCCGGCGAACGGCTGGCCGGCATCCCCACCATGCGCCGGCCCACCGGCGCGTTCTGCGCCAACGACCTGCTGGCGCTCGGCCTGCTCCAGCAGTCGATCGGGGCCGGGAGGCGGGTGTCGGAGGACCTCGCCATCGTGGGCTACGACGACATCGAGTTCGCCGCCGCGGCCGCCGTACCCCTCACGTCCGTGCGCCAGCCGCGCCAGCTGCTCGGCAAGATGGCGGCCGAGCTCGTCCTCGACGAGGCGAGCAACCAGGCGCACGCCCACCAGCAGGTGACGTTCACGCCCGAGCTGGTCGCCCGGGCTTCGACGCAGCGCTGAGTGTCGTCGTGGGCTCAGGCCCAGACGACGTCGAGCTCCTCGCGCGTGCCGAACCGCTCGAGGTGGTCCTTGACGACCTGGGCGAAGCGGTCGGGGTCGCCGTCGTCGGGGACCGACGCCTCGATGCGCAGCGTGCCGGGCTCGGCCCGCATCACCACCACCTGGCCGGTGTCGAAGCGGATGACGGTCGCGCCGTCCTCCTCGCCGGAGCTGCCCTTGCGGGCCCAGTGGCCGGCGAGCTGCTTGGCGTAGCGCTCGGGGCGCTCGGTGTTCATCGTGCCGTGTCGCGTCTGCATGAAGTCCTTCGTGTGGTGGGTCAGGCCATCTCGAGGAACGTGTCCTCGATCCAGTCTGCGGTGTAGGCCCCGACATGGGGCAGGTGGTCGAGACCGACGTGCTCGGTCGCGCCCTCCTCGGGAGTGAAGACGCGCAACGTCCGCTTGGGACTGTTGACGGCCTGGTCGTAGGACTGGTGGGCGTACTTCACGTTGATCTGGCGGTCGTTCTCGCCGTGGGTGATCAGGAACGGGCAGGTGATCTGCTCGACCACGCCGTTGAGGTTGACCGCCTCGGCGGCCTGGATGAACGAGTCGAGGTCGTCGTACCCCCACACCCACAGGACGTGCTCCCAGTAGTGCGGGACGGGGTTCTCGCCCTCGCGCTCGAGGCGCTTCTTCTGGACCTCGCCCCAGTTGTGGTTGGCGCCCCACGCGACAACGAGCTTGATCCGCTTCTCGAACGCCGCGGCGCGCGGCGCGTAGTAGCCGCCGAGCGACCAGCCGGCCAGCCCGATCCGGTCGTGGTCGACGTCCTCGCGGGTCTCGAGCCAGTCGACGCAGGCGGCCGCCCAGTCCTCGGTCTCGACGCGGGACTTCAGGCCGAGGAACCGCAGGGCCTCACCACTGCCGGGGCAGTCGACCATCAGCGTCGAGATGCCGCGCTGGGCGAGCTCCTGCGGCCAGCCGGAGGTGTACATGTGCTCCTTGGTGGAGTCCAGGCCGTTCCACATGATCATGGTCGGGGCGGGGGTCCCGTCGGGCCGCTCCGCCTTGAGGAAGTACGCCGGGAGCTCGCTGCCCTCGAAGGGGATCGCGACCCGCGTGGTGGCGGGGTCGATCAGGTCGAAGGACTTCTGCAGCGCGTCGAGCCCCTGCTGGTAGAAGGGGATCCGCTCGGGGTCGCTCGAGCTGAGCATCCGCTCGGCCTGGCATACGTAGGCCGCGGACCGGAAGTACTTCTGCCCGGCGGTGCGCAGGTGCCCGGCCTTCTCGGCCTCCTGCGCCTGCTCGGCGACCTGGTCGGCGACGCGCTTCCACGCGAGCATCAGGTCGCGGGTGCCGGCGTCGCCGCGCTCCGCCGCGTCCCGGATCGGCCGGCAGGCCCGGTCGACCTCGTCGATAGCGCCGCCGCTGTTGAGCGTGGCCGCGACGCCGAGGCTCCAGATGTAGTTGGTCGGGAAGTACTCGAACATGCTGCGACTCTGCCCGGCCATCTCCCGCCGGGGAACCAGCCAGTCGTGATGCGGGGCATCGGCGGGCGCGATGCCTCAGACGAGGAGGGTCGCGAAGAGGTCGGCGTACGCCTCGAGGTGGCGGTCACCGAGGAAGCGCTCGTGCACCGTGGCGCGGGCAGCGTTGCCGAGCCCTGCCGCGAGGTCGGGCTGCTCGAGGAGGCGCGCCAGGGCGCGACCAAGGGCGTCGAGGTCGGGGGGGTCCTCGAGCAGGAGCCCGTTGTCCCCGTCGACGATCTGGTCCTGGATGCCGCCGATGGCCGAAGCCACCACCGGCCGGGCCTTCCACATCGCCTCCGTGACGGTCAGCCCGAACCCCTCGACGAGGCTCTTCTGGACCACGACCGAGGCGCGGCGCTGGAGGGCGTTGACGAGGTGGGCGTTCTCGTCGACGTCGTCCATCGGCAGGCAGACCAGGTGCACGCGGCTCTGCTGCTCGGGAGCCAGGCCGTCCCACCTGCTCCGGCACTCCACCAGCACGCCCGATCCCTCGGGGTCGTCCGAGACGCCGGACACCTCGGGTCCGACCAGGAGGAGGTGTACGTCGTCGGGGAGACCCGCGTCGGCGAATCCCTGCATCACGCCGGTCATGTCCTTGAGGCGGTCCCACCGGCTGATCTGCACCACGAGCCGCGCCTCGCACGGGATCGTGCCCCCGGTGAGGTCCAGGCCCCGATGCGGCCGCGTGGTCCCGACGGTGCCGTTGCGCTTGGCGAAGGTGAGGGCTCGGGGGTCACGGGCCCCGTCGAGCAGCCCGGCGTAACCGAGCGTCGCCTCCGCGTCGGCGTCGGAGAGCGGTGCGTTCTTGGCGCTGAACGGGTCGATCGAGGGCGTGATGATGTGCACCTTCTCCCACCCCATCCACCCGGGGACGTAGTTGCGGCGCGAGAAGACGAAGGCGTCCGCCGCCTCGATCAGCGGCCGCAGGAAGGCCCAGCCCAGGTCGGTCAGCGCGTTGGGGGTGTCACGACCGATGTGGCAGCGCCAGACCACCTTCGCCCCGGTCTCGCGCAGCGGCCCGACCATCGCCGCGGTCTGCGGGTCGTGGAGCAGGACGACGTCATCCGGCTTCACCAGGGACGCCATGTCCGCGAGGTCGGGCCGCAACGCCTCCGCGACCACGGCGTGCTCCGCGGCGCCCAACTCTCCCCCGTCCCCCGGCTCCCCGTGCAGCACGTTGTGCAGGCGCTTGGTGATCGCGAAGAACTCCGGGCTCCCCGTCAGCACCAGCCACCGGGTGTCGACGCCGACCCCCCGCGCATTGGCCAGCAGCGTCTGCAGCATCTCCGCCACCCCGCCGCCGTGGGCGGTCGCGTTGACGTTCCAGACGACGCGGCCCCCGAGGAACTCGCGCGCACCCGCAGCCACCGCGTCGAACTGGTCCTTGCGCTCGCGTGAGAGCAGCCCGGTGAGGCGGTCCACGTCCGCGGGCGCGATCTTGATCTCGTGCACGACCCTCAGCGTCCACCCATCCGGTGCGTGGCGACACCCAAGGATTGGGCAGGCGGCCTATGTCCGCCTGGTGAAGGCGACCTTCCCGCCGGCCTGTTTGGTCATCGTGAACTTCGGGTCATGGGCCCGGGCGTGGTGGTGCGGGCAGAGCAGCATGCCGTCTTTGTTGGTCTCGCCGCCCTCGCTCCAGGGGATGGGGTGGTGGCCGTGACACAGGCCGGGCGGCCAGTCACAGCCCTCGGCGTTGCAGCCACCCTGCTCGATGGCCATCGCGATCCGCTGGGACTCGGTGTGGAAGCGGCGCTTGCGGCCGAGGTCGAGGACCTGGGACTTCCCACCGAGCACGGCGGGGATGATCCCTGCTTCACAGGCGAGGCGGCGGGCCTGGCCGGCGGTGATCCGCTCACCGGTGTCCAACGAGGCGGCTCTCAGGCCGCCCATCAGCGTGGAGATGTCCATGGTGACCACGACGGTGGCACTGACGCCGCCAGCCTTGGGGAGCTTCTTGGTGGGGTAGCGCTCGATGAGCTCGACGAAGGCCTGTCCCATCCGCTCCGCCGACGGCCGACGTTCTCCAAGTGAACCGTCGACCGCGGCGCGGTGCTTCGGGGCCGCGAATGCCAGCAGCGCCTTCTTCAGCATCGCGGCCTGCGCCGAGGGCAACGTGAACCGTCCGTGCACCTTGCCGTGGCCATCGTCGGTCATCGTGAGTTTCGTGGACCGGGCGGCGTCACGCTCCTCGTCCTCGAGCTGCTTGGCCTCGTGGGCCTCGGCGGCCTCGGGGTCCAGGAACTCCAGGATCCGGCGACCCAGCTTCTTCAACGCCTGCGCGTCATGGTCGGCGGCGAACTTGATCAGCATTGCCTCCGCCTCGTCGCGATGCTCGGCCGGGAGCACCTCGACCGCATCCACGATCACCCGCGCCTGGTCCACCAGGACGTCCCCGGCGGCGACCGCCGTACGCAACGCGGGCCGGGCGGCGAGCGCGACCGCGAGCCGCATCTTCCCGTACGCCGCGGTCCGGGTCTGGTGGGTGGCATGGGCCCAGAAGTTCGTGGTCGAGGTCGCGCCGACGGAGTCCCCGACGCCGACGGTCTTGGCGTGCTCGGCGACCCGCATCTCCAGCTCCGCCAACTGAGCGGACAGCCGCGTCACCGCCGTCAGCGTCGCCGCGGACTCGTCCGCATCCATCGACCAGAGCGACACATCGGCCAGGTCCGCAAGCTGCGACTGCATGGCCTCGACAGCGCGTGACACCTGGTGTCGAGGCGGCTGGGTGACCATCGCTGTCATGGGTCAATTCCAGCAGGGCCCACCGACAAAACCGCAGGCCAGAGCCCCTATTGTGGACCGAGAAAAGTAAAGAATCGAGAGAATTTTGAAACCTCGATCGAGCGGTCGAGCCAAGCGACCGAAAGCCGGGAATCAGGGCCCGGAGGCACCTCGTGCGAATCCTGCGGCGACCAAGGAAATCTGAAAACTACGCGCCGAAGGCGCGAGGTCCCGCAGCGAAGCCTCGGCGCGCAGGCACGCACATGCCGCTGATGGCAGGTATCGCCGATGCCACGTTCCGCACGATCGAGCCAGCCCGAATGCTGGGTCCATGACCGATCGCACCTTCCCGTCCGACTTCCTCTGGGGCGTCGCCGCCGCCGGCCACCAGGTCGAGGGCGACAACACCAACAGCGACACCTGGTTCGCCGAGCAGGTGGTGCCGTCGGTGTTCAGCGAGCCCTCCGGCAAGGCCTGCAACGGCTATGAGCTGTGGCGCGAGGACATCGACCTGGCCAAGGGCATGGGTCTCAACGCCTACCGCTTCTCGGTCGAGTGGGCGCGGGTCGAGCCGGAGGAGGGCACGTTCTCCGAGCAGGAGCTGGACCACTACGAGGCGATCGTGGACCGGTGCCTGGAGGTCGGGATGGCCCCGATCGTCACGTTCAACCACTTCACGTCGCCGCACTGGTTCGCGATGCGCGGCAGCTGGCTCGACCCCGAGGCGCCGGCCCTCTTCGCCCGCTACTGCGACGCGCTCATGGCGCGGTTCGGCGACAGGATCGCGGTCGCGGTCACCATGAACGAGCCCAACCTCACCCGCCTGCTGAGCTGGATCGCCCTCCCGGACTTCGTCCGCCAGCTCGAGCGGACGACGCTCGAGGCGGCCACCGAGGCGACCGGCGTGCCGGCGTACCGCCTGGCCAACGTGATGCTGCCCGAGGAGATGGACGCCTTCGCCGACGGCATGGCCGCCGGCCACGTCGCGGCCCGCGCCGCGATCAAGGCCCGCCGCGCGGACCTGCCGGTGGGGCTGTCCCTCGCGATCGTCGACGACGTGGTCGTCGGCGACGACGCCTCGGTCCGTGACCGCAAGCGCGCCGAGGTCTACGAGCGCTGGCTGGAGCTGGCCCGCGACGACGACTACGTCGGCGTCCAGAACTACGAGCGGATCCCGTACGACGGGTCCGGCCCCATCCCGCCCGCCGACGGCGTCCCGGTCAACCAGATGGGCAGCGCCATCGAGCCGCTCTCGCTGGCCGGCTCGGTCCGCTACGCGCACGAGGCGACCGGTGTGCCTGTCCTGGTCACCGAGCACGGCATGTCCACCGACGACGACGCCCTCCGCACCGCCTTCATCGAGCCGTCCCTGGCCGGGCTGCTCGAGGTGATCGAGGAGGGCGTGCCGGTCCTCGGCTACTGCCACTGGACGCTCATGGACAACTTCGAGTGGGTCTTCGGCTACGGCCACCAGCTCGGCCTGCACGCGGTCGACCGCCAGACGTTCGAGCGCACTCCCAAGCCGAGCGCCGGGGTCTACGCGGCGTACGTGAAGCAGCAGGCCTGATCAGAGCGCATCCAGCACCGGCCGTACGTCGCCCCCGGTGCCGACCCAGCCGACGCCGGGCTCGAGGTGCCGGACCACCCGGGCCGGGTTGCCGGCGACGACGGAGTGGTCGGGCACCTCGCCGCGGACGACCGCACCGGCCGCCACGACGACGTTCCGGCCGATCTGCGCGCCGGGGAGGATGACCGCCGCGTGGCCGATCCACGATCCGGACCCGATCCGCACCGGTTGATGGGGCCCGAGCTGCTCGCCGATCGGGCGGGTCGGGTCCTGGTAGCCGTGGCTGGCGTCGGTGACGAAGACGCCCTGCCCGCACCACACCGCGTCGCCGAGCTCGATCGAGGAGTGGGCGGTGATGCTGGTCCGGGCGCCGAGGACGCAGCGGGCGCCGATCACGAGGGCGCGTGCGGGGACGTCGGTGTCGCCCGGGCCGTAGCCGACGCTCAGCGTCACCTGCCGCCCGATCAGCGTGTCCTCCCCGACATGGATCGAGCCGGTGTTGAGGAGCGTGGCCGGGGGAAAGCCGATGCTGCTGCCGGCGCCGAACGTCCCGAAGGCCTCGGCCGCACGCGTGCCCGGCACGATCTCGCCGGCACGGTCGACCCAGCGCCAGGCAGCATGCACGACGGCGTTGAGGAGACGCTTCACGCCGTGACGGTAGCGCTCCGCGTCGCGTCGGCGATCCCCTTGTGCGAGACGTGGGCGGTCAGGCCGCCGTCGATGACGATCTCGGCGCCGTTGTAGTAGGCCGCGTCGTCCGACAGCAGGAACACGATGGTCGGCGCGATGTCCGCCGGCAGGCCGACCCGGCCGAGCGGGATCTCGGCGAGGGCCGCGTCGGTGAAGGCCGGCGAGGCCGACGCCATCAGGGGCGTGTCGACCAGGCCCGGCATCACGGCGTTGACACGGATGCCTTGTGCGCCGAGCTCGAGGGACGCCGTACGAGTCAGACCGCGCAGCGCCCACTTGCTCGAGGTGTACGCCGCTGCCGCGTGCCCGGCCATCGCGGCGACCGAGCAGATGTTGACGATCGAGGAGCCCGGCGGCATCAGCGGCACGAGCGCCTGGATGCCCAGCAGCGGCCCGGTCACGTTGATGTCGAACGTGCGGTGCCACGCGTCGAGCGAGACGTGCGGCAGCCGCTCGCGGGCCGCGACGCCGGCGTTGTTGACCAGCCCGTCGACGCGGCCAGGTCCTCGACGGAGCCGGTCGGCGAGCGCGCCCCAGTCGGCAAGGGACGTGACGTCGAGGTCGACGTACTCCACGTCGAGGCCCTCGGCCACCAGCCCCTTCGCCAGCGCCGCACCTTCCCCGGACAGCACGTCGGTGGCGAACACCGTCGCGCCCGCCCGGGCCAGGGCCTCGACCTCGGCCGCACCCTGTCCCCGGGCCGCGCCGGTGACGACGACGACCTTGCCTGCGAGGTCCGGCATCAGACCGGCGGGGCGACGAAGACGCCCTTGTCGGGGTCGTTGAACGAGTCGCGGGCGATGATCTCCGACATCGGGTCGGAGGTGCCCCAGACGTCCTGGGTCATCGGGTCGGCGATGTCGTAGAGGCTGGGGTGCCACTCGTCGGTCTCGATCTTCTCGAGCTCGGTCGTGTACTCCATCGTGTTGCCGCTGGGGTCCAGGAAGTAGGAGAACGTGTTGTTGCCGGCGTTGTGCCGACCCGGCCCCCAGATCTTCTTCACGCCGGCGCGCATCACGCGGCCGGTGCCGCGCATGTACTCGTCGAGGCCGCGCATCTCGAACGACACGTGGTGCACCGACGTGTGCGGGCCCTTGGCGATCGCCAGGCTGTGGTGCCAGTCGTTGCACCGCATGAAGTGCATCATCTCGCCCATGTGCTCGCTCCAGAGCGTGTCCGAGAGCTTGAAGCCGAGGGTGTTGGCGTAGAAGTCGCGCGTGCGATTGGGGTCGTTGGAGTTCATCACGGCGTGCGAGATCCGCACCGGGATCGCCTCGCCCTCCTCGATCGCGCGGTGCTGGCGGGTCTCCACGTCGCTGGAGATCTCGATGGTCCGCCCGTCGACGTCGAAGAACCGGAAGCCGTAGCCGCCACCGGCGGTCTGCAGCTGGCCGGGCTCGCTGACGAGCTGGATTCCTTCGGTGCCGAGCTTCTGCGCCAGCGTGTCCACGGCCTGCGCGCTCTCGGCACCGAAGGAGATCAGGTCGAGCCGCTTCTCGTCACCGCCGCGGAGGCGGACGACGTACTGCTCGGGGGAGCCCTCGGCCGCGAAGTACGACAGGTCGCCGTCCTTGCCGACCTCGGTGAGGCCCCAGGTGTCGCGGTAGAAGGTGCGCTGGGTCTCGAAGTCGGTCACCGCCAGGTCGACGTGGCGCAGGTGGGTGATGCCGTGCTCGTTGAGGTGGCTCATGGTCTTCTCTCTCTCCTTGGACGTACGACGTTGCTCAGCCGAGGACCGAGCCGCCTCCGTCGATGACGATGTTGGTGCCGCTGATCCACGAGGACTCGTCGGAGGCCAGGAAGATCGCGGCGTTGACGACGTCCCCCGGCTGGCCGTGTCGGCCCAGCGGGATGCGGTCGAGCACGACGCGGCGCATCCGCTCAGGCGGGTCGGCGAGCAGCGGCGCGGTGTTGGGGGTCTCGGTCATGCCGGGGCTGATCACGTTGGCGCGGATGCCGTGCGGCCCGCCCTCGACGACCAGCTGCAGGGTGAGTCCGATGACGCCGGCCTTGGCGGTGGCGTGCGCGTTCTGCGGCATGAACTCCACGCCGCGCAGCGCCGCGATCGAGCCGACGTTGATGATCGAGCCGCCGCCGTGCGCCTTGAGGTGCGGCCACGCGGCGCGGACCGTGTAGTAGACGAGGTCGAGCTCGTTGCGCATCGTGAAGTCCCACTCCTCGATCGACAGCTCGTCGATCGCGCCGAAGCGCTGGGTGGAGGCGTTGTTGTAGAGCACGTCGATGCCGTCGTACGTCGCCACCGCGGCGTCGACCCACTCGCGCGCGGCCTCGGCGTCACCCAGGTCGACCCCGCCCATGACGGTGATCTCGCCGCCCGCGGCCCGGACCAGCTCCTCGGTCCGCGCGGCGCCGTCCTTGTCGAGGTCGCAGCCGACGACCCGGGCGCCCTCGGCCGCGAACATCCGCGCCGCGACGAAGCCCATGCCGCCGCCGACGCCGGTGATCAGCGCGACCTTGCCGGCGAGGCGGCTCATGCCGGACCCCGGTCGAGCAGCTCCACGAGGTTGCCCTCGGGGTCGGCGACGTAGGCCATCCGCACGCCCGGCTCGGGCGAGGGTCGTGGGGACATCCGGTCGGTGGCGCCGGCCGCCAGCAGCGCGTCGTACGTCGCATCCACGTCGGGCACTTCGAGCGCGACGTGGCCGTAGCCGTGGGTGAGCGCAGCGTCGACCGGGCTGGCGGCCTGCATGCCGGGCACACCGCCCGAGCGGTGCAGCAGCTCGATCCGCCAGCCCGCGGCGTGCCGCAGCATGGCCCCGCGGAACGGCACGTGGCCGAGCGCGAACTCCAGCTCGACCTCGAGGTCGAGCGCGCCGGCGTACCAGGAAGTCATCGCGTCCAGGTCGGCGACGTTGAGCCCCACGTGGTCGAACCGGGTCATGACTCACCGCCGACGAAGACAGTCCTCACGTTCGTGAACTCCCGCGTTCCCTCGGCGGAGAGCTCGCGGCCGTAGCCGCTGCGGCCGACGCCGCCGAACGGCAGCCGCGGGTCGGAGGCGACCATCGCGTTGACGAACAGCGCACCCGACCGGATCCGGCGGCCGACGTCGAGGGCGTGCGCGTCCGAGCGGCTCCACACCGAGGCGCCGAGCCCGTAGGACGTGTCGTTGGCGAGCGCGACCGCGTGGTCGTCGTCGCGAGCCCGGACGATCGCGGCGACCGGGCCGAAGGTCTCCTCGTCGAAGGCCGTGTTGCGCGGCTCGACGTGGTCGAGGACGGTCGGCGCGTAGAACCAGCCGGCAGCGTCGATGGAGTGACCGCCGGTGACGAGCGTGGCGCCCTCGGCGACGGCCGCCTCGACCTGGCGGTGCAGGCCGTCGCGCAGGTCGGGCCGCGCCATCGGGCCCACGGTCGTCCCGGGCGAGACCGGGTCCCCGACCTCCAACAGGGCCACCCGCTCCAGCAACAGCGACACGAAGTCGTCCGCCACCGACGAGTCGACGATGAAGCGCTTGGCGGCGATGCAGCTCTGGCCGTTGTTGCCGAAGCGCGACTTCACCGCGGCCGTGGCGGCGGCCGCGAGGTCGGCGTCGGCGAGCACGACGAACGGGTCGGAACCGCCCAGCTCGAGCACGCTCTTCTTCAGGAAGTGGCCGGCGGCGCGGCCCACGGCCTCGCCCGCCCGCTCACTGCCGGTCAGGGTCACCGCCGCGACCCGGGGGTCGCCGATGATGCGCGGGGTCGCCTCGGCGAGCTGCTCGTCGTCCAGCACCAGCGTGCCGAACAGGCCCGCCGGCGCACCCGCGTCGGCGAAGAGCCCCTCGATCGCGAGCGCGCAGCCCGTGACGTTGGGCGAGTGCTTGAGCACCCCGGCGTTGCCGGCGACGAGCGCCGCGCACGCGAAGCGCAGCACCTGCCAGAAGGGGTAGTTCCACGGCATCACGGCGACGACGACGCCCAGCGGCTCGTAGGACAGCCACGACCGCGCTGCCGCGCTCGGCACCTCGTGATCGGCCAGCCAGCCGGGGGCAAGATCGGCCACCACCGTGCAGTTCCAGGCGCACTTGTCGACCTCGGCCAGCGCCTCGGCGAGCGGCTTGCCCATCTCGGCGGTGATCAGCGCGGCGTACTCCTCGCGCCGCTCGGTCAGCAGCTTGCCCACCGACCGCAACAGGTCCGTGCGGGCGTCGAGCGGCTCCGCCGCCCAGACCTCGTACGCCGCGTGGGCAGCGCCCAGCGTCGCGTCGACGTCCGCCTCGCTGAACGCCGCGTAGCGGGCGATCTCCGCGCCGGAGGCCGGGTTGGTGGTGACGACCGAGAGGGTCATGCCGACGCCGCCTCGCTCACGCGCCCGCTCACGCGCCGGCGGGCCGGGGCCACGGCGGCGACCGTCCCGGTGCGCGCGACGACGGTGTTGCGGATCGTGCCGAGCCGCTCGATCGTCATCTCGACGACGTCGCCGACCTGCAGCGGCGGCGGGGTCAGCGTCCCGGTCCGCCCCCACAGCTCGGCCAGCGAGCCGGACGAGCAGGTGCCGGAGCCCAGCACCTCGCCGGCCTTGACCGCCGACGCGCGGGACGCGTGCGAGACGAGCTGCTCGAAGGACCAGCCCATGTGGCCGGAGCGGTCGTGGCCGACGCGGGTGCCGTTGACGCGCACCGACATCTCCAGGTCCAGGAAGCCGTCGGCGTCCCGGCAGTCCTCGAGCTCGTCGGGCGTGACGACCCACGGGCCGATGGTGGTGGCGAAGTCCTTGCCCTTGGACGGGCCGAGCTTGAGCCGCATCTCCTTGCCCTGCACGTCGCGCGCGGACCAGTCGTTCATGACGCAGTAGCCACCGATGGCCTCCCGCGCCTCCGCGGGGGTGCCGTCCCGCACGTCGCGGCACACGATGGCCGCGAGCTCGAGCTCGAAGTCGAGCCGCTCGGTGTCCGGCGGCATCGCGACGTCGTCGTGGGCGCCCGTCACCGCGTGCGGCGCCATGAACAGGAAGATCGGGGCGTCGTACCACTCGACGGGCGTGCCCGGGTTGCCCACGCCCCGCTCCATGCCGTCCACGTGCGCCTCGAAGGTGAGGAAGTCGCGCATCGCGACCGGCTGGACCGGCGGCAGCAGGACGACCTCGTCGGGGTGCAGGCCGTCGCCCTGGGCGGCCTCGTCGGCGGCGGCCTCGCGCTCGCCGCGGTCAGCGGCCAGCAGGGCGACGAGATCCGTGCCGGACGGGAAGGGGTGCAGCGACCAGCCCGCCTGGTCGCCCAGCACGAGGCCGACGTGCCGGGTCGACGCCGGCTCGGTGACGCGGCGGAAGGCGGCCAGTCTCATCTCGGGTCAGCCGATCGTCTCGTAGAAGGCGCGCTCGCGGTGGGCGAGCACGGGGATCGCCTGCTCCAGCGCAAGCTCCTTGAAGTGCACCGACGCACCGTGCGCGGCGTAGGCCTCCTCGTCGTCGTAGATCTCGAAGAGGCGGAAGACGCTCGGCTCGGCCGGGTCCTGGTAGGCCTGGTAGAAGCGGTTGCCCGGCTCGGTGCGCGAGAGCGGAGCGAGCTTCTCGATCGCGTCGAGCACGACGGCCTCCTGGCCGGGCTCGGCGGTCCAGGTGGCGCTGACGACGTACGGCATGGGGTGTCTCCCTCGGAAGTTCTCAGATGTCTGGCGCGATCACGCTAGGTCGGCGCAAGACCCCGGGGGAAAGAGCCGACGCCGATGGCTGGCATCACTGCGATCGGGGTTCCCGACTCCCGACGGCGGGGGTTTCCTGTGACCGACCACACAGAGCGGCCACGCCGCCCGCCACCGAGCTCCAGGAGAGACCATGACGTCCCTGACCACCCCGAAGCGGAAGGCGGCCCTCGCCGCCGTGGCCGCCGGGAGCCTCATGCTCCTCGCCGCGTGCGGCGGCGACACCCAGCCCGCCGCGGGCGCTGCAACCGACGCCGGCTCGGGCTCCGGTTCCAAGAACATCGTCTTCTCGCCCCTCGGGCTCCAGATCCCCGCCATGCAGGACCTCGCCAAGGGCGTCCAGGGCTACGGCCAGAGCAAGGGCTTCAGCGTCACCGTGCAGGACCCGGCGCTCGACCCGCAGAAGCAGGCCACCGACCTCCAGAGCGTCGTCGAGTCCGGCAAGGCCGGCGGCGCGTGGGTCATCGCGGTGGCCCCCAACGCCCTGTCCGCGCTGGTGAAGACCGCGCAGGAGAAAAAGGTGGCGCTGCTGCTCAACGGCACGCCCGAGGACTACGGCCTGTCCGGCATGCAGGCCGGCATCACCTTCGACAGGATCGACTACCTCGCCCAGGGCCAGGCGGCCGGCGAGGAGCTCGGCAACTGCATCAACGAGAAGCTCGACGGCACGGCGCAGGTCCTCTTCGAGGAGTCCTCCCCCGGCACCGCCGGCAAGGCGGAGTACGAAGGCGCCGTCAAGGACGCGCTCGCCAAGACCGCCCCCGACGCCGAGATCGTCGCCACCACGACCGTCTCCGAGCGGGCCAAGGCGCAGACCGACGTGGGCAGCGCCCTCCAGGGCCACCCGGACATCCAGGCCGTCTTCGGCCAGAACGACGAGGGCACCCTCGGTGCGCTCGGCGCCTTCGCCGCCGCCGGCAAGGACCTCACCTGCGCCACCGAGACCGGCGGCAACGACGAGGTGCTGCAGGCGGTCAAGGACGGCAAGATCTACGCCGTCGTGGCGCTGCAGTTCGCCGAGGACATGATGCAGTCCTTCGACACGCTCACCGCGATGATGGCCGACCCCACGAAGGACGGTCAGCAGCTGACCGTGCCCCAGAAGGTCATCAAGGCCGGGGCCTGAGCCATGACCATGACCGTCCCGACACCTGTGCCCGGCTCCGAGAGCTCGGGGTCGACCACGACGACCGAGCGCCCCGCACCGGCCACCGGCAGTGACATGCCGCGCGCCGTGACGGTCCTGGTCTTCCTGCGCGACCGCGGCATCTTCCTCCTCTGGGGGCTGCTCATCGTGGTCTTCGCGTTCTGGGCCTCGCCCTACTTCTTCACCATCGACAACGCCACCCTGGTCGCGAACGCCGCGGCACTCACCGCGCTGTTCGCGGCCGGGGTCGGCCTGGGGATCATGACCGGGGTTCTGGACCTCTCCCTCCCCGGTACGGCGGCCATCGCCAGCTGTGTCTGCGGATGGCTGCTCACCCACGGCTACCCCACCTGGCTCGGCCTCGCGGCCGGCCTCGCCTGCGGCGTCGTCGTCGGCGTCTTCAACGGGCTGATCGCGCTGCGCGGCTTCAACCCGATCATCGTCACCATCGGCACGCTCTCGGTGCTGTCCGGCCTCGCGGCCGTCGTCGCCGGGGGCTACACGTTCCCCGGGCTGACCCAGCTCGAGTTCATGGGCACCCACCGTTACCTGTCGTTCGGCACGTTCTCGGGCATCCCGGCGCCGGTCTTCATCGTCGCGGCGGTCTTCGTCGTCGGCACCGTGTTCCTCACCCGCACCCGCGACGGCCTGCGCCTGATGGCGGTCGGCGGCAACGCCGAGGCCGTCCGCCGCGCCGGCATCAAGAGCAGCCGCTACACCGTCCTCGGCTTCGTCATCTCGGGCCTGCTGGCCTCCCTCGGCGGCCTGGTCACGACCGCGGTCGTCACCGAGGCGAGCCCGTCGGCCAGCCCGGCGATCATCTTCAGCGCCCTGACCGCGGTCGCCCTGGCGGGCGTCGCCCTCACCGGTGGCCGGGGCTCGCTGCCGCGGGTGCTGGTCGGCGCGCTGATCCTGGCGACCATCTCCAACGGCCTCACCATCCGCGGCATCCAGCCCTACTGGGCCACCGTCGCGACCGGTGCGCTGCTGCTCGGCTCGCTGATGTTCGAGCGGGTGCTGCAGACCAGCGTCTCCAACCGGCTGATGGCCACCGCCAACCTGTCCGTCCACGAGAAGAAGGGCTGAGGCCATGACCGCCTCCCCTGGTACGCCGGCCCTCAGCCTGTCCGGCATCGACCTGCACTACGGCTTCGTCCGGGCCCTCGACGGCGTCGACTTCCACGTCCAGCCCGGTGAGGTCGTCGGCCTGCTCGGCGACAACGGCGCCGGCAAGTCCACGCTGCTCAAGGTGATGTCCGGGGCGCACCGCCCCTCCGCCGGCCAGATCCACGTGCACGGCGCCGAGAAGCACTTCCACGCGCCGAGCGACGCCTCGGCCGCGGGGATCCAGATGGTCTACCAGGACCTCGCCCTCGTCGAGGCCCAGGACATCGCGATCAACCTCAACCTCGGCCAGGAGGTGCTGCGCCGCGGCCCGCTCGGCTGGCTCGGCTTCGTCGACCGCAAGGCGATGCGCAAGAGCTCCGAGGCCGAGCTGGACCGCCTCGGCGTCCGCACCGCCCCGATGACGCGCCCCGTGGAGATGCTCTCCGGCGGCCAGCGCCAGGTCGTCGCCCTGGCCCGCAGCGCGATCCGCGTCAACGGCGAGTCGCAGGGGATCCTGCTGCTCGACGAGCCGACCGCCGCGCTGGGCTACGAGCAGACCAAGAACGTCGAGGGCCTGATCCGCCGGATGGCCGACCAGGGCATTGCGATCGTCCTGGTCACGCACGACCTGCCCCTGTGCCACGCCGTCGCCGACCGGGTCGTGGTGCTCAACCGCGGACGCAAGGTCGCCGACGTACGTCTCGACGAGACCGAGAACGACCACATCGTCGGCTGGATCACCGGCGCGCGTCCGTCGATGTTCCCGGCCGCCTCGGCGGTCTGACGCCATGGCCGTCCACCCGTCGTACGTCGAGCGGTTCCCCTTGCTCGAGGGCATCGAGTCCTTCGAGCAGCTGATGAGCGACCCCGCACTGGAGGAGCGCTTCCACGGGTTCATGCAGTGGCGAGACGCCGCGGCCGCGCCCGACGTCGAGACGCACGACCTGACCGTCCCGGGGCCGCACGGCCCGGTGCCGGTGCGGGTCTACACGCCCGCCGGCTCGTCCCCGACCGGACACCCGTGCCTGGTCTGGATGCACGGCGGCGCCTTCGTGGGGGGCGACCTCGACATGCCCGAGGCGGACCGGACCTCCCGCGAGGTCTGCGCCCGCGCGGGCGCGGTCGTCGTCAGCGTGGACTACCGCCTCGCCATCGGCGGCGTGCACCACCCGGTGCCGCTGGACGACGTCGTCGCGGTCGTGCGCTGGGTGCGCGACGGGGCTGACCTGGGCGGGGATCCCGGGCGGATCGCGGTCGGCGGCGCCAGCGCCGGCGCCAACCTCGCCACGGCGGCGGTGCTCAGGCTCCGCGACGAGGACGGCTGGCAGCCGGCGGTCCTCATCCCGGCGTACGGCGTCTTCCACCCGACCCTGCCGCCGACGACGCCCGACATCCAGGCGGCGATGACGGAGGTGCCGCCGCTCCTGCGCTTCACCGAGCAGGCCACCGCGGGCATCACCGCCAACTACGTGGGCGGTCCGCCCGAGTCGGCGGACGGCTACGCCATGCCGGCGCTGGCCGACCTGACCGGGCTCTGCCCGACCCTCATGCTCGACGCCGAGCACGACGACCTGCGCCGCTCCGAGGAGCCGTTCCATGCCGCGCTCACCGCGGCCGGCGTCGACGTCCGGCGGCACGTGCTGCCCGGCGTGCTGCACGGCTTCCTGAACCTGCCCGCCGAGGTGGAGCCCGTCGGACAGGCCTTCCAGCTCATCGCCGACGCCGTCACCGCGACGGCCCCCGTCACGACGTCTGAGGAGAAGATCCCCATGGCTGAGTCCCACACCCCCGCTGTCGACCGCGTCCTCGTCGTCGGCGGCGGCATTGCCGGCGGCGTGCTGTCCCTCGCGCTCGCCCAGCAGGGCGTCCAGGTCGTCCTCGTCGACCTGCGCAGCACCCTCGGCGGCGTCGGCCACGGCATCACCCTGCAAGGCAACGCGCTCAAGGCCTTCCGCGCGGTCGGCATCTACGACCAGCTCGCCGAGCACGGCTTCCCCTTCAGCCACCTGCGGCTCAAGACCGCCGACGGGCACGTGATGGCCGAGATCCCCACGCCGCCGATGGGCGGGCCGGACCTGCCCGGGACGATGGGCGCGGTCCGCGGTGACATCGCCGACATCCTGGCCGTCGAGGTCGAGAAGGCCGGCGTCGACGTACGCCTCGAGACCACCATCACCGCGATCGACGACCACGGCGACTCCGTCACGGTGACCTTGTCGGACGGCTCTACCGAGACCGTCGACCTGCTCGTCGGCGCCGACGGCATCCGCTCGCAGGTCCGCTCGATGATCGGCATCGAGACCCAGCCGCACCCGGTCGGCATGGGGATCTGGCGCACCGTCGCCAAGCGGCCGGTCGGCATGGACTGCTCGGAGCTCTACTACGGCGGCCCGAAGTACAAGGCCGGCTACACCCCCATCTCCGAGGACCTCTGCTACGCCTTCCTGCTCGAGGAGAACCTCGACCGCTCGTTCGTCGGGGAGGGCCCGCACGGCGCGCTGCTCAAGGAGCGCGGCCAGGGCTACGGCGGCCTCTGGGGCGAGGTCCGCGACAGCCTGGCCGACGACGCGATCGTCAACTACCAGTGGATCGAGGCGATCTGCGTCGACGAGCCGTGGTTCCGCGGGCGCACGATCATCATCGGCGACGCCGCCCACGCGTGCCCGCCGCTGATCGCGCAGGGCGCGGCGATGTGTGCCGAGGACGCCGTCGTGCTGGCCGAGATGCTGACCTCGGGCTCCTCCGTCGAGGACGTGCTCCCCGCCTTCATGGCCCGCCGCTTCCCGCGCGTCAAGATGGTGCTCGACAACAGCCTCCAGCTCGCCGAGTGGGAGATCCACCCCGACACCCCGGGCGCCGACCCGGGCCGGATCATGGGCCAGACGCTCGGCGCGCTGGTCGCCCCCGCCTGATGCTGCAGCGCGGGGAGCCCGGCTTCGAGGAGGCCCGTGTCGAGCGGGTCTTCAACCGGCGGCTCCCGTCTCGGCAGCCGGCCGCGATCGTGCGGCCGACGACCGAGGACGAGGTCGTGGCCGCGGTCCGGCTCGCGCGGTCCCGCGGCTGGCAGGTCGCCGTACGCTCCGGCGGGCACAGCTGGGCCCAGTGGTCGGTGCGCGACGACGCGCTCGTGATCGACCTGGGAGGGCTGCGGGAGATGACGTACGACGCCGCCACCGGCATCGCGACCGCCTCCCCCGCCGTCCGCGGCGGCGCCGAGCTGTCGCCCTACCTCGAGCAGCAGGGGCGCTTCTTCCCCGGCGGGCACTGCCCGACCGTCGGCATCGGCGGCTTCCTGCTCCAGGGCGGGCAGGGTTGGAACGCCCGCGGCCTGGGCTGGGCGGCGGAGCACGTCGTGGCCGTCGATGTGGTCACCGCCGCCGGCGAGCTGGTCCGGGCCTCGGCCACCGAGAACGCCGACCTCTACTGGGCCGCCCGCGGCGCCGGCCCGGGCTTCCCCGGCGTCGTCACCCGCTTCCACCTGCGCACCCTCCCCAAGCCCGGCCACATCGCCCAGACCGTGCAGGCCTATCGCCTCGAGGACTTCGACGAGGTGATGACCTGGCTGCACTCCATGCATGCCTCGGTCGCCGACACCGTCGAGATCGTCGCCCTCACCAAGACCGACCACTCCCTCGCCCCCGACCCGGTCCTGCTCGTCACCGCCGTCGCGCTGGTCTCCGACGCGGCCGAGGCTGATCGTGCGCTCGCGCCGTTCCGCACCAACCCCGCGCTGTCGCGGGCGCTGCTCTCCCTCGACGCCGTCCCCACCACCCTCGACGAGCAGCGCAAGCGCCAGCTCGATGACAACCCCGAGGGCCACCGATGGGCCGTCGACAACGCCTGGCTCACCGGCCCCGCCGCCGATGTCGTCCCCGCGATGCGCCGCGCCTACACGACGCTGCCCAACGACAAGGCCTTCACGATCTGGTTCAGCATGGCCCCGCTCCGCACGCTGCCCGACATGGCGTTCTCGATGCAGTCGGAGATCTACCTCGCGTCCTACGTGCTGTGGGAGGACGAGGCCGACGACACCCGCCACCAGCAGTGGCTGGCCTCCGTCATGGCCGACCTCGAGCCCGTCACCGTCGGCCAGTACCTCGGCGACGGCGACCTCTCCCGCCGCCAGGTCCGCTTCATGGCCGACGACAACTGGACCCGCCTCCAGGCCATCTGCGCCGACCGCGACCCCGACGGACTCTTCGTCGGCTACCTCGCCGGCCCGGACGGTGCCCAGAACGCCAACAACTGGGAGTGACGCCCTTGTTGGTTGAGGAAGGCGCGCAGCGCCTGTCTCGAAACCACGCCGCCCCTGGGTCCGGCGTCGCACGCCCACGGTGTCGGTTCATGTCTCTACCTTGGCGCCCGTGAATACGACGTCCGATGACCCTGGCCTTCTCCGCTTCCTTCAGGACCGCCTGAGGCACGACATCGGCCTGATCCTCATGAACACGCCGATGTTCGGCTTCCACGTGAACGACGCTGCCTTCGAACGCAGGTTTCTCGATCGCTCCGCACTGCTCAACCGTGTCCGCACCGACCTCGCACTGGTCGCCCTGACGGTGGAATCGATGGAAGAGGAGCAAGGGCGACCACCAGCCGCCGCCACGTCGTTCGAGGGTGGGCCGGTCACCGGTCTCGGGTCCGAGGTGCTGAAGCTCTTGGCGGCGCGATACTCGAACCACCCGGACTATCGGCCCGAGTGGCGGACCGGCGTCGAGCTTCCGAAGCTGTAGCTCGCTCGGACGCCGCAACCTCGGACTCGGGAGGCCAACCTCAACGCATCCTGGTCTCGACGGGTTCAAGGAAGAACAGACACGAGGACCTGCTGAACCCTGCAACGTCAGCAGTGAACTCCGCCTTGTCGCCGACGCCGAACCTGTTGGGAGTTCTGCCGACGAAGTTGAGGTCGAGCATGTTCACGTCTCGGAACTGAAAAGTGGGTCCGTCGACGGTGTTGGGGCCCTTGTCGCCAGGGCCGATGAGGATGTCGTAACGCGTGTCGTAGTTGCCGTGATGCGCCATGGCGCCGACAGATCCGTCGAACGCGATCGTCTCCCCCTCATGCCTCTGCGCGAACTCGAAGTCCTTGCCTTCGCAGGGGTCGACCTTGAGCATGGCCGCGAGTTCGGCGTTGTTCTCCGGGGTCAGCACGACTGGAGCAGCCGAAGCAGTCTCCGTGGGCTCGTCCGCGGGACTCGCCGAAGGCGTTTCAGACGGCTCGTCGTCGGCCCCTTCCTCCGGGAAGGTGTGGTACGCGACAACCACATCTACGTCGGGGTCGAACTCGTCGCCCGATTCGAAGTCGCTGACTCCGTCGACGGTGACACTCTCGACCTCGCCGTCCTTGACGAGCCAGCCCGTGATCAGGTCCGGGATGACTTCCGTGTCGACGTTGGTGAACCCGGCCGCGGTGAGGGCGTCCACGACATCTCCGTAGTTGTCACCCTCGAGATCGCCGGCGGCATCAGGAGCCGCCACGCGCAGAGGGGTCTCCTCCGCAACCGGGGCGGACTGGTCGTCGGTGCAGGCAGTTGTCGCGAGGAGCAGGATCAGGATCAGGCAAGTGATGCCTGTAGCGGCCGGCCGTTGCATGAATGCGAGCCTAAAGTAAAGGGCGCCTGACTCAACTCTTTATGACGCCCTGCCATTGAATTTCTCCCGTCGTCGACACACACGCCGGTATGACGCGCACACGGACCGGCCGGGACGCCACTTTCGAATCGACTCATAGCCGTGCGTTCCCCCGAGGACAGGTGGCCCGGTTCGCACCGCGCTGTCGAGGTGGTTGGTGCTCCTTAACAAGCGCCACGGCAGCGCAGAATGGGTCCATGTCCTCTCCGCCACCCGACGAGTCGCCGATAGGCATGGAAGCGCTGTTTCACAGTGACACGCCTGGGCGAGGCGCCTATCTGTCGAGGATGTTCGCGTTCTTCAGCGAAGAGATCGTCCGGCAATGGACCCGGTGCGAGGAGTCGCCATACCGTGATCTGGGTCGGCCAGTTGTGTGGGACGACGCAGGCTCCAAGTATCACGTCCTTGACTTCACTCTGGAGCGGTCCACGGATGGTGCACGCTTCGTGACGGAGCTGAAGTGCGAGATCGAGTTCGAGAAATACCGGTACCTTACGCTGACGGAGCCGCAGCAATTGGATCACCACACGCGTAATGCGGCGTTCCAGAAGTTGCTGCGATCAGCTACCCAACCCGGTGCGCAGCGAGTCACCATTCAGGGCCGCGACGTTCAAGTGGATGGTGCCGTACTTGTTTGGGGAGTCGTCACAGACCAAGGACGGACCTCGGTGACCGAGAAGTATGGCTTCGCCGACGTGCTTTCCATCGAACAGATGCTCAAGGACTTGGCTCGCTGGAAGCCCAAAGCATGGGCTGACTGGGTCGGGCGACGCCGCGATTGGTCGGACGAACTCTTCGATTGGCTGAGGTATCCCGCTGGGGAATGAACGCCGCTACGCGGCGGAGTGACGCGCCATCCGACGACGTCGACGCCTGAGCTCGTCGAAGCGGGCCGTATAGCGGGTGCACCAATTTATGCTCCGCTTATGCCTGAAGAACCGAAGGACCTCATGGCAAGGCGAATAGCACGGTGGATGATGGATCAGGTCGAGGAGCGCGGAGGCCTCTACCAAGATCGAGCCGTGCGGGAGATCATTCGCGAGTTCGGTCTCGAGTGGTCGTACGTGAACGCAAACGGCAACCGTGCTATCGACAAGAGGATCTTGGCTGCGTTCCTGGAGATTTCAGAGCAAGTCGTGATCTGGAATCGCGGTGCTCGCGCATGGCGTAAACGCCGCTCCCACCACCGTGCGGGACGTCTCCAGGACTAGCGAGCAGCTGGCGACATTTCTGTCGTAGTTGGCAGGACCTCGTCAGGCAGATGCGGACGTTGGGCCCGCGCCGGCAGGCGGCGGAATGTTCCACTGACTCGCGGGTGCGGACAAGGGCGCGCAAACCTGTTGAGGCCGCGTTCACGATCCTGTTGGCTTGAGCGGGAATGCTGAGGCGAACGTCCGGCGTTGCCGACCACAAGCACTCCTCGAACTGAAGGACCCCCATGTCTTCTCCGGTCTCCTCGGGCACGGACCAGGCCCCCGACTACGGCGTCCTTCGCTGGTTGGTGGCAGCAGCGTTCGTCGTGATCCTCAACGAGACGGTCATGTTCAACGCGCTGCCGAGCCTGATGCGCGAGTTCTCCGTCGACGTCACGACCGCCCAGTGGCTCTCGACCGCCTTCATGCTCACGATGGCCGTGGTCATCCCGATCACCGGCTGGTTCCTCCAGCGGGTGACGACGCGGCAGGCGTTCGGCCTGGCGATGACGGTGTTCTGCATCGGCACGCTGATCTGTGCGTCGGCCCCCGTCTTCTGGGTGCTGCTGCTGGGTCGCATCGTGCAGGCGTCCGGCACGGCGGTGATGATGCCCCTGCTGATGACGACGCTGATGACGATCGTCGCGCCCGGTGACCGCGGCAAGGTGATGGGCAACGTGACGCTGGCGATGTCGGCCGCGCCGGCCCTCGGCCCCACCGCGTCCGGCTTCATCCTCGAGGTCGCCAGCTGGCGCTGGATGTTCGGCATCGTGCTGCCGATCGCCGCCACCATCGGCATCGTCGGCATCACCCGGCTCCGCAACGTGGGCGAGCCCCGCGCCCTGTCGCTCCACGTGCCCAGCGTGCTGCTCTCCGCGATCGGCTTCGGCACGCTCGTCTACGGCCTCGCGCAGTTCGGCCGAGGCGGCGACGCCCGCACCGAGGGCGCGATCTTCGCGGTCGTCGGACTGGTGTTCGTGGCCGGGTTCGTCGCGCTGCAGATCCGCCTGCAGCGGGAGGACCGGCCGCTGCTCGACCTCCGCACGCTCCGCCGCCCGACGTACCGCCTCGCCCTGCTCACCATGGCGGGCGCCTTCGCCGGCATGTTCGGTTCGATGCTGATCCTGCCGGTCTACCTCCAGAACGTCCGCGACCTGAGCACCCTGCAGACCGGCCTGCTGATGATGCCGGGCGGTCTGGCGATGGGCCTGCTCGGCCCGCGCGTGGGTCGCTGGTTCGACAAGCACGGCAGCCGCCCGCTGGTCGTGCCCGGCGGCCTCGGGGCCATCGCGGCCCTGGGCATCCTCACCCAGGTCAGCCTCACCACGCCGATCCCGATGATCCTCGGCGCGCACGTGCTGCTGATGGTCTCGCTGGCCCTGATCTTCACGCCGGTCTTCACCCTCGGCCTCGGCGACGTCCCGCCGCACCTCTACTCCCACGGCAGCTCGCTGCTCGGTGCCCTCCAGCAGGTCGCAGGCGCGATGGGTACGGCGATCGTGGCCACCCTGATCGCCTGGCGCACGACCCACCTGCTCGGCCAGGGCGACGACCCGCTGACGGCCCAGGTCGGGGGCATGACGGCGGGCTTCTGGTTCGGCGTCGCGCTGACCACGCTGGTCTTCGGGCTGCTGCTCAAGCTGCCCAACCGGGCGCACGTCCCCGAGCCCGAGGCCGTGACCGAGGCACAGCTGCCCGCGCCGGCCGAGGCCGTCCCGCTCACGCCGCACGAGGGCTGAGCGAGGCTGACGCCCGGGCGGTAAGCTGTGAACCTTCCCCGTCACGGAAACGGTTCACCTCTCACCGCTCGAGCTCTCAGGGGTGTGAGGTGAACCGGATTCAACGCCGAACCGGTTCGTGGCTCACCGCTTCCACGCGCGAGCGGGGCCCGGGTCAGAGGCCGATCTTGTCGACGGCGTAGATCGCCTCAGCCAGCGTGTACTTCTCGCCGTAGGCGCTCGACAGCTGATCGATGAGTCCCCGGCGGGAGAACGAGGTCATCTCGAGGTAGGACTTGGCCGAGCGGACCGCCTGCTCCCGCCAGTCGACCTTCAGCTGGCTGACAGCCCAGGTGGCATCAGCAAGGTCGTATCCCTCGCCGTAGTTCGACGACAGTTGGTCGATGAGGCCCTGTCGACTGAACGGCGAAAAGCTCAAGTAGTTGCGCGCAGACTCGAGCGCGTTCTCCATGGCCAGCGTGACCTTCGACCGGCTCGGGTCACTCGGGAAGGCATCCTCGGCGTCAGCGACGCCGTCGTTGTCGGTGTCCTTGCTGTACCGCGCATCCTTCGGAAAGGCGTCCAACTGGTCGGGGACGAGGTCACCATCGGTGTCCTTGCTGAAGTTGGGGTCGCGCGGGAAGTCGTCCTTGTAGTCAGGGACTTTGTCGTGGTCGGTGTCCACGTCGTCCCGGGTCTGGATCTTGGGGTCCTTGGGCCGGTAGTCGTCGCCATCGCTGACCCCGTCCCGGTCGGTGTCCAGGTCGTCACGCGTCTGGATCTTGGGGTCCGTAGGACGGAAGTCGACCTCGTCGGTGACACCATCTCCGTCGGTGTCGACGGGCTCAGGAGTCGGTGACGCGTCCCCGCCGGAGTCGCCCCCGCCATCGACGGACGTGTCAGCCGCCGCAGGGGTGGCAACGTCGCCCTGACTGCCGATCGCTCCGACGATCGTCATGAGGAGGACGAATGCCCCGACACCGCTGAGCACCTTGTGGCGCAGGAACCAGTTTTGCTGTGAGGTCTTGTTTGCACCGCCGAGAGGCGTCACCGTCGCCGGCGAGGGGTGACCGGAACTCGGGTCGCTCCCTCCGGGCGCGGTGTGTTCGGTCCACCGCTGGCCATCCCAGTAGCGAAGACCGGGGCCGAGGTTGTCGGGGTACCAGCCAGGAGGCGGAGTCGCGTTCATCGTTCAAGATCCTCGAGATATGAGTCCGTCGACCGGACTTGGCGTGGACGTGACCGTAAGTTCGCTCCGCGACCCCTGTCCCTCGAACTGAGCCGACTAGCCTCGGGCAACCCGGAATTTGGCCCGATAGGACTACCCGTCGGTCCGAGCTCGCGGCCAAGGGGGCTAGGGCGCTGCCGCACGGGGGTTGATCGCCGGGTCAGCAGGTCGGCTCGGGGCCGTCGAGCGCGGAGTTCCAGCGCGCCCGCCACACGAAGCACGGACGGTCCGGGGCGGTCCCAACCGGCGACGACGTCGGGCCGGTGTCGGTGACCACGTGACCGATCGGGTCGGGCACGGGGATGGCGGCGTGGCTGGGCGGGGCGGCGAGGGCGCCGAGAGCGGTGACGGACACGACGGCCGCAAGGGTGACGTTCATGGTGGCTCCTTCTCGGAGAGTGGCCTCCGGGGGACTGACCCCCGGAGTGGGGACACCACCAAGGTCGAGTCCCGCGACCCCCGGTTGACGCCGGCTGACAGAAGTTGACGGCCGGACTGCTCGTGGACACCCGCCTCGTCCCGGCGCATGCTGGATCCGACGTGTCGTACCTGTCCCGGGAGGTCACGTGGGTGCACTGCCGCGACCCGCGATCCCGCCGGGAGCCCAGCGGGACCTGAACGACGCGCTCCACGACCTGCACCACCGGTCCGGCTGGCCGAGCCTGCGGGTCCTGGCCCGCGAGGCGGGGTGCAGCCACACCACCGTCTCCGGCGTCTTCTCCGCACCCCGGCTGCCCGCCTGGGGCGTGCTCGAGGTGCTGGTGGAGGCGATGCACGGCGAGGTCGGGCAGTTCCACTCGCTCTGGCTCGCCGCCAGCACGCCGACCGAGGCCTCGAGCCCGGCCCAGCCCCGGATTGCGGGTCGCCGCCGCGAGCTCGCCGTCGTCCGCAAGCACCTCGAGTCCGGCAGCGGCCTGCTGCTGGTGGCCGGCGAGGCCGGGCTGGGGAAGACCCGGCTCGTCGGCACCGCCGCCACCCTCGAGGCGGGGGACGTCTTCGTGGCCCGCGGCAGCTGCCTGCCGCTGTCCACCGAGGTCCCGTTCCTGCCGATCGCCGACACGCTGAGGGCGGTCCACGCGCTCGACGAGGGCCAGTGGCTCAAGGAGGCGCTGGCCGAGTGTGCCGCCTTCGTGCCCGGCGCGCTGCGAGCGCTGCTGCCCGAGCTGGACGCGACCGGCACCGACCCTGAGCCCCAGGGCGACTGGTCCAGGCAACGCCTGTTCACCGCCGTCGAGGCGACGCTGGCCGCGCTCGCCGGCAGCCGGCCGCTCGCGGTGCTGATCGAAGACCTGCACTGGGCGGACTCCGGCACCCTCGACCTGCTCGAGCACCTGCTCGCCCGGGGCGCGAGGTGGCCGTTGCTCGGGACGTGGCGGCTGGACGACCCCGCCACAGCCACGGCCACGCTCGACTGGTTCACCGTCGTACGCCGGCTGCCGGACGCCGACGTCCTCGAGCTCGCCCCGTTGAGCCGTGACGAGACCGGGGAGCAGCTCGAGCTGCTGCTGTCCCACCCTGCCGATCCGGACCTGGTCGACCGGGTCTACCAGCGCACGCTGGGTCAGCCCCTCTTCACCGACCAGCTCTCGGCGACGCCCGAGGGCTCGGGCGACCTGCCCCGGCTCCTGGTCGACCTGCTCGACCGACGCCTCGAGGGTCTGGCAGACGGGGCCTGGGCCGTGGCCGGCGCCCTCGGTGTCGCCGACCGGGCGTTGACCGACAGCCAGCTGGCCGACGTCACGCCACTGCCTCCTGCAGGCCTCGCGAGCGGACTGCGCGACCTCGCCGCACGTCGACTGCTGACGGAGCCCTCGCGACCGCGCGAGGTCGAGCTGCGCCACCCCCTCCTCGCCGAGGCGATCCGTCGTCGCCTGGTCGCCGGCGAGGCCGCGGAGCAGCACCGCCGGCTCGCGGAGGCGCTCGCCGCGGGACCGGACCCGTCGCCGGCGGAGATCGCGACGCACTGGCAGGCCGCCGACGACCCCGCGCAGGAGCTGGTCTGGCGGATTCGGGCCGCGCGGGCCGCGGAGGACCGCTTCGCGATGGCCGGCGCCGCGGAGCAGTGGCTGCGCGTCCTGGAGCTGTGGCCGCCCGACGCGGCGCCCGCCGGTTCCCCGCCCATCAGCCGGTGGACGGCGTACGCCGCGACCGCCGACGCCCTGGAGGGCTCGAGCCAGATCGGGCGTTCCGTGGACCTCCTCGAGGGGGCCCTCGCGTGGGCGTCGGACCTGTCGCCGGACGAGACGGCCGACCTCTACGGCCGGGTGGGTGGCTATCGCACCTTCTTCCAGCAACCGGCGGCGGGGCTGCCGCTGCTGGACAGGTCGATCGCCCTCTACGAGCAGTTGCCGCCGTTCGCTGGGTATCCGCGAGCGCTCAACGAGCGGGCCACGGCCCAGATCAACCTTGGCCGGTCCGCTGAGGCCGTGGCCGACCTCGCCAGGGCGGTCGAGGTCAGCCTCGCGCTCGACGACCCGGCTGCTCAGCGCCGATACCGTGTCGCCCAGGCCCGCCACGACTACTACCTGACGGGCGACCGGATGGACGCGGTCGCACGGATCTCCGCCTTGACAGCACTGGTCCTCGCCCGTCCCGACCCGGTGGGCGACATCGAGGCGGCCCTGGCCCACACCGACATGCTGCTGCAGGAGGGCGCCGACGCGGACACGGTCGAGGAGGCCGCGCGGCGAGGGCTGGAGGCCGCGGCCACCTGGGGCATCGAGGACTTCCTGACGTCGATGCTGCTCGTCAACGTGTCGGAGGCATTCCTGCGCGAGGGACGGGTTACCCGCGCCGCTGCCCTCATCGACCCGGTCACCGACGACACGTCGGGCAACGACCGGTATCCCCTCCGCCTGCAGCGCGCCCGGCTCGACGCGCTGCGGGGTGAACCGGGGGCCGTGAGCCGGCTCGGTGCGCTCGACGAGATGGTCCCCACCATCCGGTCCTGGTTCGTCCCCTGGGCCGCCGATGTGGAGCTGTGGTGCGGCCGGCCCCGTCAGGCACTCGACCAGCTGCTCGCCGACCTGGAGTGGCGAGCCACGGCGAGCGTGCCGGCGCCCGGCTCCGACACGTTCATGCTCATGGCCCGGGCGGCCGCCGACATCGTCGCGCTGACCGGACCCACCGCCCGTCGCCGACAGCGTGCCGAGCTCGTGGATCGGCTGCACCGGGCGCGCGCGGCCGCGGACGCGCTCCCCCTCGACCACTACTGCAACCGGGACGTGGCCACGTCCGCCGTCGACGCGACGTACGCCGCGGAGCTGGCCCGCCTCACCGGCGAGCAGACGGTCGAGCTCTGGGTGGCCGCCGCGTCCGCGTGGGACGGGATCCACCGCCCCCACGAGGCGGCGTACGCCCGGTGGCGAGCCGCACAGGTCGCGCTCGCCGGAGGTCAGGCCTCCACGGCGGCCACGCTGCTGCGCAAGGCGGGTCGGCAGGCCAGGGAGCACGTCCCCCTGCTCAGCGCGATCGCCGCGACGAGGTGAGGTGGGCGGCTCAGGCCTGGACGAGCGAGACCAGCTGGGCGACGAGGACGACCAGGCCGAGCACGCGGCGGAAGGGGCTAGCGCCGCGGGCGACCTCGTCGAGCGCCCAGACCAGCAGCGCCCCGTGCCGGATCCCGTCCACAGCGGTCGCGTGCGTGGCCGAGAGGTCGAACCTGCCCAGCACCACCGCGGCCAGCCAGACGTACAGCGCCGGGTTGGGCAGCTGCCACAGGGTCAGCCGCCCGTCCGGGGAGCGGAACCACCAGGACCCGGACGTCAGACGGGCGGCGGGGCTCGGGGCGGTCGTCGCGGAGGAGGTCACCCTCCGAACGTACCCAGACCCTGTGCAAGCGATGTCAGCATGGACGGATGGACACGGCCCGCGACCTGCTCGACGCCGAACGCCGGGTGGCGCTCCGGCGCCTGGCGGCCCTGACTGGCGACTTCGAGGGTGTGGTGGCGGCGTCCCGGGACAGCAACGCCGACGACGAGCACGACCCGGAGGGCGCGACGATCGCGTTCGAGAGGTCGCAGGTGTCGGCGCTCGTGCTGCAGGTCCGGGGTCATCTGGCCGAGGTCGAGGCCGCCATCCAGCGCCTGGAGGACGGCACCTACGGGACCTGTGAGCGGTGTGGACAGCCCATCGGGAAGGCCCGGCTCGAGGCGCGGCCGGCGGCGGCCACGTGCATCGGCTGTGCGTCAGCGCTTCGCCGAAGCCCGAGAACGCCGCCGATGCCGTATCGTCGCTGGAGTTGAAGGGACGGCTCTGCAAGTCGTCCTGGCCGCGCACGATGTCGCGGCTTGTGTCTCGTACTCCTGGTTTCCGTTCGCTGGACATCAGCACAGGTGGATGTCTTCAGCAGCTCGGGGGCACCTCGCCCCCGGCACGAGAACAAGGGAACAGATCATGGCCAAGGGCACCGTCAAGTGGTTCAACGCTGACAAGGGTTTCGGCTTCATCTCGCAGGAGGACGGCGGCGAGGACGTGTTCGTCCACTTCTCCGCCATCCAGTCCGGCGGCTACAAGTCGCTCGATGAGAACCAGAAGGTCGAGTTCGACCTCGCCAAGGGCCCGAAGGGTCCGCAGGCGGAGAACGTTCGCGTCTCCTGATCCATCCTCGAAGGGCCCCGACCGCGTCTGCGGTCGGGGCCCTTCGTGCGTCTTCTCAGGCGGTCTGACGAGGTCTACCGTCAGGAGTGGACGTCGTTGCGGAGGTCTGAGATGAGGGATGCCTGGGAGCTGCTGACCTCGGGGCCAGTCGATGCCGACCGATCGGTGCTGTTGTTGCCGGGCGGGGCGAATGCGGCCCGCTCGTTCGATCTCGTGATGGCCGAGCCGGCGCTGGCCGGCGTACGCCTCGTGGCCACGACGCTGCCGGGCATGGCCGGCGCACCGCTGACCGGCGACCTGACCGTGCCCGGGCTCGCCCGCCGGGCCGGGGAGCTCGCCAAGGAACACAGCTGTGACGTGGTGGTGGGCTTCTCCCACGGAGCCTCGGTGGCCCTGGAGATGCTCCTGTCCGGTCACTTCCACGGGCCGGCCGTGCTGCTCGGCATCAGCATGACCACCGAGGACGAGGCCGGCTTCTTCGTGAAGGTGGTCCGGCTGTCGCAGAAGGTGGGCAGCTGGCCGATGGGCACCCTGCTCACCCTCCTGCCCGTGATGGTGAGGTCCGCCAAGATCCGGGAGCCGCACAAGCGGGAGCTGATCGCCGACCTCAAGCAGAACAAGGCGCGCGACGCGGTCAAGGTGAGCGCGGCGTACCTCGACTACGTGGCGCAGGACCGGGACTTCGCCGCCGAGCTGGTCGCGACCGGCCAGCCGGTCTGGGTGATGCACGCCGAGAAGGGGGACGGGGACCTCTCGGACGCCGAGCGCGCCACCCTCCAGGCGGCGGCCCACGTCACCATCGTGACGCTCCCCGGCTCGGTGTTCCTGCTCCCCGACGAGGCGCCGCAGCAGTGCGCCGAGGTGATCGCCGCGGCGGTGGCGGCGACGCGCTGATCGAGCCGACCGGATCGGATCGTTCGATTTCCGTCACTGAGCGTCCGGGATGGGCCTAACCTGAAAGACACGGTGGCGGGTCATCGGTTCGTGGGACGGGGCCGACTGGGAGGGGGTCACCATGGGCATCTCGACGCTCTACACGATCGGGACCGTGCTCAACCGCGCCTACGACAACGGCCTCGAGGTGGAGCTCCTCGTGGACGGCCACTGGATCACCGGCGTCGTGGCTGCGGTCGACGGGTTCGGCGTCGTCCTCGCCTCCAACGGTGACCGGCACGCCGTGGTCCGCATGGAGGCGGTGTCGGCAGTGACCATCGCCGAGCGGGTCCCGCAGCGCGAGGAGATCACCGTCGGGGCGCACCCGATGCCGGGTCCTGCCCAGGCCTACGCCCAGGACTGATCGCTACTCGGTGGAGTCGTCGTCCGGCCCTTGCCACCGTCGAGCCCGTTCGGCGACCCGGTTCGCAGCCTTCTCCGTGGCCGAGGCGGCCCGCCCTCGGGCCGCGGTGCCGAGGCGCTTGCCAGCGCCGACGGCGTCGGCCCCCTTGGTCCGCGCCAGGTCGCGGACGTCTGCTGCGGCAGCGGCCCACCGCCGCGTCTCCACGGAATCCCGGGCGGCGCCGATGCCGAGTCGCTCGTGGAAGTCACTCACGGACGTGGTGACGCTGGTGCTCGCCTGGACGACGGCCGGGGACTGGATCGGGTTGAAGAGGACCCTGGAGTTGGCCCTCGCGGCCGCAGTGTGGATCCGGGCGACGAGCTGCTCGGTGCTCCGGGAGATGGTGTCGAGCCGCTCCTGGCGGGCGGCCCTGAGGCCCTGGCGGTGCCCGTCGAGGTCCTCGGGTGCCGTCTCGAGGACGCGGTCGAGCTCCAGGATGGCGATGCCCTCCTGGAGCTGGAAGCAGCGCGCGAGCACGGCGAGCCACTCTCGCGTCTTCGCCTCCGCGTCGTTGGCAGTCTTCATGAGGTCGGCGATCGTCGACTTGCGCTCGAGCTTCTCGGCGAGCGCGTCCAGCTGGAGCAGGGCGTAGGCCTGGGTGTCCGCGATCGTGCCCGTGGAGGCCTGGACCTTGGACCAGGTGATCTCGTTGACCCGACCCACGTGCTCACGGATCGTCATGGCCTCCTCGATCTGGAGCCCGACGCCGATCATCTGCGCGAGGACGGAGTCCCGCTGCGAGCGCAGGACGTCGTCGAGCTTGGCATCGATGACAGCCAGGTAGTCCGTGATCTCGTCCATGGCCTGCTGCATCGCGAGCTGGGCCATCAGCGCCGGTGCGCCGGCGAGCAGCTTGGGGCTGGCGGGCAACTGGCCCGGCCCCTTGTCGAGCTGGATCCACGACTTGCTGGCGCCGGGCCTGCCGATCATGGCGTGGCTGACGCCGGGCGTCTTGGTCGGGGTGAGACCCCCGAGGTCCTTGATCTTGCGCGCGGACTCCTCGGTCAGCCGCACCCAACGAGCGGAGTCGGCGACCTGCGCAGAAGCCGCCGCGTGGGCCGAGGCCCCTTGCAGGCCGGCCGACCCGAGGTTCAGGAGCCTGCTGAGCCGCGGCAGTCCGAGGTCCTTCGACGGCAGGCCCAGCGTGTCGAGGAATCGTTCGACGGCTGACGACTCGCCGATGACGGCCAGGCCGTCGCCGTCACTGATCAGCTCGACTTCGTTGTCCAACGTGAGCTCCTTGGTTGGTTCCCTTCGCGTGACGTTACGCGGAGGTCCGGAGCAGGCTCTCGTCAACCACCCAGAGCGAGGGAGGCGCCGACCTCGTCGAGGCGGGCGAAGAACCACTGGTGGGCGGGGTCGGCGAGGCGGTCCCGGCCGAACCAGTAGCCCTCGGCGAGCAGCACCTCGCCGAACGGCGGCTCGACCTGGACGATGGGGCCGCCGTCGCGGACGACCAGGCGGGCGAGACGTTCGGGGACGACGGCGACGAGGTCGGTGCCCTCGATGGCGAAGGAGAGCGGCAGCCAGCCGGAGACGATCATCTCGATGCGACGCTCGATGCCGAGCTCGCCGAAGACGCGGTCGACGGGGGTGAGGATGCCGGGGCCGAAGGAGGCCGTGGCGTGCGGGAGGGCGGCCAGGTCCTCCAACGTCAACGCACCGTCGCGCAGCCGCGGGTGGTGGGCGTCGACGATGCAGACCATCCGGTCGCGCCACAGCGGCCGGGACTCCCCCGGGAAGCCGAAGCCGAGCGGCGCGACCAGCGCGTCGCACTCGTGCAGGATCCGGTCGGAGGAGCGGATGTCCGGGCCGCCGCCGAGGTGGTCGATGGCGAGGCGTACGCCGGGAGCGAGCTCGCTGACGCGGCGTACGAGGGGCTCGTGGACCACCGCGATCGAGTAGTCGCTCATCATCATCCGGAACGTGCGCTGGCTGGTGGCGGGGTCGAAGACCTCGTCGACCGCGAGCGCGCGGCCGATCAGCCGCAGCGCGTGCTGCACCTCCGGCAGCAGCTCCACGGCGAACGGGGTGAGCTTGTAGTCGCGGCCGCTGCGGGTCAGCAGTTCGTCGTCGAAGCGGCGACGTAGGCGGGCCAGGGCGGCGCTCATCGCGGGCTGGCTGAGCGAGAGCCGCTGGCCGGCGCGCGTCACGTTCGCCTCCTCGAGGATCACCTTGAGGGGGAGCAGCAGGTTGAGGTCGGTGCCGCCCAGGGACATGCGGCCAGTCTGTCCCAGTGATCGGCGTCACGCACGCACTACGATCGGCGCGTGAGCGAGGGGCTGCGGGACGTCGACGCCAACCTGCTGCTGTCCCTCCACGCGCTCCTCGAGGAGCGCAACCTGACCCGCGCCGGCACCCGCATGACGATGAGCCAGCCGGCCATGAGCGGCGCGCTCGCCCGGCTCCGCAAGCACTTCGACGACGAGCTGCTGGTGCGCACGGGCCGCGGCTTCGAGCTCACGCCGTACGCCGAGGAGCTGCGCCCCCTGGTCGCCGAGGCGATCGAGGCGGCCGAGGCACTGCTGGGCAACGAGCGGGAGTTCGACCCGACCTCGAGCACGAAGCGCTTCGAGGTGAGCATGTCGGAGTACGCCATGACCGTGCTCGCCGAGCCGCTGATCCGGCTGCTCCACGAGCACGCGCCGGGCTGCTCGGTCTCCTTCGACTCCGTGCCGGCCTCGCGGGAGCAGTTCGAGGGCCAGCTGATGCGGCGCGACCTGATCGTCGTCCCGCTCGGCTTCGACCTGCCCGGCCGCACCCAGCCGATCTTCACCGACGAGCTGGCCTGCGTGGTGGCGCGCGACAACTCCTACCTCCGCGACGGCGCCCTCACGCTCGAGGACCTCGCGGCGATGCCGCACGCGGTGGCGGAGTTCCTGTCCGCCGGCGAGCAACCGCGGCCGCTCGAGGTGGAGGTCGAGCAGAAGGGCGTGGCCGGCCGCACCGTGCTCGTCCAGGTGACCAGCCTGCTGACGCTGCCCTTCGCGGTGGCCGGCACCGACATGTGCGCGTTCGTGCCGAGCCGGCTGGCGCGCCGCTGCCTGGAGCCGCTCGACCTCGTGATCGCGCGGACCCCGATCGACCCGGTGCAGATCACCGAGGCCGCCCACTGGCACCCGCGCCGGGCCGACGACCCGGCGATCGTGTGGCTGCGGCGGCTGCTCTATGACGTGGCGGTCGACATCGAGGTCGAGCGCGACGAGAGCTGAGCGGTGGCCGCGCACAGCGAGGCGATCGCCATCACGACCGCCGGCGCGAGGGCCGAGCCGTCGCCGCCGAGGCCGACCAGCGGCGAGACCAGCGCCCCGAGCGCGAACTGGCTGAAGCCCAGGAACGCGCTGCCCGTCCCGGCGACGTCGCGGACGTGCGACATCGCGAGGGCGGCGGAGGTGCCGATGGTGCCGCCGTTGCTCAGCACGGCCCAAAAGATCGCCACCGCGAGGGTCCACGCCGGGGCGTCGACGACCACCAGCAGGAGCAGCGCGAGGGTCGCTCCGACCTGCAGGCACAGGGAGCCGGCGATGATCCGCGTCGGCTCGATCCGGTCGACGAGCCGGCTCACGACCGCACCCGTCGCGATCAGCCCGGCGGCGTTGAGCCCGAACGCCACGCCGTACTCCACCTCGGAGAGGCCCAGCACCCGCTGGTAGACGAACGGCGAGGAGGAGATGTAGGCCATCATCACGCCGAACGAGCAGGCCACGACGGCGGTGTGCGACCAGTAGGCGCGGTGCCGCAGGAGGCGCCGTACGCCGTCGGCGTAGGGCGTGCCGGTGGCGGCGGAGCCCCGCGGGTGCGTCTCGGGTACGCCGGCGAGGACCGCGGCCAGCATCAGCACGCACAGGCCGGTGACCGCCCAGAGCATGCCGCGCCATCCGACCGGTCCGGCGAGCAGGCTGCCCGCCAGCGGCGCCAGCACGGGCGCGACGCCGCCGACGGTGATCATCACCGTGAACGCCTTGGCCGCGGCCCGGCCCGAGGCCAGGTCGGCGACCACCGCGCGGCCGATCACCATGCCGCCCGCGCCCGCGATGCCCTGGACGAGCCGGGCGCCGACGAGGACGCCGAGGTTGGGCGCGAGCGCGGAGACCGCACCGGCGACGACGCAGACGACGGCGCTCACCACGAGTGGAGGGCGGCGGCCGAAACGGTCCGACAGCGGCCCCATCACCAGCTGGCCGAGGGCGAGCCCGACGAGGAACGAGGTCAGCGTCAGCTGCACCCCGCTCGCGTCGCCGCCGAGGTCGGTCGCGATCGCCGGGAAGCCCGGCAGGTAGAGGTCCGTGGCGATCGGGGCGAGCGCCCCCAGCAGGGCCAGGCAGAGCAGCAGGGGCAGGCGGATCGCGCCGTCCGTCCGCTCGGCGAGGCGGGAGGTGGGGTCGTCGACGGCGCTGCTCACCGGTCGAGTCAAACAGCGCCCGCGCGGGGGCGGAACGCGCCGTTGGCCATGCCTCGGATCGGCACTGGTGATGGCGGATCTCCTTGTCCCGCGGGCGTGCGTGCGGCTGACTGGTGGCATGACCTGGGATGACGGAAACCCGTACGTGGAGCAGCTGGCCGCGGGCGTGCACGCCTACGTGCAGCCCGACGGCGGCTGGATGGTGAACAACTGCGGCGTGGTCGTGGACGACCGCGGGACGGCGGTGCTGGTCGACACGACGTCGACGGAGAAGCGCAACCGCGCCGTGCTCGCCGAGATCGCGAAGGTGTCGGTCGGCGCGCCGCGCGCGCTCGTCAACACCCACCACCACCCCGACCACACCTACGGCAACGGCTTCCTGCCGCCGGAGACCACGATCATCGGGCACGACAAGTGCCGCGAGATGGTGCTGCACGCCGGCCTCGAGGCCACCAAGGTCATCACCGCGCCGGACTACGGCGACCTGACGCTGCGGCCGCCGGACGTGACCTTCCCCGACCGGATGACCCTGCACCTGTCCGACTTCCCTGTCGAGCTGCTGCACGTCGGCGGCCCGGCGCACACCACCAACGACGTGCTCGTCTGGCTGCCCGAGCAGCGCGTCCTCTTCAGCGGCGACCTGGCCTTCAACGGCGGCCAGCCCTTCGTCCTCGAGGGCTCGATCGCCGGCTTCCGGCGGGCGGTCGCGCAGATGCAGGCGCTGGCGCCGTCGGTGCTTGCCCCCGGGCACGGGCCCGTCTGCCGCGGCGAGGACGTCGAGCGGCTGCTGGCCGACATGGACGCCTACCTCGCGTACGTCGAGGAGGTCGCGGCAGCGTCGTACGCCGCCGGGCTGACGCCCCTCGAGGCCGCCCAGAAGCACCGCGACAACCCCTACAGCGGCTGGGCCGAGACCGAGCGGTTCGTCGGCAACCTGCACCGGGCCTACTCCGAGCTGGCCGGCAACCCCGTCGACACCAAGCTCACCGTGCCCTCGGTGTGGCCCGACATGGTCACCTTCCACGGCGGCCCGATCGCGTGCCACGCATGAGCATCCCGCGCAGGGTCGTCACCGGCCACACGTCCGCCGGGGTGTCGGTCGTGCTCTCCGACGGACCGGTGCCGGTCAGCAAGGACCTGCCCGACGACGGCGTCTCCTTCCACGAGGTCTGGAACACCGCGGGCGCGCCCGCTCCGATCACCGCGACCCAGGATGAGCCGACCCTGGCCGCACTCGCCGTGCCGCCGCCCGAGCGCGGCACGAAGATCCGGATCAACGAGTTCGCGCCCGGCCACCTCGACGAGCGCGGCCTCCAGTCACCGGTGCACCGGACCGCGACGGTCGACTACGGGATCGTCCTCGAGGGCGAGATCACCCTGGTCCTCGACGACTCCGAGGTGACCCTGCGCGCGGGCGACATCGTCGTCCAGCGCGGCACCGACCATGCCTGGGCCAACCGCGGCGACGGTACGGCCCGCGTGGTGTTCGTGCTCGTCGACGGGGAGTTCGACCCCGCCCTCACCGCCACCCTTCCCGGCGGGCTCGCCGGGCTGACGCGCGGCGGCCCGCGGGACTGACCGCAGGCGGTCAGGCGTCAGGAGCCGGCCAGCTCGAGGTACGTCGAGGGCCTCAGCCCGAGCCGCTCGGCCCGCGCGACACAGTGGACCACCTGGGCGCTCGCGACGGCCGACCGGAGGAAGGCGACGTGCTGCCGGGTCAGGTCGAAGACGTCGAGCCCGTCGCGCTCGAGCCAGGCGATGCCGCCGAACTCGCTCGAGATGGAGCCGGCGTACCCCGACCCGACGAGCATCGCCACGAAGGCGCGGTGCGGGTCGAGCACCTGGGTCTCGACGTCCTCCCAGTCCCAGAACTTCGCGTGGGCGTGCCGCACCCAGGGCAGCACGTGGCACCAGTCCGCGAGATCGCCGTGGCCGAAGCGGACGAAGGGCGTCACGAGCTGCTCCTGCAGGTCCGCCGACACCTCGGCGCGGTCCAGCGTGGCGAGGAACCGCCCGAGCCGCTGGAACGGCGGCCCGTCGGACCGCCACGCCTCCTCGAGCCGGGCTTCCATGTCCGGCGTCGCCCCCAGACGAGGTAGCGCCCGTCGGTAGCTGGCCGGCAGGTCCGGCATCGCGACCGAGCTGTCGAAGGTGAGCCCCACCGGCGAGCCGGGATGTGACTCCAGCCAGGCGATCAGCGTCGTGACGTCAGGGGCGTCCGGGGTGTGCGGACCCTGGATCTCGAAGGTGAGCACGAGGCCCAGCTCCTCCAGGACCGGTACGACGCGCTCCACCACGGCGAGGTCCATGCCGAGCGTGGCCCGCGTCGACGTGAAGCCGAGCCGGGCGGCGACGTGCAGCTGCTCGGTGAGCTGCGCGGCGCTCTCCTCGGTCGTGAGCCAGCGTCCGGCCGGCGTCGCGCGGTCGACGTACACGCCGAAGGCGGTCGGACGCAGGCCGGAACGCTCCACGTCGTGGTGGAAGCGCTCGACCTCCGCCGTCGTCGGGTGGGGCAGACCGCGGAAGGACTGGTAGCCGACGAGCTCGACGTCGGGCCCCAGGCCGAGCCCGGCGACCCGCGCGAGCACCTCGGACAGGGTGAGCTCTCCCGACCGCCACTCGTCGGTGAAGGAGAAGAGCGTGGTGCCGACCGTGGGCTTCATCTGACCGCCAGGGGATTGACCGGGGCGCCGACGGCACCGGTGACCGGGATGGGTGCTGCGGTGAGCCAGCAGTCGAAGCGCGCGTCGGCCGCGCAGGCCTCACCCAGCTCCTCGAAGTCCCACATCTCGCCGAGGAACAGGCCGATGTGCGGGATGGCCACCTGGTGCAGCGGCTGGAACGCTTCGTGGAACTCGTTGGGCCTGACCTCGAACCCCCACGTGTCGGTGGCGATCGCGGAGATCTCGGTGCGGTGCAGCCAGTCGACGGTGGTGAACGACAGCCCGGGGGCCGGCCCTCCGGCGTACTCCCCCCAGCCGTCCCGGCGCGCGCGCCGGAGCTGTCCGGTCCGCACGAGCACGATGTCGCCCCGGCCGACGGCCGAGCTCGGTCCCTGCGCCGCGATGGTCCGCTCGAGGTGCTCCTCGGTGATCGCGAAGCCGTCCGGGAGCTCGCCGTCGACGCCGAAGGCACGGCCGACGTCCAGCAGGACCGCCCGACCAGCGATGACGTCCCTGACCGTCTCGATGCCCGTGCGGGAGTCGCCGAGACTGGTGACGACCTGGTCGGCCGGCCGGCCGTTCCAGGTGCGCCCGTGGTCGAAGATGTGGCCCAGCCCGTCCCACTGCGTCGAGCACTGCAGCGGCATCGTCACCATGTCGTCGGCGCCACCGAGTCCGTGGGGGAACCCCTGGATGCCGGCGACCGCGTCGGTCCCCGTGTCGAGCATGGTGTGGATCGGGTTCGTACGCCGGCGCCACCCTCGTTGCGGTCCGTCCATGTCGAAGGCCTGGGCGAGCGAGATGGCCCGGCCCGACCGGATCAGGCCGCCGGCTGCCGCCCGCGTGGCGTCGTCGAGGAAGTTCATGGTGCCGAGGACGTCGTCCTGCCCCCAGCGTCCCCAGTTGGAGACCCGCTCGACCGCCGCGGCGATGGTCCCCTCCGGGTCGGAGGGGTCGAGGTCGTCGAGCCTCACGACTGCGTGACGCGCCGGCGGACAGGCGGCAGCGTGGGCGCGGGAGCGGCCGTGGCCACCACGTTCTGGATGCTGCCCATGCCCTGGACGCTGATCTCGACCACGTCGCCGTCACGCAGCGGTGGCGGATCCTGCCGCCCACGGCGGCCCCAGAGCTCCGCGAGGCAACCACCGCCGCCCGTGGTGCCGGAGCCGAGCACGTCACCGGCGCGGACCCGGCTGTCGCGGGACGCGTAGGCGAGCAGGGTGGTGAAGCCCCAGCCCATGTGGCTCATCAGGTCCCGGCCCACCTCGACGCCGTTGACGGAGACCGTGGCCTCGAGGTCGAGGAACCCGTCCTCGTCGAGGTGCTCGGCGAGCTCGTCGACGGTGACGATCCACGGACCCAGCGTGGTGGCGAAGTCCTTGCCCTTGGCCGGGCCGAGCCCGACCTTCATCTCGGCGCTCTGGATGTCGCGGGCCGACCAGTCGTTCATCAGCATGAAACCGAAGATGTGGTCGACCGCCTCCGACGCCGTGAGCGACTGACCCGCCTTGCCGACGACCAGGGCGACCTCGAGCTCGAAGTCCCGGGCGACGCTGGTCGCGGGGAAGGCCACGGGCTGGCCCGTGGCGATCACCGTGTGCGGGTTGGTGAAGTAGAACGTGGGGGCGTCGTACCAGGCCTCGGGGACGCCGGTCGCGCCGTCGACGCTGCGTCGTACGCCTTCGACGTGCTCCTCGAACGCGACGAAGTCGCGCACCGCGGCCGGCTCCAGCGGGACCCTGAGCTCGACCTGCGCCAGCGGGACCGGGTCTTCGCTGCGCGCCTGCGCGGCGAGCTGGTGCGCGCGTTCGAGACCGCCGTCGATCACCGCGCGCATCGTCAGGCCGTCGGGGAAGGGGTGGAAGGCGTCACCCTCCACCAGGCCGACGCGATCGCCCGCGTCGCCCAGTCCTGCGGTGGCCAGCTTCATGCCAGCGTGAGGGTCTTGGTGTCGCGCCCGCCACCCGGCACCGGCATGTAGGAGATGCGCAGCCGGACGGCAGCGCTGACGACGTGCTCGCCCGGCTGCAGCGGCTGGGCGACGGTGAAGTCGACGCGAGCCGGCTCGCCCATCTCCCACCGGTCGTCGAGGACGGTCGGCAGCTCGGTCATCGGGTAGGTGTTCCCGTGGACCGTGAACGAGGTGGCCTCGGCGGGAATGGGTGTCCCGTCGACCGTGAGGTCGACTCCCTCGACCATGGAGAGGCCCAGCCCCCGGTAGTAGGGCATCCGGACCTCGACGCGGCCGTGGGTGCGGTCGTCGTCGGTGGTCCTCAGGCTGTCTTCACACACGATGTACTTGTCGAACACGGGTCCTCCTCAGGCGCCCTGGAGCTGGTCGGTGGTCTCGCCGAGCAGGGACGCGAACATGGCGTGCTGGCGGCGCACCTGCTCCCGGCTGTCGACCTCGAAGGCGTCCTGGATGTGCCGGTTGCCCTCGTACTCGCTGGACAGGTAGCCCGTGAAGCCGCCCTTCTCGAAGACCGGGATGATCCGCTCGTAGGGGATGGAGTACTCCGTGGAGTCGTCGACCATCTCGTAGAACTTGGCCTGGACATGGCCGACGAGGTCCATGTGCGGCAGCAGCTCGTCGGGGTCGCGGTAGATGAAGTGCGTGGCCTGCCGGGCCAGCCCCATCTCGACGGGTCCGCCGCCGCGGTAGTGGACGATGTCCATCAGCGCGTGGGTGTCGCCGTGGTCGTCGTACAGCTTGACGATGTAGTCGACCAGCTCGGGCTTGGCCCCGTCCCGGATCGCACGCTCCGAGACGACCCTCGGGAACCGCTCGACGAACGTGCCCATGTCGGGCATCAGCCCCAGGCCGACGCCGCCCTCGGCGTGCATGACCTCGAGGTGCTCCAGGATCCAGGGGTGCGAGTAGTGGAAGGGCGCGTGCACCTCGAGCAGGAGGCGTACGCCGTGGTCCCGCGCGTAGGGGGCCGCGTCCCGCATGACCTCGGGCGGGGTGTTGATGATCGCCCGGATCACCGGTGCGCCGAGGCGGACCGCGAGGTCGATGTCGGCGCGGAAGGAGGCGACCTGCTCCTCGTGGGTGAGCCACCGGTCCCGGTGCCGCTTGGTGTCCAGGAAGAGGTCGGTGGCGCTGGTGGTGGTGCCGTACTGCTCCATCCACCCCCGCCACTGGGCGACCTGCTCGTCGCTGATGTTCGGGTAGCCGGGCAGCGACTGCTCCGGGATCACCTCGATCCCCCGGGCTCCCACGGAGGCCGCGTGGGCGACGCACTCCTCGAGTGACAGGGTCCGGAGGAAGAACTCCTCCTGGTAGCTGTAGAGGCTGACTCCGCGCTTGATCATGGACACCTGCTCAGCATGTGGTGACCGCGCGCGCAGACGGAACCCCCACTTGGCGATGCCGTCCATCAACTCTTTCGATGCGATCTGCGGGCCTTCTGCACCCCTCGCCTGTCCTAGACTGGCGGGGACGTCGGGGTCGGTCTCCTCTGCTGAGATGGCTCGTCGGACCAGGCAGATGGCCTGGGCTCCGCGCACTTCGCCGCGTCACACCAGAAGGTGGGGACCGGTCTCGTGCCGAACCTCTCGTTGTCTTCTCGCGCGTCCACGTTCGCGGTCGCACCGCTCGGACACCGCTCGCTCCAGGTCTCGCTGCTGGTCGTCACGTTGCTGACGGCGATCGACCAGACCATCGTGGCCACAGCGCTCCCGTCGATCGTCGACGACGTCGGCGGCCGGGCCGGCATGGGCTGGGTCTTCGCGGGCTACACGCTGGCGATGACCGCCACCATGCCCGTCTACGGGCGCCTGGGCGATCTCCAGGGACGTCGTCAGCTGTTCCTCGGCTGCCTCATCGGCTTCGTGGTCGCCTCCGCCCTGTGCGGGGTGGCGACCACCATGACCCAGCTCATCGGCCTGCGAGCCCTGCAGGGCGTGGCCGGCGGCGGAGTCCTCGTCCTCTCCCAGGCCGTGGTGGCCGACGCCGTGTCCCCTCGGGACCGGGGCCGGTTCATGGCACCCGTCGGACTGATCTATGCGACCTCCAGCGTGCTGGGGCCGCTGGTGGGTGGAGCGCTCACCGAGACGGTGGGCTGGCGCTGGATCTTCTGGGTGAACATCCCCGTGGGCGCCGTGGCCGTGGCGCTCGCGTTCCGGTCCGTGCCTCACCCGGTCGGGCCGCGCGCCCACGGTCGTCTCGACGTGCGGGGCTCGATCCTGTACGTCGCCGCGGTCTCGGGCCTGGTCGTGCTGACCGGCACGCTGGGTCGCGAGCTGGCCTGGCGGTCGCCGTGGGCGCTGGCCGGAGTCGCCGTCACGTCGCTGTGCGCAGGGCTCTTCGTCGTTCGCATGCTCCGGCACCAGGACCCCCTCATCCCCGTCGGTGTCCTGCGCAACCGGAACGTCGTCATCGCCAGCTGCCTGGGCTTCGCCGTCGGCGCCGCCGTGTTCGCCCTCGTCGGCTACGTCCCGACGATCGTCCAGGAGGTCCTGTCGATGCGGCCGGCCTCGTCGGGCGCGCTGCTGCTGGCCCTGGTCATGGGGATGATGGTCTCGACCACCACCACCGCGCGGTGGACCGCTCGCACCGGCCGCTACCGGCGGCTGCCGCTGGCCGGGTGCGCCACCTGCGCCGTGGCGCTGGCGTACCTGGCCGGCCTCGACGACACCTGGGAGCCCTGGCAGGCCGCTGCGGGCCTGTTCGTCCTCGGGGTCGGCGTGGGCTGCTTCATGATGCTGGTCGTCACGGTCGCGCAGGACGCCGTCTCGTCCGACCTCGTCGGCTCGGCGACCTCGACGGTGAACCTGGTGCGGGAGCTCGGCGTCACGATCGGCGCGGCCACCATCGGCAGCGTCCTCGCCGCCGGCATCGCTCCCCGGCTGCCCGCATTGTTCCTGACCCTGGCCGCCGTGTTCGTGGTGGGCGCCGGACTGTCGCTGATGCTCCCGGACCGCACGCTCTCGGAGCGTGGGGTCACTCGCTGAGGCGTGCCCCCGTGTCGGTGTCGAAGACGTGCACGTGGTGCGGGTCGGTGGTCACGTAGAGGGTGTCGCCCTTGTGCACCGTGTCCCGGGCGCTGACCCGCACGATGATGTTGTTGGGCGTGCCCTCCACACCACTGGTGCCATAGACGAACGCATCCGCGCCGAGCTCCTCGACCACCGTCACCCGCACCGGCAGGCCACCCTCGTCGCTGCCGACCTGGCGCCACGCCTCGGGACGCACCCCGACGGTGATGTTCTTGGTCAGCCGCTGCGCCGCAGCCGGGTCGACCGGGACCGTGAACTCCCCGATCCGCGCCTTGCCACCGTCGTTGTGGGCCTCCAGCAGGTTCATCTGCGGCGAGCCGATGAACCCCGCCACGAACAGGTTGGCCGGCCGGTCGTAGAGACCCAGCGGGGTGTCGACCTGCATCAGCTCACCCAGCTTCATCACCGCCACCCGGTCCCCCATCGTCATCGCCTCGACCTGGTCGTGGGTGACATAGACCGTGGTCACCCCCAGGTCGGCCTGCAGCTTGGCGATGTCGGTGCGGGTCTGGACCCGCATCTTCGCGTCCAGGTTGGACAGCGGCTCGTCCATGCAGAACACCTGCGGGTTGCGCACGATCGCGCGGCCCATCGCGACCCGCTGGCGCTGGCCACCCGAGAGCGCCTTCGGCTTGCGCTCGAGGTACTCCTCCAGACCCAGGATCTTGGCCGCCTCGGCCACCCGCTTGTTGCGCTCCTCGGTCGGGACCTTGGCCATCTTCAACGCGAACGCCATGTTGTCGGCCACGCTCATGTGCGGGTACAGCGCGTAGTTCTGGAACACCATCGCGATGTCCCGGTCCTTCGGCGGGGTCTTGGTGACATCGCGGTCACCGATGAAGATCTTGCCCGCGTTGACCTCCTCCAGCCCCGCCAGCATCCGCAACGAGGTGGACTTGCCACACCCCGACGGACCGACGAGCACCATGAACTCGCCGTCCTTGATCTCCAGGTCCAGGCCCGGCACCGCGGGCTTGTCCGCCCCGGGATACCAGCGCTGCGCCTTCTCGAAAGTCACTGTTGCCATGGGGTTCTTCTCCTTCACCGGCGGGCTCGGCGCCGGCACGCGAACGGGATGAGTCGACCGACTAGCTCTTGAGGCCACCGGAGAAGCCCTGGATGAAGCGCTTCTGGGCCACGACGTAGAAGGTCAGGATCGGCACCATCGAGATGAGCACGATCGCGAAGATGAGGTTCCACTGGGACACCAGCGCGCCGACGTAGTTGTACATGACCACGGGCAGGGTCTGGTGCGCCGAACCGTTGAGGAAGATCAGTGGGGTGAAGAAGTCGTTCCACACGATGAGGCCGGCCAGGATCGAGACCGTTCCGGTCGCCGGGGACATCAACGGGAAGACCACGCGAACGAAGGTCTGGAGACGCGAGGCGCCGTCGATCGACGCGGCCTCCTCGTACTCCGTCGGCAGGGTCCGGAAGAACCCGGCGTACAGGAACACCGACAGCGGCAGGAGCACGCCGGTGTAGATGATGATCATGCCGATGCGGGACCCCACCAGGTGCAGGTTGCGCGCCTCGACGTAGAGCGGGAGGACGCCCAGCTGCGTGGGCAGGATGATGGCGATCAGGAACAGGAAGTAGGAACGCGTCGTCCACCGGCTCTTGCCCCGGACCAGCGCGTAGGCGGTGAGCGAGCCGAAGACCACCAGGCCGAGGATGCTGCCGATCGTGATGATGGCGCTGTTCTCGAGGCCGTTGACGATGCTGTTGGACGCGTTGGCCGACGGCGACAGCAGCGAGGTGAAGTTGTCGAGCGTCGGGTGCTGCGGCGGTTCGAACGCCGGGGTCGTCAGGACGTCCGGGCCGCTCTTGAGCGAGGTCATGACCAGGATCCAGAACGGCGTCAGCAGGAGCAGGACCGCAAGGACGGTGACGACCTCGAGGACGAGGGTGCGGCGGCGGTAGCGGAACACGTCAGGCTCCCTGGGCGGATCGGTCGCGGGTGGCGAGCTGCTGGACGCTGGACAGGACGAGGATCATCACGCTCAGCAGGAGAGCGAGCGCGGCCCCGAAGCCGTACTTCCCGAAGACGATCGTCTGCTGGTAGATCTCGGTGGCCAGCGTCTGGGTGGCGCCGGCGGGACCCCCGCCGGTCAGGGCCATGATCTGGTCGAAGACCCGCAGGCCCTGGATGAGCATCAGCGTCGTCGCGATGCCGACCGACGGCTTGATGCTCGGGAGCACGATGTACCGGAACCGGCTCCACATCCCCGCCCCGTCCAGCGCCGCCGCCTCCTCGATGTCGATGGGGACCGCGGCGAGGCCGGCGAGGTAGATGACCATCACGAAGCCGACGTTCTGCCAGACCATGACCGCCAGCACGCAGTACTTCGCCAGCGTCGGGTCGGCCAGCCAGTCCTGCTGCCACGAGTCGAGGCCGACGCTCCCGAGCGCCTGGTTGAGCGGGCCGTTGAAGGCGAAGATGAAGCTCCAGACGTAGGACACCGCGATCGGCGCCAGCACGACCGGCATGAACACCAGGGTGCGGAGCAGGTAGCGCGTCTTCAGGTTGCGGTTGAGGGCCAGCGCGAGCAGGAGTCCGAAGAAGTTGGTGAGGACGAGGAACCCGAAGGCCAGGAACACCGTGTTCTTGAGCGACCCCAGGAGCTCCTTGTCCGAGAACACCGCCCGGAAGTTCGCGAGGCCGACCCAGTTCCAGCCACCGATGCCCTTCCAGTCGGTGAAGGCGTAGAAGCCGCCCATCGCCGTCGGGACGTAGATGAGTCCCAGCACCACGGCGACGCCCGGAAGGGCCCACCATCCCGGCACTCCGTGCCGGGCGCGGCTGGTGCGATCGTCCCGGACCGCGGGCGCCTCGGTTTCGAGCTCCACGACCTTCTCCTTCGTGTTGCCGACCGGTGTCGTCGCGCTCATCCTCGTTCCTTCCTGCCTGCGATGGCCCGGCGGCGGGGCGCTCGGGTTGACCACCAACCCCGCCGCCAGGTCATCGGGGGATCAGCCCCAGGCCTTGTCCAGCGACGCGAGCACGTCGTCGACGGACATCTGACCGGTCAGGAGGCCGGTCACGCCGGTGCCGAGCGCGTTGTAGACCTCGCCGTTCGGCCACTCGATGTAGGGGTACTGCGCGACCTTGCCCTCGTCGATGAGGGAGGCGACGCCGGCGTACTGCGGCAGCAGCTTGGAGGTGTCCGTGGCACTCACGGGGATGTCACCCGCGGCCTCGGCCGCGGCCTTGGTCTGCGCGGGCTGGGACATCCAGTCGATGAAGTCCAGGACGAGGTCCTTGTTGCCGCTCGCCGCGTTGCCGGCGATGGCGTCGGGCGTGCCCGCCATCAGGTAGGTGTCGTAGCCCGCGGGAGCCGGCATGGCCTCCACGGTCAGCGTCACGTGTCCACCGGTCGAGTCCATGATGTCCTTGGCCGCGCCACCCGGCGCCGAGAAGCCGAGCATCTGGCCCTGGCCCATGCCGTTGGTGAGCGCGTCGAAGCCGGCACCTGCGGCGCCCTCCTGGAAGCAGCCGGCGTCGTAGAGGTCCTTCACCGTCTGCAGGGCGTCGCGCCAGCCCGGGGTGTCGGCGAACGACTTCTCGCCGGACGCCTTCTCCTCGTTCCACTGGGGGTCGGGACCGTAGACGGTGGAGGCGGCGATGGCGGAGGTGAAGATGGCGGTGTTCGGGGCCATGGCACCGGCGAGGCCGAAGACGGCCTGACCGCCGTCGGCGACGGTCTTGCACTGGGCGATCACGTCGTCCATGGTCGAGTTCGCGTCGAGCTTGAAGCCCGACTTCTCCGCGGCCATCGGGCTGAAGATGATGCCGGCGGGGGCCAGGTAGACCGGGACCGCCACCAGCTTGTCGTTGTAGGACATCGACGACACGGCGTTCTCCGGAACGGCGCCGTCGGCCACCTTCCCGGTCAGGTCGAGCAGCTTGCCCGCCTCACCGAGGGTCCCGACGGAGCCGGCCTGGCCGCCACCGGCGTTGATGAAGAACACGTCCGGGCCGTTGCCGGCCTGGAGCTGCGTCGTGATGGTGCTGCCGTAGGTGTTGAGGGCGATGGGGTTCGTCTTGATCGTCACCCCCGCGTGCGTCTTCTCGTACTCCTGGGCCAGGGTCTCGAACACGCTCTTCGCGTTGGGGTTGGCGATCTGGTAGGCGAACGTGATGGTCTGCGAACCACTGCCCGCGTCGGCATCACTGCCACAGGCGGCCAGGGACGCACCGATGAGGGGCAGGACTGCGAGGGCCCCGAGACGGCGCCACGTGGTTGTGTTCATGGTCTTCTCTCTCAGTGGTCGTCACCCGAAGCCGGGCAGACATTGGTGTGAACTCCGCCACTGTCGCAATGCTCCACCGATCCGGGAATCGACGTTTGCCGATCCCGGTCATCAGTCTCGCGAATCAGCACCGGGAATTTGGTTTTGCGCATGCCGGTGCCGGGCGGCGGAAGTGCCGCGGACGCGACTCGGCCCCCGCCCATCGAGGGGCGGGGGCCGAGGTCGGGCGTTGACTCAGACGGTGGCGAGGTTCTGGGCGCCGAGGAACCTGCTGCACATGGCGTGGTGCCGGGCGACCATGTCGAAGGCGTCCTGCTCGTCCGCGTCGAGGTAGGCGTGGCCCTCCCACTCGGTCGACATCGACACCGGGCGGTCGAGCTCGGAGAAGACGCGCATGATGCCCTCGTAGTCGATCGACGGCGAGGTCAGGTCGTCGTCGACGTCGTAGAACTTGCCGTGGATGTGCACGACCTGGGGCAGCACCTCGCGCCAGTCCTCGAGGTTCTCGCGCCCGAACATCGTGAAGACGAGTCGGGCGAAGCCGACGGGGAGGTCAGGCTCCCCCAGCTCCGCGCACTGGGCCGCGAACTGCCCGTAACGCTGGAACGGCGCACCGGGTGCCTCCCAGGCCGTGGTCAGCGCCTCCACACCGGCCTCCGAGAGGCCGTCGCGTCGGAGCTTGTCCAGCATCCCGACGGGAATCGCGCGCATGCAGCTGCTGAAGTCCGGGACGAAGCCGAGGAACTCCGAGTCGATCCGGGCGTAGGCCTCCCGGGTCGCCTGGACCTTGGGGGTGTTCGGCCCCTCGGGCGCATGCACCTCCATGCCGAGCTTGACGCCGGCCTTGGCGGCGATGGGCTCGACCTTCTCCAGGACCTCGGGGGTGAGGCCGATCTGGGTCCGCACCACCGGGAAGCCGAGGCGGCTCGCGAGCTCGATCTGGGGTCGCATGTACTCCACGCTGCGGTCGGCGTCCATCCACTGGTCCGCACGGAGCGCGATGTCGGCGTTCGAGGCCAGGGACGTGGGGACCAGGCCGTTGCGGTCGATGGCCTCGAGCAGGGTGCGCTGGTCGTCGTGGGAGACGTTGAAGGGGAATCCGCGCAGGCTCTGGAAGCCGATGACCTCCAGGCCGGGGCCCAGGCCGCGGCGTCCGACCTCGTCGATGAGGCTGCTCAGCGTGTACTGGCCGGCGAGCCACTCGTTGGTCATCGAGTACAGGGTGGTGCCCAGCATGATGCTCATTGCACGACCACCTTCTTGGCGACGTGGGTCCGCTGCACGAGGGCAGTCTCGGGCCCGATGATGATGTAGGGGATCCGGGTGGACAGGATGACGTCCACGTCGATCTCCTCTCCCGGTCCCGAGACCTGCTCGGAGGGGACGCGCACGGTGAGCGCGTCCTGGACGAACCACCACTCGTCGTCGAGTGCAGGCAGGTCGTCGAGCCCGAGCTCGCGGCCGTCGACGTTCACGCGGAGGGCCGCGCGCTCCACGGTCACGTCGTTGATGGTCAGGTCGATGCCTTCGAGGCAGGAATAGGGCAGGGACCGGTACCACGCGAGGTGGAGGTCCACCTCGTACCCGCCTTCTGCTGCGCGGACGGCTTTGTCGCCGAGCACCTGTGCTTCGAGTGTCACGCTGTTCTTCCTTCCGTGCTGTCCAGGGGTTCCAGGTCGAGGTCGGGGTCCAGGCGGGCCCACCCCGAGGTGGCGAGCGAGGCGCGGATGGCCGCCTGGATGCTCGCGCTGCGGGCGAGGTCGACGAGCGTCGGAAGCCCGTCGGGCGAACCGCCTTCCCCCGTCGCATGGGCGTCCCTGATGAAGGAGGCCCAGAGGTCGTGGTGGCCCTGCGGGTGCCCGGCCGGCAGGGTCGAGTAGCGCGACACGTCCGCGCCCACGCCCCGCTGGTAGCGCTGGGCGCTGCGGGGTCCCATCACGTCGAGGACCTCTGGACGGCCCTCGTGGAAGACGATCGACTCCTCGACGCCGTCCAGGGCGGCGAGCAGGGTGCCGCCCTCGACGGGACGGGTCTGGCTGACTGCGAGCGTGCCCACCGCGCCCCGGTCGGTCTCGAACAGGACGGCCAGGGCGCCGGGGGTCCCCGGGACGTCCCCCTCCGACTCGGGCCTGATCGAGTCGACGCCGGCTGCCGAGAGGCGGGTGACCCGGTGACGGCTGATGAACTCGACCAGGTCGCCCCAGGCAGCCACGGCACCCGGGGCCGACCATCCGTGCAGGAGGTGCAGGGGGCCCGGGGTGCCGCTGCGGACGCGACGCCTCGCGAGCCGGACCATGGGGTAGTAGCGGTGCACGAACGGCACGGCGACCACGACCCCCGCCCCCTGGGCGTTGGCCGTGAGCTGGCCGATGACCTCGGGGTCGAGGCCGGTCGGGCGGGCGTGCAGCACCACCGTGCGCGCGCTCCCGAGCAGGCCGTCGACGGTGTCGGGGACGGCCTGGTCCGGCACCGTCACGTGGACGACGTCAGCAGCGTGCTCGTCGTCGATGACCTCGGCGTGCGTCTCCTGCACCAACGCGCGCGCCTGAGCGCTCACGGGGCCGACGAAGGCCACCGTGAGCGGGCTCGTGCTGCCCTCCGATGCGGGGCGTGCAGGGCGTGACAACAGGTTCCTCCGGAGGGGCGCGGGTGCTGGCGATGTGCCTTGCATCACCCTTCCGGAGCGGCAACGATAGGGGAAGCCGAGTCAACCGATGACCCCCATCGGATCGACGAATGTGCCGAGGAGCGTGCGCGCAGTGGTCCGTGAAGTCGACCTCAACCTGTTGCGCGCGCTCGACGCCATCCTGGAGGAGCAGAGCGTGACCAAGGCTGCTGCGCGGCTCGGTCTGAGCCAGCCGGCCATGAGCGCGTCACTGGCCAAGCTGCGCCGGCACTTCGGCGACGAGCTGCTCACGAGGGTCGGCAACACCTACGAGCCGACTCCGCTGGCCAAGGAGCTCCTCGAGCCCACGCGGACCGCCCTGCGCGCCACCGACCGGGTCTTCGTGCGCGACGGGGAGTTCGACCCGACCACCAGCGTGCGTGACTTCTCGATCGTCATGTCGGACTACTGCACCGCGTCGCTGGGGCCGGCCATCACCCGTCGGGTGCGCGAGCGCTCGCCCCGCTCGAAGGTCTACATCTACGGCCTCACGCCCGGCCTCGTGGACGCTGCGCCGGAGTCGATGCGCACCCACGACCTCGTCGTCATGCCGCACGGGTTCCTGACCGACCTCAAGCACCGCGACATCTACGAGGACGACTGGGCCTGCATCGTCAGCGTCGACAACCCCAAGGTGGGTGACCACCTGACGATCGAGGACCTGGCCGAGCTGCCGTGGGTGCTCACCTTCAACCAGCGGACCGCGTTCACCACGGCCGTCCAGCAGCTGCGGATGCAGGGGCTGGAGCCACACACCGAGGTGGTCACGGAGAACTTCCTGACCCTGGGCTCGCTGGTCGAGGGGACCGACCGGGTCGCCCTGGTCCAGGAGCGCCTCGGTCAGCTCCTCGCCCGCTCCTTCGGCGTCCGGGTCGTGCCCGTGCCGTTCGACGCCGACCCGTTGGTGGAGACCATGTGGTGGCACCCGATGTACGAGATGGACCCCGCGCACCGATGGCTCAGGGACATCGTGATCGAAGCCGGCATCGAGATCACCTGAGCCCAGCGGTGCGGTCGGAGGTCAGGCGGTGGCGGCCACCTCGCGGATGAGCTTGACCGACTGCTCCGACGCCACGGTCGGGAAGTACTCCAGGCCGAGGGGCCCGTCGTACCCGGAGGCCCTCAGCGCGCCGAGCTGGGCGGCCCAGTCGATGCTGCCGCTGCCCGGCTCGCCGCGGCCCGGCGCGTCGGCGATCTGGACGTAGTCGACCAGGCCGGCGGCGTTCGCCAGCTCGGTCGCCGGGTCCTCGCCCTCGACGATGGAGTGGTAGAGGTCGTAGAGGATCCCGAAGGCAGGGCTGTTGACGCCGCGGGCCACGGTGACGGCGTCGACGGTGCGGTCGGTCAGGGCGCCGGGATGGTCGACCCGGGTGTTCACGGCCTCGAGGATGAGCTTGACGCCCGAGCCCTCGGTCCGCTCGACCGCCTGGCTGAAGACCTCGACCAGCCGCTCGAGGTTCTGGACGCGCTTCTGTCCGGCGAACCCCGTCCCGGAGCCGAGCACGATGCGGGGGACGCCCAGCCGCTGGGCGACCTCGACACCCCTCGACAGGCCCTCGAAGAACGCGTCCAGGGTCTCCCAGGGGAGCGCGAAGTTCGTGCGGGGCTCGGCGAGGACGGAGGTGAGGGCCACGCCCGTCTCGTCCAGCGCGGCGGCGAGCGCGTCGACGTCGACCGTCGACGTACCCCACATCTCGACGGCGTCGAAGCCGGCCGCGGCCGCGGCGCGGACCCGGTCCGGGTGCGCGCCCGCCTCGGTGAAGAGCAGCTCGATGTTGGGAGACAGCTGGTACATGTCAGGAGTTCCTCTCCAGGACGGGGCGCAGCTCGCGCTGCACCAGGTAGCCGGCGAGCAGGACGCTCGCGGCGGGATGGGGGCTCTGGTCGCTCTCCACGACGACCCAGCCGGAGTAGCCGATGTCCATCAGGGTGCGCACCACCTCGGGGGTGTCGACCAGGCCGCCCTCGGCTCCGGGCTCCGCGAACCATCGCGGGACCTCGCGCTCGCCCCCCCGGACCCGGACGGTCCAGTGGGCGTGCGGCTGGAGGTACTCCTCCGCGTCGTCGACGGCGAGCGCGTCCTTGAGCTGGACGTGCCACAGCCGTCCGGCGTGCTGCCGGATGGCCGTCACCGGGTCGATGCCGGCCGCGGCCAGCTCGCCGGTGTCGAGGGCCAGCCCGACAAGCTCGGGGTCCGTCCGGTCCAGGAGCTGCTCCAGCGCGTCCTCCCGCCGCAGGGCGGAGAGGAAGTCGACGTGGAGCGCCGTCCGGATGCCGTGGTCGGCCGTCGCACGCCCCACCGCGTTCCAGCAGGCGGCCAGCCGGTCGATCGCGGCGTCGTCGAGGGGGTCGACGTCACCTGCTCCGGGTGCCGGCCGGACGAGGAGGACGGACCCGCCCAGCTCGGCCAGCGCCGCGGCGTACTCGCCGGCCCGCTCGACGATCGTGGCGAGGTCGCCCTCGACCAGCGGCGACAGCGGGCCTGTGAGGTGCTCCATCGAACGCTCGGCGGGATCCCAGGCCCAGCTGCTGACCGCGTCGATCGCGCACGAGGCGAGGAACTGGCGGAATCCGGCGACATCGCCGAAGTTGGCCGCGAGCTGCTGGGGGTTGCCCAGGGGCTCCCAGCGGCCGGTGCCGGCGTTGAGCTCGACGCCTTCGAAGCCCGCGATGGAGATCGTCTTGAGGGCCCGCTCGTGCTGCTCACGGCGGACGAAGTCGTCGAACTGGGGCTTCCACTGGTTGATGGCGTAGCCCCACCTGATCGTGCTCACGAGTAGATCCGTTCCAGGACGTTGGCGGCGTACCACCGGGACACCGCGGTGCTCTCGGAGTAGTCGCCGCCTTGCTTGTTGGCCTTGTCGTGCTCCACCGAGATCCAGCCCCGGTAGTCCTGGTCGCGGACCTCGGTCATCATCGACTCGAAGTCGACCAGGCCGTCCGGGGTTCCCATCTCGTAGAACCACTTGCCGGTCGTCGGCGCCATGATCTCCGAGTCGGGCCGGTGCCGGTGGTCGTCGCCGACGGCGACGTCGTGGGTGTCCTTGAAGTGGAAGCCGCTCACCCGGTGCGCGTGCCGTCGGTAGAGCGCCACCGGGTCGACGCCGGCGATGCAGTGCTGCGCGGTGTCCACGAACAGCGACACGACGTCGGGGTCGGTGAACGAGTAGAACGTGTCGATGTCCTGCTCGCTCTGGATGCCGCAGAAGAACTCGTGGTGGCAGGTGAGCCGCACCCCGTGGCCGGCGGTGATCTCACCGACCTTGTTCCACAGGTCGGCGGTGTACTTGATCTTGTCCTCGGTCACCGGCTCCATGTCGTAGTAGAGCGTCGCCGGCATCACGATGATGTTGTCCAGCTGGATCTCCGACCAGCGCCCCATCGTGACGCGGAAGTCCTCGAGGATGTTCTCGTGCGTCTCGGGCAGGTGCGGGGCGTAGTTGCGCACGTCGTAGTCGGCTGCGTGGAACGTGTTGACGATCCGCTCGAGCCCGTGGTCCTGGACCATCTCCTGGTACTTCGCGGGGCCGCCGTAGTCGCCGTAGATCTGCCAGATCCGGAAGTCGAAGGTGTCGATCGCGTCGAAGCCGGTCGCCTTGATCTGCTTGAGGAAGGCGGACATGGTCTTGTGCGAGTGCCACTGGTCGACGGGACCGGACGGGCCGTTGCTGCGCCAGTGGTCCATGTAGCTCCACTTGATGCGCCGCTCGGCGTCACCGGTGTGCGTGGTCATTGCTCTCCTGCGCTTCCTGGCTGGCGGCGATCTTCTGGATGAAGGCGAGCGCGTCCGGGGTCGAGGGCACCGTCGGGTAGCACTCGATGCCCACGCTCCCCCGGTAGCCGACGCGGTCGAAGAGGGAGAAGGCGGCGGCCCAGTCGATGGACCCGGTGCCGGGTTGTCCCCGGCCGGGAGCGTCGGCGATCTGGACGTGCCCCACCAGGTCGACGACCTCCGGCAGCACCGTCTCGGGGTCCTCCCCCTCCACGACCGAGTGGTAGAGGTCGTAGAGGACGCGCACGCTCGGGGAGTCGACTCCCCGGACAACGGCGACCGAGTCCGAGGTCTGGCTGGTGAGCACCCCCGGGTGGTCCATGCGGGTGTTGACCGCCTCCACGAGCAGCGTGACGTGGGCGTCGGCCGCGATCGTGGCCGCCTGGGCGACCGCCTCGGTCATGATGCCGATCTGGACGGGCCTCTTGAGGTAGGGAACTGCCGGGCCCGAGCCGACGACGACGTGGGGGCAGCCGAGGCGGACCGCGTCGGCGACAGTGCGGCGTACGTCCTCGAGGAACTGGCCGTGGGTCTCGGGGAGGACCAGCCGGGTCGTGCGCGGGTCGACGAGAACGGTCCACAGCCGCACCCCGGTGTCCTCGAGAGCAGCGCTGAGCGCGTCGAGGTCGTGGGTCCAGAAGATCTCGGCCTTGTCGAACCCGGCGGCCGCGGCGGCGCGCACCCGCGCGGCCAGGTCGTCACCGGCCTCCTGGAACATGTACTCCAGGTTCACCGACAGCGAGCGCCCCGTCATCGGAACGTGTCCTCGAAGTCGGCGTACGGCGTCGGCGGCTCGGGATCGAGCTTCTGCGCCGTGTCGTTGGCGTACGGGTGGTAGCTCGTGGTCACGATCGGGCCGTCGACGGTGGGCAGGAAGACCGGCTTGCCGTCGTCGCCGAACCAGGCCAGCTGGGAGTCGTGGCTGTGCTGGTTGTCGCTGGCGAAGCTGATCCAGTCGCGGTTGAACGGGGCCCGGGCGACCTCGTAGCAACGGAAGTGCCAGATGCGCCACTCACCGTCCTGCTTGATGAAGTCGACGCCGTACTTGCACCACACCCAGTGCGCCCACACCGGCTTGCCGTCGACCTCGCCGCCGGAGAAGACGTAGTCGGGGGCCTCCTTGGCGATCTCGGGGTCCATGAGGCCGGACTCGAGCCCGGCCATGATCCAGATGCCCTTGGCGGTGGTCCCGTCGGCCGAGACCTCGATGACGGGGGTGGTCGTGTAGTGGAAGAGCAGCTTGCCGATCGGGCGCGGCCGGCCGCGGTGGTAGGCGGTGACCGACTCGAAGGTCGTGTACTCCCCCACGTTGTTGTAGCGCGACCGGATCCCGTCGGTGCCCGGCCTGGCCCACAGCTCCTCGATGATGCGCTCGTCCTCGTAGGCGTTGTGCAGGTGCATGTAGCGGTTGAACACGTTCTCGACCGCGCCCCGGTCGGCGGCCCGCACGGCCTGGAGCTCGGTGGCGGCGAGCCGCGCCTCGAGCTCGGCCAGCCTCTGCAGCAGGGTGGTGTCGTCGACGGTGGTCATCGTGTGCCTCTCGATCGGGTGGTGGTCAGCTGAGTCGCTCGGCCAGCGCGTCGGCGCCGCGGACGGCGAGCGCGACGCTGGTCAGCGTCGGGTTGCAGGAGTTGGCCGTGGGGATCAGGCCGTTGCCGGCGAGGAGCAGGCCCGGCACGTCCCAGACCCGCGACCAGGAGTCGCAGACGCTGGTGCCGTCGTCGGTGTCGCCCATGCGCACCGTGCCCATGTAGTGCAGGGAGCTGCCGGGCGGCATGACGACGGGCATGCCGTCGATGAACTCGCCGAGGGCGGCGGCGGCGCGGGCCTGGACGGCGCGGGCGGCGGTCAGCTGCGCCTGCTCCCGGTCCGTCACCTCGTAGGCGATGCGGATGCCGGGCAGCCCGTTCTCGTCAGGGGCGTCGTCCTGGAAGGTCACGCGGTCCTCCGGCCGCGGCCACTTGCGGACCCCCCAGCCCATGCCGACGTAGCCCGCGGGATTGCCCGCGTGGGGACTGTCGGGCGGGAGCGGGATCGGGCAGACCGGGCTGTAGAGCAGCTGGGCGTGGAAGGGGTGCCGCTCCTCGTCGAAGCGGACGCCCACGACGACCCGGACCGGGTCGACCGGGGCGCTGCCGGGCTCCAGGGGCGGGAGGAGACCGGGCTTGACCGCCACGACGCCGAAGATCAGCGGGTGCTCGGTGAGGTAGCGGCCCAGCGCCTCGGGCCGGATGCCGGAGGCCCAGAGGAGTTGCGGTGTCCTGAGTGCGTCGGCCGCCACCACGACGGCGTCGGCGCGCTCCTCGGTCTCCGCGCCGCTGAGCACGTCGCGCAGGACGGCACCGACGACGGCGCCGTCCTCGAGGACCAGGCGCACGGCCAGGGTCCCGGTGCGGAGCTCGAACCGGTCCGCGTGCGCGCCCGGTGCGGCGAGGTCGCCCAGCACGACGTCCGTGCCCGACCACCGCATCGAGCCGTCGGGCTGCGGGTCGCCGGCGACGGGAAGCGGCGTGACGAGCAGGCCGTCCGCGGCGAACTCCTTGTCGACGAGGTCGAGGAGCGCGGTGGCCTGGGGCGCTCCGCTGAAGGCACCGTGGGTGGTGTGCAGCAACCGCTCGGCCTCGTCGAGCAGGGTGTCCAGCTCGTCCTCCAGGAAGTCGATGCGCTCGCTGCCGACCGGACGAGGGGTGGCGCAGGTCCAGTGCGCACCCTGCCCGCCGACGCAGGTGGCGGCGGCGGCCGCGGGCATGCCGGTCGATCCCTCGGCGGCACGGCCCACCAGGTGGGTTCCCTGACGGGCGGTCACCGTGCCCTCGACGGAGGTCCCCGTGGGGATGCCGGCAACGCCGGCGACGCCGGACTTCGGGCCCTGGGACGCCGTCTTGGCCGCCGCCTGGGCGGCCGGGTCGGGGATGTTGCGGACGTTCATGCCCAGGGGGTCGGTCAGCGCCGGTCCCGCCTCGACCATGAGCACGGAGGCGTCCGACCGGTCCAGGAGGCGCCGGGCGTAGGTGGCGCCGGTCGGACCCGAGCCGACGATGAGCACGCGGGCGCTCATCTCGACGCCTGCGCGTGCTCGTCGAGCCAGGTCGACACGAGTCTCCGGTCCCGCAGGAGCATCGTCGCCACGTTCCCGACGACCGAGCCCAGGGCGGCACAGGCGGTGACCGTCCCCCCACCTGCGAGGGTGTGCGCCCCGGGCCGCGGGTCGCAGTCCAGGGCGAGAAGGATCCGGTGCAGCAATGAGCTCATGAGTCGGCTCCCGTGGAGAAGGCGGCGTCGAAGGAGGCCGCGGGGGCGTCGAAGGCCAGGCGGCGGACGAAGTCCAGCGCCTCGGGGGCGCCGATGAGCCGGTCCATGCCGGCGTCCTCCCACTCGACCGAGATCGGGCCGTCGTACCCGATCGTGTTGAGCATCCGGAAGCACTGCTCCCAGGGGACGTCACCATGGCCGGTGGACACGAAGTCCCAGCCGCGACGCGGGTCGGCCCAGGGCAGGTGCGAACCGAGGCGGCCGTTGCGGCCGTTGCCGGTCTGGCGCTTCGCGTCCTTGCAGTCGACGTGGTAGATCCGGTCCTTGAAGTCCCACAGGAAACCGACCGGGTCGAGGTCCTGCCAGACGAAGTGGCTGGGGTCCCAGTTCAGGCCGAACGCCGGGCGGTGCCCGATCGCCTCCATGGTCGCGACCGTCGTCCAGTAGTCGTAGGCGATCTCGGAGGGGTGCACCTCGTGCGCGAACCGCACGCCGCACTCGTCGAAGACGTCGAGGATCGGGTTCCACCGGTCGGCGAAGTCGCGGTAGCCGGCGGCGACCATCTCCTCGGACGCCGGCGGGAACATTGCGACGTACTTCCAGATCGAGGAGCCGGTGAACCCGACGACCGTCTTCACGCCGAGGCGCTCGGCGGTGCGGGCGGTCAACTTCATCTCCTCGGCAGCGCGCTGGCGGACGCCCTCCGGGTCGCCGTCGCCCCACACCTTCGAGGAGAGGATCCCCTGGTGCCGGGCGTCGATCGGGTCGTCGCAGACCGCCTGGCCCTTGAGGTGGTTGGAGATCGCGTAGACCTCGAGGTTGTACTTCTCGAGCAGGTCCTTCTTGCCCTGGATGTAGGCGTCGTCCTCGGCGCCCTGCCAGGGGTCGAGGTGGTCGCCCCAGCAGGCGATCTCGAGGCCGTCGTAGCCCCACTCGGAGGCAAGGCGCGCCACCTCCTCGAACGGCAGGTCGGCCCACTGGCCGGTGAAGAGGGTGATGGGTCGGGTCATGCGCTGATCTCCTGCCATGAGCGGGTGTCGGAGCTGGTCTCGACGGCGTCCAGCACACGCTGGACGCCGAGTCCGTCGGCGAACGACGGGGTCGGCTGCTCGCCGGCGGCGACCGCCGTGACGAAGTCGACGACCTGGTGGGTGAAGCCGTGCTCGTAGCCCAGCCCGTGACCGGCCGGCCACCAGGCAGCGACGTACGGGTGCTCGGGCTCGGTGACGAGGATGCGCCGGAACCCGGCCGTGCCGGCGGGTTCGTCGGCGTCGAAGAGCTCGAGGACGTTCATGTCCTCGAAGTCGAACGCGAGGCTGCCTCGGGACCCGTTGACCTCGATGCGGATGGCGTTCTTCCGACCGGTCGCGAACCGCGTCGCCTCGTAGACCCCGAGAGCCGTGGAGCCGGCGAAGCGGGCGAGGAAGACAGCCGCGTCGTCGACGGTCACGGGACCGCGCTCGACTCCGGAGCCGCCTCCGCCCAAGGTTCCTGCTGTCGCACCGGCGGCGATCGGCCGCTCCTTCACGAAGGTCTCGAGCTGGCCGGACACCTCGCTGATCGAGAGTCCGGTGATGAACTGGGTGAGGTCGACGATGTGGGCGCCGATGTCGCCGAGCGCCCCGCTGCCGGCCTTCTCCTTCTCCAGCCGCCACGAAAGGGGGGCGTCGGGGTCCGCGATCCAGTCCTGGAGGTACTGCGCGCGCACGTGGCGCACCTCCCCGACACGACCCTCGGCGACCAGCTGGCGGGCGAACGCGACGGCCGGGACCCGGCGGTAGGTGAAGCCCACCATCGCCCGCACGCCCTGCCGCGCCGCCTGCTCGGCCGCCGCCGTCATCTCCTCGGCCTCGAGCACGGAGTTCGCGAGCGGCTTCTCGCAGATGACGTGCTTGCCGGCCGCGAGGGCCGCGATGGCGATCTCGGCGTGGCTGTCCCCCGGGGTGCAGATGTCGACGACGTCGATGTCCTCGCGGGCGATGACCGCCCGCCAGTCGTCGGAGCTCTCCTCCCACCCGAGTCGCGTGGCCGCCTCTGCTGCCCGCGCCGCGTCGCGGCCGCACAGGACCTGCATGACCGGATCGACGGGAAGGTCGAAGAACCGGGGCGCCACCCGCCACGCCTGGCTGTGGGCCGCCCCCATGAAGGCGTGGCCGATCATGGCCACCCGGAGCGAACTCATCGGGACACCTCTTCCTGCATCGGCCGCGCGGCCGGCAGCGACTCGGCGATGTTGCGGGCACCGGCGACCGCCAGCGCCACCGACGTGAGCGTGGGGTTGCACGCCGTGGACGTGGGGATGACGCCGTTGCCGGCGACCCGGAGACCGTCGACGCCCCAGACGCGGCTCACGGGGTCGCACACCGTGGTGGCGTCGTCGACGGCACCCATGCGGACGGTCCCCTGGTAGTGCAGCGAGGCGCCGAGCGGCAGGGTCCGCGGCTCGGGGTCGAGCGGGTCGCCGAGCGCCGCGGCGGCGCGCTTGATCGAGTCGCGTGCGCGGTCGAGGACCGCGTGGTCTGCCTCGCTCAGCAGGTAGTGGACCCGCATGGCCGGCATGCCGTAGCCGTCGGTCTCCGTGGCGTCGAACGTGACCCGGTCCTCGGCGCTGAGCTCCTTGGCGCAGAACCAGCCGAGGCCGACGATGCTGCCGGGCTCCGGCACGTCGCCGGGCGCGAGCGGCACCGGTGACGCGTCGAGCTGCATCACCTGGCCGTGGAAGGGCTCGGCGTCGGTGTAGGGCACCCAGCTGACCCCGCTCTGCCGGACCACGGTCGTGCGGCCGCGGGGGTCGAGCCGGCTGGCCGTGGTCGACTCGACATCACGCAGGCGCACGGCGTGGATGATCTGGCTCTGGTCGTTGAGGTACCTGCCGAGCGCGACGGGGCGGATGCCTGAGGCCCAGAGGAGCTGGGGGGTCCGCAGGGCATCGGCAGCGACGACGACCTCGCGGGCGTTGACCTCGTGCACGGTGCCGTCGGTCCGGTCGATGAGCTGGAGGCCGGTGACGCGGCCGTCCTCGACCAGGACCCGTCGTACGAGTGCCTCGGCGTGGAGGGTGAAGCGCGGGTTGTTGCGGGTGACGTGCCCGAACACGACGTCGGACCCGGACCACGTCACGGTCCCGTCGTCGCCCACGCTGACGGCGAGCGGCATGGGCTGGACGCGGCGCTCCGCCGGGCGGCCCTCGTCGAAGACCGTGGCCAGCCGCCGCCTCACCTCGTGGGCGAACGGGGCGTCGTCGAAGGCGTCGGTCGAGACGCCGAGGAGCCGGACGGCCTCGGCGAGGAGGTCGTCGAGGTCCGGGATGAACGTGATGCGCTCGCTGTCGCCGGGCCGCGGGCACGCGCACGTCCAGTGCGCACCCATGCCGCCGACGTTGCTGGACATCGCGACGGACGGGATGCCGTCCTCGTCGGCCTGCTGGAAGCCGTCCGCAAGCAGGAAGGTGCCCGCCCGGCGGAGCCGGCCGTCCGCGGCGGGGCTGGACGGTCCCTCGGAGCGGTGCTGGGCGTCGGCGCGTGCGTCCTCGTCGGCGATGCTCTTCACGTGGGCGCCGGGCGGGTCGGTCACGGCCGGGCCCACCTCGAACATCGCCACGCGCAGGTCGGGACGGAGCTCGCTGAGGATGCGGGCGTAGGCCGCACCCGTGGGGCCGCTGCCGACGATCGCGACGTCGACGTCGTCCGGGAAGTGGCGCCCCATCACGAGGTCGCCGTCTGCTTGCGGAAGTCGACCCAGCCGGGTAGCTCCCAGGGGCGGACCAGCGCCTCGCGCAGCCGATCCTCGAGCTGGGAGGCGGAGGGCAAGGGGCTGACCCGTCCGTCCTCGAGCGTGTAGGTGCGGCAGGCCAGGGCGGGGGGCGCCTCGGGAGCCGGGAACAGGTCGACCCCGCCCGCGTGGAAGGTCGGCGAGCCCGGGAACCCGGCGGCGGCCGCCTGGGCGGGACTCGTGACCTCGACCCGCTGGACCCGCACGTCCTGGCGGTTCATCTCCGTGAGCGTGGTGGTGAGCAGGTCCGCGGCCTTCTCGTGGCTGGGGCAGCCGGCCCACCAGAGCAGATCGACACGCCACTTGACCGAACAGCCGGCCGGCGGGGTCGTCGGGAGCTCCGGCTCCCGCCCGTCCAGGACGGCGTCCAGCGCCGAGCGCACCCAGGCGGCGTCGAGCGTCGGGTCGTCGAAGTCCCGGTCGGGGGCTCCGTGGTAGCGCACCACTCCTGCCTGGTCGAGCAGGAAGACCTCGGGGGTGGCGGTCGCACCGAAGGCGCGCGCGACGGACTGGGCACTGTCGTGCAGGAAGAGGCCGGCGATCTCGCCACGCTCCTCGCGGGCCGCCATGCCCTCGACCGAGTCCAGGGGCTGCAGCTCGGCGTCGTTGCTCACGACCTGCACCACGAGGACGCCACGGTCCGCGTAGTCATGGGTGAGGGCCTGGATCCGGTCGTGCCAGGCCAGGGCGTACGGGCAGCCGTTCGAGGTGAAGACGACGACCGTGGCGGAGCTCTCCGAGGGCCGGACCGTGCGCAGCTGGCCTGCGGTGTCCGGGAGCTCGATCGTGGGAGCGAGGTCGCCGACCGTCAGGCGCGAGGAGGTGTCGGGCATGTCGACAGTCTTGCGCCGACCAGATCAGAACGACAGTTCTGATTGTGGATGCGCTCCATCGACCGAGGTGATGCCCGTCTCACGACTCCGGGGAGGCCAGGTAGGCCGAGATCATGGAGGTCAACCGGCTGACGACCTGGGCCAGCTCGTAGTCCGCGGCGGCGCCGGGGTCGCTCCCGAGCGCGAGCTGTCGCGCCAGCACGCTGTAGGCGACGGTGCACGCCCAGCGGACCGACTCACGGCGGCCGCCGGTGGCCGGGCTGCTGCCCAGGAGGGCAGCCTCGAACTGCCGGGTCATCTCGTCGTAGGCGGCCTTGCCCGAGGTGGCGATGACCTGGTCGTGGTGCGCGAGCAGCATGAAGGGGGAGAGCACCGGGGCGTTGTCGCGCAGCAGGCTCGCCAGGGCGGTCACGGCGAACACCACGCGTTGGGGATCGTCCCCGTCCCGCGGTGCGGCCGCGAAGGACTCGGTGGTCTCGAGGGCGATGCGCTCCATCTCGCGCGCGTGGGCGACCCGGATCAGGTCGTCCTTGCTCGACACCCGGCCGTAGATGGAGCCGGTCGACACCCCCGCGGCCTGGGCGACCTCGAGCAGGGTGAACGCCGCGGACCCCCGCTCGACGAGCAGGCCGATCGCCGCGTCGAGGGCGCGGTCGAAGGACTTGCGGCTGCGCGCCTGCTGGGGCTCACGGACGAGCGGGCTGCTGTTCACGGGTCGAGCCTACGGCGACGGTCGGGCGCTCAGGGACCGTCCGAAGTGTCGCTCGAGCTGGGTGCGGGCGCGCTCGGGATCGACGACCATCTGGGACCCGGCAGCCCTGGCCGCGTCGCGCTGCAGGGCCTGCTCGCCGGCGATGATCCCGAAGGCGTCGTCCCAGTAGTTCCAGTGCCAGCCCTCGTACTCGCTGGAGACGGCGCCGTCGTAGCCGGACTCGACGAGCAGCGCGATGATGTCGCGCACCGGGACCGACGGCTCCTCGCCGGCAGCGTCGATGCCGAAGAACTTGCCGTGGGAGTGGCGCACCCACGGCATCAGCTCGCGCCACGACTCCACCCGCGCGGGGCCGAAGAGGCCGGTCGCGTTGATGGCGAGGTCGATGCCCAGCTCGGGGGATCCGTGCTGGGCGGCGAGCCCGATGAAGGAACCGAACCGTCCTCCGTGCGAGGCGTCGTCCACCGGCGGGCCCTCGTCGTAGTACTGGTTCCACAAGGCATCTGCCGCGGCCAGGAACTCCGGCGAGGCCCCTCGTCGTCGGTAGGCCTCGACCATCGACGGAGCGAGCCCCGAGGTGGTGGTGCCCCAGTCCGCGACGAATCCGAGCAGGGGCGAGTCGAGCTTCTCGTAGCGCTCGACCAAGGCCTGGACCAGGTCGTGGCGCGCGTGGTGGTGCGCGTGCACCTCGATGGCCAGCGTGATGCCCAGCCGCTCCGCGAGGGGAAGGAGCCGCTCCATCGAGTCCGGGGTCAGCGAGATCTGGACGCGGGCGAGGGGGAAGCCGAGCTTGGCGGCCGCCGTGATCTGGAGCTCCATGGCGGCGATGAGCTCGTCGTCGGTGAGGAGCCGGTCGCGGCGGATGCCGACGTCGGTGTTGACCGCGCAGGCGGTCAGCACCAGCCCGGTCTCGGCCACCAACCCCTGGAACCAGTCGGCGAACGCGTCGTCGATGTGGGGGAACCCGCGGAAGCTGGAGAACCCGATGATCTCCAGGCCGGGTCCCATGCCGTCGGCGGCGACCTTGCGGATGAGTCCCTCGAGGTCGTACTGGCGACCGTGGAAGGCACGGGTGAAGCTGTAGAGGGTCACGCCCTGGATGGGGCTGCCGAGGCCGGTCATCGCGTTGCTCCAGCCATCTTCGTCTCCAGCGACTCGTCGATCATCAGGACACCGTGGGCGGTGACGATGTAGGGGATGTACAGCTTGAGGTTGACGAGCACGTCGTGGTCGTCGGCAGGGGCGACCTCCAGGTCGCCGGTGACCCTCAGGGAGTCGGTCGTGAACCACGACTCGTCGACGAGCTCGGGGAACTCGGCGAGGCGTCGCTCCCGACCGTTCAGCTCGAACCGCATCGAGTCAGCTGGCACCGGCCGGCCGTCGACGTGGACGGTGACGTCGTGGATGCACGAGGCGGGCACGGCCCGGTACCACGGGATCCGGACGTCGAGCGAGACGCGGCCGGGCTGGATCACCAGCGAGTCGGGGTCGATGAGTCGGTCGTTGATCACAGTCCCGGACACTAGGAGCGCGGTGGCGGGCTGGGCAGTCCTCTTTGCTGATGCACCGCATCGCCCACCCCGATGGGTCAGGCGTCCAGGAGGGACCGGGCCTGGCGGGCCGCCCCGAGGGCGACGTACTCGGCGAAGTCGGGGACCCGGACGGACGTGCCCAGGAGGTCGGGCGCCAGGGTCTGCACCGCCCGCGACTGCGAGCCGCCTCCGACCATGGTGACCGAACGGACCGCAGTCCCCTGCTCGCGGATCGCGTCCAGCGCCCCGCGGATCAGGGTCAGCAGTCCCTCGACCGCGGCACGCGCGACGTTCTCCCGGGTGAGGTTCGCCAGCGTCATCTGCTCGAGGGTCCCGGTGGCATCGGGCAGGTTGGGCGTGCGCTCGCCCTCGAGGTACGGCGTGTACCGCAACCCCCCGGAACCGGGTGCGGCCGCGAGCGCGAGCGCGTCCAGCCCGGCGTGGTCGACCCCCAGCAGGGTGGCGGCGGAGTCGAGGACGCGGGACCCGTTGAGCGTGCAGGCGAGCGGGAGGTAGTGGCCGGTGGCGTCGGCGAAGCCCGCCACGAGTCCGGTCACGTCACGCGTCGGGGTCGCCGAGACGGCGGCCACGACCCCGGACGTGCCGATGGACAGCATCACGTCCCCGGGCTCCAGTCCGAGGCCGAGGGCCGCGCCGGCGTTGTCGCCGCAGCCGGGGCCGAGCACCAGGGGGCCGTCGATCGCCTCGCGTGGCCCGAGCACCCTCGGCAGCACGATCTCCTCGGCCGCGGAGACGTCCCTGCGCAGGGCGTGGGCCAGCAGGTCCCGGCGGTACTCGTTGGTGACGGGGTCGAAGTAGCCGGTCCCCGACGCGTCGGAACGGTCGGTGGTCAGGTCCTCCAGGCGACCGGTCCCCCGCAGCTTCCAGGTCAGCCAGTCGTGCGGCAGCGCCACGGCTGCGACGCGGGCGGCGTGCTCGGGCTCGTGGTCGGCGAGCCATCGCAGCTTGCTCACGGTGAACGACGCCACCGGCACCAGCCCGGTGGCCGTGGCCCAGGCGGCGGCGCCGAGCTCGTCGACGAGCCCGGCGGCGGCGCCGCCCGACCGGTTGTCGTTCCAGAGCAGCGCGGGCCGGACGACCCGCCCGTCCTCGTCGAGCGCGACCATCCCGTGCTGCTGACCCGCGACCGACAGTGCAGCCACGTCGTCGAGGCCGCCGGCCTCCTCGATCGCTGTCTGGAGAGCCCGCCACCACTCGTCGGGTACGACCTCGCTCCCGGCCGGGTGCCGCGCCGAACCGGCACGGACCACGGTGCCGCGGTCGGTGTCGACGACGACGACCTTGCAGGACTGTGTCGAGGAGTCGACACCGGCGACGAGGGGCACGGACCGGTCCTCAGCCGATCAGGTGCTCGACCGCGAGCTGCTGGAGCCGGACGAACCCGAAGTCGCGCTCCGAGGCCTTCTCGGGGTCGAAGCCGTCATCGGTGGCGCGGAACGCCTCGAGGGACTCGCCCTCGGCGACGGTCGGCTCGGCGAGGTCGAAGACCCCGGCGTACCTCATCGCCTCGGTGACGCGGGGATCGGCCCGGAAGGCCAGCGCCTTCTCCTTGAGCATCAGGTAGGTCGCGATGTTGGCCTTCGCCGACTCCCAGACCCCCTCGAGGTGCTCGGTGCGCGAGGGCTTGTAGTCGAAGTGCCGCGGCCCGGTGTAGGTCGGGCCACCGGAGGGGAACCCGTTCTCGAGCAGGTCGACGGTGAAGAAGGCCGACATGAGGTCGCCGTGCCCGAAGGCGAGGTCCTGGTCGTACTTCAGGCCGCGCTGGCCGTTGAGGTCGATGTGGAAGAGCTTGCCGCACCACAGGGCCTGTCCGAGGGCGTGCGTGTAGTTGAGGTTGGCCATCTGCTCGTGGCCGACCTCGGGGTTGAGACCCACGATGTCGCCGTGCTCGAGCTCGGCGATCAGCGCGAGCGCGTGGCCCACGGTCGGCAGGAAGATGTCGCCCCGCGGCTCGTTGGGCTTGGGCTCGAGGCCGATGCGCAGGTCGTAGTCCTGGGACTTGATGTAGCCCGCGATCGTGTCGAGGCCCTCCTTGTAGCGCTCGTGGGCGGCGTGCACGTCCTTCGACGCGTCGTACTCGCTGCCCTCACGCCCGCCCCACATCACGAAGGTCGTCGCGCCGACCTCCGCGGCCAGGTCGACGGCCTCGAGGATCTTGCGCAGCCCGAAGCGGCGTACGCCGCGGTCGTTGGAGGTGAGGCCACCGTCCTTGAACACCGGGTGGGTGAAGGTGTTGGTCGTGACCATCTCGATGACGAGCCCGGCCGCGTCGCAGGCGTCCCGGAGTCGCGTCACCCGGTCGGTCCTGGTGGCGGCGTCGGCGTCGAACGGGAACACGTCGTTGTCGTGGAAGGTGATCCCCCAGGCGCCGAGCTCGGCCAGCCTGCCGGCGTACTCCCAGGGGTCGAGGACCGGGCGCGTGGCCGAGCCGAAGGGGTCGCCACCCGGCCACCCGACGGTCCAGAGACCGAACGAGAACTTGTCCTCGGGGGTGGGCTGTCGGGTCATGTCGGGTGGTCCTTTCAGACGGGCGGGGCGACGAAGACGCCCCGGTCGGGGTCGTTGAACGACTGCTTGGCCACGAACTCGCTCATCGGGTTGGCGGTGCCCCACTGGTCGGTGACCTCGGGGTTCGAGAAGTCGTAGATGTGCGGGTGCCAGGTGTCCTCGTCGAGCTCCTCGAGCTCGGTCGTGTACTCGACCGTGTTGCCGTGCGGGTCGAGGAAGTAGCTGAAGGTGTTGTTGCCGGCCATGTGGCGCCCGGGACCCCAGACCTTCTCGACGCCGGCCCGCAGGAGCCTGCCGGTGCCGCGCATGTACTCGTCGATGCCGCGCATCTCGAACGACGCGTGGTGCAGGGAGACGTGCGGGCCGCGGGCCACCGCGAGGCTGTGGTGGTAGCGGTTGGTCCGCATGAACCACATGACCTCGCCCATGTGCGGCGACATGAGCGTGTCCGACAGGGCGAAGGAGAGGTGCTTCTCGTAGAAGGCCACCGTCGCCTCGGGGTTGGGAGAGTTGATGACGACGTGGGAGAGCTTGACCGGGATCGACTCGCCCTCCTCGATCTTGCGGTGCTGTCGCACCTCCACGTCGCTCGACACCTCGACCGTGCGGCCGTCGACGTCGAAGAAGCGGAAGCCGTAGCCGCCGCCGGGTGTCTGCAGCGCGCCGGGCTCGGTGACCAGCTGCACGCCGGCCGTGCCCAGCCGCTCGGCCATCGCGTCCACGTCGGCGGCGCTGGCGGCGCCGAAGGAGATGAGGTCGAGGCGCTTCTCGGTGTCCTTGCGGAGCCGGACGGAGTACTGCTCCGGCGAGCCCTCGGCGGCCAGGAAGGCGATGCCGTCGTCGGTGGTCTCGGCCGAGAGTCCCCAGGTGCTGGTGTAGAACTCCAGCTGCTTGTCGTAGTCGGGGACGGCCAGGTCGACATGCCGCAGGTGGGTGATCAGGCGTTCGTCGGTCACGCTTCGCTCCGTGTCTGTGAAGTCGGGTGGGGTGGGGCCCGGGCCGGGTTCAGGCGGGCGGGGTGAGGAGCTGCGCCATCCGCCCCATCAGCGCCGGCATGTCGCCCTGCACGCCGTCGAGGAGCCACTGGCCGAGCTGCACCGACGCCTCGACCACCTCGGTCGCACGCGGGACACGGCGGGCCTCGAACTCGCTCCACAGCTCCTCGTCCAGCGTCTCGTGGCTCAGCAACAGCTCGCTGAGCACGGCGGCATCCTCGAGGGCCTGGGCCGCGCCCTGGGCCAGGGTCGGCGGGCAGGTGTGGGCGGCGTCGCCGATGACGACCACGCGGCCGCGGTTCCAGGGGGCGGGGAGCACGTGCTCCTCGAACCAGGTGTAGTTGACGGTCGAGGGGTCCGTGAGCGACTCACGGATCTCGTCCCAGGGACCGTGGTAGGCCTGCGAGAGCTCCCGCATCACGGCGAGGGAGTCCTCGGGCGAGAGCCCGCTCCGGTCCTGTGCCTCCTCCACGAGGTAGGCGTACATCGTGTCCTCGCCGGTCGGGCAGTAGCCGGCGATGTAGCACGGGCCGCCGTACACGAGGTCCGTGCGGGTGACGCTCGCGGGCCGGGGCACGAAGGTCCGCCAGATGCCCATGCCGGTGCTCCGCGTCTCCAGCTCGATGCCGAGGGCGTGCCGCGTCCAGGACCGGATGCCGTCGGCGCCGACGACGAGGTCGTAGCGGCCGGAGGACCCGTCGGAGAAGGTCACGTCCACGCCGTCGTCGTCCTGGACGAGCGCGGCCGGGGCCGTGTCGAACCGGACCTTGGCGCCGGCCGCGGTGGCCCGGTCGACGAGGATCCGGGCCAGCTCGGGGCGGTACATCCCGACGGTGGCGGGGAGGTCGGCGCCGCCGGTGCGGGCGTCCGGGATCTCCGCGACGAGGGTGCCGTTCGGGTCGGGCGCGCGGATGCCGAGGCTGTTGAAGGCGTATCCCTTCGCCTCGATCTCGTCCCAGACGCCGAGCTGGCGGAACACCCGTAGGGCGTTGCCCTGCAGGGTGATGCCGGAGCCGAGTGCGCTCACGTCGGGCTTCACGTCCACGAGGTCGACGGCGACGCCCGCCTCGGCCAGCAGGATCGCCGTCGCGGTTCCGGCGGCGCCGGCACCGATGACGAGAACGGAACGGACGGCAGTCATCTCACGGGCTCCTTGGCAGGCAGTTGGCTGAGGCGGCCAACTTTCCGCCCCGTGACGCGAGCCGGGAACCCCTAGATGTCGATGCTCGTCATCAGCGCACCCGATCCGCCCGCACGCGCGGGGACGGTGGCGCGGAGCCGGTGGTCGCCCGGGCCGGCGGTGGTCGACGTACCGTCCGGCAGGACGACCTCGGCCGAGCAGCCGGCCGGCACGGTCACGTCGAGCACCAGCTCGTCGTGCTCGATCCGCCACGCGGCCGCGACCCGGCCGTGCGGGCTCTCGTGCTCGGCGCTGGCCGACGTCAGCCCGCCCCCCGGCATCGGCCGGACGCGGAAGGTCCGCCAGGTCGGCTCGAGCCGCTGGAGGCCGACGACGTAGCGGTGCAGGAAGCCGATCACCGCGCCCTTGGAGTAGTGGTTGAGCGACTCGTGCGGCACGCCGTCGGCGTCGACGCCCTCCCAGCGCTCCCACACCGTGGTCGCGCCGCGGTCGATCATCGCCATCCACGAGGGCGGCGCGTCCTGGAGCAGCAGCTCGTAGGCGAGGTCGGCGTGGCCGTGGTCCGCGAGGACCGGCAGCAGGTCGGGGGTGGCGAGGAAGCCGGTGCCGAGGCGGGTGCCGGTGTCGCGCACGAGGGTGGCGAGCCGGTCGGCCGTCGCGGCTCGCTGCTCCGCGGGGACCAGCCCGAACGTCAGCGCCCGCACCAGGTTGGCCTGGTTCTCCGGCGTGATCGTGCCGTCGGCCAGGAACTCCCGGCGCCACGCGTCCGCGACCGCCCCGGCGAGGCGGGCATAGCGGACCGCGTCGTCGTCGCGGCCGAGCACCCGCGCGACACGGGCGGCGTGGGCCGCGGTGTGCGCGAAGTACGCCGTGGCGACGTCGGACTTGTCCTTCGCCCGGAACGCGCCGAAGTCGCTGAGGTCCTCCCCCGGCACCAGCCACTCGCCCCAGTGGAAGCCGGCGTCCCAGAGGTGCCGCTCGTGCGGGGCGGGGTCGGGCCGGGCCGCGACCCGGTCGGGGTGGCGCTGCTCGGCCGCGGTGCGCTCGACGAAGCCCAGCCAGGCCACCATCGAGGGCCACTGCTCCTCGAGCACGCGGACGTCGCCGTACTCCTGGTAGAGCTCCCACGGCACCAGCACCGCCGCGTCGCCCCAGCCGGCCGAGCCGTTGAGGGCCTGGAAGAAGCCGGCAGCCTCGGCGGGCGGCATCGGCACCATGTTGCCGACCACACCGTTGTCCCACTGGCCGACGGCCAGGTCGCGCAGCCACTTGGTGGAGAAGCCGGCGACGTCGTAGAGGAACGACGCGATCGGCACGTAGAGCTGCCAGTCGCCGGTCCAGCCGGCGCGCTCGCGGGTCGGGCAGTCGGTGGGGATGTCGCAGGCGTTGCCACGGAAGCTCCACACGGCCGCCTCGTGCAGGGCGTTGACGCGCGGGTCGCTGCAGGTGAAGGAGCCGGTACGCCGGAGGTCGGTGTGCACGACCAGCCCGGTCAGGTCGTTGGCGGTCAGCTTGCCGGGGTGGCCCTCGACGCGGACGTACTGGAAGCCGTGGGTGGTGAAGCGCGGGTCGAACTCGTCGCCGGGCGTGCCGGCGGAGACGACGGTGTCGACCATGCCGGCGCGGAGCTCGCGGTCGAGGAACGGCATGTCGGTGGGCTTGAGGTGCTCGGTGGTGACGTCGCCGTCGGGGCCGAGCCACTCGCCGTGGGTGAGGACGAGCGTGGTGTCCTCCGGGCCGAGGTCGCGCAGCCGGACCCGGCCGTTGATGTTCTGGCCGAGGTCGAAGACCTGGTGGCCGGGGCCGAGGGTGGCCACCGAGCGCGGCCGGATCTCCTGGACCACGCGCACCGGCGGGGCCGGCGACGCGACGAGCTGGTCGTGGCCGAGGTCGGCGTGGGTGACCGGCGCCCAGCCTGCTCCGTCGTGGCCCGGCTCGGACCAGCCGTGCCGGACCAGCCGCCGGTCCTCGGCCTGGCCCTCGATCAGGTCGCCGGCGGTGACGTGCGACAGGGCGCTCGACCAGCCGGGGCCGGTGCCGAGCACGGTGACCGAGCCGTCCGGGTGGTCGACGACGAGCTGCGCGAGGAAGGCGGTGCGCTCGCCGAACTGGTCGAACGAGCGGAGCACCCCGACCTCGCCGCGGAACCAGCCGTCGGCCAGCATCGCGCCCAGCACGTTGACGCCTTCGCGGACGAGCTGCGTGACGTCGTACGTCTGGACCTGGAGGCGGTGGTGGTACTCCGTGAAGCCGGGCGCCAGCTCGATGTCGCCGACGCGGTGGCCGTTGAGCCAGGGCTCGTAGACGCCGTGGGCGCTGGCGTAGAGGCGGGCGCGGGTGACGGGCTTGTCGATCTCGAGCTCGCCGCGGAGCAGGTGGACGGGCCGGAAGCCGGGCTCCGCGATGGCGTCCTCGGCGGGGCGCACCCAGCCGGCCTCCCAGTCGCCGGGCTCGAGCAGGCCGGCCTCCAGGACGGTCTCCTCCGACCAGCCGAGGTCGCCCTGGTCGGTCCACACACGCACGCGGACGGTACGGCGCTCCCGCGACCGCAACGGACGACCCGGCCACGGGACCAGCACGTTGTCGGGGGTGTCGACGCGTCCCGTGCTGGTGCCGTCGTCGAGCTCGAGCTCGTAGGCCTTCTGCTCGGAGACCCCGGCCGGCAGGGTCCAGGACAGCCGGGGGCGGCGGTCGCCGATGCCGGTGGTCTCGTCGAGGTGCTCCACACGTACGCGCATGGGACCAGCCTCGGCCCGGGCCGGGACCGGCACCAATCACCAGGACGGACGACAGGTATCGGCCGCGGCGATGCGGGGGTCAGGCGCGCTGGTCGCGGAAGAAGCCGTCGAGGAGCGCGGCCGACTCGGCGGCGAGCACCCCGGAGACCACCTCGGGCCGGTGGTTGAGCCGACGGTCGCGCACGACGTCCCAGAGGCTGCCGACGGCACCGGCCTTCTCGTCGTACGCACCGAAGACGACGCGCTCGACCCGGGCGAGGACGGCGGCGCCGGCGCACATCGTGCAGGGCTCGAGGGTGACGACGAGCGTGCAGCCCTCGAGGCGCCACTCGCCGCGAGCCTTCGCGGCGGCCCGCAGCGCGACGACCTCGGCGTGGCCGGTGGGGTCGGCGTCGGCCTCGCGGACGTTACGGCCGGTGCCGATCACCGCTCCGGCGGGGTCGAGGACGACCGCGCCGATCGGGACGTCACCGGTGGCGAGGGCGGCGCGCGCCTCGTCGAGGGCGGCGAGCATCGGCTCGCGCCAGGGACCCGTCACGCGTTGGTGAGGCCGACCGCGTCGTCGAAGAGCTCACCGAAGCCGAGGCGCCGGGCCACGTCGGAGAGCATCTCGTCGGGGTAGAGGTCGAAGTCGTCGAGCAGCACGCCGAGGTCCATGGCGTGCATGCCGAGGTCGCCGAGCAGGTCGAGGTCGCCGGCGGGGACCTGGTCGTCCTCGTCCTCCGGCTCGGGGAGGCCCAGGAAGGCGATCGCCGAGGCGGCGAGCTCCCACTCGTCGGCGGCGGTGATGTCGGAGAGCAGGACGCGGGTGCTGGACCCGGCCACCCGGACGATCAGGAAGAAGTCCTCGTCGATGGCGACCATCCCGACCGCACCGCCGTCACCGGGGAACCGGCGCAGCGCGTGGGAGAGCGTGTCGATGTCACCGAGCACGTCGTGGGCGAGCTCCTGGACCGTCCAGACGCCTTCCTCGCGGTAGGCCGCGAGAGCGAAGTCAACTCCGTCGATGCTGTCGGACATGTCACTCCTCCGCCCTCTGCACTGGTGTCCTCGGGTTGGGGACGTCTCCAGACTGTCAGAACGTATCCGTGCGGCCAAGCCCCTTTCGGGCTGGTGCATTCTCCACCGCTGCGTCGGGGGTGCGGCCGGGCTGGACTAGGGTTTCGCCCATGCGCACCCACGTCGTCGACCACCCCCTCGTGGCCCACAAGCTCACCGCCCTGCGTGACGAGAACACCGACTCGCCGACGTTCCGTCGCCTCGCCGACGAGCTGGTGACGCTGCTGGCCTACGAGGCGACCCGCGACGTGCGCGTCGAGCCCTCGCAGATCAACACCCCGGTCGCCCCGACCACCGGCGTGAAGCTGGCGACGCCCAAGCCGCTGGTCGTGCCGATCCTGCGCGCCGGGCTGGGCATGCTCGACGGGATGATGCGGCTGCTGCCGACCGCCGAGGTGGGCTTCCTCGGCATGGTGCGCAACGAGGAGACGCTGGAGGCGTCGACGTACGCCGAGCGCCTGCCCGACGACCTGTCCGGCCGCCAGTGCTACGTCCTCGACCCGATGCTGGCCACCGGCGGCACCCTCGCCGCGGCGATCAAGTTCCTCACCGACCGGGGCGCCGACCACATCACCGCGATCTGCCTGCTCGCCGCCCCCGAGGGCTGCGCCCGCCTCGAGGCGGACCTGGAGGGGCTCGACGTGCCCGTCACCGTCGTGACCGCCGCCATGGACGAGAAGCTCAACGACAAGGGCTACATCGTGCCCGGTCTCGGCGACGCCGGTGACCGGTTGTACGGCGTCGCCGGCTGAGGTCAGCCCCACACTTCTGCGTGCGCACGATCATCATTTCCCGCTGGGACGTGATGATCCTGCGCACGCACCCGGGAGGGATCACCGGTTAACCGGTGATCCCGACACACCCCGGTCAGCCCGGGAAGACCTGGACCGTCCCGGTCGCGACCAGCAGCAGGATGACCAGGACCAGCAGGCCGAGCGCGGCGTAGGCCCACTCCTTGTTGATCCGGGTCTCGTCGGACTCGGGGGCGTCGTACCGGTGCCCGTCCGGGCCGGGGCGCAGGTCGTCGTCGTCAGTCATGCCCTGTCAACGCCCGACCTGCCGTTTGGTCACCAACGGCACGTTTTCGGGGCGGTTGGTTGCCGTTTGGTCACCAACGGCAACCAACCGCACCCGGCTCAGAGGGCCTTGACGGAGTTCAGCAGCTTGCCGAGCGAGTCCTTGGCGTCACCGAACAGCAGGGTCGTCTTCGGGTCGAAGAGCAGCTCGTTCTCGATGCCGGCGAAGCCCGGCCGCATCGACCGCTTCATGAAGACGATCTGCTGCGCCTCGTCGGCGTTGAGGATGGGCATGCCGTAGATCGGGGCGCCGGGCGTCGTCTTGGCGGCCGGGTTGACCACGTCGTTGGCGCCGACGACGAGCACGACGTCGGTGTGCTTGAACTCGCCGTTGATGTGGTCCATCTCGATCAGCTGCTCGTAGGGCACCTGCGCCTCGGCGAGGAGCACGTTCATGTGCCCAGGCATCCGGCCGGCGACGGGGTGGATGGCGTAGTCGACCTTCGTGCCGCGCGCGATCAGCACGTCGACGAGCTCGCGGAGCGTGTGCTGGGCCTGCGCGACGGCCAGGCCGTAGCCGGGCACGATGATCACGCGGTCGGCGTACCCCAGCAGGATCGCGACGTCCTCGGGCCCGGCCGACTTGACCGGACGGTCCGAGGCCACGCCGGCGCCGAGGGTCGAGCCGCCCTTGAGGGCGCCGAAGAGGATGTTGGCGACCGAGCGGCCCATGGCCTTGGCCATCAGCAGGGTCAGGAACGTACCCGAGGCACCGACGAGCGTGCCGGCCACGAGGAGCACGACGTTGGACAGCACGTAGCCGCCGGCCGCCACCGTGAGGCCGGTGAAGGCGTTGAGCAGCGAGATCACGATCGGTACGTCGGCGCCGCCGACGGGCAGCACGAGCAGCAGCCCGATCAGCAGGCCGACCAGGCACAGCACGACACCGAGCCAGACGTGCGAGTCGATGACGAGCCGCACCGAGAGCACCAGCGTGGAGGCCAGCGCGATCGGGAAGACGTAGCGCAGGCCGGGGAAGACCACGGGCCGCGACGTCATCAGCTCCTGGAGCTTGGCGAACGTGACGATCGAGCCGGCGAACGAGATCGAGCCGACCGCGATCGTGAAGGCGGTCGCCACGATCACGAACCAGTTCACCGAGTCCTGGACCGGCACCAGCTCGCGCAGCTCCAGCAGCGCCACCAGCGCGGCCGCGCCGCCGCCGACGCCGTTGAACAGCGCCACCATCTGCGGCATCTGGGTCATCTGCACGCGCTGCGCGCCGAGGACACCACCGGCGGTGCCGAGCGCGATCGCCACCAGGATCAGCGGCACGTGCTTCAGGTCGAGGTAGAGGAACGGGATGATCACCGCGACGACGGCCGCAACCGCGCCGATGATGTTGCCGATGCGGGCGGTCTTCGGCCCGGACAGCCCCTTGAGCGCGAGGATGAAGCAGACCGCGCAGGCGAGGTAGGTCAGCTGGACCCAGGTCGGCGTCATGCGGCACCCCCGTCGCTGGAGGCGGGAGCGGCAGCAGCCTTGGGCTTCTTCCGCGTGAACATCTGCAGCATCCGGTCGGTGACCACGAAGCCGCCGACCATGTTGACCGCGGCGAGCACGATCGCGACCAGGCCGACGACGAGCGCGACGTTGTTGTCGGTCGCGCCGGTGACCAGGATCGCGCCGAGCAGGATGATCCCGTGGATCGCGTTGGCGCCGGACATCAGCGGCGTGTGCAGCGTCGAGGAGACCTTGGAGATCACCTCGATGCCGACGAAGACGGACAGGACGAAGATCGTCAGCCAGACGACGGCCTCACTCATTCGGGGGCCCCTTCGATGTTCAGTCGGGTGGGTTCGTGCCGGATCGTGCCGTCGTGGGTCACGCACGACCCCGCGACGATCTCGTCCTCGAAGTCGGGCGCGAACGCCGCGTCCTGCTCCTCCGAGGCGGTCCGCGTCATCAGCGTGACGAGGTTGACGACGTTCTGGGCGTAGAGCCTCGAGGCCGGCCCGGGCATCTGGCTGGGCACGTTGCGCCCGCCCCACACCTGGGCGTTGCCGATCCGGACCACCTCGCCGGGCACCGAGCCCTCGACGTTGCCGCCGGTCTCGGCCGCCAGGTCGACGACCACGGAGCCGGGCTTCATCTGCTCGACCATCTCCGCGGTCACCAGCATCGGCGCCTGCCGACCGGGCACGGCCGCGGTCGTGATGAGCGCGTCGGCGTTGGCGATGTACGGCGTGAGCAGCTCGCGCTGGCGCGCCGCCCGGTCCTCGGTCATCTCCCGCGCGTAGCCGCCGGCGCCCTCGAGCGTCTCCAGCTCCAGCTCGATGGCCTTGGCGCCCATCGACCGGATCTCCTCGGCGGCCGCCGCGCGGACGTCGTACGCCGAGACGACCGCACCGAGCCGCTTGGCCGTCGCGATCGCCTGCAGGCCCGCGACACCGGCGCCGAGCACGACGATCTCCGCCGGCGGGACGGTGCCCGCCGCGGTCATGTTGAGGGGGAAGAAGCGCCGCAGCATCCCCGCCGCGACGATCGCGCAGCGGTAGCCCGCCACGAGCGCCTGCGAGGACAGCGCGTCCATCGACTGCGCCCGCGAGATCCGCGGCACCAGCTCCATCGCGAACGCCGTGACCCCGCAGTCGCGCAGGTCGCGCACGGTGTCCGGCTCCTGGTTGGTCGGCAGGAACGAGATCGTGGCGGTGCCCGCGGGCAGCGTCCGGATCGTCGCGGTGCTCAGCGGCTGCACCGACACGACGAGGTCCGCGCCGTGCAGCGCGCCCTCCTCGACGGTGGCGCCGGCCTGCTCGTAGTCGTCGTCGGCGATGAGGGCGGGCTGTCCGGCTCCGGGCTCCACGGCCACGTCGTACCCGAGCGCGGTCAGCTTGCCGACCAGCTCGGGCACCATCGCGACACGTGACTCACCGTCACGGGTCTCCCTGGCTACAGCGATCTTCACGCGTCGCAACCTAGGCCAGATTCCGGATGCCGAACAGGCATCTCACCCGATGTGGTCGTGACGGATCCAACAGTCAGCCGCCGATCGGGAGCTCCTCGACCACCTCGTGGCGCGGCCGGCCGCGCGGTCCCTCGCCGAGGTACGACGCCACCAGGGCGACCCGGTCGGCCCGCCAGACCGGCCCCGCGTAGCCGTCCAGCAGCCGCACCCAGCCCGACACCTCCGCCGGCCGGCCCAGCCGGGCGAGGGTCAGGTGGGCGCGGAACCGCTGCCCGTCGACGGCGATCCCGGTCCGCGACGCCGCGGCGCGGGCGCCGGTCGCGAGCCGGTCCAGCTCGGTCCGCCCGTGCTCGTCGAGGTCCAGCCCCGCCCAGACGACGCGGGCCCGCGCCACGTTGGGGAAGGCGCCGCCACCGGCGATCCGCACGTCGAACGGCGTACGGCGCCCCGCCGCGCGCCCCAGCCGCTCGACCAGCTCGTCGAGGTGGCGGTCGGCGACCTGCGCCAGGAACGCCAGCGTGACGTGGACCTGCTCGGGCGCGGCCCACCGGAAGTCGGCCGCGGCCCGCCGGGGCTCGAGGAAGTCGTCGAGGTGCTCGACCACCTCGGCCGGCGGCACCAGCGCCACGAACATCCTCATCGCGGGGGTCACCCCACGTGGGTGCCGAGCAGCGCTCCGATCGCGTAGGTCACGGCCATCGCGAAGGCACCGCCGCCGACGTTGCGCACCACGGCGCGGCTCCAGGGGCCGTAGCCCATCCTGGCGCTGATCCAGCCGGCGATGCCGAGGGCGATGAGGACCGCGACGACCGTCACCGGCACCCGCGAGCCGTCCGGGAAGAGCGTGATCGTCAGCAGCGGCAGCAGGGCACCGACGGTGAACGCCAGCATCGAGGCCCAGGCGGCGTGCCAGGGGTTGGTGAGGTCGTCGGGGTCGATGTTCAGCTCGGCCTCGGCGTGCGCCCGGAGGGCGTCGTGCTCGGTGAGCTCGACCGCGACCTGCATGGCGAGCTCCTCCGAGAGCCCCTTCTGGACGTAGATGTCGGCCAGCTCGGCGAGCTCCTCCTCGGGCTCCTCGACGAGCTCGCGGCGCTCCTTGTCCAGCAGCGCCTTCTCCGAGTCGCTCTGGGTGCTGACCGAGACGTACTCGCCGGCCGCCATCGACAGGGCGCCGGCCGAGAGGCCGGCCACCCCGGCGACCAGGATCGCGTTGGTGTCGCTGGTCGCGCCGGCCACGCCCATCACGATGCCGGCCGTCGACACGATGCCGTCGTTGGCGCCGAGCACGCCGGCCCGCAGCCAGTTGAGGCGGTTGCCGATACCGGACTCGTGGGGCTCGTCGTCGTGCGGGCCGACCTCGAGGTCGGGCAGGTCGCCGGTGTCCATCGTCATGGGTAGATCCTCGGATCCGTGTCGGTCCCCCGCAAGCAAGGGAAGGCTGGGCTCAGCCCGGTGGGCGAGCGGGGTCAGAGCCCCAGGTCGCGCCCGATCAGCATCTTCATGATCTCGTTCGACCCGGCCCAGATCTTGGTGACGCGGGCGTCCCGCCAGGCGCGGGCGACGCGGTACTCGTTCATGAAGCCGTAGCCACCGTGCAGCTGGACGCAGTGGTCGAGCACGTCGTTCTGCACCTGCGAGGTCCACCACTTGGCCTTGGCGGCGTCGACGGGGGTGAGCTCGCCGCGGGTGTGCTTCATGATGCAGAGGTCGACGAAGGCCTGGGTGACCTCGATCTGGGTGACCAGCTCGGCCAGCAGGAACTGGTTGTGCTGGAAGTTGCCGATCGCCTGGCCGAAGGCCTTGCGGTCCTTGGCGTACTGGATGGTCTCCTCGAGGATCTGCGCGGCGTGGGCGAGGTTGGTGATCGCCGAGCCGAGGCGCTCCTGCGGCAGGAACTGCATCATCGAGATGAAGCCGGTGTCGAGCTCGCCGATCAGGTCGTCGTTGCTGACCCGGACGTCCTCGAAGGCCAGCTCGGCGGTGTCGGACTCGTCCTGGCCGACCTTGTCGAGCACCCGGCCGACCGAGAAGCCGGCCTTGTCGGTCTCGACGCCGAACAGCGAGATGCCCTTGGCCTTCTTCTCCGGCGAGGTGCGCGCGGCGACCACGATCAGGTCGGCGCTGCCGCCGTTGGTGATGAAGGTCTTGGAGCCGTTGATGACCCAGTCGTCGCCGTCGCGGACGGCGGTGGTCTTGAGGTTGGCGAGGTCGGAGCCCCCGCCGGGCTCGGTCATGCCGATGCCGGTGAGCAGCTCGCCGCTGCAGAACTTCGGCAGCCAGCGCTTCTTCTGCTCGTCGGTGGTCAGGTGCACGAGGTACGGCGCCACGATGTCGGCGTGGATGCCCACGCAGCTCGGCAGGGTCATGTTGACCTTGGCCAGCTCCTCGGTGAGCACCGCATTGAAGCGGTAGTCGCCGGCCTCGGACCCGCCGAACTCCTCGGGGATCTCCAGGCCCAGGAAACCCTGGGCGCCGGCGGCGAGCCAGAAGTCGCGGCTCAGGCCGTGGTTCTGCTCGTACTCCTCGAGGTGCGGCACGACCTCGCGGTCCAGGAACTCCTTGACGGAGCTGCGGAAGGCCTCGTGGTCCTCGTCGTAGATCTCGCGCTTCATGGCCGCGATCCTACTGCCGGGTAACCGGAGCCGAACAGGCGTCGTGGCCCGTCTCACGCGCGCGGGTCGTCGACCCGTCCGAGGAAGAGCGGCGTGCCGTGGACGACGTCGTGGATGACGAAGAGGAACGGCCGGTCCACGTAGATCGTCGTGTCCGGGAGCAGCGCCGAGGTCTCGCTCATCACGACCGCGGTGGCGGCCGCCGCCTCGGTGCCGTCCTCGTCGACGGCGACGAACGTCTCGTGCAGGACCTCCGAGATGTAGAGCCGCGCGTCCTTGGTCATGCCGGAGAAGTCGGCCCGGTCGGGGTCGAAGGCGGTCGGCATGCCGAGGCCGGGCAGCACGTCCGTCAGCGGGCTGGTCGAGCGGAAGGTCCAGCGCGGCAGGAACAGCTCGACCGACGCGTGCTCCACGGAGCCCAGGATGTCGGGGAGGCCGCCGCTCGCCACCAGGGCGAGTACGTCGGCCGGGCGGCCCCGGTCAGGCAGCACGACCGTCATGGCGAGCCCGCCGCCGGCGTACGGGATCCGCACAGCCTGCCAGCCGTCACCTTTGCCCAGTGCGGTCGAGGCCAGCACAGCGGTCATGGTCGGCACCCCGACCATGGTGCCGTCGGGAAGACCGAACGCGAGGTCCTTGGTCTGCTCCTTGATGAACGGCTCGGCCCACGGCGCCTTGAGGTAGAGCGCGTTGACCAGGACGAGCCGGGTGAGCGGGTCCAGGACGCCCGCGGGGATGATCTCGGGGATCCGGTCGTGGGTCTGGTCGGAGGTCCACCCGTTGATGAGCCGCCGCACCCCCTCCGCGTCGCGCTGGTAGTCGACCACCCGCATCCCGGTGCCGAACCACCGGGCGAGGGCATCGAGGAAGTCGCCCTCCCAGCGCACGTCGCGCTGGCCGAAGACCGCGTTGGCCGCGGACAGCTCGATCTCGGGCGGGTCCTGGCTGCCGTCGTCGACGGGGCCGGCCAGCGCCTCGACCTGCTGGGTCAGCGCGTCCAGGCCCTCGTCCAGGGCGGTGAGGTCGGCGGCGCCGAGCACGTCGAGCATCTCGCGCGCCGTCCGCCCGTGGGCGCCGTTGGCCGTCATGGTCAGGGCGACGGCCACCGAGTAGGGGCTGAACGCGATGTTGCCGGGCTGGGCGGCCAGGGCGCCGTACAGCCCGGCGGCGAGGGCATGGACCGAGGCCGCGGCCGCGGGCGCGGCCTCGGGGTCACCCGGCAGGTGGCGCAGCCCGGAGCTGGCGAGCTCGAGCCGCAGCGGACCCTGGGTCGGCGGCACCGACGGCTCGCGGGTGTCACACGCGGCGAGCGGGACGAGGGCGCCCAGCAGCACGGCCAGGCGCAGGGTGTCGCGACGAGTCAGGTCCACAGCGGTCGGACGGACCGGCCGCCACGGTGGTTCCCGGCCTCAGGTGGCGGGCTCGACCCGCCGCGGCATCGCGACCGCGACGGCCACGAGCAGCAGCGCGAAGACCGCCGAGGCGACGAACACCGCGTGGATGGCGGGGTCGAGGGTCGAGGCGGGCAGCCGCTCGAGGTCGGGGACCTTGCCGGCGACCCGGGCCGCGACGACGCCGTTGGCGATCGCGCCGAAGGCGGCCACGCCGAGCGCGCTGCCGACCGAGCGGGCGAACATGTTGGCGGCCGTGGCCACGCCGCGGTCCTTCCAGGTCACCGCCGACTGGGCGGCCACGACGGCCGGGCTCGCGACGTACCCGAACCCGATCCCCATCAGGAAGCACGGCGCCGCGAGGTGCACCAGCGAGCTGCCGGGGTCGACCGTCAGCAGCAGCGCCGCGCCGGCGACCGCGAAGGCCGCCCCCATCAGCGCCGTCGCACGGAAGCCGACCGAGAGGTAGAAGCGTCCCGAGGTGGTCGCGGCGATCGGCCAGCCGATGGTCATCGCGGCGAGCGCGAGGCCGGCGGTGACGGCGTCGTGGTGGAGCACGGTCTGGGCATAGAGGGGGACGTACGACGTGAGCCCGAGCATCAGCACGCCCACGACCAGGGACCCGGCCGACGACGCGTTGAGGACGCGGTTGCGGAAGATCCACGGCGGCAGCACCGGCTCGGCGGCGCGGCGCTCGACCAGCGCGAAGCCGACGAGCAGCACGACCGCCGCCCCGAGCACGGCCAGGCTGGCCGGGGAGGCCCAGGCCCAGCGGACGCCGCCCTCGAGCAGGCCGAGCAGGAGCAGCACGCCGCCGGCCGAGAGCAGCGCCGAGCCGGCGTAGTCGATGCGGTGCGGGCGCCGCTCGACCTGCTCGTCGAAGCGGCGGATGATCATCCACGCGGCGGCCAGGCCGATCGGCAGGTTCACGAAGAAGATCCAGCGCCAGGTGAGGTAGTCGGAGAAGACGCCGCCGAGGGTCGGGCCGACGACCGAGGCCGTGGCCCAGACGCTGGCGATGTAGCCCTGCACCTTCGCGCGCTCGGCCATCGAGTAGATGTCGCCCACGATGGTCATGCCCATCGGCTGCACGGCGCCGGCGCCGAGCCCCTGGATCGCGCGGAAGGCGATCAGCGAGCCCATCCCCCAGGCCACGCCGCACAGCAGCGAGCCGACCACGAACAGCCCGATCCCGAGGAGCATCACCGGCTTGCGGCCGAAGAGGTCGGCGACCTTGCCGTAGACGGGCACCGCGACCGCCTGGGTCAGCAGGTAGACCGAGAACAGCCACGGGAACTGCGTGAAGCCGCCGAGGTCGCCGACGACCGCGGGCACGGCGGTGGCCAGGATCGTGGAGTCGATGGCGACCAGGCCGATGCTCAGCATCACCGCCAGCAGCACCGGGCCACGCTCGCTGCGCAGGCCGACGCTGGCGCGGGTGATGGCGGTCTGCTCCTCCGAGGCGGTCATGCCCGGCCCAACCGGGCCTCCGCGCAGGGCATTCCCCGAGGGTGGCTCAGCCCACTCCGGCGTATGGTTTGATCGTTCCAATCACCGGGTACCGAGAGAATGCGACCGCCGCACGGCGCGTCGTACGACCGGGGGTCGGCGAACGCGTGGAGGCGACATGGTGGAGATCTGGCCCGGAGCGGCGTACCCCCTCGGGGCGACGTTCGACGGGAGTGGCACCAACTTCGCGATCTTCAGCGAGGCCGCCGAGCGCGTCGAGCTGTGCCTGTTCGACAAGGGGCGGGGCAAGAAGCTCAAGGAGACCCGGATCGAGCTGACCGAGGTCGACGCGTTCGTCTGGCACTGCTACCTGCCGTCGATCCGGCCCGGGCAGCGCTACGGCTACCGCGTGCACGGGGCCTACGACCCGAGCATCGGGATGCGCTGCAACCCCAACAAGCTGCTGCTCGACCCCTACGCCAAGGCGACCGCCGGCGAGATCGACTGGGACCAGTCGCTGTTCGGCTACGACTTCGGCGACCCCGACTCGCGCAACGACGACGACTCGGCCGCGCACATGACGCTCGGCGTGGTCATCAACCCGTTCTTCGACTGGGAGGGCGACCGCCGCCTCGACATCCCCTACAACGAGTCGGTCATCTACGAGGCCCACGTCAAGGGGATGACCCAGCTGCACCCGGACGTGCCCGAGGACCTGCGCGGCACGTACGCCGGCCTCGCGCACCCCGCGATCACCTCGCACCTGACCAAGCTCGGCGTCACCGCCATCGAGCTGATGCCGGTGCACCAGTTCGTCCAGGACAGCACGCTGCTGGACAAGGGGCTGCGCAACTACTGGGGCTACAACACCCTCGGCTTCTTCGCGCCGCACGCCGACTACGCCGCGACCGCGCGGGACGAGCAGGCGCTGGGCCAGCAGGTCCAGGAGTTCAAGTCGCTGGTGAAGTCGATGCACGCCGCCGGCATCGAGGTGATCCTCGACGTGGTCTACAACCACACCGCGGAGGGCAACCACCTCGGCCCGACCCTGAGCTTCAAGGGCATCGACAACGGCGCCTACTACCGGCTGGAGGAGGACGACCTCCGCTACTACACCGACTACACCGGCACCGGGAACTCCCTCAACGTCCGCCACCCGCACTCCCTCCAGCTGCTGATGGACTCGCTGCGCTACTGGGTCACCGAGATGCACGTCGACGGCTTCCGGTTCGACCTCGCGGCCACGCTGGCGCGGGAGTTCTACGACGTCGACCGGCTCGCGACCTTCTTCGAGCTCGTGCAGCAGGACCCGGTCGTCTCCCAGGTGAAGCTGATCGCCGAGCCGTGGGACATCGGCCCCGGCGGCTACCAGGTCGGCAACTTCCCGCCGCAGTGGACCGAGTGGAACGGCGCCTACCGCGACACCGTGCGCGACTTCTGGCGCGGCGAGCCGTCGCTGGGCGAGTTCGCCTCGCGCATCGCCGGGTCGTCCGACCTCTACGAGCACAGCGGCCGCCGCCCGGTCGCGAGCATCAACTTCGTGACCGCCCACGACGGCTTCACGCTGCGCGACCTCGTGTCCTACAACGAGAAGCACAACGAGGCCAACGGCGAGGACAGCAACGACGGCGAGAGCCACAACCGCTCGTGGAACCACGGCGTCGAGGGACCGACCGACGACCCGGAGATCCTGGCGGCGCGGGCCCGCGAGCAGCGCAACTTCCTGGCCACCCTCCTGCTCTCCCAGGGCGTCCCGATGCTCCTGCACGGCGACGAGCTGGGCCGCACGCAGCAGGGCAACAACAACACCTACGCCCAGGACTCCGAGATCAGCTGGGTGCACTGGGACCAGGTCGACAAGCCGCTGATGGAGTTCACCTCGGCGGTGCTGCGCCTGCGCAAGGAGCACCCGACCTTCCGTCGCAAGCGCTTCTTCACCGGCAGCACCGTGCGCGCCGTCGGCGAGGAGGGCGACCGCCTCAACGACATCGTCTGGCTGCACCTCGACGGCCGCCCGATGGAGGACGGCGACTGGGAGTCCGGCACGCAGGCGATCGGGATGTACCTCAACGGTCACGGCATCAAGGGCAAGGACGCCCGCGGCGGCGCCATCACCGACGACCACTTCCTGCTCTACTTCAACGCCGACGGCCCGGCCCAGGTGACCCTGCCGCCCGACGAGTACGCCGCGGCGTGGGACGTCGTGATCGACACCGGCGGCTCGGCCGACGGGGACACCCACGTGGCGGGGACGACGCTCACCATGGACTCGCGCAGCCTCGTGGTGCTCCGCGAGCACGGCGAGCCCGAGTCCACGCCCGACCACTCCGTCGCGGCCTCGGTCGCGTCGATGGCCACCCGGACCTGAGAGCGACGTACGGGGAGCGCATGCGGACACCGACGAGCACCTACCGACTCCAGATCACGGCCGACTTCGACCTGTTTGCGGCGGCCTCCCGGTTGCCCTACCTGCGCGACCTGGGGGCCGACTGGGTCTACCTGTCGCCGCTGCTGGCCGCCGAGCCCGGGAGCCAGCACGGCTACGACGTGGTCGCCCACGACCACATCGACGAGTCGCGCGGCGGGGCCGAGGGGCTCGCGGCCCTGTCGGCGGCGGCGCGCGAGCTCGGCATGGGCGTGCTCGTCGACATCGTGCCCAACCACGTCGGCGTCGCGACCCCGGCTGCCGACGCCTGGTGGTGGGACCTGCTCCAGCACGGCCAGGACTCCGAGCACGCCTCGGCCTTCGACATCGACTGGACGGTCGGCGACGGGAAGATCCAGATCCCGGTCGTCGGCGACGGTGACGAGGACGCGATCGTCGTGGCGGACGGCGAGGTCAGGTACCACGACCAGCGCTTCCCGCTCGCGCCCGGCACGACCACGCACGACGAGCAGCACTACCGCCTCGTCAACTGGCACGAGGCCGACGACAACCTCAACTACCGCCGGTTCTTCGCCGTCAACACCCTGGCCGCCGTGCGCGTCGAGGACCCGGCCGTCTTCGAGGAGACGCACCGCGAGATCCGGCGCTGGTTCGACGAGGGGCTCGTCGACGGGCTGCGCGTCGACCACCCCGACGGGCTGCGCGACCCGCAGGGTTACCTCGACGACCTGGCCGAGCTCACCGGCGGCGCCTACGTCCTGGTCGAGAAGATCCTCGAGCCGGGCGAGGCCCTGCCGGCCTCGTGGGCGACCGCCGGCACCACCGGGTACGACGCCCTCGCGCACGTCGACCGGGTGCTCACCGACCCGTCCGGCGAGGCGCCGCTCGACGCGCTGGAGACGCGACTGCGCGGTGGCGCCGTCGACTGGCACGCGATGATCCACGCGACCAAGCGCGAGGTGGCCGACGGGATCCTGCACTCCGAGGTGAAGCGGATCGTCCGCGACCTGCGCCGGCACCTCCCGCTCGTCCCGGCCCACCGGGCCGAGGACGCGGTCGGCGAGCTGCTCGCCTGCTTCCCGGTCTACCGCTCCTACCTCCCCGAGGGGCGCCACCACCTCGACGAGGCGTTCACGCTCGCCCGCTCGCACCGCCCCGACCTGGACGAGACGTTCGACGTGCTGCTCCCGTGGCTGTCCGACCCCGACCTGGCCGCGGCCAAGCGCTTCCAGCAGACCAGCGGGATGGTGATGGCCAAGGGCGTCGAGGACTGCGCGTTCTACCGCTGGTCGCGGCTGACGTCGCTCAACGAGGTCGGCGGCGACCCGAGCGTCTTCGCCCTCGACGTCGACGGCTTCCACGCGGCGATGGTCGAGCGGCAGGCCTCATGGCCGGCCGCGATGACCACGCTGTCGACCCACGACACCAAGCGCGGCGAGGACGTCCGCGCCCGGATCACCGCGCTGGCCGAGCTGCCCGAGGAGTGGGCCACCGCGCTCGACCGGCTGCTGGGGCTGGTGCCGCTGCCCGATCCCGGCTTCGGCTCGCTGCTGTGGCAGGCGATCGTGGGCGCGTGGCCCGCGTCGCCGCACCCGGACTACCGCTCGCGACTCCACGCGTACGCCGAGAAGGCGATGCGCGAGGCCGGCGACCGGACCACCTGGACCGAGCCCGATGCCGACTACGAGGCGGCCGTGCACGCGGCGGTCGACGCGGCCTTCGACTCGCCGGAGGTGGCGGCCGTCCTCGCCGAGCTGGTCGAGCTGCTCGCGTGGCCGGGCTGGAGCAACGCGCTCGCGGCCAAGCTGGTGTCGATCACCATGCCCGGCGTGCCCGACGTCTACCAGGGCTCCGAGCTCTGGGAGCAGAGCCTGGTCGACCCCGACAACCGGCGGCCGGTCGACTTCGATCTGCGGGCCTCGGCGCTCGCTCGAGCATCGTCGGGACGGCTCACCGACTCCGTCGACGACGACGGGCTCGCCAAGCTGCTGGTCACCCACCGGGCGCTCGTGCTGCGGCGCGACCGGCCCGAGCTGTTCACGTCGTACGCCGGGATCGCGGCGACCGGGCCGGCCGCCGACCACGTCCTGGCCTTCGACCGGGGCGGGGCGATCACGGTGGCGACCCGGCTGCCGGTCGGGCTCGCCGAGCGCGGCGGCTGGGACTCGACCACGCTGGACCTGCCCGACGGCGCCTGGACCGACGTGCTCACCGGCCGGACCGTCTCGGACCGGCTCGACGACATCCTGGCGACCCACCCGGTCGCCCTGCTCGTCCGGGAGGACGCATGACCCGCGGCCGCTTCGACATCTGGGCGACCCGACCGACCCGCCTGCGACTGTCGGTGGGCGATGCGATCGTCGAGATGGCACGTGGTTCCGATGACTGGTGGACACCGGTCGGCCCGGTGCCGGAGGGGGAGGTCGACTACGGCTACCTGATCGACGAGGAGGACACGCCCCGACCCGATCCGCGGTCGCGGCGTCAGCCGGCGGGCGTCCACGAGCGCTCGCGAACCCACGACGCCGGGGCGTTCACCTGGACCGACGGCGACTGGACCGGACGCCAGCTGGCGGGGTCGGTGATCTACGAGCTGCACGTCGGGACGTTCACCCCCGAGGGCACCTTCGACGCCGCCCTGACCCGGCTCGACCACCTGCGCTCGATCGGCGTGGACTTCGTCGAGCTGATGCCCGTCAACGCCTTCAACGGCAGTCACAACTGGGGCTACGACGGGGTCGGCTGGTTCGCCGTCCACGAGGGCTACGGCGGCCCGGACGGCTACCAGCGCTTCGTCGACGGCTGCCACGCCGCCGGGATCGGCGTGATCCAGGACGTCGTCTACAACCACCTCGGGCCGTCGGGCAACTACCTGCCGCTGTTCGCGCCCTACCTCAAGGCCGGCGCCAACACGTGGGGCGACCTGGTCAACCTCGACGGCGAGGACTCCGCCGAGGTGCGTCGCCTCATCCTCGACAACGTGGCGATGTGGCTGTCCGACTTCCACGTGGACGGGCTGCGGCTCGACGCGGTGCACGCGCTGGCCGACGCCTCGCCGGTCCACCTGCTCGAGGAGATGGCGGTCGAGGTTGCGGCCCTGTCAGCGCACCAGCGCCGGCCGTTGACCCTGATCGCGGAGTCCGACCTCAACGACCCGCTGCTGGTCACCCCCCGCGAGGCGCGCGGCTACGGCCTCGACGCGCAGTGGAGCGACGACTTCCACCACGCCGTGCACGTGGCGCTGACCGGGGAGACCGACGGCTACTACGCCGACTTCGAGCCGCTCGCCGCCCTGGCCAAGGTCTGCGAGCGGGGCTTTTTCCACGACGGGACCTGGTCCTCCTTCCGCGGTCGCGCCCACGGCGTTCCGATCGACACGGTGGCGATGCCGACCTGGCGTCTGGTGGTGTGCAGCCAGAACCACGACCAGATCGGCAACCGGGCGGTCGGCGACCGGATCACCGCGACGCTCGACGACCACCAGCTCGGCTGCGCCGCCCTGCTGACCCTCGCCGGCCCCTTCACGCCGATGCTCTTCCAGGGCGAGGAGTGGGGCGCGTCCGCGCCGTTCCAGTTCTTCACCTCCCACCCCGAGCCGGAGCTCGGCCGGGCGACCGCCGAGGGACGGATCACGGAGTTCGAGCGGATGGGCTGGGACCCGGCCGTCGTGCCCGACCCGCAGGACCCGGCCACGTTCGAGCGGTCGCGGCTGGACTGGTCCGAGGTCGACGGGCCGCGCGGCAGCCACCTGCTGGCGGCCTACCGCCGGCTCGCCGAGCTACGCCGGACCAGGCCCGAGCTGACCGACCCGGCGTTCGGGTCGGTCCGGTGCAGCGCCGACGAGGTGCTGCACCTGTTCACGATGCGACGCGGCCCCAGCACGATGGTGGTCAACTTCGCCGACGCACCCGTCACGGTCGAGGTCGGGCTCGACGACACCCTGCTCTTCGCCACCGGACCGGGCGTGACGCTGGCCGACGCGGTCCTCTCGCTCGCGCCGCACGCCGGCGCCTTGGTCGGCGCGCCATGATCATCGGGTGACCTCCTCCGGCGGTGCGGCGTGGACCCGCCGCGGCGTGCTCGCCGCCGGTGCCGCCGGTGCCGCCGGACTGGTCACCTCGTGCCGGAGCGAGTCACCCGGCACGTCCCCGTCACCCACGCCGACCACGACCCCCAGCACCACGCCGGCCCCCACGCCGCCGACCTGGGCGCGGCTGGCCCGCTCGGTCGAGGGCCGGCTGCTGCTGCCGCGGGAGCCGGCGTACGACGTGGCGCGGCTGCTGCAGAACCCGCGCTTCGACGACCAGCGGCCGCTCGCCGTGCTGACCGTGGCCTCGGCGCGCGACGTGGCGACCGCGATCGGGTTCGCGCGGGAGCGCGGGCTGCCGGTGGCGATCCGGTCCGGCGGCCACAGCTACCCCGGCTGGTCCGGCGGCGGCTCTCCGCGAGCGCTCGTGCTCGACTGCCGTGCGCTCTCGACCGTCGACCTGGCCGCCGACGGCACCGCCTCCATCGGCGCGGGCGCCGCGCTCGCCCCGGTCTACGACACCCTCGGCCGCCGCGGCCGCGCGATCGCCGGCGGCTCCTGCGCCACGGTCGGCATCGCGGGGCTGACCCTCGGCGGCGGGGTCGGGGTCCTCACGCGCGACCTGGGCCTGACCTGCGACGCGGTCACCGCGATGGAGGTGGTCACGGCCGACGGGCGCATCCGCCGGGTCACCGCGGACGACGACCCGGACCTGTTCTGGGCGCTGCGCGGCGGGGGCGGCGGACACCTCGGCGTCGTCACGTCCTTCGAGATGCGCACCTCGGCGACGCCCGAGGTCGGCTCGGCCTTCCTGCAGTGGCCGCTCTCGGCCGCCCCGGACGTGCTGCCGGCCTGGCAGGCGTGGGCGCCCGGGGCCGACCCGCGGCTGTGGTCGACGACCAAGGCACTGGGCGGGACGAAGCACCCCGACGGCCCCGTGCTGCTGGTCTCGGCCACCTGGACCGGGCCGGCCGACGCCTTCACCGCGCAGCTCGCCGGCCTCCTCGACCACGTCCCCGCTCCCGGCGTACGCGTGGACCACCGGCGGACCTACCGCGACGCGATGCTGGCCTACGCCGGCTGCACCGACCTCCCGATCGAGCGCTGCACCACCGCGCCGGGTGGCGGCCTGACCCGGGAGGCGTTCGGGGCGACGTCCCACGTGGCCTACGGTCCGCTCCCCGACGCGGGCGTCGCGGCGCTCGTCGGACGGGTCGAGGACGCCGCCGCGACCGGGCTGCTGGAGGCCGGCATCTCGATCGACGCCCTCGGCGGCCGGGTCCGCGACCTCGCACCCGACGCGACGGCCTTCGTGCACCGCGAGGCGCTGGCGACCGTGCAGTACACCGCGACGTACGCGCAGGGTCCCGGGGCGTCCGCCGACGACTACGTGCGCGGCTTCCGGTCGACGATGTCGCGCTGGTGGGGGCAGCACGCCTACGTGAACTACGCCGACGCGACGATCGAGGACCCGGCGACGGCGTACTTCGGCGCCAACGCCGGACGCCTCCGATCCGTGCGCGAGACCTATGACCCGGACCGGTTCTTCACCCAGCCGCAGGACTACTGACCGAGCGGGTCGCTGGCAGCACGCCGCGGTTCCGGGGAGACTCGGCGGCGTGACGTCGTGGACCCGGGTGCCCGTCGCGGTGTCGGCCGAGGTCGGGCTGGCCACCGCGGCGCTGCTCGTGGTCGTGTCGACCGTGCCGGCCGCGCCGCTCTCCACCCTCGCCCTGGCGCTCGTCGGCGCCGCCGCGTCGGCCACCGGTGCGTCGCTGCACCCGGTCGGTCCCCCCGCCCGCCTGGTCCGCGACGTGCTCGCCGGAGCGGCGGCAGCGCTGGCCCTCGGCATCCTGCTGGTGGTGCCGATCGACCCGCTGGCCGTCGCCGCCTGGGGGCTCGGTGCCCTCGCGACATCGGCGTCCGTCCCCGCCTTGCTCGGGGTCGCGGTCGTCGCGCAGGTCGCCACCGTGGCCGGCGCCGGCGCCTGGTCGGCCGACGAGCCGCGGCGCGCCACGGCCGCCCAGCTCCGGGCGGGCAACGGGGTCGTGGTCGAGGTGGACACGCACGCCTTCCTGCTGCAGCAGGCCGTCACGATCCTGCGCAACGACGGCCGCGTCGCGGAGGCCGACTTCCTGTCCTCGGCCGACCCGGCAGCGCCGTACGCCCGCAACGCCGACGGCTCGCCGACCACCCACCGCGAGTCCTACCTGTGGCGGGCCCAGCTCGGTTCGGTCGACGCCGACGGCAAGAACAAGGCGAGCCAGATGCCCGACCACTTCTTCAACTGGTGGACCCACTCGGGCAAGGGCACGATCTCCGGACCGTCCGCGGCGACCTGGGCCGAGGAGCAGTTCGCCGAGGCGGTGCAGGCCTGGCGGCACGGCGACCGGTCCACGGCGATGTACCACCTCGGCGCGGCCGCCCACCTCGTGGACGACGCCTGCGCGCCGCCGCACGCGTCGCCGTTCGTCCCCAACCACCGGGCCTACGAGGAGTGGGTCGTGCCCCGGCAGGCCGAGCACGCCGTCACGTCGGGCGGGATCTACCGCACCGACTTCCGCCTGCACACGGGCCACGGCGGCGACGAGTGGTCGAGCTCGCACACGCGCGGCTGGGTCGACGAGTGTGCGCACCGGGCGGCCGGCCTCCAGATCAACACCGCGCACCCGCCCCCGGGCGACCCGGCCGACGCGGCCGACTACGAGAGCACGATCGCGCACTTCGAGGAGACCCAGCGCCTGACCGCGGGCTACCTCGATTTCTTCTTCGAGCAGATGGGAGCGTTCCGATGACGGCCGACACCCCGGTGGACACCCCCGTCCGCCCGCCCCGACGGATCCGGACCGTGAGCGCCGTCCTGACCGGCACCGCGGCGGCCTTCGGGCTCACTATCAGCGGGGGGCTGCTGGCCGTGGTGTTCGCGGGCGTCGAGCAGTGGGCCAACCTGCCGGCCTGGCTCGACGACGCGTCGCCGTACGCCGTGCTCCTCGCCGGACTGGCACTGGCCGGGCGGGTGGCCGCCGACGTGGCCGGGAGGTACGCCGCGTGGTGCGGTCTCGGCGCCGGCCTGCTCGTCCTGGCCGCCGGCGCTGCCGTCTCGCGCAGCAGCGAGGCCCACGGCGACGGTCTGGAGATGCCGACCGTCTACGTCTCCGCCGTCGTCGTGGCGCTGGCCGTGGCGGCCTTCGCGCTGCTCAGCCGTCGGCTCCGACGCGAGTGAGGACCTGCGCGGTCTCGCGCGGCTCCTCGGTCTCGCGGAAGCCGTAGCGCTCCCACCAGCGCAGCATCGGCGCGGGCGCCCACCAGTTCCAGCGGCCGAGGAGCTTCATGGTCGCGGGCACGAGCAGGGCGCGGACGACGGTCGCGTCGATGACCAGGGCGACCAGCATCCCGATGCCGATCATCTTCATGAAGACGATCCCGGACAGGCCGAAGGCGCCGATCACGACGGCCAGCAGCAGCGCGGCGCTGGTGATGATCCGGCCGGTCTTCTGCACGCCGGTGGCCACGGCGAGGTCGTTGTCGCCGGTGCGGTCGTACTGCTCGCGGACGCGGGAGAGCAGGAAGACCTCGTAGTCCATCGACAGGCCGAACAGGATGGCCAGCATCAGGATCGGGTTGGTCGCGTCGAGGAAGCCCATCGAGGTGAAGCCCAGCAGCCCGGAGAGGTGGCCGTCCTGGAAGATCCAGGTGACCACGCCGAACGACGCCGTGATCGAGAAGAGGTTCATCACGACGGCCTTGACCGGGAGCACCAGCGACCCGAACGCCATGAACAGCAGCACCAGCATGACCACGAGCACGATCAGGCCCATCCACGGCAGGTGCGCGCCGACGGAGTCGACGAGGTCGACGGTGTTGGCGGTCTGGCCCCCGACGAGGGCGCTGCCGCTGGCGGGGTCGATCCCGCGGACCTGCTGGATCAGCTCCTGCGACGCCTCGGTCTGGCTGTTGCCCCGCCACGCCGCCCGCAGCAGCGTGGTGTCGCCCTGCTGGTCGACCTTGTGCACGCCGGCGACACCCGGCAGTGCCTCGACCTCGGCGACGTACGCCGCCACGTCGGCCCGGGTGGTCCCCCGCAGCAGCAGGCTGGCGGTCGACATCTCGGGGCCGAAGTCCTGGTTGAGCTTGGTGGCCGCGACGTGGGCCGGGGCGTCGGAGGGCAGGACGCGGTAGTCGACGCTGCCCCACTTCGCGCCGAGGAAGGGCGAGGCGACCGCGAGCAGCACCGCGACCGTCGCGACGATCACGAGCACCGGGCGACGCATCACGCCGTGGGCGAGGCGGGCCCACCAACCGTGGTCGTCGCCGACCGAGACGGCGCGGTGCCGGCGCCACGGGAGGCGTCCGCCGTCCACCCGGCGGCCCAGCAGGCGCAGCACGGCCGGGAGCACCGTCAGGGCGGCGAGCATGGCGATCACGACGGCCGCGATGCCGCCGTACCCCATGGAGCGCAGGAAGTTCTGGGGGAAGATCAGCAGACTCGAGAGGGCCGCGGCGACGGTCAGGCCGGAGAACAGCACCGTCCGGCCGGCGGTGGTCATCGTGCGGCGGATCGCGGTGGCGGCGGCGTCGGGGTCGTCGTCCGGGAGCTTGGCGAGCTCCTCGCGGAAGCGGCTGATCACGAAGAGCGCGTAGTCGATGGCCAGGCCCATGCCCAGCAGCGAGATGACGTTGACCGAGAAGATCGACACGTCGGTGAACAGCGTGATCACGCGGACCAGCGCGAGCGCGCCGACCACGGCGAGCGCGCCGACGAGGGCCGGCATCGACGCGGCGACCAGGCTGCCGAAGATGAGCAGAGCCAGGACCACCACGACCGGCAGCGAGATCTCCTCGGCGCGGGCGAGGTCCTCGGAGGTGATCTTGTTGACGTCGCCGTAGACCGCGAAGGCGCCGGCCACGTGGGTGGTGAGGCCGTCGGCCTCGAGCGCGGGCTCGAGCCGGTCGTAGTTGTCGAGGTAGTCCGACTGGCTGCTGCCGGCCAGCGAGATGACGATCTGGGCGGCGTGGCCGTCGGCGCTGACCATGCTCGGGTCGTGGGCCGCGTAGTAGGGCACGACCGAGGCGGTGGTGCCGGCCGGGATGTCGGCGACGACCTGTTTCACCGCGGCTCGGAACTCCGGGTCGGAGGCGGTGAGCGTGGCGTCGCTGTAGATCGCGACCACGTCGACGGACTTGTTGCCGAAGGCGTCCTGCTCGGCGGCGAGCTCGCGCGCCGACTCCGAGCTGCTGTCGTCGAAGCCGCCCTGCGACAGGGAGCCGAAGACGCCCAGGCCATAGGCCCCCGCGGCCAGCGCCAGGACGATGCCGGCCAGCAGCACGGCCACCGCACGTCGGGCCACGAAGGCCCCCCACCGCTCGATCATCGCGGCCTCCTCGTGAACACACATCAGGAAAGTGAACGGTGTAAACCGTAAACGGTGTAAACTTCCCGCGTCAAGTAAAGATCCCGCCGCTCGGGGCCGGGATCTGGCCGGGACCAGGAGGCAGTCAGTGGCCACAGGCACGCAGGAACCCACCCGCCGCGAACGCCAGCGCGAGGCGACGTTCGAGGAGATCGTGCGCGCGTCGCGCGAGCTCCTCGGCGAGGGTGCGGAGTTGTCGCTGCGCGCCGTCGCGGGCCGGATGGGGATGACGGCCCCCGCGCTCTACCGCTACGTCGCGAGCTACCAGGAGCTCGTCGACCTGGTCGCCTTCGAGATCGACAAGGCGGCCACCGAGCGGCTCGTCGCCGCGGCGGCCACGGCGCCCGCGGACGACCCGGCCGCCCGCCTGATCTGCGCGGCGGTCGAGTTCCGGGCGTGGGCGCTGGTCAACGCCCGCGAGTTCTCGCTGTGCTTCGCCAACCCGGTCGCCGACTCCTCGTGCCTGCGCCGCGAGCTGCTCACCGCCTCCAGCTCCGGCCACTTCTTCACTGACCTGATGCACGACCTGTGGGAGCACCACGGCTTCCCCATCCCCACCCTCGACGAGCTGCCCCCCGCCGTCGCCGAGGCGGTCCGCGACCCCCTCATCCCGGCCAAGGTCGACAAGATCGCGCCCGCCGACCGCGGCCTGGTCTGGGTCTACATGCAGGGCTGGACCATGCTCTACGGCGTCGTGACCCTCGAGGTCTTCGGCCACATGGACCCACGCGTGATCACCAGCGGCGAGATGTTCATCGACACCGTCCACGCCTTCTGCCAGCGCGTCGCCCTCGCCGACGACTGGGGCCGGCTCGAGGCGCTGCTGCGGGAGCGGCTGGCGGCCTGACGGGGCGATAGTCCGGCACGTTTCTGTTGTTGATGGTCGTTCTCCACAACAGAAACGTGCCGGACTATCCCTTCTACGACCCCAGCAGCTCGTCCACCCAGGCCGGCACGAGCTCCCCCGCCCGACCGTGGCGGGACTCGGCGAAGTGGTGGGTGCCCTCGCTGGGCTGCAGGTTGAGCTCGAGGGTGCGGGCGCCGTACGCCGTGGCGAGCTGGACGAAGCCGGCGGCCGGGTAGACGGCGCCGGAGGTGCCGATCGAGACGAACAGGTCGGCGGAGGCGAGGGCCACCTGGATCTGGTCCATGGCGTAGGGGATCTCGCCGAACCAGACCACGTCGGGCCGCAGCTCGGTGACGCCGCAGCGCGGGCACGGGGGCAGGTCGGCGAGGTCGTCGGTCCACGGGCTGCGCCCGCCGCACGCCCGGCACAGCGCGGACAGGAGCTCGCCGTGCATGTGGGTCACGCGGGTGGAGCCGGCCCGCTCGTGCAGGTCGTCGATGTTCTGGGTGACGAGCAGGAAGTCGTCGCCGAGGTGCCCCTCGAGCCGGGCGAGCGCGGTGTGCGCGAGGTTGGGCTCGACGGCGGCCAGGGCGGCCCGGCGTGCGTCGTAGAACCGCTGGACCACCATCGGCTGGTGGTCGTAGGCCTCGGGCGTCGCGACGTCCTCGACCCGATGCCCCTCCCACAGCCCGTCGGCGTCGCGGAAGGTCGGCACCCCGCTCTCGGCGGAGATGCCGGCACCGGTCAGGACGACGATTCTCAGCTGACGACCTTGTAGTCGAAGTTGACCATCAGCCCGTCGACGCTGGACACCGTGGCCTCGATCTTGCCGTCGCCGTCGGCCGGCTTCGCCGTGCACGTGGTCTTCTCGCCCACCTTGCCGATCAGCTCGTCGTCGCAGGCGATCGAGTCGACCTGGTAGCCCTGGTCGGTCAGCGACTTCTGGACGGTCGCCGCGACCGTCTCGGCAGGCACGTAGGACAGCACGTCGAACTTCGCCTCACCCCCGTCGATCGCGGTGACGGTGACGCGTACGTCAGCCTTCTCCTTGCCCACGTCGAGGTGGCAGTTCTGGGTGGCGTCGACCTTCGAGTCCAGGTCGCCGTCGCAGGTGGTGGAGATGGTGGCCGTCGGGTCGTCCGGGGTGTACATGGAGGTGAGCTGCTTCTCCAGGTCCGCCTGGGAGATCGGCTTGGTGCCCCCGACCGAGACGTCGGCGTTGCAGGCGGTGGCGGCGAGGAGGCAGACGGTCACGGCGGCCAGCCTCAGGGCGGGGATCTTCATGGGGCGAACGGCTCCTTAGTAGTACCAGGGGAACGGGGACCAGTCGGGCTCGCGCTTCTCGAGGAACTGGTCGCGTCCCTCGGTGGCCTCGTCGGTCATGTAGGCGAGCCGGGTGGTCTCACCCGCGAAGAGCTGCTGCCCCACCAGCCCGTCGTCGATCAGGTTGAACGAATACTTCAGCATCCGCTGGGCGGTCGGGGACTTTCCGTTGATCTTGCGGCCCCACTCCAGCGCCTCGCGCTCGAGGTCGGCGTGGTCGACCACCTTGTTGACCGCGCCCATCCGGAAGGCGTCCTCGGCGGAGTACTCGTCGCCGAGGAAGAAGATCTCGCGTGCGAACTTCTGCCCCACCTGGCGGGCGAGGTACGCCGACCCGAAGCCGCCGTCGAAGGAGCCCACATCGGCGTCGGTCTGCTTGAACCGCGCGTGCTCGCGGCTGGCCAGCGTCAGGTCGCACACGACGTGCAGGCTGTGGCCACCGCCGGCCGCCCAGCCGTTGACCAGGCAGATCACGACCTTGGGCATGAAGCGGATCAGCCGCTGGCACTCCAGGATGTGCAGCCGGCCGAGCTTGGCCTTGTCGACGGTGTCGGCAGTCTCACCCTCGGCGTACTGATAGCCGGCGCGGCCGCGGATCCGCTGGTCTCCGCCGGTGCAGAACGCCCACTTGCCGTTCTTGTCGCTCGGGCCGTTGCCGGTCAGCAGCACGCAGCCGACGTCGCTGGAGATGCGCGCGTGCTCGAGGACGCGGAGCAGCTCGTCGACCGTGTGCGGCCGGAAGGCGTTGAGGATGTCGGGGCGGTCGAAGGCGATCCGGACCGTCCCGTGCGCCTTGGCGCGGTGGTAGGTCAGGTCGGTCAGGTCCTCGAACCCCGGCACGACGTCCCACGCGTCGGCATCGAAGATCTCGGAGACTCCGTCGATCGCACTCATGGGGAGAACCTAGTGCCCGTGGAATCCCCGTCTCACACATGGTGTTGTGGGAGGCATGGCACTGACAGGCACCTATGTCCCCAGCAAGACCGAGTGGGTCCGCGACAACGTGGCCGAGTACGAGGCGACCGACGGTGAGAAGGGCCGCTTCCTCGGCGGCTACCCCGTCGTCGTGATCACCTCGGTCGGCGCGAAGTCCGGCAACCTGCGCAAGAACCCCGTCATGCGCGTGGAGCGCGACGGCACCTACGTCGCGATCGCGTCGAAGGGCGGCGCGCCGGAGCACCCGGAGTGGTACTTCAACTTCCTGGCCAACCCGGAGGTCGACCTCCAGGACGGCGCCGAGAAGCACACCTACAAGGCCCGGATCGTCGAAGGTGACGAGCGCGCCGACTGGTGGGAGTACGCCGTGGCGACCTGGCCGACCTACGGGGAGTACCAGAAGAAGACCGACCGCGAGATCCCGGTCTTCCTGCTCGAGCGCACCGACTGACGGTCGGCGGCTCCCGGACGCGTCAGGCGTTGCGGGCGATCGAGGCCGCGAGCCCGACCAGGTGGGCCAGGCGTGCGAGCTCCGAGTCGAGGAACTCCGGGCCGCCGCGGCGACCGATGACCACGACCTCGTCCTGGTCGAGCCGGGCGCCGCAGTAGATGTTGACCTCGTCCTCGAGGTTGATCCGCTCGGCGCCGTCGACGTCGACGAAGTCGAGGTCCTCGGGAGCGGCCTCGGTGCGGCCGAGCACCTTGCCGCCGCGGTGGACGCGGGCGGCCCAGTCGGCCCGGAAGGTCACGGGCAGCAGGCCGACGAGCCGGTCGAGGGCGGCGGCCGGATCGGTGGTCAGCTCCTCCACGGCCTCGAGGTCGAGGAAGAGGTTGCCGCCGGCGGCGTACCGGCTGATCCACAGCACCTGCACGCCGTCGAGGGCGTTGCAGACCGACACGATCGAGTCGGGCATCGACCCGGGCGCGATCTCGAGCAGCACGTCGTCGACGGCCGTGCCCTCGTCGTGGCGCTTCTCGACGATCTCGATGGCCTCGATGTCGCCCCCGGCCTCACCGATGGCGCTCGCCACCCGTCCCAGGGACCCGGGGACGTCGGGAAGCTCCACGCGCAGCAGGAACGGCATGTCTACTCCAAGATCGGTTGGCTCGACCCTAGCCGTCCCAGATTGCCGGCGGAGTTCGCAGCCCAGCACCCGGTCAGGCACCTGCCAGGCGCTGGCGCAGGCCGGTGGCCCGCTGGGCGCGGTTGTCGACGGCGGCGCGGACGGCGGCCTCGGTGCCGACCACCCGCACCGTGAACCGGGCGCGCGTCACCGCGGTGTAGAAGAGCTCCCGCGTCAACAGCCGCGAGCCCTCGTCCGGCAGCAGCACGGTGACCGCGTCGGCCTGGCTGCCCTGGCTCTTGTGGATCGTCATGGCATGCATGGTCTCCACCGCGTCCAGGCGACCGGGGGCGAAGTCGTGGAGCCGGCCCGACCCCGCGATGAACGCCCGGAGGCGGCCGTCGGGCATCAGCACCGCGGCCCCGGTCTCGCCGTTGTAGATCTCCAGGGCGTAGTCGTTGCTGGTCACCAGCAGCGGCCGCCCGACGTACCACTCCGACCAGATCTCCTGCCCGGTCTCCTCGCCCAGCCAGCGCTCGACCTGGTGGTTCCAGTGGCGGACGCCGTGGGGTCCCTCGCGGTGGGCGCAGAGCAGGCGGTGCCGGTCGAGGGCCGCCACGGCGGTGGCAGCGTCGCCCGCCTCGGCCGCGGAGCGTACGGCGAGAGCCGAGGCGACCGTCTCCGCGCGCAGGGCCGAGCCGGGGTCGTCGGTCTCGACGAACTCGACCTCGGCGGACCCGCCCCGCAGCGCGGCCAGCACCGCGTCGGCGTCGCCGAGCCGCAGGGCCTCGGCGAGGGTCTTGATGTCCTCGGTCGAGCGGAAGTTCTCGGTCAGGGAGACGACCGGGCTGCCGGGCCGGCCCTCGTAGCCGGCGACCAGGTCGGACAGCACCGCGCCGGCGCCGACCGAGGTGAGCTGACGCGGGTCGCCCACCAGGACGAGCCGCGACCGCAGCCGGACGGCCTCGAGCAGCCGCGCCATCATGGTCAGCTCGACCATCGAGCACTCGTCGACCACGACCACGTCGTACTTGAGGCGGTTGCCGCGGTCGTGCCGGAAGCGGGTGGTGTTGTCGGGCCGCCAGCCGAGCAGGCGGTGCAGGGTCATCGCCTCGATCCGGCCGATCCGGTCGCGGTCCTCCTGCGGCATCCCGCGCAGCTCGTCCTCGACGGCCTCCTGGAGACGGGCTGCGGCCTTGCCGGTGGGAGCGCTGAGCGCGATCGAGAGCCGCTCGCCGCGGGCGTGGGCCTGGTCGGCGATCAGGGCGAGCATCCGGGCCACGGTCGTGGTCTTGCCGGTGCCGGGACCGCCGGTGAGGACGGTGGTCCACTGGCGGACGGCCTGCACCGCCGCCGCCTCCTGCTCGGCGCTGAGCCGCGCACCGCGCACCCGCTCGACGGCAGCCGCGAGGTGGGCCTCGTCGACGGGCGGGGGTGACTGGGCGGTCCGCTCGAGCAGGTCGTCGCAGACCTGTCCCTCGAGCCGGTGGTAGCGGTCGAGGTAGAGCAGCCCGTGGTCGAGCCGCACCGCACCCTCCAGCAGCACCGACGAGGCCGCCACGGCGCCGGCCCAGCCGTCGGCCTCGGGCCACGGCAGCTCGGGGGCGATGGCCGGGACCGTGGCGAGGTCGACGCCCACCGAGCCGTGCCGGACGGCCCGGACGGCCAGCGCCACCGCGAGGTGGACGCGCTCGTCGTCCTCGCCGGCGAGGTCGCCCAGCCGGGTCGCGACGTGGACGTCGGTCGACTCGACCACGCCCGCGCGGTTGAAGTCGCCGAGCAGCCCCGCCGCCCCGGCCACCAGCCTCCAGTCCTGCTCGGACAGCGGCTCGAAGATCTCGGTCATCGCGCGCCTCCGGTTGTCGAGCTTCGCCAGCTTTCGGTTGTCGAGCCTCGCCAGCTTTCGGTTGTCGAGCCTGCCGAGACACCGTCGAGCAGGTCGGACAGCTCCTCGACCAGCGCCACCGGCGGCCGCCACGAGAACACCCCGCACGGCTCGCCGTCGACGAGCGGTGTCTCCGGCCCGCACATCCCGCGCAGGTAGAGGTAGAGCACGCCCCCGAGGTGGACCGCCGGGTCGTAGCCGGGCTGGCGCCAGCGCAGGAACCGGTGGAGAACCACGGCGTACAGCAGCGCCTGGAGGGGGTAGTCGCTGTGTCCCATCGCCCCGGCGAGCGCCTCGGGGCGGTAGTCGTGGGCGGTCAGCGGCTGCTCGTGGGCGCCGAGCCAGTTGGTCTTGTAGTCGACGACGACGTAGCGCGGCCCGGCGTCGGTGCGCCGCCGCAGGACCACGTCGACCGAGCCGGTGAGGTAGCCGCGGAGCGCCTGCCCACCGAGGTGCGGCTGGTCGAGGGCGTCGGCGTAGGCCCGCACCGGGTCACCGTCGGGCAGGTGGCGACGGAGCATCGGGGCGAGGTCGCCGAGGCGTACGTCGCCCGTGCCGGCCGAGCCGGCGAGGTCGCCGCCCGCCAGCGGCAGCTCGAACTCCATCTCGCGGAGCCGGTCACGCAGCGGCACCTCGCGCAGCGTCGTGGGGGCCAGCGGCCCCAGCGGCGAGTCGCACACGGCCACCAGCGCCTCGACGAGGACCTCGCGATCGACGTCGACGGGCCAGTGCACCAGCTGCTCGGCGAGGTGGGCCGCGAGCTCGGCGCGCAGGTCGTCGGCCTCCGGGTCGGCGTGCTCGAGCACGGCGTGCACCAGCGACCCGAACGTCGCACCCACGGGCAGGTCCGCCATCGGCGACGGCACCGACTCGACGGGCGCCGCGCTCGGCGCCGACGCCGCGGTGACGGCCTCGTCGTCCTTCGCCTCCACCTCGGGCTCGCTGCCGACCGCACCGCCGAGGCCGGCCGCGAGGGTCGGCGCCTCGACGGCCGTCAGGGAGGAGTACGACGCTCGCCGCCACGTCACGTCGACCGAGCGGCTGAACGTGCGGACGGCCAGGTCGGGCGGGACGGGCCGCGGCGGCTCGGCCCCGGCGGGAGCCGGCACCGCCGGCTCGGGGACCGGTCCGCCGGCCGCACGCCAGCGCTCGAAGATCTCGGCGGCCTCGTCGTCGGTGCGGTTCATGAACTCCAGCGGCACGTCGGGCATGCCGGGGCGACGCCCCTGGAGCATCCGGTGCAGCGGCGACGCCGGGGTGTTGCGGGTGGGCGACCACCAGGCCACCAGCTGGGACTGGGCGCGGGTGGCGGCGACGTAGAGCAGCCGCAGCCACTCGCCGCCCTCCTCCGCCAGCCAACGCTGGACGTGGTCCTGCCAGCCGGCGCCGCCCCCGCCGCCGACGTTGACGCACCGACGGCCCTCGTCGTCGTGGAAGAGGGGGTTGCGCGGCTTGGGGACGTTGCGGTCGGCCAGCGCAGGGAGGTAGACGACGGGGTACTGCAGCCCCTTGCTCGCGTGGATCGTCACCAGCTGCACGGCCGCCGCGTCGGAGTCGAGGCGCCGGGTCCGTTCGGTGCCGCGACCGGCCCGCCCCTCGGCGACCTGGCCGCGCAGCCAGGTCAGCATCGAGACGAGCCCGAGGTGCTCCGTGAGCGCGACCTCGTGGAGGGCCTCGCCGATGTGCCGCAGGTCGGTGAGGTGGCGCTCGCCGCCGACCCGGGCCAGCACGCGCGCCGGGAGCCCCGCGGCGGTGGCGGCCTCGAGCACGGCCGCGACCCCGCGGAGCGAGAACACCTCGCCCCACTGCCGGAGCCGGTCGGCCACGTGGTCGGTGAGGTCGTCGCGCTGCTCGTCGAGCTCGCGGACGGTGTGGCCGACGAACGACGTGAGCGCCGCCGCTCGCACCCGGCCGGAGCGGTGCGGCTGCTCGAGACCCTCGAGCAGCTCGAGCCACTCGACCGCGGCCGGGGTGGCGAACACGCTGCCGCCACCGGCGATCACGGCTGGGACGCCGACGGCGTGCAGCGCCTCGCGGGCGTTGGCCAGATCGGCGTGCTTGTAGGTGATGACGGCGACGTCGCGCGGCTCCAGCGGCCGCCCCTCGAAGGTCGCCCCCGAGGCCAGCAGCGACCGGATGTCGAGCGCGAGGTCGCGCGCGACGTGGGGGCGCACGTCGCCGACGGTCAGCGGGTTGCTCCCGCGCTTGCCGAGCTGGTCGCGCCGCACCACCCGCAGCCGGAACGGTGCGGGGTGGGGCAGGCCGGCCAGGCGACCCTTCTCGTGGTGGGCGGCCACGTCGTGCACGACGATGCGGGGGTCCCCGAGCGCGGCGCCGGCGAGCATCGTCTGGAAGGACTCCAGCAGCGGGGCGTCGCTGCGCCAGTTGACCGCGAGCGTCTTCTGGGTCGAGGCGGTCTCGGCGGCCTGGAGGTAGGTGGTGACGTCGCCGCCGCGGAAGGCGTAGATCGCCTGCTTGGGGTCGCCGATCAGCACCATCGTCGCGTGACCGGTGAACGCGCGGTCGAGGACCTGCCACTGCACGGGGTCGGTGTCCTGGAACTCGTCGACCAGCACGATCGACCAGCGCTGGCGCATCCGCGCCCGGGCGGGAGCGTCCTCGTCCTCGAGGGCGTGCGCGAGCTGGGACAGCAGGTCGTCGTAGGAGAGGATCCCGAGCCGTCGCTTGCGGCGGTCCATCTCGGTGCGGACGGCGTTGCCGAAGGCGACCCTCCGGCCCACCGGCGTCGAGGGATCCTCACCGGCGGGCTCGAGGCGGGCCTGCGGGTCGAAGACGGCGGTGCGGGCGATCTCCATCGCCTCGCCCCGGCTGAACACCGGCCGGTCGGCGGACCAGGCGAACGCGCGGAGGTAGAGATCGTCGACGACCTCGGTGACCAGGTCGTCGAGGTCCTCCACGAGCCGGGCCCGCGCGTCGGTGCCGCCGGCGACGCCGAGCGAGCCGAGCACCATCGAGCAGAACTGGTGGGTCGTGGCGATCGTCGCCGCGTCGAAGCTGGCCAGCGCCTCGCTGACCCGTCGGTGTCGCAGCACGCGCTCCGCGTCGGTGCAGTCGACCAGCAGGTCGAGGAGGTCGGAGCGGCCCGTCTCGGGCAGGGAGGGGTCGTCGGCCAGGGCACGCTCGGCCTCGACCAGCTGGGCGCGGACCCGCTCGCGCAGCTCCTGGCTGGCGGCGCGGCCGAACGTCACGACCAGCATCCGCTCGAGCGGGACGCCCTCCTGCGCGACGTAGCGGGTCACGAGCGCGCCGATGGTCCAGGTCTTGCCGGTGCCGGCGCTGGCCTCGAGCAGGGTGGTCCCGGTGGGCAGCGGGTCCCGGATGTCGAACGGGGTCGTCGTCACAGCGCACCCACCCTCTCCCCGCCGTTGAGCAGCGGCTCCCAGATGCGCCAGGCGAGCTCGGGCAGCCCGGCGTCGACGAGCACCGACAGCGGGGCCCGCTCGCCGAAGACCCGGACGTGGGAGGCGTCGGCGTCCTCGCCGAGGATGCCGAAGCTGTTGTTGGGGTCGGTCACCCAGGCGCGGGCGGCCGCGTGGGCCGGCGGCCGGTCGTCGCCGCGGAGCTCGCGGGCGTGCGCGTCGGCCCAGGCCTGGGCCGTGGCCAGCGGCACGGGCAGCGGACGCCGCAGGCCGAGGTCGCGCAGCTCGACCAGGTCGCGCAGCCAGCTGGTGGCGCGGTGGTCGAGCGGGCCGGACAGGGCCCGCAGCGGGCCGGCCCGGTCCTTGCCGACGGCATGCGCCGTGAACGACTCGTCGGGGAAGGCCGCACTCAGCGCCAGCAGGTCGACCCAGGAGGAGAGCCGCTGGCGCGCCTTGAGCCGGGAGTAGCCCAGCGAGACGACCTTGCTGCCGTAGATGCCCGAGACGGTGCCGGTCACCCGTCGGCCGTCGCCGAGGTCGATGTCGACGTCGAGCGAGCGGCCCACGCCCTCGCGCAGCGGGGCCGTGCGGGTGAAGAGCTTCTGCGACTCCTCCACCACCTGCTGGAGCGCGGTGGTGCCGAGCCCGCCCGGCGGGAGGGTGCCGCGGAGCTGCTCGGCGGTCATCACCGCGACCGGGTCCTGGCCGGCCATCACCTCGCGGAGCAGCCGGTCACCCACGCCCCACAGCGCGAGCGCGTCGAGGTCGATCGGGATGGCGTCGTCGACCTCGTCGGCCTCGAGCGGCGCGGACACGTCGAGGCGGCTGCGCAGGAACTCGCGCACCGGGTGGGCCAGGAAGCGCTGGAGGTCGGCGAGCTGGACGTCCTCGCGCGGCAGCGGCGCGAGCTCGCCGGTCAGGAACGGCTGCGGCGGGACCCGCTCGGCCACCGCGGCCCGGGCACCTGCCAGTGCGGCCGCGTCGAAGCTGAACGGGCGGTCGCCGGTGAGGGCGCCGGCGGCGAGGTTGCGGGCGTCGTACGGCTGGAGGGGGTGGCGCACCAGCACCTGGTCGCGGACGGGCGCGGCGGCGGTGCGGTCGAGGGCGTCGAGGATCTCGCCGAGCGGCACGGCCGGCGGGCGGCCGGCGCCGGAGTGCTCGTTGGCGCCGGTGTAGGTGATCACCAGGGTCTCGCTCGCCGCGAGCACGGCGTCGAGCAGCAGCTGGCGGTCCTCGCTGCGGGGGTCGCGCTCACCGGTGAGGGGCCGGCGGGCGAGCACGTCGTCGCCGTCGACCGAGCCGGTCCGCGGGAAGACCCCGTCGTCGAGGCCGAGCAGGCACACGACGCGGTGGGGCACCGACCGCATCGGCACCATCGTGCAGACCGTCAGCGTGCCGGTGCGGAAGTTGGCGCGCGTGGGCCGGCCGCCGAGCCGGGACTCCAGCAGCGCGCGCACGTCGGCCAGCCGCAGCGGCACCGCGCCGCCGTCGGCGGAGTCGGCCGTGCGGGCCAGCTCGCGCTCGAACTGCGGCACCTGCCACGCGTCGTCGAGCGGCACGTCGGTGAGGCCACGGACGGCCTCGGTGAGGATTGCCATCCACTCACCCACGCCGCCCGCGGCGTCGAGGGCGCGCAGGCAGCTCTCGAGCCGGTGCAGGAACTCCGCCAGCCGGCCGGCCAGGTCGATGTCGTTGCTGCCGACGTCGTCGAGCGGCAGCCCGCGGCCGACGTGGCGGTGGTCGTCGCCGCTCATCGCGACGCCGAGCAGGATCCGGTCGAGCCCGGCCCGCCAGGTGTTGTGACCGAACCGCTCCATCGCGAAGCCGGCCCGCTGCTCGGCGTCGACGCCCCAGCGGATGCCGGCCTCGGTCACCCAGCGGGTGATCCGCCCGAGGTCGTCGTCGGTGAAGCGGAAGCGGCGGCGGCAGGCGTCACCCGCCGCCAGGTCGAGTACGTCGCTCGCCGTGACCCGACCGCCCGCCAGCCCCACCAGCGCCGCGGCGACGGCCAGCAGCGGGTTGGTCGCCGAGAGCGCCCGGTCGGCCAGCCGCACCCGGAGCCGGTGGGCCGGGTGGCCGTGGTCGACGACCTCGCCGAGCCCGAAGCCGGCCTGGATCAGCGGCGCGAACGTCTCGATGTCGGGGCACATCACGAGGATGTCGCGCGGCTCGAGGGTCGGGTCGTCCTGGAGCAGCCCGACCAGCACCTCGCGGAGCACGTCGACCTGCCGGGCCGGTCCGTGGCAGGCGTGCACCTGGACCGAGCGGTCTTCGGCCGCCAGGGTGCGGCCGGTCCGTAGGGCCGGGTCGGGGGCGGTGTTGTGGCGGAGGTCGGACTGCAGCCAGCCGAGCAGGGTCTCGGCAGGCTCGACCGACGACGGGATCGACGCCTCGTCGGTGGTCGAGCTCCCTTCGGCGGTCGAGCTCCCTTCGGTGGTCGAGCCTGTCGAGACCCCCGACAGCGTGCGCGCCAGCTCCCGCGCGTCGCGGCCGAGCGAGGCTAGGAGCGGGTGGTGCACGAGCTCGGCGGAGTCGTCGAGGTCGCGCGGCAGGTGCGCCCCGAGCCCGGCGAGCGCGTCCCACAGGGCGGGCGAGGGCTGCGGCAGCCAGAGGTGGACGTCGCGGGTCTCCCCGAGCGCGGCGAGCAGCTCGACCTCGGTGACGGGCAGCCGGGTGTGGCCGAACAGCGACAGCCGCGGCGGCAGGTCGAGCCCGTCGCCGCCGGACCGCAGCCGCTCGAGCGTCTCGGCGTGCCGGACGTCGGGGGCGGGCTCCGCCACGTGAGCGACCAGCCGCCGCCAGAGCTCGGCCTGCCAGGCGAGGTCGCTGTCGAGGGTGGCCGCCGCCCCGTCGCTGTCGCGCCCCTCGCGCCAGTCGGTGACGAGCGCGGGTCGCTGCACGGCGTACGAGGAGAAGAGGCCTGCCAGCCGCCGGGCAACGGACCAGCGGCGGTTGCGCCGCAGCAGCCCCTCCTCGCCGGCCATCCCGTGGCCGAGGTGGGTCGCGAGCGTGGCGCACCACGGCTCGTCGAGACTCGCGTCGATGACCTCGAGCAGCGGCCAGACCAGCCGGTCGGGGTCCCACACGTCGTCGCGCTCGCGGTCGAGCAGCATGCTCACCAGCGAGCGAGGGTTGAGGAACCGCACCCCGGCGCAGACCCCGTCTCCCCCGCGCGGGCCGGTGCCGAGGCGGTGGCTGAACCGCTGGGTCAGCCAGCGCTCCACGCCCTTGGCCGGCACCACGACGACCTCCTGGGCGAACGGGTCCTCCAGCGGGGTCGCCAGCAGGTCGCCGAGGGCGTCGGCGAGCAGGTCGGTGCGCGGCGCGCGGTGGAGGTGGACGGTCACGGGACGACCCTAGGGGCCGACACCGACATCACATGTGACGCCCGCCGGTCACCTCGAGGACCGTGCCGGTCATGTACGACGACAGGTCGGACGCCAGGAACGTCGCCACCGCCGCGACCTCCGCCGGCTCGCCGAAGCGACCCATGGGGATGTCCTTCATCCGCTGCTCGAGGATGTCTGCCCGCATCCCCTCGATCATCGCGGTGCGGATCAGGCCGGGCTGTATCGCGTTGACCCGGACCCCGACGTGCGCGACCTCCTTGGCCGCCGCCTTGGTGAGCCCGACGATGCCGGCCTTGGCCGCGCTGTAGTTGGTCTGGCCGAGGTTGCCGACCTTGCCCGAGATCGACGACATGTTCACGATCGACCCGGACCCCGCCTCGCGCATCACGGCCGCGGCCGCGCGGGTACCGAGCCAGGTGCCCTGCACGTGCGTGTCGAGCACCAGCCGGAAGTCGTCGAGCGTCATCTTGCGCATCGTCGCGTCACGCAGCACCCCGGCGTTGTTGACCATCACGTCCAGCGACCCGAAGCGCTCCGTCGCGGCCGCGACCAGCGCGTCCATCTGCTCCTCGGACGTCACGTCGCAGCGCACCGCGGTGGCCACCCCGTCACCGAGCTCGGCCGCGCAGGCCGTGGCCGCGGCCAGGTCGACGTCGCCGATCACGACCCGAGCACCCTCTGCCACGAACCGCTCGGCGATGGCGCGGCCCAGACCCTGGGCCCCTCCGGTGATGACGGCCGTGCGGCCCTGAAGAAGTGACATCTCGACTCTCTCCCTTGTTCTACGCGCCGAACCCGGTGGTCCCGGCACGGCTGATGACGAGCCGCGACACGACCGACCGGGCCGACAGCCCGACCAGCGCAGCGACCAGCTCGACGATGTCGCTCACCGGAATCATCTCCTCGGCCGGCACCACGTCGCGGACCCAGGCCGACATGTCGGTCTCGACGTACGCCGGCGCGAGGGCCGTCGCGCTCACCCCACGGCCCGACTCCTCGGCGTTGAGGGTCTCGACGAGGGAGTTGAGGGCGGCCTTCGTGGCGCCGTACGCCGCGAGGCCGGGCTCGGCATGGACGCCGGTGATCGAGGACAGCGCGACCACCCGGGCACCGCGGTCGGGGTGGGCCAGCGCCGCCGCCCGCAGCAGCGGCAGGCACTCCTGGACCAGCAGGAACGGGGCCCGCACGTTGACCGCCACGGTCTTGTCGAAGCGCTCCACCGGGAAGTCGGCGAGGTTGCCGGCCGTCCCGACGCCCGCGCTGAGCACCAGGCAGTCGAGGGATCCGAACGCGTCGCGGTGGGACGTCGCGAGCACCGCGGGGTACGCCTGGTCGGCGAGGTCACCGGGCACCGGGACCACGCGGGACGCGCCGAGGCACCGCAGCTCGTCGGCCACGGTGGCAAGGCGCCCGGCATCCCGGGCGGCGACGGTCAGGGAGAAGCCACGACCCGCGAGCATCCGGGCGATGCCCAGGCCGATGCCTCGGGAGGCGCCGGTGACGAGCGCGCTCCGTCCACCGACGGGCTCAGGCACGAGTGCCCACCGCTTCGAGTCCCGCCTCGAGCAGGACGGGGACGGTCGCCGCGACCCCCTCGTAGCCCTCACCCTCGGTGGCACCCAGCCGGTGCCGGTAGGCGATTCCCTCGGCGATCACCGCGAGCTTGAAGAACGCCAGGCCGAGGTGGAAGTCCCACGCGTCGAGCTCGGCACCGCCGCGGTCGGCGTACCTCTCCCGCAGTCCCGCCGGCCCGGGGAACCGGTCGTCGGTCCAGGCAGCGCGAATGCCCAGGACGCCGTCGAGGGCGTGGTGGCGATAGACCGCCATCAGCGCGACGTCCGCGACCGGGTCGCCCAGGGTGGAGAGCTCCCAGTCGACGAGCGCGAGCACCCGTCCGGGGTCGGTGACGGCGAGGATGGTGTTGTCGACGCGGAAGTCGCCGTGCACGATCGAGGTACGGCGCTGCGTGGGCACCCGCGCGTCCAGCAGGGCCAGGAGCTGCCCCGCCCGCGGGTCGTCGGCACCCATCGACTCCCACTGCCGCGACCAGCGGCGCAGCTGTCGCTCGGCGTAGCCGTCGGGTCGCCCGAAGTCCGCGAGCCCGACGTCGGCCGGGTCCACCGCGTGGAGCGCGACCAGGGCGTCGACCAGCCCGTTCGTGCAGGCGTCGAAGTCGGGGGTGGTCCAGCCGGCCAGGTCGTCGCGACTGCGGACCGTGCGCCCCTCGACGTACTCCACGACGGCGTACGGGGAGTCCAGGACCATCAGCGAACGGTCGCAGCCGACGGCCCGGGCGACCGGCACTCCGGTGCCCTGGAGCGCCTCGACGACGCGGTACTCGCGGGCCATGTCGTGCGCCGACTCGATCACCCCGCCCGTCGGTGGCCGGCGCAGCACCCAGGTGCTCTCCCCGTCGTCGAGCCGGTAGGTCAGGTTGGAGCGCCCGCCGGCGAGGAGCGTGGCGGTGAGCGGGCCGGCGACCGTCTCGCCGCGGTCCGACAGGTACGCCGCCACGCCGGCGAGCTGGGCGGGCGTCATCACCGACCGCCCGCGGCGACGGCGCGGCCGACGGCGCGGCGCGCTATCGACCAGCGGTGCACCTCGGATGCCCCGTCGTAGATCCGGAACGGCCGGACCTCGCGCGACAGGCGCGCGAGCGGCAGGTCCTCGGAGACCCCGAGTCCCCCGCAGAGCTGGATGGCACGGTCCACGACCCGGCCGATGGCCTCGGCGGCGAACGTCTTCGCGATCGACGTGGAGGTCGATGCGCGCTCGCCGATGTCGAGCTCCCAGCAGGCCCGCAGCAGCAGCGCCCTCGTGGCGGCGATGTCGATCTCGCTGTCGGCGATGAGCTGCTGTGCCATGCCGAGGTCGGCGAGCCGGGACCCGAAGGCCTCGCGCCCGGCGACGTGCCGCAGCGCGATCTCGTGACCGCGGACGGCGGCGCCGAGCCACCGCATCACGTGGGTCATCCGGGCCGGGCCGAGCCGGACCTGGGCGTTGGCGAAGCCTCGGTCGACCTCGCCGAGCACGCCGTGGTCGGGAACGAACAGGTCGCGGAGGTCGACCTCGCAGTGGCCGCCGACCATCGACCGGTCCAGCGTCGTGATGTGCCGGCCTACCTCGATCCCCGGCACGTCGGCCGGGCTCAGGAACATGGTGGCGCCGTGCCCGTCGCCGGGACTGCCCGACGTTCGCGCCATGACGATGAAGAACCCGGCCCCGTCGGCTCCGGTGATGAACCACTTGCGCCCGTTGATCCGCCAGCCGCCCGGGACCCGCGTGGCGGTCGTGCACAGCGCCGTCGGGTCCGAGCCGGCACCGGGGGCCGGCTCGGTCATCGCGAAGGCGGACCTGACCTCGCCGCTGACGAGGGGCCGGAGGTACTCCTCCTTCTGCTCCGCGGTGGCCACGTGGGCCAGCAGGTGGGCGTTGCCCTCGTCCGGCGCGGCCCCGTTGATCGCGAGCGGCCCGAACAACGAGCGGCCGGCCGCCTCGAAGACCGGGGCCCGGTCGACCATGCCCAGCCCGAGGCCGCCGTACTCGACCGGTGCGTGCGGGCTCAGCAGTCCCTCGTCCCGGGCCTGCTTCTGCAGCTGGCGACGCAGGTCGTCACCGCCGGCCACGGCGACGTCCCCGCCGTGGGCGTCCTCGACCGGCAGCACGTGCTCGTCCACGAAGGCCGAGGTGCGTGCCGCGAGGTCGAGGACGCCGGGCGAGTGGTCGAGGCCGAAGGTCACGCGGGCACCCGGGCACCGCCGAGGGTGAAGTTCTCCCGGTAGCCCGTGTCCTCCTCGTGCTGCATCTTGCCCATGTACGCCGCCATGCCGGCCATGTAGAACATGTTGGTCACCGGCTTGCCCGGGATGTTCGATCCGTTGATCCACGAGTCCACGACGGAGAACAGGGTCTGGTTCGCGATCTCGTCGCACTCCGCCACCCAGGCGTCCTCGGCCTCCTGCGTCGGTTCGATGGTGCCGAGGTTGTTGGCACGCACGTGCTCGATGCTCCGCGCCACCCAGTCGACCTGGGCCTCGTGGGCCGGCGGCTGGTTGGTGAAGGGGCCCATCGGGCCGTAGATCATGAACAGGTTGGGGAACGCCGCGGCCATCAGGCCCAGGTGCGTGCGAGGCCGGTCGTGCCAGCGGTCCTTGAGGGTCACCCCGCCGCGACCCTCGTGGTGGATCTTGAGCTGGTTGCCGGAGACGGCGTCGAACCCGGTGGCGAGGACGAGGACGTCGAGCTCGTGGACGACGCCGTCGGCGGTCCGGATCCCGGTCTCGGTGATCTCCTCGATCGGGTCGCCGTGCACGTCGACGAGCGTGACGTTGTCGCGGTTGTAGGTCTCGTAGTAGTTGTCGCAGCACAGCGGGCGCTTCGCGTAGAGGTCACCCGGGATGAGCATGTTGGCCAGGTGCGGGTCGTTGACCGTCTCGCGGATCTTCTTGGAGATGACGTCGGTGGCCGAGGCGTTGGCGATCCGGCTGGTGGCGACGTCGTTGAAGGCGGCGAACATGTACTGGAAGCCGCCGCCGTCCTCGTAGACCTCCTCGAAACGCTTCACCCGCTCCTCGACAGGGACGCTCTCCGCGGCGATGTCGCTCTCCTTGAACCCGAAGCAGGTCGTGGAGTAGAGGACGTCGCGCCAGTAGCCCTCGTAGTCCTGCTCGATCTGGTCGAGCAGCCCCGGAGAGATCGGGCGGTGTCGGGAGGGCACCACCCACTGCGGGGTGCGCTGGAAGACGGTGAGGTGGCCGACCTTCGGGGCGAGCTCGGCGATCACCTGGATGCCGGACGACCCGGTGCCGATCACCCCGACGCGCTTGCCGGCCAGGTCCACCTCCCCCTGGGGCCACCGTGCGGTGTGGAAGATCTCCCCGCGGAAGTTCTCCTCGCCCGGGAAGTGCGGCACCTTCGTGGCCGACAGCAGCCCTACGGCCTCGACGAGGAACTGGGCGGAGTACTTCTGGCCGTCGGCGGTGATGATCCAGCGCTCGGCGGCGTCGTCCCAGACCGCGCTCTCGACCTGGGTGTTGAACTTGACGCTCCTGCGCAGGTCGTAGCGGTCGGCGACGTGCATCAGGTAGGCCCTGATCTCGGCCTGCCGGGGGTAGCGCTCGGTCCACTTCCACTCGTGGAAGAGCTCCTTGTCGAAGGAGTAGCAGTAGGCGTTGACCTCGGTGTCGGAGCGGGCGCCCGGGTACTGGTTCCAGTACCAGGTGCCGCCCACGTCACCGGCGTTGTCGAAGGCCTGCACCTCGAGGCCCAGCTCGTTGCGCAACCGGTGGATGCTGTAGAGCCCGGCGAAGCCCGACCCGATGACGACGGCGTCCACCTCGGTGATCCCGCCGTCCAACTCCGTTGCGCCGTTCGCTGCGTCGCTCATCGCTGGCATCCCTTCTCGTTGTCTGGGGCCCGGGTCGTACGTCGACCGCCGGGGCATGACTCATCGTCGGTAGCGGGGCGCGCGGGCCCATGTCCCATTTCGGGACGCGAGTGGGACGGACGGTGGAACACAGTTGTGTCCCAATTTGGAGCAGTTACATCGCTGTTAACGCAGGTCGGGGGTGTAATGGGGGTCACAGCTCGGGGGCCGCCGCATGAGGAGATGGGCCATGACGTTGAAGCTGGTTGACGCCGCACGAGAGCACTTGTTGTCCGAGGGGGCACTCCCGGACGACCTCGCGCGCAACGTCCGGCCCCAGGTCCTCCTGTCCTGGAAGCGCTCGATCATGAGCGGCGCCGACCTGGCCAACCCGGCGCTGACCTTCCGGGGCGAGCACCACGCCCGGGCCGCGCTGCGCCTGGCCGCCGACCCGGTCCTGTCCCGGCTGGCCGACGAGCTGTCCGGTCTCAACGCCGGCGTCCTGCTCTCCGACCACGACGCGATCGTGGTCCAGCGCTGGGTCTCCGACCCGGGGATCCTGCCGCTGATGGACCGGATCAACTCCAACGTGGGGTTCTGCATCAGCGAGGAGTCGATCGGCACCAACGGCGTCGGCAGCGTGATCGAGCAGGACGCCGCCATCCAGGTCTCCGGCCCCGAGCACCTGGCCGAGGCGCTGCGCCCCTTCACCTGTGTCGGCGTGCCCGTGCACCACCCGATCACCCGCCGCCTCGAGGGCGTCATCACGATGAACTGCCGGGCCACCTCCGGCAACCCGCTGCTCACCCCCCTGATGACCAGCACCGCCACCGAGGTGGAGAGCCGGCTGCTCGCCCAGGCGACCACCAGTGAGCGTCAGCTGCTCGACGAGTACCTCGTCGCCATCGGTTCGCGGCGCGCCCCCGTCGCCGCGGTCGGTCAGGACATCTTCATCGCCGGCCCCAAGGTCACCGACCTGCTCGAGGGCGTCGACCGTGCAGCACTGTGGGAGTACGTCCGCGGCATCGCGCTGGGCTCCGGGCTGGCGGCCGACGACTTCGGCCTCACCACCGACCGCTTCCGGATCACCCGCTGCAAGCCGGTCATCAACGACGGCCGCATCATCGGCGCGCTCGTGGAGTTCGACGTCGACCGGCCAGCGGCCCACGAGGAGCTGGCCCTGGTGGCGCCCCCGCGGCCCACCATCACGCTGCCCGGCAAGAGTCCAGCGCTGGTGCAGGCGATCGCGCACGCCACCCGATTGGCCGCCAAGGGCGTCCCGATCCTGATCGAGGGTGAGCCCGGAGTCGGCAAGTACGCGCTGGCCCGGGCGGTGCTGGAGTCCGCGCACGTCACCGCGGACAAGATCGCCGTCATCGATGCGGCCGCCGGCTGGGCCGAGGGCGCGACGAAGTTCGTCAGCCTGCTGCGCGAGGAGCTCGAGAACAGTCCTGAAGCACTCCTGCTCCGCCACCTCGAGGCGCTCACACCCGAGGCGGCCGCCGCGAGCTCGGCCCTGCTCGACCAGTTCGACGACCTCCCCGACGCGCCTCGCATCGTGGCCACGATGACCACCGGTGGAGCACCCACCCCCGGCCACCGTCGCCTCGTCGACACGGTCGGCGTCGGACGGGTCACCCTGCCGCCACTACGCGACCGTCAGGAGGACATCGCCCCGACCGCGGTGGCCATGCTCGACAAGCACCGCGGGCCCAAGGAGCTCCGCTTCTCCTCCTCCGCCCTCCGCTGCCTGATGCGCCACTCCTGGCCGGGCAACCTGCGCCAGCTCGACGCGACCATCCGCGGCCTCCTCTCGACCTCCCTCGGTCCGGAGATCCGGCCGGAGGCGCTGCCGCTGGACCTGCAGGGCAACTCCCGCAAGCGCGACCTCAGCGCCATCGAGGAGCTCGAGCTCAGTGCGATCCTCAGCGCGCTCAAGCAGCACAACGGCAACAAGGTGGCCGCCGCCCAGTCGATCGGGATCTCCCGCTCGACGCTCTACCGCAAGCTCCAGGCCTACCGGCTCGACCCGGACAAGCAGTACTTCTAGGCGGACCGCTCGCGCCTTGTCGCAATGTGGGACAGGGCGCGACCCCGCCGCGGGCGGAGCCTTGGGGCATGCCAGCCACCCTCACCGACCCGGCGCACGCGCCCGCTGACGTCGCGGCACTGCGAGACCGGGCGCACCAGCTGCGCCGCCTGATGATGACGATGACCCGCGGCAAGGGCGAGGGCTACATCGCCCAGGGCCTCGGGATCGCCGACTGCCTCGCCGTCCTGTACTTCCACGAGCTGCGCCACGACCCGGCCGACCCGGAGTGGGCCGACCGCGACCGCTTCCTGCTGTCGACCGGCCACTACTCGATCGCGATGTACGCCGCCCTCGCGGCCGCGGGCTACCTCGACGAGGCCGAGCTGCCGACGTACGGACTGAACGGCTCGCGGCTCCCGATGAGCACCTTCGACGTGACGCCGGGCATCGAGATCGTCGGCGGCTCACTGGGACACGGGCTCGGACAGGCGGTCGGGATGGCGCTGGGACAGCGGCTCGACGGGCGCCCGTCGCGGGTGTTCTGCGAGCTCTCCGACGGCGAGCTCGACGAGGGCTCGACCTGGGAGTCGGCGATGGGCGGGGCGACGTTCGGCTGCGACAACCTGGTCGCGCTGATCGACTGCAACGGCATCCAGGCCGACGGGCCCGTCACGGTGGCGATCGAGCCCGTGGCCGACAAGTTCACGGCGTTCGGGTGGGACACCCACGAGGTGGACGGCAACGATGTGGCGGCACTGACCACCGCACTGGCCGCCTGCCGGGAGCGCGACGGACGACCGAAGGCGATCGTGATGCGCACGACGCCGGGCCACGGCGTGCCGACGCTCGTGGCCCGTCCCCGCGCCCACTTCGTGCGGGTCACCGACGAGGAGTGGGAGTCGTTCATGGACGAGCTGGAGGCCAACCGTGACCACTGAACCCGCCGTCTTCGGCCAGACCCGCGGCATGGGTGAGCTGATCGAGGTCGACGACAAGGAGACCGAGCTGGCGCCGTTCGGCACCGAGCTCGTCGCCCTCGGCCATGAGCGGCCCGAGGTCGTCGCGCTGACCGCGGACATGGGCCGCTACAGCGACATCCTGCCCTTCCGCGACGCCCACCCCTCACGCTTCTTCAACGTGGGCATGGCCGAGCAGAACCTGGTGCTCACCGCTGCCGGCCTGGCCAAGACCGGCAAGATCGCCTACTGCACGACGTACTCGGTGTTCCTCACCCGCCGGGCCTACGACTTCGTCGCCATCGCGTGCGCGCACTCGATGGCGAGCGTGAAGATCTTCGCCGGGATGCCGGGACTGCTGAACGGGTACGGCGCCACGCACCAGGCCACCGAGGACCTGAACATGATGCGCGGGATCGCCGACCTCACGATCATCGACCCGTGCGACGCCACGGAGCTGAAGCAGGTCGTGCGTGCCGTCGCCGACATCCCCGGCACCGTCTACGTCCGCCTCCTGCGCGGCAACGTTCCGGTCGAGCTCGGGCCGGACTACCGGTTCGTGCCGGGGCGGGCTGCGCAGCTCCGCGAAGGGCGCGAGGTCGGCGTGATCTCGACCGGCTACATGACGGCCCGGGCACTCGACAGTGCCCGCATCGCGTCCGGGCAGGGGGTGGAGGCCGGCGTGCTGCACGTGCCGACGATCAAACCGTTCGACACCGCCGGAGTGCTGGAGTTCGCGGCCCGCCATGAGCGGCTGGTCATCGCCGAGAACCACAAGAAGTCCGGCGGGCTGGGGACGCTGGTGACCGAGGCGATGTTCGACGCCGGCCTGCTGCGGCCCGTCGTGCGGGTCGGGCTGGAGGACTCGTTCTTCGAATGCGGGTCGCAGGAGTACCTCGAGGCGAAGTACGGCATCGACCTCCCGCGCCTGCTCCGGGCCGTCGTCGAGGGCGTGTGACGGGGGTCCGAGCCTTCGCCGGACCGCTGCGCTACGTGCAGGGGCCCGACGCGCTCGACCTGCTGCCCCCGGTCCTCGCTCCCTACGGCCCACGGCCCCTCCTCGTAACCGACACGTACGTCCAGTCCCTGCTGGGCGCCCGCCTCTCGTCCCTGCTCGCCGACCTCTCCCCGGCGTTCCTCCTGCTGCGGGGCGAGATCACCGCGGGCGCGGCGGACGCACTGGCCGCTGCTGGCAGGCCCGTCGGCGCCGGGGTCGTCGTCGGAGTCGGCGGCGGGAAGGCCCTCGACGCCGCCAAGGCGGTCTCGCTCCGCCTGGGGCTGCCGGTCGTGACCGTCCCGACCGTGGCGTCCAACGACTCGCCGACGAGCGGCGCCGTCGCGATGTACGACGACGACCACCGGCTGGCGGCGGTCGACCGACTCCCCGCCAACCCGCACGCTGTCGTCGTCGACACCGCCCTCGTCGCGGCGGCGCCGGTGCGGTTCCTGCGATCCGGCGTCGGGGACGCGGTCGCGAAGACCTTCGAAGCTGCCGGGTGCCGGGCCGGATCAGGGGTGACCGCGCTCGGCACCCGGCCCCTGCTCGTCGGCTCGGCCCTCGCCGACGCCTGCTACGCGGTCCTGCGCGAGCACGCGGTCGCCGGCCTGGCGGCGTGCGAGCGCGGCGAGGTCGACGACTCCCTCGAGGCGTTGGTCGAGGCGGTCGTGCTGCTCAGCGGACTGGGCTTCGAGAACGGCGGACTGTCCCTGGCCCACTCGCTGACCCGCGGCCTCATGCGGGCTCGCGGCGCCTCCACGGCCATGCACGGCGAGCACGTCGCGTGGGCGACGCTGGTCCAGCTGCGGGTGACGGGGGCGTCGGCCGACGAGATCGACGACCTGCGCGCGTTCCTCGTCGCCTGCGGACTGCCGGTCACCCTCGCGGGGCTGGGTATGCCCGACTCGACCGCCGAGGAGGTCCGGGCCATTGCCGCGGTCACCATGACCGCCCCGCACCTCGCCAACCTCGCCGTCCCCGTCGACGAGGACCTGCTCGTCGACGCGATCCTCGCGATCGAGGGGCACGTGGAGAGTCGGGCGTGACGCTAGAGGCTGAGAATCCACGGGTGGCCCGGGTGGCCGACGTTGAGTGGCATCGGCTGCTCCATGACCTGACTCAACCAGACCCCACCGACAGTCCCGGCCCGCTGACCAGCGGATAATCGAAAATTTGTTCCCTCGCCGGTCGACCCACTCGCCCGGGCCCCGAGCGGTGAGCAGTCAACCGTTTCTGGTGCGGGTCCCCGGCCAGCGGTGCGGCGTCAACCATCCACCGTTGGAGTTCGGTTGCTGACCGACCGCCACCCGCGGCCATCGCGAACATTTCGGTTCACAGCTCACCGCTCCGGGCGGCCGCGCATGCGGGCGGCGCGGGCGGAGCCCGTGCCGACAGCGCGCCGCCGGCCGACCGTCCGGGTCCCGGGGTCAAGGACGGCGAAGCCGCCGCGCAGCGGCCGGAGCGCAGCGAGGGTCCTGGACGCCGGGAGACGGTCGGCTACGCGCGCGGGCGCACCAGCCACCGGTGACCACGACGTGATCTGGGCGGGTCGAGAACGACGCGCTACGACCTGAAGTCGTTCACGGTCCGGCTGTCCTACCAGAAACCGGAGTGACGAGAGCACCGCTCAGCGCCGCAGCACCACCGCATCGACGGCCACCACTCCGTCGGCGAGCAGCATGACCGGGTTGGCGTCGAACCCGGCAACCGGGGAGGTGGGATCGGCCAGCGCCTCGGAGGCACGCACCACCGCCTTGGCCCAGGCGTCGACGTCGGAGGCCTCCTCGCCCCGGACGCCGGCCAGCAGCGGCGCCAGCCGCAACCGTGCGATCGCCTCGTGCACCTCCTCGACGGTGCACGGCGCGAGCAGCACCTGCGTGTCGGGCACGGCCTCGACGTGCACGCCGCCGGCACCGATCACCATGACCGGACCGAACACCGGGTCGAGGTGGGCGCCGATGAGCGCTTCGTGCAGCCCCGACACCATCGGCGCCACGAGGAAGCCGTCCAGCTCGAGCCCGTGCAGGGCCGCCGAGGCCGCGATCTCCGCGGCCGCCGACGACGCCGACGAGGGCGACGTACGACGCAGCCGCACCAGCCCGAGCTCCGACTTGTGCGTCGCGTCGCTGCTGCACCCCTTCACCACGACAGAGGGGACCCCGAGCCGGGTGAAGGCATCGCCCACCTGCGCCGCGGACGACACGAGCTCGTGCGGCACTACCGGGATGCCCAGCTCGGCCAGCCCGGCGAGGCTTTCCGACTCGTTCAGGGCGCCGGGCGTGACCGATGGCCGGGCACCGGTCACGGGCCGGGGCAGCGTGTCGGCCCTGGACATCCGGCGAAGGTGCGCGAGGTACTGCCCCAGCGCGGCCAGCGCCGACGCCTCCTCCTCGAAGACCGGGAGGCCGAGCGCCACGAACGGCGCGGCGACGTTGGGCTGCGGGATCGCGCAGACCAACGGCGTGCCCGACGCGGCGAAGGTGGCGGCGTCGCGGGCGAACTGGTCCACGTCGTACCCCCGCCCGGCGACGGGGATCCCCAGCAGGCAGGCGTCGACAGACGGGTCCGCGCCGAGCACCGGCAGCACCCGACCGAAGATGCTGCTGTCGGTCAGCAGCGCGGCGGTCACGTCCACGGGGTTGGTCGTCGCGGCGAACGCGGGGAGCTCCTCGACGAGTCGTGACACCGTGGACGGGGCGAGGGACGCGAGCGGCAGGCCCGCGTCCTCGGCGGCGTCGGCCGCCAGCACGCACACCGCTCCGGAGTTGCTGACCACCGCAAGCGACGACCCGGTCGGCGCCCAGTCCTGCAGGTAGAGCTCGCTCGCGGACACCAGCTCCCGCACGCTCTGGACCTGCCAGATCCCGACCCGCTCGAAGAACGCGTCGAGGACCCGACGCTCGGTCGCCAGAGCGCCCGTGTGCGACGCGGCGGCCCGACTGCCGCGCTGGCTGCGCCCGCCCACCAGGGCGACCACTGGTACGCCGTTGGCGCGCGATCGCTCGCCCAGCTGCACCAGCCACTCCGGGTCGCCGACGTTCTCGAGGTAGAGCATCAACAGCTTCAGCTCGGGATCGTCGATCGCGGTCACCGCGAGCTCCGAGGCGGAGACATCCGCGTCGTTGCCGGTGCCGTGGGCGTAGCGCACGCCGATGCCACGCCTGCGGAGGATGCCGTACGGCACGGACGCGAGCGCCCCGCTCTGGCTGATGATGCCGACCGGACCATCGGCCGGCGGCTCCTCGGTGAACAGGGTGGAGAAGCCAAGCACCGCACCGGAGTGGAAGCTTGCGAGCCCCTGGGAGTTCGGGCCCACGATCCGCATGCCCGTGCGTCGGGCGTGCCCCAGCAGCTCGGCCTGCAAGGCCGCACCCTCCGTCCGTCCGGTCTCGCCGAAACCGGACGACATCACGACGCAGCCCTTCACGCCCATGTCGGCGGCGGTGGCGACCGCTCGGACCGCGGCTTCACCCGGCACACCGATCAACGCGACGTCGGGAACGACAGGCGAGTCCTCGAGGCGGGCGACGGTCGCCATCCCCTGCACCTGCTCGCGTTTCGGGTTGACCGGGACGACGAGGCCGCCGTACCCGAACTCGCGCATGTAGCGCAGCGGCCGGCCACCGATCTTCTCCGGATCGTCGGACGCACCCACGACGGCGACGGACGCGGGTCGGTGGAAGAAATCCAGGCTCATGGGGTCAGCTCTCTCGGGCGAAGGTGGGCACGAGCCGGTGCTCGGGACCCGTCGGGTGGAACTCGACCGCGGCACGGGCGCCGGGCTCGAGCAGGTCGTCGTGGACGCGGCCCATCACCAGGGGGCCCTCGTCGAGCTCGACGAGGACGAGCGACACCGGGTCGCCGCCATCGCTGGTGACGTGGACGCGGGTGAGGGCCACGCAGACTCCGGCGCCCGCTGAGACCCGGCGACCGACGTCGGCGGAGCCGCAGACGGGGCAGTGCACCTGCGGGAGCTGCCACTGGTTGCTGCACCGGCCGCAGGAGGAGACCAGGATGCGCGGTTCGCCCTGGGTCCAGTCGAGCTCGGTGTTCACGACCCGCCCCCTCGCCGCAGCACCAGCCCGACGTGCGCGGAGAGCACACCGCCGTCGGCATGGACGTAGCCCACGTCGCACCCCGAGACCTGGAAGGCGCCACGCTCGTGCCGCAGCTGGGTGGCGACCTCGGCGACGTGCGCCATGCCCCCACCCACGCCGCAGTGCCCGTACGACAGCAGCCCGCCGTGGGTGTTCATCGGGAAACGGCCGTCGACCTCGAACGCGCCTGCCCTGGCGAACGCGCCCGCCCGGCCCGGCGGGGTCAGTCCGAGCTCCTCGACCAGCATGGCCACGGTGATCGAGAAGCTGTCGTAGATCCCGTGCACGTCGATGTCGTCCCACGTCACCTGCGCTTCGGCGAGTGCCCGGTGGGCTGCCTGCGCGGCACCGGTCTGGCCGGGCTCGAGGGCGGAGAGGTGCTGGTGGCGGTGCGCCTGGCCGGTTCCGGCGATCACGAGGGAACGGTCCGACGTGGCCGCCCGTGACACGACGAAGGCCGCGCCGCCGTCGGAGACCGGGCAGCAGTCGAGCAGCCGCAGCGGCTCGGCGACCGGACGCGACCCGCGCACGTCGGTGACGCTGATCGGCTTCTGGAACTGGGCTCCGAGCTTGCGGCTCGCGTGTGCACGCATCTGCACGGGCAGCTCGGCCAGCGCCTCGGGCGCGAGGCCGTAGGTCCACAGGTAGCGGGAGGCGAGCAGGGCGTAGTACGCCGGCACGGTGCCGCCCAGGGGGACTTCGTACGCCGCGTCGCCGACCTGCGCGAGGACCCTGGTGGAGGCCTCGCGCGACTGGCCGCTGGCGCGGTTCTCCCCCGCGACGACGAGCACGTGCCGGGCCGCGCCGGACTCGACCAGCCGCCCCGCCTGGGCGAGCATCGCCAGCCCGGTCGCACCGCCGACGCTCATCCCGAACGCCGTGGCCGGCCTGATCCCGAACCGCTCGGCGAACAGGTTGGCCGGCATCAGGTGGCCGGCCACGGTCGAGTAGCCCGCGATCACGGTGTCGACCTCGTCGGGGTCGAGGCCCGCGTCGGCCAGCGCGAGGGCGGCGGCGGTGCACTGCCACTCGACGGAGTCCGGCCCCGGCTGCCGTCCGAAGCTGGTCACCCCGACCCCGGTCAGGTGCGCCGTCACGACGTCACCTCCGCGACGGCGGTCTCGCGGAGCACCTGCTTCTGGATCTTCCCGGTCGACGTCTTGGGCAGCTCGGCGAACAGCACGCGCCGGGGAACCTTGAAGCCCGCGAGGTGTTCACGGACGTGCGCGACGACCTCCTCGCCGGTCAGGGTCGAGCCGTTGCGCACGGTCACGAACGCGACCGGAACCTCGCCCCAGCGCTCGTCCGGCACGCCGACCACCGCCGACTCCACGACGTCCGGGTGCGAGTCGATGGCCCGTTCGACCTCGACGGAGGCGATGTTCTCTCCGCCGGAGATGATGATGTCCTTGGCGCGGTCGCGGATCTCGACGTACCCGTCGGGGTGGTGCACGGCCAGGTCGCCGGTGCGGAACCACCCGGCCAGCGTGACCGCCGCGGTCGCCTCGTCGTCGCGGTAGTAGCCCAGCATCAGGTCGTTGCCGCGGGCCAGGATCTCCCCGACCGTCGCTCCGTCACGCGGTACGTCGATCCCGCGGTCGTCGGCGACCCGCAAGGGCTCGGCGATCACGTTGCCGACCCCTTGGCGGGCGCGCAGCCGGGACTTGGCGTCGGCATCGAAGGCGTCCCACGCGGGCTGCCACTCGTTGATCCCGATCGGCCCGAACGTCTCGGTCAGCCCGTAGAGGTGGGTGACGTCCATCCCGAGCCGGTCGAGCCTGGCCAGCAGCGTGGGCGACGGTGGCGACCCCCCGGTCTGCACGGCGACCCGCTGCGTCAACGCCGGCCCGTCGGCACCCGACGCGGCCGCGATCATGGTCAGCACCGTCGGGGCGGCGCTGAAGTGGGTGACGCCCTCGGTCCGCAGCAGCGACCAGATCCGTTCCGGGTCGATCGCCCGCAGGCACACGTGCGTGCCGCCGACCGCCGTGACGCCCCAGGTCAGGCACCAGCCGTTGCAGTGGAACATCGGAAGCGTCCACAGGTAGGTCGACGACGAGTCCATCCGGCCGTGCACCAGCAGCGACAGGCTCTGCAGGTAGGCACCGCGGTGGTGGGTCATCACGCCCTTGGGCCTCCCGGTCGTCCCGGACGTGTAGTTGATCCCGAGCAGGGACCGTTCGTCGGCGAGCGGCATCACCGCGGGTCGCGCCCCCGCGATCCGTGACTCGTAGTCCGGCCCCTCCACGAGCAGGGGGACGCCGGCCGCGGCCGCGACCCGCGTCCCGAGCTCGACGTACTCCACGGAGACGACGAGCAGCGACGCCCCGGCATGCTCGAGGATGTAGCCGACCTCCGCGGGCGAGAGCCGGATGTTGATCGGCACCAGCACCGCGCCGCGCAGCGGCACGGCGTGGTGCATCTCGAGCTGCACGTGGGAGTTGGACGCGAGCACCGCCACGCGGTCGCCGGGGCCGACGCCCAGGTCGGCGAGCACACCGGTCAACGCACGGCAGCGCCCGGCGAGCTCGCCGTAGGTCAGCCGCAGGTCGCCGTCGACCAGCGCGGTGCGGTCGGCGTACACCTGCGCCGAGCGCTCCAGGAACGACGTCGGGGTGAGCTCGGTGAAGGTGAAGTCGGCCATCGGGGCCTCACAGACCGCCGACGGAGAGGTACTTCGTGTCGAGGTACTCATCGACGCCCAACGGGCCGCCCTCACGCCCGATGCCGGACTGCTTGACGCCGCCGAACGGCGCCTGGACGGCCGAGATCTGCGCGTCGTTGAGGCCGACGGTGCCGTACTCGAGCCTCTCGGCCACCCGGATCGCGCGGTTGAGGTCGCGGGTGAAGAAGTAGCCGGCAAGGCCGTAGTCCGAGGCGTTCGCACGGCGCACGACCTCGTCCTCGTCGCGGAACGTGAAGATCGGCGCGACCGGGCCGAAGGTCTCCTCGCGCGCCAGCAGCATCGAGTCGTCGGCGTCGAGGATCACGGTCGGCTCGAAGAAGAGCCTGCTGTCGGCGCCCGTGTCGACCCGGCTGCCACCGAGGACGACGCGGGCGCCGTGCTCGAGCGCGTCAGCGACGTGGGCCTCGACCTTGACCAGCGCGGCCTCCTCGACGAGCGGGCCGACATCGACGCCGTCGTCGAGGGGGTTGCCCACGATGAGCTTGCGGAACTCCGTGGCCAGCCGGTCGCCGAACTCCTCGGCGACGTCCTCGTGCACGAAGAAGCGGTTCGCGGAGACGCAGGTCTGGCCCATGTTGCGCAGCTTCACGGCCATCGCCTCGCGGACGACGAGGTCCATGTCGGCGTCCGCGAAGACGATGAACGGCGCGTGCCCGCCCAGCTCGAGCGAGACCCTCTTCATCGTGTCGGCCGCGCCGCGCATCAGGATCTTGCCGACCTCGGTCGAGCCGGTGAAGGAGATGCCACGCACCCGGGCGTCGGCCATGAAGACCGCGCTCACCGTGGGGGCGTCGTTGGAGGTCGCGACCTGGAGCACACCCGGGGGGAGGCCGGCGTCGTCGAAGACGCGCGCGATCTCCAGCGCCGACAGCGGCGTGAGCTCGGCCGGCTTCACGATCATCGTGCAGCCGGCCGCCAGCGCCGCACCGAGCTTCCGCAGGATCTGGAGGGAGGGGAAGTTCCACGGCGTGATGCAGGCGGTCACGCCGAGCGGCTGGCGGATCGTGATGATGCGCTTGGCCCGCGTGGTGGCCGGGATCGTCGATCCGTGGATGCGGCGCGCCTCCTCCGCGAACCAGTCGATGAAGCCCACGCCGTACTGCATCTCGCCCACGGCCTGCGCCAGCGGCTTGCCCTGCTCGCGGCTGAGCAGCCGGGCCAGCTCCTCGATCCGGTCCTCGAAGATCCGGACGGCGCGGTGCATGATCGCCGCCCGCTCGACGGCGGGCGTCGCGGCCCACTCGTCCTGCGCGGCTACGGCCGCCTCGACCATCGCACGGACGTCGTCGGCGGTGGCGTCGGCGACCTGGGCGATCACCTCGCCGGTGGCGGGGTCGACGACGTCGAAGGTCGCGCCGTTGGACGCGTCCTTCCACTCGCCGTTGAGGAAGAGCTGAGTCGGGAAGTCCACGGTGGATGCCTCTTTCGGGAGTACGGCGGGGTCGGGGTCAGGGGTCTGCGTCAGGGAACGATCGCGACACGGGCGACCGAGCGGCTCTCTCCGGCCCGGAGCGCCTCGGTCACGTCGGCCAGCGGGAACGAGCGGTCCGAGAACGCCTCGAACGGGTGCAGGTGCTGCCGACGGGCGAGGAAGGCGATCGCCTTGTGCAGGTACCACGGGTCGTAGCGGAGGACGCCGTGGATGTGGACGCTCTTGCGGGTCACGAGACCCGGCGTCATGGTCACGGTGGCGTCGGCGTTGAGGTTGCCGACCGACGCGATGCGGCCGCCCACCCGGGCAAGGTCGATCGCCTCGACGAAGGACGCCGGCACTCCGGTCACCTCCAGCACCATGTCGGCACCGATGCCGTCGGTGAGCTCATGGACCCGCTTCACCCGGTCGGGACTGTCGGGGAAGTCGGCCAGGCTGACGGTCTCAGTGGCCCCGAACTGCCGGGCGAGCTCGAGCCGTTCGGGCACGGCGTCGATCGCGATGACCCGGGCGCCGCGCTCGTGGGCGATCGCGGCGGCGTACAGGCCCAGGCCGCCAGCGCCCTGCACGACGAGGGTGTCGCCGGCCCCGATGCCCACCTCGTCGAGGACGAAGAGCATCTGCGCGAGGCCACAGTTGGCACCGGCGACGGTGGCGTCGTCGACCTGGTCGGGGACCTTGTAGAAGAACTGGCCGGGGAAGACGTAGTAGTGCGTCGCGAAGCCGGAGCGGAAGTGCGGGGCGACGTCCGGCGGGACCTTCCACTCGGCCAGGCCGTTCTGGCAGAGGTTGAACTCCGAGCGCAGGCACGGCGGGCACTTGTGGCAGGTCAGGTAGTAGACGGGGACGACGCGGTCGCCGACTGCGACCGGCTCCCCGGCGAAGTCGGTCGTGACCCCTTCGCCGAGTGCGACGATCTCGCCGACGAACTCATGGCCGAGGCCCGCCTCACGCAGGACGGCGCTCTCGTAGTGCCACTGGTGCACGTCGGTGCCGCAGACGTTGGCTCGTCGTACCGCCAGCAGCACCGCGCCGGGCCCGACGTCGGGGAGGTCGAACTCCTTGACCTCCACGGTCTCGGGTCCCGTGAGTGCCGCGATCCTGCCCGTGCTGGCTGCCGTGCCCATGGCCTGCCCTTCCGTCGAGTGCTGGTGCACCCATCAGATGGCCTGGCGCGGGGTGGCGCGTGTACGAGTTTGCGACAGTGTGTCCCGGGACCTGTCCGGGCTGTTCCAAAGTGGGACGACGCGTCCGCGCACGCGAGGCCGAGGGTGGGGACATCACCTCGAGCAGCCAGTCACCGCACGGAAGGACGAGCCGATGTCCCTGGGTTTCGCAAAGAAGATGTGGGCGCTGGACTGCCCCACGCTCACCGTCGACGCCAACAGCCTGATGTACGGGCTGAGCGGCATGCTCACCATCCCGATGCCGTCGTTCCTCATCGAGCACTCCAAGGGACTCGTCCTCTTCGACACCGGCATCGCGCCCGAGGCGATCGTCGACCCGGTCGCGGTCTACGGCCAGGAGCTGGCCGACGGGCTCGGCATCGGCGGCACTCCGGACCAGGCGGTCGACAAGCAGATCGAGGCGCTGGGCTACAAGGTCAGCGACGTGACGCACGTGATCGCCTCGCACTTCCACTTCGACCACGCCGGCGGCACGCACCTCTTCCCGGACGCCAAGCACTACGCGGGCAAGGGTGAGCTGGCCTTCGCGCACTACCCCGCCCCGATCGGGGCGTTCTGCTACATGCCCGACCAGCTGGCCCGGACCCGCAACTTCGACTGGCGTGAGGTGCCCGGCTGCGACCTTGACCTGTTCGGTGACGGCTCGCTGGTCCTGCTCTCCATGCCCGGCCACACGCCCGGCGAGCTGTCGCTGAAGGTGCGGCTCGCCTCGCGGACGTTCCTGCTGACCGGGGACGCCGTGCACCTGCGTGGAGCGCTGGAGATGGAGTACCACTTCCCCATCGACTGGGACACCCGTGTCGCCCTGGACTCGCTGCGCCGCATCAAGCGCATCGCCGAGGCCGAGGAGGCGACCATCTGGATCACCCACGACCCCGACGACTGGAAAGAGCTGCGGCACGCGCCGTACAGCTACGAGTGAGCCGACCATGAGCATCCTGGTCGACTACCGGTGCGGCGCCTGCGGTACCCGCGCCGAACGCTGGACCCCCAGTCCGCCGCCGCCGTCCACGCCCTGCGAGTGCGGCGCGGAGGCGCGGCGGGCCTGGGCCTCGGTCGGCTTCGCCGGATCGCGTACGACGCCCGCCGAGCCCAACGAACCGCCCCCCGGGACACCGCGGCCACCCACCCGCAGCCTGTGCTCGTCCTACCCCCAGGTCCCCGGCCTGTGCCACATGTCGGAGAGCGCGGGGCGGATGTGGGTCGCGAAGTACCTCAAGGACGGACGGGCCATCGACCGCGAGCAGGAGCGTCAGGAGACGCGCGCTGCCGTCGCCGCACCCACCATGGCGGACGCGATCACCCACACCCACCAGTAGTTCCCAGGACATGCCCCCGGATGCAGGCGGAAGCGCCGCACCGGGGGCATGTCGACGTGTCGCGATGTCGCGCGCCGTGCACGTCAGGCAGCGGCGGGGGGTGGGGTCTGGGTCTGCTGGAACGCCCCGGCCGTCTCCTCCGACGGCATCAGGATCCACAGGACCGGGTAGAGCAGGAGCTGGCTGCCGGGCACGACCATGAGCACGAACACGAAGAGCAACCGTGACATCCACGGGCCGATGCCGAACCGCCGGCCGAGGCCGGCGCACACGCCGCCCAGGACGCGGTGGCCCCGCGAGCGGACAAGACCCTGGCGGGCGAGGCTCTGACTGATCTCGTTCATGGGTGGTGCACGTCCTTCGGATCGCTTGCGCCGGGGCAGTTCCCTGACACCTCGACTGTGCTCCGCGACGGGAGGTCGGCACATCGGGCACAGCCCTGACCGACCCCCCGTGCTCCCCCCGGGGGAACCTCGGGGGAACCTCGGGGGGAGCACGGGGGAGCGATCAGGACGAGCCGAGGCGGAACCGCGCGAGCCGGCGGACCCGGGCAAGGGACTCACCCGAGCTCAGCAGGGCAAGGAGCGTGAGAGCGCCGGCGAAGACGTAGCTGGTGCCGTCCGACATGCCGAGCACGGTGACGAGGCTCTGGCTCAACACCAGGATCGAGGCGCCGATGGCGGCCCCGACGAGGGAGCCGTGACCGCCGGAGAGCGCAGCGCCTCCGAGCACCGGGGCCGCGATGGCGAGCAGGGTGAACGAGTTGCCCGCGTTGGGGTCACCGATGCCCACCTGGGCGGCCAGCAGCACACCGGCGGCCCCGGCGATGGCGGCGCACACGACGTAGCAGAGCGCGCGGACGCGGTTGGCGGGGATGCCCAGGCGGGTCGCGAAGGCGCCGTTGAGGCCGACCGCCCGGATCCGCAGGCCCGCACCAGTACGCCGGAACACCACGTCGGCGAGGACGAGCAGGACCAGGACAGCGATGAGCGCGACCGGGACCGGTCCGACCTTCTTGAACATCAGCTGCACGCCCAGCTCCGGGGAGATCAGGCCGGCTGCGGTGGGACGCATCATGTAGGCGACGCCCGAGACCATGCCCAGCGTCGCGATGGTGGCGATGACCGGCGAAAGCTTGATCCGCTCGACGAAGAACGCGTTGAGCCCGCCGACCACCACACCGAGGAAGACGGACACGGCCAGGCCGATCAGCAGCACCTTGCCCGCGCCGCCGGTCTGCGCCCACGAGGACATCAGCACGACCGCGAGCGTCATGGTCGCGCCCACGGAGACGTCGATGCCGCCGACCAGCAGGACGAAGAACTGCGCTGCGGCGACGGCGACGAGCGGCAGCGCCACGAGCATCACGTTGTAGAGGCTCTGCTCGGAGAGGAATGTCGAGTTCTTCGACTGGGCGAACAAGGCCAGCCCGACCATCAGCGCGGACAGCGCGATGAGGCGGACGCCATCGGCGGTGAAGTGCCGCTGCAGCCACGTACGGCGGCGGGGCGTCTCGGGCAGCGCCTCGGCGGCGACACCCACCACGTCGGCGTCGGCGGCGAGCTCGTGCTCGACCGTGAACGCGCCCACGATCGACTCCTCGGTCGCGCCCTGGCCGGCCAGCTCGGTCGTGAGCCTGCCCCGGGACATCACGAGGATCCGGTCGCACAGGCCGGCGAGCTCGGAGGCGTCCGAGCTGACCACGACGACCGCGCTGCCGCTGTCGGCGATGGCGCGCAGGAATCGGTAGATGTCGAGGCGGGATCGTACGTCGACCCCCTGCGTCGGCTCGTCGATCAGCACGACGTTGGGCTTCATCGCCAGCACCCTCGAGAGCGCGACCTTCTGCTGGTTCCCGCCCGACAGCTCGGCCGGCATCTGGCTCGGGTGCCCGACGCGGATCCGGTAGCGCTCGATCGCGTCCGCGACGAAGCCCTTCTCCCGCCTGATCCGCATCACCCCACCCGAGGACAGGTCCGGCAACACGCCGAGCCCGAGGTTGTCGCCGATCGTCAGGCCGCCGAAGAGCGACTCGTTGCGCCGGTCGGAGCTCAGGTAGACGACGCCGTTGTCGACGGCGCTGGTGTAGGAGCGCAGGCGCTTCCCGGCCACCGAGATCGTGCCGTGGTTGTCGCCGATGCAGGCGAGCCCCTTGAGGAACGGGAGCTGCCCGTTGCCGTCGGCGCCCGCGAGGCCGATGATCTGGCCCGCGCGCAGCTCCACATCCACCGGGCCGAACCCCGCCCCCGCGAGCTGCGAGGCCGTTAGCAGCACGTCTCCGTCGGCGTCGGGGTTGCGGTCCGGGAACTCGAGGTCGACGCGGGTGCCCGCCATCAGCTCCACGAGTCCGGCCGGCGTCACGGTCGACGCGTCGTGCGTGCCCTGGAACTTGCCGTCCCGCAGCACCGTCACCTTGTCGGCGACCCGCATGACCTCCGACAAGCGGTGGGTCACGAAGAGGACGGCGCTCCCGCGCGCCGCGACCTGACGCATCAGGTCCAGCACGATGTCGACGCCGTTGGAGTCCAACGCCGAGGTGGCCTCGTCCAGGATGAGCACCTGCGGCTCCCCCGCGACCGCGCGGATGATCTCCACCAGCTGGCGGTCCCCGGGAGGCAGGATCGACGCCTTCAGCTCGGTGTCGATGTCGAAGCCGTAGGTGTTGAGCACGCCCTCGGCCCAGTCCGACATCTTGCCGAAGGCGGGGCGGTGCGCGGGCGCCGTACCGAGGTAGAGGTTCTGAGCCACGGACAGCTCGCCGATGAGGGAGCCGTCCTGGAAGACGGTGATCGCGCCGTGCCGCTGGGACACCACCGGGCGGGCCGCGGTGACCGTCGAGCCGGCGATCTCGAGGGTGCCGGTGTCGCGGGTGACGGTGCCGCTGACGATGCCGACCAGGGTGGACTTGCCGGAGCCGTTCTCGCCCACGAGTGCGTGGATCTCGCCCGGGGCGAGGGTGAGGCTCACGTCCAGCAGCGCCTGGACCGCGGCGTACCGCTTGGAGAGACCGGTCGCGGTCAAGAGCGGGGCCGGCGCGACGCCGGCGTCCTCGCGGTCGCGGACGACGGTCGATGAGGTGTCGGACATGGGGTGACCCCCTGGGTTCGGGTGGGGCGGGTGACGTGGGGTGATGTGGAACAGCCGGGGACGGGGGACCTGAGCCCCCGCCCCCGGCTGGCTTGGTCAGCCGGCAGAGAGCATCTTCGTCATCAGGTCGTCCGGGACCAGGACGCTCGGACCGGGGTAGTCGTCGGGACGGTCTGCCTGGTAGAGCCCGGCCTTGGCCTCGACGAACGGCTGCGGGACGGTGATGTCGGCCGCGGCGTCGTCACCGGCCAGCAGGCTCATCACCGCGGTGACCGAGACCCGGCCCTCCCAGTTCAGGGCGTTGGTGAAGTAGATCGGGAACGCCCGGTCGGTGCCCTGCGCCTTCTCCCAGACCTTGGCCATGCCGTTGTTCGAGGTCCACGTGATGATGGCCGGCGGCTTCTTGCCCGCCTTGTCGTAGGCGTCGATGACCTGCGGGATCGGGTCGGCGTAGTCGTAGAGGATGCCGCTGTAGTCCTTGCCGGAGCTGACGAGCGCGGACGCCGCCTTGAACGCACCCGCCAGGGTCCAGTCCGTGTCCTGCTTGGCGCCGACGGTCAGGCCGCCGGACAGCTTGTCCTCGAAGCACTTGTTCCAGGTCGCACCCTGCGGGTTGCCCGGGGTGCCGTTGAGCAGGGCCACCTCCCCGGTCAGGCCGAGATCGTCCTGGGCCACCTTCGCCATCTCCTCGCCGACCGCGCACACGTCGCCGTGCACCTGGTTGGCCAGGGACGAGGGGGGCGCGTCGGGCACCGGGCCGACGAACGTCGAGATCTTCGCTCCCTGGGCCTGGGCCGCCGCGAACGCCGGCAGCGCCGCAGCGCCGAAGTCGTCGTAGCTCACGATCGCCTTGGCGCCCTGCGCCGCGAGGCTACGGACGTTGGCCTGGAACTTCGCGAGGTCGCCCTGGGCGTCGGTGTAGATGATCTTGCCGATGTCGGGGTAGGTCAGTGCCTGGAGGATGACCTCCATCTTGGAGATCTTGCGCCACTGGTTCTGGCCGTAGGCCTCGGCAATGCCGAGAGTCGTCTTGCCGTCACCGACGGTGCAGCTGGTGCCGGTCCAGCACTCGTAGGCCTTGTCGAGCTGGTCCGGGGTCAGCTCGATCGAGGCCCGGCGGAAGGCTTCCTGCACGGTCGGGTCGAGGTCGGCGAGCTTGACCGTGTCGGTCTGGAGCGCCTTGTTGACCGTCTCCTGCGCCTGCGCATCGGTGATCGTCGACAGGTCGACGACGCTGGAGTCCGAGACAGTGCCCGGCGAGCTCGAGTCGCCCGAGCTGCACGCGGTGACTCCCAGCACGAGGGCCGTGAGAGTGACCGCCAGCGCCGGCTTTCCCCTGCCATGGTGGCCGCCGTAGCGGCGCATGAGGTTGCCCATTGCGTTACTCCTGGTTCTGTTGGTTCATTGCCGGGTCCTGGGTGGACGGGGCACTGGGGGTTCCACCGCGCTTGGCGGAGATCGGGGACCACCGGAACTTCTTCGAGGTGGCGACGAGGGTGAGCCCGACACCGAGAACGAGGCCCTGGAAGGCGAGCGCGACCCCCGAGGAGTAGCCGCGGACCCGGAGGATGTGCTCGAGGAGCATGAGGAACAACGCGCCGAGCGCCGTGGCACCGGGACGAACCCGTCCGCCACTGATGGCCGCACCGCCGAGGACGACGGCCACGATGGGGGTGAGCAGGTACGGCGCTCCCAGGGTCAGGTCGGGGGTCGCGATCTGGCCCGCGAGGACCACCGCGCCGATCCCGACGATGAAGGAGCCCGTCATCCACGCCACCAGCCGCTGGCGGGTCGCGGCCAGGCCGCTGTTCTCCGCCGCCACCCGGGCCACGCTGCTGGCCGCGAGGCGCCGTCCGGAGGTGTGGTACCTCAGCCAGATGGCGACGAGGGCGGCCACCGCGAGGGCCACGAGCAGGATCACGCTGACCTGACCCACCGACTTGCGGGAGAAGTCCGAAAGGTCCGACGGCACGTTGGAGACCGCGAGCACCGGGCCCCGGTACATCCGGGTCGCGCCGGCGATCAGCTGCCCGGTCGCGAGGGTGACCACCAGCGCGTCCAGCCGGGTGACCTCGACGAGCAGGCCGTTGACCAGCCCGATCCCGAGGCACACGACCAGCGCCAAAGCGATCGCCTTCAGCAGGGCCGCGTTGTCGCCGGAGGCCGACTTGAGCACGATGATCCCGACAAGCGTGATCGTCGCGGGGATCGACAGGTCGATGCCGCCGGTGCCGATGATGAAGGCCTGGCCGAGCGCGATCAGGACCATGACGCCGATGACCGGCGTCAGGGTCGAGAGGCTGGCGCGGCTGAACAGGTCGACGTTGAGCACCAGCGTGCCGACGGCCACGAGGGCGACGTTGGCGAGCAGGATGCCCTGCGCCGGCAGCCTCACCGGACGGCGCTGCGCCGTACGGGTCGGGACGGCTGCGTCCGCGGTCATCGTCATCGGTCCGTTCCCTTCCACCGGGTCCCGCGTGACGGCTGTCACGCGGTCTCTCCTACGGTGAAAAGTAGGAACGAGACGGCTCCCGCCGTCGTGTCAGATTGAGACATGCCCCCGTGGGACACCCGGGGGACGGCCGGATGGGACACCAGCCGGAACATCACCGGCCCAGCACCGAGACGCGCAGCTTGGTGAGGTCGTCCAGCTGCTGCAGCATGAGGTCCGGAGTCTCGGCGACCAGCGCGATGTTGACGTGTGCGACGCCGTTGGCGCGGAACGCGTCGAGGCTCGCCTCGTCCACGGCCCCGGGCGCGACACCGACGGGAACGGAGTCGGGGTCACGGCCCGCGTCCTCCACCATCTGACGGAAGCGCGGGATCGACTCGGCGAGCACGGGATCGGCCATCGGTGGTGTCGGGTACCACGTGTCCGCCCACTCCGCGGCGTGCTTCATCGTGACGGGACCGCTGCCCCCCAGGTAGACCTTCGGACCGGGCTCCTGCACGGGCTTGGGCCAGCACCAGCTCGGCTGCAGCGAGACGTGCTCGCCGTCGAAGCTGGCCACGTCCTCGGTCCAGATCGTCCGCATCAGGGCGACCTGCTCGCGCACCTTGCGGTGCCTGGTCCGGAAGTCCGCCCCGTGCGTCTCGAACTCGTCGGCGTTCCAGCCGAACCCCACGCCGAACGTGAACCGTCCGCCCGACAGCCGGTCCACCGACGCGACCAGCTTGGCGGTGTGCACGGCGTCGCGCAGCGCCAGCAGGCAGATCCCGGTTCCCACCTCGAGGGTGGTCGTCGCCGCTGCCGCAAAGGCGCAGCTGATGAACGGGTCGTAGGTGCGCTTGTAGAAGTCGGGCAGCACTCCCCCGCCGTACGACTCGGGGTACGCCGTCTCCCGCGCGACGGGAATGTGGGAGTGCTCGGGGAAGAACATGCTGTCGAAGCCACGGCTCTCGATCTCCACGGCCAGCGGGCCGGGGTCGAGGTCGAGATCGGTCGCAAAGACGTAGACGCCCACCTTCATGGGGTACCTCCAGGTACTCCGGGCGCCGGACGGCCCGCCGCCACTTCCCGCGAACGTAGGTCCGGGTGCCGAGGGCGATCTGTGTCAGTTCGGGTCAGTCCGGGACAGTGCTGCGGTGGCGCTCGTCGCGGTGGAACGTGCCGTCGATCGTGATGCCGCCGTCGACCTCGAGGACCACGCCGGTCACGAACGACGCGTCCGGCCCGACCAGGAACGACACCGCCGCGGCGATCTCCTCCGCACGCCCGAAGCGCATCAGCGGCGTCCGGCTGAGCAGCCGGTCGCGGTCGAGCGCCCCGCTGTCGAATCCGGACAGCATCATGGGCGTCTCGATGTAGCCGGGCGCCACGGCGTTGACCCGGATCCCGGAGCGGCCCCACTCGGCGGCCAGCGTCCGGGTCAGCCCCACGATGCCGGTCTTGGCGGTGCTGTAGCCGAGCCGGTGCGGTAGCCCGAACGTGGATCCGACGGACGCCAGGTTGACCACGGCGGGCGAGGCCGCCGCGACCAGGTAGGGGTACGCCGCCCGGCTGCAGCGCATGGTTCCGCCGAGGTTGACCAGCATCTCCAGGTCGAAGCGCGCAGGGTCGAACTCCTCCGCGCGCGTTCGCGAGATGATGCCGGCGTTGTTGACCAGCACGTGCAGCGGCCCCTCGCCCAAGGTGGCCGCGAAGGCCCGTTCGACCCCCTCCTCGTCGGTCACGTCGAACGCGACATTCGTGACGTCGTGACCAGCCGCGTGCAGGCACAGGGCAGCGGCCGCGACCAGGTCCCCGTCGACGTCGCCCATCACCACCCGGTGCCCGTCACGCGCCAGCCGGGTGCTGATGGCCAGGCCGAGTCCCTGCCCGGCTCCGGTGACGAGGGCGGTGCGCGGGTCGCTCATGCCGGGGACGCTAGGCGCCCATCCGGCTGCTCGGCTGTGCCGATCTGCGACAGCCCCGGTCAGGCGGCGTCGCTGACCCGGTCGTCGACCCGCCCCTTGGCCAGCGACGCGACCGTCGCCGCGGCCAGCACGGCCACGATGAACCCGAGCGACGTCACGATCCCGATCTCGGGCAGCACCCACGAACCGATCGCGTCGACCCCGCTGCCGTGCAGCGCCTCGATCACCAGCTTCACGCCGATGAAGGCGAGGATCGCGGACAGCCCGATGTTGAGGTAGATCAGCCGCTCCAGCAGCCCGCCGACGAGGAAGTAGAGCTGGCGCAGGCCCATCAGGGCGAAGGCGTTGGCGGTGATCACGACGAAGGCGTCCTGGGTGAGGCCGAAGATCGCGGGGATCGAGTCGAGCGCGAAGACCACGTTGGCGACGCCGATCGAGGCGATCGCGATCACCAGCGGGGTCCACCGGCGCTTGCCGGCCTCGTCGCGCACGACGATCGCGTCCCCGGCGTACCCGTCGGTCATGGGGAGCACCTTCCGCAGCCCGCGCACGATGCCGTACTCCTGGAAGTCGGCGTCCTCGTCGTCGTCGACGAGCAGCGTGTACGCCGTGTAGAGCAGCAGCGCGCCGAAGAGGTAGAAGCTCCACGAGGCGGCGGAGATGAACGCGGCCCCGGCCAGGATGAAGACGCCGCGCAGGGCCATCGAGAGCAGGATGCCGATGTAGAGCACCTTGTCGCGGGCCGGCCCGGGCACCGCGAACTTGTGCATGATGATGACGAAGACGAAGAGGTTGTCGACGCTGAGGCTGTACTCCGTGATGTAGCCGGCGAAGAACTGCGTCCCGAGGTCGCCGCCGAGCCCCCTGAGCAGCACCACCCCGAAGGCCAGCGCCAGGGCGACGTAGAACAGCACCCACCGGGCGGCGGACGCGAGCGTCACCTCGCCCGTGCGTCGCGCGATGACGCGCAGGTCGAGCACCACCACGGCGGCGAGGAAGAGCAGGGTCAGGACCCAGGTGGACGGGGACACGGCACTGATCACGGCAGACTCCGGACGTCGATCGACTCCGGAGGTCTCTTCCGCCGGCCGGTCACGGCTGGCCCGACGCACCGGGTCAGGTCTGGGCCTGTCCGTGATGACGACACGTCGACGAAGGAATACTCCCCTCCAACGCCCGGGAGGCTACCAGCGGAGGGCCGTCGGGCCTGCTTCCCCGGACACGTGCGAAGTCCCGCCACGGAGCAGCGGCTGACACGTGGCGGGACCCGCCCGAGGCACGGGGGTGACCTCGGGACCCGACCCGACGGACGCTTGGATCCAGGGGTGAAACCAACGAACCGCCGAGCCGGGCCGGCGGCGCCGGGTCTCGGGGGAGCGTCCCGACGCCACGGCCAAGTCTGCCGGGGGCCGCGGCGGCCCACATGCCACGCAGGTGCCGACTCGGGCTGGCCCCGATGTACTAGAGGGTCTGCCTCACCGATCCGGAAGCAGGCCCTCACGGACGGCGATCGAGAGGGCCTCCAGCTTGGAGTGGGCGCCGAGCTTGGCCGAGAGGTTGGCGATGTGGTTGCGGACGGTGTGCACGCTGACCACGAGCTTCTCGGCGATCGCGGCGTTGGTGAGTCCGTCGGCGACGAGGTCGAGCACCTCGCGCTCGCGCTCGGTGAGCTCCTCGTGGCGGCGCCCGCCTCCCCGGCTCAGGCGCGGTAGCAGCCGGGCCAGCATCTCGGGGCTGATCACGGCCTCGCCGGTGGCGGCCGACCGCACGGCCGAGGTGACCTCGGCCAGGCTGCGGGTCTTGGACAGGAAGCCCGAGGCGCCGGCCTCGATGGCGGCAACCAGCACGTGGTCGGCCGCGCTGGCGGTGAGCACCACCACGCGCAGGCTCGGGCGCAGGGCGAGCAGCTCGGGGATCGCGGCGACGCCGTCACCGTCGGGCAGGCGGTGGTCGAGGAGGAGTACGTCGGGGGCCGTCGAGCGGATCATGCTGCGCGCCTTCTCGAGCGTGCCGGCGACGCCGACGCTCAGGAAGTCGGGCTCGTCGTCGAGCACGTGCGCCAGGCTCGCGGCGAGCACCTCGTGGTCGTCGACGACGAGCACCCGGATCGGCGCGTCGTGCTGGTCGCTGGTCTCGCTCATCGCCCCACCCTGCCCAGGTCCCGGTCGAAGACCGGCGGGGCCGGCCTGTTGATGAGGACATCATGCGTGGCGGACTCCGACGCCTCGCCGCCGGTCAGGACCAGGGTGCCGCGGGCGGCGTTGGTCTCGCGCGCCATCGCGGCCCGCAGGTGCTCCTCGCTGTCCCAGAACACGGTGGCCAGCACCGCCCCGGTGCCGTGCTCCACCAGCACCGTCGCGCCCCGGTAGCCCGGCAGCGCCTCGATCCCGGGCAGCAGCGCGTCGAGCATGTCGTCCATCGACGATCGGGACGGGTAGCCCCCGGACGGGAACCGCCAGGTCCGCGCGAACAACGGCTCGGTCCGCGGGTAGTCCGCCATCCGCCCTCCCCCGAAAGTGGCCTGCACCGTGCGTGGCCGCCCGGTCCCGCGACCCTCCTAGTGCCAACGTACTAGAGGGGCTAGTGCGCCAGCGGGCTCACGGCGCGATCGGACCCGGAGGACGATGGAGGTTGTGCCCCCGATCCGCGTCGTCGTCGCCGACGACGACCTCTCCTTCCGCGGCGCGCTGGTCGACGTCCTGGAGGACGACCCGCGTTTCGTGGTCGTGGGCATCGCGGGCACCGGCGACGAGCTGATGCAGCTGGTGGACCGGCAGGACCCGGACGTGGTGCTCCTCGACATCCGGATGCCCGGCGGCGGTCCCGAGGCCGCCCGGCGGCTGACCCGCACCGTCGACCCCGCCACCGGCGGCTCGACCGGGCCGGTCGTGGTGGCCGTCTCCGCGCAGGTCGGCGCCAACGGGATCCTCGCGATGCTGCGCGCCGGAGCCACCGGCTACCTCGGGAAGGGTCGCCTCGGTGCCCAGCTCCCCGACCTGGTCGCCCGCACGCTCGACGGCGAGGTGGTGCTGGCCGTGCCCGGCGCCGTCGATGCCCTGCGCCAGCTCCTCGCAGACGCCCCCGCGCCCACCACTTCCGACGTACCGTGAGGCCTGTCCGCAGCGGTTGACGGGCCCACGGGGAGGTTCGGATGAGCAACGACGCACGCCGCCACGGCATCGACGCGATGACCCGGGCCATCCTGGACGCGGCCGGCCCGGCTGTGATCGGGTTCGACGAGCAGGCCCGCATCGACTACGCCAACCCGGCCGCACTGAGCACGTTCGGCTACACCGAGGACGAGGTCCTCGGCCGGCCGATTGACATCCTGGTGCCGGAGGAGGACGCGGCACTCCACCTGGGCAACCTCTCGGCGTACTTCGCCAACCCCGGCGCGCGCAACCGCGGCGGGCACGAGCTCTTCCGCGGCATCCGCAAGGACGGCACCACCTTCCCCTGCGACATCGGCCTGACCCCGGCCTTCACCGCCGACGGCCTGTGGACCATCGCCACCATCGTCGACGTCACCGAGCAGCTCGCCGCCGCGGCGCGGCTGCGCGAGCTCAACCGGTCCTACCTCACGCTGGCCCGGTTCAACGAGGCCATCGTCCGGGCGGCGGACGCCCAGTCGCTCTACGAGGAGACCTGCCGGGTCGCGGTGGAGTTCGGCCGGTTCCACGGCGCGTGGATCGGCCGGCTCGCGCCCGACGGCGCGCTCGAGGTCGTCGCCTCGGCCGGCAACATCGACGGCCCGCGGGAGGGTGGGCCGACCACGCGGGCGCTGCGCGAGGGCACGGCGGTGTACGACGAGTACCGCGACGACGCGTCCACCAGCATCGTCGACGCCGCGGCCATCCCGCTGCACTGCGGCGGCCGGGCCGTCTCCGCCCTGACCCTCTGCTCGGACCGCCCGCACCTCTTCGACGAGGGCATGCGGGGGCTGCTCGAGGCCGTGGCCCACAACTTCTCCTTCGCCCTGGAGGCCTTCAACTCGCGCGACCGGCTCGAGGAGGTGGCCGCGCAGCGCACCGAGCTGCTGCGCCGTCTCGTGCTGGCCCAGGAGGAGGAGCGGGGCCGGATCGCCGCCGACGTCCACGACGACTCGGTGCAGGCACTCGCGGCCGTCGACCTGCGGCTCGGCCTGCTGCGCCGGCGCATCCACGAGGCCGCCCCCGAGCTCGAGGACGGCGTCGCCCGGCTCCAGGACTCGGTCTCCTCGGTCACGACGGGCCTGCGGCACCTGCTCTTCGACCTCGAGCCGGTGGTGCCCGGGGTCGACCTCGCCAAGATGCTCCGCGACGCCGCCGACCACACGTTCGCCCACGTCCCGATGACCTGGACGGTGGAGGTCGAGGGCGAAGGCTCCCTCGACCTGCCGGACGAGCTGGCGACCCAGGCCTTCCGGATCGGCCAGGAGGCGCTGATCAACGTGCGCAAGCACGCCCGCGCCACCCACGTGCGGGTCCTGATCACCCCCGACGACGAGGGCGTGGAGGTGGCCGTCATCGACGACGGGGTCGGCGTACCTCAAACGATCGAGCCGCGCGCCGGCCACCGGGGGCTCGCCACGATGCTCGACCGGGCCACGATCACCGGGGGCTGGTGCCGGCTGGAGTCCGACGGGCCCGGGTCCACCCTCCGCTTCTGGGTCCCGCGGCGCGGGTCCGCGGTCGTGACGGTGTCGTGACCCTGGTACCCACGCACTAGGCGGGTCGGCCCCTCCGCACCTGACGGCGGGACGCAACGAGGTCGAGGCTGGGGGCCATGTTCACCGGACTCGGGCTCTTCCTCGTCGGCGCGGCCTGCGCCGCACTGGTCGGGCTCCTGGTCCGCCCCCGGGCGTCGGCGCCCGCTCCGACCACACCGCTGCCCCCGGTGCCACGGATCGCGCCGACGCCCGGGCGGCTGATCGCCCCCATCCCCGCGATCCCCTCCGAGCTGCTCCGCAGCTGGGGCAAGCGGCACGGCTTCGAGCTGCTGGACCTCGCCCTGGCGGCCGGTCTCGACGAGTACGACCTGCTGTCCACCCTCGAGGACGCCACCCACCTGGACCGGGTCTCACTCGCGCTCGCCGCCGAGCTCAACGGCCACCCGGGGCCCTACGACTGCGACCCGCTCCTCGCCCCACCGCCCCCGGCGACGACCGTGATCACGCGGGCCCTGGCCCAGGAGCTCCCTCAGTCCGGACGCTCGCCGCGGATCCGGAAGCGCCGCACGCTGTAGACGATCGTGGCCAGCGCAATGAGGCCCGAAGCTACCTGCGTGGCGCCGGTCCCCCAGCCGCCGAGGAGCCACCACGACTCGTCGACCGGCCACCAGCCCGGCGCGGCCGGCCTCCAGATCCACAGCACGCCCGCCGCGACGAGCAGCAGCGCGAAGACCACCGACAGCACGATCCGCGGCACGGTCTCGACGCCCTCGGCGGCGGCCTTGAGCGCACGCTCCTTGACCGGCTCGACCCGGCGCTCGGCCCACTCGTACTGCTGGGACAGCAGTGCCAGCCCCGCGAACACCATCAGCAGGCCTGGGCCCGGGAGGACCAGGGCGGCGATGCCCGCCACCACGAGGATCCAGCCGAGGGTCTCCAGCGCGACCCGGCGTGCGGCGGACTTCATGGGCACACCCTGTCAGATCCCTGGTCGGAGGCCGCGGTTCAGTAGCCGCGGCGCAGCCCCCACGCCACGAGCTGGGCGCGCCGGGTCATGGCCGTCTTGCGGTAGATCTGGCGCATGTAGGTCTTGATCGAGTTGATGGAGAGGTAGAGCTCGGCGCCGATCTCGTCGTTGCTCAGCCCCCGGCACACCAGCGCGAGCACCTCGCTCTCGCGCGTCGTCAGCTCCTCGCCGGGCAGCACCGGGGGCCGGACGGTCACCAGGCCGTCGCGGTGCACCTCCTCCACGGCGGCCACCAGCTCCTCGGACGTCAGCGACTTCGGCAGGTAGCCGAGCGCTCCCGCGGCCAGGGCACGCTCGACACTGACCGGGTCGACGCGCCAGGAGAACGCGACCACGCGGGCGCCGAGACCGACCAGCTCGTGCATGCGTGCGGCGCCGTCGGGTGCGGCGTGCGGGTCGCAGAGCACGATGTCGGGGACGGGCGGGGCAGCCGGGTCGAAGGCCACGAACCGGATCCGTTCGCTGTGCCGACCGAGCATCGCGCCGAGCCCCGCGGTCACCAGCTCGGAGGACTCGTCGGTCCCCAGGGTGATGGGCGCAGGCACGCTCCAGACGCTAGTGAGTCATCGGCCCTTTCCCCGAGCCGAAGACCTCACCCCAACGGGTGGTTGTCGCTCGGGAGCACCTCGTCGAGGTGCTCGGCGAGGTCGCGCGGGGTGTCGAAGACCGCGATCGCGCCCGCCTCACGCAGCTCCGACTCGGCGATGCCGCCGGTCAGCAGCCCGACGCACGGGATGCCGGCGTCGGTGGCCGCCTGCACGTCCCAGACGGTGTCGCCGACGAGCACCGCCCGGTCGGCGGCGACCGCGGCCATCGCCGCTGCCACCAGCTCGCCCGACGGCTTGCCGCTGTCGACGTCGGAGCCCGTCACGACCTCGTCGAGCAGCTTCGCCGCCTCGAGCAGGTCGAGCAGCCGCCCGGTGATCTCGGCACCGCCGGCGCTGGCGAGCACGACCGTCACGTCGCGTTCCCGCAGCGCCTCGAGCAGGTCGCGCGCCCCGTCGGTCGGGACGACGTCGTGGAGTCGCTCGTCGAGGTGGCGCCGGTGCGCGTCGCGGACGGCGTCGCCGACCGCGGCCTCGACCCGGTCGCCGGCGACGTGCGCGACGAGGCGGTCGCCACTGATGCCGATCGCGCGGTGGATCCGGTGCGCCGGCACGTCCATGCCGACGTCACGGAAGGCCGACTTCCACGCCAGCGTGTGCGCGTAGACGGAGTCGACCAGGGTGCCGTCGAGGTCGAGGAGGACGGCGTCGACCGTCTCGACGGGGTCCTCGACGTGGGCGTTCGCGGTGGCGGTGTGATGGTGGGTCATGTGGTCCTCCCGGTGGCTGCGGCACGACCGATGGTTCCAGTGTGCGCACCTCTTCACCTCACCCCGCAAGGTGTTCCCACCCGTCGGGGTGTGGCTGTTCCTGGACAGTCCGCTGGACGGTGTTCCCGGGGTGCCGGCGGCCGGTGACCGAGCGGGGCTCACGCAGTCCGACGGGAGGCACTGCAGTCCGCGCCGTCGGCACCCCGGCCATCGGCCTAGAGTGCGACCCATGCCCCTGCGGATCGCCGTCCTCAACGACTACGAGCTCGTGGTCGCCGGCATCGCCGCGGTCCTCGGACCGTTCAGCGACCGGGTCGTGGTCGTCGAGCTGGACAGCCGGATGCCGGTCGTCAGCGATGTCGACATCGTTCTCTACGACACCTTCGGCCAGGTGCAGGGCGACGCCCTCGACGTGGAGGAGCTCGTCCCGCACGGAGCGGCGCGGCTGGTCGTCTTCAGCTGGAACCTCGACCCCGGTCTCATCGAGCGGGCGGTCAGCCATGGCGTCGCCGGCTACCTGTCCAAGGGCCTGTCCGGCGAGGAGATCGTCGACGCGCTCGAGCGGATCGCCGCGGGCGAGCGGGTCCTGCCGGACCCGGCCACCCGCGCCGACGAGGACTTCGGCCGCTGGCCGGGCGACACCGTCGGCCTCTCGGCCCGGGAGTCGGAGATGCTGGCGTTGATCGTCCGCGGCCTCCCCAACAAGGAGATCGCCACCCGCGCCGGCCTGAGCATCAACTCGGTGAAGACGTACATCCGCACGGCCTACCGCAAGATCGGGGTGACCACGCGCGCCCAGGCCGTCGTGTGGGCGATGGCCCACGGCTTCGAGCCCGACCGCTTCCGGGCCGTGCGGACGCCGCCCTCCTGACGCCGTCAGGCCTCCAGGACCGCCGGGTCCTCGGACCGGCCGCCGATCTGGATCTTGCGCGGCTTGGCCCGCTCGGCGACCGGCACGCGCAGGGTCAGCACCCCTCCGTCGTACGCCGCGTCGATGCGGTCCAGGTCGAGGTTGTCGCCCAGCACCAGCTGGCGGCTGAACACGCCACGCGGCCGCTCGGCGGCGAGCATCTCCCAGTCCCCGTTGCGCGGGACGCGCTCCGCGCGGACGGTCAGCACGTTGCGCTCGACGTCGAGGTCGATGGAGTCCCGGGCCACGCCGGGGAGGTCGAACTCGATGACGAACGTGTCACCCTCACGCCACGCGTCCATCGGCATCACGGCAGGTCGGTTGGTGGTGCCGAGCAGCTGCTGGGCCAGCCGGTCGAAGTCGCGGAACGGGTCGGTCGTACGCAGCAACATCACATGTCCTTCCTGGAGGTTCGATCCACGCCGGGTGCGCAGACCTCTATTCGTGATTACAGGTTTCTTATAGTCTGGGGAACAGGTCTAAATCAAGACCCTCCCCGGAATTTCCCGGGCGGGCGGAAGGAGGAGGTCGGATGGTCGAGGGCACGCGCGGGGTCTATGCCATCTCCGTCGCGGCCGAGAAGGTCTCGATGGCGATCCAGAACCTCCGCGTCTACGAGCGGCACGGGCTGGTCCGGCCGAGTCGCACCGAGGGCGGCACGCGGATCTACAGCGAGGACGACATCGAGACGTTGCACCGGATCCGCGAGCTCCTCGGCGAGGGCCTCAACCTCGCGGGCATCCGCAAGGTGATGGCGCTCGAGGCCGAGGTGAGGAGCCTGCGGCGGCGCCTGGCGCGCGGCCGCTGATCGGACTCGCTCAGGCGGCGCCGAAGACCTCGGCGGTGCCGTCGGCCGCGACGACCAGGCCGACCCGGCCGGGCCGTGTCCGCAGCCAGGGCAGGGCGCCGTCGCCCATCGCGAAGGCTGAGGTCGCGTCGAGGTCGGCCCACGTGAGGTCCGGCGCGACCACGGTGACCGAGGCGACGCCGGACGGCACCTGACCGGTCCGCGCGTCGACGATGTGGGCGCCCCGGTGTGCGGAGCCGGAAGTGGCGACGGCGCCGTCGCGGACGGGGATCCGGGCGATCAGCCGGCTCGGGTCGCGCGGGTCCTCGATCCCGATCTGCCACGGCTCGGCGTCCGGGTCGACGACGCGGCAGACCATGTCGCCGCCGGCGGACAGGCAGTAGTCGGTCTCGTCGAGCACGGCCAGGCACGCCGCGGCCCGCTGCACGGCCCACCCCTTCACCACGCCGTCGGTGTCCAGCACCCGCGTGCCGTCGGCGGCCACCCGTCGTACGTCGAAGGCGCCGTCGGACTCCAGGCGCGCCGCCTCCGCGAGGCCGAGCACCTCCGCGACCTCGGGGGGACAGGCCCCGAGCTCGATCTCGTCGCGGCCCAGCCGGGAGATGAAGGAGTCCTCGCGCCAGGTGCTGAAGACGCGGTCGGCCTCGCGCAGGCTGGCCAGCGCGTCCTGCCAGGCGGCCTCGCCGGCCTCGCCGTCGGCGTGCCGACCCCGCAGCACGAGGCTGACCGGCATCCCCATCACGTGCTCGACGCGCCTCATGCCGACACCTGGTCCAGGGCGCTCTGCAGCGACTGCACGTAGCCGGTGCTCGTGACCGTGGCCCCGCTGACCATGTCGATCTTGGAGCTCTGCTGGTTCATCGTCTCCTGGACCAGGATCGGCAGCGCGTAGGAGTTGATCTGGCTGTCGGTCCCGTTGCCGCTGGGGTACTGCAGGACCTCGACCTTGGTGATCGAGCTGCCCTGCAGGGTGAGCCGGACCTGGACCGGGCCCCACTGGGTCTGGGCGACAGCGCCCGTGACCGTGCTGGTCTTGGGGGCCTGGGTCGACTTGCCGGAGCCGGTCGACTTCGAGTTGGTGGAGGCGGCGCTGTGGCTCGACGTGCTGCTCGACACGATCGCGGTCGGGGACTTGGTGGCCAGCACCGAGGACGTCGACGTGTGGTAGCCGAACAGCAGCACCAGGACGGACAGGGTGCTCAGGCACCACAGGACGATTCGCTTCATCGGGTCACCACGCAAAGGTCTCGAGATGGATGTGGTCAGGGGTCACGCCGGCCGAGGTGAGGTCCTCGACGACGAGGTCGGCCCAGGGGGTCGGCCCGCACACGTAGACGTCGCGCTCGGCGATGTCGGGCACCCACCGGTGCAGGTGGTCGAGGTCGGAGCCGTGGCCCACCTCGCCGAGCCAGGAGTCGCGGCCGCGGCGGTGGCCGGGCAGCGGCACGACGCGGAGGCCGCGCTCGTGGGTCAGTACGTCGAGCTCGCGGGCGAAGAGCCGGTCGTCGCCGTAGCGCTGGAGGAGCACGGCATCGCCGGGGGCGTAGTCGAGCCCCTCGGCCAGCGCCCGGAGCGGGGTGACCCCGACGCCGGCGCCGATCAGCGCGACCTTGCCGCGGCTGCGGGACCGGGCGCTCAGCCGTCCGTAGGGGCCCTCGACCAGGACCCTGGTCCCCGGGTGCAGGCGGAGCGCCTCGGCGCTGCCGTCGCCCACGGCCTGGATGGTGATGCGGAGGCTGCGGCCGTCCGGTGCCGCGGAGAGCGAGTAGGGGTTGGCCCGGCTCCAGCCGGACCGGCCCAGGAAGCGCCAGGTGAAGAACTGTCCCGCCTCGGCGCGCAGCAGGTCGAGCCGGCGGCCGGTCAGGTAGACCGAGACGATCCCGTGCCCCTCGGGGACGACGGAGGTGACCCGGAGCTGGTGGCGCAGGTTGACCGCGAGCGGCACCCCGACCCGCCAGATCAGCACGGCCCCGGCGACGGCGCCCCATGCGGCCCACCAGAAGACGGTGCGCGCGGTGGAGGAGGTCAGCTCGTGCCCGGTCCACAGCTGGTGCGGGAGGGCGAGGCCGACGCCGAGGTAGGCGTAGAGGTGCAGCAGGTGCCAGGACTCGTAGCGGAGCCGGCGCCGGGCGGCACGGAGGCTGGTGACCACGACCATGACGAGGCAGGCGGTGCCCGCGACCGCGAGCAGCATGCCGGGGTAGTTGACCGTCAGGTTCCACAGCGTGCCGGGCGTGCCGGGCAGCTGCCCGCCGGCGTACCCCCACGTGATCGTGACGACGTGGGCGAGCATCAGGTTGAACGACGTGAAGCCGACGATGCGGTGGAGGTGAGCGAGGCGGTCCTGCCCGAAGGCGGACTCCAGCCGCGGGACCCGCGCCATCAGCGCGACCTGCGCCAGGAGGAGCACCGAGGCGACCAGGCCGGTCAGGCGCCCGACCGAGGTCAGGCCGGAGGCCCAGGCGCCGAGGTCCTGGATGCCGCCCCCCGCCGCCCACCAGTAGGTGACGAGGAGGAGGCCCAGCCACAGCAACGAACCCGAGGCCTGCCGGACGACCGCGTCGGCTCGCGCCCGACGCCCCAGCGGGGCCGGGGCGTCGAGCCGCCGGGACGCGCGTGGAGGGGTCACCGTGGTCACCCGTCTTCCTGTCCCTGCAGGTCGTCGGAGCCCTGGGGGGCACCCGGCGGCGGGAGCTGGCCGTGGTCGCCGCCGGGCACCGAGCCGTCGAAGCCGCGGTGGTCGGAGGAGAGGTCCCGGTGACCGTCGTGGCCGTCACCGGCCGCCCGGCCGACCGCGAACCCGCCACCGGCGCTCACGACCAGGAGCAGGGCGGCCGCACCGACCAGGCCGGCGCGGTTCCGCGACACCGACGTCCGCCACCCGGTCCGGGGGCGGGGCGGCTGCCCGGCGGGGGGCACGGCCGCGGCCTCGGCCGGCGGGTCGACGGGCTGGGCCTGCGTCTCTGCATCGGGCTCCCAGCGGCTGCCGCTGGCGGGGGTGCTGGCGGGGATGCTGGCGTCGTCAGGGGTGGGCTTCTCGTCGCTCACGATGTCTCCTCAGGTCTATCCGTCTGAGGACCAGAGTCACCGCGCGGGCTGGCCCACCCGTGGGAGGAACCTGTGGGTCACCTGTGAAGCGGGTCGGCCTACCTCTCGAGGTCCGCGACCGTGAGCGTGCCCGCTATCACGCGCGAGGCGACCTCGCTCAGCGGCACCCGGTGCCGACGGCTGAACGAGCGCAGGTGGGTGAAGGCCTCCTCCACGTCGATCTTGAAGCGTTCGGCCAGCACCCCCTTGGCCTGCTCGACCAGCACCCGGCTGTTGAGGGCGTACTGCAGCTGCTCGGCCAGCAGGTCCTTCTCGTGGACCGCCCGCGCCTGCAGGAGGGCGATGGTCGAGACGTCGGCGAGCGCCTGGCCCAGGGCGAGGTCCTCGGTGTTGAGCTCCGTCTCCCCCACGGAGAAGAAGTTCATGGCGCCGATCACCTCGTTGCGGAGCCGCAACGGCAGGGCGTGGGTGGTCCGGTAGCCGAGGGCCGTGCTCGCCGCGGTGAACATCGGCCAGCGGCGCTGGGACTCCTCGAAGGTGATGTTGACGATCGGATCGCCGGACCGGAAGCAGTCCAGGCAGGGCCCCTCGGAGTTCTGCAGCACGAAGATCTCGATCAGGCCCACCTCGTGGGTGGTGGAGGCGATCGACTGCAGCCCGCCGCGCTGGTCGCTGAGGATGATCCCGGCCGCGTCGATCTCGAGCAGCTCGACGCACCGCTCCGTCAGCAGGTGCAGGATGTCGAGCGCATCGAAGTCGTCGACCAGGGTGTCGGCCAGCTCGACGAAGACGCGCGAGAGCCGTCCCTCCCTGCTCATGTCGCCCCCGGAGGGGCCCGCCGTCGTGCTCATCTCTCAGCCTCACCGTCGTTGTCAGGATAGAAGTGCAGCGTGCGGTTCACCACGTCCCGTGCGACGTCTCGTGCCGACCGGCTGTGGACGAAGGCATGGGCGCGGAGGAGCAGGAGTGCCTCGGCGAGGCCGACGGCCGCCTGGACCGAGATCATCCCGGTGGCCTGGTGGATCTGCGGGGCACTGGCGAGCGGGTCGAGCAGCCGGCTGTCGAGACCCGCGGCGAGGCCGCCCTCCTCCTGGAGGTGGAGCAGGACAGTCACCGCCACCTCGGCGTAGGTGAGGCCGATGGCGAGCTGCTCGCCGGTCAGCCTCCCCGGGGTCGTCCGGCACACGTCGAGGACCCCCAGTCGGATGTCGCCCACCTGGAGGGGAAAGACGAAGATCGCCCCGATGCCCTCCTCGAGCAGGGCGGGCGCGAGTCCGGGCCAGCGGGCGGGGGCGACCCGGGCGACGTCCGACAGGAGCACCACCCGGCGTTCGCGCCAGGCGTCCAGGCTGGGACCCTCCCCCGCCGTCACCTGCAGCTCCTCGACCACGCGTGCCGTGCCGGCAGTGGCGGCCAGCACCTGGCGGTGCCCTGCGTCGCTCAACAGCGTCAGGCCGACCCCGTCGGCCGACAGGTCTTCCGCGGCCCGGCGGCACAGGGTCTCGGGCAGGGAGCCGACGCCGTCCCCGTGGTGGAGCAGCGACAGGAGGATCTCTCCGGGGGTGGGCATCAGGCCCGACGCCCGACCCGGCTCCTGCCGGGCAGGTCGAGGGCGGCACCGTGACGAGCAGACATCTCTCTCTCCCACGGTGTCGACATCGGACCGCTGCCCGAACGCTACACCGGTCGGCCCCCACCCGGCGGCGACCGGCGACGGCGCCCGCCTCAGGTGGGCGCACCCGTCGGAGCCGGGGCGGCCAGGGCCTCGACGAGGGTGCCGAAGACCGAGATGCCCCGGTCCATGTGGGTGATCGCGAGGAGCTTGCGCACGTGGGCGGTCGCGCCGGCGACGCGCACCGACCCACCCGCGCGGGCCGAGGCATCGTGACTCGCCCCGAGCAGACCGAGTCCGCTGGCGTCCATGAAGGCGACGCGGTGCAGGTCGAAGACGACGCGCGGGCCGCTCGCGGCGAGGATGCGGTGACGGAGCGGCAGCGAGGCCATGTCCAGGTCGCCCTCGACCTCGACCACGGACCACGCGGCGCGCTCGTACAGCCGGATGGAGAGCCCGTCCCCGACGAGGACCAGACTGTTCATGTGCCTCACTCCCGCTCTGCACGACGGTGGCGGGGGCCGGGCCCTTCGAACCTCCAGTCTGCGCCGCACCCGCAGGGGCGTCCATGGCCCCGCCGTGCTGGCCCGGACGGCACCGCCGTGGGTCAGCCGTCGAAGGAGGCCCACACCGACTTGGCGCCGTCCACGTAGTCCGTGACCCCCCAGTCCCGGCTCAACGCACCCACGAGCGTGATTCCCCGGCCGTTGGTGTCCGTGTCCGCGGCCGCCCCGAGGGAGGGTCCTTCCGGAGACCCGTCGCGCACCTCCAGCACCACCAGGTCGTCGCGCGCCCACAGGAGGATGCCGAAGGACGTGCCGGCATGGAGCAGCGCGTTGGTGGCGAGCTCACTGACCACCAGCCGCACGTCGTCCACCAGGTGGGGCAGGTCGTGGTCCACCAGGTGGTCGGAGACGAAGCGACGGGCGCTGGCCACGCTCTGCGGCCGCGGGTGCAGCTCGAGGTCGTACGACCATCGTGCGGCAGGCATCAGCCCTCAGAACACCACACAGGCGTCGCGGCCTACGTCGGTGCGAAGTCCGGGCATGAGTGGCCGCGTCCTTCGACTGTACGTCGGCATTCTCGAGGTGCGGCGAACATGACTGGAAAATCACAGGACCGCAGGTCAGCCTGCTGGCTGCCTGCGGTCCTGGTCTGCGCGCCTGTAGGGATTCGAACCCCAAACCTTCTGATCCGTAGTCAGATGCTCTATCCGTTGAGCTACAGGCGCATGCCGTCCGGTTGCCCCGACGACTGGTCGAGGATAGCGGACCCCTTGCGCGATGCCGAAATCAGTACGTCGCTCACCGGCCGTGACGGTGCACACGCCCGCCGCCGGAGCCCTCAATCCCCTCGATCGATGATGCGCCCCACCCCGCTGTGACCACCCGCACAAGCCGTTGAACGTTCCAATATGAGGCCCCCCTGACGCGGGAGTACCCTCGCACGACCAGTCGCCGCCAACGTTGCCGAGCGATCTGAACGGCAGCTCCACTTCACCTCCGTCGATACGCTCGACGGCTCGGTCCGGGCCCGTCAGGGACGCACCGGGAAGCGCGAGAGGGAACGATCACGATGGCAGACGTCGAGGCGGCACTGGATGCCGCAGGCCTCACCAACCCACGAGTCCGGGACTACGTCCGGCACTACGCGGAGCTGACCGGCGCCGAGCGCGTCGAGGTCGTCACCGCCGCTGACGACGCACGGCTGATCCAGGAAGCGCTGGACGCCGGCGAGCTGCTCCCGGCCGGCGAGGGTCGCTACTACTCCCGCAGCTACCACAAGGACACCGCGCGCTCCGAGGAGCGCACCATCGTCTGCACCAGCAACCCGCAGGACAAGGGCGTCTACAACAACTGGCGCCCCTCCTCGGAGATGAAGCCCCTCCTGGAGGACCGCATGCGCGGCGCCTCGGCGGGCAAGACGATGTACGTCATCCCCTACCTGATGTCGCCCCCCGGCAACGAGCTGGCGCCCTGGGCGGCCGGAGTCGAGCTGACCGACACCCGCACGGTCGTGCTGCACATGATCCGCATGTCCCGCGTGGGCGTCGACTTCCTCAACGAGCTCGAGGACCCCGACAGCTTCGTGCGCGCCGTGCACGTCACCGGCGACCTGGAGAACCTCGGCCAGGGCACCCCCGAGGACCAGCGCTACTTCGTGACCGTCGCCGACGAGCGCACGATCCTGCACTTCGGCTCGTCCTACGGCGGCAACGCACTGCTCGGCAAGATCGCCCACGGCCTGCGCCAGGCGGCGTACGACGGCTGGACGTCGAAGAAGTTCCTGGCCGAGCAGTACATGCTGATCGGGATCCACGACAAGGAGACCGGCAAGACCTACCACGTCTGCGGCGGCTTCCCGAGCGCCTCGGGCAAGACGAACCTCGCGATGATGCTGGCGCCGGACGCCCTCGGCGAGCGCTACCACGTCTCCTTCTACGGCGACGACATCGCGTGGCTGTGGGTCGACGAGACCGACGGCAGGCTCTACGGGATGAACCCGGAGTACGGCGTCTTCGGCGTCGCGAAGGACACCAACGAGGTGACCAACCCGACCGCGCTGCACTCCGTGGACCCGGGCACCGGCACGATCTTCACCAACATCGCCTACAACGCCACGACCGGCGAGGTCTGGTGGGAGGGCCGGACCCCCGAGCCGCCGGCCGACGTCGAGGGCTGGCTGGACTGGATGGGCGCGCCGATCTCGGACCGCAAGGAGGGCGACACCTCGCCCTGGGCCCACCCGAACAGCCGCTTCACCACGACGCTCGACAACGTCCCCAACATCGCGCCCGACTACAACGCCGCCAAGGGCGTGCCGATCGACGCGATCATCTTCGGCGGCCGCACCCGCGACCGGGAGCCGCTGATTCGTGCGATCACCGACCTGGCCGAGGGCGTCTACGACGGCCTCACCCTGGGCGCCGAGGCGACCGCCGCGGCCGAGGGCGTCGAGGGCCAGCTGCGCTACGACCCCATGTCGAACCGGCCGTTCATGGCCTACGGCGAGGGCGACTACGCCGCGCACTACCTCAAGATCGTCGGCGCCGCGAAGGAGCAGCCGATCTTCGCCCACGTGAACTGGTTCCAGCGCGACCCCGAGGACGGCCACTTCCTCTGGCACGGCTACCGGGACAACCTGCGACCGCTGCTGTGGCTGCTGCAGCTCAAGAACGGCGAGGTGAAGGGGCGCGAGACCCCGGTCGGCATCATCCCGACCGAGGACGAGCTCGTCCTCGACGGCATGGACACGCGGCCCGAGGACCTCGAGCGCATCCTGTCGATCGACGTGGACCGCTGGAAGCAGGAGATGGGGTTCCGTGAGGAGCACCTGCGCCAGTTCGACCGGCTGCCGGAGGAGATCTGGGAGGCGCACCGCCGCGTCGCCGCGGCCCTCGAGGCCGCCGAGGACTGACCACCACCGCACCACCCGCGCCGGCGACGGTGCCGGCTCCCGTCAGGGGCCGGCTCCGTCGCCGGTTGCGTTGATCGATCCAATAGGGGCCGCCACGGCGCCCGCGATAGCCTCGCGGCGACCCACCGGGCCGGCAGCGACGCCACCCCGGACCCAGCAACTCCACGACACACCGTCGATACGCTCGACGGCCGGCGGCGCCTTCCACGCATGGAGGCGACCACCGCGAATGCGCGAGAGGGAACATGGCATGACCGCCGAGACGCAGGCACCCACCACCCACCAGGGCATCCTCGACTTCGTCAACGAAGTCGCCGCGATGACCCGCCCCGACTCCATCCACTGGTGCACCGGCTCCGACGAGGAGTGGACCGAGCTCACCAACGCCCTCGAGTCCACCGGGACCTTCACCCGGCTGAACCCCTCCATCAAGCCGAACTCCTTCTACGCCGCCTCCGACCCGATCGATGTCGCACGTGTTGAGGACCGCACGTACATCTGCTCGGTCGACGAGAAGGACTGCGGGCCCACCAACAACTGGATGGACCCCAACGAGATGAAGGCGCTCATGCGCAAGCTCTACGAGGGCTGCATGCAGGGCCGGACGATGTACGTCATCCCGTTCGTGATGGGCCACCTGGACGCCGAGAAGCCGATGTTCGGCATCGAGATCACCGACTCGGCCTACGTCACCGCCTCGATGCGCGTGATGGCCCGGATGGGATCTGCCGTCCTCGCGCGCATGGAGGAGCTGAACGCCGACTTCGTGCCCGCCCTCCACTCCGTGGGGATGCCCCTCGAGCCCGGCCAGGCCGACGTCGCGTGGCCCTGCAGCGACACCAAGTACATCGTGCAGTTCCCCGAGGAGCGCGCGATCTGGTCCTTCGGCTCCGGCTACGGCGGCAACGCCCTGCTCGGCAAGAAGTGCTACGCCCTGCGCATCGCGAGCGTCATGGCCCGCGACGAGGGCTGGCTCGCCGAGCACATGCTCATCCTCAAGCTCACCAGCCCGCAGGGCGTCGTGAAGTACATCGCCGCGGCGTTCCCGTCCGCGTGCGGCAAGACCAACCTCGCCATGCTCCAGCCCACCATCCCGGGCTGGAAGGTCGAGACCCTCGGCGACGACATCGCCTGGATGCGCGTGGGCGAGGACGGCCGCCTGTGGGCGGTCAACCCGGAGTTCGGCTTCTTCGGCGTCGCGCCGGGCACGAACTACCACACCAACCCCAACGCGATGAAGACGATCGAGAAGGGCAACTCGGTCTTCACCAACGTCGCGCTCACCGAGGACGGCGACGTCTGGTGGGAGGGCCTGGAGAATCCGCCGGCCAAGGCGACCTCCTGGAAGGGCGAGCCCTGGACCCCCGAGTCCGAGGAGCTCAGCAGCCACGCCAACAGCCGCTACTGCACGCCGATCAAGCAGTGCGACATCCTCGCGGCCGAGTACGACGACCCGCGCGGCGTGCCGATCGACGCGATCCTCTTCGGCGGCCGTCGCAAGACGACCGTCCCGCTGGTCTTCGAGGCCCGCGACTGGACCCACGGCACGTTCCTCGGCGCCACGCTCTCCTCGGAGACCACCGCGGCCGCCGTCGGCGCGGTCGGCGTGGTGCGTCGCGACCCGATGGCGATGCTGCCCTTCATCGGCTACAACGCCGGTGACTACTTCAACCACTGGATCACGGTCGGCAAGGAGAACGACGCGGCGAAGCTGCCGAAGATCTTCTACGTCAACTGGTTCCGCCGCGACGACGAGGGCGGCTTCCTGTGGCCGGGCTTCGGCGAGAACTCCCGCGTCCTGAAGTGGGTCGTGGAGCGCATCGAGGGCCAGGCCGCCGCGGTCGAGACCCCGATCGGCCACGTGCCCGCCCCGGGCTCGCTCGACACCGAGGGCCTCGACATGTCCGAGGACGCCCTCGCGTCGGCCCTGGCCGTCGACGTCGAGGAGTGGAAGGCCGAGATCCCGCAGATCCAGGAGTGGTTCGAGAAGTTCGGGGACGACCTCCCGGCCGTGCTCTGGACCGAGCTCGACGGCCTCAAGGCCCGCCTGGGCGCCTGAGCCGACGTCCTCCGGGGCACCGCAGCACCGACCGAGGCCCCGTCCGTTCGCGGACGGGGCCTCGGCGCGTCCACGGCGCGTCCCACGGCGTGTCGGCGGCGTGTCGCGACGCGGCCCGGATGGTGGGGCAGCCGGTGCCAGCGGGGCGCATGTGGAATCATCGGTCGCGGAAGTGGTTCCGGGGGCGTGCAGAAGGGGAAGTTCAGGGTGGGCACCTACGGTCCCGAGGATCGTGCGCTCTTCGAATCCGAGGCCACCTCGCTCTACGAGGAGGTCGCGGAGACGGGTGAGCTCTCTGCGCACGACCCACGCGTCGTTCCCGACGGGCCGCTGCACGCGGCCTTCCGGCTGCTGGTCGAGCTCGGTCTGCTGAGCACGGGTCAGGTCGCCGACGTCTACGTCCCGGTCGATCCGACCAGCGTCCAGTCGCGCATCGTGTCGCCGCTGGGCCAGGAGGGCGCCAAGCTCCTGGAGGAGTCCTCGCAGTGGGCGAAGGCCTTCGGGTCCCTGTCCCATGCGTGGCGACGGGCGCCGCAGAGCATCGAGCGCGGCCCCTTCACCCACATCCGCAACGAGGCGATCGACCCGTTCATCGCCGGCCTCGTGGCCGAGTGCGAGGAGGAGATCCTCACCGCGCAGCCCCAGACCGGCCGCGACCCGCAGACGCTGGCCCGTGCTGCCCTGCGCGACACGACCGCCCTCGAGCGCGGCGTCAAGATGCGCACGCTCTACCAGCACAGCGCCCGCCGCTCCGCGGTCACCCACAAGTACGTCGCCGCGGTGACCGAGCGGGGCGCCGAGGTGCGCACCCTCGACGAGTTCTTCAACCGGATGATCGTCATCGACCGCCGGGTGGCGGTCATCCCCGGCCAGGAGGACCTCCGCGCGGTCATGGCGATCCGGGAGCCCTCGGTGGTGGCCTACCTGGTCGACATCTTCGAGCGCACCTGGGAGCGGGCCCGCCCGTTCACCAACCGCGAGACCAGCATGATGAAGGACATCGCCGCCGAGCAGCGGGCGATGACGATCCGGATGCTGATCGAGGGACACGCCGACCCCGCCAGCGCCAAGCGGCTGGGGGTGAGCACCCGCACCTACGCCGGCTACATCGCCGACCTCAAGGAGGAGTACGAGGCGGAGACCCGCTTCCAGCTCGGCTACACGATGGGCAGCCAGGGGATCTCGGGCAACGAGTCGGGCTGAGCCGACACCTCAAAGACTCGAAATAATCACGAGGGCAGTGACCGGATGGTCACTGCCCTCGTGTGTTTGAGACCGGCCGGGGGGGTGGCGCGAGGACCGAACAAGTGGGGGGTGAGTTGGGTCCCGGTCTCAAAACTGTGGGTGGGGGAAGGTCACTTCCCCGTCGAGATGCACCCGCCGCAGCCCCAGCTGGTGTCCATGGCCTGGGCGGGCGCGGTGATTCCGAGAAGGCCGAGGCTGATGCCGGTAGCGGCGAGTGCAATCGCAACCTTGCGTGCAATGTTCATGGGGGGTCCCTCCACCTTGATGTCCTAGGCCCATCGGGAGGCCCTGGGAAGAGTTTGTGGCAGTTCAGTGCGGCGCGGCAGCCAATCGTTGGCTCACATTTGTGCATTGCACATTCCTGCAGTTCAGGATGCCCGTCTGCAGGTTTCTGCAAACGCCCTGCGCCTGACCTGCCCCTGAAATGCAGCCGACCCCCGGAGACTAGTGGGTCTCCGGGGGTCGGACACTGGCGGAGGCGGAGGGATTTGAACCCTCGATGGGGTTTTAGCCCCAAACCCGCTTAGCAGGCGGGCGCCATAGACCGGACTAGGCGACGCCTCCCGACAGCGGGACACAGGCTACAAGGCCGGACCTGTCGGGACGAATCAGGGGCGGGTCAGGGGTGGGTCACAGCGGCGTGAGGCCCTGGCCGCGCTGGAGGTGGGCCTGCAGGTCACGCACGAAGTCCTCGCGGTCCGCGGCCAGCGCCTCCACCGGGATCGTGGTGGCGCGGCCGTCCTTGAGGTGCAGCACGACGCAGGGGATGCCGCGCGGGGAGGCCGTGACGGCGTCCTCCACGTCGGTCCAGCTCGCGGCCGTGACGCCGGCACCCCGCACGAACCGCACCCGGTAGCCGTCGGCGTCGAGGCGGACGACGTACGTCCTGCGGGTCAGCAGCCAGCCGCCGCCGAAGACGCCGACGACGCCGAGCACCGCGAGCACGACCAGGAGGTCGGGCGGCAGGTGGAAGACCGCGACGGCGGCGGTGAGGACGAACAGGAGGATCGCCAGGGCGACCAGCAGCAGGCCCATCAACCGGGCGCCGAGAGCGGGCGAGAGCCGATAGTCGGACGGGGTCGGGAGAGCCATGGAGTTGATTGAACAAGACACCTCATTCGGGCGCCAATCGCCCTTGTTCACGGGCCGTCGCGCGGGTCACACTCGAAGTTCCACCCGACACCGGGAGCGCCGGGAGGCACCATGACCGCTCTGTCCACACCGACGGCCGGGATGGCCGCGGCCCTACACGGCCTCGACCAGGCCCTCGACGCCCCACGCCAGACCGGCGTCCCGCTCGGCAACTGGCGCTGGGTCGTCCGACAACGCATGGGCGTGCTGCGCGACGCCCTCATCGCCGAGGGCGAGCACTCCCAGGACGGCTGGCTCGCCGCCCGCGGCGGCACCATCCTGCGCGAGCGCAACGCGCTGCTCGGCCGGCTCAGCGCGATGGGGCCGATGGTCCTCGAGAGCCCCGAGGTCGAGGAGATCCGGGTGGAGATGAAGCGGTTGCTGCGGGAGGCCGCACGCCACGTGCAGCGGATGCACGACCTGGCCTACGACGCGGTCGAGATGGAGATCGGCGGGTCGGAGTAGCCCGTCGGGGCCCCGACCCTCCCCTCTACACTGCTCCCGTGCTCGTGCGCTGACGCGCGCGACACGGAGGGGTGCCGGAGCGGCCGATCGGAACCGCCTTGAAAGCGGTCGTAGGGAGACCTACCGCGGGTTCGAATCCCGCCCCCTCTGCCAGCCAGGGCCAGCCAGCCAGGGCCAGCCGGCCCGACGGGTGCGCCCTCACTCGCAGGCGATCCCGTCGCCGTCGCCGTCCAGCTGCGGCCCGTAGCCCGGGTCGCCCCGGTGGAGCGGGGCCGCGCCCGCGGCCCGGGCCGCGTCGCAGCTCGCGTAGGACCCGTCCCCGTCCCCGGGGTCGGTGATGTGGTGGGAGACCTCGACCGGGGCCCCGGAGTCCGCCGGCACCGGCTGGTCGGGGCACCGGGAGAGCACGCGCTGGATGGCGCCCTTCTCCGGGGCCGTCACCCACAGGCCGAACTTCGCCTTCACCGCGACCTGCCGGGCCACGTAGGCGCAGCGGTACGCCTTGTTCGGGGGCAGCCAGGTGGCCGCGTCGCCGTCGCCCTTCTGCCGGTTCGCGGAGGCGTCCACGGCGAGCAGGTTCAGCGGGTCGGTCGCGAGCCCGGCCCGCTTGAGCACCGACCACCGCGAGGCACCGGTCGCCCAGGCGTTGCCGAGCGCGACCACGTGGTCGATGTCGACCAGGGCGCCGTCGCCGTACACGTAGTGGATGGTCCCTCCGGTGTACGGGTCGATGAGGGTGCCGTCGAGGATCCGGCAGTTCTGCTCCCGGGTCCCCGTCAGGTCCCGCGCGAGGATGTCGTTGCGCTCGTCGCAGCCGTTGCGGTTGGCATCCAGCCAGGCCGGTCCGAACCGGTCCCGGTCGTAGCCGGTCATCGGCGCCCGCCCCTTGACCGGCAGCGTGGCCAGCAGCGCCAGCGCCGTCCCGGCCTGGGGCCGGTCGGGCCGGTCGGATCGGTGGGGCTTGCCCGGCGCGGTGGCATGGACCGCGGGCGCGCAGCCGGTCAACACCGCCAGCAGCCCGGCGGCGGCGAGGGCCGCGACGTACCGGCGCAGCGTGGGCGGGATCGACGTCAGCAAGGGGTGGGCAGTCAGCCCAGGAGGAGCTCGATCAGCACGTCGCCCTCCTGGACGACGTCACCGGGGCCGACCTTGACCCCGCGCACGGTGCCGGCGGCCTCCGCGATCACCGGGATCTCCATCTTCATCGACTCCAGGAGCACGACGGTGTCGCCCGCCGCCACGGCGTCTCCGGGAGACACGGCCACGCTCATCACGTTGGCCACCATCTCCGCGAGAATCTCGGTCACCTGTTCGCGGGCCATGCAGCGAACCTAGCCGTTACCGACAGGTACCCGGAATCACCTCAGAGCAGCGCGCGCGTGCGCGGCGGCTCGGGGCGTACGGCGGCGGCCTCCTCGGCACGCCGGGCACGGGAGCCGCGGGGGCCGGTGAAGGCCAGGTCGAGGCGGATGACCACGAAGCCGATGAGCAGCCCGACGACCAGGCCGTAGAGCACGGACAGGCCGCACTCGAGGTAGGAGATCGCGGGGTTGAGCAGGGCCTGGGCGACCGGGGCGGTGGCGGCGGCACCGAACGCGCACACCCACCAGCCCTGGCGGCGACGGGCCCGCATGTGGCAGCCCCACGCGAGGGCTGGCACCCCGAGCATGGCCTCGATCGGCCGGGGGAAGGCGCCGAGGTGGTCGCGGCTCCAGTGCACGCCCGCGAGGAGGTGGTCCACGAGTCCCGGCGGGCCGTAGCGGCGGATCAGCTCGGCGTAGGCGAGCGTGAACGCCAGCACCAGCGACCCGAGCAGCACCGCGAGCATGCCGCGGCGGCCCAGGCCGTGGAAGCCGGCACCGAGCCGGAAGACGACGGCGAAGGCGCCGAGCAGGGACAGGCCGAGCGTGGCGTACTCGAACCGGACCAGGGTGATGACGGGTTCGAAGCCGACCGTGGCGAGCCCGCCGATGGAGGCCACCAGCGTGGCGATGAACGCCTCGCGGCAGGCGTTGACGAAGCGCACGGCGGGGACCGTCGCGGTGACGCCCAGGACGGCGGACACCACGCACGTCATCACCGCGGCGCCGGTGCGCAGCACCCGCTCGTCGGAGACCAGGACCGCGACGCCCATCGCCAGGGCGAGGGCGCTGAAGATGACGGGGCGGCCACCGGTGCGCGCGGCGAGCCCCCACGTGTAGGCGGTGGCGACGGCCACCGCTCCGGCACCGCCGAGCCACTCCGGCCCGACCGGGACCATCGCGGTCACCAGCGCGGCCAGCCCCGCCGCCACGACGGCGGCCCACACCAGGAAGGGGAAGCGGGACCGGCGGATCGCGAGGACCCCGCCGGAGAGGCGCGCGCGCAGGCGTTCGGACCGCGAGGGCGGACGGATCGCTCTGCGGCGCGGAACGTGCGTGGACACGACGGAAGAGGTTACAGACGCCGGTTGGCGAGCGAGGGGTTGGTACGCCGCGCCTCGTCCAGCACCGAGCGCTCCAGCGTGACCGACAGGGCCTGGTTGTCGTCACCGGCTTCGGCGAGCACGTCGCCGAGCGGGTCGACGACGAGCGAGTGCCCGCTGTAGCGGGGACCCGGCTGGCCGGCCGCCGCCACGAAGACGGTGTTCTCGATCGCGCGGGCGCGCAGGAGGGTGCGCCAGTGCTCGACCTTGCGCGGCCCGGCGACCCAGGCGGCGGGCACGACCAGCACCTCGGCGCCCCGGTCGACGAGCGCGCGGGCCAGCTCGGGGAAGCGGAGGTCGTAGCAGGTCATCAGGCCCACCCTCCAGCCCTGCACGTCGACGACCGCCGGCTCCAGCGGTCCGGCGGTCAGCCGGTCGGACTCGCGGTAGCCGAAGGAGTCGTAGAGGTGGATCTTGCGGTAGGCCGCCTCGGCCCCGCCGCGCACGACCAGCGTGTTGAAGGGGCGGCCCGGGTCGGCGCCCGGCTCGAACATGCCGGCGACGATCGTCGTACGGCGCTCGGCCGCGAGGCGCGCGACCTCGGTGGCGAAGGGGCCGTCGAGCGGCTCGGCGTGTGCACTGACGTCGGACCCGGCCTCGCCGAAGTCGCGGGCGAACGCCTCGGGGAAGACGACGAGGTCGGCGTCGGTGGGAGTGAGCTCGGCGAGCAACCGGCGGTTGGCCTCCGGCTCGAGGGCGGACGCCTGCTGGACGAGGGCGACGCGCAGCTGGTCCATGGTCCCCAGCCTGTCAGACTGGCGGTCGTGGAACTCCCTCCCGGCACCACCGGATTCTGCGCGGTCGTGCTGGCCGGCGGCACCGCCGTCCGCCTCGGCGGCGCGGACAAGGCCTCGGTCGAGTACGCCGGCCGCACCCTGCTCGAGCACGCGCTGGACGCCCTCATCGACGCCTCCGAGGTCGTCGTGGTCGGCGACCCGGTGCCGACCACGCGGCCCGTCACGTTCACGCGCGAGAGCCCGCGCTTCGGCGGGCCCGTGGCCGCGCTGCTCACCGGACGGGACGCGCTCCTGCGCGCGCCGCGCACGGTGGGCGTGCTGGCGGTGGACATGCCGCGCGTGACCGCCCTGACCTTCCGGCGGCTGCACGAGGCCGCGGAGGGGCACGACGGCGCCTTCCTCACCGGGGCCGACGGACGGCGCCAGCTCGCGGGCGTGCTGCGCGCGGACCGCCTCGAGGAGGTGCGTCCCGACCACCAGGACCAGCACGGCATGGCCTTCCACCGGCTCCTCGCCGGTCTGGACCTCGCGACGATCGCGCCCGAGGCCGACGAGGGTGTGGACGTCGACACGTGGGCCGACCTGCGCGACCTGGCCTCCGATCGCTGATTGGCCCGCGATCGCGGCGGTTTGGGGTTGCGGGCGAGGCCGCTGCGCGCAAGCCTGAGCCCTGTGAACCTGCACGACTGGATCGATGAGCTGTGCGACGCGCTCGACCTCGAGGCCGAGATCGACGAGGGCCTCGTGCTGGACCTGGCCCGCACCGTGGCCCACCAGGTGGAGCGGCCCGCCGCACCCGTGACGACCTTCCTCCTCGGCTACGCCGCCGGGGTGCGCGGGGCCGACCCCGACGGGATCGAACGCCTCGCGGCCCGCGCCCAGGCGCTCGCCGAGGGCTGGGACCGGCCGGCGGACGCCCCGGACCCCGACGACATCGACGACCCGGTCCCCGACGACAGCGTCGTGGACCACACGGCCGACCTGGCCGACGTGGACGACGAGGACGAGGACGACGACGAGGACCTGCTGGACTCCGACGAGGAGGAGTGAGGGCAGACACCTAGGGTGGCTCGCATGCGTGCCGTCATCGCCACCGAGCCCGGTGGCCCCGAGGTCCTGACCGTCGCCGAGCTCCCCGACCCCGAGGCGGGTCCCGGGGAGGTCGTGCTGGACGTGGCCGCGGCCGGCCTCAACCGGGCCGACCTCCTGCAGCGGATGGGCTTCTACCCCCCGCCGCCCGGCGCGTCCGACGTGATGGGCATGGAGTGCAGCGGCACCGTCGCCGCGGTCGGTCCGGACGTCGAGGGCTGGGCCGTCGGCGACCGTGCGTGCGCCCTGCTGGCCGGGGGCGGGTACGCCACGAAGGTCGCCGTACCTGCCGGGCAGCTGATGCCGGTCCCGGAGGGGGTCGACCTGGTGACCGCGGCCGCGCTGCCGGAGGTGGCGTGCACCGTGTGGTCCAACGTGTTCATGGTCGCGGGGCTGCAGCCCGGCGAGGCCTTCCTCGTGCACGGCGGCGCCGGCGGCATCGGCACGATGGCGATCCAGCTCGCGTCCGAGCTCGGGGCCAAGGTGTTCACCACCGGCGGCACGGCCGAGAAGCTCGCGGCGTGCGCGGCGCTCGGTGCCGACGTGACGATCAACTACCGCGACGAGGACTTCGTCGAGGTGGTCCGCAAGGTGACCGACGGCCGCGGCGTGGACGTCATCCTGGACAACATGGGCGCGAAGTACCTCGGCCGCAACGTCGAGGCGCTCGCCACGGAGGGGCGCCTGGTCATCATCGGGATGCAGGGCGGCACGAAGGCCGAGCTCGACATCAACGCCCTGCTGCGCAAGCGCGGCGCGATCATCGCCACCACCCTGCGCTCCCGCCCGACGGCAGAGAAGTCCGCCATCTGCGCCTCCGTGGTCGAGCACGTGTGGCCGCTGGTCGCCGAGGGGCTCGTGCAGCCGGTCGTGCATGGCACGATGCCGCTCGCGGAGGCGCGCGCGGCCCACGCGCTGATGGAGTCCGGCGACCACATGGGGAAGATCCTGCTCACGACGTGAGCACCCGGCCTCCTAGGGTGGGTGGCATGACGGAACAGCCCGAAGAGCAGCAGGTCGTCCTCATCGGTCCGGACGACGACGAGGAGCGCGCGATCACCGACCTCGTCGAGCAGCCCGCCAAGGTGATGCGGATCGGCAGCATGATCCGCCAGCTTCTCGAGGAGGTGAAGTCCGCGCCCCTCGACGAGGCCAGCCGGATCCGGCTCAAGGAGATCCACCGCTCCTCGATCAAGGAGCTCGAGGCGGGGCTCGCCCCCGAGCTCGTCGAGGAGCTCGAGCGGCTGACGCTGCCCTTCACCGACGACGAGATCCCCTCCGACGGCGAGCTGCGCATCGCGCAGGCGCAGCTGGTGGGCTGGCTCGAGGGGCTCTTCCACGGCATCCAGACCGCGATCTACGCGCAGCAGATGGCCTCGCGCGCGCAGTTCGAGCAGATCCGCCGGGCCCTGCCCCCGGGCGGGATGACGCCGCCGCAGGCACACCCGGGAGCCGACGCGGGTGATCACGCCGCGCCGCAGCCGGGCGACTCCGGCGGGATGTACCTCTAGCGTCCGGTCAGCGCGAGCCGACGCGGCGTACGACGAGGAGGCCGAGCAGGCCGACCAGCACCAGCGCGAGGCCGGGGGCTGCGAGGCGGGGCAGCGTCGGCGGCTCGGCGTGCGCGACGCGGGTGAAGGTCGCGGTCTTCGGCTCCGGCGGAGTCGGCGCGTGGCCGTCGCCGAGCAGCCGCTCCACCTGCTTGACCAGCTGGTCGCCGGCTCGGGCGGTGCCGTCGGCGCGGGCGATCGAGAGGTCCGACCCGCCGGCCTGGGCGAAGAAGACGTAGCTGCGGCCGTTGGTGAGCTCGACGCCGGTGCAGCTGCGCGCCCGGGCCGAGGTCGTCACCAGCACGTCAGCGGTCTGCACGTCGCCCTTGTAGACCCGGTCGACGCGCACGTCGTAGGTGATCGTCCGGTCGGTGCGGGTCACGCCGGCCACGTCACCGGTGAAGACGTCGCTGACGTTCATCGTGTGGTCCTGGGTGGTGCCGCTGCCGGACGCCGCCGGGCAGGCCGAGGCCGGCCCCTGACCGAGCACGACGACGCTGCACCCGGCGATCAGCAGGGCGGCGACGAGGCGGAGGGCCGCTCTCGGGACGGATGCGGAGACGGTGTGAAGCACCCGGACATCGAAACAGATCACAGGTCGAAGACACCAGCCAGCACCCGGGCCACCCCGTCGTCGTCGTGGCCGGGCGCGACGTGGTCGGCGAGCTCGGTGACGGTGTGGTGGGCATCGGCCATGGCGTAGGACGTGCCCGCCCAGTCGAGCATCGGCAGGTCGTTGGGCATGTCCCCGAAGGCGATCACGTCGGCGGCCTCGACGCCCAGGTCGGCGCACAGCAGGGCGAGCGTCGAGGCCTTGGTGACCCCCGCCGCGCTCATCTCCAGCAGCGCTGTCGTCGAGGACCAGGTGATCGTCACGCGGCCCTGGACGACGGCCTCGGCGGCGTCCCAGAACTCCTGGGGAGCGAGGTCCTCGTGGCGGGCCAGCAGCTTGAGGGCCGGCTCGTCGAAGATCTCCTCCACCGCCCCGCGCCGGCTGCCCTCCGGCACCACGTGCCGCTCGAGGAAGTCCGGCTCGAGGCCGATCCCGGCCAGGGTCTCCACCGCGAACCGCGACCCCGGCACGGCCTCCCGGACCAGCCGGCACACCTCCAGCCCCACCTGGGGCTCGATCGGGCGCATCAGGTGGACCGCGGACCGCGCGACGTCCCAGACCAGCCCGCCGTTGGAGACGACCGCGAGGCCGTGCCCCCCGACGTAGGGGAAGACGTCGTCGGCCCAGCGGAGCGGACGGCCGGTGACGAAGACCACGGGTACGCCGCGGCGCTCGAGCTCCTCCAGCACCCCGCGCGTGTAGTCCGACACCGTGCCGTCGGAGCGGACGAGGGTGCCGTCGAGGTCGGTCGCGACCAGCCGGGGCAGGCTCACCGGGGCAGCGGCCGGGCCATCACGAGCTGGCCGTCCTCGTCGCTGCCGCGCAGCTCGGTGAAGCCGCACTTGGCGAGCACCCGGATGCTGGGCTTGTTGCCGGGCAGCACGCTGGCCCGGATCTTCACCCCCGCGGCGTCGGCCTCGGCCAGCAGGGCCCGGAGTGCCTCGGTGGCGAAGCCCCAACCGCGCGCCTCCTCGACCAGGCCGTAGCCGACCTCGGTCTCGGGCACCCCGCCTCCGGGTCCGGCGGGGTCGGGTGGGCCGAAGAAGCCGATCGAGCCGAGCACCGTCGCGCCGCGGACGATGCTGCGCGGTCCCCACGGGTCGCCCTCGTGGAACATCGTGGCGGCGTCGCGGTCGTCCTCGCGGGGGAAGTCGCGGTGCCAGCCCTCGCGGCGGCGCCCGGCGACCAGGTCGGCCACCTCGGCGGCGGTCCACAGCGGCAGGGTGAGGCGTTCGGTGGTGACGACGGCGGGCAGGCTCATGCCGGTGTCCCGGGGCCGGTGCCGTTGGGGAACCACTGGGCGAGCTCGACGGCCACGCCGTCGTCGTAGACCGAGGCGGTGACGGCGTCGGCCGCCTCGTGGACGGCTTCGACGGACTGGCCCATCGCGACGCCGCGGTGGGCCCACTGGAGCATCTCGATGTCGTTGCGGCCGTCGCCGATGGCGAGGGTGTCGGTGGCGGCGATGCCGAGCTCGTCGGCGACGTACTGCAGGCCGGAGGCCTTGGAGACCCCCACCGGAGCCAGGTCGAGCCAGGCGGTCCAGCCGACGACGTAGTTGGTGCCGTGCAGGCCGAGCTTGCGGCCGAGCTCGACGAAGTCGTCGGCCGTCGCGTTGGGATCGCGGATGATCACACGGCTGACCGGGCCGGAGACGATGTCGTCGACCGTGGTCACCTTCATCTCCCCGGAGAGCTCGCCGTCGGGGAAGTGTCGGTTGACGCGGTAGCCGACGCCGCGCTCCTCCACCGCGACCAGCGCGTCGGGGTGGTGTCGGAGCACCGCCTCGACCGCGGCGCGGGCGTCGAAGGTCTCCTCGTGGACCACCTCGAGCGGGGGGTAGCGGAAGACGACCGCGCCGTTGCTGGCCACGATCCAGAGCCGCTCCGACTCCTCGTCGTGGAGGCCCAGCAGGTCGGCGATGCGCGTCATTCCGTGCGCCGAGCGGCCGCTCGCGAGAACCACCTGGGTGCCCGCGTCGAGCGCGCGGCGCACGGCGTCGCGGACGGCGGGTGCGATCTCCTCGTGGGTGGTGCCCGAGCCCTCCACCCACTTCAGGAGGGTGCCGTCGATGTCGAGAGCGACGAGCAGCGGCCGCCAGCTCGTCACGGGGCGATCGGCTTCAGGAACTCGCGCCCCTGCAGCCACGGCTGCAGCGCCTTCGGCACCCGGACCGAGCCGTCGGCCTGCTGGTGGGTCTCCAGGATGGCCACGATCGTGCGGGTCATCGCGCAGAGCGTGCCGTTGAGGGTCGCGACCGGCTTGACCTCGCCGGCGTGACGGGCACGGGTGTCGAGGCGGCGGGTCTGGAACTCGGTGCAGTTGGACGTCGAGGTGAGCTCGCGGTACTTGCCCTGGGTGGGGATCCACGCCTCGCAGTCGAACTTGCGCTGCGCCGAGAGGCCCAGGTCGCCGGCGGCCACGTCGATGACGCGGTAGGCCAGCTCGAGCTTGTCGAGGAACTGCTTCTCCCAGCCCAGGAGCCGCTGGTGCTCGGCCTCGGCGTCCTCCGGCGTGGTGTAGACGAACATCTCGACCTTGTCGAACCAGTGCACCCGGATGATGCCCTTGGTGTCCTTGCCGTGCGAGCCGGCCTCCTTGCGGAAGCACGGGCTGAACGCGGCGTACCGCAGGGGCAGCGAGGCGCCGTCGAGGATCTCGTCGGAGTGGTAGGCCGCCATCGGGACCTCCGAGGTCCCGACGAGGTACATGTCCTGGCCCTCGATGCGGTAGACGTCATCGGCGGCCTGGCCGAGGAAGCCGGTGCCGTCCATGGCGCGGGGCTTGACCAGCGACGGGGCGATAACCTGGGTGAAGCCGGCCTCACGGGCCTGCTCCATGGCGAGGTTGATCAGGGCCAGCTCGAGCTCGGCGCCCACGCCGGTGAGGAAGTAGAACCGCGAGCCCGACACCTTCGCGCCGCGGTCGAGGTCGATGGCGCCGAGCATCCGGCCGAGCTCGATGTGGTCGCGGGGCTCGAAGTCGAACTCCCGCGGGGTGCCGACGGTCTCGAGCAGGACGAAGTCGTCCTCACCGCCGGCGGGCGACTCCTCGGCGGCCAGGTTGGGGATGCTGAGCAGGGCGCCCTGCCACTCCGCCTCGGCGGCGGTCTGGGCGGCCTCGGCGGCCTTGACGTCGGCGGCCAGCGTCTTGGTGCGGCCGAGCAGCTCCTGCTTCTCCTCGCCCTGCGCCTGCGGGATCAGCTTGCCGAGCTGCTTCTGCTCGGCGCGCTTGGCCTCGAAGTCGGCGATCGCCGTACGCCGGGCGGCATCGGCGGCGAGGGCGCGGTCCACGACGTCGGCGGAGAGCCCGCGCTTGGCCTGGGCTGAGCGCACTCGGTCGGGGTCGTCTCGGAGCACCTTCGGGTCGATCATCTCGGGGTCCCTGCGGCGAGGGGAGCGAAGCGAGGCTCGTCGTGGGGTGAGGTCATGTGGCAAGGCTAACGGCCTCTCCCGGTGAGGCTCATCCGAGATACGGGTCGGGGGCCCGTCCCCCGGCATACTGTGCGAATGCTCGACCGACCTCGCCTCGTCACGCTGAGCTGGGCACTGGCCTGCTTCGCCGCCTTCTCGCTGATCGCGATCGCGGTGACGCAGGGCTGGGGCCCGCTCGACAGCTTCGACGACCGGGGCAAGGGCCTGGAGAGCTGGTCGGTCGACACGACGTGGATCCGGCAGCCGCTGAAGGTCATCGAGGTGTGCTTCGCGACCTGGGGCATGACCGTGCTCACCACGATCCTGGCCGGCGCGATGCTGCTCAAGCGGCACCGGCGAGCAGCGATCTTCGCCGTGGTCATCATGGTGTCCACCTCGCTGCTGACGACGTTCCTCAAGTCCCAGTTCGGTCGCGTCCGGCCCCCGTGGCAGAACCCCCAGGGCCTGCTGCACAGCCAGTCCTTCCCCAGCGGCCACGCCTCGTCGGTGACGGCGTACGCCGGCATCTGCGTGGTGCTCATCGTGATGCTGATCCGGCGCGCCAGCACGCGGCGACTGCTCTACGCCGGCCTCGTGGTCGTCGTGCTCGTGGTGATGGCCGACCGCGTGCTGCTCGGGCGCCACTACCCCAGCGACGTCACCGCCGGTGCGCTGCTCGGCGCCGGGATGGTGCTGCTCGGCCTGACGATCTACAGCCCGCTGCCGCGCAGCCACGCCGAGAGCGCCGAGCCACTGCCCGAGGTGCTGCCGTCCGCGCGCAAGCTCGCGGTGGTGCTCAACCCGATCAAGGTCGAGGACGTCGGGCAGTTCCGCTCGATCGTGTCCACCATGGCGCGCGAGGCCGGCTGGTCCGAGCCGAGCTGGCACTACACGACCGTCGAGGACCCGGGCACCGGCATGGCCGAGGCCGCCTCGATCGAGGGCGCCGACCTGATGCTCGTCTGCGGCGGCGACGGGACCGTCCGCGAGGTCTGCGCGGAGCTGGCCGGCACCGGCATCCCCGTCGGCATCATCCCGGCCGGCACCGGCAACCTGCTGGCGCGCAACCTGGGCATCCCGCTCTACCTCCGCGCCGCCATCGACGTCGCCCTGACCGGTCAGGACCGGGCCATCGACCTGGTCCGCGTCGGCGGCGACGGGATCGAGGACACCCACTTCATGGTGATGGCCGGCATGGGCTTCGACGCCGCGATCATGGAGGGCGTCAACGAGGACCTGAAGAAGCGGGTCGGCTGGGTCGCCTACGTCCTCTCCGGCCTGAAGTCCCTGATGTTCCCGGCCGTGAAGATCGAGGTCTCGGTCGACGGCGGGGAGTTCACCCGGCACCGCGCCCGCACCGTCGTGGTCGGCAACGTCGGCTTCCTGCAGGCCGGCCTGCCGCTGCTCCCCGACGCCGCGATCGACGACGGGCTGCTCGACGTGGTGATCCTGCACCCGCGCAACTTCTTCTCCTGGATCCCGCTCGCCTGGCGGGTGCTGCTCAAGCTCAAGCACACCGACGACCTGGTCAACCGGATGACCGGCTCGTCCGTGGTGATCCGGTGCTCCACCGACACCCCCCGCCAGCTCGACGGCGACTCGATCGGTCCCGGCCGCGAGCTGCACATGGAGTGCATCCACGGGCGGGCGCTGGTCCGCGTGCCCCGCTGACCCGACTCAGCACGTGCCGTAGCGCTCCGGCTGGACCATCAGGTCCAGGCAGACGACGCCCAGGTCGGTCGCGTGCAGGGTGGCGCCGACGACGCCCCAGCTCCACACCCGGAAGTGGTCCGTGGCCGACAGCCCGACGCGGGTGTAGAGGTGGCCGTCCGGGGTCAGCCAGCTCAGGTAGCCGTGCTCGCCGTCGCGGGTGAATCCTCCCCCGATCGGGACGTCCGAGTCCGGGACCGCCCGCACCAGCCGCCCGTCCCCGGTGGTGAAGACGGTCCACGTGTCCGAGTCACCGCCCTCCTGCGACACCACGACCCCCCACCCGTCGTGCAGGGGCTGCCGCAGCAGCACCGGCGGCCACCCTGCCGAGACCGGCGCCTGCAGCCGTCCGCGCATCTCGTCGAGCACGACCTCGACGTCACCGTCCGCGACGCCGTCCGGGCTCACGTGGCCCTCGATCCTCACGGTCGCGCCGGCCTGCCCCGGCAGGTCTGCGGGGACCGGCTCGCCCACCCCGACGGAGCCCACCGCGGCCGGGAAGAGGCGTGGGAGCCCGGCGGCGGAGCCGACACGAGGTCCCGGGGACTTCCGGGGCGCCGACACGGGGGATCGCGCCACGCCGCGGTGCGGGTGAGCTGATGCGAGGCGGCTCTCCTCGCCCTGGTCACCCCCGCAGGCGGCCAGGGTGGGCAGGGCGAGGGCGGCGAGGAGGAGCGTGGCCGAGATCGTCGTCTTCATGTCCGTGGGATGCACCCCGGACGGGTTCGGTTGCCGTCGACGGCGGGTCAGCGGGAGGGACGGGCGTGGTCGATCGCCTCGTCCTCCTCCGGCGAGAGCTGCTGCTCGCAGGTCCAGCCGGCGATGCTCTTGGCGTAGGTGCGGGCCTCGCTGCGGCCGTGGATCGAGGTGAGGACCACGCCGTTGCCGCCGTCGTCGAGGATCGCCACCGACCAGGACAGGTGGCCGCCCATGTCGCCGAAGGCGTCGTACCGGACCACGGCGAGGTGGCGGAGCGCGTCGCGGGTCTCCGCGCGGAGGGCGGCGACCTCCTGGCGCAGGCCGTGCACGTCCTCGGGCAGGGCGTCGGCACCGGACCCGCGGCGGCCGGCGCTGAGGCGGCGCAGCGCGATGACGGAGACGATCATCCCCACCAGGGCGACGACGAGGGCGGCAATGGCGAGGAAGGTCACCGGGAGAGCCTAGGAGCGGCATCCGGTCGGACCGCGCAGGCGCGCTCGCCACCCCTCGGTCGAGCACCGGATCGGGAGGTGCGGCCGTGGGAAACTGACGCCGTGACCGCTGAGCAGACCCGCCGGATCGCCTACCAGGGCGAGCCCGGCGCCAACTCCCACATCGTGTGCAAGGAGCACTACCCCGCGATGGAGGCGCTGGCTTGCGCGTCGTTCGAGGACGTGTTCGCCGCGGTGGAGTCGGGCGAGGCGGACCTGGCGATGATCCCGATCGACAACTCGATCGCGGGCCGGGTGGCCGACATCCACCACTTCCTGCCGGACTCCGGGCTGCACATCGTCGCCGAGCACTTCCTGCGGATCCGGTTCAGCCTGATGGCCGTGCCGGGGACCTCGCTGGAGGAGATCAAGACCGTGCACAGCCACGTGCACGCGCTCGGGCAGTGCCGCAAGATCATCCGCGAGCACGGCCTGCGCCCGATCATCTCGGGCGACACCGCGGGCGCCGCCCGCGAGGTGGCCGAGGCCGGGGACCGCACGCAGGCGGCCATCTCGCCGCCGCTGGCCGCGGAGATCTACGGGCTCGAGGTGCTCGCCGACGACGTCGAGGACGAGGACCACAACACGACGCGCTTCGTGGTGCTCTCCCGGGAGTACGTCGAGGCGCGGCCCGGCAACGGGCCGGTCGTCACGAGCTTCATCTTCAACGTGCGCAACCTGCCGGCCGCGCTCTACAAGGCGCTCGGCGGCTTCGCGACCAACGGCGTGAACATGACCAAGCTGGAGAGCTACATGGTCGGCGGGCACTTCACCGCCACCCAGTTCCTCGCCGAGGTCGACGGGCACCCCGAGGACATCGGGGTGAGGAACGCGCTCGAGGAGCTGGCGTTCTTCACCACCGACGTGAAGATCCTCGGGGTCTACCCCGCGGACGACTTCCGGGCCTGAGCCCCGGGGCTCAGTCCTCGGACGGGTTCTGCATCAGGTTGAACATCGCCCCCTGCGGGTCGGACAGCACGGCCATGCGGCCCACGCCCGGGACGTCGAACGCGGGGGCGACGACCTGGCCGCCGAGCGACTCGGCCTGGGCGACCGTCTCGTCGACGCTGGTGACGTTGAAGTAGACGTTCCAGTGCGGGGGGATGCCCTCCATCGGCGGCAGCATCGCGCCACCCACCGGACGGCCACCGGAGACCAGGGTCGTGTAGGAGCCACCCGGCATGTCCTGGGCCTGCCACTCGACGCCGAGCACGTCGGCGTAGAACTTCGTGGCGGTCTCGAGGTCGGGGGACACGAGCTCGTTCCAGATGGGGGTGCCGGGCTCATTGGCGCGGATCGTCCCGATGGTGGCGCCGGCCTGCCAGAGGTTGACCCGGGCACCGGTGGGGTCCTGGATGGAGGCCATCCGGCCGAGGTCCATGACGTCGAAGGGGCCGGCCTCGACCTTGCCGCCCGCGTCGGCGACCTTGGCCGCGGTGGCGTCCACGTCGTCGACGGTCAGGTAGACGCCCCAGAAGGCGGGGTGCCCGGCGAGCTCGGGCATCTGGCCGCTGATGCCGGCGACCGAGTCGCCGTCCTTCTCGGCCGCGAGGTAGACGTTGCCCTGGTCGTCCAGCGGGACGTCCTGGACGTCCCAGCCGAACAGCGCACCGTAGAAGGCCTTGGCGGCCTGCTGGTCGGGGGTCATCAGCTCGACGTAGCTGGGCGTGCCCTGGGTGTAGGACTCGATCTTCGGCATGGGTGGTGCGCCTTCTTCCGTGTCTGTGGACGTGCATCCGGTCGGGTGGGTCTCGACCCCACCCATCAGCCAACACCCGCCCACCGACACTGGCAACGGCGCGCGGGTGAACAGGCAGGTAGGTTCTCTGCGTGGACCAGGACGACCCCCGTACCGCCGATCTCGGCTTCGCCCGCGTCGACGTCGACCGGGCGGCCCGCACGGGCGACCCCGAGGTCGTCTACGGCGCCGGCAAGACCCCCGACCAGGTCGTGGCGATCCTGTCGGCCCTCCACGAGAAGCACCCCGAGCGCGCCGTCCTCGCGACCCGGTTGTCCGACGAGTCCCTCGACGTCGTACGCCGCGCGCTCCCCGACGCGACGATCGACCTCGTGGCGCGCGCGGTCACCCTCGGCCCGCTCCCGGAGCCGCGCGGCACGGTCGCGGTCGTCGCCGCCGGCACCAGCGACGCCCCGGTCGCTGCCGAGGCCGCGCTGACCATCCGCGTGCACGGCGCCGGCGTCGACCGGATCGACGACGTCGGTGTGGCCGGCCTGCACCGGCTGCTCGCCGTCCGGGACCGGCTCGCGACGGCCGACTGCCTCGTCGTCGTGGCCGGCATGGAGGGCGCCCTGCCGTCGGTGGTCGGCGGCCTGACCGGAGTCCCGCTCGTCGCGGTGCCGACCTCGGTCGGCTACGGCGCCTCCTTCGGCGGCATCGCCGCCCTGCTGGGGATGCTCAACTCCTGCGCACCCGGGGTGACGGTGGTGAACATCGACAACGGCTACGGCGCCGGCGTCTTCGCCGCCCGGGTGGCCCGGCGGGCCGAGGTCCGCCCGTGACGATCTGGATCGACGCCTCGTCGGGCGCGAGCGGCGACATGCTGCTCGGCGCGCTCCTGGGCGCCGGGGTGCCTCTGGAGGTCCTGCAGGGCGCGGTCGACGCCATCGCGCCGGAGCCGGTGTCCCTGTCGGTCGAGCGGGTGACCCGCAACGGCTTCGCCGCGACCCGCTGCCACGTCGAGATCACCGACTCGGTCCACCACCGCTCCTGGCGCGACATCCGCGACCTGCTCGCCGCCGCTCCCCTCGACCAGGCCGTCCGCGACCTCGCCACCCGGACCTTCGAGCGGCTGGCGGTCGCCGAGGGCGCCGTCCACGGCTCCGACCCGCTCGACGTCCACTTCCACGAGGTGGGTGCGCTCGACGCGATCGCCGACGTGGTCGGGGTGTGCGCGGGCTTCGTCCACCTCGGGTCTCGGCAGGCTCGACCAGCGAGCGTGGTCGTGAGCCCGGTCGCGGTCGGGTCGGGCACGGTCCGCGGGGCCCACGGCGCCATGCCGGTCCCCCCGCCGGCGGTCGCCGAGCTGCTGCGGGGCGTGCCGTCGTACGCCGGACCGCCGGGTGCCCCGGCCATGGAGCTGTGCACGCCCACCGGCGCCGCGCTGCTCACCACGCTCGCGACCGGGTGGGGTCCGCAGCCGCCGATGACGACCGAGGCCATCGGCGTCGGTGCCGGCGGCCGGGATCCCGAGGGGCACGCCAACGTGCTGCGCCTGCTGGTCGGCGCGGTCTCGACAGGCTCGACCACCGAAGCGGGCTCGACCACCGAGGCGCCGCCGCTGCTCATCGAGTCCAACATCGACGACCTCGACCCGCGGGTGTGGCCGGCGGTGATCGCGGCGCTCCTCGAGGCCGGGGCGTCGGACGCCTGGCTCACGCCGATCCTGATGAAGAAGGGCCGCCCGGCCCACACCCTCAGCGTCCTCGTCGCCGCCGCGAAGGCCGCCGAGGTCCGCGCCGCGATCTTCCGCAACACCTCCACCATCGGCCTGCGTGAGCAGCCGCTCGGCAAGCACGCCCTCGACCGCGAGATGGTCGCGGTCGAGGTCGACGGCCAGCGGATCGCCGTCAAGCTGGCCCGCCTCGGGGACGAGGTCGTCAACGCCCAGCCGGAGTACGACGACGTGGCCCGCGCCGCCGCCGCCCTCGGCCGCCCGGTCGTGGACGTGCTCGCCGACGCGGCCGCCGCCGCCCGCCCCTTCACCAAGCAAGGACACTGATGGACCTCGCCGTCATCGCCCTGACGTTCGCCGCGATCTTCGTCGTCGAACTGCCGGACAAGACGTTCGTGGCGACCCTCGTGCTCGCCACGAAGTACCGCCCGCTCCTCGTCTGGATCGGGGTCGGCCTGGCGTTCACCGTGCAGACCGTCGTGGCCGTGGCTCTGGGCCACGCCGTGACCTTCCTGCCCCAGGACCTCGTCCGCGGGGTCGCCGCCGCGATCTTCCTGGCCGGTGCCGTGCTGCTGTTCCGCGAGGGGCGCAGCCACCACCTGGCCAGCGAGGACGAGGCGGAGTTCGCCGCGAAGGCGACCGCCGCCACCGGCTGGCGGGCCGTGCTGACCTGCTTCCTGATCCTCTTCGCCGCCGAGTGGGGCGACCTGTCCCAGCTGTTGACGATCTCGCTGGTCGCCAAGTACGACGACCCGGTCGGCGTGTTCATCGGCGCCCTGGGCGCCCTCCTGGTCGTCAGCGGGCTCGCCGCGATCTCCGGGCGCACCCTGATGCGCTTCGTGTCGCTGCACGCGCTGCACTACGTCGGGGCGGCGGTGTGCCTGCTGCTGGCCGGGATCACGACCTACGAGCTGCTGGCCTGAGCCGTCTAGAGTTCGGCGCATGAGTCACCCCACGCACGGCGCCGACAGCGAGGTCGGGCGCCTCCGGACCGTCATGCTCCACCGTCCCGGGCCGGAGCTGAAGCGCCTGACGCCCCGCAACAACGACAAGCTGCTGTTCGACGGCATCCCGTGGGTCGCGCGCGCCCAGGAGGAGCACGACGCCTTCGCCGAGGCGCTGCGGGCCCGCGATGTCGAGGTGCTCTACCTGACCGAGCTGCTCACCGAGACCCTGGCGAGCGAGGACGCGCGCAACCACGCGATCACGACCGCGCTGGCCGGCCTGCACCTCGGCGACACGATGCGCACCTACCTCGCGCACGCCCTGCGCGACGCCTCGCCCGAGGAGCTCACCGGCTACCTCACGGCCGGCATCCGCAACGACGAGGTCCGCGGCGGCTTCGGCCTGGTCACCTCGCTGTTCGCCAGCGACGACTTCCTCATCGACCCGCTGCCCAACCTGCTCTTCACCCGCGACTCCAGCGTCTGGGTCCAGGACCGGGTCGCGATCACGTCGCTGGCCATGCCCGCACGGACCCGCGAGACCCAGCTGACCGAGCTCATCTACACCGAGCACCCCCGCTTCCAGGGCACCCGCAAGATCCACGGCTGGCACCACGAGCACGTCGAGGGCGGCGACGTGCTCCTCCTGGCCCCGGGCGTGATCGCCGTCGGCGTCGGGGAGCGTACGACGCCCGCCGGCGTCGAGCGCTTCGCCCGCCAGGTCTTCCACGCCGGCCTGGCCCACACCGTGCTCGCGGTGCCGATCGCGCAGGAGCGCGCGACGATGCACCTCGACACCGTCGCCACCATGGTCGACGTCGACAAGATCGTGATGTACCCCAACGTCGCCGACTCGCTGATGGCCCACGCCGTGACGATGACCAGCGACCACGAGGACGAGGGCCGGCTGGAGCTGCGCGTCGCCGACGCCGAGCCGTTCCTGGTCGCGGCCGCCAAGGCGATGCAGATCGACACCCTGCACCAGATCGACACCGGGCTGGACCCCGTCACCGCCGAGCGCGAGCAGTGGGACGACGGCAACAACACGCTGGCGCTGGCGCCGCGGGTGGCCGTGGCCTACGAGCGCAACGACGAGACCAACGCCCGCCTGGAGGAGGCCGGGATCGAGGTCGTGCGGATCGCGAGCTCCGAGCTGGGCTCGGGCCGCGGCGGCCCGCGCTGCATGAGCTGCCCGATCTCCCGCGAGCCGCTGCCCGCCGGGTGAGCCCACTTCCGGACTGCACGTGGGGACAGTCCCCAACGAAATTGTCGTGAAGGCGGCTTCCCCACAGCAATTGCGTTGGGGACTATCCCGACGACCCGGGTAAGCATCGTCACGCTGGACCTCCCCGGTCCCGTCCGCGAGGATGTGGCCCGGGGAGGACAACCACGCGAGAGGCACCACCATGGCTGAATCGTTCTTCGACACGTTCACACCGCAGGAGGTCGCGCGCATCAGCGCCGCCGGCACGGGGGTGAAGGTGCCCGAGGGGTGGTCCCCCATCTGGGAGGGCACCGCGGCGGACAAGGCCTACATCATCCTGTCCGGCACCGTCTCCGTACGCCGCCACGGCGACGAGATCGCCCAGCTCGGCCCCGGCGACATCGTCGGGGAGGTCGCGATCGTCAACCACTCGCTCCGCACGGCGACCATCGTCGCCCTCACCCCGCTCGAGCTGATCCACCTCAGCGCCGAGACGGTGCGGCAGCTGTGCAGCGAGGTCCCGGCCTTCGAGAAGGCCATCAGCTCCGCCACCGACGAGCGGCTCGCGAGCGACCGCACGCACGCGGCCGACTGAGACCCGGGTGGCAGACGCCGGGGACGAGCTCGGTCACGACCTGGGTGACAACCTCGAGGCCGTCGAGGGGCTGCTGCTGGGCGAGGCGCCCAGCCTGACCCGGCTCGAGGTCGCCGAGCAGGCGGGCGTGCCCATGGAGGTCGCCGAGGCGCTGTGGCGCCAGCTCGGCTTCCCGCACGCGGCCGACGACGACGTCGCGTTCACCCCGGCGGACGTCGTCGCCCTGCGGCAGACGCGCGACCTGATCGACCTCGGCATCCTCGGCCCCGACCGGCAGGCGGCCCTGGTCCGGACCTGGGGCCGCAGCTTCGCGCGGCTGGCCGAGTGGCAGACGCTGCTGCTCGCCGACGTCGCCCGGGAGGCCGGCGCCGACCCGGCCACCCAGCTGGAGGTCCTCTCCGAGCAGGTGCTGCCGCTGGTCGACCAGCTCCAGAGCTATGTCTGGCGCCGCCATCTGGCCAGCGCGGGCAGCCGGATGCTGGCCGGGGAGTCCGCGGGCCAGGGTGTCTCCGATCTGGCCGTCTGCTTCGCCGACATCGTCGGCTACACCTCGCGCAGCAAGTCCCTCGCCGAGGCCGAGCTGGTCGCCTGGCTCGAGCACTTCGAGGACGCGGCGACCGGCATCGTGGTCGATCACGGCGGCCGGATCATCAAGACGATCGGCGACGAGGTGCTCTTCGTGGCCGACGACGTCGCGGCGGCGGCCGAGATCGCGCTCGTCCTGACCGAGCTCGGCGCCGACGACTCCGACGACTTTCCCGCCGTGCGGGCCGGCATCGCGTTCGGGCCGGTGACCAGCAGGCTGGGCGACGTCTTCGGCCCGACGGTCAACATCGCGGCACGGCTCACCTCGGTGGCCCGGCCCGACACGGTGCTGGTCGACAAGGGCGCCTATGCCGCGCTCACGGGCCTCGAGGAGGACCGGGCCGACGACGCGGCGACGCACGCCGACGCCGGGAGCTCGACGTACCGCTTCCGGCGGATGCGGCGGACCTCGGTGAAGGGCTACTCGCGGCTGCACTCGTGGGTGCTGCGGCGGCCCTGAGCCACGCACGGGGTGTGAGGAAATGTGAAAGCCCGGCCGTTGTCGACGGGGGACACAACAACGACCGGGCAACTACAAAACTACGGGACCCGCCCGGGGACCACAACCTGCGGGTCCGACCAATCTGGCGTGATCCACGACAAAGTGGGCGTTCACCTGCCGGCCACCTGCCAGCCGGAGCCGCGCTAGCGGATCGTGACCTGCCGGTTGGCCAGGCCCGAGCGGGCGGCCCGCTGCTCGGCGGTCAGGTCGGAGGTGTCGGCCAGCGCCTCGGCCAGGTCGGCCGCGAACCGGGCTGCCGGCTCCTCGAGGACGGCCGCGCCGGTGCCGACCGGGAGGTCCCAGACGGGCGCGAGCAGGCCGTGGGCGCGGAACATGCCGACGAAGCGCGATCCCTCCGCGACGACGTCCTTGCCGGCGGCGTGCAGGCGGGCGAGGGCGTCGAGCAGCTCGTTCTCGGGCTCGGGCATCACCCAGCGCAGGTGCTCCTTGGAGCCGACGTTGGTCCAGTACGCCGCCTCGACGCTCGCGAGCCGCGCGGTCGGGGACGCGGCGGTGTTGGCCTGCTCGAGCGCGGCGGCCATCGACTCCTTGTCGTCGACGTCGGCGATCCAGTAGTCGAAGCCGTCGTGGACGGTCACGTCGAGGCTGTCGCCCTCGACGAGGTCCTGCAGGCGCGGGCCCTCGCCGGGGGCGTCGGTCAGGCCGACGATGCCGGGCTCGGACTCCAACGCCTTGAGCAGCACGGCGCCGAGGTCGCGGGCCGGGTCGCCGAAGTTGTGCTGGACCTGGAGGCCGAGCCAGATCTGGCCGCTGTCGCGGACCATCGCGGGCGCGGCCATCGGCAGCAGCGAGCAGAGCTGGACGGGTCGACCGTCGCCGACGCCGTCCTTCAACGTGAGCGGCGCGGTCGCGGCCGGGACCAGCTCGCGCAGCGCGACGACGTCGCACTCGGACGGCAGGCCCTGGAACGGCCGGCCGACGAACACGTCCGGGGCACCGCCCGGCGCGCCGTGGCACGCCTTGTAGCGCCGGCCCGACCCGCACGGGCAGGGCTGGCGGGGACCGACCTCGCCGGGGATGGTCTCAGTGTCACGGGCCTTGGTGCGGGAGCGCTTCGCCATGCGGCGAAACCTATACGCCGAGCAGCTCCAGCATGTACGCCGGGCGGTCGGTGATGACCGCCTTGACGCCGAGGTCCTGGCACAGCGCGAGCTGCTCGGGGGTGTTGACGGTCCACACGTGCAGGTCGTGGCCGGCGGCGGCGATCCGGCGGCCGAGCTTCTTGTGCTCGGTGAGCTCCTCGATGCCGGGGCCGACGATCCAGTCGGGCCCGATGGCGCGGCGCAGCATCGGCCAGTGGTGGGCCTTCTCGACCAGCATCACCAGCGGCACGTCGGGCGCCATCCGCTCGACCCGCTGGAGCGCGGTGAACGAGAACGACATGACCCGGGCCGGCGATCCGGGCCGGTCCCACCCGAAGTGCTTGAGCATGTCGACGACGCGGCGCTCGACGAGGCCGCCGTAGCGGGTGGGGTGCTTGGTCTCGATCGCGATCTCGACGTGGCGGTCGTAGTCGGCCACCGTCTCGAGCAGCTTGCGCAGGGTGAGCACCTTGTCGAGGTCGGTGTCGCGCTCCGGACGCTCCTCGTCGAGGTCGGCCCAGGGGTTCTTCCACGACGCGAAGTCGAGCTGGTCGAGGTCGGCGAGCTCCATCGTGGACACGAGCCCCCGTGTGCTCGCCGTACGACGCAGGTCGCGGTCGTGCACGCAGACGAGGTGGCCGTCGGCGGTCAGGCGTACGTCGCACTCGAGCGCCTCGGCACCCGCGTCGAGCGCGGCGATGTAGGCGCCGAGGGTGTGCTCGGCGTTGTCGTGGCTGGCGCCGCGGTGGGCGACGACCTGGGGTCGCACGGTGATGTCCCGGAGGTCAGGAACGGACGCGCTGCTCGACGAGGCCGACGAGGTTGCCCTCGGAGTCGCGGACGAAGGCCTGCCACTCGTCGGTCCCGGCCGGGCCGAGCGTGTCGTCCTCGTGGCCGAAGATCACGTGCGGCTCGCTCTCCACGGCCACCCCTGCATCGCGCAGCCGCCCGACCGTCGCGTCGATGTCGTCGACGGCCAGGTAGTGCAGCGCGCTCGGAGCCACCCGGTCGAGCAGCAGCCGGACCCCGCCGAGGTCGAAGAAGACCAGGCCCGGCGGGTCGTAGGTCGCGCGCGGCGACGTCCCGAGGAGGTCGGCGTAGAACGCGGTCGCGCGCTCGAGGTCCTCGGCGTGCTGGGCGATCTGGACGATGTTCATGGAGTCTCCCGTGACCGTGACCGTGGCGATGTCGGCAAACGGATGCTAGCGGGACGGGGCGCGACGTACGGTGCGCGAGTGAGCCTCGACCCGGTGACGCCGCAGCCGTCCGTGCACCTGCGCGAGGCGACCGCGCACGACGTCGGCTTCCTGACCGACGTGGTGCTGGTGGCGACCGTCGCGCAGGGACGGGTGCCCGAGGACTTCGACGAGCACGAGTTCCGCAGCGGCTTCTCGGCGTGGACCGCCGAGCAGGTGGGCGCGGTGCGGCCGGACGACCTGGAGCACAGCACGACGTACGTCATCGAGATCGAGGGCGAGCGGGCCGGGCGGCTGCGGGTGGTGCGGGCGCCGGACCACCGCGAGCTCGCGGGGATCCAGCTCCTGCCCGCCCACCAGCAGCACGGCATCGGCACGCACCTGGTCGAGCAGTTCCTCGTCGAGGCGCGGGCCGCGGGGCTGCCGGCGCGGATCAGCGTGGAGAAGGACAACCCGCGGGCGCGGGCGCTCTACGAGCGGCTGGGGTTCGCGAAGGTCGGCGAGACCGAGGCCGAGGTCCAGCTCGAGGCGCGCTGAGGTCTTTTCTCAGGCGTGCTCGAGCAGGTAGCGCCCGAAGTGCGGCACCGTGAACGCGATCCGGCCGCGCTCGCCGGAGTAGATCAGCCCCTTCTTGAGCAGCGAGTCGCGCGCCGGGGAGAGCGACTGCGGCTTCTTGCCCAGCGCGGCCGCCACGTCGGCGGTCGGGACGCTCTGGATCTCGTCGAGCTCCTCCTCGCCCTTCTCGGCGATCGCGACGGCGGCGTCGGCCATGGCGTGGAGGTACTCCCGTTCGCCGGGCGTGGCGCGTTCGAAGCGGCTGCCGAAGAAGCCGACCGCCAGCTCCGCCTCGGCCTGCGGCGCGGCGACCGCGACGTCCTCGGCCGTGATCGGTGAGGAGGTGGCCAGGTCCCAGACGACCTTGCCGTAGGCCTGGATGAAGTAGGGGTAGCCGCCGGTGGCGGCGTACATCGCGGTGAGGGCGTCGGCGGTGTAGGCCGCGTCCTCGTCCTCGGCCGGGGTGCTGAGCGCGCGGTCGGCGGCGTCGCGGGCGAGCCGGTCGATGCGTTGGTACCTGAAGAGCCGCTCGGAGTAGGACTTGCTGGCGCTGAGGACCGCCGGGAGGTGCGGCAGGCCGGCGCCGACCACGATCACCGGGAGGCCGGACTGGCTGATCTCGTGGCAGGCCGCGCACAGGGCGGACACGTCGTCGGGGCCCAGGTCCTGCATCTCGTCGATGAAGATCGCCACGCCCTTGCCGACGTCGGCCGCGAGCCCGCCGAGGTCGGTGAGCAGCTCGACCAGGTCGATCTCGATGTCGCCGGAGTCGGCGCGGCCGCGGACGGCGGGCGCCTCGATGCCCGGGCTCCACTGGTCGCGCAGCTTGGCGTTGGCGCCCGCGTCGCGCTGGGCGAAGGACCGGATCACGCCGAGGACGTGGTCGACGTCGTCGGCCTGGGGGTGGCCGAGCTCGCGCACGGCCTGGTGCAGGGCGCCGGACAGCGGGCGGCGCAGCCCCTGGTCGGGTCGCGCCTCGAGCTTGCCGGTGCCCCAGTGGCGTCGTACGGCGGCGCTGCGGAGCGCGTTGAGCAGGACGGTCTTGCCGACCCCGCGCAGCCCGGTCAGGACGAGGCTGCGCTCCGGGCGGCCGCGGGAGACGCGCTCGAGGACGACCTCGAAGGCCGAGAGCTGCTCGTCACGGCCCGCCAGCTCCGGCGGGCGCTGGCCGGCGCCGGGGGCGTACGGGTTGCGGATCGGGTCCATGATCGGACCGTATCCCGGACTCTACGGTCGACCTTAGATTGAGCTAGGGAGGGCGATCGTGTCGCGGGAGCGCGGTTGGCCGTCAGGCGGTGCGGTGCGCGACGGGCTGGGTGAGCACCCGCTCGTACGCCGTGTCGAGCCCGGCCCGGAGCATGCTGATCAGCTCGGGCACCTCGTCGACGGCCAGCCGGAACGACCCGGCGCAGACGTTGTCGCGCCAGAGGGAGAGCACGACCAGACCGGACTCGTGGTGCCAGGAGACCCGCAGCGCGCGGTCGCCGCCGCGGGCGTCGAGGAAGATCGAGCCCGCCTCCGGCAGCGGTCGTGCGGTGGCCATGTCCCCATCATGCCTCCGCAGGCGGGTCCCTGTCTCTGGCTTCGGGGGTGCACCAGATCGTTCAATTGCGCGGTTCGGCACCTGTTCCGGCCGCGAACAGGTGCTTTTCCCAGCAATTGAACGATCACGAGCACCCCCGACACCCACCTAGACTGGCGCCCGTGCCCGAGCTGCCCGAGGTGGAAGCCCTGGCCCTCGACCTGAAGGGCCGGCTCCAGGACCGCGCGATCGTCAAGATCCACATCGCCGCGTTCAGCGCGCTCAAGACCTTCGACCCGCCGCTGTCGGCACTCGAGGGGACGCTGGTCGACGACGTGACGCGGCACGGCAAGTTCCTCGACATCCACGCCTCCGGGCTGCACCTGTGCCTGCACCTCGCGCGCGCCGGCTGGATCCGCTGGCGCGACGAGGTGCCCACGATCCCGCCCAAGCCGAGCACCAAGAACCCCCTCGCCGTCCGGATCGTCCTGGACAACGACGCCGGGCTCGACATCACCGAGGCCGGCACCAAGAAGAGCCTGGCGATGTACGTCGTCCGCGACCCCCTCGACGTGCCGGGCATCGCGAGCCTGGGGCCCGACCCGATGGTCGAGTCGTTCACCATCGAGGTGCTGGGCGAGATCCTCCAGCGGGAGGGCCGCAAGCAGCTCAAGGGCGTGCTGCGCCACCAGGGCACCATCGCCGGCATCGGCAACGCCTACTCCGACGAGATCCTGCACGCGGCCCGGATGTCGCCGTACAAGCCGGCTGGCGGCCTCGACGACGGCGAGCTGAAGACCCTCTACGCCGCGATCCGGGACACCCTCGGCGCCGCCGTCGAGCGCTCGCGCGGGCTGCACGCCAGCGAGCTGAAGGGCGAGAAGAAGTCCAACCTCGCCGTGCACGGTCGGACTGGACAGGCCTGCCCGGTGTGCGGTGACATCGTGCGGGAGGTGTCGTTCGCCGACTCCAGCCTGCAGTACTGCCCGACCTGCCAGACCGGCGGCAAGCCCCTCGCGGACCGCCGGATGTCCAAGCTCCTCAAGTGATCGGGAGACCCATGCACCAGCAGATCCCCACCGTGACCGTCGACGGCGTCCCGGACCCGATCCCGGACGGCCTCGTGGTGCTCGACGTCCGCGAGCCGGTCGAGTGGGAGCACGGCCACATCGACGGCGCCGTGCACATCCCGCTGATGGACCTGCCCGAGCGGCTCACCGAGCTGCCGGAGGGCCAGACACTGGTCGTCTGCCGGGTCGGCGGGCGGTCGGCCCAGGCGACCGGCTACCTCGTGCAGCAGGGCATCGACGCGGTCAACCTCGACGGCGGGATGGTCGAGTGGGCCGACGCCGGACGCTCGATGGTGAGCGAGTCCGGCGCCGACCCCCACGTGGTCTGACGGCCCTACGGGCCCGACGGCGGGGACGAGGGCATCGGCAGCGGGCACAGGTCGGTGGCCCAGGTGCCGAACGCCTCGGTGTCCTTCTGGTCCGAGCTGTTCAGCGCCCCGGTGAGCGCCTTGATCTCGTCCTGGGTGGCGTCGTCCTTGATCTTGGCGACCGTGTCGATGATCGCCTCGAAGCCCCGGCGCGCGTCGTCGGGGATGTCCTGCGGCGTCCCGGTCTCCTTCATCTTCGCCGCCCAGTCCTTGATCGCCTTGACGGTCTCGCTGTCCGAGGGCGCGGACGTGTTGTCCTTGAAGGCGTCGAAGAGGCTGTTGTACGCCGTGCAGAACTCGTCCTTGGACGCCGACGCCGGTGCGTCGGAGGCCTTGTCGCCGCCGCCCCCGCCGCAGGCGGTCAGCGAGCCGGCGAGGACCAGGGCGGAGGCCGCGAGCGCGACGCGCGATCGGACGGTCACTGCTGGCACGTCTTCTTGACGTAGTCGTCGAAGGCCTGGACCTGGGCCTGCTCGTCCTTGCTGAGGTCCTGGGCGAGGTTGGAGACGTCCGCGGTGCTGGCGTCGTCGGGCAGCTCGCCGATCTTCTGGACCTCCAGCTCGAATCCCTTGCGCGCGTCGGCGGAGATGTCCTTCGGGGTGCCGGTGTCCTCGATCTTGGTGCCGGCGGACTTGAGGGCCTTGACGATGTCGGCGGGCTTCGCGTTGGCACCCAGCCCGGCGATGTCCTTGGCGATGGCGTCGAAGTTGCCGCAGAACTCGGTCTGGGACGCGTCCGCCGGGGCGCCGCCGCTGTCGCTGCCGCTGCCGTTGCCGCAGCCGACAGCGGTGCCGGCCACGAGCACGAGGCTTGCGGCGATCAGGGCGTGCTTCATGGTGGTCTCCTCAAGGTTTGTCCGTCAGTACGTCACCCTGCCCCATCCCGCGGCGTTCATGCACCGCCGGTCAGGCGAAAGCCTCGGCGGCCGGGACCGCGAGGGCAACGGGCAGACGTCGAAGGTACGCCGCCCGGGGCACCTCGATCACCCCCAGGGTCGCCAGGTGAGGCGTGCACCACTGCACGTCCAGGACCCGGTCGTCCGCATACCGGTCGCGCAGCCGCTCGACGAGTCCGACCAGGGCGACCTTCGAGGCGTCCCGCTCGCGGTGGAACATCGACTCCCCGGCGAACAGCCCGCCGATCGCGACGCCGTACAGGCCGCCGACCAGCCGGCCGTCGCGCCAGGCCTCCACCGAGTGCGCCCACCCGAGGTCGTGCAGCCGCGTGTAGGCGGCCCGGATGTCCTCGTCGATCCAGCCGGAGTCGCGGTGCGGGTCGGCGCAGGCGTCCAGGACCTCGGCGAAGGCCGTGTCGACGCGGATCTCGTGGTCCCGGCAGGCGCGGCGCAGCGACCGGGAGACCACCAGCCCGTCCAGCGGCAGCACCCCGCGGTGGACCGGTGAGAACCAGTACATAGGGTCGCCCGGCGTCCCCGAGGGCATCGGGAAGAGCCCGCGCCGGTAGGCCGCGAGCAACGTGCCCGGGGCCAGGTCGGCGCCGATCGCCACCAGGTCGTCGAGGTCGTCGAAGGACGTGGGGTCACCGAAGGACCAGGCGGACGGGGGCGGCTCGACGGGCACGCCGCCACGGTAGTGGTCGCGTCCGTAGGATCGCGGCATGAGCATCAAGGGCAGCCTCGGCAAGCAGGTCGCGCCGCGCATCACGCAGGTGGCGCCGGGCCTGACGACCTCGTTCGTGCGGGAGGCCCTGCACCGGGCCATCCACGGAGGCGGACCGTTCCCGCCGGCGGCGAAGGCGGCCGACAAGCAGCTCGCCGAGCAGCGGGGCAACGTCGACCGCGCGGTCCACGAGGTGATCGAGAACCACGTCCGCTACGCCGGCGCCCAGGGCTTCGTCACCAACATCGGCGGCCTGGTCACCGCCGCGGTCACGATCCCGGCCAACATCTCCGGGCTCGCCCTGGTGCAGTGCCGGATGATCGCCGGCATCGCGCACCTGCGCGGCTACGACCTCGACGACCCGCGCGTCCGCAACGCCGTCCTGACCTCGCTCCTGGGCGAGGACAAGGTCAACGCCCTGGTCAAGGCGCGCAAGCTGCCCGCCCCGCCCATGGCGCTGGCCACCGCGCCCGCGCACGACCCCGACCTGGACCGGATCATCTCCGCCGAGGTCGCCTCCGACCTGATCACGAAGGTCGCCGGCAAGCGGCTCGCGATCACGGTCGGTCGCCGGGTGCCGGTCGTGGGCGGCCTGGTCGGCATGGGCGCCGACGGCTACGCGACCTGGCGGATCGGGCGCTACGCGGACAAGGAGCTCCTGCCGCGCGCGCGGCGGTAGACCTTGAGCAACCCGCGGCCGGCCCGGCCGGTCTGGAGCCGGCGTACGAGCTTCTCGCGGAGGCGGTACGTCGGTCGCAGGTAGGAGCGCGACAGCGCGGCCCGGGTCTCGTCGAGCTCGCGCCCGAGGCGCTCCTCGGACTGCCGCAGCCGGGCGTTCTCCAGCAGCAGCGCTCGGACGGCGTCGACGGCGGCACCGGCGACCTGGCGCTCGTTGGGCTGGTCGGGGTCGGCGAAGCGGGTCGGCGGCTCGGGGCCGATGAGGTCCTGGAGGTCGCCGACCACGTCGTAGCCGCGCGCCTTGATCTCCTCGATCCAGGACGCGCAGACCTCCTGCGCCCACGGGTGCACGTCGGGCGGCAGGGCCAGCCGCGGTGAGGCGGTGCGCTGGGACAGCGTCTGGTGGGCGAGCAGCTCGCGCACGAGCGGCCGGTAGTCGGGCGGCTCGAGCACCCGGTTGACCGACCGGTTGATCCGGCGGAGCAGGGCGGTCTCGGGGACGCCCATCGAGGGGTTGGCGCGCTCGGCCTCGAGGTCGAGATCGAGCCCGTCGAGCCCGAAGGTGCCGGAGAAGCGGCGCCACAGGAGGTCGCGCGGGCCACCCGGGGGCGGCACCGTGACGAGGTGGATCCGCTCCGGCGGCAGGTCGTGGCCCCAGCGGTCCAGGATGTCCGGGACCTCCTGGACACCCCAGAACCAGTTGGCGATCCGGCTCTCGCGGGCCGGGTCCCGGATCTGGTCGAGGAAGCTGGCGTAGCTGATCGTGGAGCGGTGCTTGACGTTCTCCTGCCACTCCGCCGGGATCTGGCGGACCAGGTCCCGGACCGACAGCACGAGGTGCACCTCGGTGCCGTCCCGGTGGCCCAGCGACTCCAGCGCCCGCCCGGCCTGGGCCCGCGAGGCGGTGGCCAGGATCTCGTGGCTGATGACGGCGGTGCCCTCCCAGCGGCGTACCTGCTCGGCGAGCCGCTCCCAGGCGCCGATCGCCTCGGTCTCCAGGCCGCCCCAGGGCAGCCGCATCAGGTCGAGGGCGGCGAGGAAGTGCGCGTCGAACCGGTCGGCGGGGTAGAGCAGGTCGGCCTCGCCGAGGGTCCGCTTGTTGCGGAAGAGCACGTCCTGGAGGTAGGACGTGCCGGTCTTGGGGGTGCCGACGTGCAGCAGGACCCGCTTGCTCACGCCGTCTCTCCCCCGTCTCGTTGCGGACCGCGCCCGTCGCGGTCACCCTCCAGCAGCAGCCGCAGCGCCAGCGCCAGGACACCGGCGTCCGCGGGTGCGGTCACGCCCGGACGGTCCCGGGGCAGCAACGCGTCCGGATCGCCGTGGACAGCGTAGCCAGCGCGGAGCAGCTGGGCCCGCATCCGCGTGGCGCGACGACGCAGCCACTCCGCGTGCTCCGGGGGTACGACGAGGGGCGGGCCGTCGTCGGCCGCGAGCCGGGGCCGCAGGGTGTCCCGCAGGAGCGCCTCGCGCTTGCTCGGCACGACGAGCAGGCCGAGGACGGCAGCGGTGCGGCGGGCCAGGTCGGTGGCGTCGGCGGACAGCTCCAGCGGTGCCGGGAGCGGCTTGCGGGTGCCGGTGAGACCCGGGAGCAGGGCCGGGTCGAGGACGACCTGCACGCGGGGCGTGCCGATCCGGTCGGACCAGCGCCGCGCGTGCCCCAGGACGTCGACGCGGGGCGGCAGGCCGGGCTGGTGGGTGACCGAGTCCAGCCAGTCGCCCCAGTCGGGGCCGCCCTCGGTGAGGCTGCGGTGGGTCCAGGCATCCACGACCATCGCGTCGACCGCGCGGCCCACGACCAGGACGACGCAGCCGCGCCCGCCCGGCGGCCGGCCGCGGCGGATCAGCTCGGCGCGGACCGGGTCGGCCACCCACGGGTCGCCGACCAGGCGGTAGCGGGTGCGCCACGGCCGCTGGAGCGGCGTACGCCGGCGGGTCCGCGGCAGTCCGGCCGCGACCACGTCGTCGGCCAGGACACTGGTGGCGACCCGGATCAGCTCGTCGTCGGGGAGGTCGGCCGGGTCGACCGGCGGCGGCCCGAACGCCGCGTGGTCGATGACGCCGACGAGCTCGAGGTCCGGCCGGCCGCGACCGGGAGCCGACGCGTCGAGGACGCGCGCGGTCAGGTCCGCGCTCGGACGGCCCGCCTCGTTGAGCCGGCGCAGGAGCTCGAGCTGCTGGGCCCCGGGGAGGATCCGCCCCCGCGCCTCGCCCTCGGTCGCCCAGTCCCGCCAGGCGGTGGTGCCGCCCGCGCGGAGGTGACCCACCCACGCCCAGGCACGGCGTACGCCGGGGGTGTCCTCGTGGGCCGCGCCGAGGCTCACGAGCCGCCCGGGGAGCGGAGCCGGCGGGCCTGGGCCCGGACCCGCTGCACCAGCTGGCGCTCGGGGTCGGGCCGGCTGGCGGCCTCGAAGGTCATCGCCGCGAGGGCGTCGATCGCGGCGTTGAGCTGTTTCTTGGCGCCGACCTTGTCGGGGTGCACGAAGACGTCGTCCTCGGCGGGGATGACCGGGCGCAGGTCCTCCAGGTCGCCGATGACGTCGACGCCGCTGGCCCGGACCCAGTCGATCCACTCCTCGGTGCGCTCCAGCACCCACGGGAAGCGCCGCGGCGGCAGCCGGACCGCGGCGGAGTCCCGGTTGACCAGCTGGTCCTGGGCGAGCATCTGGCGGATCAGGCCGTCGTACTCCGCCTCACGACGGGTGGCGCGCTCCATCCGGCGGTTGAGCTGGCGGATCACCTGCGTCTCGGCGATGCCGAGCGACCGGTTGGTGGCCGTGCTGTCCTGGGGCGCCCACGCGGGGTCGATGCCGAAGGCCTCGCAGAAGCGCAGCCACAGCTCGCCGCCGCTGCGCTGGGTGCTGCCTTTCTGGGGGACCGTGACGACGTGGATCCGCTCGGGCGGGATGCCGTCACCCCAGGTGCTGAGCACGTTGGGGATGTCGAAGGCGCGGAAGAACCACGCGTCGCCGCGCTCGATGCGGTTGAGGTAGCGGCGGTAGCTCCACTTGCGGCCCTGCTTGATGCTCTCCTGCCAGGCCGCCGGGATCTGGCGGGCGAGGTCGCGCACGGAGTAGACGATGTGGACCTCGCTGCCCCGCAGGTCGCGCATCGCGCGGGCGACCTTCTCGGGCGAGGCCGGAGCCAGGATCTCGTGGCTGATCACGACCGTGCCGCTGCGCTTGTTGACCCGCCGGATGAGCGCGTCCCAGCTGCCGCGGGCGTGGCCGGGGGCGCCGCCCCAGTCCTGGCCCAGCAGGTCGAGGGCGGCCCGGAAGTGGAACAGGCCAGGGCTGACCAGCGGCGAGCGGGTCGGGAAGTGCACGCCGTGCTGGGCCAGCGACTTCGCGTTGAGCGAGAGCCGGTCCTGCAGATAGGTCGTGCCGGTCTTGGGAGCACCGATGTGCAGGTGGACGACCCGACTCATGGGGTGGATTCTGCCGTACGTCGCCTCACGCCGTGGCCAGGGCCCGCACCACTGCGGACGGGCTCGGCCGCCCGAGCTGACCGGCCATCCACGCGCTGGTCGCGACGACCTTCTCGAGGTCGACGCCGTGCTCGATCCCGAGCCCGGTCAGCATCCACACGAGGTCCTCCGTGGCGAGGTTGCCGGTGGCGCTCTTGGCGTAGGGGCAGCCCCCGAGCCCGCCGGCGCTGGCGTCGAAGGTCGTGATCCCGGCCTGCAACGCGGCGTACGTGTTGGTCAGGGCCTGCCCGTAGGTGTCGTGGAAGTGCATCGCCAGCTGGTCGGTGGCCATCCCCGCTGCCACGAACGCCTCCAGCAGGGCCGTCACGTGGCCGGCGGTGCCGACGCCGATCGTGTCGCCGAGGCTGAGCTGGCTGGCGCCGAGGTCGAAGAGCCGCTTGCCCACGCTGACGACCTGCTCGACCGGCACGCCGCCCTCCCACGGGTCGCCGAAGCACATCGAGACATAGGCGCGTACGTCGAGTCCGGCGGCCCGGGCCCTCGTGACGGTCGGCTCGAACATCGCGAACTGCTCGTCGAGGCTGCGGTTGAGGTTCTTCTGCGCGAAGGTCTCGGTGGCCGAGCCGAAGATCGCGATGTGCTTGCAGCCGAGCTCGAGGGCCCGGTCGAGGCCGCGGTCGTTGGGGACGAGGACCGGGAGGTCCTGGCCCCGGGCGCCCAGGCGGGTCATCAGGTCGGCGGCGTCGGCGAGCTGGGGCACCCACGTGGGGTGCACGAAGCTGGTCGCCTCGACGATCGGGAGACCCGCGTCGAGGAGCCGCTCGATGAACGCGGCCTTCACTTCGGTCGGGACGAGCGCCTTCTCGTTCTGGAGCCCGTCGCGGGGGCCGACCTCGTAGATCGTGACCCGCTCGGGGAGCCCCGCGGCGGGGACGACGGTGGGGGTCCTCATGCGTCCTCCCCGGTGTGGTCGGCCTCGACGTGGAAGAGGCGCGCGCCCAGCGCGACCTGGTCGCCGGTCGCGGCCTCGACGGCGGTGACGGTGCCGGCGAAGGGTGCCTTGAGGCTGAGCTCCATCTTCATCGCCTCCATCACGCCGAGGACGTCGCCCTCGGCGACGGCCTGGCCCTCGGTGACGCGGACGTCGAGGAGGGTGCCGGGCATCGGCGAGAGGATCGTGCCGTCGCCGAGGTCGGCGGCATGGTCGCCGAAGACGTCGGGGCGCTCGAAGACGTGGCGGTGGCCGCGGTGGGCGACCTCCACGACGTGCGGCTGCACGTTGACGACCGCGCGCTCGCGGCGGCCGTCGATGGTGAGCACCACGGTGTGCAGCTCGGCCAGCAGCTCGGTGACCTCGTGCACGGTCGTGCCGTCGTCCACGACGCCGCGGGCGCGGTCGACCGTGACCGGGCGGTCCAGCTCGACGATGACCGGCGCGTGGGGCCCCGCCGAGCGCCAGCCGTCGGCCTGGAAGGGGTGCCCGGCATCGGTCGCGACCAGCATGGCCTGCGTCCAGGCAGCGATCACCCGGGCCGTGTCGTTGCCGGGCGCGGGGACCTCGGCGGTGTCCAGCCAGGCGGTGTCGATCGTGGCGTCGCGGAACTCGTCGCTGGCCGCCAGCGCCCGGAGGAATCCCAGGTTGGTGGTCAGCCCGAGGATCGCGGTGTCGTCGAGGGCGGCGACCAGGCCGCGGCGGGCGGCCTCGCGGTCGGCGCCGGTGACGATGATCTTGCCGAGCATCGGGTCGTAGGACGTGCTGACGACGCTGCCGCTCTCGAGCGCCGCGTCGACCCGGACCCCCGCACTGCGCTGCCGGCCCGGTGCGTCGGCGTCGGGCCAGCGCACGATCGAGGCGGTGCCGGCCTGCGGCAGGAACCCGTGGAACGGGTCCTCGGCGTAGACCCGCGCCTCGATGCTGTGCCCGGTCACCGTCAGGTCGTCCTGGGTGAAGGGCAGCTCCTCGCCCGCCGCGACGAGCAGCTGGAGGCGCACGAGGTCGACCGGCGAGCCGGGCGTGCCGGTCGCCCGCTGGTGCATGGTCGTCGCGACCACGACGGACTCGGTGACGGGGTGCTCGACCTGCAGGCGGGTGTTCATCTCCAGGAAGTAGACCTCCCCGGTGTCGTCGTCGAGCAGGAACTCCACGGTGCCGGCGTTCTCGTAGCCGACGTGCGCGGCCAGGGCGACGGCCGACTCGGTGACGGTGCGGCGTACGTCGTCGGTGATGGTGGGCGCCGGGGCCTCCTCGAGGACCTTCTGGTGGCGGCGCTGGGTCGAGCAGTCGCGCTCGAAGAGGTGCACGACGTTGCCGTGGGCGTCGGCGAGCACCTGGACCTCGATGTGCCGGCCGTGCTCGACGTACTTCTCGACCAGGATCGTGTCGTCGCCGAACGCGGACGCGGCCTCGCGCTTGGCCGCCGCGACGGCGTCGTCGAAGTCGGCCTCGGCCCGGACGATCCGCATGCCCTTGCCGCCGCCGCCCGCGGCAGCCTTGACCAGGACCGGGAACTGCATCTGGTCGCCGGAGTCGCCCGTGCCTCGGGGGACCACCGGGACGCCCGCGGCGATCGCGATCTCGCGCGCGGCGTCCTTGCGCCCCATCTGCTCCATGACGGTCGCGGAGGGGCCGACCAGCTTGATGCCGGCGTCCTCGACGGCCTGCGCGAAGGCGGCCCGCTCGGACAGGAAGCCGTAGCCGGGGTGGATCGCGTCGGCGCCGGACGACTTGGCGGCGCGGACCACCTCGTCGATGTCGAGGTAGCTCTCGACGCGCACGGCGTCGTCGGCCTCGCGGACGTGCGGCGCGCTGCGGTCGAGCTCGGAGTAGATCGCGACGCTGCGCAGGCCCGCGGCCCGGCAGCCGCGGATGATGCGGAGCGCGATCTCGCCACGGTTGGCGATGAGGACGGAGTTCAACATGCGCATCACATTCTGAAGATGCCGTAGGAGGGTTCGGGGATCGGCGCGTTCGACGCGGCGGCCAGGCCCATGCCGAGCACCCGGCGGGTGTCGGCGGGGTCGATGACGCCGTCGTCCCAGAGCCGGGCGGTGGAGTAGTACGGCGAGCCTTGCGCCTCGTACTGGTCGCGGATCGGGGCCTTGAAGGACTCCTCGTCCTCGGCCGACCACTCCCCGCCCTTGAGCTCGATGCCGTCGCGCTTGACGGTCGCGAGCACGGACGCCGCCTGCTCGCCACCCATCACCGAGATCCGGGCGTTGGGCCACATCCACAGGAAGCGCGGGTCGTAGGCGCGACCGCACATGCCGTAGTTGCCGGCGCCGAACGAGCCACCGATGACGACGGTGAACTTCGGGACGACCGAGCAGGCGACCGCGGTGACGAGCTTGGCGCCGTCGCGGGCGATGCCGCGGTTCTCGTACTCGCGGCCGACCATGAAGCCGGTGATGTTCTGCAGGAACACCAGCGGGACGCCGCGCTGGTTGCACAGCTCGATGAAGTGCGCGCCCTTGAGCGCGGACTCGCTGAACAGGATGCCGTTGTTGGCGATGATCCCGACCGGGTGGCCCCAGATCCGGGCGAAGCCGCAGACGAGCGTCTCGCCGTAGAGCTTCTTGAACTCGTGGAAGCGGCTGCCGTCGACGACCCGGCGGATCACCTCGCGCACGTCGTACGGCGTGCGGGTGTCGGCCGGGACGACGTCGTAGAGGGTCTCGGGGTCCTCGTGCGGCTCCTCGACGGGGTGCACCGGGATCGAGCGGGTGACCGGGCGCTCGAACGTGTCGACGATGCTGCGCACGATCGCGAGCGCGTGGGCGTCGTCCTCGGCCAGGTGGTCCACGACACCGGAGGTGCGTGCGTGGACGTCGCCGCCGCCGAGCTCCTCGGCCGTGACGACCTCGCCGGTCGCCGCCTTCACCAGCGGCGGACCGCCCAGGAAGATCGTGCCCTGCTCCTTGACGATGACCGTCTCGTCCGACATCGCCGGGACGTAGGCGCCGCCGGCGGTGCAGGAGCCCATCACGCTGGCGATCTGCGGGATGCCCCGCGCCGACAGGTTGGCCTGGTTGAAGAAGATCCGGCCGAAGTGCTCGCGGTCGGGGAACACGTCGTCCTGCATCGGCAGGAACGCCCCGCCGGAGTCGACGAGGTAGACGCACGGCAGGTGGTTGTCGGCCGCGACGGTCTGCGCCCGCAGGTGCTTCTTGACCGTCATCGGGTAGTAGGTGCCGCCCTTGACGGTCGCGTCGTTGGCGACGACCACGACCTCGCGGCCGCTCACCCGGCCAATGCCGGTCACGACGCCGGCACTGGGGACGGCCTCCTCACCATCCTTGGCGCCGTACATCCCCGTCGCCGCGAGCGGGCTGAGCTCGAGGAAGGGGCTGCCCGGGTCGAGGAGCCGGTCGACCCGGTCCCGGACGAGCAGCTTGCCGCGGTCGGTGTGCTTGGTGCGGGCCGCCTCGCTGCCGCCCTGGCGGGCCACGGCCAACCGGTCTCGCAGCTCGTCGACGAGCGCCCTCATGTCCTGGCTCACGGAGCCAAGGTTAGCGGTCGTTAACCCGGGCCGTCCACGGCGTGGCCCTGGGTCAGCGCCCGAACATCCGGGCGAGGAACCCACCGGACGCGGCGCGCTCCTCCTTCGCGTGGCCGGGGCACCACTCAGCGGCGGGCACGACGGCCTTCACCTGCGCGACGTGCTGGCCGCAACCGGCCCAGGTGGTCTTGCTGCAGGTCTTGCATCGGACGGGACGACACATGGAGTTCTCCTTCAGGGGTGGGGACGGATGGTGTCAGACGAGGCTGGGGAGCGCCTGGCCGGCGGTGACGAGGGCGGCGACGACGACCACACCGGCGAAGGCGCGCGTCAGGCGGCCCTGGTCGGCGCTGGTGGCCAGCCGGGCGCCGAGCACGGCGCCGGCCGAGGACGCCAGGGCCAGGAGCAGCACCAGGTCCCAGGCGGGGTGGACGCCCGAGCCGGCGCGGAAGAGCAGGGAGGCGGTGCTGGTGAGGGCGATGACGACCAGCGAGGTGCCGCCGGCCACGCGGGGCGCGAGGCCGAGGGCGAGCACGAGGGCCGGCACCACGACGAAGCCGCCGCCGACCCCGAGGAAGCCCGTGAGCAGCCCGACGCCGGTGGCCGTCACCAGCACCCGGAGGGCGCGGGGGCAGCGGCACACGAAGGGGTGGAGACCGAGGATCGGCTCCTCGTCGCCGGCGCGCCCCTCGGGGAGCGGCCGGCGCGCCCGCAGCACCATCGTCACCGCGACGACGACCATGAGCAGCGCGAACAGACCGAGGAGCACCGGCTCGGGGACCCGCAGGGCGAGGTGCGCCCCGAGCCAGGCACCGCCCAGGGCGACGGCACCGAACCCCAGACCGCGCCCGACGAGCACGTTGCCGCGCCGCCGGGCCGCGACGGCACCCGTGGCCGCGCTGACGCCGACGACGACGAGCGCACCGGTGGTGGCCTCGAGGGGACTCTGGCCCAGCGCGACGAGCACCGGCACCGCCAGCACCGAGCCGCCGCCGCCCAGGGCCCCCAGCGCCAGGCCAATCAGGATGCCGGCCACGGCGGCCAGGACGGCGACCGTCACGAGGCGACCGCGTTCTCGAACACGTCGTCCACGGCCACGACCCGGCGCCCGGCCGCGTCCAGCACGGAGGCGGCGACGGACGCCCGATAGCCGCCGGCGCAGTGCACCCAGACCTCGCCGGCCGGCACGTCGGCGATCCGGTCGACCAGCTCGTGCAGGGGGATGTTCACCGCGCCGTCGAGGCGGGCGGCGGCGAACTCCGACTCACGGCGTACGTCGAGGACGACCACGTCGCGGTGGTGGCGGACCTGGACCAGGTCGGCGAAGCTCGCCGTCGGGAAGCCGGCGACCCGGTCGGCCCACCCTTGGGGACCACCGGTCGCCGCGGCGACCGGACGCTCGATCCCGATCCGCACCAGCTCGCGCTGCGCGGCGGCGATGTCCTCGGCCCGCTCGGCGAGCAGGGTCAGCGGCGTCCCCCACGGGATCAGCCAGCCCAGGTAGGTGACGAAGGGCCCGTCGAGGCCGAAGTTCAGGGTGCCCGGCGCGTGTCCGCGCGCGAACGCCGTCCGGTGGCGGAGGTCCACGACCCACTCACCGGCGGCGATCCGCCGGCGCAGCTCGGCCGCGTCGGCCGGCGACGGCGGCTCCAGGTCGGGCGCACCCGGGCCGACGAGGTTGGCCGGGGCCATGTGGGCGTAGTACGTCGGCCAGGCATCCAGGCCGGCCAGCAGCTCCTCCACCCACGTCTCCTCGTCCTGGAGCAGGACCGGGTTGACCCGGCGCTCGCGACCGATCGTCGACTCGGTCGCCTCCGTCTGGGTCGCCGAGCAGAACGACCCGAACCCGTGGGTCGGCAGGACGCTGGCCTCGCAGGGCAGCAGGCTCGCCAACCTGCGGGCCGAGGCGTACTGGTGGTGGACCAGGTCGTGGGTGTGCTCCGCGCCGAGCAGGTCGGGTCGACCCGTCGCGCCGTAGAGCAGCGACCCGCCCGAGAAGACGGCCACCGCCTCGTCGAGGTCGTCGCTCCCGTCGGTGAGGACGTAGCTGAGGTGGCTGAAGGTGTGCCCGGGCGTCGCCACGGCCGTGACCCGCAGCCGGTCGCTCACGCGGATCCGCGAACCCTCGCGCACCGGCGTGCGTTCGAAGGCGACGTCGTCCTCCTCGTTGACGAGGTAGGCCGCGCCCGTGTGCTGGGCCAGGGCGAGGCCTCCGGTCACGTAGTCGTTGTGGATGTGGGTCTCGAAGACGTGGGTCAGCCGCACTCCGTGCTCGTCGAGCAGGGCCAGGACGCGGTCGATGTCGCGCTGAGGGTCCACCACGAAGGCGACCTCGCCGTCGTGCACGAGGTAGCTGCGGTCACCCAGTGACGGCGTCTCGATCGTGAGGATCGTCAGGAGCTCGCGCTGGTCGAGGTCGACGTCTCGCATCCGGATGTTCCCTTTCCTTCGATACCCCGAGGGGTATAGGCTCGCCACCAAGATAACACCCCCTGGGGTATCGTCAAGTCACGCGAGGAGGAGGATCCGCCCATGAGTGCCATCACGCTGACCGCCGAGAACTTCGAGCAGACCGTCATGGAGAACCCGATCGTGCTCGTCGACTTCTGGGCGTCGTGGTGCGGCCCGTGCCGCCAGTTCGCCCCGATCTACGAGGAGGCGGCGGTCGCCAACCCCGACGTGGTCTTCGGGTCGGTCGACACCGAGGCCGAGCAGCAGCTCGCCGCGGCCGCGCAGATCACCTCGATCCCGACACTCATGGCCTTCAAGGAGGGCACCCTCGTCTTCGCGCAGCCGGGTGCCCTGCCCAAGGAGGCCCTCGCGCAGGTGCTCACCGCCGTACGCGAGCTCGACATGGCCGAGGCACGCGCCGCCCAGGAGGACTGATGAAGCTCGACCCCCAGGACATGGGACCGGTCATCAACCGGATCAAGCGCGCCCAGGGCCAGCTGGCCGGCGTGCTCCGGATGCTCGAGGAGGGCCGCGAGTGCGAGGACGTCGTGACCCAGCTCGCCGCCGTCTCCAAGGCCCTGGACCGGGCGGGCTTCGCCATCGTGTCCACCGGCCTGCAGCAGTGCCTGACCCGCGGCGACGGCATCGACAGCCTCGACGTGAAGAAGATGGAGAAGCTCTTCCTCTCCCTCGCGTGACCGACGCGATTCCCGGGTGCGTTAACGACCGCTAACCTAGATCGCGTGACCATCGAGGCGACCGACAGCGCGCCGCCGCCCGAGACCCCGCCGACCCGTCGCGAGCAGATCCTCGCCACGGCGGCCGAGCTCTTCGCGGCGCGCGGCTTCCACGGCGTCTCGGTCGCCGACCTCGGGGCCGCCTGCGGGATCTCAGGTCCCGCCCTCTACAAGCACTTCGTCTCCAAGGACGCCGTGCTCGCCGAGATGCTGGTCTCGATCAGCCAGGAGCTGCTCACCGTCGGCGAGCAGCGGGTCGCCCAGTCGGCGGACGCGCGAGGTGCGATCGGCGCCCTCGTGGAGTGGCACATCGACTTCGCTCTGCGGCACCGCCCGCTCATCGTGGTCCAGGACCGCGACTGGCAGTCGCTGCCGAGCGAGGCCCGCGAGCGGGTCCGCGCCCTCCAGCGGGAGTACGTCGACCTCTGGGCCGGACAGCTCCGGCGGGTCCACGCCGAGCTCGACCAGGACGGCGCGCGGGCGATGGCGCACGCGGCGTTCGGCCTGATCAACTCGACCCCGCACAGCGGCCTGCTGCCCGACCTGCCCATGCACGACCTGCTCCGCCAGATGGCCCTCGGGGCGCTCGGCGTCCCCGACGACTACTGAGCCCTTCTGGGCGGCGCCTAGAAGAGGTGGCCCACGGGCGCGTCGGTGTCCTCCGGGTCGTGGACCAGGTCGAGCACCCGCGCCGCCCGCAGCGCCGCGTCGAGCCCGGCCTCGACGTCGCGCTCTCCGTCGTCGTCCGCCGGGGTGTCGTCGGAGCGCTGGTGGAGCCGGGCCAGCAGCTCGTCGCGCGGCAGCCCGCGGAGCTGGAGCAGCACGAACGGGTCGGCATCGACCAGCCACGCGAGCTGGTAGAGGACGGCGAGCGCGTGCACGCACGGGTCGACCCAGGCCTCGCACGGGCAGCTGGAGCCGAGCTCGCCGCCGTAGGGCAGCAGCTCGACCCCGGACTCCTCAGCGTGCTCGACCAGGTCGTGCGGCAGGTCGCCGCCGAGCAGGGCGGCCACCCGGCCGGACTCCGCGGCGACGGTCTCGACGAGCGCCTCCGCGGCCGCGCCGTCGAGCACCGGGACCGTGCCGGCGACGGTCCACAGGCCGTGGTCGCCCTCGACGGCCGCCACGAACTCGCCCGGCCGGGTCGTGATGGCGCTGATCCGGCCCGAGCGGGACAGCGCCCGGGCGCGGGCCAGGTCGTCCTCGGCGTACGCCGCCTCCTCGACGGCCCGCACCCACGCCTTGCCCCACCAGCGGGTCGCCCGCGCGGCACCGCGGCGTGCGGCCACGCGTGGGTGCACGACCGGGCCGGCCATCAGTCGCTCCGCAGGGTGACGAAGTCGCGCAGGTCGTCGTTGCTGAGCTCGGTCAGCGCCGCCTCGCCCCGGGCCAGCACCGAGTCGGCGAGCGCCCGCTTGCGGGACAGCAGCTCGGCGATCCGCTCCTCGATCGTGCCCTTCGTGATGAGCCGGTGGACCTGGACCGGCCGGGTCTGGCCGATCCGGTAGGCCCGGTCGGTCGCCTGCTCCTCGACGGCGGGGTTCCACCAGCGGTCGAAGTGGATGACGTGGTCGGCGCGGGTGAGGTTGAGGCCGGTGCCGCCGGCCTTGAGCGAGAGCAGGAAGACCGGGACGGGCTGCTCGTCGGGCGCGCTCTGGAAGCGGCGCACCATCGCCTCCCGTTCGCGGACCGGCGTGCCGCCGTGGAGGAACTGGTGGGGGATGCCGGCCGCGGTCAGGTGGCTCTCGAGCAGCCGGGCCATGGCGACGTACTGGGTGAAGATCAGCACCGCGCCGTCCTCGGCCAGGACCGTGCCGAGCAGCTCGTCGAGGAGGTCGAGCTTCTCCGAGCGCCCGGCCAGCCGGCTCGAGGCCTGCTTCAGGAAGTGGGCGGGGTGGTTGCAGATCTGCTTGAGGCCGGTGAGCAGCGCCAGGACCAGGCCGCGTCGCATCTCCTCGTCGGCGCGCTCGATGCGGTCCATCGTGTCGCGGACGAAGGCCTCGTAGAGCACGACCTGCTCCCGGGTCAGCCCCAGCGGGTGGTCGGTCTCGGTCTTGGCCGGCAGCTCGGGGGCGATCCCGGGGTCGGACTTCTTGCGGCGCAGCAGGAACGGCTGGATCAGGTCGCCGAACTGGCGCGCCTTGGTGGGCTCGTGGCCCGACTCGATGGGCCCGGCCCAGACCTTGCGGAAGGCCATCCGGCTGCCGAGCAGCCCCGGCGTGGCCCAGTCGAGGATCGCCCAGAGCTCGGTCAGGTTGTTCTCGACGGGGGTGCCGGTCAGGGCGACGCGCGCCCGGCTCGGGATCGCCCGCAGCCCGCGGGCCGTCGAGGACCGGGCGTTCTTGACGTGCTGGGCCTCGTCGGCGACCACGAGGTCCCACCCGACGCCGGCCAGGGTCTCGTGGTCGACCCGCATGGTGCCGTAGGTGGTGAGCACGAACCCCGGGTCCCTCCGGTGGTCGAGCTTGTCGAGACCCTCGAGCGAGCGCTGCGTCCCGTGGAAGCGGCGGACGGGCACGCCGGGGGCGAACCGCTCGATCTCGGCCTCCCAGTTGCCGAGCAGGCTCGCGGGGCACACGACCAGCGTCGGCCCGGTCGCGCCGTGCTGGTGGCGGTGGAGGTGCAGGGCGATGAGCGTGACGGTCTTGCCCAGGCCCATGTCGTCGGCCAGGCAGGCGCCGAGGCCGAGGGAGGTCATCTCCACCAGCCAGGTCAGCCCGTGGAGCTGGTAGTCACGCAGCGTGGCCTCGAGCCCGGCGGGCGGCTCGACCGGCGTCCGGGTGGCGGCGGTGACCAGCTCCTCGCGGACCTTGAGCAGCGAGGCCCCCACGACGACCTGCTCCTCGGTGTGCTCGACCTGGACCACCCCGGTCAGCGCCGCCGCGACCGCCTCGACCGGCTTGACCGTCCGGACCAGCCGCTTGCGGGCCTTCCGGGCGATCGCGGGGTCGATGACCGTCCAGTTGCCGCGCAGCTTGAGGATCGGGGTCGCCGAGCTGGCGAGCTGGTCCATCTCCTCCTCGGTGAGCGAGTCGCCGTGGAGCGCGATCTGCCAGTTGAAGGCGAAGAGGGTCTCGGGTCCGAACATCGTCGGCACCAGGTCGCCCTCGCGGGGCGGGCCGGGCGCCTTGGCCCGGTCGAGGACGGTGGTGGCGGTGAGGTCGCGACCCAGGCTCCTGGGCCACATCACGTCGACGCCACGCTCCTTGAGCGCCCCGACCCCGACGTCGAGGAGGCTGACCAGCTCGTCGGTGTCGAGCGTGATCTCGTCGGGCACGCGCAGCTCCAGGAGCCGGTCGAGCACGGGCCAGGCGTCCGCGGCGGCGCGCAGGGCGATGCTGGCGTGGGTGCGGGCGCGGTCGCCGAACCCGTGGCTCGCGCCCGGGCCCGACTCGGTCCAGAGCACCCCGGCGTCGCAGACCATGAGGTGGTTGCGCTCGTCGTGGACCTGGAGCACGAGGCGCACCGCGCCGGCGACGAGCTCCTCTTCGTCCGCCTCGACCCGGAGCGAGAGGGTCACGAGGTGGGGACGGTCGTCGGCGGCCAGCGAGCGGTGGCGGTCGATCCGGGCCTGGAGCCGGGCGGCGTAGTCGTCGGAGGGACCGCGGCGCCGCGGTGCGGGACGACCCGCCCGGGGTGTGCTGCCCGCGACCGGGGCGCTGCGCGGCATCGCGTCGGCGACCGCGTCGAGCACCTGCCGGATGAGCCCCTCCGCGCCGGCGGCGTCGAGGGCCCCGTGGGCCGTCGACCTCGCCAGCATCTCCAGCCGGTCGGTGTCGTCGTCGCCGAGCTCGGTGACCCGCCAGCTCCGGGCCTCGGGTGCGGGCTCGAACTTGCCGGCGGCGACCAGCCTCATCCCGAGCAGCACCGCCCCGGAGAGCAGTCCGACCGAGGGGTGCAGGTCGTCACGCGCGTGTGCCTTGGTCAGCACCGGCAGCGCCGCCCGGATCGGCAGCGCCACGGTCCTCCGGTCGTCGCTGAACTCGACGACTCCCTCGCGCGGCGGATCCGCGGCCCGGAAGGTCGCCGGCCCGGTGACGGGGACGAAGGACAAGCGGGCCTCCAGACGGGCGGGCGCGGTGCGGGACTCAGACGCTAACGGGCGCCGGGGACAGTTCGTTCCTCGAGACCTCTCGGGCGGCCCGGTTAGGCTCGAGGACATGAGCCTCCTCGAGCACCCGATCGCCCGCCTCGACGGCACCGAGTCCACCCTCGGCGACATCACCGGCGGCAAGCCCGCGCTCCTGGTCAACGTCGCCAGCAAGTGCGGGCTGACGCCGCAGTACACCGCCCTCGAGCAGCTGCAGGCGGACTACGCCGCCCACGGCTTCACCGTGGTGGGCCTGCCCTGCAACCAGTTCGGCGGCCAGGAGCCCGGAAGCTCGGAGGAGATCGCGGAGTTCTGCTCCGCGACGTACGGCGTGAGCTTCCCGCTGACGGAGAAGATCGAGGTCAACGGCGACGAGCGGCACCCCATCTACGACGACCTGGTGCAGGTCCCCAACGAGAAGGGCGAGGCCGGCGACATCACCTGGAACTTCGAGAAGTTCCTCATCGACGGCGACGGCAACGTCGTGGCCCGCTTCAACCCCGGTGTCCAGCCCGACGACGCCCTCGTCGTGCAGGCGATCCAGCAGCTCATCGCCTGAGGAGATCCGTCGGCTGGCCGACGATTCTCCCGCCCCTCTGACGTGTGACGGCCGACCCATTTCGAGGGCGCCGCACGGCGGATCCCCGCGGGGATCCGCCGTTTCGTGAGGTGGGCCACTCACCCGGAACTTGCACCCGGCAGCCCCGTTGGTCACGGTGGAAGATCAAGTTCTGCAGCGCGACTCACGCAGCGCGCCTTTCCGGGAGGCCGGACCCACGTCCGCGCACCCGCCTCGACTCTCGGTGCCAGCAGCACGTCCGTCGACCGAAAGGTTCCGCCGTGACCCACACTCGTCACCCAGACCATCCTGGCCATGCCGACCAGCGTCCCGAGACCCGCGCGACCGCCGACACGGCGGGCCGGGTCGGGACGCACACCGACGTCCTCGAGCTGCCCGCCGACACGCGGCCGGGGGTCCCGATCCGTCGACGCGAGATCGTCGCCGTGATCGACCCCGTCTGGTCCGCGCCGGACGGCGACGTCAACACCCCCGTGCGGCCCGAGCCCGCGACGGTCCGGGCCGCCGCCGAGCGGCTCACCCGTCACCTGCAGCCCGGCGAGATCGTCGCCGCGACGCCCGGGGGCAAGCTGGTCCTCCGGCTCCGCCACGAGGACCGTGCCGCCCGTCCGGTGCGACTGCAGGAGATGGCCTACCACGCCATCGAGGTCTTCGACGTCCTCACCGACCAGCTGGACGACCGCGCCGACCGGGCCGGGGTCACCGACCTCGGGGTCGGCTGGGCGCCGATCACCCGCAAGCAGGACGCCCGCGCCGCCGAGGAGCACGCGACCACGGCCGCGGCCGAGTCGACGCGCCAGCGCGACCTGCAGCCGCGTCAGCTCGGCCTGCACGCCAACCAGCGCACGCCGGTGATCAACGGGTTCACCTTCAGCCGCCAGGTCCTCGCCGCGACCGTGGGCACCGTCGTGATGCCGTTCCTGCTGCTGGTGGCGTTCTACGCCATCGGCCTGGACGTCTCCGGCGCGGTCTACTGGGTGCTGGTCGGCGCCCTGGGCCTGACCGCCCTGACCATCTGGACCGAGTGCTCCTTCGCACTGGATCCGCCGAAGCTGCCCGACGCCACCGGTGAGCCGACGCCCCGCGCGACGGCCGTCATCGCGGCGTACCTCCCCAACGAGGCCGACACGATCGTCGAGACCGTGCACCGCTTCCTCGAGCAGGGCTACTCCGGCGGGCTCCAGATCGTGCTCGCCTACAACACCCCCGTCCCGCTGGACGTCGAGGGCGAGCTCCGGGCGCTCGAGCTCGAGCACGAGGACCTGACGGTGCTCAAGGTCGCCGACAGCACCTCCAAGGCGCAGAACGTCAACGCCGCGCTCAGCGTCGCCGAGGGCGAGTTCGTCGGGATCTTCGACGCCGACCACCACCCGGCGCCCGGCTCCTTCGACCGCGCCTGGCGCTGGATCGGCGACCCGGAGGACCCCGCCGACGTCGTCCAGGGTCACTGCGTGATCCGCAACGGCGCCGACTCCGCGATGGCCAAGCTCGTCGCCGTCGAGTTCGAGCAGATCTACGCCGTGGCCCACCCGGGCCGCGCCGCGGCCTTCGGGTTCGGCATCTTCGGCGGCTCGAACGGCTACTGGCGTGCCTCGGCCCTCGAGCGGATCCGCCTGCGCGGCTCCTTCCTCACCGAGGACATCGAGGCCTCCATGCGCGTGCTCGAGGCCGGCGGCCGGATCGTGAACGACCCGGGTCTGGTCAGCCACGAGCTGGCCCCCGACACCCCCAAGGCGCTCTGGAACCAGCGGATCCGCTGGGCCCAGGGCTGGTTCCAGGTCTCGATGCGGCACCTCGTGTCGACCCTGCGCTCCCCCCACCTGGGGCTGCGCCAGAAGCTCGGCGTCGTCTACCTGCTGGGCTGGCGCGAGCTCTACCCGTGGATCGCCATGTCCGCGTGGCCGCTGCTCGGCTTCCTGGCCTGGCGCGACGGCGGGATCGACATGGGCTCGCCGATGTTCCTGCTGATCTCGCTGTTCGTGACCGTCTCCGGTCCGCTCCAGACGCTGGCAGCCTGGCGGCTCGCCGCGCCCGAGATGCGCCGCCACCCGCGGTGGTTCGTCATGGCCGCGATCGCCAACCTCGTCTTCTACACCGAGGCCAAGAACCTCGTGAACCGCGTCGCCCAGCTCAAGCAGATGCGCGGTGAGCACCAGTGGGTGGTCACCCCCCGCACGGCCAGCAGCGCCGGCACCAGCGACGCCCCCGCCGACTCCACCTCCCAGGAGGTCGCAGCATGACGGTCACCCAGCTCCACCCCCGACGCCAGACCCCCACCGAGGCGCAGCCCGCTCCCGCGCGCCCGGTCTACCCCCTGGGCTGGCTGCGTGGTCTCGCCGCCCTCTTCGTGGTGTTCTTCCACGCCTACCAGAACAACCGCACCGGACCGACGTCCGTCTGGCCGTGGTCGGGCACGGCCCACCAGCTGATGCTCGGCACCGACCTGTTCGTGGACATGTTCTTCGTGCTGTCCGGCCTGGTGCTGTGGCTGCCGGTCGCCCGCGCCGCCGCCGACGGCCGCGAGGGGCGCCCCGGCCGGGTGCTGCTCTACCGCCGGCTCGCGCGGCTGGTGCCGCTCTACTTCACGATCGTGCTGATCGTGTGGGGGCTCACCAACCCCGTGTGGCCCGGCCACTGGCAGGACCTGCTGACGCACCTGACGTTCACGCACGTCTACAGCGACACCTACATCTTCTGGACCGACGGGCCGGCCTGGTCGCTCGCCGTGGAGTTCCACTTCTACGTGCTGATGGCCCTGGCCGTGCCGTTCGTCAACCGCGCGGTGCGTCGTACGACGTCGCGCGCCGGCCGCCTCGCGGTGGTCTCGGTGCTACCCGTGCTGGCCACGCTGGTCGGCCTGGGCGACCTGCTCTGGTCGGTCGTGCTGACCGACCAGGACCCGACCAACTGGTCGGTGTGGTTCTCGCCGCTGTCCCGCGGCGCCGACTTCGGCATCGGCATGGGCCTCGCGGTCCTCGCCGCGGCCGGCGTGCGGCTGGGACGCCCGGCCCGGATCGCCGCGGTCGTCGTCGGCCTCGCGGCCACCGGCGTGCTGGTGATGGTCCGCCCGTTCGACTCCAACGCGACCGAGTGGTGGCACCCGCTCTATGCCCTCACCCTCGCCGTCGCGATGTCCGCGATCGTGCTCAACGACGGCCCGTGGCCCCGGATCCTGGACTGGAAGCCGCTCGCCTGGGTCGGCGGGCTGGGCTACGGCGTCTACCTCCTGCACGAGCCGGTCATGCGCCTCGTCGGCTGGATGGGTCTGCTCCCTGCGGCGCGCCCGGGCGCGTGGTTCATGATCACGTTCGCGATCGTGATCGGCCCGAGCCTGGCGCTGGCGTGGCTGAGCTCGCGCACCGTCGAGGCCGCGGGCCTGCGGATGCTCAGCATGATCGACAAGGACGGCCGGCCGCGCGACTACTACGCGCACCTGTCGCCGGACGCGCTGGAGCAGGACGACTCCGAGGAGCCCGCGCGGGCCTGACCGTCCCGGCGTCGACGGGTCAGCCCTGCTCGACCTCGATCGGGTCGTCGGTCTCGTCGGAGACGTCGCCGGCCCCGGTGACGGTGACGACGTCGACGGTGAAGTCGCCGGCGTCGTCGCCGAAGCAGGACTGCGGCACGCGCACGTGGACCTGCCCGTTGCGGCCGGAGGAGACCGCGGCCTTGATGCCGGCGCAGTCGACGGCCGTGGCCTCGGTCGCGCCGGCGGCCGTGGTCTCGAGGGTCGCGCCGACCTTCTTGCCCTGACCGGTCTCGACCGTGCGGACGACGTACGTCGGCGCGCCCTCGGTCGCCGGGGCCAGCGTGGCCACGACGTGGGTCCGCTCGGCCGAGGCCTTGTGCAGCTTCACCCGGACGGTGAAGGTCTTGTCGCCGTTGGTCACCGTGACGCGGGTGATGTCCGCGGTCGAGGGCGCATCACCGGCGGCGTCCTTGGCGGACTCCTGGCCGGCGAACGCGCCGGCGGCCGTGAGGACCAGGGCGGCGGTCGCGGCGGGGACGAGGAGATGACGGGGCTTGATCACGGGGGCCTACCTTCCGAGTGGTGGTGCCGGAGTCATCGGCAACCGCGGCCCGGACCTGAGCGGCCCCGCCTCAGGACTCCGAGGCCAGCGCCAGCGGGCTGACCTCCGTGGCTCCCGCCCGGCGGATCGCCCGGGCGGCGAGCGTCATCGTCCAGCCGGTGGCGACGAGGTCGTCGACGAGCAGGACGGCCTGGCCCTCCAGGCCCTCGGCCTCGAGGACGTAGCGGCGGCCGACGGCCGCGACCCGCTGGGCGCTGTTCATCGCCCCCTGGCCCGGGGCCACCGACGGGTCCACGATGGCGAAGCGGCCGGCCACCGGCACACGGAGGAACCGCGAGAGCCCGTCGGCGAAGTCGGCGGTGAGGGTGGGCCGGGTCGCCGACTCCACCACCACGATCGCGTCGACCCGCGGTCGCCAGTCGCCCAGGACGTCGACCACCGCGCGGGCCAACGGCACCGGCACCGGCCCGTCGGGCGTGCCGGGCTTGAAGAGCTCGCGCAGGGCCTGGCCGTGGCCGAGGTCGGTGAGCCGGGCCACCACGCGGCCCTCGCTCGCCCCGTCGGCGATCTTGCCCTTGAGGTCGACCCCGAGGTTGGCCAGCGCCGTGGGCCACATCTTGCGGGGCTCCAGCACGACGCCGGGGCGGGACAGCCGGGCCCCGGCCTCCTCCACCGCGCTCTCGCTGACCTCGGCCGACAGCGCGAGCCCGCCGCAGTTGTCGCAGCGGCCGCAGGCGGTGGCCTCGGGGTCGTCGAGCTGGTCGCGGAGGAAGAGCATCCGGCAGCGGTCGGTGCGGAGGTAGTCGAGCATCGCCTGCTGCTCGCGCTCGCGGGCCTCGGCCACGCGGCGGTAGCGCTCCTCGTCGTACTGCCAGGGCTCGCCGGTGGCCTCCCAGCCCCCGCGCACCCGGCGGGCCGCACCGTCGACGTCGAGCACCTTCAGCATCGTCTCGAGGCGGGTGCGGTTGAGCTCGACGTAGGTCTCCAGCGTGGCGGTGCTCATCGGCTTGGGCGAGTCGGCGAGCACGGCCAGGGTCTGGCGGACCAGCTCCTCGCGCGGGAAGGCGAGCGAGCCGAAGTAGGCCCAGATGTCGCGGTCCTCGATCGCGGGGAGCAGCACGACGGTGGCCTCATCGGTGCCGCGGCCGGCGCGGCCGACCTGCTGGTAGTAGGCGACCGGGGACGCCGGCGCGCCCATGTTGACCACGAAGCCGAGCGTCGCGTCGAAGCCCATGCCGAGCGCGCTGGTCGCCACCAGCGCCTTGACCCGGCCGTTGATGAGGTCCTGCTCGAGGGCCTGCCGCTCGGTGGTGTCGGTCTGGCCGGAGTAGGCCTGGACGTCGTGGCCGCGTGCCCGGAGGTAGTCGGCGATCTCCTTGGTGGCCGCGACCGTCAGGCAGTAGATGATCCCCGAGCCCGGTTGCTCGGCAAGGTGGTCGGCCAGCCAGGCCAGCCGCTGCTCGGCGGTCTTGAGGCGCACCACGCCCAGCCGCAGCGACTCGCGGTCCAGCGACCCGCGGAGCACGAGCACGCCATCGGTGGTCGAGCCTGTCGAGACCCCCAGCTGCTCGGCGACGTCCTGGGTGACCCGGGCGTTGGCGGTGGCGGTCGTGGCGAGCACCGGGATGCCCTCGGGCAGGTCGCCCAGGAGGGTGCGGATGCGGCGGTAGTCGGGGCGGAAGTCGTGGCCCCAGTCGGAGATGCAGTGGGCCTCGTCGATGACGAGCAGGCCGCAGGTCGCGGCCAGCCGTGGCAGCACCTCGTCGCGGAAGCCGGGGTTGTTGAGCCGCTCGGGGCTCACCAGCAGCACGTCGACCTCGCCCGCCCGGATCGCCTCCTGGGTGGGCTCCCACTCCTCGATGTTGGTGGAGTTGATGGTGACCGCGCGGATGCCGGCCCGCTCGGCCGCCTCGATCTGGTTGCGCATCAGCGCGAGCAGCGGGGACACGATGACCGTCGGGCCGGCCCCGGCCTCGCGCAGCAGCAGGGTGGCGACGAAGTAGACCGCCGACTTGCCCCAGCCGGTGCGCTGGACGACGAGGGACCGGCGGCGGTCGACGGCGAGCGCCTCGATCGCCGTCCACTGGTCCTCGCGCAGGCGCGCGTCGTCACGACCGACCAGCGCCCGCAGGTGCTCCTCGGCGCGGTCACGGGCGTCGGTCGTGGTGGGGCTCATGCCGCCTGTCTACCAGCGCGTCCCGACAGTCGGCGTACCGCATCCACAGGGGTCCGCAGGATCGGCCTCAGGCTGCCGGGCCCTTGCTGCGTACGTCGGCGACGGCGCCCATCGCGTCGCGGAGCTCGGCGAGCCAGTCCTCCTCGTGCTGCCCGACGAGCCGCACGCACCAGGCCAGCGCCTCGGAGCGTGACCGGGCCACGCCGGCGTCGACGAGGGTGTCGAGGACGAGCCGCTGCGGCTGGCGCAGGCGGGTCATGACGGGGGCCGCGACGTGCGTCCAGAGCTCGGCGTGGTCGCCGACGTGGACGCCCCACGAGACCTTGCGCTCGAAGCGGTGCTCGGCCTCGCGGGCGATGGCGATGCGGGCGTCCCGGGTCTCCTCGCGGAACGCCTTGGCGCGGCCGGCGCGGGCCTCGGCGCGCTCGGCGTCGGAGGCGTCCGCGGCGAGCTCGACGTCGGGCACGGCGAGCAGGACCGTGATCTCCTCACGGTCGACGGTGACCTCGGCGGGGCCCTCGGACCCGGCCGACCAGTCGGCGGGGAGGCGGCCGGTGAACCAGCCGCGGACCCGCTCCAGGGATTCGTTCGTAATCATGTAATCAAGATTACGACCCTGCGCAAGGAGTGACGACCGCCGAACACACCGAACCCCTCGCATCCAGCCCGGGAGGGGCGGATCCGAGGGGTTCGGTGTGTCGTTCGGTCAGCGGCTCACCAGATGCGGACGCGCTGGTCCGGGTCGAGCCAGAGCCCGTCACCCTCGGCGGTCTCGAAGACCTCGTGGAACTCCGCCAGGTTGCGCACGATGTTGGCGCGGAACTCCGGCGGGCTGTGCGGGTCGATGGTGAGGTACTGCAGCTCCTGCTCCTTGCGGCGCTTGGTCCGCCAGCAGTAGGCCCAGTTCATGAAGAGCTTCTGGCGGTCCTCGACCGAGGCCGAGCCCCCCTGCGCGATGAGGTACGCCGTGTGGCCGATCGTCAGGCCGCCGAGGTCGCCGATGTTCTCACCGACGGTCAGCGCACCGTTGACGTGCTCGCCGGGCAGCGCGCGCGGCTCGAAGGCGTCGTACTGCTCGATCAGGGCCTTGGACTTCACCTCGAAGGCCGCCTTGTCGTCGGCGGTCCACCAGTCGTTGAGGTTGCCCGCGCCGTCGTACTGCGCGCCCTGGTCGTCGAAGCCGTGGCCGATCTCGTGCCCGATCACGGCGCCAATGCCGCCGTAGTTCTCGGCCTGCTCGGCCTCGGGGTCGAAGAACGGCTTCTGCAGGATGCCGGCGGGGAAGCAGATCTCGTTGGTGCCGGGGTTGTAGTAGGCGTTGACCGTCTGCGGCAGCATGAACCACTCGTCGCGGTCGACCGGCCCGCCGATCTTGGCCAGCTCGCGGTCGGTCTCGAAGCCGGACGCCGCCGCCACGTTGCCGAGCAGGTCGTCCGAGGAGACCTGCAGCGCGGAGTAGTCGCGGAACGTGTCGGGGTAGGCGATCTTGGGCCGGAAGGTCGCGAGCTTCTCGTAGGCCCGCTCCTTCGTCTCGTCGGTCATCCAGTCCAGCTGGGAGATCGACTGCCGGTAGGCGGCGAGCAGGTTGGCGACCAGGTCGTCCATCAGCGCCTTGGAGGTCGGCGGGAAGTGCCGCTCGACGTACTGCTTGCCGACCGCCTCGCCGATGGCGCCCTCGACGAGCGAGACGCCGCGCTTCCAGCGGGCCCGCAGCTCGGGGGTGCCGTTGAGGGTGCGGCCGTAGAAGTCGAAGTTGGTCTCGACGAAGTCGTCGGTGAGGTACGGCGCCGCCGAGCGCAACACGTGGACGACCATCCAGGCCTTCCAGTCCTCGATCGGGACCTCGTCGAGCACCGTCGAGAGGTGCGCGAAGTACGACGGCTGCCGCACGCACGACTCGGCCGCCGTCTGCTCGTTGCCACCGAGGTTGCGGATGTAGGCGTCCCAGTCGAAGGACGGGCACAGCTCCTTGAGCTCGGCCATCGTCGTGAGGTTGTAGGTCTTCTGGACGTCGCGGGTCTCCGCGCGCTCCCAGTGGCCGGCCGCCAGCTTGGTGTCGATCGCGAGGACGGTCGCGGCGGCGCCGGCCGGGTCGGCGTGCTCGGCGAGGCCGAGGAGCCGGGTCAGGTAGGCGACGTACTTCTCCCGGACCTCGGCGAACTTGTCGTCGCGGTAGTAGGACTCGTCCGGCAGCCCGAGGCCGCCCTGCACGAGGTGGAAGAGGTAGCGGTCGGAGTCCTTGTTGTCGGTGGCGATGTAGCTGCCGAAGAGGCCGTGCCCGCCGATCCGCTCGAACTCGCCGAGGAACGCCGCCAGGTCGCGGGTGTCGCGCAGGGCGGCGACCGCGTCGATCAGCGGCCGGACGGGGCGCAGCCCGCGGTGGTTGATTGTCTCGGTGTCCATGAACGACGCGTAGAGGTCGTGGATCTTGCGCGCCTCGTCGTCCAGCGACGCCGGGTCGGCGGACGCGATGTCCTCGATGATCCGGCGGACCTGCTCCTCGGCCACGTCGGCCAGCTGGACGAAGGGTCCCCAGCTCGAGCGGTCGGCGGGGATCTCGGTCTCGTCGAGCCAGCGCCCGTTCACGTGTCCGAAGAGGTCGTCCTGGGGACGGATGTCGGGGTTCATGCCCGGTCGGGCGTCATCCAGCATGCTCACGGGACCGACCGTAACCGATCGGTCAGTCGCGCACCCGGACGACCGACTTGCCGAGGGTGCGGCGTTCATCCATGTCGACCAGCGCCTGCCCGAAGTCCTCGAGCGCGTACGTCGCCCCGATCGGCGGCTTGATGACGCCCGACTCCATCATCGGCAGGATCTCGGCCCACTGCTCGTGCATGTAGCCGGGCCGCATCATCGCGTAGGCGCCCCACCCGACGCCGCGGACGTCGATGTTGTTGAGGAGGAGCCGGTTGACCTTGACCTCGGGGATGCCCTGGCCGGACGCGAAGCCGACGACGAGAAGCCGCCCCCGTGCCCCGAGCACCCGCAGCGAGTCGGTGAAGGCGTCGCCGCCGACCACGTCGAGGACGATGTCGACGCCCCGGCCGCCGGTCAGCTCCATGACCTTGTCCTTGAAGCCGTCGAGCAGCACCACCTCGTCGGCGCCGGCCGCCAGCGCGACCTTGGCCTTCTCCTCGGTCGAGACGACCGCGATCGCGCGGGCGCCGTAGCCCTTCGCGACCTGGATGGTCGCGGTGCCGACGCCGCCGGCCGCGCCGTGCACGAGCACGGTCTCGCCGGCCTTCAGGTCGCCGCGCTCGGCCAACGCGAACTGCGCGGTCAGGTAGTTCATCGGCAGCGCAGCCCCCTCGTCGAGGGTGATCGAGTCCGGCAGCGCGAACGTCGAGACCGCCGGGTTGCTGACCAGCTCGCCGGCAGCGCCGTACGGCGCCACTCCGGCGACCCGCGTCCCCGGAGCGAGCCCGCCCCCGGAGACCACGACCCCCGCGAAGTCCACGCCCAGCGTGAACGGCGGCTCGGGCTTGAGCTGGTACTGCCCCTTGCTCAGCAGCAGGTCGGGGAAGGAGATGCCGACGCGGTGCACCTCGACGAGCACGTCGTCGGGGCCGGGCGTCGGCTCGGCGACGTCGCGGATCTGGAGATCGCTGGGACCGGTGGGCGTGATGACCTGGACGGCGCGCATGCCCGGCACGCTACCGACCGGCGCCCGCTCGCCGACCGGCCCATCCGATCCGCGAGCGGCTCCGAACGGCACAGGTGAGGATCGACGACGCCCTCCGTGCCGGGCTCATGCACGCACTCGCCCGCTTCACCGTCCGCTACGGCGACGAGCTCCGCTTCGCCGGCGAGGACCTGCCGGAGCCCGAGAGGGTCCGCGTGCCCACCCGCTACGGCCACGTGCCGGTCCACCTCTACCGCCCCGTCCGCGCGGCCCGGCGCGCCCTCGGCGCCTACGTGCACTTCCACGGGGGCGCCTTCCTGATGCGCTACCCGCAGATGGACGACTTCTGGTGCCGGTACGTCGCCTCCCGGGCGGGCGTCGTGGTGGCCAACGTCGACTTCCGCGCCGGCCCCTACGTGCAGTACCCCGTCGCCCAGCACGAGGCGCACGACGCCGCCGCCCACCTCGCCACGCGCGGCAGTGACCACGGCATCGACGGGGCCCGCGTCGCTGTCGGCGGCCTCAGCTCCGGCGGCGCGCTGGCGGCTGCCACCTGCCTGCAGGCGCGCGACCGCGGCTCCTTCGCGCCGGTCCTGCAGGTCCTCGGCGTCCCGGCCCTCGACGTGGCGACCGAGGTCGACACCGGGGCGCCCGGGATGATCTCGCCCGCCTTGCGCAGGCTCGTGCGCCGGGTCTACTTCCCCGACCCCGCGACCCGCGCGGACCCCTACGCCTCGCCGCTGCTGGCCGACACGGTGCGCGCCCTGCCACCCGCGGTCGTGCTCACGGCCGAGCGGGACACCCTGCGCGCCGACGGCGACAAGTACGCCGCCCGGCTGCGCAACGCCGGCGTCGAGGTCGTCTCCGACATGACGCCCGGCGCCGACCACTACTTCCTCTCGCACGACCTCGAGCGGGCGCGGCGGACCATGGAGATGGTCGCCGGGCAGATCAGGCGTCGTACGTCGCCCGCCTGAGACTCACGCGTGGATTCAGCGGGGGCTGACCAGCGAGTTCATCTCGAAGTGCATCGGGTCGGTGTAGTGCCACCGGCCGCCCCAGGTGAAGCCCCACTTCTCGAAGATCGCGACGACCTGGCGGTCCATCTCGCCGACGGTGCCGCGCTGGTTGCCGGGCACGTTGAGGTCGAGGGCGAGCCCGAAGGAGTGGTTGGACAGCGTCGTGGTGCCGGCGATGAAGCGCGGGTAGTAGCACCCGGCGTACTCGTCGGGGTGGATCTTGTCGGCCAGCCCCTGGTCGACGACCTCGTTGAGCGCGGCCGTGAGCTGGGGGAAGAGCAGCCGGTTGCAGGTGACGCTGCCCAGGATCGGGACCTGCTCGGTGGCGATGTGGGAGGCGACCCACGAGGCCTCCGGCGCGATCCGGCCGCCGCCGAGCACGGTGTAGTTGAAGGTGCCGACCGCGTCGGCGACCGAGCCGACGAGGAACGCCGTCTGCTTGGCGTGGATGTCCAGGCCGGCGCGCGCGACGATGTCGAGGCTCTGGACCGACGCGGTCGTGCCGGCGACCTTCTCGACGGGCTTGCGCAGCGAGGACGGCGACGTGCTGCCGGTGTAGATCAGCAGCGCGTTGTCCTTCTTCATGCCCAGCGAGTCGGCCCACTTCTCGTTGACGACGGCGTCGATGGCGTTGGGGATCTGCGGCGCGAACGCGCCGACGTGCAGCTCGGGGGCGTCCTTGCTGGAGCCGAGCTGGAGGTAGCCCTTGCCGGTGATCGGCAACCGCTTCTTCAGCTCCGGGAGCAGCGCGACCTCACCGCCGGCGACCCGGTCCCAGACGGCCTGCGTGGTGGCCGAGGCGTACGGCGTCCAGTTGCGGTAGGTGCCCGCGTCGACGGCCGCGACGTTGAGGGCGTGGTTCTCGATGCTGACCTGGGCCATCGAGAGGCTCTCGACGCGGGTGACGCCCTTCAGGTGCTTGATCCGCTCCACGACCGCGGGGCTGAGGGTGTCCTGGCTGTAGACGAGCATGTCGGCGGCGTAGAGCCGGCCGCTCAGCTTGCCGGGCGGGTCGACCGCGTGGTCGGCGTCGGCGACGGGGCTGGTGCTCGTGCCCGGGTCACCCGCACCGGACGTCGCGGCCGCCGGGCTGGTGGCCGGGTCCTTGGCCGCGGCCTTCCCGTCACAGCCGGCCGTCGTGAGCAGGGCGAGGGGCAGCAGCAGTGCCGCCAGTGCGCGCGCGTTCGGCATGTGCCCTCCCTCACGGGTCAGACTAGGTCGGGTGGGCAACCCGTGCGGGTCGCTCCGCCGATCGTGACGTCACCGCGACCTGCCGCCGGACCTGCCCAGGCCCCCCGGAGTCCGGATCGTCGCCCACGACAGCAACCCGCCGAGCACGAGCAGGGCCGCGCACACCACCATCGCGGAGCGGTAGGCGTCGTCGAGCACGGCCGGGTCGGCGTAGTCGTCACCCCGGAGTCCGACCAGCAGCGGCAGCGCGGCGACGGCCAGCAGCGATCCCGCCCGGGCCACCGCGTTGTTGACCCCGCTCGCGAGGCCGGCGTGCTCGTCGGGCGCGGCCGCCAGCACCGTGGCCGTCAGCGGCGCGACCAGCAGCGGCAGGCCGAGCCCGAAGACGGTGATGCCCGGCAGCACGTCGAGCACGTACGTCGACCCCGGGCCCACCCGCGTCAGCAGCAGCACCCCCGCCGCCATCACCAGCGGTCCGAGGGTCATCGGGATCCGCGGACCGATCCGCGACGCCAGCCGGCCACCGCGCCGGGCCAGCAGCAGCATGCAGACCGTGATCGGCAGGCTGGAGATGCCGGCGCGGAGGGCGCCGTACCCGACCACGACCTGGAGCTGCAGGACCAGGAAGAACAGCACGGCACCGAGGGCGGCGTAGACGAGGAGCGTCATCGCGTTGGCGCTGCTGAAGGTGCGGTCGGCGAAGATCCCCAGCGGCAGCATCGGGTGGTCGCTGCGCCGCTCGACGAGCACGAACGCCACTGCCGCCAGCACCGCGACCCCCACGGCCACGGGCACGAGGGGCCGGCCCCATTCGATGAGCGCGTACGTCGTCCCGCCGAGCGCCAGGCACGCGAGCAGCGCCCCGGTCGCGTCGAACCGCGCCGGGGCGTGCGGGTCGAGCGTCTCCGGCACCGACCGGGTCGCGACGACCACGCTCAGCGCGCCGATGGGGACGTTGATGAAGAAGATCCAGCGCCAGTCGGCGTACTCGATGAGGGTGCCGCCGAGGAACGGACCGAGCGCCGCCGCGATGCCCCCGAGGCCCGACCAGGCGCCGATCGCGGCCGCCCGGTCGTCCCGCACGAAGGCGCCCTGGATCATCGCGAGGCTGCCGGGCATCAGCAGCGCCGCGCCGGCCCCCTGCAGGACGCGGGCCGCGATCAGCACCTCCGGCGTCGGCGCGAGCCCGCACAGCACCGAGGCGAGTGTGAAGGCGACGGTCCCGACGTTGAACACCCGCACGCGACCGAACCGGTCGCCCAGCGAGCCCCCGAGCAGGATCAGGCTGGCCAGCGAGAGGAGGTAGCCGTTGGAGACCCACTGGAGCTCGGCGAGCGTCGCGTCGAGGTCCGCGCCGATCGTGCGGAGCCCGACGTTGACGACCGTGCCGTCCAGCATCGTCATGCCCGAGCCGAGCAGGGCAGCCGCCACGACGGCCCGTCCGGCGGGCGTGCCCATCCGGACCCCGCCGGCCTCCAGGAGCTCGCCCACGTCTGCAGACTAGGGGCGGAGCACCCGTGCGGCGATCCAGGCGATGTCGTCGGACGTGTCGGCCGGGGAGGCCGAGGGCTGCATGACGTGGCTGAGCACCACCCGGACGACCATGTCGATGGCGGCCTCGAGGTGCTCGTCGTCGAGGGCGAGGGCGTAGGGCTCGATCCGGTCCTTGATGACGATCTTGGCCGCGGCGAGCAGGGACTCGGCGTGGGTCGTCAGCAGCGGCAGCAGCTCGGTGTCGGCGCCGTGCGTCGCGGAGACGACGGCGTGCAGGAGCGGGTTGTCCTGGGCCAGCTCGAGGACCCCGCGGGTCGCCCCCCGGATCGCCCCGACCAGGTCGGTGGGGGCGTCGTCGAAGGCGACGTTGACCACGCCGAGGAAGCGGTCGAGCTCGTGCAGGATCATCGCCTCGGCCAGGCCCGGCTTGGTGCCGACCTCGTTGTAGACGGTCTGCCGCGAGACCCCCACCCGGTCCGCGATCCGGGCCATCGTCACCTGGGCCCAGCCGACCTCGGTGGTCAGTGCCACCGCCGCGTCGACCACGCGCTCCCGCATCGTCGCCGTCAGGGGGGCTCGGTCGGGGGCGGTCGTCACGGACCCAGTCTAGGGAGCGGCGTCAGTCGACCAGCGACAGCGCGAGCACCGGGCAGGACGCCACGGCCGCGGCCACCTGCCCGCGGTGCTCCTCGGCCGGTGTCTCGTCGCGCAGGTGCATGACGTCGTCATCGTCCAGCTCGAAGAACTCGTGCGCCATCGCCTCGCACATGCCGAGCCCCTCGCACCGGTCGCGGTCCACGTGGATGCGCATCAGAGGGCCTCGCTCCGGCTGAGGGGGATGAAGTCGACCTTCTCGCGCACGCCGCAGTCCGGGCAGCACCAGTCGGCGGGGATGTCGGCCCAGGCCGTCCCCGCGGCGAAGCCCTCGTGCTCGTCGCCGGCGTTGACGTCGTAGGTGTAGGAGCAGCCGGGGCACTTCGCGGCCAGCACCTCGACCGCCTCGACGTCCGCCACCGTGACGTCGCCGTCGGCGCCGCGGTCGGCGGGCACCGGGGGCGGGTACGCCGCGAGGATGCGCTCGCGCTTGCGGGGCTGGAGGTGGGCGCGGGTCAGGTCGCCGTCGAAGTGGGCGATGACGCGGGGGTCCATCACCCGGCGCCAGACCGGCGGGAGGATCGCGAGCACGATCATGCCGGCGTACCCCGTGGGCAGCACCGGGCTCTCCTCGAAGTCGCGCAGGGTCTGGTAGCGACGGGTCGGGTTGGCGTGGTGGTCGCTGTGCCGCTGCAGGTGGTAGAGCAGCACGTTGGTCGCGATGTTGTTGGAGTTCCACGAGTGCGAGGGGTCGACCCGCTCGTAGCGCTGGCGCTCGCCGACGCCGACCTTCTGCCGCAGCATGCCGTAGTGCTCCATGTAGTTGACGACCTCGAGCAGCGAGAAGCCGACGACCGCCTGCACGACGAGGAACGGCAGGATCCCCACGCCCAGCCAGGCGACCAGGCCGCCCCACAGCACCGCGGACATCAGCCAGGCGTTGAGCACGTCGTTGCCGAGCCGGAAGGGGTGCTGCTGCTTGCGGGCGTAGCGCCGCTTCTCCAGCCGCCAGGCCGAGCGCAGCGACCCGATGACCGTGCGCGGCCAGAACTGGTAGAAGTTCTCGCCGAACCGGCTGCTGGCGGGGTCCTCCGGGGTGGCGACCCGGACGTGGTGGCCGCGGTTGTGCTCGATGTAGAAGTGGCCGTAGAAGCTCTGCGCCAGCGCGATCTTGGACAGCCAGCGCTCGTTGGCCTCCTTCTTGTGGCCGAGCTCGTGGGCGGTGTTGATACCGATGCCGCCGATGCAGCCGATCGAGATCGCCAGACCGAGCTTGTCGAGCGTGGTCAGGTCGCCGAAGCCGCCGGCGCCGTGGGCGATGACGTAGAAGGCGCCGACGAAGCCGACGTACTGGATCGGCAGGAAGAGGTAGGTGATCCAGCGGTAGTAGCGGTCCTTCTCCAGCGCCTCGATCGCGTCGTCGGGCGGGTTGGAGCGGTCCAGGCCCGCGAGCAGGTCGATCGCCGGGACGACGCCGAGGATCACGATCGGGCCGATCCAGAACCACACGCCCCACCCGGTCAGCGCCCACATCCCGCCGGCGATGAACGCCAGGCTCGGGACGACGAGGCCGATCAGCCACAGGTAGCGCTTCTTGTCCTTCCACGCCTCGGTCGAGCCGAGGGGGACGGTGGCGTTGGCGGTGCTCATGCGGGGACCTTCCTGCCGGGGTTTACATGACCATAGGGTTTGTAAACCACTTTGACAAGAGGGCTATCTTTGTAAACTTCAGGCCCAGCGGACCGCCGACAGGTCGCGCCAGTCGTCCAGCACGCCCCGCGAGTCGACGCAGTCCTCCTCGGCGTCGGACCGGTTCCACAACGTCAGGTAGAGCCCGACCGAGGGACCGGTGAGCGTCACGTCGGCCTCCTCCACCGGGCCCGTACGACGCGTGGTCACCGGCGGGTGCGCGCCGATCTGCACGCGCCACCAGTCGGGACCGTCCGTGGGAGCCACCACCAGCGTGGTCTCCTCCGGGCGCCGCAGCCGCGAGCGCGGCCGGGGCAGGAAGCCGCCGAGCAGCTCGTCGATGCCGTCGCGGGCGAGCACGGGGTCGATCCAGGTCTCCGACCCGCGCGGGTAGCGACCCAGTGAGGCCGCGAGCGCGTCGACGGCGTGGATCGTGGTCTCGTGGCACTGCCGCCGCGCCCAGAACGCCCGGGCCGGCGGGGCGTCGAGCAGGAACACCGGCGCGGCCACCCGCTCGGGCGCGTTGGTCACCGCCGCGGCCACCTCGACGGCCCCGTCGCGCAGCCACTCCAGCGGGTCGGGCGAGGAGCGGCCCTCCCGCTCGAGGTCGTCCGGCTCGACCCGCTCGCCTCGCAGTGCCGCCGCGGCCCACCGGTGCACCATCCCCTGGTGGGCGACGAGGTGCCGGACGGTCCAGTCGGGGCAGGTCGGGACGGGCGCGCGGAGGCCGGCGCGCTCGGCGTACCGGACGAAGGAGACCAGGGCAGCACGCAGTCCCTCGAGGTGCTGGGGCGTGGTGAGCTCGGTGGGCATGCCCCGAGCCTGACACCTCGGCCGTCCGCGGGCCTCCGATATTTCGTCCGGTGGCCGACCCGTCAGGCGCGCGTCACTGGAGCCGGGTGCCGTGGGGGCGGTACTTCAGCGTCGTGCAGACGTCGACCTTCAGCGGCAGGCGGTAGTAGCGGTCCACGTCGTGGATCTTGAGCCGGAACGCCGTGGTCTTCCTGGCGTGGCACTGGCTCGGCACGGTCGGCCCCGGGTCGGTCCAGCTCAGCACCGACTTCACCGTCGCCCCGGCAGCGATCACGACCGGGACGCCCTCGGTGCCGTCGGTGACGGTGTTGGGCGTCGACTCGTGCCCGATCGGTCCGGCGGCGTTGCGGAACCGGTAGGCCGTGTAGCCCATCGTCTGGCAGGCGGTCGCCGAGGCGTTGGTGACGCGGACCGTGAGGAAGCGCGACCCCGCAGCCCCCTCGAGGGCCCCCTTGGACGCGGTGAGGTCGGGGCCGGTGCACACGCGCACGTCCCCCGAGGACGGTCCGTTGACCGACGCGCTCGCGGCGCCCACGGGGGTGGGGGCGCCCAGGGCCAGCGCGAGCGCGGCGGCGACCGTGGGGGCGATCGCGGCGATCGGGTGCCGGCGGGTCCTGATGTCCATCGTAGTCCTCCGTCCGGGGCCCGGACGGGCCCTCACCTCTGGCACGCAGCCGGGGCCGCCGGGGTTGCTTCCCGCCCTCCGGACGGCGAGATTGTGCCCATGAGCGGCGACCTTCCCTTCGGCATCGACTTCGGCGGCACCGGCATCAAGGGGGCGCCCGTCGACCTCGGGACCGGCGACTTCGCGGCCGAGCGCGTGCGCGCGACGACGCCCAAGCCCGCCACCCCCGAGGCGGTGGCGGAGGTGTTCGCGGGGATCCTCGAGCAGTTCCCCGACTCCCGGGGTCCGGTCGGCGTGACCGTGCCCGGCGTCGTACGCCACGGGGTGGTGCACTCCGCCGCCAACATCGACAAGTCCTGGCTCGGCACCGACGCGGACGCCCTCTTCACCAGGGCGACCGGCCGCGACGTGCACGTCGTCAACGACGCGGACGCCGCCGGCCTGGCCGAGGTGCGGTACGGCGCCGCCCGCGGGCGCGACGGCCTGGTCATCGTCACCACGCTCGGCACCGGCATCGGCTCCGCCCTGGTGTACGACGGCGTGCTGGTGCCCAACTCCGAGCTCGGGCACCTCGAGATCGACGGACACGGCGCCGAGAAGCGCGCCGCCAACAGCGCCCGCGAGTCCGAGGACCTGTCCTGGGCGACGTGGGCCGAGCGGCTCACGACGTACTACCGGACCCTGGAGATGCTCTTCTCGCCCGACCTCTTCGTCGTGGGCGGTGGGATCAGCAAGAAGTCCGACGAGTTCCTGCCTTTGATCGACATCGACACCGAGATCGTCCCGGCGACCCTGCGCAACAAGGCCGGGATCGTCGGGGCCGCGCTCTGCGCGACCCGCTGATCAGGACTCGGCGAGCGCCTTCAGCTTCGTCATCGCGTCGAGGGTCTGCTTGGGCAGCGCCCGCTTGATCATCGGCGTGAAGAGCTTGCCGAAGCCCTTGGTCTGGATCGTGATCTCGTGGGTCAGCGACGTCTCGGCACCCATCGGCGCGACCTTGAAGTCGACCGTCACGTCGGTCATCTTGTCGACGAAGTGCAGGGTGAGGTGGCGGTCCTGCTCGCGCGCGGCGACCTCGCCGTCCATCGTGCCGGTCCGGCTGCCGTCCTTGTAGTGGTACTTCAGCGGCAGGCCGGCGTGGTTGGGGCCGTCCTCGAGCTTGTCGATGCCCGTGCAGCGAGTCAGCCACTCCGGGGTCCGGGTGAAGTCGTCGATGATCGTGAAGACGTGCTCCGGGGAGGCGGCGACGGTCTCGGTGTGCGCGAAGCTGGGCATGCGCTCAGGCTAGCCCTCCCCGCACTCAGTGACCGCGGATCGCCGCGGCGACCGCCTTGGGCACGTCGGGGTGGAAGACGGTCGGGATGATGAAGTTGGGGTTGAGCTCCTCGTCCTTGACGACCAGGGCGATCGCCTCGGCCGCCCGGAGCAGCATGTCGACGGTGATCTCGGAGGCCCGCGCGTCGAGCAGGCCCCGGAAGACGCCCGGGAAGGCCAGCACGTTGTTGATCTGGTTGGGGTAGTCCGAGCGGCCGCTCGCCACCACGGCGGCGTACTTCTCGGCCTCGGCGGGGTCGACCTCGGGGTCGGGGTTGGCCAGCGCGAAGACGACCGCGTCGTCGGCCATGTCCTTGATCCACTCGGGCTGCAGCACGCCCGGCGCGCTGACGCCGATGAAGACGTCGGCGCCCGCGAGCACCGTGTGCAGGTCGCCGGTGACGCGGCGGGGGTTGGTCGCGGCCGCCAGCTCGCGGTGCGCCGGGGCGAGGGTGTCGTCGTCGGCCGACAGGGCGCCGGCCCGGTCGACCACGACCACGTCAGTGACGCCGGCGGCGAGCAGGAGCGTGACGATGGCGGTGCCGGCGGCGCCACCGCCCGAGACCACGACCCGCACGTCGGCGAGCTGCTTGCGGACCACGCGCAGCGCGTTGGTCAGCGCGGCGAGCACGACGATCGCGGTGCCGTGCTGGTCGTCGTGGAAGACCGGGATGTCGAGGCTGGCGCGCAGCCGCGCCTCGATCTCGAAGCAGCGCGGGGCCGCAATGTCCTCGAGGTTGATGCCGCCGAAGCCGGGGGCGATCATCTCGACGGCCCGGACGATCTCGTCGGTGTCCTGGCTGGCCAGGCAGATCGGCCAGGCGTCGATGTCGGCGAAGCGCTTGAACAGCGCGGCCTTTCCCTCCATCACCGGCATCGCGGCGCCGGGGCCGATGTTGCCGAGGCCGAGGACGGCCGAGCCGTCGGTGACGACCGCGACGGAGTTGCCCTTGACCGTCAGCCGCCAGACGTCGTCGGGGTGCTCGGCGATCGCCATGCTGACCCGGCCGACGCCGGGGGTGTAGGCCATCGAGAGGTCGTCGCGGTTCTTCAGCGGCACCTTGGAGGCGACCTCGATCTTGCCGCCGAGGTGCAGCAGGAAGGTCCGGTCGCTGGTCTTGTGGACCTCGACGCCGGCCACCGCGTCGACCGCGGCCTCGAGCAGCTTGGCGTGGTCGGCGTCGCTGGCCGAGCAGGTCACGTCGACGACGAGCCGCTCGTGGCTGGACTCCGCCACGTCGATGGCGGTCACGATGCCGCCGGCCTGGGCGATCGCGGTCGCGACCGCTCCCACCACCCCGTGGTCCGGCGCCGTGTAGAGGCGCATGGTGATGGAGTACGACGAGGTGGTGGCGGCCATGCCAGCACCTTGCTCTCGGCCCGTGGTTACGAGCAAGTCACCTCCGACCGCAACGACCAGAAGTGACCGCGATCACCCGCGTCCGACGATCAGGCAGCCAGCGCCTTCTCGATGTCGCCGGTGATCTTCTCCGGCGGCGTGGTCGGCGCGTAGCGGCCGATCACCTTGCCATCGCGGTCGACGAGGAACTTGGTGAAGTTCCAGCGGATCTTGTTGCCCAGCAGGCCGCTCTTCTGCTTGCGCAGCCACTGGAAGACGGGGTGCGCGTTGTCGCCGTTGACGTCGACCTTCGCGAAGAGCGGGAAGGAGACGCCGAAGTTGCGCTCGCAGAAGGACGCGATCTCGTCCTCGCTGCCCGGCTCCTGCCCACCGAACTGGTCGCACGGGAAGCCCAGCACGCTGAACCCCCGGTCCTCGTAGCTGTCGTGCAGCTCCTGGAGGCCGGAGTACTGACCGGTGAAGCCGCACTGGGAGGCGGTGTTGACGACGAGGAGCACCTGGCCGTCGTACGTCGCGAGGTCGACGTCGGTGCCGTCGATCGCGCGCGCGGAGAAGTCGGTGAGGGAGGGAGCCATGCTTCAAGTATGCGTAACAGGGGGTTACTCCAAACATCAACCGTGTCGCACACCACATGGCGAACTAGGTCTGGACCAGGTTTCCGATAACCGGCGCTGGGCACGGTCCTCTCGGGCCGCAACCGGCCCGCGACGGAGTCGGTCCACACCCGCCTTCACCCAGGAGTGAGAGATGTCGTTCGTCACCGTGTTCACCGCAGGCGCCATGGGCTTCGTGCTGCTCGCACCGGTCCTCATGGTCTCGGTCCTCGTGTTCGCCAGCGTTCAGCTGCGCCGGCCGAGCGCGCTGGAGGAGTCGGTGACGGAGAACGGGACGAACGACGTCCTCCCCGCCCCGGCCACCCTCAGCCGCGCCGCCTGAGCACGACCGCCAGCAGCACGAGCGACACCGCCTGGCAGGCGCCGAGCACGACCACCAGGTCGAGCCGCCCGCCGGAGTAGAGCCACCCGGCGAGCGCACCACCGGCCAGGGCCGCGGCGCCCTGGAAGGCCGCGAACACGCCGTACGCCGTGGCCAGGCGACCGCTCGGCACCAGGTCGGCCACCAGCGCCTTGACCGTGGAGTCCTGGACGCCGACGGCCGCCCCCCACACCACGATGCCGGTGAGGGCCAGACCCAGGCGGTCGTCCAGCGCGAGCAGCGGCACAGCGGCCACGAGGAACGGCAGCACCAGCAGCACCTTGGCCCCGATCCGGTCGTAGGCGAAGCCGGTCGCCAGCGCCGAGATCGCCTCCACGCCCATCGCCACGGCATAGACGACCGGGACGAGCGCGGGTCGCACCAGGTTGGCGTCGGCGAGGTGGAAGCCGATGATCCCGAAGGTCATCAGCCCCAGCGTGCTGGCCGCGCAGGAGAGCGCGAAGAGCCGGAAGTCGCGCGGCAGCTTCGTCGGCGCGTCGACACGCACGCCGGTCGCGCTGGTGGGGGGCGCCTCCGGCTCGTCGTACACCGTCATGTCGGGCACCCGCGCCCGGATCACCGCGAGCAGCACCAGCGCGATCACTCCGGGGACGGCGAGGGCGGCCAGGCCTGCCCAGGTGTGGGTGGTCAGCGCGACCATCCCGGCCACGACCAGCGGACCGGCGAAGGCGCCGACCTGGTCGAGCGCCTTGTGCACCGCGAAGCCGCGACCGCGACCGACGCTCCGTGCCGCGTGGGCGAGCAGGGCGGACTTCGAGGGGCTCCGGATCGCCTTGCCGGTCCGCTCGAGCAGCACCATCGTGGCGCCGAACGCGAGTCCCGCGCCGCCGAGGAACGGCGCCACCGCCATCAGCGGCACGCACACCACCGTCAGCCCGTAGCCGACGATCGTCAGGGCCCAGTAGCGCCCGCTCCGGTCGGCCAGCGGCCCCGACCACAGCCTCAGCACCAGCGCCGCGGCCTCACCCGCACCCGTCACCACGCCGACCACGAGCGCGCTCGCGCCGAGCGAGGCCAGGAACGGTCCGGTGATCGACCGGGCACCCTCATAGACCATGTCCGCGGCGAGGCTGACCACCCCGAACCACACCACCGTGCGCCACGGGGACCAGGTGGGCTGCTCTCGTACGTCGGTCACGCGGTCATTGTGGTCGAGTCGTCGCAACTGCCGGGACTGTGGGCTGGTTGCGCGCCGACGTGTGGCTGCGGGATGTCGCGCCTTCGGCGGGTACTTCTAGGTCGCCTTCACCCGGCGGACCTAGACCGGCCGGCAGCAGGATCGCTTTCATGTCGCGTTCATCGTCCGACGGCTACGGTCGGCGCGTGAGCCGGACCCGTGAGACGAGCAGGCCGTGAGGGTGCTCGTCGCCGAGGACGAGGTCCGGTTGGCCGTCCTCCTCGAGCAGTCGCTGACCGAGGCCGGATTCGACGTGGACGTGGTCGGGGACGGGCGGGCGGCGTTCGCGGCGGCCGTGGACGTCGGCGACGCGGCGTACGACGTCCTGCTGCTGGACTGGATGCTGCCCGGGCTGGAGGGGCTGACCGTCTGCCGCCGGCTCCGCGAGGCGGGGGTCCGGACCCCGGTCCTGATGCTGACCGCCCGCTCGTCCGTGCCCGACCGGATCGCGGGGCTCGAGGCGGGCGCCGACGACTACCTCGGCAAGCCGTTCGACCTCGACGAGCTGATCGCCCGGCTGCGGGCCCTGCACCGGCGGGCTCGGTCCGACGAGCTCGAGGGTGCCGTGGTGCAGGTGGGCGACCTGTCCCTGGACCGGGAGGGGCGGCGGGTGCACCGTGGCGGCACCGAGATCACCCTGTCGGCGCGGGAGTTCGACATCCTGGAGCTCCTGATGTCCCGGGCCGGCCGACTGGTCACCCGGTTCACGATCCTCGACGAGGTCTGGGACGGCGACACCGACGTGCGCAGCAACGTCATCGACGTCCACGTCGCCGCCCTGCGCGCCAAGATCGACCGGCCCTTCGGCACCGACACGATCCGCACGCTCCGCGGGTCCGGCTACCGGATCGACCCGTGAGCCTGCGCGAGCGCGTCACGCGGCTGCCGCTGCGCGTGCGCCTGGTCGCCGGCTTCTCCGCGACGATGCTGGTCGTGCTGACCGCGGCCGGCGGGTTCGTCTACTGGCGCGTGCAGTTCGCCCTGGACCGACAGCTCGACGGCGACCTCGCCGCCAGCACCCGGGTCCTCATCCCCCTGATCCAGCCCGACGGGACCGCGACGGCCGATGCGAGCCGGCTCGGGAGCAGCGAGCTCTACCAGGTGCTGGACCGGCGGGGACGGGTCCTGTCCTCCAGCCCCACCCTCGACGGTTCGCCCCTGATCACCCCGGCCACCGTGCGGGACTCCCTGGACGGGCCCGTGCGCCGCGACATCGGGGCCTTGTTGCCGACCACCCGCAACCCCCTGCGGGTGCTCGCCACCCGGATCCCCGCCACCGGCCCGGCCCAGCCCGCGGCGGTGCTCGTCGTGGCGGTACGACGCGACCACCGCGACGAGGCCCTGCTCGAGCTGCTCGGCCAGCTGGCCGCCGCGCTCTTCGGGGCGTTGCTGGTGACGGCCTTCGTCGGCGATCGCCTGGCGCGGTTCGCGCTCCGCCCCGTCGACCGCTACCGGGCCCAGGCGGACGACATCATCGCCGGCGCCAGTGGCGTCCGCCTGGAGGTGCCGGAGGGGCGCGACGACGAGGTGACCCGCCTCGGCCACACGCTCAACGCCATGCTGGACGCCCTCGAGGAGGCGGTGGACCGCGAGCGGCACTTCGTCAACGACGCCAGCCACGAGCTGCGCACCCCGCTGACCCTGCTCACGACCAGGGTCCAGCTGGCCCGGCGCCGGACCCGGTCGGTGGCCGAGCACGAGGCCGTGCTGGCCGAGATCGAGACGGACGTGGTCCGGCTGGTGCAGCTGGCCGAGCACCTCCTCGACGTGGGCCACGGCAGCGCCGAGGACACCGAGGGCTGCGACCTGGCCGTCGTCGTGGCGGAGGAGGCGCGGCGCCGCGGCGCCGGCTCCGAGGTCTCCGGCCCCGTCCCGGTGCGGCTGACGCCCGCCGCCGTGCATCAGCTCGTGGGCAACCTGCTCGACAACGCGGCCCGGCACGGCGGCGCGCCCATCGTGGTGCGCGTGGACGCCGTGGGCGAGTGCGCCCGGCTCCAAGTGGTCGACGGCGGGCCGGGCATGTCGCCCGAGCTGCTCGCCACCGCCACCCGCCGATTCACCCGCTCGCCAGAGTCCCGGGCCACGGAGGGCTTCGGGTTGGGGCTCTCGCTCGTCGAGGCACTCGTGGTCCGGTCGGGTGGTGAGCTCCGCCTGTGCAGCGGCGGGCGCCACCACTCCTACGGGTCCGTGGCGGCTGCTCCGGCGTGCGCCCACGACGGCGCGATGCGCGTCAGTGTGCTGCTCCCGCTCGACCGCTCCTGACGGTCACCCCACGAGGCGGGCGCGCACCTGCGCGGGCTGCTGGTAGCCCACGTCGTTGCTGTGCCCGTCGAGCTCGATCGCGATCGAGCGGTCGCCCAGGTCGATCACGACCTGGTGATCGGCGACGTGCGAGACCTCGCCGCGGACGAGGTAGAGGTCGCCGTCGAGGCGCTCGAGCGCGGAGCCCGGGGCGCAGCGCTCGACGTCGTCGACGGCGATGCCGCGGAGCTGGGGGCGCAGCCGGCCGCGGAAGCGCCAGGCGAGCAGCACCATGCCGAGCAGGGCGAGGTCGGCGACGATCGTGACGACCAGGCCGAGGCTGCTGTGCGCCTGGCCGTCGACCTCGAACGCCGCGGGGTTGCCCGGGAGGACGCGGACGGCGACCTGCTTGCTGGCGCTCGCGTCGTCGTACGTCGCCTTCTCGACGTCAGCGCTCCACAGCGTCTGGTCGGGGTCGACGTCCTTGCTGAAGTGGAACTTCACGAAGTACTGCGGGCTCTCGCCGGCAACGGTCTCGGCGTCGACCACCGTCGCGGTGACGTCGACGCCGGAGCGGTCGACACGCCAGCTCGTGATGGAGCTGTGCACGAGAGGCAGGTTGATCATCACCGCCACGAGGGCGATGAGCAGCCAGGCCTTGGTGCTGAATCCGCGCTTCACCGGGCCAGTATCCCGGGCGGCGACGGGTCAGGCGGTCGCCGGGGCGGCGCGCCCGAGGAGACCCGCGAAGAACGCCGAGCGCTGGTCGTCGGTGGAGCGGTCCAGCTCCTGGGCGACCCGCGAGACGGTGTCGATGCGTTCGAGGGCGCTCGCGCCGAGGGGCACGAGGTGGTCCAGGAGCGTCGCGCGCTCGTCGTCGAGCCATGGCAGGTGGGCGAGAGCGCTCAGTCGGGCTCGCACCGACCGCTCGATCTCCCCGAGAAGGTCGGCGTCGCGGACTTCGGCTCGCCAGTCCACGGTGCGCCAGTGGTCACCCATGCAGGGGAACCTATGTCGAGGCACGGCTCCGTGGACAGACCCCGGTGGGTGAAATCACCAGGAGCCCTGTCCTCCGAGCCCGTTGTCACCACGACGAGGTCGGACCATCAGCGGCATCTCCCCTGATGGTCCGACCTCTGGTTTTGAGCGCCGTCTACTTCGTCAGACAGATGTAGACGAACTGGTTCGTGCCATCTGCGAGGTTCGCGAATACCTTGTACTCGCCCGCTGTCATGGCCTTCGTGCTCCAGTTGTACTGATAGTGACCACCCGTGCTGGTGTACACGGCCGACGCGTCGGGCGAGACGGTGGGCACCGTGTCCGCTGATGCAGTCGCGTCACAGGCACCCAGGTTGTCTGACCTGGAGAACGTCGGGCTACCCGTCTGCTGAACGACCTGGCCTTGAAGGTTCGTCAGGTCGAACTTCACCGGAATGGTCTGCCCGAGCTTGAACTTGCTCTCGTTCAGGCCGGTCTGGTGAGCAGTGTCGTTGACGGGCTGCAGGAACCCGTTCCATCCGTAGAGGAGGCTGAACCCACGGCTTCCCTCGCTCCCGACCAGGTTGCTGGTGCCGCTGTAGGTGGCGAGCACGGTGTAGGGCCCCACCGCCGCACCTGCAGGGAGCGTCAGCACCTTGGAGGCTGCCCCTCCCGCAACGGTTGTCGAGGTGCCGGAAGCGATCACGGTGCCTGCCTTCATGACCTGGAAGGTCACCGTGCCGGCGTTGACCGAGGAGCCGATCGCCGAGACCGTGGCCGACAGCGACAGCGCTGTAGCAGTCGCCGAGTAGGTCTGGTCCGACACCGCCGCCGCCACGGTGGTGGTGGCCCGCTTGCTGACCGTCAGCTTCCTGGAGCCATCGGTGGACCCCACGAAGTTGCCGGTCCCCGAATAGGTCGCCACGATCGTGTACTCACCCACAGCCGTCCCGGCCGGCAACGTGTAGTCCACACTCGCCACACCCGCACTACTCACGGCACCGGTCACCGCCGCACCCACGTTGGTGGCACCCGACTTGACCTGGAAGCTCACCGTGCCGGCACCCACCGACGAGCCGGTCGCCGCGACCGTCGCGGACAGGGCCACCTGCACCGACTGCTCCGAATAGGTCGAGGACCTGTCCACCGCGGTCGTGGTGGTGCCCCGCTTGCCGACCGTCAACTTCTTCGAGTTGTCCATCGACCCATCGAAGTTGCCGGTCCCCGAATAGGTCGCCACGATCGTGTACTCACCCACAGCCGTCCCGGCCGGCAACGTGTAGTCCACACTCGCCACACCCGCACTACTCACGGCACCGGTCACCGCCGCACCCACGTTGGTGGCACCCGACTTGACCTGGAAGCTCACCGTGCCGGCACCCACCGACGAGCCGGTCGCCGCGACCGTCGCGGACAGGGCCACCTGCACCGACTGCTCCGAATAGGTCGAGGACCTGTCCACCGCGGTCGTGGTGGTGCCCCGCTTGCCGACCGTCAACTTCTTCGAGTTGTCCATCGACCCATCGAAGTTGCCGGTCCCCGAATAGGTCGCCACGATCGTGTACTCACCCACAGCCGTCCCGGCCGGCAACGTGTAGTCCACACTCGCCACACCCGC